>JAMPFQ010000001.1 GCA_023664345.1 Lachnospiraceae bacterium | reverse complement strand
AATGCAACACTTCTTAACAAAGTGTTGTATTCGAAACAGGCAGGGATCGCTGAGAGCGACAAGGAGGTTGAGCATGTTAAGACTGACAGTGAGCACGGAAGAATATCTGATGATCGGCGAGGACATCAAGCTGGTGTTCCTCGGCGGGACGGGGAAGCACTTGAGGATCATGGTGGACGCCCCCAGGGACAAGAACATCGTCAGGAGCACCGTGCTGGAGAGGAACATCACGGATCCGGAGGAAAGGGCGAAACTTCCAAAATATTATGCGGAGGAAGAGCATCCGGAGAAATATGTGAGGAAAGACGCCAGGAAAACAAAGCCCGAAAAAGCGGGGATTCCCATGGAAAAGGCGGAAACAGGGAAAACAGAGTCCACAGAGAAAGGGAAAGCCCCCGGAACGCTGAAAAATCCCAGAATCATCATCACCCGCGGAAACGCGGGGAGCAGGTAAGCCAACAAATAAGGTAATAACCGGACGGCCCGGCGCTGCTGTCAGGGCCCGGCAGCGGGGCAGGACCATCCGGTCATTATATAAGCAACAGGTAAACATTTCAACACCGGTGCAAACGGATTTGCACCAGGTAAGGAACTGTCGCAAAAGGATGTGCACGGTTCCGGAGACCAAGGAGGTAAATTATGGTAGTACAGCACAACTTAACAGCAATGAACTCTAACAGGATGCTCGGTCTGACGACCAAGTCACAGGCAAAGTCCACCGAGAAACTTTCTTCCGGTTACAAGATCAACCGCGCGGCTGACGATGCAGCAGGCCTGGCGATCAGCGAGAAGATGAGAAAGCAGGTAAGAGGCCTTACTCAGGCTTCCACCAACGCACAGGACGGCATCAGCGCAGTGCAGACCGCAGAGGGCGCGTTGACAGAAGTTCATGATATGCTCCAGAGGATGAACGAACTGGCAGTAAAGTCCGCTAACGGAACCAACAGCGAGGACGACAGAAGCTATATCCAGAGCGAGATCAATGCCCTGATCGATGAGATCGACCGTGTATCCGAGACCACCAAGTTCAACGAGATCTATCTGCTGAAAGGTGACGAGGATGCGGGAACCAAGGATGTGTATTCCTATAAGAAGGTTACCACGCCTGCAAGCGCAACGATTAAAGACGGAGTTACTTTGTATGATGCGACTGGTGCGCAGGTTGCGGATGCAGATGCACTGAAAACGGCTCTGGAGGCTGATAAGAACGCAAAGTTTTTCACCACTCAGCCTACAGAGGCGGTAAAAAACACGGACTATACGGAGACCGCAGCGTATGCGCTGGTAGATGGAACAGATGTGTTCGACAAAGACGGAAACAAGCTTACTGCAACAACTCTTAAAGGAGCAGCAGAAGGTGACGGTGTATTTACGGAGGCATTAGTGAAAGGTGTTGCTGGTGATTTGGATACATCCGGTGGTACTGGCAACTATGCGATCACAAAGGTTTTATATGACTTGGATGGAACAAGGCATGGGATAGGGGCAGTTGCTGATACTTTTGACCCTACCCAGTGCTACACCAAGGATCCTACAACTGTAACCGCAACCGAAGGAACAGAGTATACAAAGACTTCCACTTATGAAATAGCTGCTGACAAGGAAGTTTATGATGCAGACGGCAATAAGCTGGACAATGCAGGTCTGACCGCAGCATTGGGTGCGGGCAAGAAAGTATATCAGGATGCGGCTACTCCTGCTGGAGCGGATGACTACACCTACACCCCCGAGACCACAGAAAAGGCTCAGCTGTACAATAAGGACGGCAAGGCTGTTGCAGCGGCTGACATTGAGGACGGAGCGGAACTGTATACCGACAAGGCAGGCAAGGATAAGGTAACTGACCTTACAAAGTATACCAACAAGGATACCGTCAATGAAGACCTGGTGTTCAGTCTCCATGTAGGCGCTGATTCCACGGACAACAACAAGATCGAGGTTACGATTGCCAGCATGAGCGCGGCAGGGATCGGAGTTAAGGGTCTGGACGTATCCTCTGAGGATACGGCGACCGCAGCGATCGATACCATTTCCGAGGCGTTAAAGCAGGTATCCAAGCAGCGTTCCGACCTTGGCGCAATCCAGAACCGTCTGGAGCACACCATCAACAACCTGGACAATGTTGTGGAGAACACCACATCCGCTGAATCCCTGATCCGTGATACGGATATGGCTACGGAGATGGTCAAGTACGCGAACAACAACATCCTTGCACAGGCTGGCCAGGCAATGCTTGCACAGGCTAACCAGGCAAACCAGGGCGTTCTGTCCCTGCTTGGCTAATGACAGGACGGCGTTAGAACGGAAACACAGTTTGACGGACAATACAGAACCGCAGGAAAGGCGAAAGCTTTTCCTGCGGTCTTTCTATGTGGGATTTGATAAGATCATACACAGGTAAGATATTTCTTCCGGGATGGAATAGATTTAGAGAAAGCTGTGCATCATAATATATAGGATTCAGATTAGAAAAAGGAATAAAAAATTTCAAAAATGAAAATAGATTGACGAAAACGGTGAAGTGTAGTATAAATAAGATATGCTTGGAGGATGATAGGATGAATAAAAAAATGTTCAGATGTAGGTTGCAAAAGGTCACAATCGATGGCCTTAAAAATGTAGGTCATGGCGAGATCCGTTTTTCCTGTAATATGTGTGATGACATATTTGGAACTCAGTCTGATATATTGGGAATTTATGGTCAGAATGGATCAGGGAAGACTACGTTGATATTTGCTATGGAGGTTTTGAAACAATTGCTGAGCGGACGACGTCTGTGGAAAGACATGGATCGATTTGTGCGCATCGGCGAACGATCGTCAAAGATTGAATATGATTTCAGTTTGGAAAGTGAGACATATGGAAGATTTCTTGTCAGATACTTTGTCGAAATCAAAAGAAAAAACAAAGAAGATGTGATCCCCGATATGGAGGCAATGAATGAAGAAAATGATCTGGCGGAGTTTCCTGTTTTTGTTTCACGCGAAATATTACAGTATAAGTGTGTAAATGGGGAAAAGGGAAATCGGTACAGCAGTATAATTGAGTATTCGTATGAGGAAGGTTCGGAAAATGTTTTTGGACCGGATGTCAGATATAAAGATTTTATCAGCAAGGATAAAACACTTGCAGATGAACTTCGCTATTTAAAAAATGCCGTTTACAAAATAGGTTCTTCGTTTATTTTTTCAGCCGCTCGCGTAAAAAATATCAGAGAACGTCAGGGATTCTCGGATGAACTGGTATATATTCTGGATTCCGTTCAATTGTTTGGTGTTGCAAAACTATTCGTTTTAAGTAATGTTCAGGCCAGTGTTGTCAATGCCAATATTGTTTTGCCGATGTCTTTCTGCTCGATCGATGAGAAAAATAAATCATTTAAGTATATAGTTGTAAGGATAAAACTCACAGATGAAACAGATGTGCCCCAGGATATATACGATATGATCCAAAAAAGATTTATGGTCATTGGTGGTGTTATTGCCGAGATCATCCCGAATATGTCACTCAAAGTGGCAAATAGGGGGATCCGAACGGATGAAAAAGGAGAGAGATCTGTTATCATCGAACTTCTCTCGGTGCGGGGAGAGAAAGAAGTGCCCTTGAGATATGAGTCTGATGGGATCAAAAAACTGATATATGTTTTGTACAGCCTTATTGAAATGTATAATGATGATTCTGTGACAGTTGCGATCGATGAACTGGATTCCGGCGTATTTGAATATCTCTTAGGTGAGATATTGAGTGTTCTGCAGGAGAATGCAAAAGGGCAGTTGATGTTTACTTCGCACAATCTGCGTCCTCTTGAAGTTCTGGATAAGAGGAACGTAATGTTTTCTACGACCAATGAAGATAATAGATATATACGTTTTAAAAACGTAAAAGGGTCAAATAATCTGCGAGATGTTTATTATCAGGATATTTTATTGGGAGGTCAGGATGAGTGTGTCTACGAGCCTACCAGCCAAAGCGCGATAAGAAGAGCATTTAGAAAAGCAGGTGGTGATTTAAATGGCTAGAAAAAAGGTTGTGCTGTTTATTGTGGAAGGCATAAATGATAAAACCTGTCTTGAAAGTGTCCTTCGCAAGATAATAAATTCTAATGAGGTCAGTTTTCAGATCACAGAGGGTGATATCACCTCAAAAAATGGTATGAATGAATTTAAGATCTGTACCGAGATCGGAAAGATAGTAAAGTCATTTAAGGATAAATACCATTTAAAGCCGGAACATTTTATGGAAGTTGTCCATATTATCGATACAGATGGCGCTTTCATAGACGACAGTTCTGTTACTTACGCTGATGTGGAGGAAACGCAATATTTTGATGATGGGATAAAGACAAAAAATGTTGATAACATAGTTAGCCGAAATCATCAAAAAAGAGCGATCATTGAAAGAATGCTGGAGATATCATCTGTATTAAAGACAGTGCCTTACCATGTATTTTATTTTTCTTCTAATATGGATCATGTGCTTCATGGAAAGGCCAACATGGATCAAGAAGACAAGAATCAGTTTGCGGATCGATTTGAAGACCAATATGCAGAAGACCCAAAGGGGTTCCTGAAATTGATGTGTGAAAGTGCGTTCACTGTGAATGGAACTTATGAGGAGAGCTGGGAGTACATAAAAGCAGATAATAATTCTGTCTGTCAGCATTGTAATTTTTCTGTGTATTTGGAGCAATATAGAGCAATGACCCCTCCTCCCTCAAAATGATGCAAAAATGATCGAACTCTGATGCCAATATGTGGAAATTCTGATGCACTTTTTGTGCATTGCCATTTTATGATGATCCTTGAAATAAGAAGTCAGCGCATCGACGGTGATATTCCAAGGAGGTTCCACAATGAACAGTATGAGAGAAAAAAGCATCCTGAGACAGGGGAGGAAATGGATATGCTGTATCCTGGCGCTCCTGCTCTTCCTGTCCAGCTGCCCGGTTGCCTGGGCGGCGGGGAAAAACGGTACGAACAGCGGCAATGCCGAGGAAAACGAGGAGGAGATCCTTGCGCCCTATTTTATCATCCAGGGCACGGGGGATGATGCTTCATCCGTGGAACATTTCCCTTTAAGGTCAACAGATGTGACCGCAAACATCAACGGCATGATCGCTGAGATCTATGTGGCTCAGACTTATGTAAACGAGGGCGATACACCTATCAATGCCAATTATGTATTTCCTACTTCTTCCGATGTTGTTATCCATGGTATGACGATGGTGATCGGCAATGAGAGGATCACTGCCCAGATCAAGGAGAAAGAAGAAGCGAAAGAAGAGTACGAAGAAGCCAAGAGCGAGGGAAAGAGCGCTTCCCTGATGGAACAGAAGCGTCCCAATGTGTTCACGATGGATGTGGCAAATATCATGCCCGGCGATGTGGTCAGCATAGAACTGCATTACACGGAACTGATCACACCCAAGGAAAATATTTATGAGTTTATCTTTCCCACGGTGGTGGGCCCCCGCTATGCGCCTCCTGTCGTCTCCGGCGGTGACGGCGATGGCAGTGGAGACTCTGACGACAGCTGGGTGTCCAGTCCTTATCTGGCGGGCGGCGCCACGCCTCCCGGAGACTATAACATTACCGTGAACCTTTCCACAGGAGTTCCCATTGCGGAGGTTACAAGCAAATCCCATGCCATCCGGATCGACAGGCCCGATGCGTCCACCGCTCAGGTCACGCTGGCGGATTCCGATGATTACGCAGGGAACAGGGATTTTATCTTAAAATATAAGCTGACCGGGGAGGAGATCCAGAGCGGCCTGGCGCTTTCCGGCAGACAGGCTGCGAACGGGGCAGCGGAAAATTTCTTCATGCTGACGATCCAGCCGCCGGAGCGGTTTGAGGCGGAGGACATTCCGCCCAGGGAATATATCTTTGTGCTGGATGTATCCGGCTCCATGTACGGTTATCCTCTGGACACGGCTAAGGATCTGATCCGGGATCTGGTATCAAACCTGAACGAGACGGATACTTTTAACCTGATCCTGTTTGCAAACGAATCCACCTTGCTTTCACCTGCTTCGCTTCCGGCGACTGCGCAGAATATCAAAGAGGCTCTAAGGTTCATCGATGAACAGGAAGGCGGCGGAGGGACCTCTCTGCTTCCGGCGCTGGAAGACGCTGTCTCCATACCGAAAGAGGACGACGCGGCACGGAGCGTAGTGATCATCACGGACGGATATATTTCCAATGAAAGCGAGATCGTTTCCTACATTACCGACAGCATGGGCAGTGCAAGCTTTTTTTCTTTCGGTATCGGAAGTTCGGTCAACGACTACCTGATCAGGCAGATCGCCGGATGCGGGCTGGGAGAATCCTTTATTGTGACGGACAGTGAGGACGCGGCGGAATCCGCAGCCAACTTCCGGACTTATATAGAGGCGCCTCTGCTCACCGATATTTCCATCGTTTACCGGGGTTTTGACGTCTATGATGTGGAACCTGCCGTTCCCTCCATCCTGTATGCCTCCCAGCCCATTGTGCTTTTCGGCAAATGGCGCGGCAAGCCCGGCGGAACCATCACCATAACCGGTAAAGCAGGCGGAGAGGATTATGTGCAGGAGATCCCTGTGAACAGCGTGGCGGTGGATGCGGAGAGCGAAGCCACCCGTTATCTGTGGGCGAGGACACATCTGGACAGGATAGCGGGTTACGGAAGCATCCGAAATGACGAGTCGGTAAAGGATGAGATCACGCAGCTGGGCCTGGAGTATGATATGATCACGCCGTATACTTCTTTTATCGCCGTTTCAGAGACCATCCGGAACACGGAGGGCGAGAGCACGGATGTGGATCAGGCGCTTCCTCTGCCCCAGAGAGTGTCCGGCCTGTCCGTAGGCGGCGGATATCGGGCTTATTCGGAGCCGGGAACGGCTCTGCTGATCCTGCCGTTGGCGGCGGTAGCCTTGATAAAGAGGAGATCTGCGAGAACGAAAAAACACATCGGGATGAAAGGCACAGAATGAAAACCCCCATGGACATCAAGAAAGAGATCGGATTTCTGCGTGAAAACTGCATATTTTATCTGGTCAGTGCGCTTGTCATTCTGGGCCTTAAATGTTACTATCGACAGGCAGACTGTGATTCCCTGCTGTGGATCCTGGCGCCTACCGCGCATTGGGTGGAATTTCTGAGCAAGATTCCTTTTACCTATATTTCCGGCGCAGGCTATGTGAACCACAGCCTGCGCATGGTGATCGCGCCATCCTGCTCCGGCGTCAGATTTATGATCATAGCCTTTGCAATGCTGGTATTTTCGTTTGTGCACAGAGTGGCATCCGGAAAGACGGCATCGGCTTCTGAGGGAACTGTTTTGGCCAGTCCTGATGCTTCGCTCCCTGTGGGATCCGGTGCAAGGTTCGGGTTGCGTGCCAAAGCAAGAGGGCTGGGCTGGATCGCGGTAAGTGCATTTTTCTCATGGATCTTTACCGTATTTGTCAACGGCCTGCGGATCATCACAGCCATTTATCTTCCCATGTATCTGGAAAGTGCGGGGCTCATGGGAGGGATGCTGACGCAGGACAGGCTTCACACCATGATTGGAGTGGCGGTATATTTTGCGGCGCTGCTGGTGCTCTATCGTCTGGCTGCCGGACTGATCCAGGGCAGGACAGGGGAGAAAGCGTCCTTTGTGCGTAAATGCGTACCGCCTGTATTCTGGTATCTTGCCCTCACGCTGGGACTTCCTTTGATCAGCAGGGTGTACAGGGGAAGTACAGCCGGTTTTGCGGAATTTGCAGCGCTTGTCACCGGCTGCTGTGCAATGATCTTACTGCCCTGTATCATCGCGCAGTTTCTGCGCAGACGGAAAAATTAAATTTCCTGGTTGACATTCTCCTTTCAGGGTGCTACAATTCCATCTGTAAAGCAAAGGCGCTATGGGTAATCCCCGTGGTGCCTTTTTCTGTGTGCGCAAGCGCACATTTTTGACGATGCAAAGAGGCTTCGTAAGGGAGAGCCGCCGCATCGTCTTTTTTTAACAACAGTTTCGGAACGGGAGTGCAGAGCAAGGGGCACTGAAGTGGAGAAACGGAACTGGAATCAAAACAGTCCCGAAACGGAAGTGCCCGAAAGGAATTTTCAGCTGCGGTTTGTGCAGCGGAAAATTCCTTTCAGAGCAAGGGGCACTGAAGTGGAGAAACGGAACTGGAATCAAAACAGTTTCGGAACGGAAGTGCCCGAAAGGAATTTTCAGCTGCGGTTTGTGCAGCGGAAAATTTCTTTCAGAGCAAGGGGCACTGAAGTGGAGAAACGGAACTGGAATAGGAGGAGAAAATTATGGAAGAAATTATGAGCGCTGTAAACAGCCAGATCTTTGGCGTCTGGTTCCTGATCGGAGCCGCGCTGGTGTTCTGGATGCAGGCGGGCTTTGCTATGGTGGAGACAGGTTTCACCAGGGCGAAGAACGCAGGCAACATTATCATGAAGAACCTGATGGACTTCTGTATCGGTACGGTGGTGTTCATCCTGATCGGGTTCGGACTGCTGCTGGGGGAGGATCTGGCAGGCTTTATCGGTAAGCCTGGCTTTGATATCTTTACCGCATACGAGAACTTTGACTGGTCCAATTTTGTATTCAATCTGGTATTCTGCGCCACCACCGCGACCATCGTATCCGGCGCCATGGCGGAGAGGACCAAGTTTTTATCCTACTGCGTATATTCCGCAGTGATATCGGCCCTGATCTATCCCATCGAGGCGCATTGGATCTGGGGCGGCGGCTGGCTGTCACAGCTGGGCTTCCACGACTTCGCGGGTTCCTGCGCGATCCATATGGTGGGCGGTATCTCCGCGCTGATCGGCGCCAAGATCCTGGGGCCCCGCATTGGAAAATTCACCAAAGACAAGAGTGGGAAGATCACAAAGGTCAACGCATTTCCCGGACACAGTATTCCCTTAGGCGCCCTTGGCGTGTTCATCCTGTGGCTGGGCTGGTATGGATTTAACGGCGCGGCATGTACCAGCGTGGAACAGCTGGGTTCCGTGTTCGTGACCACTACGATCGCTCCCGCGGTGGCTACGGTGGTATGTATGATCTTCACCTGGATCAAGTATGGCAAGCCCGATGTTTCCATGTGTCTGAACGCTTCCCTGGCGGGTCTGGTGGCGATCACCGCGCCCTGTGATGTGACGGATGCCTTTGGCGCCATCGTGATCGGCGCCGTGGCCGGTCTGCTGGTGGTATTTGGTGTATGGCTTCTGGATTACAAGCTGCGGATCGACGACCCCGTGGGCGCTGTGGCGGTGCACTGCATGAACGGTATCTGGGGAACCATTGCAGTAGGCCTGTTCGCCACACCCTCCGCGCCCGGATATTCCATTGCGGACGGAGCGGGAAATCAGCTTGTGGGCCTGTTCTATGGCGGCGGTGTGAAGCTGCTGGGCTTACAGCTTCTGGGATTTGTCTCCGTGGCGGCATGGACGGCGGTCACGATCACTCTTGTATTCTTTGCAATCAAAGCAGTGATCGGACTGCGTGTCACTGAGGAGGAAGAGATCGTGGGTCTGGATTCCAAGGAGCACGGCCTGGCGTCCGCATATGCGGGATTCTCCATCATAGACGTTTCCGGCGGCGTTATGGATGTGAATGAGAACACTGACCTTGGGGAAAGCGAGTATGACGCCGCTTCCGAGACGAAGAAAGCGGCGGCAGTCCCTGTTGTGGAAGTGCCTTCCGTGTCCGCTTCCGGTATCTATAAGGTTGTGGTCATTGCCAAGATGAACCGTTATGATACCCTGAGAAAAGCCATGAACGACCTGGGGGTGACGGGCATGACCGTTACCAATGTGATGGGCTGCGGCATCCAGAAAGGCGCGGGAGAGATGTACCGAGGCGTGGAGATGGACGCTACCCTGCTTCCCAAGATCAAGGTGGAAGTGGTGGTCAGCAAGATTCCTGTAGCGGAAGTGATCGCCGCCGCAAAGAGGGCTCTGTATACCGGGCATATCGGCGACGGCAAGATCTTCGTCTATAATGTGGATAAGGTAGTCAAGATCCGCACCGGCGAGGAAGATTTCGCGGCCTTGCAGGATGTGGAGTAGAAAATAGGATGTACATGAGAATAGGAAGCCTCTGGAGATTTTGATCTCCGGGGGCTTTTCCCGACATATGACCCTTGACATACGCTCCAATGCGGCATATACTCCCTTAGGGAAAGGCAAAAGAGAAAGCTTTTCAGGTGAGGGATATGGAAGAGAAGACAATTTCAGGGAAAGCGGCGGAAAAGAACGAGATAACGGAGGGAGTGATCTGGAAACAGCTGCTCCTGTTCTTTTTCCCTATTTTGTTCGGTACATTTTTTCAGCAATTATATAATGCGGCGGATGCCATGATCCTGGGGCGTTTCGTGGGAAAGGAAGCGCTGTCGGCGGCAGGCGGCAGCACGGGCACAGTGATCAATCTGCTGGTGGGATTCTTCGTGGGACTGTCCAGCGGCGCCACGGTGATCATTTCCCAATATTACGGGGCAAAGCGCAGGGAGATGGTGGGATACGCGGTACATACGGCGATCGCTTTCTGCCTGGCGGCGGGACTGTTCCTGATGATAGTCGGTCTTGTGGCGGCGCCTGCTATTTTAAGCGCCATGGACACCCCGGCGGAGGTGCTGGATCTGGCAATCCTCTATATCCGCATCTATTTCCTGGGCGTGATAGGGAACCTGATCTACAATGTGGGCGCGGGCATCCTGCGGGCGGTGGGGGATTCCAGGCGTCCCCTGTATTTCCTGATCATCAGCTGCTTCACCAATATCGTGCTGGATGTGGTGTTCATCGTGGTCTGCAGGCTGGGCGTGGCGGGGGCGGCCATCGCCACCATCTCTTCCCAGGCGATGAGCGCGGCGCTGGTGGTGCTGGTGCTGATGCGGACGGATGATATGCACCATCTGGAACTGCGGGAGATCCGCCTGGACCGCAGGATGCTCCAGAGGATCATCAGGATTGGCTTTCCGGCGGGGCTGCAGTCGGTCATGTACAGCCTTTCCAACATCATCATCCAGTCCGCCATCAACGCTCTTGGGACAGACACGGTAGCGGCATGGACAGCATACTCGAAGCTGGACTGCATCTTCTGGATGACCATCAACTCGTTTGGCATCGCGGTCACCACCTTTGTGGGGCAGAATTTCGGCGCGGGGAAACTGGAGAGAGTGCGGAAAGGGATCCGCACCTGCCTGTATATGAGCCTTGGAGCCACAGTCTTCGTGTCGCTGGTATTGTATTACGGTGCGCCGTTCATCTGCAGGCTCTTTACCACGGACGAGGAAGTGCTCAGGATCGGTCTGGCCATGACCCGGTTCCTGGTGCCCGTCTATGTCACTTATATCATCATAGAAATCATGTCCGGCGCACTGCGGGGTGTGGGTGACTGCTGGATCCCCACGCTGATCTGCCTGGGCGGGATCTGTGTGATCCGTGTCCTCTGGATCATGTTCGCGGTGCCCATGAGGCCGGATATCTATACCATCATGTTCAGCTATCCTCTGACCTGGGTGGTGACCAGCGGGCTCTTCATAGGGTATTACGCGTGGTTCAGTAAGATCAGCAGGAGGAGGACAGGACATTGACCTTTATCCCGTTTTGTGTTAAAAATATATAAAGCAGTCACAGAACGAGGACAGGAGGTTACAAAACTATGTATCTGGCAAGTGAAACGCGTTATGATGAAATGCGATATAACCGCTGCGGGAACAGCGGTCTGATGCTTCCCGCGGTCTCTTTGGGATTATGGCATAATTTTGGTTCCAACGGGAACTTTGAGACCATGCAGGCAATGTGCCATACGGCTTTTGACAACGGCATCACTCATTTTGACCTGGCAAACAATTACGGTCCCGAACCCGGCGCGGCGGAGGAAAACTTCGGACGGATCCTGGAGAAAGGGCTTGGGGCCTACAGAGACGAAATGGTGGTCTCCACCAAGGCGGGCTATGATATGTGGCCCGGGCCTTATGGGAACTGGGGCAGTAAGAAATATCTGGTGGCAAGCCTGGATCAGAGCCTGAAAAGAATGGGACTGGATTATGTAGATATTTATTATCACCACAGGCCCGACCCCGAAACGCCTCTGGAGGAGACCGCAAGGGCGCTGGACGGGATTGTGAGGAGCGGCAAGGCGCTTTATGTGGGCGTTTCCAATTATAATAAGGAACAGACCATTGCAATTGCGGAACTGTTCAGGGAGATGGGGACGCCTTTTATCATCAACCAGAGGAAATATTCCATGCTGGTGCGTGATATTGAGAAAGACGGACTGAAAGACTACGCAGCGGCCCATGGCATCGGCATCATCACATTCTGTCCGCTGGCACAGGGACTGCTGACCGACCGTTATCTCCATGGGATCCCCGAGGACAGCCGGATCCGCACGGACGGCAGATTCCTGAAAGAGAACGCCATCACAGAGGAAACCGTTGCCAAAGTGCGGAAGCTGAGCGAACTGGCGGCACAGCGCGGGCAGACGCTGGCGCAGATGGCGCTGTCATGGATCCTGCGCGATGGTGATATCACCAGCGTGCTCATAGGGGCTTCCAGACCATCCCAGATCCTGGACAATATCGGTATGATCAGGAACACCTCTTTCAGCGAGGAGGAGAGAAAGAAGATTGACGAGATCCTGGCATAGAAAAACGGCTGACACACAGTTACGATACTGGCGTGTCAGCCGTTGCTTTTCATTTGGTTCAATTTACTGGAACAGCCTTAAAACATGGGATTGCTGGTTCAAATGACTCTTCAGCATCAGGTTTTTGTACTGGTTCAGAAGATCCTGCTTCTTCTTCTCGGAGATAGCCATGGGCATATCCAGATCCTCGATGCGGCTTCTGGAACTGAGCTGCTCCAGATGAGCGGAAGTATTGTAATTGTAGGTGTGCTCCAGACGATTGGTATATGCACCTACGTTGCTCCGCTGACCGGATAATTTGCTGATAGCGGCGTCTACCGCGCTTAAGTCAAAATTACCGCTGGTCACATCAAGATCGGCGATCCCCAAAGCTTCCAGAGTGGCATTTTCCATGCCGATCTCCATACCGCCGCCATCGGGATTGGTTGCCAGATGCAGGTCAGCCATGCTTCCGTCCAACAATCGCTGCTCGTTAAAGGACGTGTTTTTGGCGATCTGCTGGATACCGTCCTTTAACTGATCGATCTCCTGCTGGAAATACTCCCGGTCGGAATCGGAATAGGTTCCGTTCAGGGATCTCAGCCCAAGCTCACGGATCCTTTGCAGATGATCCATCATGCCATCCATGGCGCCGTCAGCTACGTTTAAAGCGCCCATGCCGTCCTGTGCGTTCTGAGCGCCTACGCTCAAGCCGGTCTCCTGCCTTTTCAGCTTCTGGCCAATGGCTAATCCGGCTGCATCATCTGCTGCGGAATTGATTCTCTTACCGCTGGAAAGCTGGGAATAGATACTGCGGGTTCCATCCGTTACAGACATATAACTCATAAAATCACCTCCCTTTAGGTATATCTACGCTATCGTAATTTTATTTTACATTTTTTCCCGGAAGATTTCAAGGGGAAATGCGTTATCTTCCATAAAAGATCTGTGCGATGGGCGAGTCGGGGGAGAGAATGATTGTCTTGTTGCCGCCCCGCATGGAAGCTTTCACAGCGTCCAGGCTTCTGACAAAGGAGTAGAAGTCCTGCTTGGACTCGTCGTTGTAGGCCTCGGACAGGATCCTCATATACTCCGCTTCTCCCTCGGCGATCAGGATCTCCGCTTCTTTCTGTGCCTCGGAGAGCATCACGGTCACTTCCTGGTCGGTAGTGTTCCTGATCTTCTGCGCTTCGGACTGTCCTTCCGCAGTATAGGCAGCCGCAATATTGTTACGTTCGGAGATCATACGCTCGTAGACAGCCGCCTTGTTGTCGCTGGGCAGATCCAGTTTCTTGGTTTCAAAAGAAAGGATCTGGATGCCGTACTGCTCCAGCGAAGTGCCGATATTGTCCAGGATCGCCTGGGACAGCTGACCGTTGCGCCCGGAGATCACCTCGTCCTGGCTGGTGCTGCTGATGATGTTCTTGGTGGAGTTGTAGACAATGGCGTCCAGCCTGCTCTCCGCGTTGGGGATGGAGCAGTTCAGGGTCTGGGCGAATTTCAGCGGATCCGTGATATACCACAGGATGTAGCTGTCACAGATCATGGTCTTTTTGTCGCTGGTAATGACATCGGACGCGGACAGGTCATAGAGCAGGACCTGTTTGGGCAGTGTGTCAACGGTCTGGATAAAAGGAATCTTAAAGCTGACGCCTGCCTGGCTGACCACGTGATCGATCCTGCCGAACTGGCGCACAAGACTGTATTCGTTTTCATGCGTGACAACGATACTGGAAGCGCCGACGATCAGCAGAATGAACAGAACTATAATCAAAGTAATTTTCTTTATTGTTTTCATAGATAATCCTTTCTTTCTGATCCTGTTGGCTCGGAATCAGAATAAGCGCTTACTCGTTTGCGGCGGAATCGCCGTTTCTCCCGGTATTGCTGCCTGCGGTATCGTTGTTTCCTGACGAAGCATCCGGGCTGGTAAAGGACTCCAGAGGATAGATGGTCTGAGTATTGCCATTAGGGCTCTCGATGATCACTTTCAGGTCGGGCAGGATGTCTTCCATTGCCTCATAGAACATACGCTGTCTGGTGACTACGGGATTCTTGATATATTCCTCATACATGGCGTTGAAACGCGCCACCTGCGCCAGCGCTTCATTGATACGCTCGGTCTTCTGGGCCTCCGCGTCCTTGATGATGCCGTCCGCCTGTGCCTGCGCAAGAGGAATCTGTTCGTTGCGGTATTTGTTGGCGTTGTTCAGGGCGGTCTCCTTACCCTGCTTTGCGGTCTCCACGGATTTAAACGCTTCCATGACTTCCACGGTAGGGGGCTCGGAATCCTGGATGGTGATATTTACCAGCTGTATGCCAATGTCCTGGGCTTCCAGGCGAGCCAGGATCATCTCCCGGATGGATGCCTGGATCTCATTCTTGCCTGTGGTCAGCACATCATCCACGGGGTAGCTGCTGATCACGGTACGGATGCAGCTCTGGCTGATGTTCCGCAGGATCTCTAAGGGGTTTTCGGAAGCGTATATCGCCTTTACGGGATCGCTGTACCGGTATTCTACATAAAAGTCTACGTCGATAAAGTTAAAGTCCGAAGTGATCATCAGGGATTCGTCGTTATCGGCCTGATTCGTGTCAGCGTTATAACCGATAGTAAAGCCCTGAATCGTGGTGTTTACTTTCCTGACCTGCTGGATAAAGGGAATTTTAAAATGCAGTCCGGGGTCTGTGACCGCCTGTGCGCGTCCCAATGTGATCAGGACCGCCTGTTCCTTTTCCTTGATCTCGTAAGCCGAATTGAACCCCAGAAACAGGATTGCGATCACCACAATGGCGAGGACCACAACCTTTCCTCCTCCGCCAGTTTGTTTGCCCGGAGTGCCCGCGCCGCCGTCCATTGTTTCAAAGCCGTTCCTGCGATTGCGAAATGAATCACCTTTCATAGCATAAAACTCCTTTCTATCCTAGTTCCGTCATGCGCCTTCAAGGCGCATTGTGCACTTGCAACACCTTGGGTGGGGAAAGATTGTTCACCCGCTGTTGCGGTTGAAAATCTTTCCATGTGTCCTTTGCACATTGTGCTTTCGTTTCGAGACTGTTTTGTAAAACAGGTCATACATAATAGTACAATCATAACAGCGAAGCCGGGAAAAGGCAATGGCGTAACTGCCTCATAAGCTAAAAATTTTATGAAACGAAAGTGAAAAGTTTATAAGTATTGCACATTGGATTCTCGTCATGTATTATTAATAGGGAAAAGAAACGCCATGGAAAGGATGGGAAAGTATGAAAGTATATGTCTGTTTCCCGGAGGGGAAAGCAAAAGCGCTGACAATGAGCTATGACGACGGCAAGATCCAGGACGAGAGACTGATCGGTATTTTTAATCAGTATGGGATCAAGGGCACTTTCAACCTGAATTACGGCCTGATGGAGAGGGAACAGGAGCCTCCCCGCATCACTAGGAGTCGGGTTGCGGAACTGTATCAGGGGCATGAAGTGGCGACCCATACCATGACCCATCCCACCATAGAGAGATGTCCTCTCACGGAAGTGGCGGCGGAGATCCTGGAGGACAGAAAGGGCCTGGAGGAACTTACAGGCCAGCTGGTGAGAGGCCACGCTTATCCCAATGGTTCTTACAGTGAGGAGATCAAGCAGCTGTTCCGGCAGCTGGGTATCGCCTATGGCAGGGTAGTGCCTTCCGTGCCCGATTTCGCGTTGCCCGCAGACCCCATGGAGTGGCATCCCACCTGCCATCATAATGATCCTGAACTGATGCAGAAAGCGGAATTTTTTGCTGATTTCCAGAAAAAGCAGTATCTTAAGTTAATGTATGTATGGGGGCACAGCTATGAATTTGACAACAATGATAACTGGGATGTGATCGAGAGATTCTGTGAATACATGGGCGGCCGGGCTGATATCTGGTATGCTACCAATATCGAGATCATCGACTATATGGAGGCGGCAAAGCGGCTGAAATTCTCCGCCGATAATGAGACCGTCTGGAACCCCAGCGCCCAGAGCGTATGGCTCCAGGTAAATGACGGAAAGTATGTGGAAGTAAAGGGCGGCTGTAGGGTGAACCTGAATGACTGAACCTGACAGAGGCGCTTTCCAGACGGCATTGTCCGATTTCACCTTCGAGGCCGCCTGCGGAGCGGCGATCCGGCATTTGGCGGACAGCGGCTGCACGGCGAAACAGATCATGGAGAGACTGGACTATCCGATATCCGGCGAACGTGTGCGGAAAGCCTTATATAAGCACTTGTGTGACACGGGCGTCATATTGGAAGAGTCTCCTGAGGAAGGGTTCCCGGAGGCAAAACCGGAGTATGTTCTGGAGTATGATTCCTACGGCAAGCCAAGCTATCGGAGAAAGAATACTTCACAGGCCGATGACAGTATGGCCGGTTTTGGCCTCGCTGGGGCGACATGGACGGAAGCGGTATATAGACCGGCAAACGGTTTTCCCGAGCCGGTTTGGGGTGATACATCAAAAAAAATATTTGGATGGATCGGTCAGGGAATGCGTGGGAGAGAACTCGGTAATTCCGGGCGGGATCATGCAGGAAAAACATCTGACGGTTCCGGAAAAGGGGCGGAATTATCCGCATTTTTGTCCCGAAAGTGTAATTTTCAAAAGGGTGAGACAGCGTACCTGTCCTGTGATTTCGGGATTCCTGATTCCATAGCCGCAAGAGGGATCTCTCTGCTGAACGGAAAGCAGCGGGAATATCTGGAGGGGATCCTCTGGCCCTGCCGCAGAGTATATCACAGGATGGATCACCGGATGAAAGAGATTTTATGCAGCCTGTATGAGCAGTACGCCTATGAGGGGATCTGCTATTTTATGCTGCGCAGGGAAAAACTGTATTTATAAAAAACAGCCTCGAAACGGAAATGCCCGGAAGGGATTTCCGGCTGCGTATTTTGCAGATGGAAATTTCTTCCCCGCCAAGGGCATTGAAGTGGAGAGGCGGAACTGGAATAAGAAAGGAGTCCCATATGAAAAATTATATCATGGCGTTGGATCAGGGAACCACAAGTTCCCGCTGCATCCTTTTCGACAAGTCAGGAAACATCTGTTCCATGGCGCAGAAAGAATTTACCCAGATTTATCCCCAGCCCGGCTGGGTGGAGCACAATCCCATGGAGATCTGGTCCTCGCAGCTGGCAGTGGCTACGGAGGCCATGGCGATGCTGGGAGCGGGCGCGGAACAGATATCTGCCATCGGCATCACCAACCAGCGCGAGACCACCATTCTCTGGGATGAAAAAACGGGGGAACCGATATATAATGCTATCGTGTGGCAGTGTCGGCGCACCGCGGATATGATCGACGCCTTGAAGGAGGATGGCTTTGACCAGGTGATCAGGGAGAAGACAGGCCTGATCCCTGACGCTTATTTCAGCGCGTCCAAGATCGCATGGATCCTGGAACATGTGCCCGGCGCAAGGGAGAGGGCGGAAAAAGGGGATATTCTGTTCGGCACGGTGGACAGCTGGCTGATCTGGAACCTGACCAAAGGGGCGGTACATGTGACGGATTATACCAACGCTTCCCGTACCATGCTCTTTGATATCCATAAGCTTTGCTGGGATCAGGAGATTCTGGACCGGTTCGGGATCCCGGCTTCGATCCTGCCTGAGGTACGTCCCTCCAGCCAGGTCTATGCATGTACCCATGCGAGTGTGCTGGGCGGGGAGATCCCTATTGCGGGAGCCGCGGGGGATCAGCAGGCGGCGCTGTTCGGGCAGTGCTGCTTTGAGCAGGGGGAGGCAAAGAATACCTATGGAACAGGTTGTTTCCTGCTGATGAACACAGGAAAGGAAGCCGTTGTCTCCAAGTCGGGGCTTCTCACCACCATTGCCGCCGGCACTTCCGAGAGACCGGAATATGCGCTGGAGGGCAGCGTGTTCGTGGCGGGCGCGGGCATCCAGTGGCTCCGGGACAGTATGCGCATGATCAAGAGCGCACCCCAGTCCCAGGAATATGCCGAGGCAGTGGAGGACACCACGGGGGTGTATGTAGTTCCCGCCTTTGCGGGGATGGGGGCGCCCTACTGGAATCAATACGCCAGAGGGACCGTGGTGGGGATCACCAGAGGCTGCACGAAAGAACATTTTATCCGTGCCACGCTGGAATCCATCGCCTACCAGACCGCGGATGTGCTGAAAGCCATGGAACAGGACAGCGGGCTGCATTTAAAGAGTCTGAAAGTGGACGGCGGCGCCAGCGCCAACGATTTCCTGATGCAGTTCCAGGCGGATATTGTGAACACGCTGGTGCACAGGCCCAAGTGTATCGAGACCACCGCGCTGGGGGCGGCCTATCTTGCAGGCCTTGCAGTGGGATACTGGAAAGATAAGGACGAGATCCGGGAAAACTGGCAGATCGGCGCGGTGTTCGAGCCGAAGATGGAGGAAGAGAAGCGGACGGCGCTGTTAAAGGGATGGAAAAAAGCGGTCAAATGTGCCCTGGTATGGGCGGAAGAGGAGTGACAATAAAATGCTGGTACAGAGATATAAAGACATGTTATCGGGAAAATCCGTGATCAGGCAGCTTTCTGAATTTGCCACTGCCAGAGGGCAGGAGATCGGGTATGAGAATGTGTTTGACTACAGTCTGGGAAATCCCTCGGTGCCTGTTCCCCAGGCGTTCACGGACGCCATGATCGAGATGCTGCAGAATGAAGACACCCTGGCGCTCCATGGCTACAGCCCCAGCCTGGGCATCACCGCGGTGAGGGAAGCGGTGGCGGCATCCCTGGAGAGACGGTTCGGGCTGCCTTACCGGAAAGAGCATATTTTCATGGCTTCCGGCGCGGCGGGGGCGCTGGCTCACGCGTTCCGACTGGTGACGGAGCCGGGGGACGAGGTTTTGACCTTTGCTCCCTTTTTCCCGGAATATGATCCCTATGTGAACTTAAGCGGCGCGGTGCTGAAAGTGGTTCCGCCGGACACGGAGAATTTCCAGATCAATTTTGAAAAATTGGAGGAAATGCTGACGGAGAAAGTCATGGCGGTGCTGGTGAACACGCCCAACAATCCCTCCGGCGTGGTGTATTCCGCAGAAACATTGCGGCAGCTGGTGCAGCTGCTGAAAGAGAGATCGGCGCAGTACGGGCATGACATTTACCTGATTTCGGATGAACCCTACAGGGAGATCGTGTTTGAGGGAGTGGAGGCGCCCTGCGTATCCGCTTTCTATGACAATACGATCATGTGCTATTCTTTCTCTAAATCCCTGTCCCTGCCCGGGGAGAGGATTGGCTATGTGGCCATCCATCCCAATTGCAAAGACGCGGAGACCATGATCAATATGTGTGGTCAGATTTCCAGGGGCATCGGGCATAACTGCCCGCCCTCCATCATACAGTTGGCGGTGGCGAGGGTGCTGGATCAGACGGCGGATCTTGGCGTCTATGAGACGAATATGAACCTGATCTACCGGGAACTGATGGAACTGGGATTTCAATGCGTAAAACCGGGCGGGACCTTTTATATTTTCCCCAAGGCCCTGGAGGAAGATTCCCGGGCTTTCTGTCAGAAAGCTTTGAAATATGACCTGATCCTGGTGCCTGCGGACACGTTCGGCGCACCCGGATATTTCCGCATGGCATACTGCATCGACACGGAGAAAGTGGAGCGCTCCCTGCCCGCGCTGAGAAAATTTGTGAAAGAGACCTATGGGAGTATTTAAACAGTCTCGGAACGGTAAATTCCATGCGCCAAGGCGCATGGAAGGAATTTCCGGCTGCGTATTTTGCAGATGGAAATTTCTTCCCCGCTAGGGGCATTGAAGAGAAGAGACGGAACTGGAATGGAGGTAGAAAGCAATGTATCAGGCTGGACTGGTTTTGGAAGGCGGCGGGATGAAAGGCCTGTATACCGCCGGTGTGCTGGATCTCTTTCTGGATAAGGATATCATGTGTTCCAGTGTCTACGGCGTCTCCGCAGGAGCATGCAGCATGTGCAGCTACCTGTCAAGGCAGCGCGGCAGGACGAGGGATGTCAATATCGATTATATAGACAGCAAAAATTATTGCGGTGTCAGGAGTCTTGTGACTTCCGGAGATCTGTTCAACGTCGCCATGCTTTATCACCTGATACCCGATTACCTGCACCCTTATGACCATGATGCGTTTGCGGCATATGAGGGAAAGGCTTACAGCGTGGCTACTGATATCGTTACGGGCAGGCCGGAATATTTCCGGATTCGGGATATGAAAGCGGACATCGACAAGATCAGAGCTTCTGCGTCCCTCCCGCTGGTGTCGAGGAATGTGAAGATCGATGGGAACTACTATCTGGACGGAGGACTCAGCGATTCCATTCCCCTGCAGAAGTCCATCATGGACGGCAACAGGAAGAATATCGTGGTCATGACCAAGGAAGTGGGATATGTGCGCAGGCCCTCTTCCCAGATGGGACTCATAAAAGCCCGTTATGTGAAATATCCTAAAGTAGCGGAACTGATGGCGGAGCGCCACATCAATTACAATGAACAGGTGGCTTACATTGAGAGACAGCAGGCCAACGGCCAGGCATTCGTGATCCGTCCCCGGTATCCCAGCGATGTGGGCAGGGTGGAAAAGGATGCGGATAAGCTGCAGGCGCTGTACCAACAGGGATACGATGAGGCGGAGGCCTGCTATGAAGACCTGATGGCATATTTGGAAAGCTAAAAAACAAAAGTGTAGAGATGGAACAAATTGCTGTAAACAGCAGCTGAATGGAGAATGATTATGTGGGAGATTATGAAAGCAATCATTTATGGAATTGTGGAAGGGATCACGGAATGGCTGCCCATCAGCAGCACCGGGCATCTGATCCTGGTGGAGCACCTGATCCCTTTTCAGGGGGTCAGCGAGGACTTTTTCAGCATGTTTGACGTGGTGATCCAGCTGGGCGCCATTCTGGCGGTGGTGATCCTGTTCTGGAAACAGATATGGCCCTTTGCGCTGACGGAAAAAGAGCGGGCGGGGCAGACGGGGATTGCTTCTTATTTCAAAAAAGATATCTGGACGCTCTGGTTCAAGATTCTTGTATCCTGCGTGCCGGCGGCGGTCATCGGCGTGCTTTTTGACGATGTGTTCGATGCCTTGTTCTATAATCCGCCCTGCGTGGCCATGGCACTGATCGTATTCGGTATCGCATTCATCCTGATCGAGAACTGGAATAAGGGCAGGAGGCCTAAAGTGAGAGCATTGTCGGAGATCACTTACCAGACCGCCCTGCTGATCGGGATCTTTCAGCTGATCGCGGCTATCTTTCCCGGAACTTCCCGTTCCGGCGCGACCATTGTGGGCGCCCTGCTGATCGGGGTATCCAGGACGGTGGCGGCGGAGTACACATTCTTTCTGGCGATTCCCGTCATGTTCGGTGCAAGCCTGTTGAAAGTGGTGAAATTCGGCTTTGAGTTTACTTCCCTGGAACTGATGCTCCTGGGGATTGGAACGGTGGTTTCCTTTGTGGTATCGCTGTACGTGCTCCGCTTTTTGATGGGATATATCAAGAAACATAATTTCAAGGTTTTCGGCTGGTACAGGATCGTCCTGGGCATTGTGGTATTGCTGTATTTTGGGATTTTTTCGTAAAAATTCAACAAAATGTTGACATTTATCGATAAACAGAATATACTGCTTGTGTCGGAGAGCGAAAAGTCTGTTTTTATAAGGAAAACGAATATGGTATTACTTCATAAATGAAGGGAGAGAAAAGTTATGGCAGCAGATAAGAAGACGACCGCAAAGGCTGAGTCATCCAAGGCAGCAGCAAAAGCGGCAGCGGCGGACACGAAAGCAACAGCGCCTGTTCAGGCAGAGACAGAGAAGAAAGAGACAGTTAAGAGCGAAGCAGCAACTGCAAAGAAGTCTGCGGAGAAGAAGACAGCAGCGGCAAAGAAGACGGCGGAGAAAACAGCAGAGGCAAAGAAGACCACAAGACGCGGAAGAAAACCGGCGGCTAAGAAAGCGGAGTTAAAGACAGAGATCCATCTTGAGTTTGGCGGAAACGCTTACTCGGTAGACTTGAAAGGTGAGTTCGAGATCCAGTTCGGCGACAATGCCTATACACCGGATAAGCTGGTGAAGAGCGCAAAGGATGTATGGAAATACGATCTGAAGCAGAAAGCCGGAGACCTGGAAAACATCGAACTGTATGTAAAGCCTGAAGAGCACGCTGTTTATTATGTAATGAACAGGGAATTTCAGGGCAGCTTTTATATCTGATCGCTAAGGCAAATAGAAAATCCGACTATTCAAAGGACCCGGGCAGGGTCCTTTTTTTATGAAAGTGTACTTGAGGATAGCTAACCTTGCCTTAAGCTGACTATTTGATTGGACAAAAGAATAGATTTTTTCATAGTCTGGTTTCAGAGGGGTTGATCATGAGTACCATGATTTGCGTATACCTCCAGTCTGTCTTTTTAAAAATCATCAGATTAATACTTTAAATCAATATATCCTTTTTGAAACTTCATTTTGCGGAAACGCAAGAAGAATTTACAAACCATTGTAATGTCCGAGTGGTTGTGGTAACATATATTATTAGGGATTGATTGATGAAACAGAAAATGTGACTACATGTAGTATTAATGTTTCAAGGAGATTGATTTGATATGCGGACAGAAAAGTGGATGCCTATGAAAGTGATATGTACATATCTGGAGATGAATAGGGACACAGTTATGAATAAGGTAAACGAGGAAAGCCTGCCTGCTTATAAAAATGAAGTTGTTGAATGGATAAAAAACAATGAATCAAAAAATGAGTAGGAGATGAGCATATTTATGTTTAAAATAAAGTGGGATCCGGATTATAACGGCATTATTTTATCAGAATACATAGAAGAATCTGAAGCGTTAAATAATCCTCGTCCTGTATACGTTGAAGAATTGAGAATGTTGGGATTGGATGCATCTTTTCTTTTGCCGAAAGAAAACGTGCCGATATGTTGGGAAATTGATCGTAAGTATTATTATTGTGGAGATGTGATTGCAGAAACAAGGAAAGGTAATATATATGAGGATCCAACGGTAATAGTTCGAGATGGATTTAATGGCATAGAACTTAAAGAAATAGATATTGACCATATTGTGAAAGTCAATGAAAACCCGTTGTCTGTAATAGAAAACGAAGCAATGGATTTTATCAAACAGAAATACGAGGAATATCAGGAAAAGAGTAAGATTGCAGGCTTTGTAGTGGCTTTCAGTGGAGGTAAGGATTCCCAGGTGACTTTGGATTTGGTCAGTAGAGTTATTCCCCATGAGAAATTCACATCGGTGTTTACTAATACAGGAATGGAATTGCCTTGCACATTGGAACTAATGGAGAAAACGGAAAATTATTATAAGGAGAAATACCCGGGATTTAAGTTGGAACAGGCAAAAAGTGATAAATCTGCGTTAGAAATGTGGAAGAGTTATGGACCTCCGAGCAGAATGAACAGATGGTGCTGTTCTGTATTGAAAACAGCATTATTTGGCAGAAAAATGAAAGAACTTCTGCAAATGAGTTCACAACCTCGATTAGTTGTTTTTGAAGGTGTGAGAAATGATGAGAGCGCAAAAAGGTCTGCATACAATAGAGTAGGAGAAGGTGTAAAACATGTAAACTTGATTAATTGTCGACCGATATTGAAATGGAATGCGACGGAAACATATTTATATATGTATAGAAATGGAATACAAATTAATCCGGCTTACACTCTTGGCTTAACAAGAGTTGGATGCGGAGTATGCCCTTTTGCATCTGATTGGTCAGAGTATGTGATTCGAAAGAGGTATCCTCAGATTGCAGCCGATTACATTGGCGTTGTTGAGGAAATGGCGAAGAACATAGGAATTACATCAAAAAGTAAAATTGATGAATACATTTCTTCAGGTAATTGGAAAAAGAATGCTGGCGGAAAAGGTTTAAAACAAGATTCTTCAAGAATGGATATTATTTCTAAAGAGCCTAATTTTGAATGCATTGTTCAAAATCCTAAAGTCGATTGGCAGAAATGGTTTTCAACTATAGGTGAATATTTCCTCGAAAAAATTGATGATAGTTATTATAAAGGCGAACTGAAGTTTGAAGAAAATGTTGTGAGATTTGAAGTTAAGTATGGCGAAAATTCCATAAGATTTAAGGCCATAGGAACCACAAACAAGGTTATGCTGATAAGTTACCTTACAAAAGCATTTACCAAAGCAGCATATTGTGAAGTGTGTGGTGTATGTGAGATAGAATGTCCTACAGGTGCTCTTACTGTAAGAAATTCTGTTGAAATAGATAAATCGAGATGTGTTCATTGTCACAATTGTTTTGAAATAAATACCAAGGGATGTATAATTGCAACTAGAAGGCTGGTATATGAAGGAGGAAAAGCTGTGGGAGGAACAGCAACAAAGACATCAGGAGTAGATAAATATTCAACATTTGGGCTTAGGGAGGAATGGCTGATTGCATTCTTCGACCAAATGAATGATTGGTTTGACGGTTATGCTGATTTAGGTCCGAAGCAGATACCAGCGATGCTAAACTGGTTGAGAGAAGCAGAGTTGGTGGATGCGAAAGAAAAGAAAGTAACGGAGTTAGCACAATTGTTAAAGCCTGTATATGAAACAAATCCATTGGTGGTATGGCAGATTATTTGGATCAACCTTTCTTTTAATTCCACAATTGCTAATTGGTATGTAAATAATATAATGCCAGAAATGCAATTGTCAAAGCCGGAATTGGTTGAACTTCTGAAAGAAGAGTATCCAGCATTAAAAGGAGCTACATTAAAGAACCCAATCGATGCTCTTATAAATACTTTCTGCAATTCCCCTTTGGGCACGGAGGATGCGTACGATAACAGCAGTTTGTGCATTGGCTTGATGGAGAAGAAAGGCGTGCAGGTAAAATCTGTTCGTAAATTTGGCTCTTCTAAGATATCAGCGGTGGCTGTTGCGTATTTGTTATACAAGAATGCAGAAGTGAACGATATGTATGAGTTAACCGTCTCTGACATTTATGAGAGAGGGTGCATGGGGGTGTACAATGTCTTTAACATGGATAGTGAAACTTTCATGAATGCTCTTAGAGGATTAACAAACTCCGAGACACTATCCGCAGATTTGCTTGGAGGCCTTGAAAATATTCACTTGGCAAGTGAGTTTTCGGCATTTGGTGTGCTTAGTAAATTAATAAAAAGGTTGTGATTAGAATGAAGCAATGCGTAAGTTGTTCTAAGGTTCTATCTAAAGACGAGGTTGCTCTGTCTAAGAAGATGCTCGGGAAAAATACAAAACAATTTCTATGTCTAAATTGTTTGAGTGAATACTTAAATACTGATCAGAATATTTTAAAGGAAAAAATCAAACAATTTAAAGAAGACGGATGTACGCTGTTTGCTTAGGAGGACATTATGAAGTACTCGGAAATCATTGGTGTAGAAAAACATTTTAAGGAAGCTTTTGATATCACTTCAGATACAGGAGAAGCGTGGAAAACTTTTATTTCTAACGAGAGATTTGAAAGTAATTTATCTCAAATTATAAATTGTTTTACCTCTCCGGTTTTTAATAACAGAAAATCTATATGGATTCAGGGAACGTATGGAACAGGAAAGAGTCATTCTTTGGCTGTTATTAAGCATTTATTGTGCGACGATTATGCGGATATGGAAGACTATATCCCTAGAATCAACCGCGGTCAGCTACGAAATAATATAGCTAATTTCCGTAAGGAGAAAAAAGTGTATCCTGTAGTACTTAAGGGGATATACACCATAACAGATGTAGCCGACCTTACATATACAATTCAGCAGCAAGTGACTGCTGCATTGGGAGATATTGACATATCAACCAAGTCGGATTTTCAAGCTGTTTTACAAATTTTAGAGAATGGTTCGCTGGATTCATTCTTTGAAAATTTGATGAAGAATAATATTGAACTACACAGTTATGCTGCTACAAAGGAGCAGCTTGTAATAACTTTGAAAAATAATGATACCAAAGTAATTAGAATTATTGCTGATGAACTTAAAAAGGCTGGTTTAGGTGGTTTTAGAACACACAATATAATTGAGTGGCTGTCAGAAATCAAGAAAGAACTACAAGAGAGAGGTATTGCGGATTATCTGTTGATTATTTGGGATGAGTTTACTTCATTGCTTGATATACCAGCCAGAAGAAGCATTTTAAATGTAATGCAGGATATTGCGGAACTGAGTTATTCAGAAATTAATGATAACACTGATACACTGGGCGTTTATTTGCTTTTGGTTACACATAAAAAGTTAGAAGCAACAGAATCATATAAAGACTTAAAAGAAGATGAAAGGAATATGGCTAAGGCACGCTTTGTTGAATTAGATTATGGTATGCAGCCCACGACAACATATCATATCCTTTCTGGTGCGTTGGAACGCAAGCAGCCTATGGTTATAGATGAACTGATTCAAGAGAATTTCCTTGAAGTACCTAGTGTAAAAATATTGGTTGATAAGGTGATCGATAGTGATTCTACCAATGCTGCGGAAATAAAAGAAAAAGTAATAAGCTTGTATCCATTCCATCCATATACTTCTTATCTGGCAACATTTGTTTCAAGGGTAGTAGGGGAAGCCGAAAGAAGTATTTTTGGGTTCCTTAATGACGAGACAAATGGCTTTAAACGCTTTATAGAAAACAATATTGAGGACATAAAGTTCTTAACAGCCGATTATGTTTGGGATTTCTTTTATAAAACATTTGAGCAAAGTTCAGCAGGTCATTTTGATGCTATTACTAATAAGTTTAAATTGTCTAGAGAAATTGTTGCAGCTAAAGGAAATACTTACTATTCAGTCTTTAAGACGATCTTGCTGTTGAATATTCTTTATAGGGTAACTACAACAGATGCCGACACCTCTGAAAAGAGTATGGTAAATCCCAGCACCGAAAATATAATATCAGCATTTAGCGGTGTTTTAGAAGAAAATGCAGTCAAAGAGATTCTGGATTATATTGATGAAAATCAGATTCTTCATAGAAACCCAGATGGTATTTTTGAGGTTTCTTCATCTGCATTGCCTCAGAAGAAAATATTAGAAGAAAAGAAAAAGCTATATCCGAACAAAGAAGATGTGAGCAAAATCGTCGAGGAATATTCCATTAAATGTCTTGGAAAACTGAGAACAAAGCTTTCTGCAAATATTCTCCGTGAATTAGATGTTCAGGTGTTTTGGGGCGGTGAGAAAGAGCATTTGCTCAGAGGTAAGTTAGTAGCTAAATTTAAGACTGCATATACAGTAAATGTTGCTCTGCTCCTCTATCGTGGGACGACAAAAGAATTGGACGAAATACTTAACAGAACGGAAACAGCGCAGAGTACATCAAAAGATATTATTCTTAAATTGTCTAAAGAGGATGAGTTTAAGAATATGGTATTTGTGCTCGTTAATACTGAGTTAGGCAATAAACGATTTGAAGCTTATTTGGATAGCTTAGCACAGGAGGCGGTTGCGCGTTCTCTTCAAATGGAAGAGGAAAAAATGGAGGGTCAGAAGAATGCGGAAAAATGGATAATGCAGTGGATCGATGAAATCATACAGTCAGGTATGGCTGATATTGTGTTTAGAGGTGATGCTATATATGTTCCTTTTGGACAATGTAATAAGTATCTCAAGAACAATTATATTACTACTATTTTCAAGTACGGATTGGACACACTTCCGGTTTCTAATACGGCATGGAAACATCAGACAAGTAAGAAAGCAGTTGAATTAGTGTTTTATTCATCCAATAAAGCCGAACTGGAGAAAGAGGCCTCTGGTGCAGATGGCGCAATCCGATACCTGTTGATAAGTGGAAGTACTCTGCTTTTTGATGACAATTTGGAATTGCTTTCTGATGATTCTTCGATTCCGATGGTAAAGGTGTGTCAGGAAGTAAAAAAGGTTTTTGAAAAGAACAAGAGTGAATCTCAAATAAATTTGGCGGACTCTTTAAAGTTTCTCAAAGCGCCTGAATATGGTTATTACCAGAACCGTTTATTTATGGGAGCACTTGCACTTGCGTTACGTCCATATGTAGATAGATTATACACATCTGGAAATGGTCAAAGAATTGATAAGACTGTTATGAAAGATGTTGTAGTCGCTATATTTAATTACTGGGAAAATTCTAAGTTTAATGACAAATTTGTCGTTAGAATGAGTACGGAAGAAGAACGTGCTCTTACAGATAAATTGAATATGATTTTTGGAATTCCTGATCAAGATGGATTACTTGGAACAAAGTGGGCAATTAGAGATAAATTTAAGAAACAAAGTAAAGCCCCTCTCTGGGCATTAAAATATGTAGGAAATACTTCTGACAAATACAAAGAGTTTATCGATAAGATGTTTAAGTTTTCAAAGAGTACAGATGAAAGTATTCAACAAAGCTTCATTGTCGAGTTATTGGAAGGTATAAAGACATTTGATGTAGAACTTTCTTCTGCAGTAACAAGTGTGCAGAATAGTCAATGTCTGGATACATATGTCGTAAATGAACTAAAAAGTATTGATGAAGATGTTTTGTCTCTGGAGGAAGTGAAGAAATATTTAGAAGGACAGATGTCTGGAGATATGGTCTTCTGGGAGGAGGATGACGTCCATGAGCAAATACTTCTTTGGAAAATAAAGAGTAAAGATTCAGAGGCTGCATCAAATGTTCATGGTAATTCTGGTAAACAGGGCGGAAATGGTTTTGGTAACCGCACATCGTCAAGCGAAAATGATTTTACTATATCTGAAAATGGTGAGACAGCATTTAATGAGCATATAGGGGAATTACGTGAGAGTGTTAAAATGAAAATTCTTCAGAATAAAGCAGACGCAAATAGGTTGGTGGAGGTTTTAATAGCTTTGACTGATAAGTATCAAAGTATTTTAGAGGAAATAAATAGACTTTTGTAAAAGGGGTGGCTGTATATGGAAATGAACAGCTTGATTGAAGACATAAAAGATGATTTAAGAAGAGAAGGCTCATACGATAGATATCCGGTTCGTTTTTTTAGCATGAAATATGAAGATGAGACTGCAAACAAGATAATTAAGTTGCAGAGGGATTTGCCTAATGTTGAAATATATGACATAAAGGATCTTCTTGTTCATGAAGATGCATGGATAACACCAGATAGTTTCCGAAAAGCTATTGATTCGCTGAATCCCAAGAAAAACTTTATTGTTGTGGGATTTTCTGAGTATGCACGTTTTTTGTCGCAGCCAGAATTTATATCATTGCTTATTAGCTGCTTGGGAATAGAAAATCCGGCAGATCACCAAAAGCGTAGAATTTATATACTGTGTTTTGCTTTGTATAACCAGGTAAAGAATACTGTTAAACAGTATCATAAAAGAGCGGATGCTTATAATCCTTTTATTAATGAAACGGATGTTGAAGATCTGCCAAGAATTTATTTTGTAAATAGTGATCTGGATATAGACATAAAATCTAATGAAATTTCTTCATCTGAAGAATGGTTTGGGATGTGGAGAAACTCGGCGATATCGACCAATAAACCAATAATTTGTTCATCAGAAACGCTGACATACTTTTATGCACAGGCTAGTCCGGACAATGTTTACAACATACAGAGCATTTGCACATACCAAGATATATTGAAATATTTATATTATATTGAAGACATTCGTCCTTATGAAAAAAAGAAAGATGAATATTTCAAAAAGATAATAGCTATTATAAAAAAAGCACAGACTATACCTCTTAGTCAGTTGATATTAAATAGGCTTAATGCGCAGAGTATAGATGAAAAAAATATATATTCTTTGTGGAAGTTTGCAGACACTTTTGATAGATGGTTAATTCAAAATTACATCCTATTAAACACGGGTAAGGATTTATATTTATATCAAGTTCTTGATTCGTTGGATGATCTTACGGAGAATGCTTTTATTGAAAGGATATATAATCATATTTTTGTGACTAATAATGCGGCCCATTTAGAGGAACGAAAAACAATAATTAGTTCTGTTTATAAAAGTGAGCGAGAAATTAAATTTACGGATAGATTGATTGCTTATTATAAAAAGTATGTGGCAGAAATAGTTCATAAAAAAACAGCAATTACATTGGATGATATTGACTTTACCAAAGAAAACGATTCTTTAGTGGAGAGAAAAGCAGCATTAGAAGAAGCATTTAGCGAGGCGTTATATCCATACTTGACTGCCTATAGCGGATACGAAAGAAAGCTCATTATTTGGCTCTATAGGCTTGGTGCAATAAGGGATGGACTGCTGGAACAATTATATCCGCAACTAGCATTTTATATATTGGATACGGTCACAGGAGCAGAGCCAGAGGAATTCTCGGAGCAGTTTGATGAGTATTTTGCTGATTATCGCAAATGTAGGCTGGGCAAGCTTAATGGTGGAAAATATAATGAGAATTTGAAACGGTGGAATGTTGATGAAAATGCCTTTTTTTCCTGGTACCTAAATAATAAGATTAATTACCCGGAAATGTATATTAAAATGTATGGCGGAAATGCAACAGTATATGTTTTGGACGGTGTAGGAGCAGAGTTTTTGGGATTAATTATAAAGTTACTGCGAATGAAAGGATTTTCTGTGGAAAGGATGTGCTATGCAAAAGCACATTTGCCATCAATTACATCAGTTGCAAAGGAGTATTACAAATTTGACAATGAATGGATCACGGATTTTGACGAAAAAGTGATTCACGGTGGCATCTATTATCATGTGGATAGCATGGAAAAGTCTTTATCTGTCATTGAAGATATTTTAGATCGCATATTGTTGAAAGCCGGGGATGATCCATTCGTCATTACTGCTGATCATGGCGCATCAATTGGTCATAAGCTTTTAAAAAAAGAAAAGAAATACGACTTTGAAAAATCTGAACATGATGGCAGATGTTATCTTAATAAGGACGGAAAATCATATCCGGCATCTAATGATTATGTGAGATATGACTCTGAAATCGGAAATCAGTGGATTGTAGCATTGAACCAACAATCTTTGTACAACAATTCAAAATATAGTGTCCATGGTGGTGGGACGCCAGAGGAAGTGATAGTTCCGGTAATTTACGCACGTAAAGGTAAAGCTGCAGAGCGTTCATTTAATGTTAAACCTATTAACCTGAAAGTTTCTGGCCTTCAAAAAGAAATTGAGGTTAAGATTTTTCCGGTGTCGAATACTGTGGACGTTAAGTTGTTAGCAAAGGATGGTACTGACACTACAATGACATATTGTGGAGCAACAAAAACGTGGAAAGGAACATTGAAACGAGGAATTGAACAGGATATTACGATCAGAGTTAATAGCCAGGATTTTTTGTTTAAAACAATTCCTTCGACAAAGATGGGAGATGATTTATTTGACGACTGATTTAGATAACAAGATTCGAGATATTTTTCCTGAAGAATCAATTTTTAAAACACCAACTCGTTATAATATGTTTGCAGGTGTTAATATTCCCTCTTTTATTAAAGACTGGTTGATTAAAAGGTATTCAGACGAGCAGGAAAATGTTGATAAAGAGGCATTATTCTCCTTTTTAAATCTTCATATACCAACCAAGGACAGTGACATCAAAAGCCGATTAATTAAGGGGGAGACCATTCAGATTTTAGTCAGGGTGGTTGTTGAATCTGATTTAAAAACGGGTATTTTTAAATTTGCAATTCCTGACATTGGCATCAAAAGCAATGAAGGGCGTGTGAGTGAGTTTGTTATGCGATCCCAGAAAGATGGAATGAAAGAAGGTGAGAACTGGGGAATTGTAACTCTTGAGTACGTTCATCCAGAAGATGGGGATAAAGGCTATGCGGAATTAGTTAAATTTAAGCCATTCAAGCCGTATACGCCAGATATTGATTATTATTGTGAGGCAAGAAAGCATTTTACGATAACGGAGTGGATAGATTTTATTATTAGATGTATGGAATATAATCCAGACTCTTCACAATTTGAATCTTATACACAGAAATTATTATTTATATCAAGACTGCTGGTCTTCTGTGAGCCTAATTTAAATATTATTGAATTAGCACCGAAAGGAACTGGAAAGTCTTATATATTTAATAATTTATCAAAATATGGCTGGATGATTAGCGGTGGCAAAGTTACCAGAGCAAAATTGTTCTATGATATGGCTGCTAATAAGCCTGGAATAATTTCTAATTATGAGTTTGTTTCAATGGATGAAATAAAGACGATTGTATTTGGAAATCAGGAAGAACTTCAGGGTGCATTGAAAGGATACCTTGAGAATGGATCATTTACAATGGGTCAGGCAAAACAAACTTCAACTGCGGGATTGATATTATTGGGCAATATTGATTTGGATAATCATAGAATGCCCATTAATAAAAGGTATTTTCAAGAACTGCCGGAAGTTTTTCATGATACAGCACTGCTTGATAGATTTCACGGTATGATTGAAGGCTGGTATCTTCCGCGGATCACAGAGGATTTAAAGTTAGAAGGATATTCTCTGAATGTAGAGTATTTTTCAGAGATTTTATCTATGCAAAGAAAAATGTCAAAATATGCATCTGTTGTAACAGATATGCTTGAAATACCGAAGAACGCGGACACAAGAGATACTACGGCAATTATTCGATTGGCAACTGGATACTTGAAAATCCTATTTCCTCATGTTAAATCTATTAATGATATTACAAGAAAAGAGTTTGAAACGTATTGCTTTAAGCCGGCTTATGAAAAAAGAAAAATTATTAGAATGCAGCTTTCAATTACGGATATGGAGTATGGTTCAAAGATGCCAGATATAAAAGTGAGGGATTTTTGATGATAGATTTTAATCTGGAATTGGAAGAAATGACTTCCGGCAAAAATTTGATGAATAGTTATAAACTTTATTTTTTAAAAACATTGATTGTGAATGCTTCAAAGGATAAAAGAGTATTCGGATTTTATGAAATGGCAAGTTGGATGTGCGTCTACTCTTTTTCGGATGTGTGCTGTTTGGGAAAACGGATCAGACCATTGGACAAGCTTTTTGATGCAGCGGTTATGGTTATTGAAGAAGACTTGATGCAATCATCGAAAATTTCAGAAGTGTTTGATGCAGTAAGTAATACAGAGAATAAAGAACTCAGGAATACAGTAATGTCTTTGTGCAATTATGTTCCGTATAGGCTTCTTGCATACATGTGGCAAAATGAACTAAAAGGAAAAACAGATAGGCAAAAGAATCAATTGATTGAAGAATACTCAAAAAGTGAACAAAAGTGTGTGTATTCTATATATTCTATGTCGCAAAAAGATAAGACTATAGAGGTCAAATTAACTTGGGCAGAATATATTGCTGGAAATAGAAGACGCTTGCTTATGTGGATTGATAAAAAGATTGAGGACTTTGTTGGAAAGGAATAGAAAAATGATATATGCCGATAATGCAGCCACAACAAAAATGGATAACGATGCATTTGAAGCAATGAGTTTCTTCTTGACTGAAAGTTATGGAAATGCTTCACAGCCATATTCATTTTCCAGTGCCCCTAAAAAAGCACTGAAAGAAGCTAGGACAATAATTGCCCGATGCATAGGAGCAGATCCGTATGAAATATATTTTACTTCATGTGGAACAGAAAGTGATAATTGGGCTTTAAAAATGGGTGCCGGAGCGACGGGAGAAGTTATTACATCAGTTATTGAACATCATGCAATTTTAAACGCCTGCAAAACGCTGGAAAGATGCGGGAGAATCGTAAAATATGTTCCGGTATCAAGTGAGGGTGTTGTAGATATGGCGGTACTTGCTGATGTGATAAGCAGTAATACAAAGTTGGTTTCAGTTATGTATGCTAATAACGAAGTGGGCAGTATACAACCTATAGAAGCTATTGCAAAGATTGCCCATGATGCAGGTGCGTATTTTCATACTGATGCGGTACAAGCTGTTGGTCATGTAAAAATAGATGTTCATAAAATCGGAATAGATTTTTTATCGGCATCCGCACATAAATTTAACGGACCTAAAGGAATTGGGTTCCTATATATAAGCAAAGGCATAGATATCAACCCGTTTATTGATGGTGGTCAACAGGAATTTGGAAAAAGAGCTGGTACTGAAAATATAGCAGCTATAGTAGCTATGGCCATTGCACTACAGAATAATGTAAATCAAATAGAGACTAACGCTAAAAAATTAAATGTTTTAGAGGACAGACTGTTATCAAGGCTTGATGCGGCGGGAGTCGATTATATAAGAAATGGAAGTACCGCGCATATTCCTGGAAATGTAAATATTTCTTTTGCAAATAGAGAAGGCGAGGTTTTGCTTCATAGACTTGACTTGAAAGGTGTCTGTGTATCTACCGGATCTGCTTGTGATAGCGTAAATACGAAAATCTCACATGTGATTAAGGCCATAGGTGTCCCGGATAAATATTCTGAAGGAACCATTAGGATTTCATTAGGCAAAGGCAATACAGAGCAGGAAGTGGATTATATAGCAGATGCATTGATTGAAATAATAAAATAAATGTAGCACCCAAAAAAGTCTGTAATTAGGAGAAAACTCATTTTTAAAGAGGAGTTTATGGATTCAGCATGATAAAGTATGTATTGAATGTGCAGAGGAGGAATTATGCAAAATATAATCACAGATGATCTGATAGCAAAATATTTAGAGGAGATTAAAAAAATTGATGTAGTTCAAAATCTGCAATCTATGACATGGCCATTTTGCTTAAGTACAGAGTTGTGGAGAACATGTATTAATGATTCTTTTATAGTGGATTTAAACTATATGAAAAAAATAAAGTATTTTGGTAACAACAGTAATATGCTGTCAAGTGAGGTGAATGATTTGCCAGATGATAGTGGTGGTGTGTATATTTATTCTATAGAAAATGGAATAGTTCCATCTCTTGGAAGCTATATAATGTATGTAGGACGAGCAAGGAAAACAAAATCAGAAAATTTACGGGCGAGGGCAAAATCCCATTATAGTCAATACAAGAGACATGAAGAAAATGAAAGATTAGAAAGGTTATTTGATAGTTGGGATCAATATGTATATTTTTCATATTTACCAATCAATGGGAATAATTTGATTGATTTGGTTGAGGAACAATTAATTACGGCATTAACACCTCCGTGTAATAAGGAATATCCAGCACCGAAAGTTAGAAGAAAATTAAATGCTAGTTTTTTTATTTAGAAGAAAGGGGAGAAAACATGAAATTTGCAGCAATTAAAGGACAGATGGGAATATGGAGATATTATGTTACTGCATTTTCATTTGATGAGATTTGCGAAGTGATAAGCCCGATAACAGATGAAATCAGTAATAGTGAAAGCTATTCAAATCTCTTACAAAGATCTATTACGGATAATGTAAAAAGTATTACTGATTATTTGCTGAATCAATCAGAGAGAATGTTTAACGCATTAGTACTAGCAGTATATGATGGAAATCCGGAATGGTTTGAATTAGATGTTCAAGTAGAGGAGTATAGTACTTATAGCGTGGGAGTTCTTGAATTAAAAGGAGATGAAACAATATTTCCAGTTGACGGTCAACACAGAGTTGCGGGTATAAAAGAAGCTGTTAAGAGAAATCCAGCATTAAAAGATGAAAAAGTTCCAATTATTCTTATTGGGCATGAAAATTCGAATGAAGGGAAAAAAAGAACTCGTCGTTTATTTTCAACATTAAACAGAAGAGCAAAGCGAGTAAATGATAATGAAATCATTGCACTTGACGAAGATGATGTTGTTGCTATTGCGACTAGGGAGATGGCAGAAAATCATATTCTTTTTTCGGGAAGTAGATTGATTGATTCTAAAAATAAGAGCATACCATCTCAAAACGGATTGGCGTTTACTTCTATTTTAACATTATATGAAGTCAATAAGTATCTTTTTGATGAATATGCTAAAGCAAAGGGCATGAACAAAGTTCAAAAAGAAAGATATTTATTATATAGACCTGAAGATAAGGATGTGACAGAGTTTATTGAGGAAATAAGAAATTTTTGGGATTTATTTATGTGCAATATTCCTGTTATAAATGAATTTGTTAAGTCAAGCGATGAAATGATTTTAAGTAAAGATTTAAGGAGCAAAAATGGTGGAAATTTATTATTTAGGCCAATTGCACTTTCACAGTTTGTAATAGCCATAATGGAATATAAGAAAAGGAAGGGCATAGGACTTGAGGATTCAATTCGACAATTAGCCAAGATACCAATGATAATTCAGGAAAGACCATGGAGGAATGTACTATGGCTGGATGAAAGAAAAAATGTAAATGGTAGAGTAAAAAAGAAAGAATTGATGCTTTTAATGCTTTTTTTAGCGGACGAAGAATTGTTAAGCGAAAAAGAAAAAGATAATTTGATGACATATATGTTGGCTGTTAGGGATATGGATGAAAAGGGCTATGATGTGATTCTTGAGCAATTGAAAGAGTTTAAAGTAAAATAAATTATGTCCAAACAAAAAAGTGAGAAGGTGACAAGTGAGTCAATGGCGGGATATGTCAGCAAAGTAACATCTTGTGGAGAATGATATCAAAGAGAAAGTTTAGCCGACTATCCAAAGGACCCGGGCAGGGTCCTTTTTAATAATTATTTTAGATTTATTTTTATGAAAATCGGTTGACAATATATGGGGTAAGTGATATTTTATGGTTAGCGGATGTTAGCACTCCCTTTTGATGAGTGCTAATAACATGGAGGGGAGGTACGGAAATGGAACTGGACGACAGAAAGAAGAAGATCCTTCAGGCAGTGATCCGCAACTATCTGGAAACGGGAGAGCCAGTGGGCAGCAGGACCATTTCGAAGTATACCGACCTGAACTTAAGTTCCGCTACCATCCGTAACGAGATGGCCGACCTGGAGGAAATGGGTTATATCTTACAGCCCCATACTTCGGCAGGCCGGATTCCGTCCGATAAGGGCTACCGCCTCTATGTGGATACCATGATGGAGGAAAAGGAGCGGGAAGTCGTAGAGATGAAAGAAATGCTGGTGGAGCGTCAGGACAAGATGGAGACGCTGCTGAAGCAGGTGGTCAGGGCTCTTGCCCAGAATACACAGTATGCCACCATGATCTCCGCGCCCCAGGCAAAGCGGAACAAGCTGAAATTCATCCAGCTTTCCCGGGTGGACGCGGGACAGATCCTGGCAGTCATTGTCATAGAGGGGAATGTGATCAAGAACAATATCCTCTCCGTGGACGAGGAGATCAGCGACGAGACGCTTTTAAAGCTGAACATCCTGCTGAACACCCATTTGAACGGCCTGTCCATTGATGAGATCAATCTGGCGATGATAGCTGTCATGAAACAGCAGGCCGGCATTCACAGCGCCATCGTCAGCGAAGTGATCGACGCAGTGGCGGAGGCAATCCGGGCGGAGGAGGATCTGGAGATCTATACCAGCGGAACGAACAACATCCTGCGGTATCCGGAACTGGCGGATCATCAGAAAGCCAGCGAACTGATCAACGCATTTGAAGAAAAGCAGTTGCTGGGCACGCTTCTTCAGGACAATGGAGGCGAGGGAGAAAATACGGGAATCCAGGTCTATATCGGATCGGAGAGCCCGGTGCAGAGCATGAGGGACTGCAGCGTGGTCACTGCCTCCTATGAACTGGGGGATGGCATGAAAGGGACCATCGGCATCGTGGGCCCCAAGAGAATGGATTATGACAAGGTTGTCAGAACTCTCAAGTCTTTGCAGTTACAGCTGGATGAACTATATAAAGACAATGAGAAACAAGATAGATAGCAGAAAAACAGTCTCGGAACGGGAAGCGCAGAACAAGGGGCGCTGAAATGCAGAGACAGAACTGGAATAGAAAGGAATGATAACATGACAGATCAGGAAAAGGAAGAGACAAAAGCTGCGGAGGCCGCCGAAGAAGAAGCAGCGGCAGATGAGATCATAGAAGAGGCAGCGGTGGAGGCTTCGGAAGAAGATTCTTCCGGGGAAGAAGTTTCCGAGGAAACTTCCAAAGAGGAGGCGCCCATGAGCAGGGCGGAGAAGAAAGCCGCAAAGAAGCAGGCGAAGCATGACAAAAAAGCGGACGCCTACAAAGAGCAGATCGAGCAGCTGGAAGATAAGGTAAAGCGTCAGCTTGCCGAGTTTGAAAATTTCCGCAACCGCTCCGAGAAAGAAAAACATGCCATGTTTGAGACCGGAGCCAAGAGCGTGATCGAGAAGATCCTGCCCATTGTGGATAATTTCGAGAGAGGCCTTGCCACGGTGCCGGAGGAAAAGCAGGAAGATCCTTTTGTGGACGGCATGAACCGGGTTTACAAACAGCTTCTCACGGAACTGGAAAACATGGGTGTAAAGCCCATTGAGGCCGTGGGAAAGGAATTCGATCCCAACCTGCATAATGCGGTGATGCAGACAGAGAGCGAGGAGTACGGATCCGGCATGGTGGCACAGGAACTCCAGAAAGGGTATACCTACCACGACAGCGTAGTCCGTCACTCCATGGTCTCCGTTGTGGAGTAGGAACAGCGTTTTTTGACCATTCGCAAGGTAATAAATATAATATAAATAAAAGAACAAACAGATTGAGGAGGCATAAAAATGAGTAAGATCATCGGTATCGACTTGGGTACAACAAACAGTTGTGTGGCAGTAATGGAGGGCGGCAAGCCTGCTGTTATCGCAAATGCGGAGGGCGCAAGGACCACACCTTCCGTAGTGGCTTTCACAAAGACGGGCGAGAGGCTTGTGGGCGAGCCCGCAAAGCGCCAGGCAGTTACCAACGCGGAGAAGACCATCTCTTCCATTAAGAGGGATATGGGTACGGACAGGGGACGTACCATTGACGAGAAGAAGTACTCCCCTCAGCAGATCTCCGCTATGATCCTGCAGAAACTGAAAGCGGATGCGGAAAGTTACCTGGGTGAAAAGGTGACGGAAGCGGTCATCACCGTACCCGCATATTTCAATGACGCGCAGCGTCAGGCAACCAAGGATGCGGGCAAGATCGCGGGCCTGGACGTAAAACGTATCATCAACGAGCCTACCGCGGCGGCTCTGGCATATGGCCTGGACAATGAAAAAGAGCAGAAGATCATGGTATATGACCTTGGCGGCGGTACTTTCGATGTTTCCATCATTGAGATCGGCGACGGCGTGATCGAAGTTCTTGCCACCAACGGTGATACCCATCTGGGCGGCGATGATTTTGATAACAAGATCATCCAGTGGATGCTGTCTGAGTTTAAGAAAGCGGAAGGCGTAGACCTTTCCGGCGACAAGATGGCAATGCAGAGATTGAAAGAGGCGGCTGAGAAAGCAAAGAAAGAACTTTCCAGCGCCATGACCACCAATATCAACCTGCCTTTCATCACTGCAACGGCTGAAGGCCCCAAGCATTTTGACATGAATCTGACCCGTGCGCAGTTTGACGAACTGACAAGGGATCTGGTGGATAAGACCGCGATCCCCGTACAGAACGCTATGAAAGATGCGGGCCTTACCAATGCGGATCTGGGTCAGGTACTATTGGTAGGCGGTTCCACCAGGATTCCCGCGGTGCAGGATAAGGTAAGGGCGCTCACGGGCAAGGAGCCCAGTAAATCCCTGAATCCTGACGAGTGCGTGGCCATCGGCGCTTCCGTGCAGGGCGGCAAGCTGGCAGGTGACGCGGGCGCAGGCGATATCCTGCTGCTGGATGTCACCCCTCTGTCCCTGTCCATTGAGACCATGGGCGGCGTGGCAACCAGGCTGATCGAGAGAAATACCAGGATCCCTGCAAAGCAGAGCCAGATCTTCTCCACCGCGACCGACAATCAGACCGCTGTGGATATCAATGTAGTCCAGGGTGAGAGACAGTTCGCGAAAGATAACAAGTCCCTTGGACAGTTCCGTCTGGATGGGATCCCTCCCGCAAGGAGAGGTATGCCTCAGATTGAAGTTACTTTTGATATTGACGCTAACGGCATTGTGAACGTATCCGCAAAGGATCTGGGCACCGGAAAGGAGCAGCACATCACCATTACCGCAGGTTCCAATATGTCCGATGACGAGATCGAGAGGGCGGTAAAGGAAGCGGCTGAGTTCGAGGCACAGGATAAGAAGCGGAAAGAAGCCATTGAGGCCAGAAACGATGCTGACTCCTTTGTATTCCAGACGGAGAAAGCACTGGAGGAAGTGGGCGACAAGCTGGGCGACAGTGACAAGGCTGCTGTTCAGGCGGATCTGGATGCGGTAAAAGCGATCCTGGAGAGGACCAAGGATCAGGAAATGAGCGACAGCGAAGTGGATGAACTGAAAGCGGCCAAAGAGAAACTGACCAACAGTGCGCAGACGCTTTTCACCAAGATGTATGAGAATATGCAGGCGCAGGGCGGCGCAGGTCCCGATATGAGCGGAGCAGCAGGACCTGATATGGGCGGCGCGTCCTCTTCCGCGGATGATGATGTGATCGACGGAGACTTCAGGGAAGTTTAAGATAAACTCGAGGTATAAGTATGGCAGAGCAGAAAAGGGACTATTACGAGGTCCTTGGCGTTGATAAAAATGCAGATGATGCTACGATTAAAAAGGCATTTCGCGGACTGGCCAAAAAGTATCACCCGGATATGAATCCGGGTGATGCCGAGGCCGAGAAAAAGTTTAAGGAAGCTTCCGAGGCATATGCGGTACTCAGCGATCCTGACAAGAGGAAGCAGTACGATCAGTTCGGCCATGCTGCTTTTGAAGGCGGCGCTGGCGGTGCCGGCGGATTCGATTTCAGCGGGATGGATTTCGAGGATATTTTCGGAGATCTGTTCGGCAGCTTTTTTGGAGGAGGCGGCAGGAGCAGCAGGGCACACGGCAATGGCCCCATGAAAGGAGCCAATCTGCGCACCACTGTCCGCATCACCTTTGAGGAGGCGGTGTTCGGCTGCAATAAGGAGATCGAACTGACAGTCAAGGAAACCTGTAAGACCTGTAACGGTTCCGGCGCAAGGCCGGGAACCAGCCCCGAAACCTGTAAGAGGTGCGGCGGCAAGGGTCAGACGGTGGTGACGGAAACCGCCTTTTTCGGCGTTACCAGAAGCGTGAAAATATGTCCCGACTGTCAGGGAACCGGTAAAGTGATCAGGGAGAAGTGTCCTGAGTGCTACGGGTCCGGATATACTTCCATGAAGAAACGCTACTCCGTGGACATTCCTGCGGGTATTGATAACGGCCAGTCTATCCGTAAGCCCGGACTGGGAGACCCCGGTGTCAACGGAGGCCCCAGGGGTGATGTGCTGGTGGAGGTCATTGTAGGCCGCCATCCCATCTTCCAGAGGCAGGATATGGATCTTTATTCTACCGTACCCATGTCTTATGCGGTGGCATCCCTTGGCGGTGAGGTATTGATCGACACTGTGGACGGCAAGGTCATCTATGACGTGAAAGCCGGTACCCAGACCGACACCAGAATCCGGTTAAAGGGTAAGGGTGTCCCCTCCTTGAGAAACAGGGACGTTCGGGGCGACCATTATGTGACGCTGGTGGTGCAGGTGCCTGACAAGCTGAGCCATGAGGCGAAAGAACTGCTGCGCCAGTTCGACGAACTGACAGGTGATTCCCTCCATGCCGCGAAGAATGCCACGAGCCAGGGCAATGGGGACGATCCGAAAGATACTAAGGATTCCGGTGGCAGGAAGAAGAAGTTTTGGAAATAAATGATATCTATCATCAGAGAATCTTGCATCTGCTGTCATGGAAGATAGAAAATTATATTCAGGGAAAAAAGGGAACCTGTCAGGTCTTTGCGGCTCCTTTCGCAGTTTTTCTGATGAAAGATGAGTTTAACTATGTAGAGCCGGATATTTCGGTGATATGCGATCAGGATAAGCTGAATGAAAAAGGCTGCAGCGGCGCACCGGGGGTGCGTGAGTACTGGATCATCAATCCGCTGAAAAAGGCGGTTATGGTATATGATTTTGAACATGAAGCAGGTACGAATCAGTATGTCTTTGATGACACGATTCCCGCGTGTATTTATAAGGATTTGAGTATTGATATGAGTGAACTGCTTTTATCGTGTGATATGCAACGCCGCAGGATCTGTAGTGTGGATCCTGCGGCGTTTGCTGCCATGATATTTTTTCTTTCATCGCACTTCCCAAGCCACCCCAAATGCGTTATACTGATGGAATGAACGATTTTATCAATATGCTTTGCAAATTATATATCATATTCCTGACGGCGGCGCTGCCCCTTTACACAGGAGGAACCTACTGGAAACTGGGAGATACCAAATACGCAATGTTCCGCAATGTGACACTGAGCTGCCTGGGGGCATGGCTGGCGGTTTCCGCGATCCGTGGAATCATTTCCCTGGCTGGTGGGAAAAGGCGTTTTCCCAGGCTGAGTATCATGGATCTCTGTATGCTGGCTTACGGAGGGGCGGTACTGGTCTCGGCGTTATGCAGCCCTTATGCCAAAACTCCCTGGACAGGCTATACGGAATGGTACATGGGCGCTGTGTCACAGTGCATGTTCGTGGGGATTTATTTCTTTATCTCCAGATCCTGTGACGGAAGCTGTGTTCCGGTTTATGTGGGAGAGGCTGCTCTGGCGGTGGTGTTCCTGATCGGTCTTGCCCACCGCCTGGGCTTCGACCCGATTGGAGTGATGCAGCCCTTTCATGAAAAAAGCTGGGAATACAGCCATATGATCTCCACCATAGGAAACATCAACTGGTTCTGTGGGTTCTGCAGTGTCATGCTGGGATTTCCGGCGGCATTTTTTTTAAAGAGTAAGGGGAAGCCGGAATTACTGCTGCATTATACGGTGAGCATTATGGGACTTGTGCTCCTGTGCATTCAGGGCAGTGACGCGGGTCCCCTGATCGCGGCGGTGTGTATCGGCGTCAGCCTGTTATATGGTCTCAAGGATAAAAAAATCTTCCAGCGGGGCCTCGCCCTTGCATCGGGAATGTGCCTGGTGATGGCGGCATATGCGAAGATTGTGAAATTGCTGGGTACGGCGGCAATGGCAACGGTGCCCTTGGACGGCATCGGCCTGGACAGGATGGCCTGGAACGGATGGTGGTTCGTAGGGGCGGTATTCCTGATCCTGATGGTCGTGATCGGAAAATGCTCCCAAAGTACGGCAAAGAAAGCCGGAGCAGCAATGATGTTTGCGGGTGGTCTGGCAGTGATGGCACTGGCGGTCGTATACGCCCTGCGGATGCCCGGAGGAGACGGCTGGGGCAGCGGCAGGGGCGGACTGTGGCGGTTCGCCTGGCAAGGGTTCGTACGGGGCGGATTCCGGCAGAAGCTGGTGGGCGCCGGACCGGATTGCTTTGCGGAGTATATTTATTCCACCCTGCCTGCGTCTCAGCTGACGCCCACGGAAGGATTCTGGACGGGGACCATCTATGCCAATGCCCATAATGAGTGGCTGAATGCGCTGGTAGATATGGGGATACTTGGCACGGTGGCTCTTGCGGGCATCTATATCAGCTGTGTGAAGCGTTACAGGAAATTGACTCTGGGGATGCTGGTCATTGCCATGTATGGCATCAATTCCCTGATTAGCTTCCAACAGGTTCTGAGTACGCCGCTGCTTTTTATGGTGTTGGGAATGTGCGAGTATCACATGAGGAACAGTTCACATGTCAGCCGGGAAGATCTAGATCCCATGCATGAGAAAATGGAACAGGAGAGGAACACAGCGATATGAAATGGATCCGATTCCGCATTAAAACGGTCACGGAGGCCGAGGACATCCTTATCAGCGCCCTTTACGATATTGGCCTGGAAGGCGCTCAGATCGAGGACAAAGTGCCCCTGACCGCATTGGAGAAAGAGCAGATGTTTGTGGACATCCTGCCTGACGGGCCGGAGGACGACGGCATGGCTTACCTGAATTTCTTCGTGGAGAAAAAGGGGGACGGAACTCTTGAACTACAGGGCGAAACACTGGATGTAGAAGAGGCGCTGGAGCGAGTAGAGGCGGAACTGGAGGACTTGAAAGCTTTCTGCGATATCGGGGATGGAACCGTGACGGTGGATGAGACGGAAGATATCGACTGGATCAATAACTGGAAGCAGTATTTCCATCAGTTTTATATCGATGATATTTTAGTGATCCCTTCTTGGGAAGATATCAAGCCCTCCGATCAGGACAAACTGATTCTCCATATCGATCCCGGCACCGCGTTTGGGACGGGTATGCATGAGACCACCCAGCTGTGCATCCGGCAGCTGCGGAAACACATTACTCCGGAGACGGAACTTTTGGATGTGGGAACGGGCAGCGGGATCCTGGCCATCCTTTCTTTGATGTTCGGGGCAAAGCACGCGGTGGGAACTGACCTGGATCAGTGCGCTATCGAGGCGGTGGCACAGAACTGTGAGGCTAACGGCATTGAAAGGGACAGCTTTGAACTGATGATCGGGAATATCATCACAGACAAAGCGGTGCAGGACAAAGTGGGTCATGGCCGCTACGATATTGTGGTGGCAAATATCCTTGCGGATGTGCTGGTGCCTCTGACGCCTGTGATCGTCGATCGGTTAAAGCACGGCGGGATCTACATCACTTCCGGGATCATCGACGATAAGGAGCAGACGGTTCGGGATGCCGTGGAGGCCGCCGGACTTGAGATCCTGGAAGTGACTTATCAGGGCGAGTGGGTCAGCGTGACGGCACGGAAAGGGTGAAAGTATGTATCAGTTTTTTGTGGATCCCTCCCAGATCAACATACATGACAAACGTGTCATAATACAGGGAACCGATGTAAACCACATCCGCAATGTGCTCCGCATGAAGCCCGGCGAGGAACTGAACGTGAGCAACGGCCAGGACGGAAAGGAGTATCGCTGTGCTGTTGAGGCTTTCGAGGAGGACAGAGTAATCTGTCAGCTTCGCTTTGTGAAAGAGGACAACGTGGAACTGCCCTCCAGGGTGTATCTGTTCCAGGCTCTCCCCAAAGCTGACAAGATGGAACTGATCATCCAGAAAGCCGTGGAGTTGGGCGTGCACCGTGTCATTCCCGTGGCGGCAAGGCGGTGCGTGGTAAGGCTGGATGAGAAGAAAGCGGCGGCTAAGACCGCCAGATGGCAGGCCATTGCCCAGACCGCCGCCAAACAGAGCAGGAGAGGGATCATACCGGAGGTGGCGGAAGTCATGGACTTTGCCCGGGCCGTAAAGCTGGCGGCGGATATGGATGTCAAGCTGATTCCTTATGAACTGGCGGAGGGCATGGAACAGACGCGGGAACGGATCGACGCACTCCGGGCGGGACAGGATATCGCCCTTTTTATCGGCCCAGAGGGAGGATTTGAGGAGGCGGAGATCCAGCTGGCTGCGGACAACGGGATCGTCCCCATCACTCTGGGAAAGAGGATCCTAAGGACGGAGACAGCCGGTATGACAGTACTTTCCTGGATCATGTACCGCCTGGAGGGCAAATAGCATATACTATTCGTAAAGGGCAGAGTCAGATGCCCGGATGATCACCTGCCGTGCTCCCACGAGCAGGTGATCGCCCGGACATCTGACGAGCGAAGCGACCCCTGAAAACCAACGGTTTTCAGGGGCTGCCCTGTAAAGGCGCAACCCTGCAAAAGGGGTCGGCTCTGCAAAGTCACAGTTAGTAAAAAGGGGGAATCAAAATGGAAGTGTATCTGGACAATTCCGCCACCACGCGGGTGTTCCCCGAAGTCGCGGAATTGATGACGAAGATAATGTGCGAAGAATACGGAAATCCTTCCAGCCTTCATATAAAGGGGATGCAGGCGGAAAATTACCTGCGCTATGCGAAGGAGATCCTGGCGCGTATCATGAAAGTGAATGAAAAGGAGATCTTTTTCACCTCCGGGGGAACGGAATCAGACAATATGGCGCTGATCGGCTGTGCCACAGCAAACAGAAGGCGGGGCAACCATCTGATCACCACTCAGATCGAGCATCCTGCGGTCCTGCAGACCATGCGCTATCTGGAGAGCCAGGGATATCGCGTGACATACCTGCCGGTGAACGGCTATGGGCAGATATCATTGGAAGATTTACAGCGGGCGATCACCCAGGACACGACCCTGGTGTCCATCATGCACACAAACAATGAAATCGGATCCCTGCAGCCGGTGGAGGAGGCAGGAACATTGATCAAGAAGGCCAACCCCAATATCCTGTTCCATGTGGACGCGGTGCAAGGCTTCGGCAAAGCCGGGATCTATCCCAGGAAGATGAAGATCGACCTGTTGTCCGTCAGCGGTCACAAGATCCACGGCCCTAAGGGCATCGGCGTGCTGTATGTGGGCGAGAAAGTAAGGATACAGCCCCTGTTCCACGGCGGCGGGCAGCAGCAGAACATGCGTTCCGGCACGGACAATGTGCCCGGCGCAGCGGGACTGGCAAAGGCGGCGGAACTCCTCTACCAGCATTATGATGAGGATATGGCGCATCTGTACCGCTGTAAGAAATACTTTATGGACGGCGTCAGGAAGCTGGAGGGAGTGACGGTCAACGGACTGCTTCCCGGAAAGCCCGACGGGGAGGGAACGGCGCCCCATATCGTCAGCGTTTCCTTTGCGGGCGTCCGCAGCGAGGTACTGCTCCATGCTTTGGAGGAAAAGGAGATCTATGTCTCCGCGGGAAGCGCCTGCGCGGCGCGCAAGCCCCAGCCCTCTGCCACCCTGAAAGCCATCGGCGCGGATAAGTCCCGGCTGGAGTCTACCATCCGCTTCAGTTTTTCCGTTTATACCACGGAAGAAGAATTGTACTATACATTACAGACATTGTATGATAAAATTCCCATGTTGAGGAAATATACGAGGCATTAGCAGAAAGGCACTTACAATGAAATTTACCGCGTTTTTGATAAAATACGCCGAGATCGGCATTAAGGGACGGAACAGGTATCTGTTCGAGGACGCCCTGATCCATCAGATCAAGTTTGCCCTGAAAAAGTGTGAGGGGAGATTCCTGATCCATAAGACTCAGGGACGGATCTATGTGGATGCGGAAAGCGAATTTGACTACGATGAAGTGGTGGAACACCTGCAGCGTGTTTTCGGGATCTCCGGCATCTGTCCGGTCGTGTATGTGGAGGACGAGGGCTTTGAGAAATTATGTGACACAGTTGTCACATATCTGGCAGATGTGTATCCCGACAGGGATAAGACTTTCAAAGTACAGGCCAGACGAGCCCGCAAGAACTATCCCAAAGAATCCATGGAGATCAACAGGGATCTGGGAGAGTTCATCTTAAACGCTTATCCCGAGATGCGGGTGGATGTCCACGCCCCCGATATCCTGTTAAATATTGAGATCCGTGAGAAGATCTATATTTATTCCGAGATCATTCCCGGCCCCGGAGGAATGCCGGTGGGCACAGGCGGGAAAGCGATGCTGCTGCTGTCGGGGGGCATCGACTCGCCTGTGGCGGGCTATATGATAGCGAAGAGGGGCGTGAAGATCGACGCGGTGTATTTCCATGCGCCGCCCTACACCAGCGAGCGGGCAAAGCAGAAAGTGGTGGATCTGGCCAGGATCGTGTCACGGTATGTGGGCCCCATCTACCTGCATGTGATCAATTTTACGGACATCCAGCTTTATATCTATGAGAAATGTCCCCACGAGGAACTGACCATCATCATGCGCCGTTACATGATGCGGATCGCGGAGCACATTGCAAAGCAAACGGAGTGCTTGGGGCTGGTCACCGGCGAGAGTATCGGGCAGGTGGCTTCCCAGACCATGCATTCCCTGGTCGCCACCAACGAGGTGTGCGAACTGCCCGTGTATCGTCCGCTGATCGGATTTGACAAGCAGGAGATCGTGGAGGTATCCGAGAAGATCGGCACTTATGAGACATCCATACAGCCTTTCGAGGACTGCTGTACGATCTTTGTGGCGAAACATCCCGTGACCAAGCCGAATCTGAATGTGATACGCCGTCATGAGCATCATCTGGATGAAAAGATAGAGGAGATGGTCAGGACCGCGCTGGAAACGGATGAGTTGATCGTTGTGGAATAGGTTACGGAATCATTAAAAAGGGCTCAAAGAAACGGTGCTCTTTGAGCCTTTTCTGCTGTTATATGGACGATCGCGCGGATCTTATATGGTGTAGGGCTTCAGAACTTCCAGAACCTCATCTGTTCCATCTTCCGCATGGATGTTCAAGTCGATGGGCTTGGAGAGATCCAGACTGAAGATCCCCATGATAGACTTAGCGTCAATAACATATCTGCCGGATACCAGATCAAAATCATAGTCGAACTTGGTGATGTCGTTTACGAAGGACTTGACCTTGTCAATGGAATTTAAAGATATCTGAACTGTCTTCATGCTTGTTACCTCCTTGTCTTTGTCATATCTTTGACTACATATTAATGGCTGGGGAGATAAAAGTCAAGGTAAAAGCCGTACAAAAAAAGTGAGGAATCCTATGAAAAATGTAGCATTGCATAACCTGGGGTGCAAAGTCAATTCCTATGAGATAGACGTAATGCAACAAATATTACAGGAAAAGGGTTATCATATTGTGCCTTTTGATCAGCCTGCGGACATTTATATCGTCAATACCTGTACCGTCACCAATATCGCCGACAGAAAGAGCAGGCAGATGCTCCATCGGGCGAAACAGATCAATCCCGATGCCGTTGTAGTGGCGGTGGGATGCTATGTCCAGACAGGACAGGATACGATCGGAAGAGACGACAGCATCGACCTGGCCATCGGCAATAACCGGAAAAAGGATATTGCCGTGATCCTGGAGGAGTTTCTGGCGGGGAGGGGGGATGCCTTCCGTGGACAGGCTTCCCCGCCGCAGGATAAGAACGCGCCGGGGATATTGCAGCCGGACAAGACTCTCCATGGCACTACCATACTGGACATCGGCCACACGGATGAATACGAGGAAGTGACGCTGAAACAGACCGCGGAGCATACCAGGGCCTACATCAAGATCCAGGACGGCTGCAACCAGTTCTGCTCCTATTGCGCCATCCCCTATGCCAGGGGCAGGGTGCGAAGCAGGAGACAGGAGGATGTGATGAACGAGATCCGGGGTCTGGTGGCAGCGGGATATAAGGAGGTAGTGCTGACGGGTATCCATATCAGTTCCTACGGCATCGATCTGCAGGGGAAAAGGGCATATTCCGGCGAAAGCGGCCTGATCGGCCTGGTAGAACAGATCCATGCCATAGAGGGGCTGGAGCGGATCCGCCTGGGTTCCCTGGAACCTCGGATCGTGACAGAGGAGACGGCCAGGCGGCTTGGCAGGATGCCGAAGCTCTGCCCTCATTTTCATCTTTCTCTCCAGAGCGGCAGCGATACGGTGCTGAAACGGATGAATAGACACTACACCAGTGGGGAATACTATACCGGAGTGGAGCGCCTGAGGAAATATTTTTCCCATCCCGCCATCACCACGGATGTGATCGTAGGCTTTCCCGGTGAAACAGAGGAGGAATTTCGGGAGACGGAATGCTTTCTGGAAAAGGTGGGCTTTTATGAGATGCATGTGTTCAAGTATTCCAGGCGGGAGGGCACGGCTGCAGCGTCCATGCCGGGACAGGTGCCGGAGCAGATCAGGATACAGCGCAGCAATGCGCTGCTGGCCATGGAGAAACGGCAGTCCGCAGAGTTTCGCAGATATTACATAGGCAGCGAGGCAGAAGTACTTCTGGAAGAGGAAAAGGAGATCGGGGGAATCACCTGGCTGATCGGCCACACCAGGGATTATGTAAAGGCGGCAGTGCCCAAGACATCGGAACTGCATGCCAATGATACTGTAACAGTACGTTTCCAAAAGCAGCTGACAGAAGAGATCCTGATATGATACCGGGGAACGCGGAGTGTTTTCGAGACGGGTTCTGAATAGTTACTTGAATTTTAAATACAAATGAGGTAATATAGGTAGCAGCAGAGTATTTTTTTGACGGGAGAATAAGGGCGATATGCAGGATTTAGGAAATACACAGTATTTTAAAGTGGAGACAGAACCTGAGACAGGGGTGAGAGTGGTGCTGTCTACCGTATACGAGGCATTGACGGAAAAAGGGTACAATCCGGTAAACCAGATCGTAGGATACATTATGAGCGGCGATCCTACTTATATCACCAGCCATAAGAATGCCCGCAGCCTGATCATGAAAGTGGAACGCGATGAACTGGTGGAGGAACTTCTGACAGAGTATATCCACGCAAAGGACTGGAAGTAGCGGAACTGGAACAGGAGGTGCTTTCATGCGGATCATGGGTCTGGATTTTGGTTCTAAGACTGTGGGTGTCGCTATCAGCGACAGCCTGCTTGTGACGGCGCAAGGTATTGAGATCATCCGCCGCAAGAGGGAGGATAAGCTGCGCCAGACGCTGGCGAGGATTGAGGAACTGATCGTGGAATATGGTGTCACTGAGATCGTTCTGGGGCTTCCGAAGCATATGAACGGCACGGAAGGCATCAGGGTGGAACTGACCAATGGATTTAAAGAAAGCCTGGAGCGCAGGACAGGTCTGCCTGTTACGTTATGGGACGAGAGGCTGACTACCGTGGCGGCTGAAAAGACCATGATGGAAACGGGAGTGCGCAGGGAAGACCGGAAGAACTACGTGGATATGATCGCGGCAGTCTTTATCCTGCAGGGATACCTTGACCGGCGGAAGAATGAAGCCTGAAAGAGAAAGGCGCGAAAACGATATGGCGAAATTAGAGAAGATCACCTTTAATCCGGGTGGACAGGATCCGGTAGATTTTTATGTGTTGGAGCAGACCAGGATCAACGGCTCCGACTATATCCTTGTGACTGATTTTGAGGAGGGCGATGGAGAGGCCCTGATCTTAAAGGATATTTCCAAGGACGGCGAGGAGGAGAGCATCTTTACCATCGTTTCCGATGATGATGAACTTGCGGCTGTGGCCGGTGTGTTTGAAAATATGCTGGAGGATGTGGAGTTCGTTCGGGATTGAACGGAGCAGGCATATGGCGGTAGACAGGGAAGCGTTTAAACAGTTGTTAAAGAGCAGAGGGCTGAAAGTGACGAAGCAGAGGCTTATGGTGCTGGAGGCGGTCGCGTCGTGCCCTGAGGAACATCTGACTGCGGAAGAAATATTTGAGCTTGTAAAAGTGGGCTGCCCCGATATCGGGCTGGCTACTGTTTATAGAACAATACAGCTGTTGAATGAGTTGCGTCTGGTTGACCGGATCAATTTTGATGATGGTTTTGTGCGCTATGAGATGGGGACGGCTTCGGAGTGTGAGCAAAAGCACCATCATCATCATCTGATCTGTATGAAATGCGGCAAAGTGATCTCTTTCCGGGATGATCTGCTGGAGGAGCTGGAGGAGAAGATCACTGCAACCACCGGATTTTCGATCGTGGACCATGAGGTAAAACTCTACGGCGTCTGTAAAGAATGTGGAGGAGATTTCATTGAAGAAAAAAGAGAATAACGACGGCTCCAAGCTGAAGGTCATACCTTTAGGCGGTCTGGAGCAGATTGGCCTGAACATTACTGCTTTCGAGTATGAGGACAGTATTGTTGTGGTGGACTGTGGACTTTCTTTTCCCGCGGACGATATGCTGGGGATCGATCTGGTGATTCCGGATGTGACGTATCTGAAAGACCACATTGACAAGGTGAAAGGTTTTGTGATCACCCACGGACATGAAGATCATATCGGTGCGCTGCCCTATGTGCTCCGTGAGATCAACGTGCCCGTTTACGCTACGCGCCTTACCATGGGCATTATCGAGAACAAGCTGAAAGAGCATAATCTGGTGAAGGGCACCAAAAGGAAAGTGGTAAAATTCGGACAGTCCATCAATCTGGGACAGTTCCGGATCGAATTCATCAAGACCAATCACAGTATCGTGGATGCAGCGGCGCTGGCGATCTATTCCCCTGCGGGCGTGGTGGTGCATACGGGCGACTTTAAGGTGGATTACACGCCTGTGTTCGGTGACGCCATCGATCTGCAGCGTTTCGCGGAACTTGGGAAAAAAGGCGTGCTGGCGCTGATGTGCGATTCCACCAACGCCGAGCGTCCCGGCTTTACGCCCTCGGAGAGGACCGTGGGCAAGACTTTTGACACTTTGTTTGAGGAACATAAGAATACAAGGATATTTGTGGCTACCTTTGCCTCCAATGTGGACCGTGTGCAGCAGATCATCAACACGGCGTATAAGTTCGGCAGGAAAGTCTCCGTGGAAGGCAGGAGCATGGTCAATATCATAGAGACCGCAAGGAATCTGGAGTGCATAAGCATTCCTGAGGATACTCTGGTGGAGATCGAGCAGATGAAGAATTACCCTGACGAGCAGCAGGTCATCATAACCACCGGAAGCCAGGGGGAGAGCATGGCTGCACTGAGCCGGATGGCCAACGGGATGCACCGCAGGATCACCGTGGGAGCGGGAGATACGGTCATCTTTTCTTCCAATCCCATTCCCGGCAATGAGAAATCCGTGACGAAAGTGATCAATGAACTGCTGCGCAAGGGCGCGGATGTGATATTCCAGGATGCTCATGTGTCCGGACATGCCTGTCAGGAGGAGATCAAGCTGATCTACACCCTGATCCGTCCCAAGTACGCGATTCCTGTCCACGGTGAGTACAAGCACCTGAAAGCCCAGGCGAAGATTGCTCAGAGCCTTGGCATGGATAAAGAGAATGTGTTCATCCTTTCCTCCGGCGATGTGCTGGAACTGGACAGCAATGACGCGGAGGTCACAGGCAAGGTTCCCGTGGGAGCCATTCTGGTGGATGGACTGGGCGTGGGAGACGTGGGAAATGTGGTGCTGCGTGACCGCCAGCATCTGGCGGAGGACGGCATCATGATCGTGGTCATGAGCCTTGACCGGGCCAGCGGTCAGCTGGCAGCGGGGCCGGATATCGTCTCCAGGGGCTTCGTCTATGTGAAAGAATCGGACGAACTCATTGAAGAGGCCAGACAGACCGTGGATGAGGCGCTGCAGAAATGCCTTGACAGAGGCATCAGTGACTGGGGAAAATTAAAGAGCGCCACAAAGGATTCCCTCAGTGATTATGTATGGAAGAAGACCAAGAGACGCCCGATGATATTACCGATCATCATGGAAGTCTGAAGGAGAAAAGAATCGCCTGTGGCGATTCTTCCCGGAACCGAATGGTTCCGTGGGATTGGTATGCGTGCTGAAGAACGCAGGGGGTGTAGACATGAATGAATTAGACGGCGCTGTGAGCGCGTATATCACGGCTATCAAAAATACGGAAACTTATCAGAACTACGCACGGGAACGGGACAAGGTCAGGCAGGATCCGGAACTGAAAGCGCAGATCGATGATTACCGAAAGCGCAATTATGAACTGCAGGCCAGCGCGGACACGGACTTTCACAAGACAGACCAGTTTGAAAGAGATTACGAGGATTTCCGGGAAAATCCGCTGGTGGATGATTTCCTTGCGGCGGAACTTGCTTTTTGCAGGATGATACAGAGAGCGAACATGCAGGTCACAGAGGCGATAGACTTTGACTGACATACGCAGGTTGCGGAAAGGCATGGTTATTATTATGAAAACAAGTACATGGAGCGTGATCGGCGCTGTGTTTGGCGCTATATTCAGGGTTTGCGTGGTTTTGTTCGCCATCCATATCATATACAACGGAGCCATGCTGGCCTATGACTACGGCTACCGCATTTTCACGGAACCGGCGGTTTCCGCGGGGGAGGGAAGGAGCATTACCGTATCCATCACCGAGGATATGTCGGTCGCCGATATCGGGGAACTGTTCGAGACCAAGGGACTGGTCAGGGACGGGAAACTTTTCGTGATACAGTATTATCTGTCGGAATTCCAGAAAGATGTGGGACCGGGCACCTTTGAACTGAGCACATCCATGACCGTGGAGGAAATGATGGAAGCCATGGCGGATGCTACGGAGAAACCGGCGGAATCAACGGAAGGGTCATCGGCGGGAAGATAGAGTGGGCTGACGGATATCAGCCTGGAGAATTCAGATGATAATTGACGAGAGAATGGCTGCCTTTATCGATTCCTTTGATAAAGGCAATACTCCTTTTCTGGATGAAATAGAGAAAAGCGCCAGGGAGATGCAGGTTCCCATCATACGGAAACCTATGCAGAGCCTGCTGAGATTCCTGCTGGAACTTTCAAAGCCGAAGAGCATTCTGGAGGTCGGGACTGCTGTCGGCTTTTCTGCGCTGCTGATGAGCGAGTATGCGCCGGAGGACTGCCATATCACTACCATTGAGAAGTATGAAAAGCGGATTCCTGTGGCGAAAGAGAATTTCCGGCGGGCGGGGCGGGAGGAGAAGATCACGCTTCTGGAGGGCGACGCGGCAGAGATCCTGAGGACGCTGGATCCTGCGTATGATTTTATTTTCATGGATGCGGCCAAGGGACAATATATCTGTTTCCTGCCTGATATCCTGCGGCTGCTGGCGGCAGGCGGCCTGCTGGTGTCCGACAATGTGCTGCAGGACGGGGATATCATGGAATCCCGGTTTGCCGTGGCCAGGAGGAACCGTACCATCCATGCCCGGATGCGGGAGTATCTGTATGAGTTAAAGCGCCATCCCCGGCTGGAAACGGTGATCCTTCCTGTGGGAGACGGAGTGACGCTGAGTGTAAAAAGGTGAAGTCTTGTCTTGTAATTTTTGAAATGCGAATGGAGTATGGTATGGGCCCTGCATATAAAAGAAAACCTGAACTATTGATACCTGCCAGCAGTCTGGAAGTGCTGAAGACCGCGGTGATCTTCGGCGCGGATGCGGTCTACATTGGCGGGGAAGCTTTCGGCCTGCGTGCCAAAGCAAAGAATTTTTCCCATGAGGAGATGGCGGAGGGGATCGCTTTCGCCCATGCCCATGGGGTGAAAGTGTATGTGACGGCCAACATTCTGGCCCACAATGACGACCTGGCGGGAGCCAGGGAATATTTCGCCAAACTGCGGGATATGGAACCGGAACGCTGCGATGCGCTGATCATCTCCGATCCCGGTATGTTCACCATAGCCAAAGAGGTATGGCCTCAGGCGGAGATCCATATTTCCACCCAGGCCAACAACACCAACTATGAAACTTATTTATTCTGGTGGAAGCTGGGCGCGAAACGGGTGGTCAGCGCCAGGGAACTGTCCCTGGAAGAACTGCGCACCATCAGGGAACGCATCCCGCCGGAGATGGAGATAGAAAGTTTTGTCCATGGCGCCATGTGCATCTCCTATTCAGGCAGGTGCCTTCTGAGCAATTACTTTACCGGGCGGGACGCCAATCAGGGAGCCTGTACCCATCCCTGCCGCTGGAAGTACGCGGTGGTGGAGGAGACCAGGCCCGGGGAATACCTGCCGGTGTATGAAAATGAGCGGGGAACCTTTCTCTTTAATTCCAAGGATCTCTGCATGATCGAACACCTGCCGGAACTGATGAATGCGGGCATTGACAGCCTGAAGGTGGAGGGGCGGATGAAGACGGCACTCTATGTGGCCACAGTGGCAAGGACATACCGCAGGGCCATCGATGACTGCCTTGCTTCGGAGGAGACATACCGGAACAATATGGAGTGGTACCGGGAAGAGATCGGGAAGTGTACCCACAGGCAGTACACTACCGGATTTTATTTCGGGAAACCGGATGAAAACACCCAGATATACGACAGCAGCACCTATATCAACGATTACAGATATCTGGGGATCGTGGATGAGAAAAAAGACGGCCTGGCGGGGATCGAGCAGAAAAACAAATTTTCCGTGGGAGACCGCATAGAGATCATGAAGCCGGATGGGAGAAACGTGGCGGCGGCTGTGGAAGAGATGTATGAGGAAGAAGGCAGTGCGGTGGACAGCTGCCCCCATTCCAGACAGAGGATATGGCTGAAACTGTCAAAGGAGCCGGAAGTATATGATCTGCTCCGCGCGGAAGCGGGGAAAGCATAACTTTGCGCGGGGAAAGGTAGGATCGGGATGAGGAAGCAGATGGAAGATAAGCTGTATAAATTCATACTTGCCCTGTTCGCGGTGGAATCAGGAGCGATCCTGCTGATCTGCATCCCGGATACGCAAAACAATCTGCCTGCGGGTAAGATGATCGTCCTGCCCCTGTTTTGGACAGTGGCAGTCACCTGTGTCTTTCTGGGAGGCATCAGGATCAGCGGATTTTTGGAAAAAAATCACCGTTTCCTGTTTCCTGCCTTTCTCGTGGCCTACGGAGTGGGATTGTTCGCCCTATGCGCCATGGATGGGACAGAGCCGGTAGGGGACTGGGGCAGCGTGGTGCAGGGCGCGGAATACATGGCAGGACTGAACGACACCATGAACTGGGCGTATTTTGCCAAATGCAAGAACAATATCATCCCCATGCTGGTGATAGCACAGGAATTGAAGCTGGGAAAGCTTCTCGGACTTTCCAACCCATATTGGGCGGGGATGTTCCTGAATGTGGTACAGGTCATCATCACCATGATCTGCACCTTTTATGTGTGCCGCAAGGCCCACAGCGGCAGTTATGCCGCCGGGTGGCTGGGAATGGGAATGATGGCGGCCACATTGCCGGTGGTGGGACAGAGCAGGGTATTATATACGGATTCCCTCAGTCTGTGCTTCGGCATCCTGGGATTTGTGATCTGGCTGAAAGCGGACGGGGGAGAGCATAAAGGAGCGCTTTATTGGCTGAAGCTGACAGGCGCGGGACTTGTCTGGGGCATTGGCTGTGCCCTGAAACCGACGATAGTCATCTGCGTGATCGCGGTGCTGCTCTTTGTGATCCTGTTTCGAAGAGACAGGCATATTTGGAAGAACTTTGTTATGGCGGCATTGGTGGCAGGTGTGATCGGCATAACGGGATCCTGGGTGGACGGGTGGTCCGATCCTGAACTGGTGGAATCCATCGGCCAGCCTACTTTCAGCTACTGGATCGCGGTGGGACTGAAAGGCAGTGGGGACTGGGTCTCCGGTGAGGAGTATGTGAACGGGATGATGTCGCTTTATGGGATGGAAGCCCGTGAGGAGTACACAAGACAGTATATCAGGGAAAATATGCGTGAGTTTGTAAACCTGTCCCATATCACGGCGAAAGCAAAAAATAATTTTGCCAGCGGGCTGCTTGGCAGCAGCGACTTTATGCTTTCTGAAAAAGCGGAAAACGATCTTGTCTGGGACTGGGTTTCTCCCTATGGGGATCGTTATTGGCGGTACAGTATGATATGCACCTCCTATTTTTATTTTATACTGCTCATGCTGGTCTTCAGCTGCGTCAGGGAATGCGTAAGGAAAACGCCAGCAGATCCCTGTGTGTTCGTTCCGATGCTCACCTGTCTGGGCACGATGATCTATCTGATGATCTCTGAATCCAACAACAGGCAGCTTTACAATGAGATCATGTGGTTTTTGTGCGGGGCGGTAAACGGCCTGGTCTTTATCAGTTCCTTGATCCGAAAAAGGCTTAAACTCTGAACTGTTGCAAAAAAATTTTATGAAAAATATAATTTAGGTATTGCATTTTAGGGAAAAGTGGGTTATGTTAGAGAAAACGAAGCGTCAGTCACATTATCATGGCGCTTCTGCACATCGGTATCTTATGAACGAAGAAGTTCCAAGTAACACAGGTTTACTTTGGGACTCTTTTTTTGCAGAGAGTGCGCGTGAACATCCGTGCGCCGATGTGTCATATAGTGCAACAGGAAAGGGAGAATAAAAATGAGTGAAGTATTAAATGTGGAAGAGATCTTTGCCAGTAAAGTATTTACCCTTGGCAAAATGAAGGAGAGGCTGCCCAGAAGCGTATACAAAGAAGTGAAGAAGATCATGGAGCAGGGAGGCGAATTGTCCCCCGCTGCGGCGGATGTGGTAGCGAAAGCCATGAAAGACTGGGCGGTGGAGAACGGCGCGACCCATTTTACACATTGGTTCCAGCCGCTGACAGGGATCACTGCGGAGAAACATGACGCCTTTGTGACCCATCCCGATGATGAGGGCAGGATGCTCATGGAGTTCTCCGGCAAGGAACTGATCAAGGGCGAGCCGGACGCGTCATCTTTCCCCTCCGGCGGACTGAGGGCTACTTTCGAGGCAAGAGGCTATACCGTGTGGGATATCACATCCCCCGCCTTTTTGAAAGAGGATGCCGTGGGCGTGATCCTCTGCATTCCTACCGCGTTCTGCTCCTATACCGGTGAGGCGCTGGATAAAAAGACGCCCTTGCTGCGCTCCATGGAGGCCGTAAGCCAGCAGGCGCTCCGTATCGTGAGGCTTTTCGGCAACACCGAGGCTACCAAGGTGGTGGCGAGCGTAGGCCCCGAGCAGGAATATTTCCTGGTGGACAGGGCGAAATATTTACAGCGTGAAGACCTGATCTTTACCGGGCGTACCTTGTTTGGCGCACCGGCTCCCAAGGGGCAGGAACTGGAGGATCATTACTTCGGTACGATCCGGGAGCGGATCGGCTCCTATATGAAAGACCTGAACATCGAACTGTGGAAGCTGGGCGTGACTGCCAAGACCCAGCATAATGAGGTGGCTCCCGCGCAGCATGAACTGGCGCCCATCTATGAGACGGCGAATATCGCGGTAGACCATAACCAGCTGGTCATGGAGACCATGAAGAAAGTGGCAGGACGCCATGGTCTGACCTGCCTGCTCCATGAGAAGCCTTTCGCGGGCGTGAACGGTTCCGGTAAGCATGACAACTGGTCCCTTGGCACTGACAATGGCGTGAACCTGTTGGATCCCGGTGATACGCCCAATGAAAATATACAGTTCCTGTTGGTGCTGGCATGTATCATGAAAGCGGTGGATACCCACGCTGACCTGCTCCGTCAGAGCGCTGCGGATGTGGGAAACGATCACAGACTGGGCGCTAACGAGGCTCCTCCCGCAATCATTTCCATGTTCCTTGGCGAACAGCTGGAGGATGTGGTAAAGCAGCTGGTGGAGACCGGCGAGGCGGCTCACTTGTTGGAGGGCGGCAAGCTGGAGACCGGTGTTTCCACGCTGACTGACCTGGAAAAAGACGCGACGGATCGTAACAGGACATCACCCTTTGCCTTTACCGGAAATAAATTCGAGTTCCGTATGGTGGGAAGCGCGGATTCCATCGGCAGCCCCAACACGATCCTCAACGCCATTGTGGCGGAAGCTTTCTGCGAAGCGGCGGATGTGCTGGAGAAAGCAGATGATTTCGAACTGGCAGTGCATGACCTGATCAAGGAATATATGACGAAGCACCAGCGGATCGTATTCAACGGCGACGGCTATTCCGAGGAGTGGGTAAAGGAAGCGGCAAGGCGCGGCCTGCCCAACATCAAATCCATGGTGGAGGCGGCGGCTACCCTGACCACCGACAAGGCTGTGAAGCTGTTCGAAAAGTTCGGCATTTTCACCAGGGTGGAACTGGAGTCCCGCGAGGAAGTTACATATGAGACTTATTCCAAATCCATCAATATCGAGGCCCTGACCATGATCGATATGGCTAAGAAACAGATCCTGCCCGCCGTGATCAAATATACAAAGTCCCTGGCGGACACGGTGATCGCTGTGAAAGAGGCCGGCGCTGACACCAGCGTGCAGGCGGAACTGCTGAACCAGGTATCCGCGAAACTGGCGGAGGCCAAGGCGGCGCTTGTGAAGCTGGAGAAAGTGGAGAAGGAAGCGGCGGCCATGGGCGATGCCAAGGAGCAGGCATTCTTCTACAAGGATGTGGTGTTTGCCGCCATGGGAGAGTTAAGAGCGCCCGTGGATGAACTGGAAATGCTGGTGGATAAGGATGTATGGCCCATCCCTACTTATGGGGACCTGATCTTCGAGGTGTAAAGGGAAGCAGATAAAAGCCCGTGCGAAAGGCTTGCTGTAGCTTTCGCACGGGCTTGACTGTTACCGAAAATATAGTAACAGTTCAGCCTTCACATCCCTAACGAGGTGGGCAGGCCCCCTCCTCAGCGTCTGCTTCGCATCCGTCGCCGCTTTGCGGCTCATCTTTTACTTCCGCGGGCAATGAGCCAAGCGGTCGTGCTTGCACGAACAATTGGCGAATGCCGCGAGAGTCCATTTGGGCTTCATTTGAGGGAGCTCCGCTCATGGAATGATTCGCGATCAGTGCTTAGTGTGCAAGCACCCACGCACAGCTTGTGAATCATTCCATGGCTGAACTGTTACCAAAATATATATTTTTTGCATAAAAAGTATTGCAAACTGGAAATACTTCGTGTATAATACATCAAGTAATGCAGATAGCGCTATCGCCAAACGGTAAGGCAACGGACTCTGACTCCGTCATTTCAAGGTTCGAATCCTTGTAGCGCTGCGAGGCGGCGGCTGTGCTGCTTGTGAAACCTCGGTGGAGAGATTCACCGGGGTTAAATTTTGCCGTTGTATCTTAAAACAGGCAAGAGGATTTGGCGGCGCAGAAGTGGGATATGGGAAAGGCTGAACATGCAGACAAAAACAAAAGGATGGATATGCACATGAAGAATGGATTGATCATCAGCGCGAAAAAAGTTATATATGGATGCGCCCTGGTTTTTTTACTATTTTTGGCGATCACCTCTTTTTTATATTCCTCAGACGGGTATACACTGGAAGTAAATGGCATACGGCGGATCGCACAGGATATTGTGGGCTGCACGATTGGGGGGGGGTACTCTGGATACTAGCGTACTTTATGGAAAGATGCGGGAAAACAGCGCGAATGACAGGGATTCTGCTGGTCTTTTTTGCGATCATGCTGTTTTCCGGATGGTGGATCGTCAATTCGTTCAGTCTGCCGCAGAGTGATGCGCTTGCTGTATATAACATTGCCTGCCGCGCGAGGGATCATGATCTGCTTCCTATTGCGCCTACGGGTTCTTATATGTCCTTATGGCCATTTCAGTCCGGACTCGTACTCTTCATGGAGGTGATCCTGAGGGTGGTCCCCGGAGCGAATGAGATGGTGATACAATGTTTATATATGCCTTTTATGGCATTGTCCCTGATATCCGGTTATATGGTGATGAAGAGAAGCTTCCTATCTGTCCGAACAAGGATTTTCTGGTGCCTGTTGATGCTTTTTTGCTTCCCTTATTTTTTTTATATAAATAATATGTATGGGGAGATTCCAAGCATTGCGCTTAGCCTGTTTGTCATGTGGATGCTGTTGGAATACTCTGTAAAGCCCTCATGGCTTAAGCTGCTGTCAGCGGGTCTGGGAATGGCAATGGCCGTGGCGCTTAGGAAAAATACACTCATTTTTGCGATTGCATGTTTTCTGGTTTGGGCAGTGGTATCTATCGACAAACGACAGGTACGTTATTTGATACTGCTGCTGGTATTGGCGGCCGCTGTGGCAGCGGGAGCGCTCCTGCCTGTCAGGTTTTATGAACATCGAGCCGGGAATACCATGGGAAAAGGAGTGCCAGCCATCGCCTATATAGCCATGGGGCTTCAATGGACGGAAGGACGCAGCCCCGGAGGCTGGAATGGTTATCACTCCGATCTGTTTATGGATTGCTCTTATGATGCGGAATTGACTGCCAGGATAAGTGCGGAGAATGCAAAAGACTCTTTGGCATATATGGCCAGGAATCCCGGATATACGATTCGGTTTTTTTATCATAAACAGGTAGAGCAATGGGACAGGGAAGATTTTCAGTGCTTATATGAAACGCTGGGCTTGTATGGGAAACGGACGCAGGCCGCATGGGATATTTACGAGGGGAAAGCAAAAGACCGGTTTATGGCGGTCATGTCCGTGCATCAAAGCCTTGTGTATCTTGGGGCAGGCGCTTTCTGTATGTTTGGGGCAGTTCGCTGGAGAAAAAGAAAGGAATATGGAAACAGTCTTGTACAATTGACGTTTATGGTAACTTTTATTGGGGGCTTTCTGTTCAGCATGATGTGGGAGGCGGGATCCAGGTACAGTTTGCCCTATTTCGTGATCTTGATCCCATATGCGGCAGAGGGACTGGCGAAGATCAGTTACCGCCTGGAGGAAGCTTTGGGAATCTCTGGCCCGTCAAAATTATAGCTGCTCCCTATGGTAAAAATCCTGAAAAGGTGGTATGCTCTTTATATTGAAGTACAGATTTCAAAACAGATGATAAGGAGAACACACTTCATGGAAGAACCATTAAAAGCAACGCGAAAACACTTTTCCCGGCTGGGTGGGATGTTTGTCCTGGGAACGGTGATCATCTATGCGGTACAGCTTATCCCCGCCATCCTGGTAAGGATATTTCGTCCGGAATGGCTGCAGGACGGGAATATCAATCTGACATTGTCCATGGTGCCCATGTACCTGGTGGGAATGCCGGCTCTGATCGCACTGGTGAAAAGGGTTCCGGCGGAGACAGTGGAAAAGAAAAGGATGAGATGGTGGCAGTTTGTGGCGGCGGCGGTCATGTGCTTCGGGCTGATGTATGTCTCCAACCTGATAGGGACGATCATTTCCACCGTTATCGGCGTGCTCAAGGGAAGCGTGGTGCAGAATGCCCTTCTGGACATCGTCAGTTCCATCAGTGTATTTTTCATGATCCTGTACATGGTGATCTGTGCGCCGTTCATGGAGGAATATGTGTTCCGCAAGCTGATCGTGGAACGGACGGTCAAGTATGGACAGGGCGTGGCGGTAGTGGTATCCGGGCTGATGTTCGGACTGTTCCATGGCAATCTGAACCAGTTTGCCTATGCCTTTACGCTGGGGTGCTTTCTGGCGTTCCTCTATGTAAAGACGGGAAAACTGAAGATCACCATCGCCATACATATGATGATCAACCTTATGGGAAGCGTGGTCAGCCTGAAGATCACGGAATTGCTCGATCTGGAAAGATATATGGAGATCATGGCGGACGGCATGGATATGGAAGCGTTGATGGCATATGTGACTGAAAACGCGATAGGCTGGATCCTCTACCTGATGTTGGCGCTTTTTGTCCTGGCGTCCATTCTGGTGGCCCTGATCATGTTCATTGTTTGTATCGCCACGAAAAAATTCAGGTTTGAACGCGGCCAGGTGATCATTCCCAAAGGAAAGCGCTTCAGCACGGTGATATTGAATGCGGGGATGCTCATATACTGCATTTTCTGGATCATAATGATCGTGTTCCAATTGTTTCAATAAAAAGGAGTTGGCATTATGTACACATTTGACAGCAGGATAAGGTACAGCGAGACGGACAGCGGGGGAAAGCTTACCATGGCTTCTCTTCTCGATTATTTTCAGGACTGTTCCACATTCCATTCTGAGGATATAGGCCTGGGAGTGGGGTATCTGCAAGAAATGCACCAGGTATGGGTGCTCTCGTCCTGGCAGATCGTGGTGGAGCGTTACCCGGCGCTGTGCGAGCGTGTGACCATCGGTACGCAGCCCTATGAGATGAAAGGGTTCCTGGGGTACAGGAATTTTGCCATGATGGCGGAGAACGGGGAGTATCTGGCGAGAGCAAATTCCATCTGGAGCCTTCTTGATCTGGATAAGGGGAAGCCTGTTCCGGTCAGTGAGGAAGTGGCGCAAAGGTATGGGCTCGGGGAAAAGATGGATATGGAATATGCGCCCAGAAAGATCGTCATCCCCCAGGGCGGCGTATCCGGCGAAGCCATTGTGGTGAAACAGCATCATCTGGACACCAATCACCATGTGAACAACGGGCAGTTTGTGGATATGGCCATGGATTTCCTCCCGGAGGGTTTTGTGATCGGGCAGCTGCGGGCGGAATACAAAAAGCAGGCGTTTTTGGACGATGTATTGCTGCCCTATGTGGCCGCAGGTGGAGACAAAGTCGTGGTGTCCCTGACAGACGAAAAGGGCGCACCCTATGTAGTAGTAGAGTTTTCAAGAAAGGATATCATATGATTTATTTAGGAGAAAGACAATCGTTATATATAGTAAAGCAGGTGGATTTCGGCGTGTATCTGTCGCCGGAGCCGGACAATCAGGAAGAGAAAGTACTGCTTCCCGCGAAGCAGGTGCCTCCGGGCAGCGGTATCGGAGATTCCGTGGAGGTGTTTGTCTATCGTGATTCCAGGGATCGTTTGATCGCCACAGTCAGGAAGTCGAAACTGGAAATGGGACAGGTGGCGGAACTGACGGTAGCGCAGACAGGGAAGATCGGCGCTTTTCTGGACTGGGGACTGGAGAAAGACCTGTTCCTGCCTTTCAGGCAGCAGAGAGGTCCGGTAAGGGAGGGAGATCAGGTTCTGGTGACTCTTTATATCGACAAGAGCGACAGGCTCTGCGCCACCATGAACGTCTATGAGAACCTGCGCACGGACAGCCCTTATAAGGTGGATGATAAGGTCACGGGCAGGGTGTATGAGATGAGTGATAATTTCGGCGCCTTTGTGGCGGTGGATAATATCTATTCCGCCCTGATCCCTCAGAGAGAACTGTATGGCAGGGTAGAGTTGGGAGATGAGGTGGTCGCAAGGGTGACGCAGGTGCGGGAAGACGGAAAACTGACCCTGAGCATCCGTGACAAGGCATACAGGCAGATGGATGTGGATGCTCAGGAACTGATGGATCTCATCGACAGATATGATGGGGTGCTGCCCTTTACGGATAAAGCAGCGCCTGAAGTCATCACCTATGAAACAGGCATGAGCAAGAATGAGTTCAAGCGTGCGGTAGGCCGTCTTCTGAAAGAGCGCAAGATCGAGATCGGGGAAAGATCCATTCGAAGGATCTGAGGCAAGACAATTCTTAAGAATCAAAAAATATGCAGGAATCGCTGGCAAAAAGAAGGCATATGTGTTATGCTGTATTCAGTCAATCCTGTTGATGCAAGTTTATGGTGAAAGGGGGCATTTGCTATGGATATTGCTGGTCTGTCAATGAATCTGAGCGCGGTTTCCACTATGTCGAAAGTTGGCACGGCGGTGCTCAGCCAGACATTGGATACCAACGAAGCGCTGGGCCAGGGACTGGTGGAAATGATAGATGCGGCTGCCATGGAGAGAAGCGTGAATCCGGCAGTTGGAGCAAATTTCGATATGCGTGTCTGATCGTGGAAAAAGACATAAAACTGCCTGAAGGTAAACCTTTAGGCAGTTTTTTTGTGAATTTTCATAAAAACCTATTGCTTTTTTATGTCGTTTTTTGTACTCTTTATATGAAAGCCTTTTTAAGGATACAAAAGCGGAGAAAGTGGGGGCGCCATGATTTCAAATCAGATACTGCAGAACACCATAGAAGGACTCAAAGGAATAGCGAGAGTAGAATTTTGTGTCATGGATACGGACGGCAAGAGCGTCGCGTCTACCACCGATATGAAAAACTGTTCCAAAGCCGCGGTGGAATTTGCGGCGTCGCCTGCGGATTCCCAGGAGATACAGGGATATCAGTATTTTAAGATCTTTGACGAACAGCAGCTGGAATATGTGCTGGTGACGGCAGGGGTCGGGGAAGACGTCTATATGATAGGCAAGATGGCGGCGTTTCAGCTGCAGAATCTTCTGGTGGCGTACAAGGAGCGTTTTGACAAGGATAATTTTGTCAAGAACCTGCTGTTGGATAATCTGCTTTTGGTGGATATCTACAGCCGTTCCAAGAAGCTGCATATCCAGACGGATGTGCCCAGAGCGGTACTGGTCATAGAATCCGGGAACGGTAAGGACAATAATGTGCTGGAACTGGCAAGGGCGCACCTTGGCAGCAACAGCAAGGATTTTGTCACCGCCGTGGATGAAAATGACGTGATCGTGGTCAAGGAACTTCTGGACAGCGATCCTGCCAAAGAGATCGACAGGGCGGCAAAGTCTCTGGGGCTCTTTCTGGAAAAAGAGGGCATCCGGGATATCCGGATCGCCTATGGCACCGTGATACAGGAGATCAAGGAGGTCAGCCGTTCCTATAAAGAGGCCAAGATGGCGCTGGATGTGGGCAAGATCTTTTTTGATGAGAGGGAGATCGTCGCTTACAGTGAACTGGGGATCGGACGTCTGATCTACCAGCTGCCCATACCGCTGTGCAAGATGTTCATCAGGGAGATCTTTGGCGGCAAGAGCCCTGATGAATTTGACGAGGAGACACTGACCACCATCCATAAGTTTTTTGAGAACAGCCTGAATGTGTCGGAGACCTCCAGGCAGCTGTTCATCCACAGGAATACGCTGGTATACCGCCTGGATAAGCTTCAGAAGAGCACCGGGCTGGATCTGCGCGTGTTTGAGGACGCCATCACTTTCAAGATCGCGCTGATGGTGGTGAAATATATGAAGTATATGGAAAATACTGACTTTTAAGGAAACGACTCAGGAAAGGGATTACATGGCTAGTAAAGTGATACAGAAAAAACGGCGGGAGCAGATGATAGAGGAGAACGGGGTCATTTATCTGGACAACGTGAGCAAATCCTATTCCACGGGTTCTCCCGCCCTGAATGGGATCTCCTTGAGCATTGGAAGAGGAGAGTTTGTATTTATCGTCGGGGACAGCGGTTCCGGCAAATCCACACTGATTAAATTATTGCTGCGGGAGCTGACCGCTACCAGCGGCAATGTTTATGTGCTGGGGCATGATCTGGGCAGGCTGCGCCACAGGCAGATCCCGAAATTTCGCAGGAATCTGGGGGTTGTATTCCAGGATTTCCGCTTGCTGAATGACAGGAACGTATATGAAAATGTAGCGTTCGCGCAGCGTATCGTGGAGACTCCCGGCAGCGAGATCAGGAGAAACGTGCCTGCGATCCTTGCCACGGTGGGGCTTGCGGGGAAATATAAGGCGAAGACTACACAGCTTTCCGGCGGCGAGCAGCAGCGTGTGGCGCTTGCCAGGGCGCTGATCAATAATCCTTCCATCCTGCTGGCAGATGAGCCCACAGGTAATCTGGATCCCAAGAATTCATGGGACATCATGAAACTTTTGGAGGAGATCAACGAGAGCGGCACCACCATCGTGGTAGTCACTCATAACAGAGAGATTGTCAATGCCATGCGCAAGCGTGTTGTCACTATGAAAAAGGGTATCATTGTCAGCGATGAAGAGGGAGGGGCATATATCGATGAAGATTAGCACCTTATTCTATACTATCAGACAGGGTTTTGCCAATATCTTCCGCAATAAGTGGTATTCCCTCGCGTCCATAGCGACGATCTCCGCCTGCCTGTTCCTGTTCGGTATCTTTTATGCCATTGTGGCAAACTTTGAGAGTATCGTGAAGACGGCGGAAGAGGGCGTGTCCGTGACGGTGTTCTTCCATTATGAGGGAGACGGCATCGAATATGGAACGGACTGCAGTCCCGGCCATGTGATCGCTTCCGACCAGCGGATCGAGGAGATCGGGCAGATGATCGCCAACCGTGGGGAGGTGTCGGATGTGAGATTTATTTCCGATGAAGAAGCATGGGATACCTGGGCCACCCAGAGTTACGGCGAGATTTACGCGGTGGGTTTTCCGGAGAATCCTTTAGCGGGGGAGAACAGTTACGAGGTTTTTCTCAGTGATGTGTCCATGCAGAGTGCGCTGGTGACATGGCTGGAATCCATACCGGAAGTGCGCAGAGTCAATTACTCGGAACTGACTGCCAATACGCTGAGCGGTGTGAACCTGCTGATTGCTTATGTTTCCATGGGGATTATCATCATTTTGCTGGCAGTCAGCATCTTCCTGATCAGCAATACAGTCGCCATCGGTATTTCCGTCCGTTCCACGGAGATCAACATCATGAAATATATCGGCGCCACAGATTTCTTTGTGAGGGCGCCTTTCGTGCTGGAGGGTATGCTGATCGGATTGATGGGAGCGGCTATCCCGCTGTGGATCATCTACAGTGTGTATAATTACGCGCTGACTTATGTGCTGGAGCGGTTTGAGATACTCAGCAGTTTCCTGAATTTTCTGTCCGTGGACGAATTGTTTGCAATCTTGACGCCTGTGTCGCTTGCGGTGGGCGTAGGGATCGGATTCCTGGGGAGTTTTTCAACTGTGCGCAAGCATCTTCGTGTATAAAGCAGGGGACTTATGAAGAAACGAATTTTCTGTATATGCATTGCCCTGTTTGCGGGGCTTGTCGTAAGTACGCGTATAACAGCATCAGCAACCAATATGTCCTCCATCACTTCCGACAGCATCAGGGAGAAAGAGGAGCAGATCGAGCAGGCGGAAAGGGAAAGGGAAGCGCTTCAGAACGGCCTTACCGATCTGCAGGCAATCAAGAAAGACCTGGAATCCCAGAAAGCGAGCCTGAAAGAATATGTGGCGCAGCTGGACAACAGCCTGATGGAGATAGAAGAGAATATTGCCAGCCTGAATCAGCAGATCAGCATCAAGGAAGAAGAGATCAGCCAGAATGAAGTGGAATTGGAAGCGGCGCTGGAGCGGGAAGAAAACCAGAAAGAATCCATGATCACCCGCATAAGATTTACGTATGAGACAGGAGTGCCGCAGCTGACGGATCTGCTGCTGAAATCTTCCGGTTTCGGGGACTTCCTGAACAAGGCCGATTATGCGGAAAAGGTGATGGCTTATGACCAGAAGATGCTGCAGGATTACATGACCATACGGGAGTATGTGGAACTTTGCAGGGACGAGCTGGAACTGGAGAAGCAGATCCTGGATCAGGCAAAATATAATGTGGAACTGGAGCAGCAGAATCTGGAGGAACTCATAGACCAAAAATCAAGGGATATCATCAGTTATGAGACGGATATCAGCAACAAGGAAAATGCCATTAAGGAATATGAGGCGGAGATAGAAGCGCAGAATGCCGAGATTGCGGCGCTGGAGGCGGCTATTGCCGAGGAGAAGAAAAGGATCATTGCCAGCAATGGCACGGTCCTGACTTATGACGGCGGTGTGTTCAAGTTCCCGCTGGCCACTTATACCAGGATATCGGACGATTACGGGCCGCGGATCCATCCCACGCTGGGAGTGCAGCAGTTTCACAATGGCGTGGACTTCGCCGCTCCGAAAGGGACCGCTATCTACGCGGCGTATGATGGGGTGGTAGTGGCGGCGACGTACAGCGGCAGCATGGGGAATTATGTGATGATCGACCATGGGGACGGGCTGTATACCGTGTATATGCATGCATCGGCGCTCTATGTGGAGAAAGACGATATTGTCGTAAGGGGAGAGACCATTGCGGCGGTAGGGAGTACCGGGAGATCCACCGGCAATCACCTGCATTTCAGCGTGAGGCTGGACGGCGCATACACTTCCCCTTGGAATTATCTGAGCGAATAATGTGAAAGGAGTTACTATGGACGAAAATACAAGTTACTTTGATCATATTTCAACGGATGTGCCTGCAGGACCAATCGGCTCTGAAATTGATTCCGGGACGCAGGCAAGCCGCGATAAGGTGCGGAGAGAGCCGCGGAAAGAGCCGGGAGGCAGCGGGAAAGGACTGTTTTTTGGAGGCATGATCCTGGGGCTGGCAGGTTCCCTGCTGATTTTTGCCATTGCCTATATCGCCTTTGGCATGCAGGCCTCTATACAACAGATGACCGGACAGACCGTTCAGGCGGAACTGAAAGAAGGCTCTGCCATTACTTCGGAACTGATCGCCAAGCTGCAGGGGCTGGAGGATACCATTGATAAATATTATTACCTGGGAGAAGTGACCAATGAGGAACTTCAGACAGGTATTTACAGAGGCATCATGGAAGCGCTGGGAGATCCCTATTCCGAGTATTATTCCGCAGAAGAACTGCAGGCGCTGATGGAGCAGACGGAAGGCGTTTATTATGGGATCGGCGCATATATCGGGCTGGATACGGAGACCTCCCTGCCCAAGATCAGCGGCGTCATTGCAGGAGCGCCCGCGGAAGCCGCCGACCTGCGCGCCAACGACCTGATCTACGAGGTGGATGGGGAATCCACCTACGGACTGACCCTGACAGAGGTTGTCGCCATGATCAAGGGGCCGGAGGCGACGGATGTGGTCCTGACCATCGTCAGGGAGGGTGAGACCGATTATATGGATGTCACTGTGCCCCGGAAGAAAGTAGAGACGCCTACGGTTTCTCTGGAGATGATGGAGGATGGGATGGCTTATATCCAGGTCACTGAATTTGACGAGGTGACAGTGGATCAGTTCGCGGATGCCCTGGCTACCGCAAGGGGATCGGGCATGAAAGGGATGATTCTGGACCTGCGTGCCAATCCGGGCGGAAGCCTGAATTCGGTGGTGGAAATGGCCAGAATGCTCCTGCCGGAAGGCATGATCGTCTACACGGAAGACAAGAACGGCAAGCGCCAGGAATATACCTGTGACGGAAAGAGGGAATTTGACCTGCCCATGGTAGTGCTGGTGGACATGAACTCCGCAAGCGCCTCTGAGATCATGGCGGGAGCCATCAAGGATCATGGCATCGGCACTCTGGTGGGGACGACTACCTTTGGAAAGGGAATCGTCCAGTCGATCAGGCCTTTTAAAGACGGCTCCGCGGTGAAGATCACGATCAGCGCGTATTACACGCCCAATGGGAACAATATCCATGGCATCGGCATCGAACCCGATGTGGTGGTGGAATTTGACGGCGAAGCGTACTATGGCAGTGAGGAACGCCCGGACAATCAGTTGGAGAAAGCCAAAGAAGTGCTGCTGGAACTGATGAAGAGATAGGGTAATATTGGGAAAGGGGGGATCGGGATGGAAACTATCGTAACGATCGCGTTTGTCGTTGTGGCAGGGATCGCCATTGTGTCAGGAATCATTAAGATCGTAAAAAACAAAAAGCAGTGATGATCTCAATGTGGCCGCATGGGCTGGAGTTTCCAGTATGCGGCCATTATTTTGTGGAAATGGCAGAGGAAGAAAAGCGGCAGGATAACAAGACGAGCAGATTGTTGATGATATGGATCTGTTTGATGATGATCTGATGTCTATGGTCTTTGATGGAAATATAGAAGCTACGGAACTTTTGTTGAGAATTATATTGAAAAGGGACGATATTGTAGCAATCCGTGTTGTCGGGCCAGGAAATTTAAGAAGAAAAAGTGAGATATATGATTAGAAGGAGTGTTCCGGATAAAAGGAATACTTCTTATTTTTGTGCAGAGGATCATAAGAGAATGAAAAGAACAAAAGTTCGATTTTCATCTATACAAATCCAGAGGTTTTATGATAGCAACATAGACAATACGATATGTTGTGTCTTGGAGAAATAAAAAATCAATATCTGGTAGAACAAAAGACACAATAGGACTAAATGGAACAGGCGGATCAGGTACTACAGTGAACGGGATTCGTCGTGAAAGTGTCCTAAATCTGATGTAGTGGATTTCAGCAGAAAAATATAGTGTAAATGACTGGATTTTTTGCTATAATAAAAATGAAGATCGATTAGGAGGAGATGATAGTATGTCAGCACTTCAATTAGAAGTTTCTAAATCATTGGAAGGGTTATCAGAGGAAAATCTCAGGTTTCTTTTGGAAATGATAAATAAGTACATGAAACCGGAGTCTCATTTAAATGATGACATTACCGTAGTTTCTTCTAACAGACGGATCGGAGTATTAAAGGGCAAGCGTATATTTGCTCCTGGTTATGATTTTGACGAGGATAACGAGGAAATAGCAAAATTATTTGGGGAGATTTAATTTATGGATATTCTCTTAGATACGCATTTATTATTATGGGTACTGATTGATGATCCCAGATTGCCAGTACAAGCCAAAAACATCATTTTAAATGAGGAAAACACAATATTTTATAGTATAGCCTCAGTATGGGAGGTTGCGATCAAGCATATAAAAAAGCCGGATCAGATGCTTTTAAATGATGATGAATTTATCAAAGGATGTAAGATGGCGGGATTTAGAGCAGTGCCTATCAAGGAACAACACATAGCACTGCTTAAAACATTGAAAAGAAGACAAGGGAAGGATGTGCCAGAGCATCATGATCCTTTTGACCGTCTTTTGATTTGCCAGTCAAAAGCAGAAAGTATGAAATTTCTCACGCATGATTTATTGATCCCATATTATGAAGAACCTTTTATTATTTCGGTATAGAAATATATTATCTTGAACTGGCAGAAGGCGTAAAATATTTTAAAGCTAAAGAAAGAGAATGAAAAATTGTGAGTGAAGCGGTTGAGAGATATGCGGATAGAAAAAAGAATGGATACTTTGTATGAGGCTGTGAAGAATTTGATGGAAAGCATGAAATTGAGTATATAAACGATTAAAAAGGAGTGTTCCGGATAAAAGGAATGCTCCTTATTTTTGCGCAGAGGATCATAAGAGAATGAAAAGAACAAAAGTTCGATTTGCATCTATACAAATCCAGGGGTTTGTGGTAAGATAATAAGGCTTTGAGGAAAGTAACGGGAGGGTCTGCTTATGGATCGTTTCAAACTTCATTCAGAATATCAGCCCACCGGCGACCAGCCGCAGGCGATAGAAGCCCTGGTAAAGGGCTTTCAGGAAGGCAACCAGTTCCAGACTTTGCTGGGGGTCACGGGATCAGGCAAGACTTTCACGATGGCGAACGTGATCCAGGCGTTAAACAAGCCCACTTTGGTCATAGCCCACAATAAAACCCTTGCCGGGCAGCTGTACGGCGAGTTCAAAGAATTTTTCCCTGAAAACGCGGTGGAGTATTTTGTGTCCTACTATGACTACTACCAGCCGGAGGCTTATGTGCCCTCCTCTGACACTTATATTGCCAAGGATTCCGCCATCAATGACGAGATTGATAAACTGCGGCTTTCAGCCACCGTATCCCTGACGGAGCGGCGGGATGTGATCGTGGTGGCCAGCGTGTCCTGCATCTATGGCCTGGGCAGCCCTGACGAGTATCAGGATATGGTGGTGTCCCTGCGCCCGGGTATGGTCAAGGACAGGGATCAGGTTCTGCGGGAACTGGTGGATATGCAGTACACCAGGAATGAGATGGATATGCAGAGAGGATGCTTCCGGGTCCACGGGGATGTGGTGGAGGTGTATCCTGCCCAGGGCGGCGATTACTTTATCCGCATCGAATTTTTCGGGGATGAGATCGACCGGATCGCGGAGGTGGAGCCTCTTTCCGGTAAAGTCCACGCGGAACTGAAGCATATCGCTATCTTTCCGGCATCCCATTATGTGGTTTCCCAGGAGAAGATCAGGATCGCCTGTGACAACATCGAGAAAGAGATGGAGGAGCGGGTGCGTTTCTTTAAGGGGGAGGACAAGCTGATCGAGGCGCAGCGCATCGCGGAGAGGACCAACTTCGATGTGGAGATGCTGCGGGAAACGGGCTTCTGTTCCGGCATTGAGAATTATTCCAGGCATCTGAACGGTTCGAAACCCGGGGAGCCGCCCATGACGCTGATGGACTTTTTCAGGGATGATTTCCTGATCATCATAGATGAATCCCATATGACCATTCCCCAGATAAGGGGGATGTACGCGGGGGACCGTTCCCGTAAAAATACATTGGTGGAATATGGTTTCCGCCTACCATCGGCGCTGGATAACCGGCCTCTGAACTTCGAGGAATTTGAGGCTCATATCGACCAGATGATGTTCGTGTCGGCGACGCCCTCCGACTATGAGGAGGCTCATGAACTGCTTCGCACGGAACAGATCATCCGCCCTACCGGGCTTCTGGATCCGGAGGTGGATGTACGGCCTGTGGAGGGGCAGATCGATGACCTGATCGGAGAGATCAACAAAACCGTGGCAGCGCACAATAAAGTCCTGATCACCACCCTTACGAAGCGCATGGCGGAGGATCTTACTGATTACATGAACGAGGTGGGCATCCGGGTGAAGTACCTGCATTCCGATATCGATACGCTGGAGAGGGCGGAGATTATCCGGGACATGCGTCTGGATGTGTTCGATGTGCTGGTGGGCATCAACCTGCTGCGGGAGGGGCTGGATATTCCCGAGATCGCGCTGGTGGCTATCCTGGATGCGGATAAGGAGGGGTTCCTGCGGAGCAGCACCTCCCTGATCCAGACCATAGGGCGTGCGGCGCGGAACGCGGAGGGGCACGTGGTCATGTATGCGGATACCGTCACGGATTCCATGCGCATCGCTCTGGACGAGACGAACCGCCGCCGGGAGATCCAGATGAGATATAATGAAAAGCATGGAATCACTCCCCAGACCATCCAGAAGGCTGTCCGCGACCTGATCAGTATTTCCAAAGCGGTGGCGAAGGAAGAGATGCAGTTTGAGAAAGATCCTGAATCCATGAGCCGGAAAGAACTGGAGAAGCTGATCGCGGAGGTTCAGAAGAAGATGCAGAGGGCGGCGGCGGATCTTAACTTTGAGGCGGCGGCGGAACTGCGTGACAAGATGATAGAACTGAAGAAGAACCTGCAGCAGCTGAGCGAGGATTGACCGGAATGTAAAAATCCGTATCAACAGACTTTACATTAAAATTTTATGATGATATGATACGGAAGAATCTGAACAGAAAAGGAAGACAAAGACGATGGAAGAAGCAAAGAAGATGCGCCCCAGGAGCCAGGGAGCCGCGGGATATATCAAAGTCCGGGGGGCCTGTGAAAATAATCTGAAGAATATCGACGTGGATATCCCGCGAAATGAACTTGTAGTTCTCACGGGGATGTCAGGCTCGGGGAAATCTTCGCTGGCTTTTGACACCATTTACGCGGAGGGACAGCGCCGTTATATGGAATCCCTTTCCTCCTATGCGAGGATGTTCCTGGGGCAGATGGAGAAGCCTGATGTGGAAAGGATAGACGGCCTTTCTCCCGCTATCTCCATCGATCAGAAGTCCACCAATCGGAATCCCCGTTCCACAGTGGGGACCGTGACGGAAATCTATGATTATTTTCGTCTGCTCTATGCCAGGATCGGGATCCCTCACTGCCCAAACTGCGGCCGGGAGATCGCGAAGCAGACCGTGGATCAGATGGTGGATCAGATCATGGCGCTGGGACAGGGGACGAAGATACAGCTGCTGGCGCCGGTGGTCAGGGGGCGCAAGGGTCAGCATGAGAAGGTGCTGGATCGGGCCAGGAAAAGCGGTTATGTCCGCGTGAGGATCGACGGCAGCCTGTATGAACTGACGGAGGAGATCTCTCTGGATAAAAATATCAAGCACAACATCGAGATCGTGATCGATCGTCTGGTGGTGAAAGAGGGCATTGAACGCCGCCTTGCGGATTCCATTGAGAATGTGCTGGCGCTGGCGGACGGTCTTCTGCTGGTGGATGTGATCGGCGGGGAGCCGCTCACGTTCAGCCAGAGTTTTTCCTGCCCTGACTGTGGGATCGGCATCAGCGAGATAGAGCCCAGAAGCTTTTCTTTCAACAATCCTTTCGGAGCCTGCCCGGAGTGCGTTGGCCTGGGTTACAAGATGGAGTTCGACGAGGATCTTATGATCCCGGACAAGCGTCTGAGCATCAGCCAGGGAGCCATCGTCGTCACAGGCTGGCAGTCCTGCACGGAGAAGTCCAGTTTTACCAACGCGGTGCTGCAGGCGTTGTGCAAGGAGTATCATTTTGATCTGGATACGCCTTTCGAGGAATATCCCGACAAGATCAGGAAGATCCTGCTCTATGGCACCGACGGGAAGGAAGTGGAAGTCCACTATCAGGGACAGCGGGGGCGGGGGATCTATCCGGTTGCCTTTGAGGGCCTGATCAAAAATGTGGAAAGAAAATATAAGGAGACTTTCTCCGAGACCATGAAGCAGGAGTACGAGAGTTTCATGCGCATCACTCCCTGCAAAGAGTGTAAGGGCATGCGCCTGAAAAAAGAGTCCCTGGCGGTGACGGTGTGCGATAAGAATATTTATGAGGTCACTTCTTTTTCCATCCGCGACCTGTATGAGTTCCTTGGAAATATGGAACTGACGAACCAACAGCGGTTGATCGGAAAACAGATCTTGAAAGAAATCCGCGCACGGGTGGGATTCCTGGTGGATGTGGGACTGGAATATCTGTCCCTCTCCAGAGCCACCGGCACCCTGTCCGGCGGCGAGAGCCAGAGGATTCGTCTGGCCACCCAGATCGGTTCCGGCCTGGTGGGGGTCTGCTATATCCTGGACGAGCCAAGCATCGGACTGCACCAGCGGGATAACGACAAATTGTTGAATACTTTGAAGAACCTCCGTGACCTGGGGAATACCCTGATCGTGGTGGAGCATGACGAGGATACCATGCGGGCGGCGGACTATGTGGTGGATATCGGTCCCGGCGCGGGTTCCCACGGCGGTCAGGTGGTGGCCTGCGGCACGGCGGAGGAGATCATGGCGAATCCGGAGTCCATCACAGGGAAATATCTCAGCGGCGAGCGGAAGATCCCTGTGCCGGCAAAACGCAGAAAGCCCACGGGCTGGCTGAAAGTGTTGGGCGCCCGGGAGAACAATCTGAAAAACATCGATGTGGAGTTTCCGCTGGGTATCATGACTTGTGTCACCGGCGTGTCCGGTTCCGGGAAAAGTTCTCTGGTCAATGAGATCCTGTACAAGCATCTGGCGAGAGACCTGAACCGGGCAAGGTGCATTCCGGGGAAGCATAAGGCCATCGAGGGCATGGGGCAGCTGGACAAGGTGATCAATATAGATCAGTCCCCCATCGGGCGGACGCCTCGCTCCAACCCTGCCACATACACAGGCGTCTTTGACCAGATCCGGGATCTGTTCGCGTCCACTGCTGACGCCAAGGCGAAAGGCTACACCAAGGGCCGTTTCAGCTTTAACGTAAAGGGTGGACGGTGCGAGGCCTGCGGAGGGGACGGCATTATCAAGATCGAGATGCATTTCCTGCCTGATGTGTACGTACCCTGCGAAGTCTGCGGAGGCAAGAGATATAACCGGGAGACCCTGGATGTCAAATACAAAGGAAAAAGTATTTTTGACGTGCTGGATATGACGGTGGAAGAGGCGCTGCCTTTCTTTGAGCATCTCCCCTCTATCCGCAACAAGATACAGACGCTGTACGATGTGGGACTTTCCTACCTGAAGCTGGGACATCCCTCTACCTCGCTCTCAGGAGGCGAGGCGCAGCGGATCAAGCTTGCCACGGAACTATCCAGGCGCAGCACAGGGAAGACCATCTATATCCTGGATGAGCCCACCACGGGACTGCATTTCGCGGATGTGCACAAGCTGGTGGAGATCCTGCACCGACTGGCCGACGGCGGTAATACGGTGGTGGTCATCGAACATAATCTGGATGTGATCAAGACGGCGGACTATATCCTGGATATCGGCCCCGAGGGCGGAGACAGGGGAGGCACGGTCATTGCCAAGGGCACGCCGGAGCAGGTGGCGGAGAACAAGAAGTCATATACGGGCATGTATATCAGGAAAATGCTGGAAAGGAAATAACGGGTAAGGATGGAACAGGCAAAAAACAGATTGATAAAATATGTGTTTGGGGCAGCGGCGCTCATAAATCTTATCCTGTTGTTATGCTACGCGCCTTTTGCGGAGTATGCGTATAAGCGGGAGACGGATATGCCCAATGTGGCGCTGTTGGCGGGCGCCATTATACTGCTGCTTTTTCTGTACCTGTTCATCGGCAGGTTTCGGGACAGGCTGTCAGGGATGTTCGGAAAGGGGTATACAGCTACCGGCGTGCTTTTTCTGGCGGAACTCTACTGGACCTGCAATGCCTATTTTCGGACGGACTGGGACGCGGGAGACTGTCTGCTGCCCGCCGCCATAGAGTTGTCTTACGGACTTCCGGTAACCGACCCGCACTATTTTTCCATGTATCCCAACAATATAGCGCTGGTGTGGATCCAGTCCAAGGTTTTGAAGCTGGGATGGCGTTTCAGCATTCTTGACGGAGGGACGGGAGAGATGTCGCTGGTGGTCCTGAACTGTCTGATCTCCGTGATCGTGGCATTGCTGATATATCGGATCGCGGATAAGCTGATCGGCCGGCAGGCAGCCCTGTTCATCTGGGTGGTATACGCGCTCTACATGGGATTGTGCCCATGGCTCCTGATTTCTTATTCCGACAGCGTGGTACTGCTGTTCCCCACTTTGGTGGTGTGGCTGTATACGGAGAAAGAGCGGAAACCATGGATAAAGTGGTTTTTGATCGGTTTTTGCGGGTTCGGTGCATTTTATATCAAGCCCCAGGGCTGTATCGTGCTGATCGCGGTGATAATGGTAGAACTGCTTGAGTTTATTTTGAACCGTGATAAGGCTTGGAAAGGACTGCTCATGAAAGGCGTTATGATCCTGGCGGCGGTCCTGGCCGTATATGGCATCCGTTTCTTGATTCTGCGGGATACCGGGCTGCAGCCGGAAAAGGGAAGAGGATTCGGGATCGCTCATTTTGTGATGATGGGCCTGAATGAAGAATCAAATGGCGGCTATCTGCGGGAGGACGCCATGTTCAGCTATGATATCGCGGATCCGAAAGAGCGCAGGAACATTGATCTGCAGGTGGCGGGCCAGCGTGTCAGGAATTACGGATTTGCCGGGATGCTGAGGCATCTGGCGAAGAAGCAGATGGTCAATTTTGGTGACGGGACCTTTGCATGGGGAAATGAGGGTGTCTTCTGGCTCAAGGTTTATGAACCGAGAAACAATTACATGTCCGGCATGATCCGTTCTCTGTATTACGGGTACGAGGAGGACAACAATATGCATGTGATGGAGACCTATATGCAGTTCTTCTGGGTGTGGATCATGTGCTTTATGGGCGCCGCGGCACTGAGAAAAGGCAGGTCAAGGGCAGAGAATGTGTGTATGCTTTCTATCCTGGGAGTGATGCTGTTCCAGCTGCTGTTTGAGGCGAGAGCGAGATATCTGTATTGTTACGCGCCGCTGATGCTGCTGCTTGCGGTGGCCGGGTTTACGGATCTTACAGGAAAAATGAAAAATAGCATAAAGAATTTCAGGAAATAAGACGATATATTTATACCGGATATCCTTGTTTTACGGTAAGTTTTGAAAAAAGTATTAAAAAAATATATTACCTCTATCAATTTATAAAAATTTCGGTTATAATGAATAATGTATGGCTACGTTTACTGACCGAAAAACATCGGATGAAATAAGATGAAGATAATAACAGACCATTGAAAGGGGTATATTGACATGCAATGCACGGATATCGGTATCGATTTGGGTACAGCCAGCATTTTGGTATACATCAGAGGCAAAGGCGTTGTGCTGAAAGAGCCCTCTGTTGTAGCTTTTGACAGAGACACGAACAAGATCAAGGCGATCGGCGAGGACGCAAGGCTGATGCTGGGAAGGACTCCCGGCAATATCGTGGCGGTCCGCCCTCTGAGACAGGGTGTGATCTCGGATTACACCGTCACAGAGAAGATGATGAAATATTTTATCCAGAAAGCATTGGGCAAGAGGACATTCCGGAAACCCCGCATTGCGGTCTGCGTGCCCAGCGGCGTTACGGAAGTGGAGAAGAAAGCGGTGGAAGACGCGACCTACCAGGCAGGAGCCAGGGAAGTCGCCATCATCGAGGAGCCTATCGCGGCGGCTATCGGCGCGGGGATCGATATTTCCAAGCCTTGCGGCAATATGATCGTGGATATCGGCGGCGGGACCTCCGATATCGCGGTGATCTCTCTGGGAGGCACTGTTGTCAGCGCATCCATCAAGATAGCGGGAGATGATTTTGATGAAGCAATCGTCCGATATATGCGAAAGAAACATAATTTGCTGATCGGTGAGAGGACGGCGGAGGATCTTAAGATCAAGATCGGTTCCGCGTACAAGCGTCCCGAAGTTGACTATATGGATGTGAGAGGGCGTAATCTGGTCACCGGACTGCCCAAGACGGTGAAAGTCTCTTCCGAGGAAACGGAAGAAGCGCTCCGTGAGACCACGTCCCAGATCGTTGAGACGATCCATAGCGTGCTGGAGAAGACGCCGCCCGAGCTGGCGGCGGACATCGCGGACAGGGGGATCGTGCTGACCGGCGGTGGCAGCCTTTTGAGAGGGCTGGAGGATCTGATCTCCGCCAAGACGGGCATCAATACCATGACGGCGGAAGATCCCATGACGGCTGTCGCGGTGGGAACAGGGAGATATGTGGAATTCCTGTCCGGTTACAGGGAGGAATAAGGGGAAGCCGGGACGGATCCGGGATACAGGGAGGAGTAATTTCATGCTGAAAGGGTTATATACCGCATATTCGGGGATGATCAACGAGCAGCACAGGATGGACACCATGACCAATAATCTGGCCAATGTGACCACGGTGGGATTTAAAAAGGAAGGCGCGACCAGTCAGGCGTTTCGGGATATCCTGACAGTGAAGATCAAAGACGAGTCCATGGGGAGCACTCGTATCGTGCAGCCGCTGGGCTATGACAATCCCGGTGTCAAGATCGGAGAGAATTACACGGATTATACACAGGGGTCTTTCCGCATCACGGACAATACTTATGACCTGGCTCTGGCCGGTGACGGATTTTTCGTGATCGAATACAGCAACAAGGCCAATGAAACATCCACCCTGTTTACCAGAAACGGTCAGTTTACCCTGACCAGGGATGGATATCTGGTGACGGAGGACGGCGATTATGTGCTGGATACCCAGAACCGCCGGATCCAGCTGAATACACTGCTGGAAAGCTATATTTCCAATGATGGTACGATCTATCAGAATGATGTGGCCGTGGCACAGATTCAGTTGACGGATTTTGCAGATTATGATTATCTGGAAAAGTTTGGCGAGAATTATTACCGTCTTCTGGAAGGCGGACAACGGATCAATGCCGATGCGGATATCAAGTCAGGCTATCTGGAGATGTCCAATGTGAATATCGTGTCCGAGATGGTGAATCTGATTGCCATTACACGTCAGTATGAAAGCAATCAGAAGATTATCCAGTCGTATGACGAGTCGCTTGAGACCACGGTGACCCAGTTAGGCAGATTGCAATAGTCCAATGGTAATACTGCGGGATTGACATAATAGTATAAGGGGTAAGACAGAAGGGAGATACATAATGGTACGGAGTTTATGGACAGCGGCAACAGGTATGATCGGTCAGCAGACCAATATCGACACCATCGCCAACAACCTGGCGAACGTCAATACACAGGGATATAAGACCCAGGTGAATGAGTTTAAATCCCTTTTGTATCAGACGCTGCAGACAGAGACCACTTCGTCTAACGGAAATCCGAAGCCTACCAGCGCACAGGTAGGCCTGGGCGTCCGCAACTCGGCGATTACATCCATCTTCAGGGAGGGTAATCTGTATGCGTCGGAAAGCACCACGGCCTTTGCCATCGATGGAAAAGGTTTCTTTGCGGTCAGGGGTGATGACGGCAATACCTATTACACCAGGAACGGCGACCTGAAGTTTGTTCTGGCCAATAATGGCAATATGCTGGCTGATTCCGACGGCAGGCCTGTGCTGAGCACCACTGGACAGCCCATCATTTTGAATAATCAGTATATTCTGAGTAATATTTCCGTGTCGAAGGATGGACAGATTTGTTATCCTGATGAGAATAACAATCCCCAGCCTATCGGCGTTACCGTCGGTGTGTTCCAGTTCAGCAATCCCAACGGTCTGTTCAAGGAGGGCGACAGCCTTTATTCCCAGACCGCAGCCAGCGGGCAGGCGTTGAATGAGGCGACCACCCCGAACCTGGAACGGAGCAGTGTGATCCAGGGATATCTGGAGGGATCCAATGTTCAGGTAGTGGACGAGATGGTAAACATGATCGTGGCGCAGCGTGCCTATGAGTTGAATTCCAAGGCTATCACTGCATCTGATGAAATGTTGCAGCAGGCAAATAATCTGAGACGATAGTAAGGAACGGAAGTCCCTGAGAAACTAAAGTTCCCAAGGAGGTTAGTATATGGATTTCAGTAATGTGACGGCAATGTATGCGGATACATACGCAAATGCCTCAAATCAGGCGGCGGACAGGCTGCAGAATAAACTGAACGGAGCGGATTATACAAAGGCTACGGACGAGGAACTGATGGATGCCTGCAAGCAGTTCGAGGCATACTTCGTGGAACAGATGTTCAAGGAGATGATGAAGACAATCCCCTCCGAATCCGAGGGATCCGGTTCCATGAACTCCATGCTGGACTACTATAAGGATCAGATGATACAGGGTATTGCGGAGGAAACCGCTGACCAGAACGGCGGTCTTGGTCTGGCTCAGATGCTGTATGAGCAGATGCGCCGCAATTATGGACTGGATGGTGTCAGTGCGGAGGCGGTTGCGGAACAGCTGTAAAAGTGTGGGAAGAATTTCTAATGCTCATGCCAGAGGGCATTTCGCAAAGAAATTCTAAATCTCATACTGAAGAACGCAAGGGCAGCGTTCTTCTCACTGATTGTTTGTGCCGCCTGAGGCGGCATGACTGGAAGTGTGCAAAGATTTTCCAGGAAATATTAACTTAGATGATCGGGCTGCCATTATCCGGCAGCCTTTCTTTTTCTTGGGCAGGCGATGATTTTATGGAAACGATCAGCGGGTATGTGGAACATATCATATTTCAGAACAGCGAAAACGGATATACGGTGATGAATCTGATGGCGGGGCAGGAGGAGGTCACCTGTGTGGGTATGTGCCGGGGACTGACCCAGGGCGAAAATATCGAGGCCCAGGGGGAATACACGGAACATCCTGTTTACGGCAGGCAGTTTAAGCTGTCAGCTTTCCGTGTGGTAGCGCCTGAAGACAGCGCCAGTATGGAGCGGTATCTTGCGTCGGGAGCTGTCAAAGGCGTCGGTGCGGCGTTGGCGGCCAGGATTGTGAAAAAATTCGGCAACGACACTTTCCGCATCATTGAAGAAGAACCGGAACGCCTGGCAGAGGTGAAAGGCATCAGCGAGCGCAAAGCCCAGGAGATTGCCGTACAGATGGAAGAAAAGAGAGATCTGCGGGAAGCCCTTGTCTATCTGCAGCAGTTTGGCATCTCCAACACACTGGCCGTAAGGATCTATGATACTTACGGGATGCAGCTTTACAGCGTGATGAAAGAGAATCCTTACCGTCTTGCGGAGGATGTATCCGGGATCGGATTTAAGATGGCGGATGAACTGGCGGCGAAGATCGGCATCCACACGGATTCCGATTTCCGTATCCGGAGCGGCGTGTTTTATACGCTTTTGCAGGCCGTGGGGGAAGGGCATTGCTATCTTCCCATGGATAAGCTGCTGGAAAGAGCGCATGTCCTGCTGGATGTGGACGAGGAATATATCCGCCCCCAGCTGGATAATATGATGATGGATAAAAAACTTGTCATAAAGGGGAACTGTGTATTTGCCGCTTCCTATTATTACGCGGAACTGAACTGCGCCAGGATGCTGATGGAACTCAATATTCCCATGACGGAGGCGGAGAACCTGCCATCCCAGGATGCGGCGATAGAAAAGCAGCTGGAGCGACTGGCGGGAGAATTGCAGATGGAACTGGATGGACTGCAGCTTCAGGCGGTGATGCAAAGCATTCGGAACGGTCTGTTCATCCTGTCCGGCGGGCCGGGAACCGGTAAGACTACCACCATCAATATGATCATCCGTTATTTTGAAGCTGCGGGACTGGACATCTTTCTGGGAGCGCCCACCGGCCGCGCCGCCAAACGCATGACGGAGGCTACCGGATTCGAGGCAAGGACGCTTCATCGCATGCTGGAACTTAACAGCGCCCTGTCCGATGATAACGCCAGGAAAGTCCGGTTCGAGAGGAATGAGGAAAATCCTCTGGAGGCGGACGTGATCATCATAGACGAGATGTCCATGGTGGATATCCAGCTGTTCCAGGCGCTGCTGCGGGCTGTCGCGCCGGGCACCCGGCTGATCATGGTGGGAGATGTGAACCAGCTGCCCAGCGTAGGGCCGGGGCAGGTGCTGCGGGATCTGATCGGAAGCGGCGCTTTCCCCATGATGGAACTGAAAAGGATCTTCCGGCAGGCGGAAAAGAGCGATATTGTGGTCAATGCCCATCGTATCAACAATGGTCAGCAGATCTCCATGGATAATAAGTCCAGGGACTTCTTTATGCTGGAGAGAAATGACGTTAATGTCATATATAAGCATATGATCCAGTTGATCCGCGATAAACTGCCCGGATATGTGAATGCTTCCCCTTTTGATATCCAGGTGCTGACGCCCATGCGGAAAGGCAGCCTGGGCTGCGAGACCCTGAACGGAATCCTGCAGCGGTATCTCAATCCCCCCGATCCGAAAAAGCGGGAACATGTCAGCGGGGAGACGGTTTACCGGGAAGGCGACAAGGTCATGCAGGTGAAGAACAATTATCAGCTTGAATGGGAAGTCGTCAGCAGATATCATATCCCTGTTGACAGGGGACTGGGCGTTTTTAACGGTGATATGGGGCGTATCCTGGAGATCGATGAGAACGCTTCCACGCTGGTGGTGGAATATGACGAGCAGAGGAGGGTGACATATCCTTTTTCTTTGCTGGAAGAACTGGAGCTTTCCTACGCGATCACCATCCATAAATCTCAAGGCAGTGAATATCCTGCGGTGATCCTGCCGCTGCTGTCCGGCCCCAGGATGCTGTTCAACAGGAACCTGCTCTATACGGGGATCACCAGGGCGAGGAACTGCGTCACGATACTGGGAAGCAGCAGCACGGTGCGGGGGATGGTGGACAATGTCAGTGATAACAGGCGTTATACGGCGCTGCGGGACAGGATCCTGGAAATGTGCCCGGGGGGAATGCAGGAATGATGAGACCGATAAAATATATCCTCCAGCTGCTTTTCCCGTTGAGATGCCCGGTCTGTGACAAGATCGTCCGGCCCGGTGGGGAGAAGATCTGTACGGAGTGCATGGGAAGATTAAAGCTTCTGACGCCGCCATGGTGCATGCGCTGCGGAAAGAAACTGACGGAGGACGGGGAATTCTGCATGGATTGCAGAAATAAAAAGCATGAATTCACGCGGGGAAGGGCACTCTATGAGTACAGGAGCGCCGCTGCTTCCATTTACCGTTTTAAATATGGGAGGCGGCAGGAATACGCGGACTTTTTCGGCGAGGAGATCGTCAGGTATCTGGGGGACTTTATCCGGGAAGTCAAGCCGGACGCGCTGATCCCTATACCTCTGCACAAAAAGCGCCTGGCAAAAAGAGGCTATAACCAGGCTGCGCTGCTGGCGCGGGCTGTGGGGCGCTATTCCGGGGTGCCAGTCAACGAGAGATTGCTGGTCAGGGTGAAGAATACTGCCCCGTTGAAACTGCAAAATCCATCCGAACGGCAAAATAATTTGAAAAAGGCTTTTAATATAGGTGAAAATGATGTAAAATTAAATACAACTGTAATTATTGATGATATCTATACTACCGGCAGCACCATTGATGAGGCTGCAAGAGTCTTGAAAGCCGTCGGCGTGCAGAAGATCTATTTTATCACGCTGGCCTGCGGAGCGGGCCTGTAGTGGAAAGGAAGGATGCTATGAACGTAAGGAATTGTAGGAATTGTGGGCGTATCTTCAACTATATTGCGGGACCCCATATCTGCCCCAGCTGTCGTGAGAAGCAGGAAGAAAAGTTCCAGGAAGTGAAGGAATACATACGGAACCATAAGGGCGCCGGGATCAACGAGGTCGCGGAGGAGTGCGATGTGGAAGTTGGCCAGATCCATCAGTGGCTGCGGGAGGAACGTCTGGAAGTGACAGAGGATTCCCCTATCCAGCTGACCTGCGAGAACTGCGGCGCTTTCATCAGGAGCGGTCGGTTCTGCGACAAGTGCACCAACAGCATGACTCAGGGCTTCCAGAGCCTGCTTGACGCCAATGCGCCCAAGCAGCCTGAACTGAAGAAGAAGCCGGATAAGGATAATCCCAAGATGAGATTCTTATAAGAGTCGTCATGGAGGCTTTTCATGTTGAATGAAGAACGTATCATTTTGATGACGCAGCTGGCAGCGTATGAGGAAAGGGAAGGCAAAAAGAATATCAAGATCGACCATTTTTTCCGCAGCGATTATATCGCTGTCCAGGTCTTGAAATCCATTGTCAGTTCGACCATTGCTTTTGCGCTGGTGTTTGCTGTGTATATCTTTTATGATTTTGAAAATTTCATGCAGGATCTGTATAAAATGGATCTGATAGCTTTTGCCCGGGATGTGCTGATCCGGTACGGCGTGACAGTAGTGGCTTACGGCGTGATCACTTATGTTGCCTGCACCTATCGGTACGCCAGGGTCAAGAGGAGCCTGAAGCGCTACTATCATAATTTAAAGAAGCTGAATTCCATGTACCGCGAGTGACAGTGGGAAAAGAACTTTGGGAGTTCAGCTGGAGGACAGAATGACTGGTTTACTTGAATTCAGAGAAAAAATAAAGCGGATCTACATTAAGACGGAGTTTATCCTCATACCGTTTATGAAGTTTCTGCTGACATTTGTCGTGCTGCTGACTTTAAACGGGAAACTGGGATACATGACCAGGCTTGACAATATGGCCATCGTGCTGATCGTGTCGTTGATGTGCTCTTTCCTGCCTAATGGCTGTATTGTTTTGTTTGCCGCATTGTTCAGCCTGCTGCATATCTATGCTTTATCCATGGAGGCGGCGCTGGTTGGGCTGTGCGTGTATCTTGTGATGTTCCTGCTCTTCTTCCGTTTCACACCGAAGGATTCGGTGGTGGTGGTCCTGACGCCGCTGCTCTGTGTGATGAAAGTACCCTTGGTGGTCCCGCTGGCGGTGGGGCTGGTCTGCGGGCCAATCTCCATCATATCCGTGGGGTGCGGCATCTGTGTTTATTATCTGCTGGATACGGTGGTCGGCAGCGCTCCTACCATCAATGCCATGGGAGAGGAAGAGACAACGGCAAAGCTGCGGCTGGTGATCGATGCCATTCTGGGCAATAAGGCTATGATCGTGATGATAGCGGCTTTTGCCATTACCATAATGGTGGTATATCTGATCCGCAGGATGTCCGTGGATCATTCATGGACGATCGCCATGGTGGCGGGCGTGATAACGGATATCGTGATCCTGCTGATCGGCGATCTGCTGTATGATACCAATCTTTCCGTTGTCAGCGTGCTGCTGGGTTCCCTGTTGGCGCTGGCAGCGGGAAAGCTGATAGAGTTCTTCCGGTTCTGCGTGGACTACAGCCGCACGGAGAAAGTACAGTTTGAGGACGACGAGTATTATTATTATGTGAAAGCCGTTCCTAAAATGACGGTATCCATGTCCACAAAGACAGTGAAAAAGATCAATTCCCAGACCAGGATGTCCCAGCCGGCACGGAATGGATCCGGCAGGAGCGTAGTCACGGAACGCACGGGCACGAGGTATTCCGGTTCTTCCAGAACATCGGGGAACCGCGGTGGTCACCGCGGCGGCAGGGGCAGGAGCGTCACCATCAACGGACGCGGCGAGGGAATCAGCCAGGACATCGATGAGGATGATCTGGAAGAATTATTTTAAAGGACGAAAAGTGAAGGGACTCATTAGGACAGCATGGAGTGGGTAGAAAGAGTTATTGACTATTTTAAGGGCGTTGGGATATATGGTACAACAATGAGCCTGGGCGATATCCTTGAGATATTGATCGTCGCGTTCTTGTTGTACTATGTCTTAGTGTGGATGAAAAACACCAGGGCCTGGCTGCTGATGAGAGGCCTTATCATGATCTGCGTTTTTCTGGTGGTGGCATATCTGCTGGATATGAGCACCATTATGTGGATGGCTCGCAATATCCTTGGGTTCGCGGTGACGGCGATCATCGTGGTCATGCAGCCGGAACTGCGCCACGCGCTGGAGGAATTGGGCAAGAAAGCGTTCCTGCCCACCGGCGGTTCCAGGGATCAGGGCAATTTTTCCGAAAAGACCATCAACGAGATCACCAAGGCATGTGTGGAAATGGGAAAGGTAAAGACCGGAGCCCTGATCGTGATCGAACAGAAAGAAACGCTGAAAGATTATGAACGCACGGGGATCGAGGTTGACGGTCTGGTCACCAGCCAGCTTCTGATCAATATCTTTGAGCATAATACGCCGCTTCATGACGGTGCGGCCATCATAAGGGGAAACCGCGTGACCTCCGCCACCTGTTATCTGCCATTGTCCGATGATCTGAGCCTGAGCAAGGAACTGGGGACCCGGCATCGGGCAGGCGTGGGCATTTCCGAAGTGACGGATTCCCTGACCATCATCGTTTCGGAGGAGACCGGCAAGATCAGCGTGGCCTGCGAGGGAAAGCTGGAGCGCGGACTGGACGGGTCGGCCCTGAAGAACCGGTTGGAAAAGCTTCTGAACAATACTGACGGAGAAAATAAGAGCAGGCGGAAATGGAAGGGAAGGAGCAGGCACAAAGATGAGAAAAAAAGTATTTCATAACTGGGGCCTGAAGCTTGCTTCCCTGCTGCTGGCCGCGATTTTGTGGTTCCTGGTGGTGCAGCTGGACGATCCGAAGAAATCCCAGACTTTTTATAATATCCCGGTAACGCTGGTCAATACGGAGCTTCTGGAACAGGAGGATAAGTTTTATGAGGTTCTGGATAATACGGATTCGGTACGGGTAACGGTGACGGCGCCCACCAGCATCATCGGGCAGCTGCGCGCTACGGATATCGTGGCGGAAGCCAATGTGAGCCGCCTGACAGACATCAATACGATCCCGATCACATATTCTATCTTGAATGTGGGAATCGATTCCGGCTCCGTCAAGGGCGACCATGATACGGTGCGCCTGAACATCGAGCAGAACGCCACCCGCTGGGTAAAGGTACAGTATACTACCGCAGGTGAAGTGGCGGAGGGGTATATCGTTGCCAATGCCTCCGCGGATCAGACCATGATCAGGGTGAGCGGTCCCAAGTCTGTCGTGGACAGGATCGATCACGCGGGTGTGGAGATCGATGTGTCGGGAGCTACCAGCAGCCTGTCTGCCAATGTGGAAGTGCTTTTCTATGACAGCGAGGATGTATCCCTGGAATCTTCCAACCTGGTCATGGATGTGAACTATGTCCACATGTCGGTAGAGGTGTTGGCTGCGAAACCCGTGCCTGTTGAGGTCGCTGTTTCCGGTACGCCGGCGGCGGGATTTCTGGCTACGGGGGAAATACAGTGTGAGCCTGCTATGGTGAGAGTGGCGGGAACCACATATGCCCTGAACAATTTCAGCAGGATCGTGATTCCTGAGGAACAGATGAACCTGGATGGGGCAGAGGGCAATGTGATCAATGTGATCAACATTCGGGAACTGCTGCCTGACAATATCAGGCTTGCTGACAGTAACTTCAACGGGCGCGTGACCATCACCGCGTTTGTGGAGCCTGAGTCGGAGCGCACTCTGCAGATTCCTGCGGAGCATATAACTGTCACCAATGTACCGGAGGCATTGACGGCGGAACTGTCCGAGTCGGAGGAATATTATGAGGTGAAAATCTCAGGGCTTGAGGCAGTGGTATCTGCCACGGATCAGAGCGCGATAGCGGGAACGGTGGATGTGCAGGCGTGGATGGACGAGGAGGATATCGATCAGCTGGCTCCTGGGATCCATGAGATTCCCATCAGTTTCGGGATAGCAAATGAGGTCAAAATAGACGGTGAAGTAACCGCAAGAGTTACTTTTGCCAGAGTGGAGGAATAGGAATATGGGTAGATTATTTGGAACAGATGGCGTGAGAGGGGTGGCTAACGAGGAACTGACTCCCACGCTGGCGATGCAGCTGGGGCAGGCAGGCGCTTATGTGCTGACGAAAGAGAAAGAGCATAAGCCAACGATCATGGTGGGATGCGATACCCGCATTTCCGGGGATATGCTTGCCAACGCACTGATGGCCGGCGCCTGCTCGGTGGGAGCGAACTGTATTTATGTGGGAGTGATCCCCACGCCGGCGGTGGCGTATCTGACGCAGAAGTACAGAGTGGATGCGGGGGTTGTTATTTCCGCGTCCCATAATCCTGTGGAGTTCAATGGGATCAAATTCTTTGACGAGAACGGTTATAAGCTGCCGGATGAACTGGAGGACGAGATCGACGCATTGATCCGGGAAAACATGACGGGCATCAAATTCCCCATCGGTCCGGGCGTGGGCAAGATAAAATACCGCACCGATGCCAGGGAGGAATATATCAACAATGCCCTCCGCGCCGTTCCGGTCAATCTGGACGGAATGAAGATCGTGGTGGACTGCGCCGAAGGGGCTTCCTATTATACGTCTGTGGAGACGCTGAAAGAACTGGGTGCAAATGTAGTTGCCATACATAACAACCCGGACGGCACGAACATCAACGCCAACTGCGGTTCCACCCATATGGAAGAACTGCAGGCCAGGGTGGTATATGAGAAAGCGAGAGTGGGGCTCGCTTTTGACGGTGACGCGGACAGGATGCTGGCGGTGGACGAAAACGGTAACATCGTGGACGGGGATCAGATCATGGCCATTGTGGGGAACCATATGAAGTCCCAGGGAAAGCTGCACGGAAATACCATCGTGACCACTATTATGAGTAATCTCGGATTCCAGCTTATGTGCAGGGAAAACGGGATCATCATGGAACAGACCAAGGTGGGTGACCGTTACGTGCTGGAGCGCATGAAAGAGATCGGAGCCAGCCTGGGCGGCGAGCAGTCGGGGCATATTATCTTTTTGGATGAGAACACTACGGGGGATGGTCTGCTCAGTGCGCTGCATCTGCTGCAGGTCATGGTGGACACGGGAAAGGATCTGTCGGAACTGGCGCAGATCATGGAGGTATTGCCTCAGGCGCTGGTGAATGCCAAGGTGGCGAACCACAAGAAGGATAAGTATATGGAATATCCTGAGATCGCGGATGCCATCAAAACGCTGGAAACAAAATTCGCGGGAGAGGGCAGAGTGCTGATCCGTCCCTCCGGCACGGAGCCGCTGGTACGGGTTATGATCGAGGGCAAGGATCAGCAGGCCATTCAGGCGGATGCGCAGAAGCTTGCCGACCTGATCCAGGAGACCATGTTCTGATCACAGCATAGTATCTAAAAATCTCTTGAGATTGACAGGCAATCATGCTATAGTTAAACAAAGCAGTAATCGAATTGGAGGGAAGGTTATGGTAAGTCAAAAAGTAGTGATCAAGAATCCTACAGGCTTGCATCTGAGACCAGCGGGTATCCTTTGTAAAGAAGCGATGCAGTTCAAGTCGTTGATCACTTTTTCTTTCAGGGATAGTACGGCAAACGCAAAGAGTGTATTGAGCGTGTTGGGAGCATGTGTCAAGTGTGGGGATGAGATCGAATTCGTCTGTGAGGGGGAGGACGAAGAAGAGGCTCTTAAGACACTTGTTCAGGCGGTAGAAAGTGGATTAGGAGAGTAGACAACATGTTAAATTACAAGAAGTATCAAAAGAATCCCGTGGTGGATCATCCGGAGCGGGAATGGCCGAATAAGGAGATCCTTAAGGCTCCCGTGTGGTGCAGCGTGGATCTGCGCGATGGGAATCAGGCCCTGATCGATCCTATGCTGGTGAATGAGAAGATCGAGATGTTCCAGTTCCTGATCGACCTGGGCTTCAAGGAGATCGAGATCGGGTTCCCGGCGGCAAGTCAGATTGAATATGATTTTCTGCGCCAGCTGGTGGAGAGAAAGCTGATCCCCGACGACGTGGTGGTACAGGTACTGACACAGTGCCGTGAGGAGCAGATCGACAGGACCTTTGAGTCGATCCAGGGCTGCAAGCAGGCCATCGTCCATATCTATAATTCTACTTCCACCCTGCAGCGTGATGTAGTGTTCCATATGGACAGGGAACATATCACAGAGATCGCGGTCAAGGCAACGCGTATGGTGAAAGAGAGAGCGGCTAAATTTCCCGGCAAGATCATCCTGGAATATTCCCCCGAAAGTTTTACCGGAACGGAACTGGACTACGCGCTGGAGATCTGCAACGCGGTTTCTGAAACATGGCAGCCCACTCCGGAGGATCCCATGATCATCAATCTGCCTTCTACGGTGGAGATGAACACGCCTAACGTATATGCGGATCAGATCGAGTGGATGATCAGGCATCTGGACCGCCGTGACAGTATCGTTGTCAGCGTCCATCCGCACAATGACCGTGGGACCGGCGTGGCCAGCGCGGAACTGGCCCTGTTGGCAGGGGCGGATCGGGTAGAGGGGACTCTGTTCGGCAATGGGGAGCGCACCGGCAATGTGGATATCGTCAATATTGCATATAATATGTTTTCCCAGGGCATCGATCCGAAGCTGAACCTGGAACATGTCAATGACATCATAGAGATCTATGAGCGCTGCTGTAAGCTGCCCATCCATCCCAGACATCCCTATGCCGGAAAGCTGGTGTTCACCGCTTTCTCCGGTTCCCATCAGGATGCCATCAATAAGGGTGTGCAGGCCATGAAAGAGCGTGGCAGTGAGATCTGGCAGGTTCCCTATCTGCCCATCGATCCGGCGGATATCGGCCGTGAGTACGAGCCCATCGTGCGCATCAACTCACAGTCTGGCAAGGGCGGGGTTGCTTTTATCATGGATACTTATTTTGGATTTAAGCTGCCCAAGGCGATGCATAAGGAATTTGCCAATGTGATCCAGGATATCTCTGAAAAGCAGGGTGAAGTGTCTCCTGAACAGATCATGGACGCATTCAGAGAGACTTATCTCAATAAAAAGGAACCTGTCCATTTCCGCAGGCTGCATGTGCATGACATCAGCGGAGCGGTCAGGACGGAATTTGACACCAAGGTAGAGGTGGAATATACAGATCACGGCGTGCCGAAAAGCTTTGAGGCTGTTGGGAACGGTCCCATTGACGCGGTACAGCGGGGACTGAACAATGAACTGGGATTGACGATCAAGGTTCTGGACTATGAGGAACATGCCCTGCAGAGCGGCGCGAACTCTCAGGCGGCTGCCTATATCCATCTGCTGGACGGGGAAACGGGCAGGGTTACTTATGGCGTGGGCGTCAGTTCCAATATCACCAGGGCATCCGTGAGAGCGATCTTTTCCGCGGTAAACCGGCTGGAACTGGTAAAAGCGTGAGCAGTTAAAAAGAGTGTTCTGATACAACAGAACACTCTTTTCGTCTTAACGGTAAGTAAAAGAATCTCCTTCTTCCACGACACAGATCATGGTCTTGCCTGTGTTCATCAGGATCTCGTTTCCGTAATCATCATAATATCTGGTAGCGCCGTAATCGGATGTCTTCTCCCAGTTGATATGGATCCCCTTTCCGTTGGTGAAATACCAGCCGTCCCGGGTAGTGTCATGACACTGGAAGACCAGGTATCCGTCGCCCAGATCCTCGTATTTGACATACTGCACGATGATATTTTTAAAAGAAAGCTGTTCATTGTTGGAGCCGTCGAGATGAGGCCCGTCCGTGCCGCCGGAAAGGTGCTGGGAACGGTAGTACAGGCCATCGTTCTCGTTGTATTCAAAATAACAGCGGGTCAGAGGATAGCAGCCTGACATATCGATATATGTAGCATTCTGGGCATCGCTGCCGTACTGCGTCAAAGCGTTGGGGCTGGACTTGGTGGTAAAGTTGTAATGATAGCTGTCGGTCAGGCCTCTGTAAGAGAGGGGATACCCTTTCTGCTGGATCACCTTTGCCAGTCCGGCGCCGGTGGTGTAACCGTTATGAGGCACAGCCCGGCTGGAATCCCGGTAAAATGCGATACTGTCACTGCCAAGATTGCCGTCGATGTGCTGTGTGGTGGATTCCGCCATCAGGTCGTTGATAAAATAAGGTCCGCCGTAGTGGACGATGAACGCGTCCCACTCAAAGGCCCAGTAGGCATAATAAGTACGGAGGCTGCGGATATTGCCGATCTTGCTCAGGTTTTGCCAGCCCTCATAAATGGCCATCATCCTCGACATACGGCCTTCCACGTTAGCCTCATAGATAACAGATGCTTCGGAAAGACTGTAATGAGGGATGGCTGCGCTCTCGTTAGGGATCATGACCGCGATGGGACGTGTATCCGCCACGTTTGCATCGACCCATTCATTGGTAAGGCGGCTGCGTACCATGCCCGAGTGGGGCGGCTGGGAATCATCCTCCGTTATGATACTGGGAGGAATGCTTTCAGGTGCTGTGTTTACAGGCTGGTTGATCTGCTGGGTCGGGGCAGGAGTCGGGTCATCTTCAGCGATAACGGGGCTGCCCAGATCCTCGCCGCAGGCACACAGCATCAGAACAGCCGCTGCGGCCGCCAGCCAGATTCTTGTTTTTTTCATGGTGATTCTCCTATGTTATCGGGCAGAGCCAATGCTGCCCTTTTCGAATAGTATACCACATAAAGAGAAAAACGTCATTAAATGACAGGAAAATTAAGAAATAGGTTTTCGCTTGCGAATTACAGGGGAGAATAGTATACTGTTAATAGACTGAAGGAAAGCGATGGGTAAGATATGAGTTTGCTGAGCGTAATCGTTCCCTGCTATAACGAAGAGGAAAATGTGGATCTCTTTTACACGGAACTGATCAAGAACGATCCTTTTTTTGAAAAAGAGGGCATAGAACTGGAATTGTTGTATGTGGACGACGGTTCCGGGGACGATACGGTGAAAGAAGTCAAGAAACTGATCGAACGGGATAAGAGAGTGCATTTGGTCTCCTTTTCCAGAAACTTCGGGAAAGAAGCCGCCATGTACGCAGGGCTTGAGAACGCGTCGGGCGATTATGTGGTATTGATGGATGTAGATCTGCAGGATCCGCCTTCCCTTCTGCCGGAAATGCTTTCCCATATAAAGCAGGGCTATGATTCCGTAGCCACAAGACGGGTCAACCGGAAAGGCGAGCCGCCGGTGAGGAGTTTCTTTGCCAGGATGTTCTACCGCCTGATGAAAAAGATCTCAAAGACCGAGATCGTGGACGGCGCCAGGGATTACCGTCTGATGACCAGGCAGATGGTGGATGCAATCCTGGCGATGCAGGAATATAACCGATTTACCAAGGGGATATTCGGCTGGGTGGGTTTTCGCACAAAATGGCTGGAATATGAAAATATAGAGAGGGCAAAGGGAGAGACAAAGTGGAATTTCTGGAAATTGCTGGTCTATTCTATTGACGGTATCACGGCGTTTTCCACAGTGCCGCTGCTTTTTGCGTCTGTCATGGGAGTGCTGTTCTGTTTCCTGGCGTTTTTCATGATCATCTTTGTGATCGTCCGGAAGCTGATCTTCGGCGATCCTGTATCCGGCTGGGCATCCCAGGTGTGCATCATGCTGCTGATCGGCGGAGTGCAGTTTTTCTGTACCGGCATCTTGGGACAGTACCTTGCCAAAACATATATGGAAGTGAAAAAGAGACCCATATATCTAGTAAAGGAAAAAATTTGACCACAACATATCGTATCTTAACGGAATCTTAACGGGCTGAAAACTATTCAGATCCCGGCTGATATGGTAAAATTATCTTACAATCGCAGTAAGGGGCAATGATCGGCATGGAAAGGGGAAGTCATATGGAGATGAATGCCGTTAAAGATTGTGATTTAGAGAGATACATTACCGATATCATGTTGGACATAGGGGTGCCTGCGCATTTAAAGGGATATCAATACCTCAGGGATGCGATCATGCTGTCGGGCAGGGATATGGAAGTAGTGAGCAGAGTTACAAAGCTGCTGTATCCTACCGTAGCCAGACACTTCCGAACCACGGATCAGAAGGTGGAACGCGCGATACGAAATGCTATCGAAGTATCATGGACAAGAGGCAATACTGATACTTTTGAAAAAATGTTTGGTTATTCTGTTTGCTCAGGCAGGACAAGACCTACTAACAGTGAATACATAGCTCGTATCGCTGACAAAGTCCGCCTGGATATTAAAGCAATGTAAGGAAACCGAATATAAAAGGTGTCAGTCTTGCTCTATTACTGCGATTGGAGTGATTATGGATTTAGTTCAGGCATTGTTATTGGCATTGATCCTTGTGTGCCTGTGCGGCTTTTTGGGAAGCGGCGCATGGATTCTTTTTTATAAAACACAGCGGCCTGAGGGGGCGGATGCGCTGCCAGCAGGCGGGCTGATTCTGACAGGACTGGCGGTAACGGCTCATGCAGCAGCTGTATTTACCGGACAGTCTTTTTCCCGTTGTACCGTGATCTTTGTCTGTATCCTGGGGACGGCACTGCTGTTTGCAGCAGTTCTGTTCCTTTTTTATGGATTGTTCCGCAAAAAGAAGAAGCACACTGAGAAAGCGGCTGCAGTGCATAAGGCCGTGAAGCCGGACGGGGCGGAAAAACTCCTGATGGCTGTATTTGGGGTTCTCGTGGTGGCACAGCTGCTCTGCCTCCTGTGGAATGCAGGGGTGTATGTAAGAGGCGATATGACGGTGGAGACGGTGGGGAGTTTTCTGCAGACAGACAGCATTTACCGGGTCGATCCCATGACGGGACAGGCTTATGCGGAAGGGATTCCTACAAGATTAAAGATCTTGTGCCTGCCCGCGCTGTACGGATCTCTGTGCAGGCTGTCAGGGCTGGCGCCGGAGACTGTAGTGACGCTGGCGGTGCCGGTGTGGGTCTTTATCAGCAGTTACGCGAGTTTTGCCTGTGTTGGGAAGAGCCTGTTCCCGGAGAGCAGGAAAAAAAGGATTTGCTTTTTGATAACAATAGTTATGATAATATGGGCAGGCTGTGGTTTTCATAGTCTGGACGGATTTGGCCTGCTTTATTGCGGTTATCGCGGCGTGACGATCCGGAATCTGGTGATCCTGCCCTACCTGATCTCACTCTGTCTCAGAAAAAGGTGGAGAATGGTCATTCTGTGTATTTTGGCGGAAGCCTGTATAGTGTGGACTTTCTATGGTATGGGAGCGTGTCTGCTGACGGCGGCAGGCCTTTTCCTGGCGGAAAGGAGGAGGCGCGATGGCAGAGTTTATTAGGAACGCGTGGACGGGCTGGTTCAGGATCACGAGTGACGGAAAGATCATGGCTCTTTTCCTGATATCGCTGTTGTTCCTCTGGATCGGCCACAGACAGGAGAAACAGGTGACGCTCCTGCGATACGGTACGGCTTCGGCGCTGTGCTGTATCGTGCCGGTGACGGCTTCGGCGCTGATGTTATATCAGACCAGATTTTATGACTATGAGTGGATCTGGAGCATCGTGCCGGTGACGATCGTCACAGCTTATGCGGGGACTAAAGCACTGGCGGAGCATTGGCAGGGCTTTCGCAGGGAAGCCTGGCGGAAAGGACTGCCTGTGACGGCAGGGCTCCTGGCAGTGGTGTTCCTGTGCGTGGGGCCGGATGGCGCCGGCGTGGACAGGGAAAGCGAGCGGGTGTGGCGGGAACGGACGGAAAATATCGTGGAAGCTGCCAGGATAAGGGCATCGGAGGGGGATCTCTGTATGTGGGCGCCCCGAAAAGTGATGGAGTATGCCCGCCGTGTGGACAGCAGTATCTTATTGCCCTATGGGAGAAATATGTGGGAGGAAGCGCTGGGAGCATATTCCTATGATACTTATCTGAAAGAGATCGAAAAGATGTATTTATGGATGAGCCTTGTGGAGGAGACCTGCACGGAAAGCGATGCCGACATAACGGATATGGTACTGGAGAAGATGGAAGAACAGGATCTTTCCACCGGAGAGTGCCTGGATGCGGCCAGACGGGCAGGCGTAAGCGTGCTGGTCCTGCCTGAGGATATGAATCGCATGTTATTTAATGAAGTGGTCACTTTTACCGGCGATCGGCCGGAACAGAGTCTGGGATATTATTTCTTTCAACTATAGAGAAAGGGCTATGGGTAGTATGGACGGTCTGGTCAGCATCATCGTGCCGGTATATAATGTGGAGAGGTTCATAGTGGAGACAATGGAATGCGTGCTGGCGCAGACATATCCCGACTGGGAACTTCTGCTGGTGGACGACTGCAGTGAGGACAGTACGGCTGCACTGATACATCAATGCATGGAAAGGACAGGAGATTCTCGGATCCGGCTGATCAGGCAGCCCTCCAATATGGGAGCGGCAAACGCCAGGAACAGGGGGCTTGCGGAAGCCCGGGGGCGTTACATCGCCTATCTGGACGCGGACGATCTCTGGGTGCCGGAAAAGCTGGAGAAAGAGATCGCGTTCATGCGGGAAAGGGACGCGGCTTTTGCATTTACCGGATATGAGTTTGCGGACGAGACCGGGAAGGGCATGGGTAAAGTGGTGCATGTGCCGGAGATGCTGACATACAGGCAGGCGCTGAGCAATACCACTATTTTCACAACGACTGTTATGTTTGACTTGGAGAGGCTGTCGAAAGATCAGCTGGAGATGCCGGTCATGAAAAGTGAGGATACAGCCTTGTGGTTCAGGGTGCTCCGCAGCGGAGTGACAGCCTATGGGCTGGATGAGAATCTGGTAAAGTACCGCAGGCCGGGGAGATCCCTGTCCTCCAATAAGCTGGAAGCGATACGCAGGATCTGGAATCTGTACCGTAAGGCAGAGGGAATGAATGTCATAAGCAGCGCATGGCATTTTTGTTTTTGGGCGTTAAGGGCTGTGAAGAGACGGATTTAGGAGAAACGGAAGAATGAGATCATTTTGGGAGGAGATCAGGTATTTCTGGTCAGACAGATTTTATGCCGTGGTGGTGTCCCTGGCGGCAGTATGCAGTTACGGCTTCAAGATTTCCCATGAGACGATAGGCATTGACGATACATGCATCCCTCTTTATTTTGAGGAAGGGCTTGCTCCTGCGGTAGGACGCTGGACATTGTATCTGATCAATAAATTTTTCCATATCTCGGATTTCTCTCCGTGGATGACGGAACTGGCAGGCGTGCTGCTGTTGCTCTTTGCGGCGACGGCCTGGTGTGTGGTGTTTTCCCGGATCCTGGCCAGGGAAAAGCATATGATCGTGTGCTATACGTTCTTTGCGGCTCTTTTTCTCTCCTGTCCGCTGATCAGCGAGATCTATGTATATTATCTGCATAACGGCGTCAGCCTGGCCTATGGGCTGACTGCCATAGCGCTGCTTCTGCTGCTGAAAGTCATGGAGCGGGGCGCGGGAAAGAAGAAAAGGCTGCTCGGCACTGTGGCCGCAGCCGCTGTGCTCACAGCGGCTCTGGGCTGTTATGAATCTTTTATGATCGTGTTCGCGGTGGGGATGCTGTTGCTGTTCATCCTGATCAGGGGATTCGGAAACAGGGAGCAGAGATACTGTGCCTCCCCCTGGGCATGGGTGGGACTGCTGGCCGCAACGGTGATATCTGCCATACTGTTTCGGTGGCTGATATTGAAGCTGATCCTGGGAATCTATCATATTGAGATCCCGGAGGATTTCCGGGTGGAATATCGAGGTGTGTTTTCCTTTGTGGATATGAACATAACAGATGTTCTTATGGTTTTCAAGCGGCAATGGCTCAAATATTATCTGAACGCGTTTGCTTACCGCCCCATTACCATATTGGTGCTGGGAATCCTGATTCTGCTGACGGTCTGCGTGGCCATCGGCATTCGGAAAAAGGACATTTTCCTGCCGCTGGCGGCTCTGGCAGTGCCCGTCCTGCCGATATGCATGGTGATCATCGAGGGAAAGGATACCTACTACCGGGCGGCCCAGTATGTGCCCCTGATCGGAGCCTTTGCGGTATTCCTTCTGCTCAGGCTGGTGAAGGAGCATCTCCCCGGAGCCTGCATGGCAGTGGGGATGGCGTTTGCTTTTATCCTTTTATGGGATCAGTGCGCGGAGATGAACAAGTGGTTTTACGTGGATCACATGAAATATCAGGATGCCAAAAGTGTGATGGAACAGATCGCATATGATCTGGAAAGGGATCATGATGCGGAAAAACCTGTCATATTCCGGGGAGCCTATTATGTTCCCTACGGGATCGTGAAAGACGCGTATCTGGAATATGGATCTGTGAATTATGGATGGATCCGCAGGCTCGGCGATATGGTGGATCCTCACCTGGTGGAAAAGTATAACGGGGAAAACGGGTATGGCTACGGTTTTGCCGAGACACCCATCAACTCTGCCCTGAGATGGGGCGTTACCGCCTTTGACGGCACGGGCGCACAGCTGGGGAATTTCATGGAGATGCTGGGTCACGATTTTGAGATCGAGACAGATCTGTTGAAGATAGAGGAGGCCCAGAAGCTTGCGGAGGAGATGCCTGGATTTCCGGAGACAGGATATATTCGGGAATATGAGGAGTATATCATCGTGAACTTTTAAGCTGGTAACAGTTCAGCCATGGAAAGATTCACAAGCTGTGCGTGGGTGCTTGCACACTAAGCACTGATTGCGAATCTTTCCATGAGCGGAGCGCCCTCACAATGAAATAAAAGATGAGCCGCAAAGCGGCGACGGATGCGAAGCAGACGCTTTTATGAATGTGAGGGCTGAACTGTTACTTAAGCTGTGAAAGAATTTTCAGGTTTTCTGTACGAATGTGGGAAAATGTGGTATACTAACTAAATGTATATCTACACCGGAAATGAGGAACTGTTAAAAATAACTTTTAACGGTTCCTGATCGGAGGAAACAGATCTTGAGCGCAGTTACCAACGAAGAAAAGTTAAAAAAACTGGAAACATATAAACGCCTGATCAATCTTGTACTGGTAATGATATGCCTGGCTCTGGAGGTGGGAGATTTTGCCTACCACTGGCTGGTCCATTTTCAGTACAGCGTGGTAGAACAGCTGCGGGATTTCTGGAGAATGGGACATCTTGCGGAAATAGGGTTTTATGCCATCGTGCTTCTGTTCCTCTCCAATATGTACGGAGGAATGCGCCTCGGATACCTGAAGAATATGGAACTGATCTTCTCACAGGTCTTTTCCACCATACTCGCCAATATCATCATCTATTTCGAACTTTCCATCATGGCGCACCAGGCGTTTGTGCCAAAGGTATTTTTGATGATGATGACGGAGCAGACCCTGATCGTGGTCATTTACATCAACGTGGCAAATCGCATCTATAAATCTGTTTTTCCGCCCAGAAAGCTGTTCCTGATTCATGGATACAGGCCGGTGGAAAGCATCTGCAGCAAGTTTGAAAGCCGGAAAGACAAATACGTGATCACCAGGACCGCGCACATCAGGGAAGGCTATAAGAAGATCTGTAAAATGATAGAAGACGCCTATGAAAATGAAGAGTGTAATGCGGTAGTGGTAGGCGATATGTCTGTGGAGGAAAGGAATCTTTTGCTGAAATACTGTTATGGCAAAGGAATCCGTGTCTATCTGCTGCCAAAGATTACTGACGTTATTTTAATGGGGGCAGAGGAACTTCATATCTTTGATACCCCGATCATGCTGACAAGGGAATACAGCCTGTCCATGGAACAGCGGTTCATAAAGCGCATGCTCGATATTGTGTGCGCTTTGATTCTTCTGACCATCGCCTCCCCTTTTATGATCCTGACGGCGGCTGCCATCAAGCTGTATGACGGCGGCCCCGTGCTGTACAAGCAGGTGCGCTGTACCATAAACCGCAGGCAGTTCCAGATCATGAAATTCCGGAGCATGCGGACAGACGCGGAAAAGGACGGCGTGGCAAGGCTGGCGCAGAAGAATGACGACCGTATCACGCCTATCGGGAAATTTATCCGCAAATGCAGGCTAGACGAGCTTCCTCAGCTTTTCAACATCCTGAAAGGAGATATGTCTTTCATTGGCCCCAGACCGGAGCGGCCGGAGATCATAGAACAGTATCTGGAAGTGATGCCGGAATTTGTCTATCGCATGAAAGTCAAGGCGGGACTTGCCGGTTTTGCGCAGGTTTACGGAAAATACAATACTTCTCCTTATGACAAACTGAAACTGGATCTGACTTATATTGAAAATTATTCCCTGTGGATGGATATCAAGCTGATGCTGCTGACGCTGAAAGTTCTTTTCTGGCCGGACAGCACGGAGGGAGTGGAGAACGAGCAGATCACCGCCCTTCGGGAAGAGAAAGAATGGAGAGAGAGCGAATGTGGGAAGGAAAGTATGGAAAAGAACCGTTTGACTTAAGGCTGACAGTACTCCGCCTGATCGCCAGTCTTGATAAAGTGCTGGTGTTCACACTGGCGGGGACTTTGTTGTTTGGCGGGGGATATTATGTGAAAAATGTCCTGATGCGCTCTGAAAAACAATATGGCATTACCTCCACCTATCGCGTGGAATATGCGGTGGAGGAAGAAAAGGATATCGGGATCGTCTACATCAATGAGATGAGTTGGAACACATACCTTCATTCCCAGGAGTTTTTGGACATGGTGATGGCACATCTAGAAGAAGAGGCGCGTTTTTATGACAGCGACTGGCCCGATCAGATCAGTGCGGAGCAGGTGTCGGGATCGTTGACGGCATATCTGGCGTCGGATCTGCGCGTCCCCTCGACCACCGTTATCACTGGCAGCGGGGTGGTGAGCCGATTGATTGCCCGAGCGGTGGAACAGGCTATGACGGAGGACTTTCCGGGAGCGGTCAGAGAGATAACTGACATTCGTGTCATAGATGCGCCGGAGACCGCAGAAGAGGTGGTGCCGGACGTGCGGCCCGGCCGGGCATTTGCGCTCAGTGCGGTACTCAGCTGTTTCTTTACCATAGTGATCCTGCTTTTGAAAGAAACGGGAGACGATAATATCTGGCTTCCCGCTACCATCAGAAAGCGTTATGGCGTGAAAGTGGCAGGTACCTTGGAAAGTCCCGGATTGTCAGAGAATCTTCATTATTTATATAAAGGAAAGAAAAAGGTGGCGGTCTGTGGAGTACAGGCGGAGACGGATCCGGCGGAGATACTTGCTGCCGTCCGCGGAAAGTGCGGAGAGCCGCTCCAGACAGAGGAATGGTTTGCGGCACCGTCCCCGCTGCTCTGTCCGGAAAGCTGTAGGGCGCTGCGGGAGGCGGACGGTATCCTGCTGGCGGTACAGGCGGGAGCGCACGCCGGAAAACAGCTGGAATATTGTCTGGAATATCTGCGGCAGCAGGATTGTAAAGTGGCATCTGTTATTTTATGGAACGCGGATGAGAAGCTGATCAGAGCATATTATTTTGGCAGACGCGCGGCGGAATGCGGGGAAGTGCCTGTGCCCGTCGGAAGCGGGCATGGGGTGTGAATATGAAAGTTCAGGTATTGGCGTCTGTTATGAATGAAACCATGGAAAATGTGGTGGAACATATGGGGCTGGAGTCCGATGCCGTGATTATCAACCAGTGTGAACGCTTTGGAGTGCAGAGGATGGAACACAGGGGACATACCATATCCTTTTACTCTTTTCCAGACCGAGGAGTAGGCCGGAGCCGCAATGAGGCGATCCTGAGAGCGGATCAGGATATCTGCCTGTTTGCGGACGGTGATATCGTGTATGGATCGGGTTACGCGGAAGCCATTGCCGCCGAGTTTGAGCGAAATCCCAAAGCGGATATGATCCTGTTCAATATCGATGTGGAAGAATCCAGGAGAACCTACCATATCCGGGACCGCAAGAGGGTACATTGGTATAACTGTGGGAGGTACGGCGCGGTCAGCTTCGCGGTGCGGCGGGAGAGCCTTTTGAGATCGCGTGTTACTTTTTCGCTCCTTTTTGGCGGCGGCGCAAAGTACAGCAATGGGGAAGACAGTCTGTTCCTGAAAGAATTTATGGATAAGGGATACCGGGTCTATACAGCGCCCGTTACCATAGGCAGGGAAGAGGCCGGGGAATCCACCTGGTTTGCGGGATACAATGAGAAGTTTTTCACGGACAGGGGAGTATTGTACCACTTCTTATATGGAAAGCTGGCAGGAGCCATGAGCCTGCGGTTCCTTCTGGCGCATAAGGGGATCTTCTGTAAGGAAATCAGCCTGAAACAGGCATATGCATGGATGAAACAGGGAGTACGGGAGGGCAGAAATGGAACCTAGCGCACTTGTCTATGTCCTGCTGACTGCGGTGACGGTCCTGCTGGGGCTTTGTGTGGATAATCGGCGATATGTGCCCGGCTATATCAGCGGTCGGCGTAATGCCGGGACGGATCGCAGACAGGCGAGGAACCATATCGCCGTGTTTGCGGTGTTCTGCCTGATGGCGGGAGTGTCCGCGTGCCGCATCGCGGTGGGAAATGATTACTGGGTCTACAGGGATAATTTCAAGCTGATCGCTCAGGGGAGATATGTATCTTATGAGCCGGGCTTCAATCTGATCGTAAAATGGATACAGCAGATCTTTGGCTACGATCATTATCTTCCCGTATTCGGATTCTTTTCCATCGTGACGGTTTTCTTTTTTGTGAGAGCGCTGGAAGATCAGGGAAGTGATTTCGCCGTCTCGCTTTTCCTGCTGTTGACAGGAGGATATTATTTCAACAGTTTAAATACCGTGCGTTATTATCTGGCTCTCGCCATAGCGCTCTACGCTATGAAATACGTCCTGCGGGGGGAATACGGTAAATTCATCTTGTGGATCCTAGCGGGAGCGATGTTTCATAAATCCATTCTGCTGGTGATACCGGTATATCTGCTGGCAAGGTTTCTGGCGGCGGCAAAGCTGAAGAAATGGCATTATATAACAGGCGGGATTTTTGTTGCCAGCCTGATCTTCTGCCAGAGTTTTTATCAGGAGATCATTTTCTACTTTTATCCCTATTACAGGGATTCCATGTTTGACGCGGGACAGCTTTCCTATGTGAACATTGTAAAATGTGTCTGTGTGCTGATCTTATGCGGGATCTGTTATAAAAAGAGCCTGACGTCAGACCTGAACAACCGATTTTATTTCTTCCTCAATATAGCGGGGCTGGTGGTATATTGCTGTGGTTCGTTCATCCCGGAGGTTTCCAGGGTGGGATATTACATGATCATATCCCAGGTATTCCTGCTCCCCAGGCTTTTGGAGGATATGCGAGAGGGCGTGCTGAAGAAGCTGTGTTGTATGGGCGTGATCGTAGGGTTTGCGCTGTATTTTCTGCTTTTGCTGAGAGGGATGTATGCTGTGGATGTGCGCCTGCTTCCTTACTTGAACTGGATCTTTGACTGATCTTCGCAGGCAAAAGGGCAGAAGGCGCGGGATTCCGGGAAATGCCAATGGGCGGGAGGGGTTTGCGGCTTTATCTGTGGCTGACAGAAAGGAAGTTTACATGAGGATCTTATGGCTCTGCAATATCATGATTCCCATGATCGCGGAACAACTGCATATGGAAGCGACGAACAAGGAGGGCTGGATCAGCGGCCTGGTCAGTGTGGTGTTGGAGAAACGTATGGAAAACGACATAGAACTGGCTGTCGCTTTTCCCGGTCCCAGGTCGATGTTTGCCGGAGAACGCGAGATCCGCAGGGAGAAGATATCCGCAGAACAGGGCGTACTGACCTGCTATGGGTTCTATGAGGACACTGCGCGGCCAGATCTCTATGATGAGGGCTTGGAGGAACGCCTGAGAAAGATCATAAGCGACTTTCGGCCCGATATCGTACATTGCTTCGGCACGGAATATCCCCATACCCTTGCCCTTTGCAGGATATTTCCCCACAGGGACAGGATTCTGCTGGGAATCCAGGGATTGTGCGCCGTCTATGCCAATGCCTATTTTGCCGATATGCCGGAGGATGCGATCCATAAGACGACACTGCGGGATCTGCTGAAGAAAGATGGCCTGCGGGAACAGCAGAAGAAATTTGCCCGCCGTGGAGCCATGGAGATGGAAGCTGTCGGGCTTGCGGGAAATGTGACGGGACGCACGGAATGGGATCGGTTCTATACGGGTGAATGGAACAATAACGCCAGATATTATAAAATGAATGAAACATTGCGCTCGGAATTTTACGGGCAGAAATGGAACCGGGAAAACTGTGAGGAACACGCCATCTTTCTGAGCCAGGGAGATTATCCGGTAAAAGGCCTGCACTATATGCTGACTGCCCTGCCCATGATACGGGAAAGATATCCGGATGTGAAAGTGTATGTGGCAGGACAGGATCTGACCCGATACGATACGTGGAAGCAGCGGCTGAAGATATCCGGTTATGGGGGATATCTCCGGAGCCTGATCAAAGAGAAGAAGATAGAACAACAAGTGATATTTACAGGGAGGCTGGATGCCCGACAGATGCGGGATCGATATCTGAGATGCGGCCTTTTCGTATGCCCCTCGTCCATTGAGAATTCTCCCAATTCCCTGGGGGAGGCAATGCTGCTGGGCATGCCCTGTGTCAGTGCGGATGTGGGTGGGATCCCCAGCATATTCACTGCGGGGCAGGACGGTATCCTGTATGAAGGGTTCAGAAGTGTCGAAAATAAGTTTGATAACATAGATGATCTAAAGTACGATCGGGGCAGACAGCTGGAATTGATTTCGGAGCGGCTTGCTGACGCGGTTATCGAGATATGGTCCGATAGGGAAAAAATGAGCGGATATTGTCAAAATGCAAGAAAACATGCAGAAAAAACACATGACCGCCAACAGAATTATTTAAAAATGATGGAAATATATTCAGAAATGATGGCCAGAAAATAATCTTGAAGGCGGGAACATGAGCAAGTTTGTATTTGTTTCTAATTACTTAAATCATCATCAGATTCCATTCTGCGGTGCGATGTACGGACTGCTGTCGGGAAGCTTTGTTTTCATCCAGACGGAGCCCATGGAGCAGGAGCGCGTCAGGATGGGCTGGCAGGAGCAGACGGATGTGCCATATCTGAGGAAATATTATGAGGAGCCGGAAAGCTGCCGGGAGCTGATCGATCATGCCAAGGTGGTATTTTTCGGAGGCAGTGATGAGGAGAGCTATATCGAAGACAGGCTGCGGGCGGGCAGGCCGGTGATCCGTTACAGTGAGCGCCTGTACAAGACGGGACAGTGGAAAGCGGTCTCCCCCAGAGGGCTGAAAAAGAAGTATCACGATCACACCTGTTATCGGAATCGGCCCGTTTATCTGTGCTGTGCCGGGGCATATGTGCCCAGCGACTTTCATCTGGTGGGCGCCTATCCGGGGAAAATGCTGAAATGGGGATATTTTCCGGAAAAGAGAGAGTATGATATAAACTGGCTGATGGAGAAAAAACAGCCCGGCAGGATACTCTGGGCGGCCAGGTTCCTGGACTGGAAGCACCCTGAACTGCCCATAAGGACGGCCGCGTATCTGAAAGAGAAAGGATATTCTTTTCACCTGGATGTGGTGGGCGGCGGCGAAATGGAAAAACAGGTGTCTGCTCTGGTGGAAAGCCTGAAGCTGCAGGAGGTCGTGACGCTCCATGGCTATTGCCCGCCGGAGCAGGTACGCGGTATGATGGAACGGGCTGATATTTATCTGACCACCAGCGACCGTCAGGAGGGCTGGGGAGCGGTGGTCAATGAAGCCATGAACAGCGGCTGTGCCGTAGTGGGAAGCAGCATGATGGGAGCGGTTCCCTATCTGATACGGCATGGGGAGAATGGCATGATATACCGCGACGGTTCGGAGGATTCCCTGCTCCGGCTGACAGAGCGGTTGCTGCAGGACAGGGAACTCTGTCAGCGGCTGGGCAGGAGCGCCGTCCGGACGATCGTCCGGGAGTGGAATGCGGAAACCGCAGCGGAGCGGCTGCTGGGATTCTGCGTCCGGCAGGATTTCCTGGAAGAGGGAGACGTTCCGGAGACAATGGACTGGAAGACGCAGCCGGAGTCGGGGCCTGTTTCGAGAGCACCCGTTATTCCGGAAAGGAAGATGTATTCCGCGGTTATGAAAGGTGTTTTATGAACATGAAAACCCACTTGCGCTTATAATATAATGAACGATGAAATAACATACGTAATAAAAAAGAGGTTGTCGTGATGGAACGTCCGTTGATCAGTATTATTGTTCCGGTATATAACACAGAAGAATATCTGCCCAGATGCGTGAAGTCGCTGCAGGATCAGACTTATCCGCAGCTGGAGATCCTGTTGGTGGATGACGGCTCTACGGACAAAAGCGGTGCGCTCTGCGACCGACTGGGGGAAGAGGATCGGCGCGTCCGCGTGTTCCATAAGCAAAATGGAGGATCTTCCTCCGCCAGGAATCTGGGGATCGCGGAAGCAAAAGGCGAATATCTGGGTTTTGTGGACAGTGACGATCACGTGGAGCCTGATATGTATGAAAAGCTTTATGCGGCCATAACACAGTACGGTGCGCCTGTGGCCCAGACGGGCAGGGATGAAATCGATCCCGATGGGAACAGACTGCCTGATATCTGCGTTCCGCCCGGGGAGCCGGTCTGTATTGAAGCGGAAGATTTCCTGAAAGAACTGCTGATGCACCGGGGAGACTGCTCTTTCTGCACCAAGCTGATCCGAAGGGACGTGCTGGAGGATCGGGAATTTCCCGCAGGTATGTTGAACGAAGATTTTCATCTGCTGGTGCAGCTTCTGGGGGAGAGAATCCCCAGGATCGCGTCACTGCCGGACAGAGGCTATCATGTATTTTACCGTGTGGGCAGCAATTCCAGAAAAGCGGATAGGGAGACTTTTTCCCGGGTATATGCCGATAATATCGACAATGCGGATATGGTCTGCATGATCGTGCGGGACAAGTATCCGCAACTGCAGGATATCGCGTTCCGCTTCGGCATCTTTCAGCGAATCGACTATATGCTGCATATACCTATTTCTCAGATGAGAAAAGATAACGATAGATATTTAAATGTGGTGCGGTATCTGAGGAAAAACTGGTGGCGATCCATGAGGAATCCGATCCTGTCAGGAAAGGACAAGGTGTACCACACGCTGTTCGCGATCGCGCCAAGGGGGATCAGGAGGCTGCACAGGAAGCTATTGTTATAAAAGTGCGGATGTGGTATGATATGCTTTGGCAAAAGCAGATAAACAGCCACCCCAGATAAATGACAGGAAGAGAAGGAATCTGACATGAGAAAAGAAGGAAGATTTATAGATATACCCACAAATCGGATCATCGCATTGGCCCTGATGGATATCATGGCGGTCATCGTGGCATCGTTCGGGGCGTTATATATCCGATTCGAGTTCAGCTTTTCTAATATTCCAGAAGAATATATTCTCAAATTCGAACATATCATCCTGATTGATATCGGCGTGGCACTGGCACTCTTTGCAGTGTGGAAGCTGTATAAGAGCGTGTGGAGATATGCCAGCGCCAATGAGCTGATCAATGTGATATTTGCCACCACCTGCACGTCTGTTGCTCAGACAGTACTGTGTTATGTGCTGGATCAGAGGATGCCCAGAAGTTATTATGTGCTTTACTGGTTTCTGCTGACGGTGCTTATCACCTGTATCCGGTTTGGATACCGTATCCTGCGGATATTTAATAACAAGCGTAATGACCTGTTGGGCAGGAAGAAAGGGGTCAATGTCATGCTGATCGGCGCAGGCGCCGCGGCAAATATGATCCTGAAAGAGATTGAAAGCAGCGCCTACCTGAATCTGCGGGCAAAATGTATTGTGGATGACCAGGAGGGCTGCCATGGAAAACTGCTCCGCGGTGTGCCCATTGTGGGCGGCAGGGATAAGATCATGGAGGCGGTATCAGAGTATGGGATAGATGAGATCATATACGCGATCCCCTCGGCGGATGCCAGGACCAGGCGGGAGTTTCTGGATATCTGTAAGGAGACCGGCTGTAAGATGCGTGCGCTTCCCGGTATGTATCAGCTGATCAACGGAGATGTATCCGTTGCCACATTAAAGGAAGTTGATATCGAGGACCTGCTGGGCAGGGAGCCGATCCGCATCAATACGGAGGAGGTGCTCGGTTATGTCAGCGGCAAGGTGGTCATGGTCACGGGCGGAGGCGGTTCCATCGGCAGCGAACTGTGCAGGCAGATTGCTGCTCATCGGCCCAAACAGCTGATCATTGTGGATATTTATGAAAATAATGCTTATGATATTCAACAGGAACTGCTCTGGAAATATCCTGAACTGGATCTGCAGGTCCTGATCGCGTCCGTCAGGAATACGAACCGTATGAACCATATCTTTGAGGCATATCGGCCTGACATCGTATATCATGCCGCCGCGCATAAGCATGTGCCTTTGATGGAGACAAGCCCTAACGAGGCGATCAAAAACAATGTCATGGGGACATATAAGACTGCCCAGGCTGCGGACAGGTATGGCGCGGAGAAATTCGTGCTCATATCCACGGACAAAGCGGTCAATCCTACCAATATCATGGGAGCTTCAAAGCGGATCTGCGAGATGGTGATTCAGCTGATGAACCAGAAATCCAAAACTAACTTTGTGGCGGTAAGGTTTGGGAATGTACTGGGGAGCAACGGCAGCGTGATCCCCCTGTTCAAAAAGCAGATCGCGGAGGGCGGTCCGGTAACAGTCACCCACCCTGATATCATACGTTATTTTATGACGATCTCGGAAGCTGTTTCTCTGGTGCTGCAGGCGGGAGCCTACGCGAAAGGCGGAGAAATCTTCGTGCTGGATATGGGAGAGCCGGTAAAGATCCTGGATCTGGCCACCAACCTGATCAAGCTTTCCGGCTATAAGGTCGGGGAAGATATAGAGATCAAGTTTACCGGACTGCGCCCCGGCGAGAAGATGTATGAAGAACTGCTGATGAATGAGGAGGGGCTGAAAAAGACCGCCAATAAGATGATATTCATTGGCAGGCCCATTGAGTTTGACGCGGAACTGTTTGAGGAACAGCTTAAGAAGCTGGGGGAGGATGCCGGGAACGAGTCGGCGGATATCAGGGAAAATGTACGGGAGATCGTGCCTACGTATCATTACGAGGAGCAGGGTGGTGGAATATAGCTGCTATATAGGGCTGTCAGCAAATTGATAATTGATTTTATTGTAAGGATATGATAAGCTAGTAACAATAAATTGCCATTATTGATGGCGAAAACGAATGCTGCATGTGTTATAGTACAAAAGAGGGACATGCCCATGAGATTCTGGACGAAGATAGCAATTGTTATCATAACTATTGTTGTCTTATTGGGTTTGGGAATGGCAATCAGAAGCGTGAAAAAAAGACGCTCCAGGGATAAACGAAGAGCGTTTCTATATATCTTTTTGGGCATCATTGCTTTTTTGGCGTTCCCTATATTGCTCAATGCCGCAATCACCTATAAATGGTACTATAAAATACCGATCCAGTCGGATATGACCGCCAAAGAATGGTTTGGCTTCTGGGGCAGCTATATAGGCAGTATGGTTGCCATTTTGCTTGGGTGGGTTACTTATCGGCAAGCGGAGTTGAGTAATAAACAGGATCAGCAGGCACAAATGCAGCAGGAACAGATAGCCCGGCTAACGGAGATCGTGAACAGATATCAGTTGAAGCCCAGGATTGCTATACGGTCAGTCAGTATAGAGGTGTTCAGCAAGCCTCTTAAGGAATATCAGGTAAACTGGTATATCGAAGAGTTATATTTTACCTATTTTGGTCATAAAAAAACCATGGAAGGAAAAAGATACATTGTACTGACCTGTGACATTATCAATGAGGGCATGGTCCCGGTCACAAAATATGATGTTGATCGGATCGAATGGGAGATTGCTGATAAAAAATTTGATATCTTTCTGAAAGATTACCGCGACATATCGATCACCGACAAGATGGTGATTATCATTGATGAACATACCGATTGTTCAGATAGCATAGAAGATCTGTTCGATATGGCCACAATGCATGTAAAGTATAATAACTATAAGAGGATAAACTTTGATAAGAGTATTTTGACGCTGGGAGTCCGATTTTATAATAGTATTGATGGACGTGATTCGGACGGGGTCGGGTACAGCTGCTGTAAAGTCAGATGTATGATAAACAGCGCCAGGATGGATCGGGGTTCTAATAAGGTAAAGGCAGTTCCATACATTGAATGGGGAGAATAAGGATTATGACATCTACATCTGACAAAGTCACAGTTAAGATCCAGATTTTGGTATCTATCCTGGGAGAATCCTTTTTCTATAGGATCCTGGACTTTTTTGTTGATATCATGCAGAGCAGCGAGCAGATAAAGATCTTGATGACAAGGCGTTTATCTGCCTTATACAGTGTGTTTAAAGAGATTATTGACTTCTTGTATGAAGGCGATATAAAGCCGCAGGGACGCATAGTCACCAATATATCCGTTGTGTTGTGGGAGAGTATGCTAAATAACGCTGATATTTTGTTGGTGGACGATATTGTCTTGCACGGTCGCGCCCTCGATGAGGAATATAAATATCTGGTGGAGCATTGTGGGTGCAGCCCGGATAGGATACGTGCAAAAGTGCTCTTGCAAAATATTGACAAGAAGCTGATAAAAAGTGGATTATTGGATCGACTGGACGCAAGTGAGAAGGTCGATGACGAAATATGGCGCACATTTTCTGGTAAGATTGTTAATGCCTTTTTTACGGCGGGCCAACCTTATATTTCCTATCTCCCATATGCGGAATACGATCTTGATACCCCCGAAGGAGAGTGTCTAAAGAAGTTTGTACAGGATAAAGAACAGGTGGAGGACATTACTACAACGGTACAGGAGCATTACGGTGTCGGGGCATTTCTTTATTGTACTGACCATAAAGCGCTTGAGGGGACTCTGAAGATTACGCAGGCCGATCTGATCAGGGTGTATACATTGAAGAGACTGGGAAAAGTGATCGTAGTACCGTACTGTTATCTGAAGCCTGTCAAAAAAGGATCTCTTCGCGGCGCTTTTCAGAAAATCAAAAGCCAACATTATATTGATCTTGAAGGCGGCAGAGAAGAAATCGAAGATTGTTGGCAACAAGAGGATGTATATGCACACAACCGTTTTATGTACAGCACCATAACATACTTGATAAGTATGGCGTTAGGAAATGTATTTTTAAAAAACATTGGGATAAAACATGCCAAATGGAAAGAAGAGATACCGTCTCTGGGCTTTAAAAGCGCAGAGTGCCTGCGGGGACGTGAAAAAGAACTGACCTCCTGCCTGAAAGAGTTTGAGTCCGGTTTTATCATGGAAGATAAGAAAGATCCTTTTACAAAAGTATCAAAGGATATCTATGATAAGGTCAGATCTGCACAGGACAGTGTGAGTCAGTTCATACGTGAATGTGGAAAACAGGACGAACAGCGGGCAGATAAAAATGAGCCGCGCATGAAAGGCATTTCCATAGGAACACTGTGCGATATGTTTAAGATCGATGCCATGAAGACTATCTGGTGTAAGGCTATCAGTCTGGCTGATGCCGGTAAAGTGACGATCATCGTATCGCCGGATGTGATAGATCGACAGGAGTGTGTGGGCAACCTGCTCGCAGCAGGGGAACAAAATCCTACCTGTAATGAAGAAAACAGAGCGGCACTGGTATTGCCACTGATAGAATTTAAAGGGTTTTGTACAATAAACGGCTATGATTTTGCAACATTAAAGGATGGATTGATCGAACAATTGTGCTCACGTTGTCCGGAGATAAAGAATAACCTATTGCCGGATGAATATGAGGAAGTTGTTAATAACGAGGTATTAAACTACAGGGATTATTATATTGATCGGCTGCCCATATATGCGAACAACAGTATCCTAAAAAAAGCTTTAAACATAGAAGTACAATATGAAAAAAGCGTATGATCAGTTGATAGAAAGGTACTAATGATGTTAGACGTGTGCAAAGGCTTATATAATATGACGGTAAATATCGAATGCGAGAATGATCACATAAACAGTGGATTATGCTTGTGCCCTGATCGCGACTCTATTATACAGATGTGCTATTTGTATAATTTAAACAGAAAAGACATTGGATTGTCGTGTGCGGAGATGCGAGAGGCACGTTCAGAGGGGGATTCTTTGAAATGCATACTTTGTCAGATCGAGGGAGGAATCTGTCAGAGCATCAAGTGTGCGGAGCATACAGATGTGGTTATGCGTTTAGATGAGGCAGAGGTGAAATGTTACTGGAAGAAACTGACTGGATTAAATGAGAATGATCAGGTGAACCTGTTGTTTCTGTTTATTTTGTTAATGACAATGAAACTGTTGCTCCAGGGTAGAAACATATGTCTGGCGGATATGATCTGTGCGTTTGACGCGGAAGTTTTGACGAGGCGATTTGAGAAGATGGTTTATAGATTTGTCCAGGATGCCGTGGATGATATAGAAGGACAAAAAATGACCAAACAGAAAAAATCGGTGGAAGAACTGTCCTGGATAACAGCATTCCTTAAGAATCTGAACACTGTTTATTTACAGCGGAGTTCGATATCTGAACAGGCAGAGCATTACCTGTGCGCTTTGTATATAGGTATGGAAAGTGAAAATAAATATTTGGAGTGGAGAAACCTGATCAGAGAGGATATCAATGCAAGATTAAAGAAAGGCAGTATAGGAAGCGGCCAGAGCCTGGAAGATTTTCTGTTTACCTGTGGACAACCGTTGTCCGCAGATACCAAAAACAGGTTTTATGATGCGGTCGTTATCCTGAAAACATATGTGACTAAATGCCAGCAGTATTATCAGATATTTTCTCAGGGAGAAGTGGATGAACTGCTTGGGATGCTGGCAGAGTTCAATTGTAGAAAAAAAACAGCGGATCAGATCAGAGGATTATATCGGGCGACATTTGGGTCTAAAGAGTCATTTAGGGCTGATGCCAGGTTAATCTTGGGATATTTAAAAAATGCGGATATAAGAAACAAAATATACGATATAATGGTTCAAAAAGAGTGTTGGAATACATGGGAGATGGCCTCTGCATAGCAAATGGCAGAAGCAATTGCCGGAGTACATTTTGACATGATATTTTACAGGAAAGGAATTACCGCTTAACAGATTTCAAATTGATGATTGTCATACGGTCTATGTGCAATCACATTTCAGGTATCACAGGTCAGTTTGCGGCAAGGGAATAAAAGCGTTTGTATATGCCGTAATGATCTGAGCCGCCTCTTTATAACCCGGTGCTGCCGGGTTATTTTTTGTATAATTTGTATAGTATCACATCCCATCAGATCGTACCATATATAAAAGACAAAATGCTGACAAAATTTCCAGCACATACAATTTGCTGTTGACATTATTCTGAAATAATGTTATTGTTTTATTAGATTAAGCCGTATCCTTTATATTACACGCTTTTAACGACTTGATATCCTGCGGCGGTTCGCCGTTTATACCCTGTATCATAAACTACAGACTGCATTTTGATCTTTCATTCAGGTTTTGAGCTGTTTAGTGTGCCGCACTTTGAATGTGCGTAATACCGTCCTGATCAAAACGCCATGCCACACTCACAAAGGAGAATGTATGAACAATAGGATCACAAACAACGTACCTGACAATTCCATTTCTGTCACCATGGAACGTGACACTGCTCCTGAAACCGCCTCGGGTACAGGACTCGATTCCGCTACCGGTCCTGTCGCCATCCCTATGTACAATGACTATCTGTTCCGTGCCCTGCTGCAGCGGAACAACCGCGTCCTGAAAGGTCTGATCTGCTCCCTGCTGCATCTGAGCAGCGAACAGGTCCGCACAGTGTCTATCAGGAATCCCATCGAACTGGGTGATACCATTGACAGCAGAGACTTTTTCCTTGATGTCAAAGTACTAATGAATGACCAGACCGATATCAATCTGGAGATGCAGGTCATCAATGAGCACAACTGGACAGACCGTTCCCTGAGTTATCTCTGCCGCTCGTTCGACCATTTGGAGCATAACCAGGACTACCGCTATGCGAAGCCGACCATACAGATTGGTCTGTTAAATTTTACCCTGTTTCCGGAAAGTCCGGAGTTTTATGCGACTTATCAATTCCTGAACGTAAAAAATCATATGTTATATAGTGACAAACTACGCTTCTCTGTGTTAAACTTAACTTGTATCAATCTGGCAACAGAAGAAGACAGGTCATATCACATCGACTACTGGGCTTCCCTTTTCAAGTCCACCACATGGGAGGAAATCAAAATGCTCGCACAAAAAGATGATTTTATCAACGATGCATCCAACACCATCTACCAGCTGACGCAGGAAGAAAAAATACGCCTGCAGTGTGAAGCCCGCGAAGATTATTACCGCCGGCAGAATTATGTGGAGGAAGAGTTTGCCAGGAAAGAGGCTGCTCTTGCCGATAAAGATGCGGAACTTGCTGTAAAAGATGCGGAAATTGCTCGACTTAAAAAACTCTTGTCAGAAAAGGATGGCGTATCATACGGCACCGAGTAGGTTGCATGTTTTCTGAAAGGCGTTGTGAGGATGCTTCTGATATACTGATTTTATAATCCTGAAAGACAGCATGCAGTTTTTTCCGTCCGAGACTCTTAATATTGCAGGAATGAACCGTGCAAGGTTGATTCCTGCATTTTTCTGCCGATTTGTTTTTTGACCATTTTGCGTCCATACAAGATCATATCCCTCTTCAGGATTTGCAGCATAACCTGTCCAGATATGTCCATGTTGCTTTCGCAGACTGTAAAAGATATTTGAGTTTAGGATATGTAAAGCATATATATTCTGTTTCCGTTCTGCTGAAAGAACTTTGCGGTATTTGTATACAGGGGCACAGCTGCTGCTGGGTGAAACGTCATCGGATGTGCTTCTCCTTTAGTCTTAGTAAGAAATTCCTGTAGCTGTTGTCCATATCGCGTTCCAATCGAGTGTATTTTTAGAGTTAACCGTATAAGGTTAATTCCTTTGCAGAAAATTCAGATTTCCATTTATTTGCTTTTTCATAAAAAGTGTGATAAGATACATTAGATTTATGTTATGCCGTGTGGGATGCTTTGGCTATAACTTTACAAACGGAGTGATGGAAATGATTCATGATAGAAATTCTATGCAACAGATACAGCCATTTAAGGACAAGCTTTGGTTAAGTTCTCCAACTATGCATGGACCGGAACTGGAATTTGTGACAAAAGCGTATAATGACAACTGGATGTCCACTGTGGGTGAAAATATAAATGAAGTTGAGCGGCTGGCCTGTGATAAGACGGGGAGCAAATACGCAGTGGCTCTTTCAACAGGAACGGCTGCACTGCATATGGCGGTAAAGCTGGCTGGAATCAAACAAGGGGATAAGGTGTTTTGCTCTGATATGACATTTGACGCTTCGGTCAACCCTGTGAAGTATGAGGGCGGTGAACCGATTTTTATTGATACAGAATACGATACCTGGAATATGGATCCTGTAGCGCTGGAAGAGGCTTTCAAGCTTTATTCCGGAGTAAAGGCTGTAGTGGTGGCGCATTTGTACGGGACGCCTGGTAAGGTGGAGGAGATTAGGGATATTTGCGACCACCATGGTGCGATTATTATCGAAGATGCCGCAGAATCTTTGGGGGCGGTCTATAAAGGGACACAGACAGGGACATTTGGAAAATATAATGCAATCTCTTTCAATGGGAATAAAATTATTACTGGTTCTTCCGGCGGAATGCTGTTGACGGATGATAAAGCGGCGGCGGACAAGGTAAGAAAGTGGTCTACTCAGGCCAGAGAAGCAGCTCCATGGTATCAGCATGAGGAATTGGGATATAATTATCGAATGAGCAATGTGATAGCCGGTGTTGTCAGAGGACAATTCCCTTTCCTGGAGGAACATATTGCGCAGAAAAAGGCAATTTATGAAAGATATCAAAATGCCTTTCAAGATTTGCCCGTGACTATGAATCCATATGATAAGGAGAAATCAGAGCCTAATTATTGGCTGAGCTGCATCTTGATAGATGAAGATGCTATGTGCAAACAGGTGCGGGGAGAACGAGAAGCCCTGTATATTACGGAGCAGGGCAAAAGCTGTCCCACAGAAATCCTGGAAGCTTTAGCCAGGTATAATGCGGAGGGACGGCCAATCTGGAAACCCATGCATTTACAGCCTATATACAGGATGAACGGATTTGTAACGCGCTCAGGGGATGGAAGGGCCAGAACGAACGCATATATAGAAAGTGAATGTGCTGATGTGGGGGCGGATATTTTTCAAAGAGGATTGTGTCTGCCCAGTGATAATAAAATGACCGTAGAACAGCAGGATGTAGTGATTAAGATTGTGAGAAGATGTTTTGGCTAAAAGTGTTTATGCAAGTAAAAAGAGAGCATTTAGTTATGGCAGATCGGGTGATTTGGACAAAAAGTAAAACGAAAGTAGTGAAAGTATGAACGATACAGTTAAAATACTATTTACAAGCGTTGGAAGGCGCGTAGAACTGATACAATGTTTTAGAAACGCAGCGGAAAAGCTAGGAAAGAGAGCAGTAATCGTGGGGGTAGACATAACGGAAACTGCACCAGCCTTGTTTTTTTGTGATAAGGCTGTTAAGGTGTGCGCAATATCGGATACAAATTATATCCCAATGCTGCTGACAATATGTGAACAGGAAGGGATTGACCTGTTAATACCAACTATTGATACGGATTTGCTGATTTTGTCTGAAAACAGAGAACAATTTCAATCAATAGGGACTAGAGTGCTGATAAGTGACGAAGATAAGATTGCTTTGTGCCGAGACAAAAGATATACGGCAGACTTTTTTAGGGAGTGTGGTTTAAGGACACCTTATCCCGTAGATGATATTGAAAACTATCAGGGGGAATACCCTTGTTTTATAAAACCAAAAGATGGAAGTTCCAGTATTAACGCATATCGCGTTAATGATTTGGAAGAACTGACAGCTTATGCAAAGCAGATCAAGGATTACATTATTCAACCTTTTATCAATGGGAGGGAGTATACAGTAGATATTTTCTGCGATTTTCAGGGGAGGCCAATCTATGTTACCCCAAGAGAGCGCATGGCGGTGAGAAGTGGCGAGGTTTTAAAAACCTGCATAATAAAGGACGAAAGAATAGTAGAAGAAAGTCTTAGCATAATAGATAAATTTAAGCCGTGTGGACCTATTACCGTTCAGCTTATCAAACATAGTGAGACTAATGAAAATTATTATATTGAGATCAATCCGCGATTTGGTGGCGGAGCTCCTTTATCAATGAAAGCTGGTGCGGATTCCGCAGAAGCATTGATACAATTATGCATGGGTGCTGAATGTCAGTATCGGGAGGACGCAGCAGAAGAAGGAACAATATATAGTCGATTTGATCAGAGTATATGCGTTTTTCCTAAAAAGATAAAAAATAGAACAGTGATCAATAGTCTTCCACAGGCTCTGGATATATGCATGCGATACAAGGCGGTCATATTTGATCTGGATGACACGCTATATTCTGAGAAACAATATGTTAAAAGTGGTTATAAGGCGGTGGCTGACCAGCTTCCTGAGATACCGGATGCAGAAAGGCAGTTGTGGGCGGCCTTTGAAGCTGGTAAAAATGCGATTGATGAAGTATTGCATAATGCAGGTATTTATACAGAAGAAAAAAGGAGCGAGTGCTTGAGAATATATAGGGTGCATACTCCACAGATTGTTTTATATGATGAAGCAGAAAAGCTGTTGGATATATTGAGTGAGAAAAGAGTGAAATTGGGGATTATAACAGACGGAAGACCAGAAGGGCAGAGGGCTAAAATTCAGCAGTTGGGATTGGATGCTTATGATTTTGAAATAATTATTACAGATGAGTTGGCAGGGAACACAGATCCGACTGATTTTAGGAAACCCTGTCCGATTGCGTTTGAGATAATGCGAGGGAGGATGCAGTGCGCATACTCGGAAATGGTGTATGTGGGGGATAATGCTGCAAAGGATTTTACGGCGCCAGAAGCATTAGGGATGGGCACGATTTGGTTTCAAAATCCAGAAGGATTGTATGCGCTTGGGGGGGGGGTAACAACTCCCTTTGAATCCAATGGGATAAAAAAAATTTCCTTAGAACTTCTTACAGGATATGCGGCATAGGAGGAAGTTATGAGGAAAATATATATTGTAGGTGCGGGCGGCTTTGGGAAAGAAGTAGCCTGGCTGATAGAACGGATCAATAGTGTGATTCCTGTATGGGAGTTGGCAGGATTTATAGATGACGACGAAGAAAAACAGAGCAAGCAGGAAACTAAGTATCCGGTGATCGGGGACTGTAGTCTTTTGGCACGATGTGAAGAGGAAGTATGGGTGGTATGTGCCATAGGTGCAGCGGAAGTCAGAAAAAAGGTTATACGTAAAATTGAAGGATACAGGAATGTTAAATTTGCAACACTGATTGATCCCAGCGTTACGTTATCTTCTGCAATCAGGATTGGAGAGGGAAGCATTATTTGCGCAGGGACGATATTAACGGTGGATATTTCCATAGGATGCCATGTGATTATTAATTTGGATTGTACGGTGGGGCATGATGCAATGATTGGAGACTTTGTGACAATTTATCCCAGTGTCAATGTGTCAGGTTGTGTTACTGTGGAAGAGTGTGTGGAGTTGGGCACAGGGACGCAGATCATTCAGGGAAGAAAGATCGGATGCGGGACAGTTGTTGGAGCGGGTGCGGTGGTAACCAAAGACCTGCCAAGTGGATGCACTGCGGTTGGGATGCCTGCGAAACCTGTAAAATATAGACAAATGTAGATCCAGAATAATGATAGTGAGGGAACTATATTGAAAGAATCTCAAAAGATTTATAGACGATATATAAAAAGAATATTGGACTTTATTCTGTCGTTGTTTGCGATTATATTGCTGTTCCCATTTTTGGTCATAGTTGCGTTGCTTATAAAGTTGGATTCTTCAGGAAAGATTTTTTATACGCAGGAAAGGCCTGGAAAGAACCAAAAAATATTTAAAGTGTACAAGTTTAGGACAATGAAAACTGGTGCAGACCGTTTTCAAAAAGTTGGTGTTGAGGTAATGAAAGATGATGCCAGAATTACTCCATTAGGAAAATCCTTACGAAGATTTAAGATTGATGAATTGGCGCAATTACTTAACATATTAAAAGGTGATATGTCTATTGTGGGTCCCAGGCCTACTTTGCCGGAATATCTTGATCAATATGAAGAATGGGAAAAAAAGCGATTCGAGCTTAAGCCAGGATTAACAGGACTTGCGCAGGTAAATGGGAACATATACCTGGAAAGAACAGAGAAAAGTCGATATGACGTTGAGTATGTAGAGAGGGTCAGTTTGTGGCTTGATATAAGGATTATATTCAAAACTGTGGCAATAGTAATGTTTGGAGAAGATAAATTTGTCAATAAGGCAGGAGTTGAAAAATGAAAAATACTATTTTTATAGGTTCTGTTATTTCGAGTAAGATAGCTTTGGAAACAATGATTGATCAGGGAATAAAGATTGACTTGGTGTGTTCGTTAGACGAGGAAGCTTCGGCTAATGTGTCAGATTATTTTCCGCTTCATCTAATTGCAGAGAAGAATCGGTTGCCATATCTCAAATTTAAAAAGATAAATGCAGATGAAGTTGTAGACCGTATGCGGAAAGTTGATCCTGATTTTATTTTTGTGATTGGACTTTCGCAAATCCTTTCTTCCGAAATCTTGAATTTGGCGAAAGAATATGTTATTGGTTTTCATCCGACGCCATTGCCTAAATATCGAGGAAGGGCAGCGCTTCCGTGGATGATTTTGCTTGGGGAAAAAGAACTTAAGGTTTCGTTTTTTAAGCTGGATGAGGGAATGGATTCAGGAGATATTATTTGTCAATATCCATATATGATTGAAGATGTCGATTATGTGACAGATGTATATGATAAAGTGTGTCAGGCAATTCATTTGGGATTGATTCAGTGCCTGCCAGATATATACAATGATTCGGTCAACTTTATCCCGCAAAATGAGGAGCAGGCAACATATTTGTTGATTAGGCGACCTGAGGATGGCAAAATTGATTGGATGAGATCCGCGTATGATATTGCGAAATTAGTGAGAGCAGCGAGTCACCCATATCCGGGAGCGTTTACAAGCTATAATGAGATAAAATTTATTATTTGGCGTGCGTATCCTATGGAGAACAAGCAGTATATTGGTTTGCCAGGACAGATTGCATGGATCAATGAAAATAATGAGATTGGTGTGATTACTGCTGAAGGTATTTTGGTAATCAGCGATTATGAATATGATGGAAAGAGATTGATTATTGGTCACAAATTTTTGTAGAGGAAAGATTGATGAGAGTGTTAGTTATTGCACCACATGCTGATGATGAGATCTTGGGGGTTGGCGGTACCATTGCAAAATATGTGGAAGAAGGAAATCAGGTAGATGTTTGTATAGTTACAGTGGGGCAAACTCCTATGTTTTCCTCGGATGCGATTGCTGCAGTTAGGCATGAAGCATTGGAAGCACACAAATTGTTAGGTGTTCATGAGAGCATATTTCTTGAATTCCCGGCGGTGTTGTTAAGCCAAGTCCCGCGATATGAGATAAACGGGAAATTATGCGAGGTGATTACAAAAGTGCGGCCAGACATTGTATTTATCCCCCATTTTGGAGATATGCATTATGATCATATGTTGGTTGCTCAAGCCGCGATGGTGGCTGTAAGACCAATAAATGAATGCACCGTTAAAGAAGTATATGCTTATGAAACCCTGTCAGAATCGGAGTGGAATGTGCCTCACGCGGCAAATGCGTTCATACCAAATACGTATATTGATATCTCAAAGCAGGTAGGGCAGAAACGGGAAGCAATGTCTTGCTATCGCTCGCAGGTTAAGATGTTTCCACATCCAAGGTCTATTGAGGCATTGGATGCGTTGGCAAAACTGAGAGGGTCTACCGTGGGAGTCTGTGCGGCAGAAGCGTTCTGCTTATTAAGAAGAATAGAGCGATAAGAGAATGGAGCATAAAAATGAATATTTTGTTTATGACATTGCTTGATTTTGACAATATAGATGAACATAATATATATACAGATCTATTGAGAAAGTTTTATAATGAGGGCCATGGGGTTTATGTGATTTCTCCCGTGGAAAGAAGAAGAAATATTGACACATACTGTCTTAAGGTTAATGATAGGCTGAGCATTTTAAAATTAAAAATAGGAAATACACAAAAAATTAACATTATTGAAAAAGGGATATCTACGATTACCTTAGAACATAGGTTTATTTCTGGTATAAAAAAGTTTTTTACGGAAGTTAGGTTTGACCTTGTGTTGTATTCTACACCGCCAATTACTTTACAAAAAGCTGTGGAATATGTAAAAAGAAAAGATAATGCGGTTACATATTTGATGCTAAAGGATATTTTCCCTCAAAATGCGGTAGACATGTGTATGCTTCACAAAAATGGAATCAGAGGAATACTGTACAGATATTTTCGAAACAAGGAAGAGAAACTATATAGGGATTCGGATTATATTGGCTGCATGTCGGAAAATAATGTAAAATTTTTGTTAAAACACAATCCTGGATTAAAAAGTGATAAGGTGGAGATATGCCCTAATGCGATTGAACCGATGCCAAATGTTCGAATATCTGATGCAAAAAAAGAAGTAATTAAAAAAAGATATGATATTCCAACAGGCAAATTGATTTTTTTGTATGGAGGGAATTTAGGACGTCCGCAGGGAGTGGATTTTTTGCTACAGGTGATAGATGAATGCGAAGAATCAGATTGCTTTTTTTTGATTGTGGGAAATGGAACTGAATATCAGCGGATGAAAACGTGTATCGATCGTATGGATACGGGAAAAGTAAAACTGATGAACTATTTACCGAAAGAAGAATATGAGGAAATTGTCAATATCAGTGATGTAGGATTGGTTTTTTTGGATGGCCGTTTTACGGTTCCCAATATACCCTCGCGGATGCTATCGTATATGCAGGCGTCAGTGCCAATGCTTGCAGCAACGGATGAGAGTACTGATATAAAGAGGATTTTTGAGGAAAACCATATGGGTATGTGGTGTCGCAATGGTAATGCGAAAGCGTTTTTTAAACATATGGAAATGTTAAAGGACCAGAAAACAAGAAAAACAATGGGGGAAAATGGGCGGAAATATTTAGAGGAACATTGTACAGTCCAGATATGTTATGATGTCATAATGCGCCATATGAAAAGATAGAGGTTTTGCCTATTGATATTTGATAGGGAAATATTGTGTCAGCGAGGGAAGTGTATGATAAGCAAAATGCTCAAGAAGGTCAATTGGATTAAAACATGGTATGCTATGTGTTTTTTGGCGCTTGGTATCATCGACCAACGGCGAGGGAGCGCCTCTGGAGAAGTACAGATGGCGGCGGCGAATCTGACAGGCGTAGTCATGGCTGGAATGATTGTCCCGTCATTGGACAAAGAGAAGTTTAAAGACAAGATATATCTGTACGGGGCAATTGTGCTTGGGCTGATTGGCATTGTTGTGGGAATCTGGGGATTACAGAATTGGAACTATAAAGGACAATGGATTACCGGAGTATTAAATGTTGTGATATGGGGGTATCTGACAATTTATATTGTGCGGGAATGGAAGAGATTGCAACTTCAAGAGAAAATCAAACAGCCTTTTTTTGTTATGACAGTGGTGATGTTTCTGCTTATGCTTTTTTCGGCACATGAAAGAAATGTTTCATTATGGTTGATTGTGGTGTTTGGAGTTTTCTATTTAGTTGGAGTTCAGAATCGTTATAGAGATGCCTTTTTTCAGGGAATGCTTAATGGGATAATCCTATGGTTTTTTGTACAACAAATCATCGCTTTTGGGTTTCGCCCATATGATCGAATCCGATATAGAGGGCTGTACTCCGGCGAAATGCAAAATGGTTTGTTTTATATGATAGTGTATTGTGCGTTTATGTTAAAAGTGATATCTTTGTGGGAGAGGAAAAAAAGTAAAGCCTTATCTTATTCTTGTTTTCTGCTGTCGGCAGGATGTATTAGTTTTGCTGTGTATACAGGGAGTAGAGCGCCCATTATGGGAGCAGGGATTGCATCGATAGTGATTTATGTCTGGTATGATATTGTGTATCGAAGAAGTTTCTACCGATTAATAGTGCATTGTATGTCGTTTTTGCTTTGCGTTGTGATTACATTTCCTGTGGTATATGGGTGCATTCGATATCTGCCTACAATTTTGCACCATCCAATCTGGTTTGAAGGTGAATATTATGAAAATGGCAGTGTGAGATCTTTTGATCCTTGGGACAGCAAGCGTTATATTACATTTGAAAAAGCAGTTGATGAATCTCTGGGGCGTATATTATCTGCAATTGGTATTGATCTGAAAGAATGGAGGAAAAAAAGTGTAAGCGGTATATTGGGGATCAGGACATACGCAAAAGAGATAGGGGAACCGGGAGATACACCAGAAAATCCATTTACTTTACCTGGGGTTGATTTGCATAGCGCCATGGGAGCAAGGAAAGTGATTTATGTCTATTATTGGAATCATTTAAATTGGAGAGGACATAGCGGAGCAGAACAGGGATTTTTTTTGACAGAAGAAAGTTATATGGTACATGCACATAATATGTTTCTTCAGATCGCTTATGACTATGGCATTTTAGTAGGCCTGCTTTTTATAGGGGTATACTTTGGTAAGCTTTTTCAGACGCTACGAGCAGGGAAAGATAATATGTTGGAGGCAATGATTTGTGTTGCATTCTTGTTAGCAATCTTAGGATTTGGTTTTTTTGAGATGGTTGTCGTACCGGGACAGATTACGGTAGTGTTGACAGGGATTATCTTTTGTATGACAGGGGGGAAGATGGCGGAGGTTAGCGGAAATAATCGCTGAATGGTTTTGTAAGAAAAAATAATGCAGCAGTATACAAATGTTTCAGTCTGTGCTATAATGCAAAAAGTAATTGCTCATAAATCTGTATGTTGAAGAAGATAAATTTGAGGATAGGGTATATCGGGATATGAAGATGGAAGTTTACCTTAAAGAAAAAGTGCTTTGTAAAAGCAGACGTTATATATTTTCTTATCATAAAGGTATCTTGATGGTCAGAGAGAATGTATCTGGAGAAAGGTTTTTTTAATCGATTTGGTGAGAGATTGCCATCTGTAAGATTTTTAGAGCGGTTGTTGCGCTTGAAATCAAGAGGGGCTACTGTGATTGACGATGAACATTTTTTAATCGCGAGAGTTGGACATGTCTATTTGTTGAATGTGTTGGAGAAAAGCTTTAAGATAGAACACCGTTTTAGGAAAGGAACGAAAACTCATTTGAGTTTTTGCGCAAGGCGGGATAAAAATGGTCATATAGAAAAGGTGTTATATGGAGAGTACTTTGGCAACCCTGATCGAGAAGCTGTGGCAATTTACGAAAGGGAAACGGGGGGTGTGGAAGAAAGTATATGAATTTCCGAAAAATACGATTAGGTATATTCGTGGAATAAAATATGATGATTATAATGGCAGATATATCATAGCGACAGGCGATGTGGAATTTGGAGTGCAGACACGGACTTTAAAGAAGTTTTCCCAATAGCCAGTAAATCACTCTATTATAGAACCTGCGCAGTTTCATGTACAGATAGGGGGCTTTATGCGACGGATGCAGCATCTATGTAGAACTATTTGATCCGGTTATGCGGTGATAGCACGATTTTAAAACTATACGATATGCCGGGCCCATGCATATATGCAGGAATGCATAAAGGAAATCATTGTTTTGCTACTGATGTTGAACCTGTTGAATAAGGATTTTTGGCCGATGGCGCTATTTCAGTTTGGAAACGTATACTTCCCGGAAAATTTAGGGGATGATGAACTTTTAGTGTACTTTATCTCTGCTAAGAAATCGGATGGCTGGACATATAGATTATACGACCTTTCCTGAAGTATAATGATATAAGTGGCATGGGACATAAATATACCAGATTGGAGTTTTCAGACGTTGTATAAAGCGGAAAGTTGGGTATTGACTCATTTGGGGGGTGGAAATCACTCTAAGAAGAATGGCGGTACATTCAAGGAAGTTTAAGGACTTTTTGAAAAAGTATTCTAAAAGCTTGGCACGTAATGAAATAGAACATTCAGATTCATGTGCTGAAAAAACAGGGAGAGTTTTCTGGAACAACTTGAAAACTGGTATTGGTGCAGAAGATATTGTGATTATCCATTCTTCTATGGTTGGTCTTAAGCGCCTGTCGATGAGAGCGGATGAAGTGCTTGCAGTTTTGCGAAATACATTTGGCGGAGGGATGACGCTTGTATTTCCAACATTTTCGCCGGAAAATCTACAGGAACTACCAGACAGAAGTGTTAGAACAGTGTCTAAGAGCAATGTGTGCTGGACGGATATACTGCCCAGTGTGTTTTTACATCGAGAAGCTGTGGTCAAATCCCGATTTCCCTATAATACACTGGCGGCTCAGGGACCATATGCTTAAGAGATGTTCAGCCACGAAATGACATCTGACACCCCGCATGGAAAAAGGACAGGATGGGATTTCTGTGTTTCACATCATGCAAAGATATTATTTATGGGTATTTGTTTCATAGATGCCATACAATACTTGGACCATATGCCGCTAGACATTATGGGAGATAAATGGCCTATCAGGGATTGGTATAATCATTACAAATACAGACTGACAGTAAATGATGAAGAAGCGAAGGAGATAAGAACTCAAAAAGGCTGTTGGATAAAATATGCTATAAAGCTGATCGTATCTTAAAAGGAAAAGGCTATATTCAGGATTTGAGTACAGATAAGATAACAATGGAACTTGTTGGAGACAGTTCAGATTTGATGGAGTATTTGTGCAAAGAGGCACGTTGCGGACGAACTATATATAAGGTGCCCAAGAGATATTTGAAGAAGGATTGATTGGAAAGGATGGAATGATAGACAGCTTTGTCCTTATGGAATTAGAGTTGCTGCCATAGAAGATGGATTTCAGATTGTATTAGAAGCGGAGGAAATAGTTCCAGAGAATTTTGAGTCGTTATCTGCCATGGAAAAACTTGTGGAGAAACATAAGTAGATTAAAACAATGGTGATTTGAAAAGAAGACTATGGAGGCAAGAGCAAATGATTTGTAATGTGACAGATCATTTAGAACAAAGCGCAAAATTATATCCGATGAAAACTGCGTTTGTAGATACCAATGAAGAAATTTCTTATATTGATATGAATGAAATAGTCAATATACTTGCTTCTCATATCATCAATACAGGTTGTGTAAAGGATGCAGTAGCTGTTTTTCTGCCCAAGGGAGTACGATGTATAGTTTCATTCATGGCTGTAGCGAAAGGTGGTAATTTTTATTCTCCGATAGATGTGAGTCTGCCTGCAGAGAGAATCAATAAAATTATTGAGAAGCTGCGTCCTCAAGTAGTAATTACTGATTTTGGACATAAAGAAGAAGCAGAAGAAATATTTTCTCAAGCAAAAAATTTTGATATATGAAGCGAGCATTTTGAATGCAATCCCACATATTTGTGTTAGTGAAGTGACTGACAGCGTGTTAACTACGGATCTCCTTTATGTACTGTTCACATCAGGATCTACCGGCGTGCCGAAAGGAGTGATGATCACGCATGGCGGAATCATTGATTTGATCGAATGGGTTGCAGATTATTTAAATGTTGACAGTACTTCTGTTTTCGGAAATCAGACACTATTATATTTCAGCTTTTCTGTATATGACATATATCTGAATATAAAAAGTGGTGCAACTACATATATAGTGCCTCAGGATTTGTTTTTGAAGCCTAAGAGTCTTATGCAGTATTTGTTTGTTAACAAGATCAGTACTTTAGTGTGGGTTCCGTCTGCATTAAAGCTAGTATCCAGATTTCACGCATTGCAGTCGCCTTATTTGCCTGAACTGCGAGAAGTGTGGTTTGGCGGAGAGGCAATGTCGGCAGCGGATCTTAATCAATGGATTGAGGTTTATGATAAGGTGAATTTTGTGAATTTATATGGATCTACGGAGGTAACGGATACATGTACTTTTTATAAAGTACCTGGTATGCTTGATCCTACAAAACCGATACCTATCGGAAAACCATGTAGAAATAAAGAAATCATACTACTTGACAAAGATAATCATATTGTTAAAGATAGTGAACAGGGAGAAATTTGTGTGCGTGGCTGCGGCCTTTCGCAGGGTTATATTTGTGATGAAGATATTACAGTATGAGTATTTATATCTAATCCGCTGAATTTAGAAAAGCACGAGATTATTTATCATACAGGTGATTATGGTAAGTATAATGAAAATGGAGAATTGGTTTTTGTTTCCAGAAAGGATTCTTAGATAAAGCATATGGGATATCGAATAGAACTTGGAGAAATAGAGCAAGCAGCAAAAAAGGTGGAGACAATTAACGAATGCTGTTGTTTGTATGACGCAGAGAAAAAGATTGTGCTATTTTTTGGCGATGCTGAAACAGAGTGTTTAACTGAAAAAGAAGAAAAATCCTTCTTGAACATATGCATCCAGAACGGTATATTAGGTTAGGAGTCCTGCCGTTAAATCTGAATGGAAAAATAGATAGACAGCGACTCAGAAATAGGATGCATGAAGATTTGAGATAAACTGAAGAGGGCTGTAAGGAAAAAATGTTAAAATTGTGAGGTGTGAAATGACAGAAGTGGTGATAGCGTTTTGTTGGGACTATGGCCAACGATAGCAGGAATAGGTGCGTATTTTGCATTGAAACATGATTATCAGAACGGAGGCCAGAAATGAATATTTATTTATATGGAATGGGCATCTCCTTGGCAGTATGTGTATTGATTAGTTTTCTTGTTAGCCGAAAGATTAAGAATGCTAACGATTATTATGTTGCTGGCAGGAGAGCGCCGATTATATTGATTGCCGGTACTCTGATAGCGTCATACACGGGCACGGGTATGTTTATGGGAGATGCGGCACAATGTTTATGATGGCGTGTTCGTTACAGTTATCCTTTTTCCCACGATATAGACAGCGGGATACATTATTGGTGGTGTGTTTTTTGGACGTTATTTGAGAAGAAGCGGTGTAATGACTATTCCTGAACTCTTTGGACAGAGATTTCACTCTGAAAAAATCAGGAAATTAGCTGCTATAATAATGATGGCGGTATATTTGCTCTCTGTCATGCAGGGAATTGGAACATTGATGAATGTTGTTACGGGTGTGGATTATAAGATATGCATTGTGATTGCCTTAGTGGTATTTAATATTATTACTGTCATATCAGGTTCTACAGGTGTGCTGATTACGGATACGCTTATGGCGGCGTTGTTTACGATTGCCTTGGCCATATCAGGTATTGTTATATCAAGTAAACTCGGAGGATGGTTTCCTATTATAACGAGTGTGGCCAGCAATGAATTAACAAGCGATTTTCTTTCATGAGGCGGCCACACAGGCGTATTGTATGATTCTGGTATTGAAGATGTAGTGTGGGGAATAAATTACGGTATTGTATGGATGCCCGTATGCGCTATTGGCCCGTGGCAATCCAGCAGATATCTTATGGCTCATGATGAACATACGGTGGTGAGAGCAGCGCCTCTTGCTTCAATAGGAATTTTTATATTAGCATTTGTTGCAGGACTTGTGGCAGCGATGGTTTTGGTCAGCGCACTGGTGTTAGCGGTTGCGCTGCTGAACCCGCTTTCAATATTCTGGAGCATGTTTTTGGGCGGCGCTATGGCGGCTTGCTCATGGATGCCTGTAGCTTTCGCGTCAATTTTCGGCAAAAGATTGACAAAGGCAGGAGCATTTTGCGGGATGTTGTTTGGCTTTTTGGGTTGTTTTGTGGTAAAGATGTATTCTACTTTAACAAATACAACTTTACCATGTTATTTGGATCCCAGTGTTGTGGGGGTTTTTTGCAATGTTATTGCGATGATACTAGTATCGGCGGTGACACGAGTGAGCAAGGAGGAGATGGAAGAGCGTGAATGACTGTTTATCATGTCGGAATCCGAGAAAAAACCTGACGAGGTAAAGAAGATGCTTAGATGGGCCGAAGCTTCTTGTTGTGTTGGTGGAGTGATGTTTATCATCATGCTGGTATTTTGGGTGATGCCGTATCTTAGAGGGAAGACTGTATAAAGAAGAGGGCTTTGTTATGCGGATATTTGTTCATAGACGAAGATGCGATAAAGGTTTCAGTTTGGAACTGGCACAGGGTGCATTTCCGACAGCTGAAATAATCGGGTTATCAGACGAACGCAGGAAAGACATGCTGTGGACAGGAGATTTCCTGTATTCTGCAAAGTATGATAAAAGTGAGCACTTTTTTGATGGAAATACAAGAGAAAGTATACGGATAAGGTGTCGGTTCCTTAGAAAACTGGAAACAGAAAGGGCATATAGACTGATTGATCGTTTGGCAAACGGGTTGGACACTTTTTTTGGGGGACAGCACATTGACTTTATCATGGGGAACTTGATTGACTGCTATGTTCAGGATGTGATGGAACGTGTGGCTAAGCAGCATGAAATACTATATGTATCATTTGTGGGTCATTTTTTTAATGGATATACAAGAATATCTGTGCGTGGCGAACTGAATAAGTTTCCTCGTGTAGTGTCGCAACAGGAAATACAGTCAACATTGCAGGAGGTATTGAGGATAGAATATAAGCCAAAATTTGAAGCAAATCAACAGAAGAAATATTATGATGTGATTAAGATATATATCAGAGAAATAATCAAGAGGAACTATTTTAACATTAAGAAAGTGGTGTCAAGAGATCCTGATAACTATCATTATGGTACAGTGCTGGAAAAGAATTGGCATTTTAAAAAAGTGATGGATAAAAATATAGAACATTACTTTGAACATATGGAGGATGTTAGGGATAAAATAGAAAAAAATAGTAAGACTGTTCTTCTGCCGTTGCACCTTGCCCCTGAGGCAACAGTAGAGTATTGGTGTGATAGGGTTGAATTCGCATTATATGAGGAATCCATTTTAAAGATTGTCAGCGAGGCTTCCAAAGAGGTCGTTTTGGTTATCAAAGAACATCCGGCCATGTTCTTGCGGCGTGATCTGGAATTTTACAGGGAGCTGAAGAAATATGAAAATGTTCATTTGATTCACCCATATGACAACAGTAATGAATTGTTAGAGTGGATTGATAATGTTGCGGTATATACAGGGTCAGTAGGAGTGGAAGCATTATTCAGAGGGAAAAGGGTGTTCACTTTTACGGATAATTATTATTCCGATCTTCATCCGAACATATATAAAATAGATAAAATTGACAGATCTATATTTGATTATCCTGTAGTAGATTATTCGAATGAAAAATTTATGTCCGATTTGTTGCAGGGAATGTTTCAGGCTAAATTTTATAATAATAATAATATGTTCAATAGTGAGATGGATAAAATGTCTGATGCTTTGAGAGTATATGTGAGTGAAAGGCTGGCAAGTAAAAATGGAAAAAATCAGTCCTTATAAGTGTCTGATAGTTGCACAAATAGCTTATTGGTTTCTTTTTTTCATGGGTCCGTACAAGCACACAGTATATGATTACGAAGGGTTGATTTATGTGCTGGTGGTGTTTGTTTTTTTTATAATGAGTTGTTATATAGGTGAGCGAACAGGAAAAATGAAAAAAAAAGAAAGATATATAGTAACTATTTCGAAAAGCGCGGAAATAATGTTATTGCTTGTAGAGGCGGTAAGCGTGTTTGCGTTCGTGATATACATGTGGGAGGTCATACATTTACCTGTGCCTGGTGGATATCAGTTTGCCGTTGCTGATTATCGGAATATATTGAGCGCAAATCGCTCTATTATAAATAAGATTGCGGAGGTTGCTATGTATTTAGGCACAGTGGCGTATCTTATATTAAGCCGGGTACCAAGACTGAATTACCGAATTACCAGAGTGGTTTCAGTGGGAGCTCTTTTTTTGCCTGCAATAGCTATTTTGGGAGTAGGAGGGCGAAGCAGAGTGGTCACTTCTGTGGGACTGTTCATGATAATAGTTGTTTTAAATCATTACCAGAGCGTACAAGAAAAGATAAAAATGAAAAGGAAACAGTGGGGCAGGATTTTGATATGCATTGTTATTATAGGTATCCTGGGATATTTTACCCTTTCGCTGTTCTCTACCAGAGGTGAGCATACCGCGCCAGAACAGTATTTATTTTATCCGGGAGATGTAACACTTCGGCCGGTGTATGGAAAAATATACTCTGCCACACATGGCATGGTCAACCCTTTATATAAGGCAAGCCTATATTTTACGCATAGTATTCCTGTATTTACAAAAACATACTCTGAATTTTGGAGTACGCCAAAATATTATGGAGCGCTGCTCTTTTTTTTGGAAGGTTATATTTTACGTGCTATAGGGATTCCGTTTCCTGAGTATCTTAAAATTACTGCATTAAATCCAGCAGCGGAAAGATATTCTACCTTTATCTCGGGTTATATAATGGATTGGGGGATTGTGGGAACATTATTTATGGTTGTTATAACAGGATTACTTTTTGGTCGTATAGCTAAAAGTGCGTATAAGAAGAAAGCGGGCTATTATTTAATGCCTGTGATCATATTTATGTGTATGGTATCTCCTATCTACTATTTTTGGCATATGGGTTGGGAGTATGTATTGTTGTTTTTTCCGGCTGTTTATTTTTTGAGTAGAAAGTTTGGATTGAGAGCAGAAAGGCAGGAGAATGATGAATAGACTGTTAAAGTCTTCATTTTTATTGATTGCGGGGATGCTGCTTACGAAAATCCTTAGTTTTGCACGTGATATTGTATTAAGTTATAAATATGGAGCGAGCAGCATCAGTGATATTTATATTGCGACATCTGCCCTTCCAACAAATATTATTGCGGGAATCATGGCAGCGATAGCTATAGCATATGTTCCCATATACAATAAGATCCATATACAAAACAATGGAGAGGTGAATGTATTTACCAGTAATTGTCTTAATGTTGTTTTGGCTTTTTCTGTAGTGATATATGCTTTGCTTATGTTTTTTACAGAAGAATTCATCTATGTTTTTTTAGGCGGAATGAATGCTGCGTTTTTGCCAATGGCAGTTGGATGGACGAAGATTATGGGAGCAAGCATTCTGTTTATGGGCATAAGTGGAGTGTTCCAAGGATATTTGCAGGCACACCAAAGCTTCTTGATCATAGGTATTTGCCCTGCGGTTACTTATATAGTCATGATAATTTCCGTGTTGATCAGTACGGAGGATTACTTATTTCCGTTAAGCATGGGAGTATTATTGGGAAATGTGCTCTATTTTGCATTATTATGGGGCGGTTCCCGAAAATATGGGCTTCGATATTGTGGACATTCTAAGGCAAAGAAATCATATTTGTCAGAATTTGGAAGATTGGTTTTCCCTATTTTGTTCAGTCAATTGTTGACAGATGTGAATATACTGATTGATAAGAGGCTGGCATCTGGGTTGGCACCGGGAAGTATTACGGCATTGGATTATGGATCTAAAGTCAGCAGTATGATATATGCCGTGATAGTAAATCCTACTGCGGGAGCCTTTTTCCCTATGTTAACAGAAAGCCTGGCAAAAAAGAAGGAAACGCTAATTAAAGACAAGTTAATACAGATTTTCAAAATAGTTGCATTGGTGGTAATTCCGATTACCGCATTAGCTTTTGTTATGGCAAGGCCTGTTATAGAAGTGTTGTTTAATAGAGGTGCGTTTGATACAGAAGCTGTTAATTTGACAGCAGTGGCATTGCAGGCTTATTTGCTGGGAGTGATTCCCATAGGATTTCGCATTATATTGGAGAAAATATATTTTGCATTAAGCGATTCTCATACACCTATGATAAATTCGGCGATGGGAATTATCTGTAATATAGTTTTGAATTTTATTCTGATCAGATATTTTGCGCATATCGGTCTGGCATTGGCGACAAGTATTGCAGCATGGCTTTGCGTTTTGCTATATTATATAAGATTGAAAAGGAAAGTAGACTTTGTATCGCTTAAACCTGTAAAGGGTGAACTGATCAAGATCATAATAGCGACGATCATTATGAGCATTTTTGTTTATATGATCAATGTGGTATTGATGAAACTTCAGATAATGCAGAATGTAGTTTTAGTAAGAGTGGCTGTTTGTACGATAATGGGGGTATTCAGCTATTGTATTTTGCTGTGGGTATTGAAAAGCAGCAGTTTGATTGAGAGCATGAAGTATTTGAAGCAACTTGTAAACCGAGGAGGTAGATAACAAAATGAAAAAAGTGTTGGTAACAGGTGCGGATGGCTTTATAGGAAGTCATTTAACGGAAATGCTGGTTGAACAGGGATATGAGGTTAAAGCTTTTGTTTATTATAATTCTTTTAACCGTTGGGGCTGGCTGGATACCTTTTCTAAGGATAAGTTGAGCCAGATAGAAATTTTTACCGGAGATATAAGGGATCCCAATGGAGTCTATGAGGCTATGAGAGGAGTGGAGCAGGTATTTCATTTGGCGGCATTGATTGCTATTCCGTTTAGTTATCATTCTCCGGATTCTTATGTCGATACTAATATTAAAGGGACATTGAATGTTCTGCAGGCTGCAAGAAAATTAGAAACAAGTCGGATCATGATCACCTCTACCTCAGAGGTTTATGGGACGGCAAAATATGTGCCGATTGATGAAGCACATCCTTATCAGGGGCAGTCTCCCTACTCCGCGACCAAGATCGGCGCAGACAGACTGGCAGAGAGTTTCTATAGAAGCTTCAGTATGCCAATAAGTATTGTGCGGCCATTTAATACGTATGGTCCCAGACAATCCGCCAGAGCAGTCATTCCGACGATCATTACGCAGTTGCTGTCCGGAAATGAGGAAATTAAGCTGGGTTCACTAACGCCTACCAGAGACTTTAATTTTGTAAAGGATACAGCAAATGGGTTTATTGAAATTTCAAGATCAGAAAAGACGATTGGAGAAGAAATCAATATAGCTACCCAGCATGAAATCGCAATCGGAGAATTAGCAAATGAAATTATCCGGCAGATTAATCCAAAAGCCAAAATAGTCTGTGAAGAACAAAGGCTGCGTCCTGTAAATAGTGAAGTAAATAGATTGCTGGGGTCTAATAAAAAGATCAAAGATTTGACAAACTGGACGCCGCAATATACATTTGCTGAAGGCATTGCGGAAACGATCGAATGGCTGAAGAAAAATATGGAATTTTATAAAACAGATATGTACAATATTTAGTAATAAGCAGATTGCTGGCAAGGAGAAAGAGGAGTAAATGAGTAAATTGATACCATTATCTGTTCCTAATTTGAAGGGGAATGAATTAAAATATGTGACAAAGGCAATTACAGAAGAATGGGTTTCCACTGCAGGTGCATATATAACAGATTTTGAGAAAGCGATCAGCAATTATTTGAGAGTAGATAACGCGGTAGCTTGTCAGAGTGGTACAGCAGGCTTACATTTAGCGTTACAGGTATGTGGTGTTGGCAGGAATGATGAAGTGCTTGTTCCTACTTTGACTTTTATTGCAGCGGTCAATCCGGTGAGATATCTGGGTGCTGAACCGGTTTTTATGGACTGTGATGACAGTCTGACGATGGATGTTGATAAGCTGGAGGATTTCCTGCTAAAAGAATGTGACACGAACAAAGGAAAGGTAGTTAATAAAAAAACAAACCGACAGATAAAGGCTATCGTTGTGGTTCATGTATTTGGTAATCTGGCCAATATGGAAAAAATCATGGAGCTCTCTCAGCAATATAGGATTCCTGTTGTAGAAGATGCGACAGAGGCGTTGGGAAGTTATTACTTGTCGGGATCATATGCTGGAAAATATGCTGGCACAATTGGTACTGTAGGTGTATATTCATTTAATGGGAACAAGGTGATCACGACTGGCGGAGGGGGAATGATCGTAGCAAACGTCCCGGAATACCTGCAAAGATGCAGGAGTCTTTCAACACAAGCCAAGAGAGATGAATTATACTTTGAACATTCAGAGGTTGGATATAATTATCGAATGACCAATTTACAGGCGGCATTGGGATTGGCACAGATGGAACAGCTGGAGCATTTTATAGAGGTGAAGAAGGAGAACTATAGGAGATATATTACGGATGGAATTGAATTATTGCCGTTTTCTGATAACATTCGTTCTAATTATTGGTTTTATTCATATATGACCACTAAGCGGGATGAGTTGATACAATATTTGAAACAGCACGAAATTCAAAGCAGACCGGTCTGGAAATTGATACATACAGCAGATATGTATAAAGAAAATCAGGCTTATAAAATTGAAAAAGCGTTATATTATTATGAGCGTATTGTTAATTTGCCTTGCAGTAGCAATTTGCAGCCAGAAGATGTAGATTTTGTGGTTGATAAGATAAGACAATTTGCCAAATAAATGTAGAGATAATTGAGGGATGAAAATGAGTATTTCACAATTTTTAGTGAAAGGAAATGCAACGATTTTAGAAGCTGTGCAGCAATTGGATCAAAACGGACATGGCATTATATTTCTGTGTGAGAATGAGCAGCTCAAGGGTGTGGTCAGTGATGGTGATGTGAGAAGGTATATATTACGTCATGGAGATATGGGCTGTACGATAGATAAGATTGCAAATCATCATCCCTATACGATCGCAATGGATGCGCATATAGATAGTTTGAAATTTATGCGAGAGAAGCAAATAACATCGGTTCCTGTTATAGACAGGAAAGGCAGGATTGTTCGAATAGATTTTGATAATGGGTTCAGGGTATTTAATGTTTTGGATAAATCGATTCCTGTAGCGATTATGGCTGGGGGGAAAGGAAGCCGTCTATATCCGTATACAAATATTTTGCCGAAACCCCTGATTCCAATTGGCGAAAAGACGATTACTGAGCACATCATGGAGCGTTTTGAGCAGGTAGGCTGTGAACGGTTTTATATGATCATCAATTATAAAAAGAATTTGATTCGGACTTTTTTTCAGGAAACGGAAGAAAAGAAAGATATTTGCTTTATAGATGAAGATACTTTTTGGGGAACAGGCGGTGGACTAAGACTGCTGTTGGGTAAAATAAATGACTCCTTTTTTATGACTAATTGTGATATACTTGTGGAAGAAGATTATAGATTGATGATGGAGTACCACAAAGAGCAGCATAATATAGCAACAATGGTTTGCGCGGAGAAAAAGGTTGAAATACCTTATGGAACAGTGGAAGTTGATCAAGAAGGGAGGGCAGTGGCGTTAAGTGAAAAGCCTCAGTTTAGTTTCCTGACAAATACCGGACTATATATACTGGAACCGGAGTTCCTTGAAAAAATCCCAGGTGATACATTTATTCATATTACAGATGTGATACAAAAGTGTATCGATGAAGGAGAAAGAGTGGGAGTATATACGGTAAATGAAGATGCATGGCTGGATATGGGGCAGTTGGAAGAATTAGACAGGATGAAGAAAAAGCTGGCGATAGAGAGAAAACTCTGATGAAGGGGGAATCCAGATGAAAGTAATTTTTGGTAGCGTAGTGTATCCGACAGCGCTAAAATATTTGGATGATTTTTTGAAATCGCTAAATGAACAGACTGATCAGCAGTTTGAGTTATTGTTGGTAAATGACGGCATAGAGAAGGAAACGCTCAATGCGTATATCCAGAAATATAAGAATCTTTCAGAGAAAACCATTGTTTTGAAAGCAGATGCAGGACAAGCATATTATTTATTGAGGATTTTGCTGTTGAAAGAGGCAAAAAGGAGAGAAGGAACAATATTGATTTTAGGTGACTGTGATGACTTTTTTTCAAGAGATCGGGTTACCTCGGTAGTGTCGGAGTATAAACCGGAGATGTGGTTTTTCTATAATGAAATTTTAGATTTTGCATATAAACCTGTTATGCCGATTCTGCCGAAAGAAACAAAGAGTATATACAATATTGCGGAATACAATTATTTAGGGCTGTCAAATACTGCTATTAATTTAGATAAGCTAAGTATAGACTTCTTAAATAGTCTGCAGGAGGGAAACACAAGTATATTTGATTGGTATTTGTTTTCCAGAATTGTATTAGCAGGTGGGGGCGGAATGTATCTTTGCCACGGTAAAAGTTATTACAGAATACATGAAATGAACTTGGCTGGTATTATGCAGAATACAGAAGACGCAATAAATAAAGAAATAAGAATTAAACTAGAGCATTATAGGCTGTTAAAGAATTATTCCCAATACATTGAAGGATTGTTAGCAGATTATTCTGCGGGTAATATAGAAAAAAGAATAAGTGAAAAATGCCCACAAAAATTTTTTTGGTGGGGATTGACTGAAAGGAGAAAATAAATTATGTTTGATTATGAGAAAATGAGAGACTTTTGTAAACCATATGTTATTGCGGAGATTGGTTCAAACCATAATGGCAATATGGATTTGGCAAAGAAAATGATTGATAAGGCAAAAGAGTGTGGGGCTGATTGTGTGAAATTTCAGTCTTGGTCTAAGGATACTATCTTTTCAAGAAAAGTATACGAAGACAATTATTTTTTGACTGATGATTATCGTCACAGAACAGATTACACTTTAGAGGAAATTGTAGACGAATATCATATTGGAGCAAAAGAACATAGATTACTGAAAGAGTATTGCGATACAGTTGGTATTGATTTTAATTCCACACCATTTTCTAAAAGAGAAGCGGATTTATTAGTAGATGAGTTGGATGTTCCGTTTATCAAGGTTGCGTCCATGGATTTGAATAATATTCCGTTTTTGAAATATCTTGCTGGCAAGAAAAAGCCAATGGTAATCAGTACGGGGCTTTGCGATTTGGCGGATGTCAGTGATGCGGTTAAATGTGTCAAAGAAAACGGATGCCAGGATATTATCTTGTTACATTGTGTATCCATATATCCTCCAAAGGATGAGGAAACAAATTTAAACCATATTGATATGCTCAGAAATAATTTCAACTGCCCTGTTGGATACTCGGATCATACATTGGGTACGATCGCTCCAATAATGTCCATGGCGAAAGGAGTCTGCATTATTGAAAAACATTTCACGCTGGATAAGAATATGGTTGGCTGGGATCATAAGATTTCAGCTAATCCGGAAGAACTGCGTGTGATTTGTCAGGCTGCGGAATGTGGGTATAAAATGCTGGGGTCTTATTCTAAAGTGGTCAGTGAAAGTCAAGAAAGGCGAGAGGCATTTCAAAGAAGTATTGTGGCGGCTAAACCAATATCTAAAGGGCAGATTATCCAGGAAGAAGATTTGGATTACAAGCGCCCAGGAACCGGGATTCCGCCTAAATATTACAGTTTTTTGATTGGAAAAGAAGCTAAGCGGGATATCTGTTATGACGAATTGATTCGGTACGAGGATTTTTAAAGAGGAGAGATAACATGATAGCAATCATTCCGGCCAGAGGCGGATCAAAAGGTTTGCCCGGGAAAAATATAAGAGAGTTGAATGGGAAACCGTTGATCGCATATACGATCGAGGCAGCCCAAAAGGCGCGACAGGTAGAAAAAATCATTGTGAGCACAGATGATCATAAGATTGCGGAAGTGGCAAAAGAATATGGCGCAGAAGTTCCCTTTTTGAGGCCGGATGAACTTGCGACAGATACTTCTCAAGCGGTGGATGTATATTTACATGCCGTAGATTATTTGATGCAGGAAAGCGATAAAAGAATAGATAAGTTTATGGTTTTGCTGCCGACAGCGCCCCTAAGGACAGAAATCCATATTAATGAAGCAATGGAATTGTTTGAGAGATCCGGCGCGGAGACACTTATTTCAATGAAAGAAGCGGAAACGCCTGTTACATGGTATCATAAGAAACTTGATAATGGTCGTGTACAAAATGCAGGATTTGGTGAGGGTGATGCGATACATAATCGCCAGACAAATACCGTTTTTTATGTGCCCAATGGCGCTATATATATTTTGGATTATAAATTACTGAAAGAAAAAAGAACATATTATTCTAATGATACCGTAGCCTATATTATGTCAGCGCAGGACTCAGTTGACATAGATACATTATTGGATTTTGATTTTGCGCAGTATTTGATGCAGCTGATGGGAAATGAGGGAATCAAATGAAAAATATAAATAGGATTATCATACTGGGGTGTGGCGGTCACGCAAAATCTGTATGTGATACACTTTTGGCGCTTCCGGAAGAATATGAGGTTGCAGGTTTTGTGGATCGCATGGAAAATTCGAGTTTTTCATATGAAAAGATTAGGGCGATAGGAACAGATGATGACATACAAAAATTATTTGACCAGGGAATTCACTATGCGATTCTGGGGGTTGGATTCCTGGGAACAGATGATGTGCGCAAACGATTGGTAGAAAAGTTGCAGAAAGTGGGCTTTCTGTTTCCAACGATTATAGATCCAACCGTTACAATGGCAAAATCAGCAGTAATCGGTGAGGGAACATTTATAGGGAAAAATGCTGTTGTGAATGCAGATGCTCATATAGGAAAGCATTGTATTATAAATTCATGTAGTCTTATTGAGCATGACTGCAATATTGGTGATTTTACACATATAGCTGTGTCGGCTTGTATCTGTGGCGGAGTAAATGTTGGAAAGGAATGTCTGGTGGGTGCCAATGCCACTGTCATTCAGGAAATGACAATTCCGGATTACCATGTGATTCCGGCGGGTATGGTACTTCGGTCAAGCACAACAAATAGAAAGGAAGAAAACGAAATGAAAGAAACTATTGGGGGGGGGGTATAAACTATACCTCATAGAATGTATCAGGAGGGAGGTGCTCTTCTGTGCATAGGTTAAGTACAATTACAATAGGATATTTTGCAGATGGCCCATGGTCCCATTATGCTTTCGAAAAGATGATACAGGATGAGACTATCCACATTGCATTTATATGTGTTAGGTATGATAAGAAAGACTCAGTTCTGCAAGAATTTGGCAGAAAGTATAATATAGATGTATTGTTTAGCCCTAATGTTAATGCACCTGATTTTATTAATGTGCTCAAAAGATATAATGTTGATTTATTTGTATCTATGTCTTTTAATCAAATTTTTAAGGCAGAAATCATTAATCTTCCGAAATGGAAAACTATTAATTGTCATGCAGGGAAATTACCATTTTACCGCGGAAGAAATATACTGAATTGGGTATTGATCAATGATGAAAAAGATTTTGGGATTACAGTACATTATGTAGATGAAGGAATAGATACTGGTGATATCATTCTGCAAAGGAACTATTCGATTACGGATGATGACGATTATGGCACTTTATTAAAACGCGCGTATATTGGTTGTGCAGATGTGCTGTATGAAGCAGTAAAGTTGATCCAAATTGGTAAAGCTAATGCGATCAAGCAGGAAACGATCGATCCTGTTGGTATATATTGTGGCATGCGAAAGTCCGGGGACGAAATAATCAATTGGAATTCTACAAGTAGAGAACTGTTTAATTTTGTTCGGGCAATATGTAAACCTGGACCCATGGCAACATCGATGCTTAATGGTAAAATGATAAAAATAAATAAAGTGAGGGAAGTAAAAGGAGCACATAGATATATCAATACCCCAGGACAGATATTGGGAAAGACAAAAGACGGATTTTATGTGAAGACAAAGGATACTGTTATTGAAGTCATAGAATATATTTATGAAGGCATTATTCGTGTTGGAGACCGATTGGGGAATGAATAATAAAGTATTGAGTTATTTGTTTTCATCCGTCCAGGGCTTAAGCTATTTCTGTACGGATTGGTATGAAGGGGATTGCGAGGATAATAAAAAGCCTGACAGCAAAAGAAGTATTAGTTCAGTGCCTGGAGGTGAAGAAGATATTATGTGGAGAACACGGCAAAGAATGGTTATGAAGATATAGTATTAAGACTTTGGAGAGGGTCTATAAACATTACTACTATATAACGCGAGGAGAAAAAAATGGTAGATATGTATGAATTAGCAAAACGATTATTTCCTATCTGTAGAAGTATCACTGGAGCAGGTGTGAGAGAAACCTTAGGTATATTAAAAGAATATATTCCGGATCTGAAAGTGCATGAGGTGCCTACAGGTACAAAAGTTTTTGATTGGACCGTTCCGAAAGAATGGGTAATTAAGGGCGGTTATATAGAATATTGTGGAGAGGGGGTAATCCTTGATTTTAATTGGTTAAATTTACATATTATGGGGTATTCAACACCCGTAGATGCTTATGTAAATTTAGAAGAATTGAAACAGTATATTTATGTGGATGAAAATGATGAGACGGCGGTTCCGTATGTAACTTCCTACTATAAAGAACGGTTTGGATTTTGTATGTCGAAAAAGCAGAGGGATTCTTTAAAGGAAGGTACTTATCATATAGTTATTGACAGTCAGCTAATAGATGGAAGCCTAACTTATGGAGAGATACTAATTCCAGGTGAGTGTCAAGAAGAGATTTTTTTGTCAACATATATTTGCCATCCCTCCATGGCAAATAATGAACTTTCTGGACCGTGTGTAGTGACAAAACTGTATCAATATATTTGCTCTTTAGAACATCGAAAATACAGCTATAGGATAGTGTTTATTCCAGAAACAATAGGTTCGATTACTTATTTAAGCAAAAACTATGAGGAAATGCAAGAGAAAGTAATTGCCGGGTTCAATGTAACATGCGTTGGTGATGACAGAACGTATTCTTATGTTGCATCAAGATATGGAAACACGCTGGCTGACAAAGTTGCTCAAAATATTTTAAAATATCATTATCCCGATTATAAAAGTTATACGTATTTGTGCAGGGGCAGCGATGAAAGACAATACTGCGCACCAGGCATTGATCTGCCAGTTTGCTCCATATGCAGAACAAAGTATCATGAATACCCCGAATATCATACATCAAAAGATGATCTGACAATAATTTCCGAAGAAGGGCTTGAAGGTTCTTTTGAAGTATATCGTCAATGTATAGATGCATTAGAAAAAAATGAAAGATACAGAATAATTTGTCTCTGTGAACCTCAGCTTGGGAAAAGAGGATTGTTTCCCACAATCAGTTCAAAAATGTCGGCTATGTCAGTAAAAGACATAACAGACTTTATAGCTTATGCAGATGGTAAAAATGATTTGATCGATATTAGTAATATTATTGGAGTGCCAATACAGAAACTGATACCTATAGTAGAAAAGCTAATGAATAATGATTTGATAGAGGTTATATAGATGAAAGAAATACAAGATATTTTAAAAAAAATAGAGAATTTTGAGGAAGATCAACTTTTTGTGATAGATGCAATAACAGGAACAGAATATTCTTATGCGGATATTTATCAAAAGGCTAATTACATTGGCAAAAATTTGCGTGATAGAGGTATTTTGGAACTGATTGTATGCATGGAGAATAGTGTGGAACTATTAATGATGTATTTTGCTGCTTTATTATATCAAATAGTAATTATTCCTGTAGATCCTGAAAAGAGTAAAGAAGAAATTAAGATCATAAGAGATATTCACTCTTGTGCGATGTATATGGAAAGAGACTATTTTGAACAAGTATCAATTTGGAATGGATTGGAGATGAAAAAGAGTTTTGAAGATGTGGATTATGATAGCCTTTTTCTTATAACTTACACTTCGGGAAGCACTGGGAAACCTAAAGGAGTAAGACATTCCGCAGGAAATCTTTTCCTTTCCGCTGTATCTTTTGGTGAGCATATGGGATATGGAGCACATACTATTTTGGCACATGTGATGCCAATGACATATATGGCGGGTATTTTGAACAGTATTTTCCTTCCGTTTGTTATGGGGGGGAAAGTGGTTGTCTTTCCCAGATTTAATATGAAATCAGCATTTACGTTTTGGAAGACTGTAACAAGGCATAAAGTTAATACATTTTGGCTGTCGCCGACTATGTTAAAAATTATAGACATCATAGATGCAAAAGGAGTCTATAAAGATTATCTTCAAAATATAAATGCGACAGTCAGTGTGGGAACAGCTCCATTATATAAAGATTTGCGTGACAAAATAGAAAACAAATATAATATTCGTGTTTATCAAAGTTATGGATTATCAGAAACCTTATTTTTGACATCTGAAAAACTGGGAGAAGATACCCGCAGTGATTCGGTAGGGCAATTGTTGCCAGGAGTTAAATTGAAATTGGATGATGACAATGAAATACAAGTGGCTGTACCATGGATGTTTAGGGGATATGTAAATAATGATGCATATGAGGAATTCTTAGGAGATTATTATAGAACGGGCGATTTGGGTTATATACAGGATGATTGTTTGTTTATAAATGGACGGAAAAAGGATTTGATCATTCGTGGCGGTTTTAATATTAATCCATCTGATATAATGGAATGTTTGCAAAAAATTAATGGTATTAATGAAAATGTAGTTCTTTCTTGTGTGTTGAATGGTGAGGAGCAGATTATCTGTTGTTATGCGGGCAGTAAGAAGCAGGATATACATTTACTGAATGAATTATTAGAAAAAGAATTGGGCAAACACTATAAGCTGGACTATTTAATAGAGTTTGATGAATTGCCCAAAAATTTAAACGGAAAATTGGATAAGCAAAAAATACGGGAGATGATAGAGCATGATTATGAAATTTGACCATATCTCTTTTTCCTGCGAGAGAAAATCAGTGCGATCAGTTTCCAGTATTTCTGGATATGAATTGCAATTTCAGAATTTTAATTTGAGGAACATAGATTGCAAAAAAATATTTTTTAGAGAACCACAACAGGGACATGATATTTATCTGTATGAAAAAGTGCAGGATGTTCCGGTCGAAATTACGGCGTATGATACATGTTTCCAAGGAGAAGACAGCATGGATGTAGAAAATAGCACTGTTATCATGTATTCTCCAGATCCAGGAAAGACTTCAGAATTTTTGGCTTCCTTAGGCTTAAAAAAAATGGAATCATGTGGGGATGAGTTATTTCTTGAGGGTAAATTTGCACTGGGGCGGGTGTCTTGTGCAATTAGAAAGGTTAATGCTGTAGAGTGGAAGTTGGATAAAACAGGGTGGTCTTCTATCTGTTTTTTGTCCAGTGATACGAAAAAAGAATTGCAAAGGATTCAAGCGGCAGGGTATAATGTTACGAGTGTTGAAGAACTGACAGTAAATCAAAAGAGAATGGATATTGGTTTTTGTACAGGACCATTTGGTGAAATAGTTGAGATAATCAGTATAAAAAGGGGGTAAAACATTGAAAATTATTGATTTGTCTTTAACATTGGATAATGAATGCATGACATGTGGTACGCCATGGCATCAAAAAGTGCGGATAACACAAATGGGAAAACTTGATGAAGTAGGCAGGAATACACATAGTATATTGGTGGGAAGTCATTCGGGAACCCATATGGATGCACCATTGCATTTTTTTAATGGTGCACAAGGAATAGACGAGGCGGATTTGCAAAAGATATGTGGAAACATATCCATTGTCAATTTTTCATATATGGGAGAGGGAAGTATTGTTGAGTATAAGGATGTAAGGGATCTTGTGATATCGGAAAGAATGCTTTTTCGTTTTGACTGGTGGAAAAATTGGAAGACGCCCAATTATTATAAAGGTTTTCCTTTCTTTTCAGAAGATGCGGTATCATATTTAATAGAAAAAGGAATGGGGGTTATAGCGTTGGATACGCCATCTCCGGATGGCGGTGGTGCCATTACACAAAAAGAAGATTCGCCAGTTCATAAGAAACTATTGGAGAATCAGGTAACAATTATAGAGTACTTGTCTAATACAGATTGTTTGGTAGAAGGGAAAAAATATTGTCTTTTTGCTTTACCTTTGAAAATTAAAAACTGTGATGGAGCACCATCAAGAGTGATTGCAGTAGAAATGGAGGAATACTGATGGAAGCAAGGAAATGGATTATTGATTGGATGGCAAGTAATAGTGGGGTAAGCGAAGAGGAAATAAGTAAGAATAGCGCAGCAAATTATTTTGACAAGGAGTATATAGATTCATTTGCGTTTATTATGTTTATTAGTGAAATAGAAGAAACTTTTGATATGACCTTTGATAACGAGCAGTTTGAGGACAGGGCTTTCTCGACGATTGATGGATTAGCAGAATGCATTGAAAAAGGGAGAAAAATATGATAGCTCACTATACGCGTGAAAATATTATTGAAGCATTACAAAAAGTAGGTATTAAACAAGGAGATAGCGTTTTCATTCATAGTAATCTAGGATTTTTGGGGATACTGCAGAATTGTAAAACGAAGGAACAATTGTGTGAAGAGTTTATTGGTGCAGTTAAAACGGTAATTGGTGATGACGGGACCATAGTAACGCCCACTTTTTCTTATTCTTTTTGTCACGGGGAAATATATGATCCAGTAGAAACAGGATCGACATGTGGCATGCTTTCGGAATATATGATTCATAATTATGCTTATAATAGAAGTCTTGACCCTAATTTTTCTATTTGTGGTGTGGGTCAAGAAATGCCTTATTATAGAGATTGTAATGTACATGAAGCATTTGGAAAGGATTCTTTTTGGGAACGCTTTGTAAAAAAGGATGGGAAAGTTTTGTGTGTTAATTTTGACGCGGGTTCCACGTTAATACACTATGTAGAAAAGATAAATCATGTTACATATCGTTATAACAAAGCATTTAATGGCATTAAGATTATAGATGGAAAACAGATCCATGATTACGCAGTACACTTTGTTTATGATTATGACAAGCCGGAAGATTCTTATAATCCAAGTAGAATAGATGCGTTGTGCAAAGAACAAGGAATAGTAAAAAGCGCATATCTGGGAAAAGGAAATATTTTGACATTTTCCACGAAAGAATATGTGGACTATATCAGTGAACTGTTAAAGGAATATCCACGAATTTTGACGATGGTTGAATAGGAGTAATTATGAAAAACAAAAATTTTGAGATTATGGATGTAACATTGAGAGATGGAAGCTATGCAATTAATTTTCAGTTTTCTACAAACGATGAGAAAAATATTTGCGCAAGCTTGGAAAAGCAGGGAATTCGATATATTGAAATTGGACATGGGATGGGTGTGGGCGCAAGTAATTTAAAAAACGGTCTTGCATTGCATACGGATAAAGAATATTTGAGATGTGCGCAAGATAATTTGAGTGTTGCAAAATATGGAATGTTTTGTATTCCAGGGATAGCTTCGCTTGATGATGTTGAGATGATGGCTGAATATGGATGTTCTTTTATACGAATTGGAACAAACGTAGAAAGCATAAATCAGTCTGAAGAGTATATTAAACATGCTAAAAAATATCATATGCATGTAATGGCTAATTATATGAAATCTTATGCCGCGACACCTGAAGAATTTTCTGAAGCGGTGAAGCGTTCTGAAGCATGGGGAGCAGACTTGATATATATAGTGGATTCGGCAGGTAATATGGTTCCTGATGACATTGCAAGATATTATGAAGCAATTCGAAGTTGTAGCGATAAACTTGAAGTAGGGTTTCATGGACATGACAACATAGGTCTTGCTTTGTCGAACAGTCTATTTGCAGCGGAACTGGGAATTAATTTTATAGATTGTTCCCTTCAGGGAATGGGGCGTAGTTCAGGTAATGCATGCTTGGAACATTTTCTTATTTGTTTGAGTCGCCTGGGATACGATGTGCCATTAGATATTATTTCGCTGTTGCTTGACAGCAAAAAGCATATTTACCCTTTTATTAAAAAATCAGGAATCAACCCCATTGATACGATATGTGGTGTTTCAGGTTTCCATACAAGTTATTTAAAAGAAATACAAAAATGTTCCATTAAATATGGTGTTAATCCGTTATTATTGATTGAGGCATATAGTAAGAGGGACAAAGTGAACCTGAACAGGGATTTAATGAATGAAATTGCTAAACAACTCCCTAAAGATGCACAAAGCGTAGAAACAGTTGATTTTATGGATTATTTCGGTGGAGAACAGTGCAGATAGATTGATATTTCGATAATGTGTTGATATTTTTTACGAGAAAGTGGGGCTGTGACAATATGAGTTTTAATTCGATTGCGTTTGCGATTTTTTTGCCAATAGTTTTTGTCATATATTGGAGTATACCTAAAAAATATCAATGGATTGTATTGCTGATTTCCAGTTATTATTTTTATATGTGTTGGAATGCAAAATATGTGTTCCTGATTCTTTTGACTACAGCAGTATCTTATAGCTGTGGTCTTTTGTTGGAAAAGACAAAATCACCCGAAAGCAAGAAAGTTATTTTAGCTTGCTCTATTTTTGTGTGTTTGGGTATTTTATTCCTATTTAAATATTTTAATTTATTTACAAATACTATCTGTAAAGTTATGAGATTGGTCAACATACAATTGCATCCTGCGACAGTGAGTCTGCTATTACCAGTAGGAATTTCCTTTTATACTTTTCAGACATTGAGTTATGTAATGGATGTATATTGTGGAAAAGTTTCTGCAGAGCACCATTTTGGAAAGTATGCAGTTTTCATTTCATTTTTTCCTCAATTGGTTGCAGGTCCAATTGAAAGAACAGATAATCTTTTGCCCCAAATCAAAGCAGAGCGGCATTTCCAATATGAGGAAGCGGTTTATGGATTGCGGCAAATGCTGTGGGGGTTCTTTAAGAAGATAGTTATTGCGGATACCTTGGCTTACTATGTAGATAGAGTATATGCTTCTCCTGATATTGTGAGTGTGTGGGGGGGGGCAGTTGATTGCAGTTCTTTTTTTCTCTTTTCAAATCTACTGTGATTTTTCAGGATATTCTGATATTGCGATTGGAACAGCACATCTGTTTGGAATTAATTTAATGTCAAATTTTAGAAATCCCTATTTTGCGCCATCTGTCAGAGAATTTTGGAAAAGATGGCATATCTCATTATCATCATGGTTTTGTGACTATGTATATATACCTTTGGGAGGAAATCGCAAAGGAAAAGTTCGTAAGTATATAAACACGTTGATAACATTCTTGCTGAGTGGGTTGTGGCATGGAGCAAACTGGACTTTTGTTTTGTGGGGAGGAATCCATGGATGTGCTCAAATTATAGAGGATATTTTTCATGGGAACAAAAAGGATAAAAAGTCAAATATATTGTCAATAACAGCAGTATTTTTGTTCGTAACATTTGCATGGATCTTTTTCAGGGCAGAGACATTGCAACAGGCTGTTTATGTTATTTCACATATGTTTATTGGAATATTCCATCCCATAACATATATAAAAAATGGACTCATAGAATTGGGAATAGGAAAATTGGCATATATTAAAATAGGGATTCCGTTGTTGGTGTTGTTCGCTTTTGAACAGACCAATTTGAAAAAGGATCCGCTACAGGAAATTTCTAAGCTGTGCAAACCGATACGATGGGGAGTGTATTGGATTTTTATAATAGTGTTAAGCGTATATTGTGTTCAAAACATTGCACAAAACCAATTTGTTTATTTTCAATTTTAGGAGGCGTATATGAAAAAATTTGTAGAGCAGCTTCTGGTTTTTATGTTGCCGTTTTATGTTGCTGTTATAGCTATTGGTATATGTTATTTTATGGGATATGAAATAGGAGAACTATGCGATTATAATAAGCTGATAGAAAGGCAGAGGGAGGATCCATCCATATTTATTGGGATGGGATACAATGAACAGACGGAGTATTATAAAATCGTAAATGCAAACTATTATCAGACTGACGTGATTGCATTAGGCACTTCAAGAGTAATGCAGTTTAAAAGTGATTACTTTTTGGAGGATTTTTATAATTGCGGGGGAGCAGTCAGTGGAAATTATGATGAGTATTTAAATTTTTTACAAAATCTGAATTATGATCCTAAGGTAATACTGCTGGGATTAGACACGTGGGTATTTAATGATGAATGGAATAAAAGCTGTCTGGAATATTCGGCATATACGCCTCTTGAGATGAAAAATCGAGGTACACTATCAATAATGAAGGCCATGGTGCAGGATTTTGTGGATGGGAAATGGAGTTTACGTGATATTCGTAGATATAATATGAATTATGGGTTTAATGGACGTATTAAGGATGAGGGGTTCCAGTGGGATGGGTCATATTATTATGGAAATCTTTATCGAAATCCGAAAGAGTCTCCAGATTACATGTTTGCAGATACACTTGATAGAGTGACTAAAGGATATGGAAGATTTGAGTGGGGCAGTGCTATTGATGATGAAACATGTGAATATCTGGAAGCGTTATTAAAGTATTGTAAGCAGAAAGATATTGAAGTGATCGGTTTTGCCCCACCGTTGGCTCCTGGCATTTATAGTAAAATGATAGAAAGCGGCAATTATGATTATTTATATGAAATAGAACCTGCTTGTGAAAAAGTATTTGAAAAGTATGATTATCTATATGCTGATTATACGAATGGCGCTGTGCTCGGAGTAGATGATACATATTTTTTGGATGGGTTTCATGGCAGTGAAGTAGTGTACGCATATATAATCAATGATTTATATATAAGAGATAGCAAACTGAATGAGTATGTTGATAAAGAGAAACTGGATACCCTGCTTGCTGATTATTATGATAATTGGCAGCTTAAAGACTTTGTTCATAAATAGTTCCTTGAGCCAAAAGCTAAAGGCATAAAATCACCAAAAACAGGCGTTGGAGTCTGCTTCTATAAGAGAGTATTCAGATAATTCTTTAAATCTTCAATTAATTGATTTGTTCTTAATATTGCCCCCTCGTTTGTTAAATGAAGGTGTGTGTCGAAAAAATAATGATACTGGTAAAAATAATCTTCATAATCAGAAATAACGATACATTCTAATTTAGCGTTCAATTGATCTTTAAAATCTGCGAAAGCTTTTGTATCAGGATATTCTTCGCCATATGCGATAGGATATCCTGCAATAAGCAGTATTCCGCCCTTTTCAGTAATATATTTATTTAATGCATTGATTCGTGCAACGCATTCATCACTGATGGCGGGAGGACTCGATGTGAAACCTTCCGGATAATCTTTTAAAAAATCATAATATCTTTCATGTGTTTCACTATAAATATTGTCTCCATATTTATTAAAAGAAAATCTGTCATAGGCAGAATCTGTAGAAATATTTCCTGTCCTGTTTAAATATAAGTTAATGCTTTTTTTAAGATACGTTGGGAAAGTTTTGATCATCATGGGAACATCTTTCCAACGAAGTAATTTCCATAATTCTAAATGATTTTCGATGGTGGTCCATGTCAAAGATGCTTGTGCTTCCGAAAAGTCATCATTATCGTCAAAGGAAGAATGGCAGATTACGATAATATCACCTTCACATATATTGAGTTTAGCCATCTCTTCGAGGAATGCGTTCCCTATTGAACCGTATAACCCCATGTTAACAACAGGCATACCGAATGCTGTTTCGATTAATTCTGACCTAAACCCAAATGCAACATTGGAATTAGAAATCAATACTATTTTGGGTTCAGCAATCGACTCTAATCTTTCAACTTTATCAATCAAACTCGCATCATAACCGTATAAATATTGCGGAGATATCTTTGTAAAGAAAAAACCCAAAATCACTGCCCAAAATAAAATAAATTTTATCAATACAATAAATGCTCCATTTTTTAAGTTAAAATTGAAAGTAAATAAATTGTGTCTGTTCATAACCCTCACCATATACTCCATATAATATTATCATTAGTGTTAATGTAAGGTACAGCATCCATCTAAGGGGTTCCTTTTGAGCAAAAAACAAACTGACAATACCTTGGTGCGTATTTTCTCGAAAGATTCCAATAACTAACAATAGCATTAATCCAAACAATGTGATTAATATTGCCTGATAACTTTCAAATAATGAAAAAGCATTTCCCAATAACATATCACGTATCCCCGGATGGGCAAATGCGTGTCGTATCATGTTGATTGCTGATGAAGCGGAGCCTGCTCTAAAGAATAACCATGTAAAGTCCACTAAAAGAAAAGTTCCTGCTCTCATCATCCATTTTTCAATAGCATTATGTGTCACATTTTTCTTTTTGTGAAATATATTTTCTAAAATTATATACATTCCATTTAAAGTTCCCCATATAATATAGGACCATCCTGCGCCATGCCATACGCCACTTGCTAAAAAAATGATTAATGTATTGATATATTTCCTGATTGTACCTTTTCTATTTCCCCCTAATGGGATATACAGATAATCTCTGAACCAGGATGTTAAAGAAATGTGCCATCTTCGCCAAAAATCGGATACACTGATCGCCAAATAGGGAGAAACAAAATTTTGCATCAGTCTTACGCCCAAAAGCCTGGCGCTTCCTATAGCTATATTTGTATATCCTCCGAAATCGCAATAAATCTCTATCCCAAACAAAACCGTTGCAAGAAAAATTTGTATTCCCGAAAAATTTGTATAGTCATTGTATACTTTGTTCACAATACGAGCGATATTATCAGCTAAAAATACTTTTTGCCAAATACCGAACAAAATGTAAATTAAGCCTGTTCTAATATTTTCGCCATCAAGTTTTGCTGGAATGGCCAATTGTTTTAATAAATTTTTAGACCGTTCGATCGGACCTGCAACAAGTTGGGGGAAAAAAGATATAAATAATGCATATCTGAAAAATTTTTTTTCCGCGTATATTTCATTCCGATATACATCTATGATGTATCCAGTAGCTTGAAAAACAAAAAAAGAAATACCTACTGGCAGTATGATTTCCAGGGTTGAAATTTCGGTATGTCCTATTTTATGTAGTAGTCTATTAATATTTGTGATGGCAAAGTTAATATATTTAAAATAGAAAAGGAGTCCAAAATTGATAATTATTACTGTGAACAGGCATACTTTTCTGAACCTGGTTTGGTTGGACGCACTTAGCTTATCCAGTATGATCGCACCTGACCATGTTATGATTGTTACTGATAACATTAATAATGCGTATTTTGCATTCCAACACATATAAAAATAATAGCTTACTCCAAGCAGCCATAAATACTTTATTTTTTGTGGCAGAATGTAATAAATTATAAAAACAATTGATAAAAACATTGCATACTGCATGGAATTGAAATACATTATCAACCCTCCTATAAAACTGTTTTCATAAGATTACAGTTTTTATGCATCGTGTTGTAAATGTGAAAGGTTTTTAAAAGGTCTACTTTTTGGATAGCGCTTTGATATGAGGTATGTCTCTGAAAAAAATGCAGGTTGTAGTAGAAAAATGAGTATTTTTATGATATAATATGCATAATGAAAGGATTTTCAGAAAAGTAGACATTTTTGTAAATTCTTCTGATTATAAGTTGGCTTTTTCGTAAACTTCTGCCCGATATCGGAATGTGGACATTGGCATCCCGCAAGCCATTGCCGCTGCTATCCCGGTAATCTTTTCGCTTTTCCATTGTTGATACACTTGGTGAAAATTTTCTGGCAACGGTTTAGGTGGTCTGCCAAATGTTACCCCCCTGGCCTTTGCTGCCGCTATCCCTTCTGCCTGTCGTATCCGAATGTTTGTGCGCTCATTCTCTGCCACAAAAGACAATATTTGCAAAACTACATCACTCAAAAATGTGCCTATAAGATCTTTTCCGTGGCGTGTGTCCAGAAGCGGCATATCTAATACCACAATATCAACCTTTTTTTCTTTGGTAAGGATACGCCACTGCTCCAGGATCTCTCCGTAGTTGCGCCCCAGTCTGTCAATGCTTTTGATATAAAGTAAATCGTCTTGTTTGATATGTTGTATCATGAGTTTGTATGCTGGCCGTTCAAAATTCTTGCCGGACTGCTTATCTATAAAAAGATTTTGTTCCGGGATATTTTGCTCCCGCAAAGCGAGTATCTGCCGATCTTCATTTTGATCACGGCTGCTCACACGGATGTAACCATAAGTGTCTGCCATAAATCCTCCTTTGTAGCCGGAGTGACAACAGTTCCTGATCCGGCAATCTTGTATTTTCTGTTATTGTATACCTTTGGGGATCAAAATCCCACTATCGGCAAAATATCGATCAGAAATTTTACATTTGGGGCAAAGATTGTAAAAATAGCTATGTTATTTGAGCTTCTGGTACTTTAGGTATCAAGGGAATTCGGACGGTTGATATAATAAGGTATAGACTGAGGATGTGAAACACTATGACTTATAAGCAACGGCATATTGTAAAATAAATACAAATCAGCTATAATAGTTATGTTGGTGCAAAATTAACATGGAGAAAGGGATGTGGCTCGCAGGTGATAGATATGACAGTACAGTTGAGTGAAAGCGGAAATATAGGAAAACGAAGTTATATAAACTAAAATGATATGGAGGAGATATTGATGAAAGAAAGAGAAATAAGCTTGCTGGATCTGCTGGTGGAGACTTTATTAAAATGGCGTGTGATCATAGTGTGGGCGCTTGTGGGAGGAATTCTGATGGGGTGTTTCAGTTATGTGCGTTCCTATCGGACGGCACAGACTCAAAAAGCGCAGGCGATGGCATTGGAACGGCAGTTTGAAAGTGGAGTACAAACCGAACAGGAATATCTGCAAAATGGGCTAGCGAATACGCAGATCAATAATGTCAATACAGTGTTGGACTATGAAAGTCTTTGGAAAGCTGAAGACGCTTATCTTCAGGAATCTGTCAAAATGCTGATAGATCCTTTAAATGCGCCGAGAGCAACATTGACTTTTCAGGTTGTGGCGGAGGATGTAGAGATTGCAGAAAGAATTGAACAGGTTTATGAGGATATGGTGCCAGATGGGGTAGGGCAATGGCTTGCTGAAAAAACTCAGGATGGAACGTCAGAGGTTGCCCTGAGTGAACTGATTAGCTCCCAAAAGGAATATGAAGAAAAGAGTGATACGTTCAGGGTCACTATTTACCATATCTCAGAAGAACAGTGTTTGCAGTTGGCCGAGAAGGTTGATGAATATTTTCAGGAACAGCAGCCTATGTTGGCACGTAAGATGGGAGATCATCAGATTCAGCTGGTGGCGCAGAATTTTTCTTATGTCGTAGACAGGGTATTGTTGGAAAACCGTCAGAAGATTCAAAGCAACATGATAAACTGGAGGACGAATGCTGCTAAACTGAAAGATGCTTTTTCTGCGGCGGAGTGGGAGTATTATGATTATCTTGTGGAGAATAAATATCGGGAAGACCTTGCAGGAGTGCAGCAGTCAGAAAGAGAGACTCAGGGAGTGGCATATGTGACCGTTATCCAGCCTTCGATAAGCAAGAAGTATGTTCTTATGGGCATGGTGTTGTTTGCTTTTATATATGCATTTTATTTTTTTGTAAAGTATATTTTAAATAATAGATTGCGTGCGGTAGATGATGTCGTTTCCATATACGGAGTGCCGGAGCTAGGGGTGATTCCTGTGGGCGGTGGGGGAAAGAAGATATTTTCTTTTGTGGATAACTGGATCTTGAAACTTCGCAACTGGAATAAACGGAGTTTTGCTGCGGAAGAGGCGATTGGCCTGGCAGCTGTGGCGGTGAAGATGGCTGCTAAAAAGGAAAACCTAAGTGAGGTCTGCTGCATAGGATGTGATTTGAAAGAGAACGCGGTTAAAACGGCGGAAGCAATCCAAAGTATTTTGAAAGATGCGGATATTTCCGTGAAAGTGCTTGATAATGTATTGTATGATCAGGAGACAATGGAGCAGTTGCTGTCTGCGAAAGGTGCATTTTTACTGGAGAGAGTTGGAGGAACTCTTTATGATGAGATTAGCAGGGAAATTGAATTGCTGCACAGGCAGGAAATCATGGTACTTGGCATTATAGTCGTAGAATGATTTTTATGATCTCAAATCAGGCAAAAGAGTGGGGCTGTTGCAAAAGTAGCTGAATGATCTACAGGAGCAACAGCCCCCAAATTTATTTTGTGCACAAGCAGTGGTGGATTCTGTAATGAGAACAGATCACGGATAAAATTTGCCGTATTTGGGTTTAGTACCCTCCGTAGAATAATAAATATCAAAAAGCGTTATCTTCTCCCTGGGAAGTGAGTTCTGCGCAATTGCTATCTATAAATAGCAAACAAAGTATCTTTTGCAGGTACAATAGGTATGTAAAACTAACCGTGTACCGTTAAATACATTGCAGAGGATACCATGAAGATAAAGCAGGACAGAGATAAATATAATATTGGAAAAAACATCCGTGAGTTCCGTCTGGCGCATGACCTGACACAGGAGCAGGTCGTAGCCAGGCTGCAGCTTCGGGGCATCTGCATGTCTCGCGGGACTTATTCCCATATAGAATGCGGGATAGCCAATATTCGGGTAAAAGAACTGCTGATCCTTGCTGAGATATTTCATGTGAGTATGGATGATTTTTTTAAAGGAATGCATCCGGATTGATCTTTAAAAAAAGATAACGGTGTACGGTTAACCATGCGCATTTATCGCCAAGGTTATTATGCATAGCAGAAAGAAAATCTCTATATGTGTAACAAGGGAAGAACGTAAACAAGAATGTGTTGCACCGAACGGGTTGTCGTGATAATATATTAATAGATAATCATACTACTAAGGAGGAACATCCAGTGCTGGATCTTGAGAAAACCCAAAGTATGTCGGATATCATCCATTATTCCATAGATTATAGTGGGATTGAGCATGCAATCATAAGTACACCTATCTTTAACTGATTGCATAGAATATCACAAAGTTCATTGGTTTTTTTGACATTTCCCTCTAATAAAGTAAAAAGATTTGAGCATTCCATTGGTACAATGCATCTTGCTGGCGAAATATTTTATAATAGTATCTGCAATGCAACGTCTGAGGTGTTGGAAGCTTTTACAAAGTCAATTGAGCAGGAAATTGATTCCTGGAGGCAGCGTACCAAGAAAAATGAACTGCCAAGAGATTTGAATATGATTGAAGAATTGCTAAATAAACGATATCAGATATACGCATGTATTAATTATCACCATCGTGTGCATAAACATGAAATAATATTGGAAAAAGTCATCTCCCGGTTGGGATTGCTGGAATTGGAGAGAATGAAGACTGTAGATATTTTGCCGGATGTGCTGCCACTGGAGGTAAGTTCGATATGGAAACTGGTAAAAGAGATAAAAAATGATACTAAATGGTTAGAATATCAGTTGATGCAGTTGGACGACAGTTGGCTGGATACCTTGCTGAAGCATAATTTTTTTGACATATATGGTCAAAATTATATGTCTATTCGTGAACATGGCAATGATGTTCAATGGAACCAGTTTGACGAACTGATATCAACAACAAAACGATACTACTCTCTGATCAAGCGGTCAGACGATTTTCGGATCATTGATGAGCAGTTTTACTTATTGTTTTCCGGACATGATTGGAAATTGAGAAAATTGCAGGAATTGGCTCACAATGTAAGCACACAAAAATATCTGGACTTTTTAAAAGAAAGGAAGACTTTTCTGTTTACCTACTGCATAAATCAGTTGATAGAAGAACTTACTGTGCCGGAAGCCATATCTGCTTTTTATCAATTGGTTGAAGAGGAGATGAAAGAAGGAATGAAAGAGGGGATCATGGATTGTATTATTAAGTCATCGTCTTTTGGCTTGGGAATAAATACAGTTAAATCACCAGTTTTTTTGGCCGATAAAAATAATGAAGGAATATTGCTGGAGCAATTGTCTTCACAAAGAGATATTTTTTTGAAAGAAGAAGCTCTACGCCCACCGTTTCATCTGTATTATCTGTCTCAATATGAGGGAGATATGCCCTCTGCGGTTGATATTGGGAAATTATCGGAGAATTTAGCGAAGGTATTGATTAACTGTTTGGATACAATGGATTCATAGCTAAAAGATGTTGCATTATTGGCCGCAATATGATACATTTAAATTGTTCCTTTTATTGTTAAGGAGGAAAACTATGATACTATCAGAAGTCGCATCTTACAAACTCATGATCAGTCGCACCATATTAAATATGGAGATACCGTTTAAGCTGTCACAGTTATATGAAGTGTTGGAACAAAAGGGAATTACGGACAGGGAGTTGATTTTGGACGTACATTGTGGTGAGCAGGTATCATATGAAGAGGGGCAGCATTGAAACGCTGCCCCTCTTATCAACTCACAAAGTCAGTGCAGTCGGATACCCTTGAAAAAGTCAGCCACTTCCACATGGAAAATTTCAGCAAGTGCCAGCAATTCTTTTACCCGAATATTATCTATTCCACACTCTATATGCGAATAAGTCCCGCGAGACATATTGATTCCCAACAGTTCCAGTTTTGCCACCGTTTCTTCCTGTGTCATATCATGAGCCAGTCGAAATTCGCGGATATTCTTGCCAATGTTATATTTATTCCTGTCCTGTTTTATCTTCATGGTATCCTCCGATAAAAGTTAATGGTGTACGGTTAATATTCTGTATTTATTGTAACTGTAAACAGCGCTCGGGCTGCTATACATACATAGCGATGCAAAAAAAATGAAGGGACGGTTGTTTTCAGCAGATATTCTTGGCGCTAAAAAGTATATCTAGGAGTTATTGTAAAATTACGGGAAATAGGCTATAATGATTTCGGCGGTGCGGATGGTTTGTCCTCGATGAGATGATATATCCGTTTTGCCCCGCAGTAAGAAGACAGAGAGAGGTAAGCTATGTTCACAGGAAAAACATTACTCATCACAGGGGGCACGGGCTCGTTTGGCAATGCGGTACTTGATCGGTTTTTAGCCACGGATATCGGGGAGATTCGTATTTTCTCCAGGGATGAATTGAAGCAGGATGATATGCGGCATTTCTACCAGAGGGAATATCCGGAATACAGCAATAAATTAAATTTCTATATTGGAGATGTGCGCGATCCGCAGAGTATAGCGAAAGCAATGTATGGCGTGGACTATATTTTTCATGCGGCGGCGTTAAAGCAAGTGCCGTCCTGCGAGTTTTTCCCTATTGAGGCCGTGAAGACCAATGTGTTGGGAACAGAAAATGTGCTTCAGTGTGCGGTTGACGCCGGTGTGAAAAAAGTGATCTGTCTTTCCACTGACAAAGCGGCATATCCGGTAAATGCCATGGGAACTTCCAAAGCAATGATGGAGAAAGTGATCGTGGCAAAGGCGAGGACCATATCCTCAGATAAGACAAGCATCTGTTGTACCAGGTATGGAAATGTGCTTTGTTCAAGAGGATCTGTGGTGCCGCTGTTTATCAGTCAGATCAAAGAAGGCAAGCCGTTGACGGTAACGGAGCCGTCCATGACCAGATTTGTCATGAGTCTGGAAGAGGCCGTGGAATTGGTGGTATACGCGTTCCAGAATGCGGAGAGCGGAGACATCATGGTGCAGAAAGCGCCTGCGTGCACTATCGGGGTACTGGCGCAAGCGGTAAAGGAACTGTTCCATGTGGACAGTGAGATTAAAGTGATTGGTATCCGTCATGGTGAGAAGATGTATGAGACATTGCTGACGAATGAAGAGTGTGCCCATGCGATTGATATGGGGAACTTCTATCGTGTGCCTGCGGATAAGCGGGGTTTGAATTATGATAAGTACTTTACGGACGGTAACTTAAAGAGAACTGAACTCTCGGAATTTAATTCCAACAATACAGCGCTTATGGATGTGGAACAGGTGAAAGAGAAGCTGCTGACTCTTTCGTATATCCGTGACGAGATCACAAAGTGGGAGACCGTTAGATGATGAAAGTATTGGTTACTGGTGCAGGTGGATTTATTGGGAAAAATCTGATAGCGGAACTGGAAAGGCGGGAAGGGATAGAAATATTGTCTTTTGAAAAAGATACGGCGCCTGAACTTTTGGACAGATACTGTGAGGAGTGCGATTTTGTCTTTAACCTTGCGGGGATCAACAGGCCGGAACGTGTGGAAGAGTTTATGGAGGGTAATTTCGGCTTTGCCACTACCCTCATAGAGACCTTGCGCAAATACGGGAATACCTGTCCTGTCATGAACGCTTCTTCTGTACAGGCGGAGTTGGATAATCCCTATGGCCAGAGCAAGAAAGCGGGAGAGGATATGCTGTTTGCTTACGGCAGAGAAACGGGAGCATCTGTCTATGTCTATCGTTTTCCCAATGTATTTGGAAAATGGTGCAGGCCGGCCTATAACAGCGTGGTTGCGACTTTTTGCCATAATATTGCGCATGGACTGCCTGTTCAGGTGAATGACAGGAATACGATCCTGCATTTGGTCTATATTGATGATCTGGTAAAAGAACTGCTTTTGGCATTGGATGGCCATCCCCATATGAACAAGGAGGGTTACTGCTTTGTGCCCAGGGTACATGAAGCGTCTTTAGGTGAGATCGTGGATTTGTTGTACAGCTTTAAAGAGAGCCGGAAAAGCAGGATGGTTCCTGATATGACAGAGGACAGTTTTTCGAAAAGATTATACAGTACATATCTGAGTTACCTGCCGGAGGATCAGTTTTCGTATCCGCTTTTGATGCATACTGACGAGAGAGGAAGTTTTACTGAAATCTTAAAAAGCGTTGATAGAGGGCAGGTGTCCATCAATATCTCCAGACCCGGCATTGTCAGGGGAAATCACTGGCATCATACAAAGAATGAGAAATTTGTAGTGGTCAGTGGGGAGGGAGTGATCCGCTTTCGAAAACACGGTTCGGAGGAGATCCTGGAATATCCTGTCAGCGGCAGGAAACTGGAAGTGGTTGACATTCCCACGGGTTATACACACAGTATCATTAATGTGGGGGACGCTGATCTTGTAACGCTGATGTGGTGTAATGAGTGTTTTGATCCTGACAGGTCGGATACCGTTTATGAACCGGTCGATCCGCCGCAGGACATTGATTCCCGCGAGTGATGAGCCAAGTGGATGCGTTAGCATCCATTTGGCGAATGCCGCGAGGGCCACATATCATAGCGTCCTGTGGACGCATTGTGCTCTGCATCGTATCTTACTTGATGCCCTGTATGTTTGCATCGGGGGTGTTGGCTTAAAGTGATATAGAAACCGGATGGAGGCTGTATGGTAGAATGAGAGAAAATATGAACAGACTGAGATTGATGACGGTGATCGGTACCAGGCCGGAGATCATCCGGTTGTCGGAGGTTATCAAAAAGTGCGACAACTATTTTGATCATGTGCTGGTACACACCGGACAAAACTATGATTACACCCTGAACCAGATCTTTTTTGAAGACTTGGGCCTGAGGAAGCCGGACTATTATCTGGATGCGGTGGGAAACGATCTGGGAGAGACCATCGGAAATATCATAGCAAAGAGTTATAAACTGATGGCGGAACTGAAGCCGGATGCTTTTTTGGTTCTCGGCGATACAAACTCTGCCCTGACGGCGATCTCCGCCAAGCGGTTGAAGATCCCTATCTTCCATATGGAGGCGGGAAACCGTTGTTTTGATGAGAACCTGCCGGAGGAGACGAACCGGCGTATTGTGGATCATATAGCGGATGTGAATCTGTGTTACAGCGAACATGCCAGAAGATATCTGAATGCAGAGGGAACGGCAAAAGAAAGAACTTATGTCACGGGATCTCCCATGGCGGAGGTGTTATCCGCTAACAGGGATAAGATTCAGGCAAGCAGAGTGTTGGAAACGCTGGAATTGGAAAAGGGGAGATATATCCTGTTGTCCGCTCACCGGGAGGAAAATATCGACGATGAGAAGAACTTCTTCGCGTTGATGGAAGCGGTCAACAGCATGGCGGAAATGTATCAGATGCCGGTGATCTACAGCACCCATCCGCGCAGTAAGAAGAAGATAGAAGAGCGTGGATTTCAGTTCCACCCGTTGGTCAGAAGTTTACAGCCGTTTGGATTTTCGGATTATAACCATTTGCAGCTGAACGCGTTCTGTGTGGTATCTGACAGCGGAACGCTGCCGGAGGAAGCCTCTTATTTCTGTGCAAAAGGAACCCCTTTCCCCGCAGTCTGCATCAGAACTTCTACCGAACGACCGGAGGCCATTGACAAGGGTAATTTTATCCTGGGAAGCATTACTTCTGAGCAAGTATTACAGGCAGTGGATATGGCTGTGCGCATGAATGATGAGGGTGAGTTTGGGACGATTGTGCCGAATTATGAGGACGAGAATGTCAGCACCAAGGTGGTCAAGATCATACAAAGTTACACTGGGATCGTGAACAAAATGGTATGGAGGAAAATGTAAAACATCAAGAGTATAGCTGTTTGACATGCTTGCTGCAGAGCAAACGAACAGTGTCTGGAGGGCAGATCATGGAAGAATTAGCAATCTTTGGCGGCAGGCCGGTGAGGGAAGACAGGATCTTTTACGGTCGCCAATGTATAGAGGATGATGATGTGGCAGCGGTGGCAGAGACATTGAAGAGTGACCTGATCACCTGCGGCCCCAAAGTGGAAGCGCTGGAGAAGCTTCTCTGCCAGACCACCGGCGCAAGATATGCAGTGGTCGTATGCAATGGTACTGCGGCGCTGCATTTAGCGGCGCTGGCGGCAGGATTTCAGGAAGGGGATGAGGTGATCGTCAGTTCGATCACGTTTGCCGCTTCTTCTAATTGTGTATTGTATTGCGGTGCGAAGCCGGTGTTTGCGGATATCGATCCGGAGACTTATAATATCGATCCGGATTCCGTCCGCCGCCTGATCACGCCCAGAACCCGGGGGATCGTGGCGGTGGATTTCACGGGACAGTCGGTGAAGCATGATGAACTGAGGGAGATCTGTAAGGAATATGATCTGATCCTGATCGAGGATGCTGCCCATGCCATCGGTACAAGATATAAGGGGCGGCCCATAGGCAGCATTGCCGATATGACCTGTTTCAGTTTCCACCCGGTGAAGACAGTGACCGGAGGAGAAGGCGGGGCCATCACCACAAATGACGAGGAACTGTATCGCAGGCTGATGAGAGTGCGGACCCATGGGATCACGCGGATGCAGTCGGAGATGGTACATCCTACGGATGCCCTCTGGTATAATGAGCAGGTGGAACTGGGGTATAATTATCGCATGACGGACTTCCAGGCGGCGCTGCTGATCAGCCAGCTGCATAAGCTGCCAAAGTTTTCCGCCAGAAGACGTGAGATCGTGGAAAAGTATGATGCGGCATTTGCGGAGATGCCGGAGATCCTAGTCCAGAAAGAGATCGCGGAGTCCGATACCACCAGGCATCTGTATATCCTGCGGCTGGATCTGGAGAAGCTGGACTGCGACAGGCGCCAGTTCTTCGATGCGCTGTACGCGGAGAACACCTGCCCGCAGGTGCATTATCTCCCGGTATACTGGCATTCCTATTATGAGAAGCTGGGGTATGAGAAAGGGCTCTGTCCTAACGCGGAGAAATATTATAACGAGGTGATGAGCATCCCTCTGTACTATTCCATGACGGATCAGGATGTGGAGGATGTGATCCATGCGGTGAGGAAAGTAGTGGCGCATTATAAAAAGTAGTGAAAACAAAGCTTGCATTATCAGTGGCATTGTGATAGTATTATGTTCATGATATTTGAATTAATAAAATTCATGAAAAATGGAGACTAGAAGAGCGTGAACAAACAAGAACGGGATATTTTATCAAAGCTGTTACAGGAACCATTTATTAACCAGCGGATGCTGTCCGAATCCTGCGGGCACTCACTGGGCGTTGTCAACCGTTCGCTCCGGGATCTGATAAAGGAAGGATATCTTGATGACAGCATCCGGCTGACGGATAAAGCCCGGAAAGAGTTTCAGGACAAGGCGCCAAGGAATGCCGTTATCCTTGCGGCCGGGTTTGGGATGCGGATGGTGCCGATCAACACGCAATGTCCCAAAGCGCTGATGGAAGTTAATGGTGAACCGTTGATAGAGAGGACGATCCGGCATCTCCATGAGGTTGGCATCAGGGAAATATATATTGTAGTCGGATTTATGAAAGAGCAGTTTGAGTATCTGATAGACGAATTTAATGTGGAATTGATAGTAAATGATTCCTATGCGGCGAAAAACAACCTTCATTCCCTGAACCTGGTATCAGAGCATTTGTCAAACTCATATATCGTTCCATGTGATGTATGGTGTGACAGGAATCCTTTCAGACAAAACGAACTGTATTCATGGTATATGGTATCCGATCTTGTAGATAATGACAGTGATGTGCGCGTGAACCGTAAAATGGAACTGGTCGTGGTCCCGGACCAGGTCGGCGGCAATGCCATGATCGGGATATCCTATCTTACAGAAGAAACTGCATGTGTGGTAAGGGAAAGAATCAGGCAATTATGTTCCAGCAGCAGGTATGACGGTTCATTCTGGGAAGAAGCCCTGTATGAAAAGGATCGGATGATCGTTCAGGCGCGGGTGGTGCATGCAGCCGATGTGGTGGAGATCAATACCTATGAACAATTGCGTGAACTGGACGAGGGTTCAAACCAATTAAGATCGGATGCCATTTCCGTGATCTCGGAAGTGTTGGATGTAAGTACGGATGAGATAAGCGATATTGAAGTGCTGAAGAAAGGGATGACCAACAGATCTTTCCTGTTCACCGCAAAAGGAAGCAAGTATATCATGCGGATTCCCGGAGAGGGTACGGATCAGTTGATCAACAGGCGGGAAGAGGCAATAGTTTACAACACAATATCGGGTATGGGTTTTTGTGATGATCCCGTATATGTGGATCCTGTAAACGGGTATAAGATCATGCGGTACATTGAAAGGGTGCGAGGCTGTGATCCCTTTAACATGGATGATCTTAAGGCCTGCATGCGGAAGCTGAAAAGCTTTCATGATCGGAGGCTGTCAGTAGGGCATGAGTTTGATATTTTCGGGAAGATTGACTTTTATGAGTCTTTATGGGACGGTCAGCCATCTATATATAAAGACTACGCACAGACGAAAAAGAATGTTTTCTCACTGAGGAAATTTATAGAAGATCATGTGACGGACAGGGTACTTACGCATATTGATGCAGTGCCGGACAATTTCCTGTTCGATGATAATGTGGAGGGAGAACTGCATCTTCAGCTGACAGATTGGGAATATGCGGGAATGCAGGATCCGCATGTGGATATTGCCATGTTCTGTATTTATTCTTTATATGACAAGGAGCAGATCGACAGACTGATCGACCTTTATTTTGAAGGCAGCTGCCCGTTTGATGTCCATACAAAGATATATTGCTATATAGCGGCCTGCGGTCTTCTCTGGAGCAATTGGTGTGAGTATAAAAGGAATCTGGGAGTGGAATTTGGCGAATATTCCCTGCGTCAGTACAGATACGCGAAAGAATATCATAAGCTGGCGAAAGCGGAAATGGAGGGAAAGGATGTCATATAAGGTTGATAACGCCGTGATAATGGCAGCCGGTACGTCAAGCAGGTTTGCGCCATTATCTTATGAAATGCCCAAGGCGCTCATAGAAGTAAAAGGCGAGATCCTGATAGAGCGGCAGATCAGGCAGCTGCACGAAGCCGGGATAAGCCAGGTCATACTTGTTGTGGGCTATAGGAAAGAACAATTTGAATATCTTAAGGATAAGTTCGGGGTGAACATAGTTGAAAATAAAGATTATTTATCCAGGAACAATAACGCAAGCATTTACGCCGTGAGGCGTTATCTGGGAAATACCTATATCTGTTCTTCGGATAATTATTTTTCTCAGAATCCGTTTGAGAGCGAAGTCTCTGAAGCGTATTATGCCGCTGTATATGCTGACGGTGACACAGCCGAATGGTGTCTTCGGGAAGATCCGGCGGGATATATCGATCAGGTGACGGTGGGCGGACGAGATGCATGGTATATGCTGGGGCATGCTTTTTGGGATGAGAGATTCAGCAGAAAGTTTATGGAGATCCTGGAAAAAGTATATGAACAGCCTGAGACACGGGCTCTTTTGTGGGAAAGCATTTACATGGCGCATCTGGACGAACTGAAACTGAAGATCCGCAAGTATCCTGAAAACGATATATTTGAGTTCGATACACTGGACGAACTCAGGATGTTTGACAACAGCTATATAGAGGATACACGGTCAAAAATATTGAAAGCGACAGCGGCAAAATTACAGTGCCGGGAAGCTGATATAACCGATATCCGCGCATTCAGGGATTCTGATAATGAAGCCGCGGGATTCATGTTTTCAGCAGGGCGGGATCGGTATGAATATGTTTATGAGACAAAAAAAATAAGGAGAGTCTGAAAATGGAGAGCAAGATCATCGAGGCGGATCTGAAAAGAGTCCGGGCACTGTGCAAAAGTGTAATTGGGGGGGGCGTCTGCCATAAAATAGAAAGACTGGGAGGCCTTACCAACCATACATATCATGTGACCATGGATAACGGTATGGAATATGTGGTGAGGATCCCCGGAGACGGGACAGAGGAACTGATCGTTCGTGCAGATGAGAAAATAAGCACGCAGCTTGCATGTGAACTGGACATTGATGCCAGATGTCTGTATTTTGGCGATGATGGCGCAAAGGTGACAGAGTATATACCGGATGCGATCACTATGTCAGCAGAATCACTCAGGGAAGAGATCCATATCAGACAAATGGCGGCAATATTCAAAAAGCTTCATGCCAGCGGCGTTGATACGGGAGTTCCGTTTGATGTGTTTGATATGGCTGCGGGTTATGAAAAGATCATTGCGGAAAACAATGTGGAAATGTATGAAGACTATGCCGACATCAAAGATGCCGTGATGCGGATCAAGGCGGAGATCGACAGAACCTGTGATATCAACATTGTACCATGTCATAACGATGCGTTGTGCGAGAACTGGGTAACGCAGGGGAAAACAGGAAGAATGTACCTGATAGACTGGGAATATGCGGGCATGAATGACGGGATATGGGATCTTGCAGATGTTTCCATCGAAGCAGGCTATGATCATGCCCTGGATGAAAGGATATTGGAAGAGTATCTGGGGCGTGAGGTCGGCGATGTTGACTGGAAGCATTTTCTTGCCAATAAGGTGTATGTGGATTATTTATGGACTTTGTGGGCAAAGGCCCGTGTTCCATATGACGGACAGCCCATGGAAGATTGGGCAGATGAAAGATATGCAAGGCTGAAGAACAGTATCAGGGAATATCAGAATATAAAACAGTCGTGAAAAGGTGTAAGGAGGACAAAACAAATGGTATATGGCATTATAGCAGGGATCACATGGGCATTGGAGACGATCGTTTTGGGAATCGCATTGGCGATGACGCCGTTTGTGTCAACGGAGCAGGCGGTTTTCCTGGCGCCGTTTGTCAGCACCTTTTTGCATGATGCATTTTCCGCAGTCTGGGCAACGGCTTACAATGGCATCCGCGGCAACCTGAAAGATGTATGGCACGCGCTGGCAAGGACAAAAAGCGGGAAATTTGTCGTTATCGCGGCAGTGATAGGAGGTCCTGTGGGCATGACAGGATATGTTCTGGCTGTCAATTACATGGGGGCATCCATCGGCGCCGTGGCAAGTGCGATCTTTCCGGCGATCGGTGCAGTGTTAGCATATATTTTCCTGAAAGAAAAAATGCAGTGGTATCGATGGGTATTGCTGTTGGTAACATTGTTTGGCGTATATGGGCTCAGCTATTCTCCCGAGCTGGATATGTCAAATTTTGTTGTTGGCGTTATAGGCGCATTGTTGTGTGCTTTTGGATGGGGAATAGAGGCTGTGATCCTGGCAAAATGCCTGCAGGATCCGGAGGTGAAAGACGAGTATGCGCTTCAGATCCGCCAGGCCACATCGGCATTGGTTTATGGAGTCATTATCCTGCCTGTCCTGAGAGGGTGGAAATTTACAGCCAGCCTGTTCAGCGGCGGAACGGGCTGGTTACTGCCTACGATCGTTCTGGCGGCTCTTTTTGCAACCGTTTCTTATCTGTTTTATTATAAAGCGATCGCAACGATCGGGGCATCTAAAGCGATGGCTCTGAATGTTTCTTATTCAGCGTGGGCGATCGTATTTACGGTTTTGATCCTGCATGATACCAGTGTCCTGACGCCAGTGACGATCCTGTGCGCGGCAGTCGTGATCGTATGTGGTATCCTTGCGGCAGCGGATTTTAAAGAATTGTTTGGAAAAAATAAATGAAAGCCTGATGGAATTTGCCCTCCAGTCAATATTGTGCTATGATAAGACTGTTAGATCACTCCGAATACATATTACACTGATCCAATGGAGAAAGAGCACATGAGATGGGATTACCTATTCAACGAACAGGTATTGGCGCAGGGAAAAGAGTATTACCAGACCGGCTGTGTGGGGGAACTGCTGCACAGGGGCGGTACCTATCAGGCGAAAGTCGTCGGTTCGAAAAAGCATGATGTAGAGGTATATCTGACAGACAGGGTGCATCCCCGTCTTTACTGTGACTGTCGGGACGCGTCGGGTGGCAGGCGCTGCAGGCATATGGCCGCTGTCCTGTACGCGATCGCGGAGGAAGAAGGCCGCAGACAGCCGCAGACCGGAGAGGGCAGCAGGAAAAAAGAAAAGGATGTGCCAAAGAGGATCTATCCTTTTTCTCACAGATGGACGCTTCTGGACGACAAAGAGACGGCGTCTGACGGTCGGGAAAGCGATCCGGATGAGTACGAGTATTTTGACTTAAAAGAAATGACCAGGAACTTTGTCTTTTACGAGGATTCCTGTGAGGCTGCCCTGAAAATGATCAGGGAGGGCAGGATTGTCCTGGAAGGATTGCAGATGGGGTATCCCGATAAGGCAGGCGCCAGTGAACTGATCGGGATCGCCGAAGGGAGCATACGGACCGGGAATGCTCCGGAGTCAGAGGAATGGGTCACCGTCTGTTTTGATAAAGAAAGTGTCCGGTACGCTGAATGCGGGGCAAGGAAATGTTACTACGATTATAATAATGTTCGGAGTCCATATGATCACGGGTTTTCTGTCAGGAAGAAAGAGACACGTCCCTGCGTCCATGTGATCGGTCTGCTGCTTTTGCTGCAGAAAAGACTGCGGGAGGGAGCGGTCGGGGATGCCACGGACAGCTATGCCCAGAGAATGCTTTATGATTTCCGCAACCTGAGAGCCTGGAACAGTGCCGAAGAAGAGCCGGATAAGATATCCCGCATCCAGTTGGAGCCGACGCTGGAGTTGGATTACGATGGCCTGAAGCTGGGAGCCAGGATGGGAAAGGACAAGCTTTACCAGGTGAAAAGCCTGCCCCTGCTGGTATCCGGTGTGGAGGCAAAGGAACGGCTGGCGCTGGGGACGAAGACGGAGATCGATCTTTCCGCGGCGCGGTTTGACGACCGTTCGGAGAAATTTTATCAGTTCATACGTCAGGCTGTTACGGAAGAACGCAGGAGAGAAATGCATTCCCAGAGAAGTTTCCGTGCATATGAGAATATCGCGGAGACGATCAAGGGGAAACTTTTTTTGTATGGGAAACGTCTGGATGATTTCTTTGAGATGGCAAAAGGAGAGAGGATCCAGTTCGCGGACAAGAGCAGCGGGAAAACGCGTAAGACCATGCTGCGGTTTCAGGAGGCAGATCCGGAGATTGAACTTGTGCTGACCCAGGAGACGGACGAAAAGGGCGTTTTTCAGGGGGTGCGCATCCGGGGGAACGCGCCGGAACTGTTCATGGGGCTGAACCATCAGTATTATTTTGCGGAAGATTCCCTGAACCGCATCGATCCGGAGAAACTGAAAAATCTGCAGCCGCTCCTGGAAACAGCCGAGGACGGTGAGATCTCCATGCAGGTCGGACGTAGGTATCTCTCGGAATTTTATTATCGGGTGCTCCCCATTTTGAAAGAATACGCCACGGTCACGGAGCAGGGAAGGGAGACGATCCAGAAGTACCTTCCGCCGGAGGTGGAGTTCGTATTTTATCTGGATGCGGAGCAGAAAAATATTACCTGCCGCGCCAAAGCCAGATATGGCGATGTGGAATGCGATGTGATGGACTGGCTTAAGGGCACGGCCCGAAAGGAACGCTTCCGTGATGTGGAGCGGGAAACGGGGGCGCTGGGCTGTGTACAGCAGCTATTTCCGGAGGAAGATGTGGAAAAGGGACTGTTCCACTGCGGTGAGGATGTGGACAGAATCTATACCGTGCTGGAGAGCGGCATCGGAGAACTGATGCGGCTTGGCGAGGTGCAGACCACGGACAGCTTCCGCAGGCTGCGCATCCGCAAGGCAGTGCCGGTGACAGTGGGCGTTTCCATAGGCAGCGGCATTATGGATCTGGAGATCTGCTCGGAGGAACTGAGTCAGGAAGAACTGCTGGATATCCTGAACCATTACCGCAGGAAGAAAAAATATTACCGCCTGAAAAACGGCGATTTCCTGAACCTGGAGGAGCAGAGCCTGGAGGAACTCGCTGCAATGCTGGAGGCCATGCATGTATCTCCAAAAGAATTTGTAAAAGGGAAGATGCAGCTGCCCCTTTACCGCGCCCTTTATCTGGACAAGATGCTGGAGCAGTGCGACGGGATCTATACCAGCCGTGACTCTCATTTTAAGAAGCTGATCAAAAATTTTAAGACCGTGGAGGATTCCGAACATGAGATCCCCGGGACGCTGCGCCCTGTCATGCGCAAATACCAGAAGCATGGCTACAGGTGGCTCTGCACTCTGGAGAGCAGCGGGTTTGGCGGCATTCTGGCGGATGATATGGGACTTGGAAAAACGCTGCAGGTGATCGCGGTGCTGTTGGCGGCGAGGAATGAGGGAAAGCTGGAAGCGCCTGCCCTGATCGTCACGCCTGCCTCGCTGGTGTATAATTGGCAGGAGGAATTCACACGGTTCGCGCCGGAACTGTCCGTGGGCCTGATCGTGGGAAGTCAGGCGCAGCGGCGTGAGATCCTGAACCGATATAAAAGCTGGGATGTCCTGGTGACTTCTTATGATCTGCTGAAAAGGGATATTGCCGATTATGAGGGCAGGCAGTTTTCCTATCAGGTCATCGATGAGGCGCAGTTTATCAAGAACCACTCCACCGCTGCGGCAAAGTCCGTTAAGATTGTCAAAAGCAGGGTAAAATACGCATTGACGGGAACGCCCATCGAAAACCGGCTGAGCGAGCTGTGGAGCATATTTGATTACCTGATGCCGGGCTTTTTATATGGGTATGAGACCTTTAAAAAGGAACTGGAAACGCCCATCGTCAAAAACCAGGACGCGGACGCCGCGAAGCGTCTGAAAAGAATGGTCTCCCCTTTCATTCTCCGCAGGTTAAAGGGGGATGTGCTGAAAGACTTGCCCGAGAAACTGGAAGAAACATACTACGCGAAGATGGAGGAAAAACAGCAGCAGCTGTATGACGGACAGGTCGTCCATATGCGTAAGATGCTGGAAAAGCAGACGGAAGAGAATTACAGGAAAAACAAGATACAGGTGCTTGCGGAACTCACAAAGCTTCGGCAGATCTGCTGCGACCCGTCCCTGCTTTTTGAAGATTACGGCGGGGAGTCGGCAAAGCGGGCCGCCTGCATGGACCTGATCCGGAGCGCCATCGAGGGGGAGCATAAGATTCTGTTGTTTTCCCAGTTTGTGTCCATGCTGGAACTTTTGGAGGAAGATCTTGTGAAGCAGCAGATCCCTTACTATAAGATCACCGGGGAGACAGCCAAAGAGAAACGGTTGGAACTGGTAAGGAGTTTTAACACGGATCCCACGCCGCTGTTCCTGATCTCCCTGAAAGCGGGCGGAACGGGTCTGAACCTGACCGGCGCGGATATTGTCATCCATTATGACCCGTGGTGGAATCTGGCGGTGCAGGATCAGGCCACTGACAGGGCGCACCGCATCGGGCAGACCAGAGCGGTCTCCGTATATAAACTGATCATGAAAGATTCCATAGAAGAAAAGATACTTCGGATGCAGGAGGAAAAGCGGAACCTGGCGGAGAAGATCCTCAGTGGGGAAAACGGCGGTATCGTCAGCATGAGCAGGGAGGATCTGCTGGAACTGCTGGGGTAGGAAGTGTGAGAAGAATTTCTAACCGCTCACAGCAAAGGCTGTTTCGCGGAGAAATTCTAAGTCTCACACTGAAGAATGCCAAGCGAACAAGTTCGCTTTGGGCAGGCATTCTTCCCGGAATCGACAGATTCCGTGGGATTGGTTTGTGCCGCCGCAGGCGGCATGTTGGAAAGTGTGAAGATAACAGGAGGAATACAAAATGACAAAGAAAGCGTTGATCACCGGAGTCACAGGGCAGGACGGTTCCTACTTATCGGAGTTTTTACTGGAAAAAGGGTATGAGGTCCACGGCATGATCCGCCGCTCGTCCGTGGATTACAGGGAACGGATCGCCCATCTGGAAGGGAATCCGCATTTTTATCTGCATTATGGGGATTTAAGCGATTCTATGAGCCTGATGCAGGTCATCGGAGCAGTGCGGCCTGACGAGATCTATAATCTGGCGGCCCAGAGCCATGTGCAGGTGAGTTTTGATGTGCCGGAGTATACGGCGGATGTGGTGGCCACAGGCGTTCTCAGGGTGTTGGAGGCGGTCAGGCTCTGCGGTCTGGCGGATACCTGCCGCATTTATCAGGCCAGCACTTCCGAACTTTACGGCAAGGTGGAGGAGGTTCCTCAGAAAGAGACCACCCCGTTCCACCCTTACAGTCCCTATGCGGTGGCGAAGCAGTATGGCTTCTGGATCGTAAAGGAATACAGGGAAGCGTACAATATGTTCTGCTGTTCCGGCATTTTATTTAATCATGAGAGCGAACGCCGGGGAGAGACCTTTGTCACCAGGAAGATCACCCTTGCGGCGGCCCGCATCGCGCAGGGAAAGCAGGACAAGCTTTATCTGGGCAATCTGTCCTCTCTTCGCGACTGGGGATACGCAAAGGATTATGTGGAGTGCATGTGGCTGATCCTGCAGAATGACAGGCCGGAGGATTTCGTGATAGCCACCGGAGAGCAGCACTCCGTCCGGGAGTTCGCGACCCTTGCGTTCCACTATGCAGGGATCGAACTGGAATGGCAGGGAGAGGGTATGGCGGAACAGGGCATCGACAGGGCCACAGGCCGGGTGCTGGTGGAGGTGAGCCCTGATTTCTATCGTCCTACCGATGTGGTGAACCTCTGGGGGGATCCTACAAAGGCCAGGACGGAATTAGGATGGAATCCCACGAAGACAAGCTTTGAGGATCTGGTGAAGCTTATGGTGGATCACGATATGGAAAAAGTTGCGGTGGAGCGGGCAGAAGAACATATCAGGATGAATCTGGAAGAGTATCTGGAGAAAGGTGTCGTAAAGTAAGATGATGGAGAAAAACGCTAAGATCTATGTGGCGGGACACCGGGGAATGGTGGGCTCCGCTATCGTAAGGGAACTGGAGAGGCAGGGATATGCCAATATCATTACCCGCACCCACGGGGAACTGGACCTTCGCAGGCAGGATGCCGTGGAGGAGTTTTTTGCGGAAGAGAAGCCGGAATATGTGTTCCTGGCTGCGGCGAAAGTCGGCGGGATCGTGGCAAATCAGGAAGCCCTTGCGGATTTTATGTATGATAACATGATCCTGGAAATGAACGTGATTCATTCCGCGTGGCAAAATGGGTGCAGGAAGCTGGAGTTTCTGGGGAGTTCCTGTATTTATCCCAGGATGGCGCCCCAGCCCATGCCGGAGTCCTGCCTGCTGACTTCGGAACTGGAGAAGACCAATGAGGCATATGCCCTGGCTAAGATATCGGGGCTGAAATATTGTGAGTTCCTGAACAAGCAGTATGGAACAGATTATATCTCCGTGATGCCTACGAATCTGTACGGCCCTAACGATAATTATCATCCCACCCACAGCCATGTGCTTCCGGCGCTGATCCGGCGGTTCCATGAGGCAAAAGAGAGCGGGGCCGGGGAGGTGGTCTGCTGGGGGGACGGTTCGCCTCTCAGGGAATTTTTGTATGTGGACGATCTGGCCAACCTGTGCGTGTTCCTGATGAACCACTACAGTGGGGACGAGACGGTCAACGCCGGGACGGGAAAGGAACTTTCCATCAGGGAGCTTACGGAACTGGTGGCGAAAGTGATCGGTTATCAGGGTGAGATCAGGTGGGACACCAGCAAGCCCAACGGGACGCCCCGGAAGCTGTTGGATGTGTCCAAGGCCACAAAGCTGGGCTGGACATATAAGACGGAACTGGAAGAAGGCATCCGGCTCAGCTATGAGGATTTCCTGAACAACCCCATGAGGGCGGAACGATAATGTTTTGTACAGGTAACAGTTCAGCCATGGAATGATTCACAAGCTGTGCGTGGGTGCTTGCACACTAAGCACTGATTGCGAATCATTCCATGAGCGGAGCGCCCTCAAATGAAATAAAAGATGAGCCGCAAAGCGGCGACGGATGCGAAGCAGACGTTTTTATGAATGTGAGGGCTGAACTGTTACCCATGCCATCCATTTTTTTACACCAAATGCATGACAAATAGCATAAATTATGTTATACTGAATGGGAATGCAAGAGCACATGGGAGGGTATGTTGGTGAAAGCAGAAAAGATTTGTGGATTTCTCGGGCTTTTGGTGATCATCCTGCTGGCATTTGTCATCATCTGGAATGCGAATATCATCGGAGTCGCGGCAGGAAGCCTGGAGAAAGATGCCAGGGAAGAGCAGAACATTGCCAGCGACTGGGAAATGGCGCAGGCAGTGAATGACGATCTGTGTGCCATGCTTTTCTATGACGAGGAGACAAGGGATCATATTTATTCTATCTATATGAAAAAAGAGGGAACCGCGTATGGCTACTTTTTCAGCCATGGCGGCAAGGATGCTTATATCGGCGAGGGCGTGCGGGGCATGATCTTTGATGACAGAGGGATCGCGCTGCTCTCCATGAATGAGGATAAGGTATGTAAGATAGAAGTGGATAACGGTGTGACGGAGAAGACCATAGAGATAGACCCTGTAAAGCCCTTTGTGGTGGTGGTTCCTGTCAATAGCGGGGAGATCACCATGTATAATTCCCTGGGGGATGTGGTATCGCTGTATGATACATATCGGTGAAGGACAAGCTCATGACAATATATGAAAGCTGCTGCGGCTCAGTGCTGCAGCAGCTTTTTGACGGTGTGGGTCAGATCAGCCCGGCCCTTGCCAGCCGTTTGCGGATCTGAGTCCCTGCAGCCATGGCAGCGGCCAGTTTGATAAGGTCTCCCGGAATATAGGGCACAACACCTGCCATCAATGCCTGTGTGAAAGTAAGATCCATCTGATATGCCATCCAGAGAGTGCCAAAGAAATAAAGCGCCGCAGTGCCCAGGATCATGCCCGCAAAGTGCATGGGCAGGCTCGTTTTGAACTTATCCACGAAAGATCCGGCGATCAGTGCGAGAAAAATATAGCCGATGATATACCCGCCTGACGGCCCGAACAGCTTTCCGGGACCGCCTGTAAAATTCGTAAATACAGGAACCCCTGCCAGACCCAGAAGGATATAGATCATCACGCTGATCGTTCCCAGCTTCATTCCCAGCACCGAGATAACAAAATAAATAGCCAGCGTTCCCAGGGAAATGGCCACGGGACTCACAGGAATGGTCAACGCCCATGGCCCCAGGATACAGATCACAGCCGCCATCAGTCCGACCAGCGCTAATTGCTTTACATGAAATTTCATAGCAGACACCTCATCGTATATTTAAATTGTAAACCAATCATGAAACCGGTTTACAATTTAAATATATGATGCCATTGCTAAAATGTCAACCTAAATATAAATAAAGTTGACAAATCATTGCCGCCCTGGTGCCGTCCCCCCCCGCCACCACCCATAAAAACAGTTGCCGATCCCAACAGTTTAGAATAAGATAGAGACAGAAGCAACGATTACATAGGGAGGCACAAAATGGAAAGACTTCACATAAGTGAAAACGGAAAATACCTGCTGCAAGGGGACAAGCCGTTCTTCTGGCTGGGAGACACGGCATGGCTGATGCTGCAGAAACTGAGCGCGGAGGAGATGCGTACCTACTTAAGGAACCGCAGGGAAAAAGGTTACAATGTGATTCAGACTGTGCTGGTACACACTCTGCCCGGCGTGTCCGAAAGCGGCTGTTCCCTGGCGCCCGGACTGAAAGATGTGACGAAAGCGGCTTACTGGGAGTTCGTGGATACGGCGCTGGAGATGGCGGAGGAGATGGGGCTTTATCTGGGACTTCTGCCCTCCTGGGGCTCCCTGGTAAAGGACGGCGTCCTGAACGGAGATAACATTGCGGAGTATGCGGAGTTCCTGGGCAGACGCTTTCAGAAATACTCCAATATCATCTGGATCCTGGGCGGCGATGTCAGAGGGGATAACGGAAAGAATGTATACCCGTTGGAGGCCAAGATCCTGAAACAGTATAACCCGGAGCGGCTGATCACTTACCATCCCTTTGGCAGGACTTCTTCCTCGCTCTGGTTCCATGAGGAGGAATGGCTGGATCTTAATATGTTCCAGTCGGGGCACAGGAGATATGACCAGGCGTCTCTGGGAGAGTGGGATGATAATGTGGGGAAAGAAACATTCTTCGGTGAGGATAACTGGAAATATGTGGAGCAAGATCACGGCTATGACACGATGAAGCCCACCCTGGACGCGGAGCCCTCTTATGAGGGGATCCCGCAGGGGCTGCATGATCCCCACGATCCCTACTGGGAAGAGTGGGATGTGCGCCGTTATGCCTATTGGGCCGTGTTTGCGGGCGCGGCGGGACACACCTATGGCAGCAATGCCATCATGCAGTTTTATACGGAGGCGGAGGGGAAAGGCGCTTACGGAGTCCGGGAGAACTGGCAGGATGCCCTGCATCAGCCCGGCGCCGCCCAGATGCGGTATCTGAAAGAACTGATGGAGAGCGTGGATTTTGTGAACGGAAGACCGGACGACAGGCTGCTGTTATACGGGCAGAAAGAGAGATACCATCGAATCGCGGTCTTCGCGGGAGAGGATTACGTGTTCTGTTATGACTACAGCGGCGACAGGTTCCTGCTGGATCTGAGCCGTTACCGGGACCGCCCCATGGATGCATACTGGATGGATCCCCGGGACGGTACTTACAGCTATATCACAACGCTGCAGGGCGTGGGGAAATGGCTGGCAAGCCCTCTGGCGAGAGCGTGCGGGGCCAATGACTGGGTTCTGGTGCTGAAAGCGGCATAACGGCAGATGCCTGCCATCAAAAACGGTGAGCCTACAGCTCACCGTTTCTATATTTTGCCACAATATTCTGAATCCGCTCGTTAGGATTCAGCAGGTCGCTGATCGAGGAATCATGGTTCAGGGTATCGATAATATAGGCGATATATTTGCTCATATCGCAGGTTATGTACCACTCGCGCTCCAACAGTTCGGGCGTCTGGTAGATCAGGTTGGTGGTCAGCACTCTGTTCAGGATGCCGGACTCATACGCCTTGTCAAACTTGTCCAGGCCGTTGGTGAACAGACCGAAAGTGGCAAAGACAAAGATCTTGCGTGCCTTGCGTGCCTTTAACGCGGCGGCAACCTCCAGCACGCTCTCGCCGGAGGAGATCATATCATCAATGATGATCATATCCTTGCCCTCCACGCTGGTGCCCAGAAATTCATGCGCCACAATGGGATTGCGCCCATGTACGATCCTGGTATAATCGCGCCGTTTATAGAACATGCCCATGTCCAGCCCCAGCACGTTGGCAATATAGATCGCACGGCTCATGCCGCCCTCGTCAGGGCTGATCACCATCATGTGGTCGGAATCCAGTTCCAGATCCGTTACATGGCGGAGCAGTCCCTTGATAAACTGATAAGCGGGCTGCACCGTCTCAAAACCGTGCAGAGGGATCGCATTCTGCACACGGGGATCGTGGGCATCAAAAGTGATGATGTTGTCAACGCCCATCCTCACCAGTTCCTGTAATGCCAGAGCGCAGTCCAGAGACTCCCTTGAGGTCCTCTTATGCTGACGGCTCTCGTACAGATACGGCATGATCACGGTGATGCGGCGGGCTTTACCGCCCACGGCAGCAATGATTCGCTTCAGATCCTGATAATGGTCGTCCGGGGACATATGGTTCTCATGCCCGCACAGAGAGTATGTCAGGGAATAGTTGCAGACATCTACTAACAGGTAAAGGTCGGTTCCGCGCACAGATTCCAGGATCATCCCCTTTGCCTCGCCGGAACCAAAACGGGGAACTTTGGCGTTCAGCAGGTAGGAATCTCTCTGATATCCGGAGAAAGCAAGAGATTCCTTATGCTCGCTTTCCCGCTCCGCACGCCATTTTACAAGAAATTTGTCAACTTTTTCGCCCAGGGACCTGCAGCCCTCCAGTGAGATGATTCCAAGAGAACCAACGGGAATGGTTTCCAAGTTCCTTTTTTCTTCTCGGTTGCCCATGAAAGATTGTCCTCGCTTTCTGGTAAGTGGTGTCGATCGTTACAGTCTGGAAATACGGATGTCTGCCCCGGTCAGCTTGCAAAAGGTAAAGCTGCTGGTGAGGCGTGAAAAGATCCGGTCGGAATAGCGCACCTGCAGTTCCTCCAGATTCAGGTTGGTGGAGATCACGGTAGCGTTCCGTCTCAGCTGTCGTTCGTTGAGGCAGGCAAACAGCTGGGAATTGATAAAGGCATTTGTGGTCTCCGTGCCCAGATCGTCAATGACCAGCAGGTCACAACCATAGATGTCCTCATAAAAGCTGTGAAGTTTCGCCTTTTCTTTGGGATCAAAACTGTAATACGCCAGACATTCAAAAAGGTTCAGGGCACTGAAATAGATGACGGAGTGCCCGCGCCTGATCAGTTCGTTGGCGATACAGCCCGACAAAAAGCTTTTTCCAGTTCCTACTGTACCATAAAAGAAGAGATTATGGTAGTCCTCTTTGAAAGTTTGTATAAAATTCAGACTGGCGGAAACAGCGGCCTTGAAATGGAGCAGGTCGTCGCCCTGATAATGATCATAGGAGAGCGTTGAGAAGTTTTCTCTGGCGATCATCTCCCGGATATTGGACTGGTCATATAAGATGGCGATCTCCTGCTGGCGGAAACAATGGCATTTTTCCTTCCTGCCGTCAGCGCCGCTGATATAACCTGTATCCCGGCAGTCGGGACAGTCGTAGACCGGTTCCAGGTAATCTTCAGGATAACCGGCATCCCGCAGCAGCTGCTTCTGCCTGCGGGAGATCTCCTGCAGCGAGTCGTGCAGCCGGGATAAAGCCTGATCGTTTCCGGCTAAGACCATTTTCGCGGTATCCACGGAAAGGGTGCTGACGGAATCCGTCAGTTCCTCGTAGCCGGGTATCTGGCGGAATATCTTTTCCTGTCTGGATGCCAGCAGGGATCGGTTGGCATCGCGCCTGCGCTCGTAGCCTCTCATGATCGATTCATGCTGGGAATTGGTCAATGCCATGGGAGATCCTTTCCGGCCTTAGTTGCTCAGCAACTTTTTTTCCAGAGCCTCAAAATCATAAGTGTTCTGTGTAAACTGGTTAAAACGATTCACCGGTCTGCGGGACGCGGTGTCTGCGTCCGCCTGCCTGCCGCTGTTCTTTTTATTCCTGTGGTATGCTTCGTCAAGCCTGATGATATCCGCGGTGCTCCGGACATTCTGTTCTTTCCATGCGGCAAGCATCCTGTCGGCATATTGAAAACGGTTCCTGTCCGTGTTGAGCACCGTGCGCTGGCACGCTTCAAATATAACGTCGGGATCGAACGCGTAGTCTACGGTCCAGCGGTTGATGAAATGAAGCTCCGCGTCCGTGGGGGCGCTGTTCTTGCCCAGCGCTTTCATGATGGAATAAACTTTTCTGTCGTAACCGGCGGAGACAGACTGCGCCTGTTCGGGTGTAGTGATGCCCTCTTCTGCCCAGTTTATGGCGACTTTTTCAATATACCGGAAGTTCTTTTTACCCCGTTCCACACAGTACTGGAGCAGATAGTCGATCAGGTCTTCGGAAAAATGGAGCGTGTCCGTAAAGAAAAGGATGGACTTCACTTCCGAGGGCGTCAGGGGTTTCCCGATATAGGTCTCCGCGATGAACAGCAGCTGGGCGGTACTCTGGCGGTTCCGAAATTCCCGCAGCTGATCCGCGGAATAGGAGGGCTTTTCATAAAGAGGCAAGGTTTCCGGCCGGGTCTCCAATTCCATAGAACGCGCTTCAGAGGGATCATGTTCCATGGAACTGCCACGGACAGACGGTTCCGCGGAGGACGCCGTGGGCATGGGGATAAAGGTGGCCGCGGGCCGGGGCTTCCTGCCGGAAGCTTTTTCCGCGGAAAGTTCCCTGATATGGATGCCCACCAGATTCTTATCCTCATCATGATCCAGACTGAGGAGTCCCTGCTTCTCCCAGTATTTCAGGGCACGCACCACGTCCTTTTCGGTATGGTTGAACTTATCAGCGATATCGGACACGCTGGTAGCCAGCTGCGCGTTCATCATGCGCAGAAGATAGAGATAGATCTTCAGCTGCGCGTCATTGGCCGCTCCCATATATTCATCGATAAAAAGGTTGGGTACAACAGTGGAATTGATGTCGCTGTCCTTATAGATCGTTAAAGGCGCCATGATGGTTATCCCTCTTTCCGGAAAATTTAAAGCATTCAAAGTATAGCATAAGCTTTTTGAAAAAGAAATAGTAATTTTGCCGGAAAGCCTTGCGGACGCCGGAATCGCGGGAAATGTGGATAATGTGGAAAATGTGGACAAACTTAAAAGACAGTGGTTAAATATGCAGGAATCGGGGCAGGGGATTATCCACATTAAAATACAGAATATCCACAGGGGCAGAGCCAGATCTCCGCCGCCGGTCCTGTGGATATTGTGGAAAATCAGATCCCAAGGATAGTTTCGCCGATTTTCACCACATCGCCCGCCCCCATAGTTATCAACAGATCACCCTTTAGGCAATTTTCCAGTAAAAAATTTTCAATCTCATCAAATGTGGGAAAATAATAACATTCTTTTCCCAGAGCCTGAACCTCCTGCTGCAGGGTTTCCGAACTGATCCCCAGGGTATCCGTCTCCCGTGCGGCGTAGATATCCGCCAGCACCACTTTGTCGGCCAGTGTCAGCGCCTGGGCGAATTCTTTCAGGAATGCTTTGGTCCGGCTGTAGGTATGGGGCTGAAACACGCACCAGAGTGTTTTGTGGGGATAGCGTGCGGCGGCGTTCAGGGCGGCGGCAATCTCCGTGGGGTGATGGGAATAGTCGTCGATCACCGTGACCCCGCCGATGGCGCCCTTGTATTCGAACCGCCGGTCCGTTCCGGTAAAGCTATGGAGAGCCTGCGCCGTGCAGCACCTGTCAACGGAGAGCAGGTCGGCCGTGGCAGCAGCGGCAACAGCATTCAGGATATTGTGCTCCCCGGGAACACGCAGGGAGATCTCCGTAAGCGAGCCGTCCGCGTGATGCAGGGTGAAGCGGGGGTTTCCTTTCTCATCATAGGAAATGTCGGAGGGATAACAGTCCGCGTTCGCGTCCGCACCAAATGTCACCACCCTGCAGGCCAGTCCCCCGGCGATCTCCTGCCAGTCAGGGATCCCCGCGTTGATGATGAGGCAGCCGTCCTTGGGCAGCAGTTTGGCGAACCTGCGGAAAGAACTGCGGATATCCGCAAGGTCCTTGAAGAAATCCAGATGGTCTTCTTCTATATTGAGTATGACCCCGATCTTGGGGAAAAAGCTGAGAAAACTGTTGGTATATTCACAGGCTTCCGTCACGAAATATTCCGACCTTCCGACCCGGATGTTCCCGCCGATGGTCTTTAAGATACCGCCGATGGAAAGAGTGGGATCCATATCTGCCCGGAGCAGGATCTCACTGAGCATGGAGGTGGTGGTAGTCTTGCCGTGGGTGCCGCTGACGGCAATGGGCATATCATAATTTTTCATGATCTGCCCTAAAAGTTCCGCTCTGGTGAGACAGGGGATGTCCCGCTCATGGGCGGCGATATATTCGGGATTATCCCTGCCGATCGCGCTGGTGAAGACTACGCAGTCGATGTCCTCTGTAATATTTTGAGCCCTTTGTCCATAAAATACAGTGATTCCCTTTGCTTCCAGCATATTGGTGAGAGCGCTGCGGGAACGGTCGGAACCGGAGACGGTAAAGCCTGCGTCCGCCAGGATTTCCGCCAGGCCGCTCATGCTGACGCCGCCAATCCCCACAAAATAAATGGAGGAGGGATGTGAAAAGTTTATCTGATACATGATCTGCGCACTTCCTTATCGTGAATTTTTATACTTATATTATAAGCACATGGGACATAAAAAACAAATAAAAATAAGAAATATAAAATATGACAGCAGAAAATGAATACAAAATCAAAACATTTGGTGGAAATGAACAAAAAATATCTGACAAATTCGGAAATTCTGCCTTTTTTGTAGAATAAATATTCCATTTTATAGTATGATGTGCTATAATTTGTATACCTAAATTCAACTTAGGGAAAAGGCTAGATAGAGGTGATGACATGATAAAAAAAGAAATGATTGCCATGTTGTTGGCAGGTGGACAGGGCAGCCGGCTGGGAGTGCTGACTTCCAAGGTGGCGAAGCCCGCTGTAGCTTTTGGAGGAAAATACCGCATCATTGATTTTCCTCTTTCCAACTGTATCAATTCAGGGGTGGATACGGTAGGGGTCTTGACACAGTATCAGCCTCTCAGGCTCAATACACATATCGGAATCGGTATTCCCTGGGATCTGGACCGCAACATCGGCGGCGTCACCGTGCTTCCCCCTTATGAAAAGAGCAGCAACAGCGAATGGTATACCGGTACGGCCAATGCCATTTACCAGAACATGGAATACATGGAAAGCTTCCATCCCGATTATGTCCTGATCCTCTCCGGCGACCATATCTATAAGATGGATTATGAGGTCATGCTTGACTTTCATAAAGCCAACGGCGCGGATGTGACCATTGCGGTCATGCCGGTCCCCATGGAGGAAGCCAGCCGGTTCGGCATTATGATCGCTGATGAGAACAGGAAGATCACGGAGTTTGAGGAGAAGCCGGAACATCCCCGGAGCAATCTGGCCAGCATGGGCATCTATATCTTTAACTGGAAGACCCTGAAAGATGCGCTGATCGCCATGGCGGATCAGCCCGCGCTGGACTTTGGAAAACATGTGATCCCCTACTGCCATAAGCAGGGCGCACCCCTGTACGCGTATGAGTTTACCGGGTACTGGAAGGACGTGGGCACCCTGAACTCCTACTGGGAAGCCAATATGGAACTGATCGACATCGTTCCTGAATTCAATCTTTATGAGGAGTACTGGAAGATCTACACCAGCAGCGAGATCCAGCCGCCCCAGTATCTGTCTGAAAACAGCGTGGTGGAGCGCAGCATCATCGGTGAGGGCACCAATATCTTCGGAGAAGTGTACAACTCTGTGATCGGGTGCGGCGTCACCATCGGGAAAGGTACTGTGGTCAGGGACTCCATTATCATGAACCGTACCCAGGTCGGCGACAACTGCCAGCTGAACAAGGCCATCATCGCGGAAGATGTGGAGGTTGGCAGCAATGTGAGGCTGGGAGTGGGAGACGAGGCGGAAAACGATACGGCGCCTCACATCTACAACCACGGTATTGTGACCGTGGGAGAGAAGAGTGTGATCCCCGACGGCGTTTCGGTGGGTAAGAATTCCGTGATCTTCGGTGTGACAACGGCGGCTGATTATACGAACGCGTTCCTTGCGAGCGGCAAAACTTTGATTAAGGCAGGTGAACAGTAGTGAGAGCGATAGGGATCATTTTAGCAGGCGGCAACAATCACAGGATGAAGGAACTGTCACAGAAGAGAGCCATCTGTGCCATGCCCATAGCCGGAAGCTACCGCAGCATAGATTTTACTTTGAGCAACATGTCAAACTCCCACATACAGAAAGTGGCGGTGTTCACGCAGTATAACGCCAGAAGCCTGAACGAGCATCTGAGTTCTTCGAAATGGTGGGATTTCGGACGGAAACAGGGCGGGCTGTTTGTGTTCACCCCGGCGGTCACGGCGGAGAACGCCAACTGGTACAGGGGGACCGCGGACGCCATATACCAGAACCTTTCGTTCTTAAAGAGCAGCCATGAGCCCTATGTGGTCATCGCATCGGGGGACGGCATCTATAAGATGGATTTCAACAAGGTCCTGGAGTACCATATTGAAAAGAAAGCCGATATCACCGTAGTATGCCGGGATATGGATCCGGAGGTGAACATCGAGCGGTTCGGCACGATCCGCATGAATGAGGAGAGCCGGATCGAGGAGTTTGAGGAGAAGCCGCTGCTGGCCAAGAGCCGCACGGTCTCCTGCGGGATCTATGTGATGCGCCGCCGCCAGCTGATCGAGATGATCGAAAAATGCGCGGAGGAAGACAGATATGATTTCGTCCGGGACATCCTGATCCGCTATAAGGATGTGAAGCGGATCTACGGCTACAAGATGAAAGAGTACTGGAGGAATATCGCGTCGGTGGAAGATTATTATGGTACCAATATGGATTTCCTGAAGCCGGATGTGAGGGACTACTTCTTCAAGCAGTATCCCGATATCTATTCCAAGGTGGACGACCTGCCGCCTGCGAAATACAATGTAGGTTCCCAGGTCAGGAACAGCCTGATGGCCAGCGGCTGTATCATAAACGGTGTTGTGGAAAATTCCGTCATATTCAAGAAGTGCTACATTGGCAATAACTGTGTGATCAGGAATTCCATCATCTTAAATGACGTGTATATAGGGGACAACACCCGTATTGAAAACTGTATCGTGGAAAGCCGGGATACGATCCGCGCGAATTCGACCTATATCGAAGAGCCGGGCAGGATCCGCATCGTGGTAGAACGCAACGACAGATATGTAATGTAATGAGCGTTAGCGAGAAGAACATGCTTGCATGTTCGGCGAGCGGCGAATGGAGCTCATGGATCGGAGATCCAGGAGATAATGAGCGTTAGCGAGAAGAACATGCTTGCATGTTCGGCGAGCGGCGAATGGAGCTCATGGATCGGAGATCCAGGAGATAATGTACTGAACTGACGGTTCATATGTCAGGAGAATCAAGGGGGTAAAGTTATGCAGATCACAGATGTACGAGTGCGAAAGATCACAAAAGAAGGGAAGATGAAAGCAATCGTTTCCATTACGCTGGACGACGAATTCGTGGTACACGATATCAAGGTCATCGAGGGCGACAAGGGGCTTTTCATCGCAATGCCCAGCAAGAAAGCCAGCGACGGCGAGTACCGCGATATCGCCCATCCCATCAATTCTTCCACCAGGGACAGTATCCAGAGGACGATACTGTACAATTATGAGAAGGCACTTGAAATCCCGGATGAGGGAATAGAGCAAATGTGACAAAAAAGGGAATGGATTTTAGAAGCAATTTGACTAAAAATTAACAAAGGAGAGAAAAAAAATAAAAGAAATATAAAAAAATATATAAAAAACATTGCTTTTTATGTGCATATGTTATATACTATGAAAGTACTTACATTCTGACGATGTCATAATGTATACCAAACAAGCTTTTATGAGCGAAAACAGGAGGAAAAAAAATGAAGAAGAAGTTTTTGTCTGTTGCGACAGCTTCCGTATTGGCAGTCTCCATGTTGGCTGGCTGCGGCGGTGGCGATGACAGCAACGCATCAAGCGCAGCTTCCAGCGAGGCCGGCAGCCAGGCGGCAAGCAGTGCCGCTACGGATTCCAGCACTCCTGCTGCTGACGACAGCAGCAACCTGCTTCCCGCACTGAGCGAGGCAGAGCAGGGCAAGCCCGGCGCATTGACAACACCCCGAAGCAGCTATGTACAGTATCCCTACGCAGACGGCGCAGGCGTGAAGCTTACATACTGGATGAGCGTTCCCAGCAACGTAATGAATCATCCTGATACGCCTGACTCCGTTCAGATGACACAGTGGGCTCAGCGTTGGCAGGAACTGACAGGCATCGAAGTAGAGTTCCAGGGACCTGCTACCACAAAGAGCGATGAGGTTACCACTGCATTCAACCTGATGACCACAGGCGCCACGCTTCCCGATATTATTGAATGGGAGTGGACGGCCGGATATCCCGGAGGACCTTCCCAGGCAGAGGCAGACGGCGTTGTGATCTGGCTGGACGACCTGATCACACCTGACGGCCCCGCAGCAGACCTTTGGCAGTATCTGCAGGATAATCCTTCCCTGGATACCGCTGTTAAGACTGACGACGGTCATTACTACTGCTTCCCGTTCACCCGCGGCAGCGCGTTGCTGTGCACCACATCCGGTCCTATCGTTCGTAAGGATCTGGTAGAGGCAGCGGGCTACAAGGTAGAAGACCTGACCACGATCGAAAAGTGGACAGAAGTTATGACCGCTATGAAAGAGAACGGCGTTGAGCATCCCCTTTCTTTTGAGAGCACAGGCTACATGATGAACCTGATGCCCGGTGCATGGGGCTTCAGAAGCGGCATGTATGTATCCGCTGAGGACGGCAAGGTTCACTATGGTCCCATGGAAGAGGGATACAGAGACATGCTGGCACAGGTTAAGGCATGGATGGATGCAGGTCTGGTTGATCCCGATTCCGCAGAGTGGACCGGCGCTAATACCAAGGCAGACATCATGAACGGTGATTCCGCGATCAGCTACGGCGCACTTGGTTCCAGAATGGGTTCCTGGAATACCGCAGCATGGGCAGAGCCCGCTACTTATGGCGAGAATTTTGAACTGGTTGGCGTGAACTTCCCCGTATTGACCGAGGGTCAGGCTGTTCAGTACAGCGGCGGTTCTACCGATTACGCTACAGGTTCCAAGGCACATGCGGCTATTACCGCAGACTGCAAGAATCCTGAGGTTGCAGCAGCATTCCTGAACTTCTGCTACACCGAGGCTGGACACAATGAGATCAACTTTGGTGAGGAAGGCGTTGCATACAACGGATTTGAGGAGACTTCTTATGGTACCGCAGCTAAGTATGCTGATTCCATTATGAACGCTGATAATATCGCAGTAGAGATGGCTCATCATGGCCGTGCGAACATGTCCGGCGCTTTCATTCAGGATCCTGCATATATCCTGGGTTACTATGCGACCGAGCAGCAGAAGGCAGCAGTTTCCCTCTGGGCTACCAATGATGTAAGTGGTACGATCATGCCTCCTGTAACCATGACTCCCGATGAATCAGATGAGTACGCTAAGCTGAATGCCGTAGTGGATACCGCTGTAACAGAGTTCCGTGGTAAAGTTCTGAACGGTTCTTCAGACGTGATGGCTGAGTGGGATGCATACATTGCTCAGATCAAGGATCAGGGCGTTGAGCGTATGATCGAACTTCAGCAGGCAGCTCTTGACCGTTACAATGCAAGATAAGTCCGCAGAAAAAAATAATAAGATGTAGAGATCAGACAGGCCGGCTGCTGCTGATGCAGCAGCTGGCTTTTCTGTCCTTATCATCTCGATAGGAGGATTGTGCATGGGAAAAGACAAGGTTTCTGCACCGGCTAAGGTTAATCAAAAGTCGAATTGGGCGAGAACATGGAAGATCATCAGGAAGAACAAAGCGGTCTATTTTATGCTTCTTCCCGTGGTGCTTTATTATGTATTGTTCCACTATAAGCCTATGTACGGTGTCATCATTGCCTTTATGGACTACAATCCCAGAAGAGGCATAGACTTTAGTGATTGGGTGGGTCTGAGACACTTCAAGGATTTCTTCACCGGGTATTATTTTGGACGTCTGCTTGGGAATACCTTGAAGCTGAGTTTTGCGACTTTGTTGATCGGGTTCCCTATTCCTGTTATTCTGGCGCTGCTGATCAATGAACTGCGCAGCAAGAAATTTTCTAAGATTGTACAGAGTATCACTTATATGCCCCACTTCGTATCCATGGTGGTATTGTGTGCGATGGTTCGTCAGTTTGTAGGCGGAAATGGTTTCATTACGGCATTTATGTCGCTTTTCGGATATGAGGGAGGCAACCTGCTGGCCAACGGGAAATACTGGATCCCGATCTATGTTATTTCCAATATCTGGCAGGGAGCAGGCTGGGGTTCCATTGTGTATCTGGCAGCCCTGACCAGTATCGATTCCCAGCTGTATGACGCGGCTAAAGTGGATGGCGCGAACCGTTGGAAACAGACGATACATGTTACGATTCCCAGTATTCTTCCCACCATCATCATCATGCTGATCATGCGTGTGGGTCAGATCATGGGTATCGGATATGAGAAGACGCTCTTGCTGTATAACGAAGGAATCTATGATGTGGCTGATATCATTTCAACCTATGTATATAGAATGGGTCTGTTGAACAGGCAGTTCTCTTTCTCAACGGCAGTAGGTCTGTTCAACTCGGTAGTCAACTTCGCCCTGGTCATCATCGCGAACCAGATCAGCAAGAAGACTACGGAAACAAGCTTGTGGTAAGGGAGGCGTGAGAATATGGCAAAAAAAGATAGAGATATGATGGACTCCAGCCCCAAGGTGAAACTGAGCCGTGGCGAACGTATTTTCGGCGTATGCAATATCATCATCCTTTCGCTGTTCACGATAGCCTGCCTTTATCCTTTCTGGTATGTTATAGTGGCGTCGTTCAGTGAGTCAAACCTGTTGATGTCCCACCCCGAAGCGCTGGTGCTGCCTCTGGGATGGAGCACAAAGGCATATGAGTACGTGTTCAACACGAAAGCAATCTGGACCGGTTATGGAAATACGATTTTCTATGTGGTGGTTGGTACTGCTATCAATATTTTCATGACCCTGCTGGCAGCGTATTTCCTTTCCAGAAAGAATCTGCCCGGCAAGACGTTCTTTACCATTTTTATTATGTTTACCATGTATTTCTCAGGCGGTATGATCCCCGGATACCTGAACATCCAGGATCTGCACCTGTACAATACACGCTGGGTGCTCTTGCTCCATGGCGCTCTGAGTACCTACAACCTGATCATCATGAGGACCGCTATGTCTGGTATCGACGATTCGCTGACAGAATCCGCCATGCTGGACGGCGCGGGGCATATGACCATATTGTGGAAGATATTGGTTCCCCTGTGTAAGGCAACCATCGCCGTGCTGGTATTGTACTACGGCGTTGCGCACTGGAATTCCTGGTTCCCGGCATTCATCTATCTGGATGATGATGCAAAGGGTAAGACGATGCAGCCTTTGCAGATCGTACTGAGGCGGATCCTGATTCTGACGGATATGACGGATACGGGCGGCGCCGATGATGCAGCTCAGATCGCGGAGACTATCAAGTATGCGACCATCATCGTTTCCACAGTGCCTATTCTGTGCCTGTATCCTTTCTTGCAGAAGTACTTCACGAAAGGCGTTATGGTCGGCGCTGTAAAGGGTTAAGCGATCATGTTCTAAGGATCATAAATGAAAAGACACCTGAGGGTTCAGGTGTCTTTTTCATAAGGAGAAAGGATGCTGCCATGAAAAAAGACCATGTATTATGCAAAGAGGATTTTCAGGATTTTGCCATAGGGGAGTTTCCCTTTGACCCGGAACATACGGCCACGGGAGAATATCACTATGTTGTAGAGAAAGGTTATTCCGGAAATTGGGTGGATCAGGTATGCAATTATACATATAATGGAACGGGCCCCAGCTGGATCGTCGCGGAACTGGATGGCGTTCATTATATGGAATCCATGCGGATCGAGAAAGATCGTCCTCATCGCATGTTTCCCACTCTGGAGACAGGAGACAGGCTCTGGAAAGATTATGAGGCTTCCGTAAAGATACAGCGGTTGTCCCAAAAGGGAATGGCGGGACTTGCGTTCTGCATGAACAACAGTATCGATACGCTGGTATTTTCCCTGCGTGATAAGGATAAGGCGGAACTTTCCTACCGTCACAAAGAGGAACTGGTCATTCTGGCGGAGTGCAGATTTGTGCATGACTGTGATACCCTGTATACGTTAAGTGTAGACTGTAATGGGGAAAAGATTGCCTGCTATGTGGATGGGAGATTGCTGTTCCAGGTGGAGGATGAACTGGCAGCAAGGGGCGGCAAGGTCGGCATTACGGCGGATTGCCCCACCCGGTTTGCGGATGTGACGGTCATGGTATCCGGGGAGGAAGCGTCGGCGCTTCAGATCAGGCAGGAAGAGATGCGGGAACGGGAAAGGACAGAAATGTCATGCCATCCCCGGATGAAACTCTGGAAGAAAATTGATTTAAAAGATTTTGGCACTTCAAGGCAGATCCGTTTCGGACATCTGACAGGCACCGAACAGTGGTATGTGGTCCTGGCACAGATGCAGAAGCGTGTCAGCAGAGACGCCTATGGATTTATCAGCTGTCTTACGGCCATAGATCTGGACGGAACGGTTTTATGGCAGTTGGGAGAGCCGTCGCCTGACAGTAGCAGTCATGGTAAAGTCTCTGCTGATATGCCCCTGCAGGTGTATGATATTGACGGAGACGGGGCAGATGAGGTGATAGTGGGGAGGAATTTTGAGATTCAGATTCTGGAGGGCGCTACCGGAAAGGTGAAAAAGTCGGTAAAGACGCCGTTTTCCGACGAGGAGGACAGTGATCTGATCGGCGTGCCTTTTAGCACATATGCCTTTGAACGGATCAATCCCGACGGCATCCGGATCTGTAATTTCAGGGGAAAGGACAGGCCGGCGGATATCCTGATCAAGGATCGGTACTGTAGGGTTTATGCGTTGGATGAGGATCTGAACCTGCTCTGGAAATACCGCAGTGACAAGAATACGGGGCATTGTCCTCTGCCTGTGGACATCAACGGCGATGGCAGGGACGAGGTACTGGTTGGCTATAACATGCTCAGTGCGGATGGAGAGAGATTATGGAGTTATCCCATTACAAAGGATCACACAGACGAGATCGTTATGGGAAGATTCCGGGGGGACGGAAAGGGATATTTTGCCTGCGTGTCAGGTACGCAGGGATTCTTTATAGGCGATCTTGAGGGGAATATCGTGGCAAGGGATCTTATAGGACACGCTCAAAGAGTCAGTGTGGCGCATTATTGCAAAGACAGGGAGGGGTTCCAGATCGCGGTGACAAATTTCTGGGGCCATCAGGGGGTGATCTATCTCTATGACTCGGACGGAAACCAGATCTGGGAGATGGAAAATGAGATGAACGGCAATCTGGTGACTCCCGTGAACTGGGATGGCAGCGGTGTGGAATTGATCCTTACCAACGCGGACACGGGGAAAGGCGGTCTGCTGAACGGAGACGGCGTGCGGGCAGTGGCATTCCCGGATGACAGACATCCCACGCTCTGCTGTGAAGCCATAGACCTGTTTGGCGATGAGAGGGAGGAACTGGTGTGCTGGGATTATCACAGCATGTATATCTATACTCAGGAGGACAACCCGATGCCTCAGACGTATCACCCTGTAAAATTCCCTCATTACAACGCATCGAACTACCGGGGTGAGTACGCGTATCCTGATGGGAGTTACCTGGATCTTTCATAAAACGGTATAAATTGATTGATATTTTGCATCTTTAATGATATGATTATGAAGAAAAATCAGGGAAATTCAAGTGCAAATGGTTTAGAATAACTGTAACGGGAGGTACATGCATGATCGATCGAAAGGAATTGGTGAGCAGTCATGATCCGGTGCTGGAGGAGGTGGACAGGGAATCCGCCCTTACGGTGGGAAACGGTGAGTTTGCTTTCACGGCGGATATCACGGGTATGCAGACGCTGTATGAGGAGTATGATGTACTGCCCCTGTGCACCATGTCCCAATGGGGATGGCACACAAAGCCTGTGAACGATGAAAGATATGATTATACTTTGGACGATCTGGTAATGACAGAGTATGACGTCTGTGATGGCAGGCATGTATGTTATGCCAAAAAGAAATTTCCTGGCAACGAAGATGTCTATCAGTGGCTCAGGATGAATCCCCACCGGCTGAACCTGGCACGGATCGGATTTCGGTATCAGGGACGGATGATCCGATCGGAGCAGCTGACCAACATCCATCAGGAACTGAAACTGTATGAGGGTATCCTGGAGAGCCGCTTTTTGCTGGATGGCATCCCGTGCAGCGTGCGGACGGCGTGCCATGACCAGGGAAAAGACCAGCTGGCTTTTCGGGTGGAGAGCCCGGCGCTGGCAGACAAAAGCCTGACGGTGGAGATCCGTTTCCCTTACGGTTCCCCTGATATTTCCGCATCTGACTGGAATGCCGGGGAATCACACGCCACGGAGGCAGTGAGCCGGACGGAGCAGGGGATTCTGCTGAAAAGGCAGCTGGACAGGGATCGTTATTTTGTGGCAATATCGTCTGACGGCGTGATCGGGGAGCAGCTTGCGAAACATACCCTGACCGTGGAGGCAAAGAGCAGTGTCCTGGAGTTGTCTGCGGCATTTTATGCGGCATTTTATGCCTGGGACAGCATGATCGGGAAATGTATCGATGACAGCCAGGCGAGCAAGAAAGATAACGCAGACACGGCAATCGAGAAACTGGTGGAATCTGTTGACGGGATCTTTGATGCAAGCCGCCAGGGCTGGAAAGACTTCTGGGAAAAGGGCGGCATCATCCGGCTGAACCAAAGTAAGGATAAAAGGGCCTGGGAACTGGAACGCAGGATCATCCTGTCCCAGTACCTGATGGCGGTCAATTCCAGCGGCTCAACCCCGCCTCAGGAGACGGGACTGATCTGTAACAGCTGGTACGGCAAGATGCACCTGGAGATGTATCTCTGGCACTGTGCGTGGCTGCCGCTCTGGAACCATTGTGATCTGCTGGAGCGGAGCCTGAAATGGTACAAGGAGCATCTGCCCGAGGCCAGGGAGAATGCCCGCAGGAACGGCTATCGGGGAGCGCGCTGGCCCAAGATGATCGCTACGGAGGGGATAGATGCGCCATCTTCCATCGCGACGCTTCTGGTCTGGCAGCAGCCGCACATCATTTATATGATGGAAATGCAGTACCAAAATCAAAAGAGCCGGGCATTCCTGGAGGAATACTGGCAGGTAGTGGAAGAGACGGCGCAGTTTATGACCGACTTCGTGGTGTGGAATGAGGAGCATGGCTGTTACGATATTCCCGCTCCGGTGATTCCCGTGCAGGAGTGCCATAAGGAGACCGATACGGTGAACCCTGCGTTTGAGGTGGAGTACTGGAGGGTCACGCTGCGGATCGCGGCGGAATGGGCGAAACGGCTGGATAAAGTCCCGGACGCTAAGTGGCAGGAGGTAGCCGACCATATGGCAGGTCTGACGGTGGAGGACGGCGTATATCTGGCGCATGAGAAATGTCCTGACACTTACACGGTATACAACAGGGATCATCCCTCCATGCTGGGCGCGTACGGACTGATAGAAAGCGACCGGATCGATAGGGAGATCATGGCAGATACCCTGCATCTGGTGGAAAAGTGCTGGGAGTATCCCACGCTCTGGGGCTGGGACTTCGCGCTTATGGCAATGACGGCTGTCCGTCTGGATGAGCCGGAACTTGCCATTCGGCTGTTGTTGAAGGATACGCTGAAAAACTGCTACCTTGCCAGCGGGAACAATATGCAGATCAGCAGGAAAGACCTGCCCCTGTACCTGCCCGGAAACGGTTCCCTGCTCCTGGCGGCGGCGATCATGACCGCGGGTTATGAGGGATGTGACAGGGAACTGCCCGGCTTCCCCAAAGACGGAAACTGGACGGTGGAGTTTGAAAATATACAGAGGTTTCCGTAAGCGCAGGGAGCAATGGGCATTGAAGTGCAGAGGCGGACCAAGTTCCCGCAAGCGGGAACTGGATATAGAGAAAACAGCCTCGTAACGGAAGCGCCCGGAAGAAATTTTCAGCTGCGTTTTTTGCAGATGAAAATTTCTTCCCCCGCAGTGGGCGCTGAAGTGCAGAGGCGGAACTGGAATAGGAGGCTATTATTTATGAAAACAGTGGATGTAAAATTGCCGGAGATCCCGGAGAGACGTTTTGTGATCACAGAATACGGCGCTGTGCCTAACGGCAAGGCGTCCAATACAAAAGCCATCGCGGCAGCCATTGAGGCGGCTTCCCAGGCGGGCGGCGGCACAGTGGTGATCCCCGCGGGCATCTGGCTCACCGGCCCCATTGAATTAAAATCTGATATCAATCTGCATACAGAGAGGGGTGCGCTGGTCTATTTTGACAAAAATCCCGAAGAATATCCCGTCTTTCTGGCGGATTACGAGGGGCAGCCCCGCATCCGCACCGTATCTCCCATCCATGCCAGGGAGGCGGAAAATATCGCCATTACCGGATATGGGATCTTCGACGGGAACGGACAGCTGTGGCGCCCGTTAAAAGAAATGAAAGTGACCAGGAAACAGTGGCAGCAATGCCTGAAAAAGTGCCCCTGCGTGGTAGAGGGCAAGGAGGGCGGCATCTGGATGCCCACCGAGACGATTTACAGAGGAGCCACGGAGGGGGAACCGGACGTGCTTTCCCCCGGCGCGGATCTGGAAGCGGCTTTGCGCAGGGCTGCGGAATATTATGATTATTTCCGCCCTGTGATGGTAAGCCTTGTAAAGTGTGACAGGGTGCTCATTGAGGGCGTGACCCTTCAGAATTCCCCCGCGTGGAACGTACATCCCCTGTTTACCACCAACCTGACCATCCGCAATGCAAATATCAGGAATCCCTATCATGCCCAGAACGGTGACGGACTGGATCTGGAATCCTGCAGCAAGGTACATATCCACGATGTGCAGTTTGACGTGGGTGACGATGCCATCTGCATGAAGTCGGGCAAGAACGCTGTGGCAAGGAAGATCCCCGTGCCCACTGAGGATGTGTATATCCATGATTGCGTGGTCTACCATGGCCACGGAGGATTCGTGGTGGGCAGTGAGATGTCCAGAGGTGTGCGCCGGGTCACTGTGGAGAACTGTACCTTTGTGGGAACGGATGTGGGGATCCGTTTCAAGAGCGCTCTGGGCAGAGGCGGCGTGGTGGAGGATATCGACATCAATGATATCTATATGACGGATATCGTGAACGAGGCGATTATTTTTACCATGGGATATGTGCTGTCCAATTCCGACGGCTCCATAGACGAGAATCCGGAGGAGGCGCCCCGGGAGGATGTGCCTGAATTTAAGAATGTGAGGATGCGCAACATTAACTGCATGGGAGCCAGGCAGGCCATCAAGATTGAGGGCCTAAAGCAGCTTCCCATCCACGACCTGCTGGTGGAGGATTCCTATTTCAGGGCGGAGATCGGTCATACGGAGAGTTACGCGGAAAATATTGTGCTGAACAATGTGGTAATAGTGTGAGAAGAGTTTCTAACCGCTCGCAGCAAGGGCTGCTTCGCGGAGCGGAATCATGGGGTTAGAGTGAGCGGTTGTGTGTCATAGTGCGGCAACCGTCACAGGCTGCAGGAAGGTGAGGTTGTTGACATGTACATCATCGTGGGTCTGGGAAATCCTGGCAGAGACTATGAAAATACCAGGCATAATATCGGCTTTGACGTGATAGACAGGCTGGCGGATCAGGAAAATATCGGTGTGCTGGAAAAGAAGCACAAGGCCGTGATCGGAAAAGGTGTGATCGCGGGAGAAAAGTGCATCCTTGCCAAGCCCCAGACCTTTATGAACCTCAGCGGCGAGAGCGTGCGTGCGCTGCTGGATTATTATAAGGTGGACGAGAAAAGGAACCTGATCGTGATCTCCGATGACGTCAGCCTGGACGTGGGAAAGATACGGATCCGCAAAAAGGGAAGCGCAGGAGGGCATAACGGTTTAAAGAACATTATCGCCCACCTGGGGCACGATACGTTCATGCGCGTGAAGATGGGTGTGGGAGAAAAGCCCAGGGGCTGGGATCTGGCAGATTATGTGCTGGGGCATTTCTCCCCACAGGAGCGGAAGATCATGGAGGAAGCCGTAAGCCGTGCGGCGGACGCCATCTGCATGATGATCGCGGAAGGGGCGGATGCGGCAATGAATGAATATAACGCCACGGTTCACACATCAGCCTGACAGCGCTGCATACCACAGGTGCGGTTTTGCAAACAACACGGATGTGGATGATGATAACAGAAAGGGACAACCATGCAGGCATTATTGGCGCCTCTTCAAGAACTGGCTGAGTTCGACAGTATTCGGAAAGCGGTGGCGGAAGGACACGCTTCCATTGCCCTGACAGGCTGTGTGGACTCCCAGAAACTTCATATGATCTATGGGATCAGCGATGGCTTAAAGTGCAAAGTCATCGTTACTTACAGTGACATAAAAGCGAAAGAGATATTTGAGGAATATAAGTTTTATGACAGGAATGTCATGTTATATCCGGCAAAGGATCTGATCTTTTTCCAGGCGGATATCCACGGAAATCAGCTGGTAAAGGAGCGCGTGAAGACGCTCCGCAGGCTGATGGAGAGAAAACCCGTCACCATTGTCACCACCTATGCGGCGCTGATGACGCCCCAGGCTCTGTGGGATCGTGAAAAGGATGTCATAGACGTGGAAAGGGGCGGCATCCTGGAGGAGAAAGACCTGGCCCGGAAGCTGGTGTCCATGGGATATGAGAAATGCTACCAGGTGGAGAGCCCGGGGCAGTTTTCCGTGCGGGGCGGCATCATCGATATTTTCGACCTGACGGAGGAAAATCCCTGCCGTATCGAGTTATGGGGGGATGAGGTGGAGTCCATCCGTAGTTTTGATATTTTAAGCCAGCGTTCCCTTGAAAAACTGGAGAGTATTTCCATCTTTCCGGCAACGGAATTCGTGCTGGATGAGGACAGGATACGGACGGGCCTGAAAAAGCTGGAGCAGGAGGCGGCAAAACAGGAAAAGCTGTTCCGTGACCGGCATTGCCCTGAGGAGGCGCACAGGATTTCCGTTCAGGTCAAGGAACTGCGGGAACAGCTTCTGGAGTTCCACAGCAAGGTCAATCTGGAAAGCTATATCCGCTATTTTTATGAAGAGATGGTGACGCTGCCGGAACTGCTGAAAGCCCTGGGAGAAACGGCGTTCTTCCTGGAGGAGCCCGCCCGCATCAGGGAGCAGGCGGATGCGGTGGAACTGGAATTTCGGGAGAGCATGGCGCAGCGCGCGGAAAAAGGCTACATCCTGCCGGGGCAGATGGACATTCTCTACAGCGGGGAACAGGTGGCGGCATCCCTAAGCGGCGGGAGTGTGATCACGGTTGCCACCATGGAGGGCAGGACGGGTTATTTTAAACCTGAGAAAAAGCTGGATGTGGCGTCCCGCAGTATCGCGTCCTACAATAACAGTTTTGAAGCCCTTGTGAAAGACCTGGCAATGTATCGGAAGAAAGGATACAGAGTGCTCCTGCTGTCCGGTTCCAGGACCAGGGCCAGGCGCCTGGCGGAAGATCTGCGGGACAGGGAACTGACCGCTGTGTACACGGAAGATCCTTTCCGCACGGTGCAGCCGGGGGAAGTCCTGACCTATTATGGGTATGTGGGAAAGGGATTTGAATATCCTTTTCTGAAATTTGTGGTGCTCTCCGAGACAGATATCTTTGGTGCAGAGAAGAAAAAGAAGAAGTCCAGAAAACTTTATCAGGGACGGAAGATCAAGGACTTTAACGAACTCAAGGTGGGAGACTATGTGGTCCATGAAACCCACGGACTGGGCATCTATCAGGGTATCGAGAAAGTGGAGATGGAGAATATCGTCAAGGATTACATCAAGATAGAATACCGTGACGGCGGCAATCTCTATGTCCTTGCCACAGGCCTGGATGTGATCCAGAAATACGCGTCCGCCGATGCGAAGAAGCCCAAACTGAACAAGCTGGGTTCCAAAGAATGGGAAAAGACCAAGACAAGGGTTCGGAGCGCGGTCAATGAAGTGGCGAAAGACCTGGTGGAACTTTATGCCATAAGGCAGCAGAGCCAGGGCTATGTGTACGGGAAGGATACGGTATGGCAGCGGGAATTTGAGGAAATGTTTCCCTTTGAGGAGACGGAGGATCAGCTGGCGGCCATTGCCGATACCAAGGCGGATATGGAGAGCGCCAAAATCATGGATCGCCTGATCTGCGGCGATGTGGGATACGGCAAGACGGAGATCGCTATCCGTGCCGCTTTCAAGGCGGTGCAGGAGGGAAAACAGGTGGTGTATCTGGTGCCCACCACGATCCTGGCCCAGCAGCATTACAATACTTTTGTCCAGCGAATGAACCACTTCCCGGTGAATATCCAGCTGATGAGCCGCTTCCGCACGCCCGCAGAGATCAGGAAGACTCTCTCGGAACTGCAGAAGGGCATGGTGGATATCGTCATCGGAACCCACCGCGTGCTGTCCGATGATGTGAAGTTCAAGGATCTGGGGCTTCTCGTCATTGACGAGGAGCAGCGTTTCGGGGTGACTCATAAGGAGAAGATCAAGAAGCTGAAAGAAACTGTGGACGTGCTGACCCTTACCGCTACACCCATTCCCAGAACGCTCCACATGAGCCTGATCGGCATCCGGGATATGAGCGTGCTGGAGGAGGCGCCGGAAGACCGCCTGCCCATCCAGACCTTTGTCTGTGAGTATAATGAGGAACTGGTGCGGGAAGCGATCTCCCGGGAACTGGCACGGGAGGGCCAGGTTTACTATGTCTATAATCGGGTCAACAATATCGCTGACATTGCGGCGAGGATTGCCGCTCTTGTGCCGGAGGCAACGGTGGCTTTCGCCCATGGCCAGATGAAAGAGCGGGAACTGGAGCGGATCATGTTCGACTTTATCAATGGGGAGATCGATGTGCTGGTGTCCACCACCATCATAGAGACGGGCATGGACATTTCCAATGTGAATACCATGATCATCCACGATTCGGACAATATGGGACTGTCCCAGCTGTATCAGTTAAGGGGCAGAGTGGGACGTTCCAATCGCACCGCTTACGCGTTCCTTATGTATAAGCGGGATAAGATGTTGAAGGAAGTGGCGGAGAAGCGGCTGGAAGCTATCCGGGAGTTTACGGATCTGGGCAGCGGCTTTAAGATCGCCATGCGCGATCTGGAGATCCGGGGAGCCGGAAACCTGCTGGGCGTGCGCCAGCACGGCCACATGGAGGCGGTGGGTTACGACCTGTACTGTAAGATGCTGAACGAGGCGGTGCAGACCCTGAAAGGCGTCACCGTGGCGGCGGATTTTGCCACTTTGATCGATCTGGACGTGGATGCTTATATCCCCGATACTTACATTGTCAATGAAGTGCAGAAACTGGATATTTATAAGCGGATCGCAGGCATTGAGAACAGCAGGGAGCGGGACGATATGAGAGATGAGCTGTTGGACCGCTTCGGCGAGATCCCCAGGGCTGTGGATGATCTGCTGAGGATCGCGCTGATCCGTGTGGCGGCCCACGGGCTTTACATGACGGAGATCAAGGGAAAGAATGAGAGGATCGCATTTATGTTCAGGCCGGATGCTGCAATCAACCCGGCGGGGATCCCGGAACTGCTGAAGAAATACGGACAGAGCCTTTCCTTTACCGCCTACGGGAATCCGTTCTTCACTTACAAGTATAAAAAGACAGGATTGGTGGAGACGGACGCGGAACTTTTATTAAATAAGACGGAAGAACTTCTGGAGGAATTTAAGGGAGTTTTATTACCCTTGTAAAATGATATCTTCTATTCAGAACAAAAAGATTCTGGATAGGAGGTATTTTTATGAAAGGTTATCATACACAGAGCGGCTACATGGGGCTGGTGGATGGCAGCTACATCCTGTTTGCAAGCGAGGAAGAGTACAGGGAATATATGGCGGAACTTTGACTTATATTTTTGTAAATTTACTTTGTCTTGTGCGATTTGCGCTCTTTTCTGTATATTCAAAGTATGATACAATAATGATCAGAAGGTGATCACGGTGTGGAAATGGGTTAAATGCATAAACTAAGAAAAGAGAGGGTATAGCATATGAAGAAAGAATTCGATCTGTTGTCACTGGGTGAGATCATGCTCCGTCTGTCGCCGCCGCCCAACGAGCGTATGACAAGAGGGGACACTTTCAGCAAACAGGCGGGGGGCGCGGAATTGAACTCCGCTACCGGCGCGGCCATGCTGGGACTGCGCTGCGGCATCATTTCCAAGCTGCCCGCCAACGATCTGGGCATGTATATCAAGAACCGTGTCCGTCTCTGCGGGGTCAGCGACGACTATCTGGTATATGATGAGAGCAAAGATGCCCGGCTGGGCGTGTATTACTATGAGAGCGGCGCTTATCCCCGCAAGCCCCGCATCGTGTATGACAGGAAAAACACATCCATCAACAAGCTGTCCGTTGGTGATTTTGACGAGAACATCTACAGTTCCGCCAGGTGTTTCCACACCAGCGGCATCACGCTGGCGTTAAGCCCGCAGCTCCGCGCCACTGCGATCGAGATGATCCACAGGTTCAAGGAACATGGGACGATCATTTCCTTTGATGTGAACTTCCGGGGAAATCTCTGGAGCGGCCCCGAAGCGAAAGAATGTGTGGAATCCATCCTGCCTTATGTGGATATTTTCTTCTGTTCCGAGGAGACGGCACGGCTGACGTTTTTGAAAGAGGGGGATGCGAAGAGCATCATGAAGAGTTTTACAAAGGATTTCCCCATTTCCATCGTGGCTTCCACCCAGCGTATCGTCCACAGCCCTAAACGGCACACGTTCGGCTCCATCATTTACAGCGCAAAAGAAGATACCTACTATGAGGAGGCGCCCTATGCGGACATCGAGGTGGTGGATCGGATCGGAAGCGGCGACGCGTACATTTCCGGCGTGCTGTACGGCCTGCTTTCCCATGAGGGTGAATACCAGCGGGCCCTTGAGTACGGGAACGCGGTCAGTTCCCTGAAGAATACCATCCCCGGCGATCTTCTGAGCACCGACCTGAAAGAGATCGACGGGATCATCAAGGAGCACAAGTCCACAGGGCGCATAGCCGAAATGGATCGATAGTCAATCCCTTTTCGGTACGGCTACATACCAGTCGTGGAACTGTGTCAGGGTAAAGTCGTTTTCAAAAGCGGACACATCGATAAAGTAAATGATATAGATGCTTTCGCGGTCGATGTTGTCATAGTCGATGCCTACATGGATGCAGATGCCGCTGTCAGTGGTAAAACAGGCGGGAGTGGGCGGGGTATCATGTATCACCGTGGAAAGATATTGGGAGGGCAGTGTCTCTGTGTACAAAAGCAGCCGGGGCCACTGCGTTCCCTTTTCTGCGACAATGGTATCGATATGCTCGGCGGAGCATTGATCCATGGCATATCCAACGCAGTCTTCCACACCCTCCCCGAACCAGGCGCTCACAAGAGTGCGGTAATCCCCATAATAGTCCCTTTGGAACAAGACCAGGCAGAGCAGGTAGATAACAACGATGCCGCGGCAGATCCACTCTGCGAGTCGGTCACGCTTGCGCATGATCCATTCTGTTACCGTCCATACGCCATATGCTTCGCTGAGCACAAGGGGGATATAGAGGGCGTTGATCTGGTGCAGGATGGCAGTCACCAACAGACAGGTAAGCGCCCCCCCCAATAATGGTACAAACAAAAAATACTCAGGACAGAACTTCCTTTCACGGAAGCTGCGAAGCAGGCGCAGCAGGAGGGCAATTGTTCCGATCACGATAAAGACCCTGCCAATGTCATAGAAAAGCCCCCAGGGAAGAAGGATATCAAAAGCGCTTCCGTTGCTCTGATGCCATAAAAGCGACAGGGCGGTGCGCAGGTTGCTCCACATGCCGGAAGGGGTCAGCGCGATCTCGGAACCCCGATAGCTGCCCATGCGCGGGATCGTCATAAAAGGAAGAGTGATCTGGGGGATCACTTCCGAATTGACCAGAAGGAACAAAAGGAGAGGGACCGCCATGATGAAAAGGATCAAAGAGGCTCCAAGGCTCCATCTGTCGATGCGCAGTTTCTTGTGGGCCAGGCAGTAAACAATCTGTAAAAGCAGCATGAACGGCACCGCAGGCCAGATCACGGCATAACAATACAGGCTTGCCCCGTAGAACAGGCCGGATAGAAGGAGATATTTCTTTTGCTCCAGTCCTTTCACAAAGAAAGTCAGTCCAAATATCAGGAAGCCGGGAGCCAGGTTCGCGTCCAGCCCCCACCGGGACATCATGATATGCCAGGGGCATATGGCCAGCAGGAAAAGGCTCCACAGCGCCAGCTTTCTGTGAAAAAGGCATTTGATCAGACAGTATACTGACCACAGGGTACAAACAGAGACGACCGCCTGGGGCAGCCTGCTGAGAAAAGGAGAGAAATGGCCTCCGTTCAGCGCCAGCAAGGGCATCAGCAGCCAGACATACAGGGCGCTGTGGCCATCCCCCCAGTCTGCCATGTAGACCGGAAAGCGGTGTCCCGCGGAATCCATGCCCTCGTGCAGTATGCCAAAGGCATTCCACGTCACAAAACTCTCATCCTGATGCATTCCGCCGGGAACGCTGCCAAGGCGGAACAGCCGAAGGCATGCGCCCAGTAATAATATGAGGATGGGAAGCAAGCGGCTTAAGGAAATTTTTTTGAATCTTTTCTCTGTCATCGTCTCTTCTTTCTTGGGAGGCTCCTGTATCAAGAGCGGGCGTCCCGGCTGAATCATACGGATCTTCACCTAATATAGCATATAGCGGGTTTTTTGGAAAGTTCTTTTTGATGAGATCCGGAAACAGACGATCCAGGTATAAAAGTCTCTCATTTACAAATACTAGCAGTGCCTTGATGTTTTGAGGAACTTATGAGTATATTAAGATTTGCAAATGGAGGAGATTTTATGAAAGCAACAGGAATTGTGAGAAGGATAGATGACCTGGGAAGGATCGTGATTCCCAAGGAGATCCGCCGGACTTTGCACATCAGGGAATCAGATCCCCTTGAGATCTACACAGACAAGGAGGGACAGGTCATCCTGAAAAAATATTCTCCCATCGGCGAGATGACCACGTTCGCGAAGCAGTATGCGGAAAGCCTGGCGCAGGTGTCCGGCCATGCGGCGCTGATCGCGGACAGGGATCAGTTCATCGCGGCGGCAGGCGGCTATAAGCAGATGGTGAACAAGTCCGTGAGCAAGCAGATGGATGAAAAGATACACAACCGGGAAACACTCATGGCAACCAAGGGAGACAGGAACTTTATCACCATCTGCGAGGAGGCATCCAGCGATTACCAGCATGAGGCCATTACGCCGATCCTTTGCGAAGGCGATGTGATCGGAAGCGTGGTGCTCCTGCAGAATGACAATAAGAGCCGTATGGGTGAGGTGGAGCAGAAACTGCTGCTCTCCGCGGCGGGATTTTTGGGAAGGCAGATGGAGCAGTAGCTCTGTCTGTCCTTTTTATCGTCTGTCTTTTTTAGCAACTGTCCTTTACTTTTTTGACATTTTTTGATAAGCTATATGTAGATGGAAAAGTAGACTCAAAAGTGGAGGCTGGACAGAACGTGAATGGATTGAATGTGAATGCGTCAATGTATCCCGCGGCGAAATTTACCTTTTCTTTAACTGTGCATGAGGCAAACAGTCTCATGTTCCGCTTTTTGGGCGAGCGCCAGTTTGTTTCGTTGTATAAGATCGTCAGGGAGGACGATCTGGAACGGCTGCAGGCCGCGGTGGAGAAGTGTATCAAACTGCGTCCCGATGAAGAACTTGACGAGTGCATCCAATTGCAGAATCAGCAGGGTGAGTACGAGAAGTGCTTTGTGATCCTGCGCAAATATGAGGGTGAAGATTTTATCTATCTGGAGTTGAGGAACATCAGCGGCAACGAGAAGAAGATGGCGGAACTGAAAAAGCGGCTGGCTCTGTTCGAGGATTTCCTGACTCTCAATGGCAAGGCGTATTTCCTCTACTCGCCTGAGGACGACAGGTTCCATCTGTTCTGGATGGATTACAGCCAGATGGTGGATATCTGCGATCAGCCGCTCCAGGAGTGGCGGCGTCAGATCGTGGAGCAGAAATATGTGGCGGATAAGGATGTGGCCGTCTTTGAGAGTTTCTGTGACACGCTGGCCAGGGCAAACAGTGAGCAGTCTTTCCTGTTTTCCGGCAAGATCCTTTCCTACGGCGACAATATGGACGGATACAGGGTACATATGGTCCCGCGGGAATATCAGGAGAAGAAAGTAGTATTGGGAGTATGGTCCGTGTTCAATATCAAGACCCATGAGGAGACGGACGATTATCTGGAGGGGACTTTTGTGGATTCCCTGACCAAGACTTTAAATAAAAAGTCCATAACGGAATATGCGCTGAAAAATGTGAGACCGGGCAATCAGGCGGCGGTCGCCATTGTGGACCTGGATTATTTTAAAAATGTCAATGATACCTACGGCCACCTGTTTGGCGATGAGGTCATCAGAGCCTCGTCCGATGTGATGAAAAAAGTGGTAGGCGGCAACGGCATGGTAGGACGGATCGGCGGAGATGAATTCCTGATCATACTGAAAGATTACGGGGATGAAGCAGGGCTTCGAAGTTATCTGCGGGGCATCAGGACGAATATCGGTATGCTGTTTCTGGAACGCGTGGGTGAGAACAGGCTGTCCTGCTCTATCGGCGCCGCTCAGTGTGGTGTGGATTCCAACGATTATAACGAGTTGTTCCGTATCGCGGACAAGGCGCTGTATATAGCAAAGCAGAAAGGCAGGAATCGTTTTGTCATCTATGATGTGCAAAAGCATGGGAAGTTCCATATGACGGATGTTTCTTCCGACATGACGGAGATCAGGGACAGCTTCTTTTCCGAGAAAGACATGGGTCAGATCAACAGATACCTGGCGGATATGGTATTGAACGGAAGCAGGTGCATGCCGGAACTCCTGGAGTTGATGGTGCACACGATCATGACTGACAGGATTGTGATATTCTGGGGAAAAGACAGGAAGATCGTGGGGCAGTATCCGAAAGATTTTGTCTGGGAACAGGATGAACAGCAGGCTTTTGAGGACGCGGATTATCTCAGTCTGTTCAAGGATGATCTGATGATCTGTACCAACACGAATTTTATGGAGTATTCCCAGAGCCGCGTTTTCAGTGCCCTGCAGAAACAGGGAGTGCTCAGCTGCATGCAGTTCCTGCTGCGGGACAGAGACGGGGAAGTGTGCGGGATGGTCATATTGGAGGCCTGCGTGAACAGGAATTCTTTCCCGAAGCTGGCGATGCAGTTGTTTGAGAATATGTGCCGGATCATAAACGCGGTGCTGATCAGAGAGTCAACTTAGTACTTGACAAGTGAAAATGTCGGATATTATAATACCTCATATGAAAATAGGAAATGCGACGACGAAGAGAGTAGCCATATCCGGAAAGGCAAAGCGAGCCGGCGGGGGTGGGAGACCGGTGCGAGTAAGGATTCGGTGAAGATCACTTCCGAGCAGTCAGGGCCAAAGGAACAGTCCCCAGGGTCAGTCCCGGTAGTCCTGAACGATATTCCCGCGTTAAGGGATACCATATCATTCTCATGAGAGTATGCGCGAGGCGGCTTTCAACAGGATCGTATGATGTAACAGGTGGTAACGGAGTCATGGACCTCGTCCTTTTACAGGACGGGGTTTTATTAATCTGAAGAAAGGGATAACGGAAATGTACAAACAGGTTGACAGTAATCTAAACTTTGTGGAAAGGGAAAAAGCGATTGAGAAATTCTGGGCGGATGCTCATATTTTCCAGAAGAGCATTGACAGCAGGAAAGAAGGCCCTGTCTATACCTTTTACGACGGGCCGCCTACCGCCAATGGGATGCCCCACATCGGCCATGTGGAGACCCGTACCATCAAGGACATGATCCCCAGATACCGCACCATGAAAGGCTATATGGTGCCCAGAAAGGCGGGATGGGATACCCACGGACTGCCTGTGGAACTGGAAGTGGAGAAGAAGCTGGGGCTGGACGGCAAGGAGCAGATCGAGGAGTACGGCCTCGCCCCCTTTATCGACCAGTGCAAGGAGAGCGTCTGGAAATACAAGGGCATGTGGGAGGATTTCTCCAATACCGTGGGCTTCTGGGCGGATATGGACGACCCTTACGTTACCTATGATGATGATTTCATCGAGTCCGAGTGGTGGGCGCTTAGGACCATCTGGGACAAGGGGCTGTTGTACAAGGGCTTCAAGATCGTTCCCTACTGCCCCCGCTGCGGTACGCCCCTGTCCAGCCATGAGGTGGCACAGGGATATAAGGCGGTAAAGGAGCGTTCCGCCATCGTCCGTTTTAAATGTGTGGGTGAGGATGCTTATTTCCTGGCATGGACCACGACTCCCTGGACCCTGCCCTCCAATGTGGCCCTCTGCGTGAATCCTGAGGACACCTACTGTAAAGTGAAAGCAGCGGACGGCAGAACCTATTATATGGCCCAGGAACTTCTGGACAAAGTGCTGGGAAGCCTGGCAAAGGAAAACGAGCCCGCTTATGAGGTGTTGGAGACCTATACGGGAAAGGATCTGGAATATAAGGAATATGAGCCTCTCTTTGCCTGTGCCGGGGAAGCGGCCGCAAAACAGAGGAAGAAAGGATTTTTTGTAACTTGTGACACTTATGTCACAATGACCGACGGCACGGGTATCGTGCATATTGCCCCGGCGTTCGGTGAGGACGATGCCAATGTGGGCAGAAAGTATGACCTGCCTTTCGTACAGTTTGTGGACGGTAAGGGAAATATGACGGAGGATACGCCCTATGCGGGCAAGTTTGTGAAGGACGCCGACCCGCAGATCCTGAAGGACTTGGACGCAGAGGGAAAGCTGTACGATGCGCCGAAGTTTGAACATGACTATCCTTTCTGCTGGAGATGTGACACGCCGCTTCTGTATTATGCGAGAGAATCCTGGTTCATCAAGATGACGGCGGTGAAGGATGACCTGGTGCGGAACAACAATACCATCAACTGGATCCCCCAGTCCATCGGTGAGGGCCGTTTCGGCAACTGGCTGGAGAATATCCAGGACTGGGCTGTTTCCCGGAACCGCTACTGGGGCACACCTTTAAATATCTGGGAGTGTGAGTGCGGGCATATGCATTCCGTGGGGAGCAGGGAGGAACTGTACCGGCTCAGCGGCAACGAGGAAGCGAAGACGGTGGAGCTTCACAGGCCTTATATCGACGCTATCACCATCCCCTGCCCTGAGTGCGGCAAGGCAATGAAGCGTGTGCCTGAGGTGATCGACTGCTGGTTTGACTCCGGGGCAATGCCTTTTGCGCAGCATCATTATCCCTTTGAAAATAAGGAACTCTTTGAACAGCAGTTCCCCGCCCAGTTCATCTCCGAGGCGGTGGATCAGACCAGGGGATGGTTCTATTCCCTGCTGGCGGAGTCCACGCTGTTGTTCAACAAGTCACCCTATGAGAATGTGATCGTCATGGGGCTGGTGTTGGACGAGAACGGTCAGAAGATGAGCAAGTCCAAGGGGAACGCGGTGGATCCTTTTGAGGCGCTTAAGACTTACGGCGCGGATGCCATCAGGTGGTATTTCTACACCAGCGCGGCGCCCTGGCTGCCCAAGCGTTTTTCCGGCAAGGCAGTGATGGAGGGGCAGAGGAAGTTCATGGGCACGCTCTGGAATACCTATGCGTTCTTTATCCTGTATGCCAATATCGACAGTTTTGACTCGACAAAGTATCAGCTGGAATACGAGAAACTGTCCGTCATGGATAAATGGCTGCTCTCCCGGCTGAACACGGTGGTGGGCGAGGTGGACAGAAACCTGGATAAATACCGCATCCCTGAGGCGGGCAAGGCTCTGCAGGATTTCGTGGACGAGATGAGCAACTGGTATGTGCGCCGCAGCCGTGAGCGTTTCTGGGCAAAGGGCATGGAGCAGGACAAGATCAACGCCTACATGACGCTGTACACCGCCCTGGTGACCATCTGTAAGGCGGCGGCTCCCATGGTGCCCTTTATGACGGAGGAGATCTACCAGAACCTGGTGCGCAGCGTTGACGCTTCCGCGCCGGAGAGTATCCATCTGTGCGATTTCCCCGTGGTGGAGGAGCGCTTTATCAACAAAGAACTGGAAGATTCCATGGAGGATGTGCTGGAGGCGGTGGCAATGGGACGCGCCTGCCGTAATGATGCGGCCATCAAGAACCGTCAGCCCATCAGCCGTATGTATATCAAGGCGGACTTTACGCTGGATCAGTTCTATACGGACATCATCCGGGAAGAACTGAATGTGAAAGAAGTGGTGTTTACGGAGGACGTGAGGGAATTTACTTCCTATACGTTCAAGCCCCAGCTTCGCACGGTAGGGCCTAAGTACGGCAAACAGCTTGGCGGGATCCAGAAGATGCTGGCTTCCCTGGACGGGAACGCCGCCATGGACGACCTGAACGCCAATGGAAAGCTGGCCTTTGAAGTGGACGGCGTGGCCGTGGAACTGACTAAGGACGACCTGCTCATCGATATGGCGCAGAAAGAGGGATATGTTTCCCAGGAGGACAATAAGCTGACCGTTGTGCTGGATACGAACCTGACGGAGGAACTGATCGAGGAGGGCTTTGTCTACGAGATCATCAGCAAGATCCAGACCATGCGTAAGGACGCGGGCTTTAAGGTGATGGATCACATCCGGGTAGCCCTGATGGGCAACGCGATGCTGTCAGCCCTGGCGGACAGGAATCTCAGGGTGATCGCTGATAAGGTTCTGGCAGATTCGCTGACGGACGGTGTGGTGGACTATGCATTTTCCCGAGAATGGAACGTAAATGGGGAAACGGTGACCATTGCTGTAGAAAAGGTTTGAAATAATTCCAGATTCTGGTATAATAGGGAATGTATCATTCCCTGAATGAAGTTGCACTAAGGCTGCAAGAGGGTGTGAAACACACCTCTTTGGACACAGCCTAAGAGCAACTATCATTCCTAGAAGAATCGCGTAGCGATTCTTCCCGGGATACTGCGGGGCGATTTTTTCCCCAGGATGCCGCAAGGCGATTTTTTCCCAGGATATCGCAGGGCGATTCTTCCTCGGGATACCGCAGGGGTGAGTATGAAATCAGGAAAAGGAGTAAGGAGACGACGATGAAGAATTCTATCATCAAGAAAAATTCCGCAGTTCCTGCTGAGAAAAGCATGGAAAGCAGGGAGACCGTGGAAGGTAAGGAAAATAAGGAGAACAAGTTAAAATTTAATAAGGATCTGTTCAAGAGGAGCGTGGAGTATAATGTAAGGACGCTTTACCGCAAGGATATGTCCGACGCTACGCCTCAGCAGGTGTTCCAGGCGGCTTCCCTGGCGATCAAGGATCAGATCATAGAGAACTGGATCAAGACCCAGAAAGCTTATGAAAAAGAAGACCCCAAGATGGTATATTATATGTCCATGGAGTTTTTGATGGGACGCGCCCTGGGCAACAATATCATCAACCTGCAGGCTTCCGCGCCCGTGAGGGAGGCTTTGGAGGAGTTGGGCTTTGATCTGAACCTGGTGGAGGATCAGGAGCCTGACGCAGCCCTGGGCAACGGCGGCCTGGGCCGTCTGGCGGCATGTTTCATGGATTCCCTGGCGACCTTGGGTTATCCTGCGTATGGCTGCGGCATCCGTTACCGCTATGGCATGTTCAAGCAGGAGATCAGGGACGGCTATCAGGTGGAAGTGCCCGATAACTGGCTGGCTGACGGCAATCCTTTCGAACTGCGCAGGCCGGAATACGCAAAGGTTGTCAAGTTCGGCGGTTATGTGGCGATGTATAATGACGAGGAGGGCAATACCCAGTTTTCACAGGAGGGCTATCAGGCTGTCAGGGCCATTCCCTTTGACCTGCCCATAGTGGGTTATAATAATGGGATCGTGAACACCCTGCGTATCTGGGACGCTGAACCCATGGAGGGCTTCAAGCTGGATTCCTTTGACCAGGGCGATTACCGCAAGGCTGTGGAGCAGGAGAACCTGGCAAGGAATATCGTGGAAGTCCTTTATCCCAACGACAACCATTACGCAGGCAAGGAACTGCGTCTGAAGCAGCAGTATTTCTTCATCTCCGCGTCCGTGCAGGAGGCTGTCCAGAAATACATGAGAAAACATGACGATATCCGTCATTTTTATGAGAAAGTTACGTTCCAGCTGAACGATACCCATCCTACCGTGGCGATCCCTGAACTGATGAGGATCCTGCTGGACGATTATCATTTAAGCTGGGACGAGGCGTGGGAAGTTACCACGAAAACCTGCGCTTACACCAACCATACCATCATGGCGGAAGCACTGGAAAAATGGCCCATCGACCTGTTCTCCAAACTGCTCCCCAGGATCTATCAGATTGTGGAGGAGATCAACCGCAGGTTCATCCTGCAGATCGAGGAAAAGTATACCCATGTCTATGGCGTGGATGTGCAGGAGAAGATCCGCAAGATGGCGATTCTCTATGACGGGCAGGTGAAGATGGCCCATATGGCGATCGTTGCGGGATATTCCGTGAACGGCGTGGCAAGGCTGCATACGGATATCCTGAAAAAGGAAGAACTGAAAGACTTCTATGAGATGTTCCCGGAGCGCTTCAACAACAAGACCAACGGTATCACCCAGAGGCGTTTCCTGCTTCACGGGAATCCCTTGCTGGCTGACTGGGTCACATCCAGGGCGGGCGACGGCTGGATCACCGACCTGCCCCAGATCGCGAAGATCAAGCCGCTGGCTGACGATCCCAAGGCGCAGAAAGAGTTTATGGAGATCAAGTACCAGAATAAGCTTCGTCTGGCAAAATACATCAAGGAGCATAATGACATTGATGTGGATCCCAAGTCCATCTTTGATGTGCAGGTGAAGCGTCTCCATGAATATAAGAGACAGCTTTTGAACATCCTGCATGTAATGTACCTGTATAACCAGCTGAAAGCCGATCCTGCCATGGAGTTCTATCCCAGGACTTTCATCTTTGGCGCCAAAGCCGCGGCGGGCTATAAGACCGCAAAGCTTACCATCAAGCTGATCAATTCCGTGGCGGATGTGGTGAACAATGACAAGTCCATCGGCGGCAAGCTGAAAGTGGTGTTCATCGAGAATTACAATGTGTCCAACGCGGAGATCACGTTCGCGGCGGCTGACGTTTCCGAGCAGATCTCCACTGCCAGTAAGGAAGCGTCCGGTACCGGCAACATGAAGTTCATGCTCAACGGTGCGCTGACCCTGGGAACCATGGACGGCGCCAATGTGGAGATCGTGGAGGAAGTGGGCGAGGAGAACGCCTTTATCTTCGGTATGTCCTCCGATGAGGTGATCAACTACGAGAACAACGGCGGTTATTATCCCATTGAGATCTTCAACAATGACGCGGATGTGAAGAAAGTGCTGACACAGCTGATCGACGGAACCTACTCCGCGGATAAGGAACTGTTCAGGCCGCTGTATGATGCTCTGTTGAATAAGGATACTTATTTTACGCTGAAAGATTTCAGGTCCTACGCGGAGGCGCAGAAGAAAGTGGAGGCTGCCTACAGGAACACGGAGGGCTGGGCAAAGAGCGCGATCCTCAATGTGGCCTGCTCCGGCAAGTTTACTTCCGACAGGACCATCCAGCAGTACGTGGATGAGATCTGGCATCTGGATAAAGTAACATTATGATTCTGTATGTATATGGCCGCCTCAGGGATATGCCTGGGGCGGCAATTGATATGGGATAAAAGATTAAAATGCCGTTTGCGCGGCGGAATGAGAGGAAAACATGATAGAATTAATGCAGGGCGGCGCGTATCTGGTGAACGGTACGGAGATCGTGCCGGATAATGGGGAGGCGGCTGCGGCTGTCAGGGCAAAGACCGGGAAAGAGGTCACGAAAGAGGAAGCGGCAAAGCAGACCATTGCCTATGGCATTCTGGAAAGCCATAACACTTCCGGGAATATGGACAAGCTGAAGATCAGATTCGATAAGCTGACCAGCCATGACATCACCTTTGTGGGGATCATCCAGACAGCCAGGGCGTCAGGCCTGCAGAAGTTTCCCATGCCCTATGTGCTGACCAATTGTCACAACTCTCTGTGCGCGGTGGGCGGCACCATCAATGAGGACGACCACATGTTCGGACTGACCTGCGCAAAGAAGTACGGCGGCGTCTATGTGCCCCCTCATCAGGCGGTGATCCATCAGTTTGCCCGTGAGATGCTCGCCACAGGCGGCGGCATGATCCTGGGTTCCGATTCCCATACCCGTTACGGCGCTCTGGGAACCATGGCTGTGGGCGAGGGCGGGCCGGAACTGGTCAAGCAGCTTCTGGACCAGACCTATGACATCAATATGCCCGGCGTGGTGGGCGTGTACCTGACCGGCGTTCCCGTAAAGGGCGTGGGCCCTCAGGATGTGGCGCTTGCCATTATCGGGGCAGTCTTTCAGAACGGCTATGTGAAAAATCAGGTGATGGAGTTCGTGGGTCCCGGCGTGGCTTCCTTAAGCGCGGACTTCCGGATCGGCGTTGACGTGATGACCACGGAGACCACCTGCCTGTCCTCTATCTGGAAGACCGACAGCGAGATAGAGGCGTTTTATGAGATCCATGGCCGCAAGGCGGACTATAAGGAACTGAATCCCGGCCAGGTGGCGTATTATGACGGCATGATTCAGGTGGATCTGTCCAAAGTGCGCCCTATGATCGCCATGCCGTTCCATCCCAGCAATACTTATACGATCGAGGAACTGAACGCCAATCTCATGGATATTCTGGACGAGACGGAGAAACGCGCCCAGGTGAGCCTGGATGGCGCCGTGGAATTTCACCTGAAAAATAAAGTGAAGAACGGAAAGTTCATGGTGGATCAGGGTATCATCGCAGGCTGTGCGGGGGGCGGTTTTGAGAATATCTGCGCGGCGGCTGATATCATGAAAGGGAGATATATCGGCTCCGGCGGCTTTACCTTAAGCGTATATCCCGCTTCCATGCCCGTGTATATGGAACTGGTGAAGAACGGTTGTGCCGCTGCGCTGATGGAGACCGGCGCGGTGATGAAGACGGCGTTCTGCGGCCCCTGCTTTGGCGCGGGGGACACGCCTGCAAATAACGCTTTCAGCATCCGTCATTCCACCAGGAACTTTCCCAACCGTGAGGGAAGCAAGCTGCAGAACGGTCAGATCTCTTCCGTGGCGCTGATGGATGCCCGTTCCATCGCGGCTACGGCGGCAAATCAGGGCGTACTGACGCCCGCTACGGATTTTGACGGTGAGATCGGTAAATATAAATATCATTTTGACAGCAATATCTACGCCAACCGGGTGTTTGATTCCAGGGGCGTGGCGGATCCCGATACGGAGATCCAGTTTGGCCCCAATATCAAGGACTGGCCTGCCATGGGGGAACTGCCCGAGAATCTGGTGCTGCAGGTGGTCAGTGAGATTCACGATCCCGTTACCACCACGGATGAACTGATCCCTTCCGGTGAGACTTCTTCCTACCGCTCCAATCCCTTGGGACTGGCGGAGTTTACCTTAAGCCGCAAGGATCCCGAATATGTGGGGCGCGCCAAGGCGATCCATGCCCTGGAGGAGGAGCGCATGAAAGGCGGGCATCCCTGCCATGTGCTGCCTGCCATCAGGGATGTGATGAGTCCCATCAAGGAAAAGTATCCCGATGTAAGCCATACCAATACCGGTTTCGGCTCCACTATTTTCGCGGTGAAGCCCGGCGACGGTTCCGCCCGCGAGCAGGCGGCGTCCTGCCAGAAAGTGCTGGGTGGCTGGGCCAATATTGCCAACGAGTATGCCACCAAGCGTTACCGCTCCAACCTGATCAACTGGGGCATGCTGCCTTTCCTGATCGAGGAGGGAGAACTTCCTTTCCAAAATCTGGATTACCTGTTTATTCCCGGCATAAAGAAAGCTGTGGAAGAGAAAAATGACAATATTGTCGCTTATGTGGTAAAGGGCGGCGCCCTGAAAGAGTTTGGCCTGAAGCTGGGCGAACTGACGGACGAGGAAAGGCAGATCATACTGAGGGGCTGCCTGATCAATTATAACCGTATCTAGTTATTCTTTCAGTAATATGAGTCGTTTGAAAGCGGCAGAATGAGAGGAATCATGGAATTCAATAAACCTGTATCGAACCCCATGCTGGTGGGATGCATTGAATTACTGCGGGAGGAGGATACGCCGGAGCACCGCAATATGTTCGTGACGGAAATGACAAAAGCCAGCTTTCTCGCTCCCGCGCTGATCGATCCGGAGCCGGAGGAGAATGCGGAGGGAAAGCTTACGATCAAAGGAAACAGCAAGGTGCAGTTCCCCATGCTCTCCGCGCCCGACGGCAAAAAATTTTTCATGGCGTTCACGGATGCGTCGGAGTATGGGAAATGGCAGGAGAAGGCCAGGCCGCTTCCTACCTTTGCCTTAAAATTTGACGATTATGTGGCCATGCTGTTCCATAAAAACAGTGACGGGAGCACTTCCCAGGCTCTGGGCTTCGTGATCAATCCGGTGGGCTGCAATATCATCGTGCCCAAAGAGATGATCGCGAACATTATGGCGGCCAGAGTGGCGGCTGCAAGGCAGCAGGCGGCGAAGCAGCAGGGAACGCCGGTGCCTCCGACAGCTGACCGTTAGGAACGCCGGGTAAATTATTCCGTACAGTTCCTAAATTAAATGAAAAGTGTGCCGATAATATTATTGCAGGATATCAGTTAGGCCGACTGATATCCAAGTAAAGAATGGACACCACGGATGGTATTTATGTGAGAAAGGGATTTTCTCGTGTAAATGCCATTTCTTTATATGAGGGACAGGAGGGACATCATAGGAGAGTTCGGCATTGCAAAGACCGCGGCATCAGGGAGGGTGAGCGGTCCGCGTGGGCATGAATGGGTGGACATAAAGGAGAGAAAAGGGATTGAAGATTGATTCCAGTGCGATCGGAATGGGATCTACAAGAAATTATCGGGAAACGAATGTGACCATGAGGCGGTTTGTGATCACTCAGCTTACCGGCGACGAGGCGGCGGGATCACAGACCGCGGCGGATGATAACGGCGCCCGGACAGGCATGGAGAGCACGGAGGAGAACAAAACGGAGAAGCAGGCTTCGACCGTACAGGAATGGCAGGGGCGGATGCAGTTCTCCGCAGGAAAGATCAGGCTGCGCAGCAGTGAGAGCCAGACGCTGGATAATATCCGTCAGAGGACGGTGCGATATATCTTTGACCTGTTGTTTTCCTACAGAAGGGACAGGATCAGTGCATGGAGGCAGGAGAACGGTTACGGGAATGCTTCCGGCGGGGAGACCGGCAATACGCAGCAGGGCGCTCTTTTCAATGAGGATGATAAGATCTTGCAGCCCCGGAGTTCCGTCACCCTGCGGGTGTTGGATTACCGTTCAGAGACGCTCCATATCGAAAGCGAGGACACGACTTTTTCCACTGTGGGAAAAGTGAAGACGGCGGACGGACGGGAGATCGATTTTAACATCAATGTGGGAATGAGCAGGGAGTTTCAGAGTCATTTTTCGGAGGATCTCCATCTTGCCTCGTTTACCCTCTGTGATCCGCTGGTGATCAACCTGGACAGTGATGTGGCGGATGTGCAGGATCAGACTTTCTATTTTGACCTTGACGCGGACGGGGAGATGGACGAGGTCTCCCAGCTTGGAAAGGGCAGCGGGTATCTGGCCCTGGATAAGAACGGGGACGGCGTGATCAATGACGGAAATGAACTCTTTGGAACGACGAGCGGAAACGGATTCGCGGATCTGGCGAAATATGACGAGGACGGAAACGGATGGATCGATGAGAATGATGCCATCTGGGATAAGCTGAAGATATGGTGCAAGGACGAGAACGGCAAAGACGTGCTCTATCGTCTTGCGGACAAGGGAGTCGGCGCGATCTGTCTGCAGAATACAGCTACCGATTTCACATTGCAGGGGCAGGGCGGCAGGACGCAGGGCGTGGTGCGCAGCACAGGCGTGTTCCTGTATGAGAACGGACTTGCAGGCACGATCCAGCATGTGGATATGGCGAAATATGATATGGGCGCATAGTGTGAAGAGAAGTTCTAATGCTCGCAGCATAGGCTGCTTCGCAAAGAACTTCTAAGTCTGCTTTGCAGACTTTCTTCACACCGAAGAATGCCCAAAGCGCGGGCATTCTTCATTCCCGCGGGCAATGAGCCACAAGTCCAGGGAATCATGATTCCCTTGGACCTTGGCGAATGCCGCGAGGGTCAAATACCCCGCAGCTTGCTGCGTTGCAAGATTGATACCCCGTCGGCTTGCTGCGGGGTCTTTGATTTGGACATGTTGGACATGAGTCGGCGCAAAAGCGGTGACGAAGTGCCAAAAACCCGGGAAGGCAGAAACCTCCCGGGTTTTTGGTGCGCATGGTTGCGTATTTGCGGAAATGTGGTATAATTCTGCCTGAAAATATAAAGGAAAGAAGAGAATGCTTTCATGAAGCTGTATGACAAAAGCAAGATCGACTTCAACAATCTCCTGTATCCCCCCAGAGCCATGTTTGCCCTGCTGATCCCCATTGTGGTGGAGCAGTTCCTGAATTCTTTTATGGGAATGATGGATACCATGATGGTGAGCAATGTGGGCAGCGAGGCGATCTCCGCGGTATCGCTGGTGGATTCCATCAACAATCTGATCATCCAGGTATTCGCGGCCATGGCATCCGGTGCCGCCATCATCTGTTCGCAGTATCTGGGCAGCGGGAAACGGGATGTGAGCAACAAAGCCGCAAGGCAGGTGATCCTGACGGTGCTTACCATCTCTCTGTCCCTGACGCTGTTTGGGCTGATTCTGCGCGGCCCCCTGCTGCGCCTGATCTTCGGGCAGATCGAGGAAAGCGTTATGGCGCAGGCCCAGATTTATTTCCTGATCACCGTGCTGTCATATCCGTTTCTGGCGCTGTTCAATGCGGGAGCGGCATTTTACCGGGCAGGCGGAAATTCCCGGTTTCCCATGAAAGTGTCAGTGATTTCCAATCTGATCAATATTTCCGGCAACGCGCTGCTGATCTTCGGCCTGCATATGGGAGTGGCGGGAGCCGCGCTGGCAACGCTGGTTTCCAGGGCCTTTTCCGCCGTTGTGATCTTCGCGTTTTTGAGGAAGCCCAGGCAGGCCATCGTGGTGCGGGATTATCTTTCCATCAGGCCGGACATGTCCCTGATCTGGAAAGTCCTGGCCATCGGTATTCCCTCTGGCATCGAGAACGGCATGTTCCAGTTCGGCAAGCTGGCTATCCAGTCTACCGTCTCTACCATGGGGACGCAGGCCATCGCGGCACAGGCAATGGCTAATATCCTGGAGTCGGTGAACGGCATTGCGGGAGTGGGCATAGGAATCGGCCTGATGACCATGGTGGGTCAGGCCATGGGCGCAGGCCGGAAAGAGGAGGCAAAATATTATATCGTAAGATGCACCCAGCTGGGGCTTGCAAGTATCTTGACATCCTGTCTGTTTGTCCTGGGGATCTGTAAACCGGTCACATGGCTGGCGGGTATGGAGCCGGTGAGCGCACAGCTGTGCTTTGAGATGGTGACTGCGATTACCATCGCGAAACCTTTGTTCTGGGCTTTTTCCTTTATCCCCGCCTACGGTATGCGGGCGGCGGGAGATGTGCGGTTCTCCATGATCACATCCACGGTGACCATGTGGTGCCTGCGGGTGGCGATCTGCGTCTTTCTGGTAAAAGCTTTCCATATGGGCCCCATGGCCGTGTGGTATGGCATGTTCACGGATTGGGCCGTGAGGGGTGTGGTCTTCTTCTGCCGTTTCCGGAGTGGCCGATGGATGAAGCAGGCGCTCATATAAAACAAAACCACAAGAGTATTGCAAAAAAGAGGCCGACTAGGTATAATATACGCAAAGGGCAGAGTCAAGTGCCCGAAAAGCAGATGCCGTGCTTGCACGAGCAGGTGCTTTTTCGGGGATCTGACGAGCGAAGCGAACCCTGGACACCAATGGTGTTCAGGGTTTCTGCCCTGTGACTTGCAGAACATGGTATCATGTTGACCCAAAAGGGCAGATATATGCCATACACCCAGACAGGAGGAACTATGAAAAAAAAATCAGCTCTCTTGCTTTCAATGATCATGATCGGCGGCCTGACGGCGTGCAGCCCGGAACAGGCGAACAGTGAGGAACCCTCCCAGTCCGGGGAAGAAAGCATCGCACAGATCAACACGGCGGTGGACGAGCCGGGAGACGATGTGGCCGACCTGACCTTTATGTGGTGGGGCAGCACGATCAGGGGCGAGCGGACCCAGGCGGCATTTGACCTTTATCACAGCAATAATCCGGGCGTGACTTTCACATCGGAGGCCGTGGATTGGCCGGATTACTGGAACCAGCTGGAGGCAAAGGCAGGCAGTGATTCCCTTCCCGATATCGTGCAGATTGATTACTCCTTTTTGGAGCGCAGTGTAAATAATGACATGCTTGTGGAACTGACCCCTTATCTGGCGGACGGGACCCTTGACCTTTCCGGCGTGGATCCGGGGCTGATCAGCGCAGGGTCGGTGAACGGCAGAATCTACGCAATCTGCGGCGGTGTCAATGTTCCCGCGCTGATGTATAATAAGACCCTGACAGACCAGCTGGGGATTGAGATCAAGGACAATATGACACTGGAAGATTTTTATGCTGTGGCAAAAGAGATTTATGAGAAATCGGGCGTTAAGACGGATATGCCCTATGGCACGGCCTATAATTTCCTGCCTTATATCCTAAGGGCGCAGGATATCACGAAACTGTATAACAGCAGTTCCTTGAACGTGGAGTCAGCGGATGTTTTCCAGGAATATTTCAGTATTTATGAGACCGGCAGGACAGAAGGCTGGATCATCGGAAACGATGTCCATGCGAACCTGACGGACGCTTCGGTGGAACAGAGTCCCCTGGTATATCATACGACGCCGGAGACACAGTCCTGGTGCGGCTTTTTCTGGTCCAACCAGCTTACCGCCATGACCCAGGCGGCGCCGGAGGGCATGGAGATCGGTATCACCACATGGCCTTCCGCGGATCCGACACGGTCTGATTTCCTGAAGCCCGCGCAGTTTTATGCAGTGACCACGGATGCGGGAGAGGATGAAGCGGCGGCTGTAAGGGCAGTCAATTATCTGTTGAACTCCAAACCCGCCAACGAACTGATGTTGGGAGAGAGAGGAGTGCCGGCGTCCTCTGTTATCGCGGATGCCATCTCTCCTTTGATGGATGAAAACGGGCAGATGATCACAGACTTTATCAATGATGTGGTTTCACCCAACAGTTCCAATATCTCACCCTCCGATCCGGAGGCGGCCACGGCAGTGTATCAATACGCGGACGAACTGATCCACAGGATCCTGGACGGTGAACTGACCGCTGCTGAAGCGGCGCAGGAACTGTTTGATCAGGGCAATCGGATCATGAAAGGAACTTCATAAGACACCAATAGGAAAGAGAGCCTGTAAAGGGCTTTCTTTTTTTATCCCGAAAAATACAAACAGTGTATAAAAATCAGCTTCTCATGGCAAGAATAATAGCGAAAGGAAGGAAACTGCTATGAGAAGGAATGATAATAGAAAAAGCAATGCAAAAAAAGAACGTATTGTTATGTTCGCTTCGTCTGCTTTCGTGTTGGCAGCGCTGACAATGACAGGGATCTATATGAAAGCCCAGAACGTGGAATCAGAGGACAACGGCTACACCATAGATTTTACCGCTATGGAGGACAGCGCAGACAACAAGTATCAGGAGATCGCACAGAACACGGAGACGACTCCGGTGAACGAGCCGGAAGTACCGGAGGATGACCTGGATTATATGCCCATGGAAGTGGGTTCCGGTCTGGTTCAGATCCCCGGTCTGACGGACGGGCTGGAAGAGCAGGCAGAAATGCCGCCCACGGAGCAGCTTTTAAATGGGGCGGATGAGATCCTGGCGGAAGTTCCCGATACAGAACCGGAGGCAGCGCCTGAGGAACCGGAGGAAGCGCCTCAGGAGGCGGAAGATGTGGAGGCGGCATCCCCGGATGTGGTGGTGGATAAGCCCCTGAACTTTTCCGAGACGACGGGACTGATCCGGCCTGTGGACGGTGAAACAGTGATCCCATACAGCATGGCCGGAACCACTTATTTCAGGACCCTGGATCATTATAAGTATAATCCTGCGGTCATGATCAAAGCGGAAGAGGGCTCTGTGGTGAGCGCCTGCGCGGAAGGACAGGTTATCCGTATTTTTGAAGATGAAGAGATCGGCCACGCTATTACCATGGATCTGGGAAATGGGTATCTGATCACTTACGGGCAGCTGAAAGGGATCAACGTGACCCTGAACAGCTATGTGGATCCCGGAGAAGCCATCGCGTCTGTGGCCGCTCCCACCAAATACTATAGCAAGGAAGGCAGCAATCTGTATCTGCAGGTGACAAAGGACGGCAGTCCTGTGGATCCGGAAAGCCTGTTTTAGGAGACGGGAAAGAGAAGCCTATGTATATTATCGGAGGAATCATCAAGACCATGGCGGGAGCCGACATTGAGGACGGCATCATCCATGTGGAAAACGGAAAGATAACAGAGATCGGCACGCGGGATGAAATAGCGGTTCATCCCGCTGGCCATGAGCAGGTGCTGGAGATCAAAAACGGCATCATCATGCCCGGGATCATTGAGGCTCATTGCCATATGGGAATCACAGAGGAGAAAAAGGCCATGGAAGGGGATGACTGCAATGAGACAGTGGATCCTATCACCCCATGGCTCCGCGCCGTGGACGCCATCAATACCATGGATGCGGCCTTTGATGACGCGGTGCGTGCCGGGATCACGTCGGCCATGGTGGGGCCGGGAAGTTCCAATGTGGTGGGCGGGCAGTTTGTCTTCTTAAAGACAAAGGGCCGGAGGATCGACGACCTGATCGTCAAGGCTCCCGCGGCCATGAAAGTGGCTTTCGGGGAGAATCCTAAGGTCAATTATTCCGGTCAGGGGAAAAGCCCCTCCACCCGCATGGCGATCGCGGGCATGCTGCGCCGGGAATTGTTCGAGGCCAGGGAGTATTTCAGGCAGAAAGAGAAAGCGAGATCCGATGGAGAAGCGTTCCAGGAGGATTTCACGAAAGAATGCTGGGCGCCGGTCCTGCGCCGGGAGATTCCGTTAAAAGCCCATGTGCACAGAGTGGATGATATCTTCACCGCCATACGGATCGCCCGGGAGTTTGACCTGGATGTGACCTTGGATCACTGCTCAGAGGGGCACCTGATAGCAGGGGAACTGGCGGCGGAGGGTTTCCCTGCCATCGTAGGGCCTGACTTTGCCAGCCGCAGCAAGATCGAAGTGCAGAATATGGCGTTCAAGACGGTGGGGATCCTGAACAAAGCGGGGGTCATGACTGCTGTCACCACAGATCATCCTGTTTCCCTGATCCAATCCCTCCCGCTCTGCGCGGGAATGGCGGTAAAGGCGGGACTGGATCTGGAGGAGGGATATCGTTCCATTACCATCTATCCCGCCAGGATCTGCGGCGTGGACCACAGGGTGGGCAGCCTGGAGGCAGGAAAAGACGCGGACATTGCCGTTTTCAGCGGAAATCCCATGGAAGTGTTCACGGAGACGCTCTACACCATCATCAACGGAGAGATCGTTTATGACAGCAGCGCGGATGAAGTAAAATATTGATTGCTTTATGGTGGATTCGTGTTAAAATGGAAGTGATATTTTAGGATAGTAGTTGCACAGTCATGGGATCGTACAGATGATCGGAGGAATATCTTGAAGCAATATAAAAAGCGCATCATGGCAGTGTGGGCGGGCATGTTCGCGGCTCTGCTTGGCGGCTGCAGCATACAGGCAGAACAGGATAACGGAGGCAGTCTCCACCTGGCGGTGGAGGGAATGGAAAGCACGCCGATCGTGGATTATTCCGTTCCCTCCATCATGCCCAATGTTCTGGTGGACAGCAGAGGATATGCGGCGGGATGTGAGAAACGGGCGGCGGTCAAAGGCCGCGAACTGCCGGAGACGTTCCGGCTGATGGACGCGGAGACCGGCGAAGAGGTCTACAGCGGGCTGCTGGATAAGGTTACATACCATAAGGAACTGGGAATCTATACGGGCGCAGCCTGCTTTGACGAGTATGACAGGCCGGGTGTTTATTATCTGGAGTGTGATATGATAGGGCAGTCTTATCGGTTCGGTATTCAGGCATCCATGTACGAGGATCTGTTCCGGGAGACTTATGATATCCTGACGGAGGCCTGTAGCGACCATTCCCTGTCCACATCGGAAGCAATGGCGCTTCTGGTGGCTTATGAGTGGTACAGTGAGGTTTTTCCGGACGAGAACAGGGATCAGGTTCCGGATGTGCTGAAAGAACTGCAGTCCTGGATATCCTATATGGAGGATTCGGGACCGGACGCCGGGGACGGAGTCCTTTACGCGGCGTTTCTGGCAAAATTCAGCTACAATTACCAGAAGTTTGACCAGTCCTATGCCACGGACTGTCTGCGGAGAGCCTCCACCGTGTTTGGACAGGAACATACGGTTCCCGGTAGGGATGCGGATGCCTTTTTCGCCCTGACGGAATTGTATCGGGCTACGGGCCTGTATACTTATAGAAATCAGATCGTCGATTATAAGAGTTTTTTTGAGAACAATGGAAGTTACCTGGAGGAGGCAAGTTATCTGTGCGGCGCCATGACATATATGGCCACCAGGCAAAAGGTAGATGTGGAACTGTGCGCTCTGTTCATGAACAGCCTCACGACCAGGGGAGAAGAGATATCCAACAGGTACGAAGATATGATCCATCCGGTGACGGCGCGGAATAACGGGGCGAATGATCTGTTAAAGAGTGCGGTGGAACTGTCATGTGCCAACTATGTGCTGAATAGTTATCAATATACACAGATCACGGAAGAATTTCTGCATTACCTTATGGGACAGAACGCGGAGTCAGTCTGCTTTTATCCCGAGGAAGGTGACAGAAGCAGTTATATGCTTCTTTTTGCCCAGCTGGCAGAATGGCATATGGAAGAATAATAAAAACGGAAAGGTATGTGGATCAGAATGAAGATTATAGTGTTAGCAGGAGGTACCAGCACGGAGCGGGATGTGTCCTTAAGCTCCGGGAGCAGGATCTACAAGGCTCTTAAGGCGAAAGGGCATCAGGCAGTGCTTTTGGATGTATACCTGGGGTATGAGGGGGATACGGACGGTATCTTTGAGAGGGACACGGACTGGGCGGCGCAGGTGGGAGTTATAGGGGAGCAGGATCCCGACCTGGAGGCGGTCAGGGCGCTCAGGAAAGACGGAGGAAAAAGCTTTTTCGGCCCTCATGTGTTAGATCTCTGCCAGAGCGCCGATGCGGTCTTTATGGCCCTTCATGGCGCCAACGGGGAGGACGGCAAGGTGCAGGCCTGTCTGGAACTGCTGGGAGTTCCTTATACGGGAACGGATTTTGTCAGCGCGGCCATGGCCATGGACAAGGGGATCACAAAGGATCTGTTCCAGACTTACCATATCCCCACGCCTGCAGGGATCCGGTTGAAAAAGGGAGAGCAGGAATCGGAGAAAGTACCCTATCCCTGCATGGTCAAGGCGTGCTGCGGAGGCTCCAGCGTGGGGGTGTGCATTGCCCGGGATGATGCGGAGTATCTGGCGGCAAAGGAGGAAGCGTTCCGTTACGATGATGAGGTGATCATAGAGCAGTACATAGAGGGAAGGGAATTTTCCGTGGGCGTCATGGAGGGCACGGCGCTGCCGGTCATTGAGATCGCGCCCAAAGCCGGTTTCTACGATTATAAGAATAAGTATCAGGCAGGCAGCACGGTGGAGACCTGTCCCGCCCAGATTGCGGAGGAGCAGGCGGCCAGGATGCAGCGGATCGCGGAACGGGTATTTCAGGCGCTGCGGCTGAAAAGTTATGCCAGGATGGATTTCAGGATGAGTGCTGCAGGTGAGGTCTATTGCCTGGAGGCAAACACTCTGCCGGGAATGACGCCCATCTCTCTTTTTCCCCAGGAAGCCGCGGCGGTGGGGATCAGCTTTGAGGATCTGTGTGAAAAGATATTGGAAAGTGCGGTGAAGCGATGACAGAGGTGATGGATCTTACATTGGGAGAGATCGCCGCATCCGCTGGCGGTCAGTTGGTATTGCAGAAAGGGGCACAAACTGACACGTGCGTCAGCTCTGTGGCCATAGATTCCAGACTGGTGACGGAGGGAGGCGTCTTTCTCGCCACCATCGGAGAGCGGGTGGATGGACACAGGTTTATCGCTTCCGTATTTGAAAAGGGCGCCGCCCTTGCGGTCACACAGAAGACCCCAGAGCAGGTGGAGGCTGAGACGGGCGTTCTTTCGGAGGAATGGGGCAGCTATCTGTTGGTGGAGGATACCCTGCAGGCCCTGAAAGACATAGCGGAAGCCTACAGGAGGAAGTTTTCCATCCCCGTGGTGGGGATCACGGGGAGCGTGGGCAAGACCAGCACCAAGGAATTTATCGCCGGAGTGCTTTCGGAAAAATATCATGTGTTAAAGACGGACGGCAATCATAACAATGAAATCGGAGTTCCCCTGACGCTGCTTGGAATCCGCGGGGAGCACACGGCGGCGGTGGTGGAGATGGGGATCAGCGATTTCGGGGAAATGCATCGGCTGAGCAAGATGGCCAGACCTGACATATGTGTCATAACAAATATCGGGCAATGCCATCTGGAAAATCTAAAGACCCGGGACGGCATCCTGAAAGCCAAATCGGAAATATTCGATCATATGGCAGAGGACGGTCAGGTCTGCCTGTACGGAGGGGACGACAAGCTGGCCACGCTCACGGAGATCAGGGGCAGGAGACCGCACTTTTTCGGCTGGGGCGATTATCCGCTGGAGGAAGTGACCGCAGGGAATGTGGTGAGCCATGGGCTGTGGGGCAGTGATGCGGAACTGACGATAAGAAAGTACGGAAGCGGCCAATGCGACTGCGTACCCGTTTCGGCGCAGGCGGCTGATACAGTGTCTGCGGAAGCGGGAGCAGCCGCATTTACAGAGGAAAAGATAACAGTGCATGTGCCCCTGCCCGGCAGACATATGGTGCTGAACAGCGCGGCTGCGGCCTGCGTGGCGGGACTGCTGGGGATTACCCCGGAACAGATCGGGGCGGGCATCCGTAAGATCAGGCCCGTAAACGGCAGAAATAATCTGATCCGGCTGAAAGAGTATACCCTGATAGACGACTGCTACAACGCTAATCCCGCATCCATGAAAGCGGCCATCGACCTGCTCGCCATGGCGGACACAGAGAAAACGGCGATACTCGGCGATATGTTCGAACTGGGGGAAGACTCCCGCGCTCTCCATGAGGAGACAGGCGCTTATGCCGCTTCCGCAGGTATCGACAGGATCTGCTGTGTGGGCCGGGAGGCGGAATATATGTACCGGGCGGCCTCCATGAGTGCGGCGTCCGCGCAGGTCATGTACTTTCCCGCCAAACAGGATCTGCTCCAGGAACTGAGAACGGATCTGGCAAAGTATGTGCCGAAAGGGAGCACCGTACTGATCAAGGCCTCGCACGGCATGGAATTTACGGAGATCGTGGAACTGTTTAAAAGCCTGGACAACTGAAAAAAATCAACCTTTATAAAATCTTAATCCTTTTTCCGCCCGGCTGTGGGAAAATAGCGTAAAGGGTGGTAAGTATGAGTGAGAATATTCTGATCGTAGACGATGAAAAGGAGATCGCGGATCTGGTGGCGCTGTATCTTAGGAACGAGGGATATGAAGTGTTCCTGTGCTATAATGGCAGCGATGCCCTGAACGTGATCGCGAGAGAGCGGCTGGATATGGCGATCCTGGATGTGATGCTGCCGGATATCAGCGGCTTTGACCTGTGCACCCGGATCCGGGAGGAACATTGCTATCCCGTCATCATGCTGACGGCGAAAGGGGAGGAACTGGACAAGATCACCGGCCTGACTTTGGGGGCGGACGATTATATGACGAAGCCTTTCCTGCCGCTGGAACTGGTGGCCAGGGTAAAAGCCCAGCTGCGGCGCTATAAGCGCTATAATGCGGGGGTGGAAAATGACGAAAGTGTCATAAGCATATCAGGCCTTGTGCTGAACAATAAGACCCATGAGTGTATTTTGAACGAAAGGCCGCTGAACCTGACTCCCACGGAATTTTCCATTCTCTGGATTCTCTGCCAGCGCAGGGGCCAGGTGGTCAGTGCGGAGGAATTGTTTTACCTGATCTGGCATGATGAGTATTATGTGAAAAACAATAATACCATCACAGTGCATATCAGGCACCTGAGGGAAAAGATGGGAGATTCCTTTGAAGATCCCAGGTATATCAAAACGGTCTGGGGGTGCGGGTACAAGGTTGAAGGCTAAACTGAAGAGGATCATGGGAACGGCGCTGATCATATTGGGAGGGTTCCTGCTCTGCTTTATGATCCGGGAATTTTTTGACACCATGCTGGACGGATACCTGCTGGACTGGCTGGACAGGAAGTTCATATATTATGGCGGGCAATATAACGCGGCGAGTATCCGCTGGGGGACGGTAAAGGAGTACCTGTTTAGGGGACTGCTGGCGTTTATATTGCTGGCGGCGGTGGCGGGCAGGGTCATATTGCTGATCTATGCGACCAGACGGGAGAAGCAGGTGATCCATGAGGCAGGGAAAATGATAGGCAGCTATATGCACCATGACAGGGAAGTGACGGAAGTGTTTCCCAGGGAATACGCCGAGATCTCTGCCCAGATGGCGGAGATCAAGTCTGAGATGCAGCATCACGAGCAGGTGTTGAAACAGGAGGCTGCCAGGAAAAATGACCTGATCACCTATCTGGCCCATGACCTGAAAACGCCCCTGACCTCGGTGGTGGGATACCTGAGCCTGCTGGAGGAAGCGCCGGACATGCCGGAAGAGCAGAAAGCGAAATATATCCATATTACACTGGACAAGGCATTGCGCCTGGAGAAACTGATTAATGAATTTTTTGAGATCACCAGATATAATCTGCAGCAGATCATCCTGGAGAAAGAAAATATCGATCTGACTTTTATGCTGATGCAGATGGCGGACGAATTTTATCCCATACTGCGGGAACACGGAAATACGGTGGATCTGAAAGTGGCAGATAACCTCACCGTCTACGGGGACAGCGAGAAGCTGGCCAGAGTCTTTAACAATATCTTGAAAAATGCCATAGCCTACAGCGACGCCGGAACGGAGATCAGTATATTGGCAGAGGAAAATGACGAAAGTGTCATGATCGGTTTCTGCAATTATGGAAAGACGATCCCTGCCCAAAGGCTGGATGCCATCTTTGAAAAGTTTTTCCGGCTGGATGATGCCCGAGCCACCAACACCGGGGGAGCCGGGCTGGGACTTGCCATCGCCAAAGAGATCGTGACGCTCCATGGCGGGACGATCGCCGCGGACAGCCGGGACAGGGTGACTACCTTTGTGGTGAGGCTGCCCAGATAAGTTTATAAATGATATTCTTCTTTCAGAACGAAATACCGCTCTTGGATCAGGCCGCTTATGTAGGTTCCGATATTCTTTTTGGTTGCCTTATCCAGTTCGCCGATCAGAATTGGTTTATGGAATTCGATGATAACGTCTGCTTTTTTCATCTTGGGTATATGGTCTTCAAATATGCTGGCGGAGTTCACGATGGTCATGGGGACTACGGGGACGCCGCCTTTTTCCGCAATCTTAAAGCTGCCGTCATGAAACGGAAGAAAGGTATCGGGAGTCTTGTTGCGGGTTCCCTCCGGGAAAATACACAGGGAAATGCCGTTTTTCACGTCTTCGATCCCTTTCAGGATAGTCTTCATGCCTTTTTTGATATCGCTGCGGTCCAGGAAGAGACAGTGGATATTTTTCATCCAGAGATTCAGGAGGGGATACCGCAGCATCTCCACTTTGGCTACATAGCCGGTGACACGGGGAAATTGGTTCAGGGTCAGCACCACGTCAAAATAGCTGCGGTGGTTTCCCACATACAGTACCGCCGTGTCGGTGGGAATGTTTTCTTTCCCGCGGACGATGACATTGGCGCCGGCCAGAAAGGTCACGCAGCGGAAGCCCCAGTCAACGATCGCCTTACAGCTTTTGTCCTTTGCGGCGGGGTTGAACTTACCCAGGATCCATTCCGCCAGCAGGACGGGGATGGACAGGATCAGGAATGCAAATAAATATAACGCGACCAGGATAAAACGAATCATGGGAGGGGTCCTTTCTGTGGAGGGGCTGCAGGTTACAGGGGAAAGGGTATCCCTGTGAGTTACAGGGCAGAGACCCTGAACACCGTTGGTGTTCAGGGTTCGCTTCGCTCGTCAAGTGCCCGAATAATCATCTGCTCGTGCAAGCACGGCAGCTGCTTCTTCGGGCATTTGACTCTGCCCTTTGCGGACATTTTATCATAAAATATATTTTATGTACATAGAATAGAGCAAAACAGAAAAAGGTTTCAAAAATATGAAAAGGATTATCTTGTGTTTTTTAGCGGTGGCGGCAGTGGCCATGCTTTCGGGATGTACCTTTTTGAGCGAGGAAAGGATCAAGCTTCGGGATCTTGATTTTACGGTACTCAGCGAGGAGAAGATACCGGAGGAATTAATGACGATCATTGAGGAAAAAAAGAAAGAACCTTTCCAGATTACATATACGGATAAGGAGTATCTCTATATCTGTACCGGGTACGGCGAGCAGTCCACCGGAGGCTACAGCATCGCCGTGAACGAACTGTATCTGACGGATACGGCGGTCTATGTCAGCACAAGCCTGCTGGGGCCGGAGAGTGCGGACAAGAGCAATACGACACCCACTTATCCCTACATTGTCATCAAGACGGAATATCTGGATCAGACAGTGATATTTGAATAGGTCTGCGTGAACAGTAACAGCCAGGGAATGCGGTCAATGCGCCGCATTCCTTTTTTTTCTTTCTTTTTGGCCGGAAACGTGATACACTCAAAAAAAGATTTCAGGGAGGCGTCTATGCTGCTGATAAGGAACGGATATATGATTGACCCGAAGTCTGGCAGGGAAGGGAATTATGACATCCTGATCGATGGAGACAGGATCGCGAAGATCGGGAAAAAACTGTCCTGTCCGGATAAAAAATGCGAAGTGATCGACGCGGAGGGACTTCTGGCAGCGCCGGGGCTGGTGGATGTTCATGTGCATTTCAGGGAACCCGGATTCACCCAAAAGGAAGATATCACAACCGGAGCCGCAGCGGCGGCAAAAGGCGGTTTTACCACGGTGGTCATGATGGCGAACACGAAGCCCTCCATCGACAGGCTGGAGGTACTGCGTCAGGTGCTGGACAGGGGACGTGAGACAGGGATCCATGTGCTGTCCTGCGCCAATGTGACCATGGGAATGAAGGGACGGGAACTGACCCCCATGGAAGAACTGGCGGCAGCAGGCGCGGTGGGATTTACGGACGACGGCGTTCCCCTGCTGGAGGAGGAGATCGTCCGAAACGCCATGAAAGAGGCGGCGGCGCTGGACATGCCGGTGAGCTTCCATGAGGAGGATCCGAAGTTTATTGATGATAACGGCATCAACCGGGGAAAGGCAAGCGAATATTTCGGGATCGGCGGTTCTCCCAGGGAAGCGGAGATCAGCCTGATCGAGAGAGACCTGGAACTGGCGCTGGAGACGGGCGCCTGTATCAATATCCAGCATATCAGCACGAAAGAGGGCGTGGAATTGGTCCGCCGGGCGAAAAAAAGGGGATCTAACATTCACGCGGAGGCAACGCCCCATCACTTTACCCTCACGGAGGAGGCCGCTATCCGGTATGGAACCCTTGCCAAGATGAATCCTCCCCTGAGGGAGGAGGAGGACAGGCTGGAGATCATCCGGGGGCTGGTGGATGGTACTATTGATATCATTGCCACGGATCATGCGCCCCACACTGCGGAGGAAAAGGAGAAACCTATCACTCAGGCGCCCAGCGGGATCATCGGTCTGGAGACCGCTTTGGCACTGGGCATCACGCAGCTGGTGGACGGCGGGTATCTCACCATGAAACAGCTGCTTAGGCTGATGAGCGCCAATCCTGCTTCCATGTATCATCTGGACGCGGGCTATCTGGAAGAGGGAGGCCCCGCCGATGTGATCCTGATCGATACCGCCGCCCGGTGGATTCCGGAGGAATATGCCTCCAAAGCCTCCAACACCCCTTTCACCGGCTGGGAGTTAAAAGGCAGGGTAGTCAGGACAATCTGCAGCGGCAGGACAATCTTTCACTGACAGGGGGAATCTTATTGGGAACACGGAATTTGCCTGAGAAAAAAGTGAAAACAGACAATATCATTATACAGGTTGACCGTGACAGCGTATGTATGGGAGATGACTGTCTTTCACACGAGGAAAATATGTTTATACCTGAAGATATGCGGTTGTCAGAATTGATGCGGCGGCTTGTGAAATATATTCCGGCGACGACAAACCGTATGTGGGTGATCTGGTCAGACGTTGACATATGCGGCTATATCATTACAGATTCTGATGCCAATGCTTCCTTTGCCGTATGTGGTATGGATCTGTTTGTAGGAAACATGAAGATTCACAAAATAATGTGCAAATACTATGACCCGTCTCTTTTCTCCTGGACTGATGCGGAAACCAGGAACCGGGTTGAGAAATATTCAGAGTGCGGGACATTTTTTGAAAAAAGACAGTGAATGAAAAAGGGAGCAGTTAGCTATGAAACAAAAGCAGACAGCAGTAGTACTTTCTCAGAGAGAGACGGAGCCCGGAATCTATGATATGTGGATAGGGACAGACCTGGCGGCGCAGGCGAAGCCGGGGCAGTTTTTGTGTATTTACCCGAAAGATAAAAGCACCCTGCTCCCCAGACCCATCAGCATCTGCGAGGTCAGGGAGGACAGGCAGGCTCTCCGCATCGTCTACCGCGTGGCGGGGCAGGGAACGAAAGAATTTTCCGGGTATCGGGAGGGAGATGCCATCGATATCATGGGTTGCCTTGGCAACGGATTTCCGGTGGAGGAAGCAGCAGGCAAGAAAGTGTTCCTTATGGGCGGAGGCATCGGCGTGCCCCCCATTTTGCAGCTTGCGAAAGAAATGGATGGGGAGAAGCAGATCATAGCAGGCTATCGGGACAGCCATACTTTTCTCAGGGAAGAGTTTGAGAAATACGGAAAGGTCTACATTGCCACAGAGGACGGAAGCGCGGGCGTTCAGGGCAATGTGATGGACGCCGTCAGGGAAAACGGACTGGAGGCGGATCTGATCTACGCCTGCGGGCCCATGCCCATGCTCCGCGCCATCAAGGCATATGCGTCGGAGCATGACATCAAAGCGTATCTTTCTTTGGAGGAGCATATGGCATGCGGCGTGGGCGCCTGCCTTGGCTGTGTGGTGAAGACGAAAGAGGTGGATCATCATTCCCATGTGCACAATGCCCGCATCTGTACGGACGGGCCGGTCTTTGAGGCGGAGGAAGTAGAGATTTGATCACCGTGCTGAAGCGTAGAGACGGAACAAATTGCCGCAAGCGGCAATTGAATAGAACAGTCTCGAAGCGGAAACCAATGTGCCAAAAATCGGCACATGAAAGAAATTTCAGCTGCGTTTTTTGCAGATGAAATTTCTTTCAGAGCAGTGGGTGCTGAAGCGTAGAGACGGAACTGAAATAGAAAGGAGAAACCGGTTTATGAATATACAGACAACGATTGCCGGCGTCACATTCAAGAATCCTGTTATGACGGCTTCGGGAACTTTCGGCTCCGGCATGGAATACTCGGAATTTGTGGACCTGAACCAGCTTGGCGCGGTGGTCACCAAGGGCGTGGCCAATGTGCCCTGGCCGGGGAATCCCACCCCAAGGGTGGCGGAGGTCTACGGAGGGATGCTGAATGCCATTGGCCTGCAGAATCCCGGTATCGATGTGTTTCTGGAGAGGGATATTCCTTTCTTAAAGCAGTATGACACCAGGATCATTGTCAATGTCTGCGGCAAGACCGTGGAAGACTATGTGGAAGTGGTAGAGCGGCTGGGGGAGGAACCGGCGGTGGCCATGCTGGAGATCAACGTGTCCTGTCCCAATGTAAAGGAAGGCGCCATTGCATTTGGGCAAAAAGCGGACGCCCTGTTCCATATCACCCGGGAAGTCAAAAAACATGCCAGGCAGCCCATCATCATGAAACTCAGTCCCAATGTCACCGACATCACGGAGATGGCAAGGGCGGCGGAAGCGGCGGGAGCGGACGCCCTGTCCCTGATCAATACCATCACCGGCATGAAGATCGACATTCATAAAAGGACATTTGCCCTCGCCAACAAAACAGGCGGAATGAGCGGACCTGCTATCAAACCTGTGGCGGTGAGGATGGTGTACCAGACGGCGCAGGCGGTGAAAATCCCCATTATCGGCATGGGCGGGATCGCTTCCGCGGAGGATGCCATCGAATTTATCCTGGCGGGAGCCAGCGCAGTCAGCGTCGGAGCCATGAACTTTGTGGATCCCTATACCACGGTGGAAGTAGTGCGCGGGATCGAGGACTACATGAGACAATATCAGGTGGAAAAGCTGAGCGACCTGATCGGCATAGTAGCATAACCACATCCGAGGCGTTCAGTGTGTTCAAGCAGAACTTAACTTTGTTTAGCGCAGCGCACATGGTCATATCAAACGGGATACCTGCATATATATACTTATACCAGTATATATATGGAGGTATTTTTAGTGGAACTGTTGAAAAGAAATATACATATGGATCGCGTCAGGGCAGAAGCGGTCACGCAGATCACACTGGAGGATGATGTCAATGTCTCGGAGAACAAGCCTGATATCGCGGCCCTGAACCTGGAAAAGGGCGAGGTGGTCATTGAGGAGATCAAACCCGGAACGGACGCGGTGACGGTGCGGGGGCATCTGGCTTACGTCATCCTTTACCATACGGCGGAGGAGGGAAGCAGCCTGGTGGTGCTGGAGGGCAGCCTGCCCCTGGAGGAGAAGATCCATTTACAGGGAGCAGTGCCCTCCGACACGGTGACGCTGGATTGGGATGTGGAAGACCTGACCGTGAGCATGATCAATTCCCGCAAGCTGAACATCCAGTCCCTGGTGACTCTCACCGCAAGAGTGGAGGAACTGTACGATGAGGAAGCGCCTATCGCGATCCATGGTGATGAGACGGTGGAGTACCGCAGGATGCCTCTGGAGCTTGCCCAGATCGCTATCTGCAAGAATGATATCTTCCGGCTGAAGGATGAGGTGACGCTGCCCTCTAATTATCCCAATATATTTCAGATCCTGTGGAGCAATATCACTCTGGCGGATGTGGAATTTAAGGTGATGGAGGAAAAACTGACTATCTCAGGGGACGTGCGTCTGTTCATTTTATATGAGGGCGAGGGGGAAGACCGTCCTGTCCGCTCCTTTGAGACTACGCTTCCTTTCAGCGGCGTGCTGGAGTGTCACGGATGCAGGGAGGGAATGCTGCCGGATATCCGTTACCGCCTGGGACAGCAGGAACTTTCCGTACGCCCGGATTTCGACGGGGAGGAACGCAGCATCGGCCTGGAACTGGTGATGGATATTTCCATCCGGATCTATGAGGAGGAAAAACTGGAGATCATCTCGGATATTTACGGTGTTTCAAAGGAAATCGGCACCGTGACGCACAGGGCAAGCCTGCGCAGGCTGCTCTCCAAGGTGACGGGGAAGACGAAAGTGACGGAACACATCCATGTGTCCGGAAATACGGTCCTGCAGCTGCTCCACAGCGAGGGAGCCGTGATCCTGGAACAGCAGGAGACGGTGGAAAACGGTATCATGCTGAAAGGAGCGCTGTCCGTCAAAGTCATGTATATCACCGGGGAAGACGAATCCCCTTACGGCTGCACGCAGGCCCAGATTCCCTATACCTATACGCTGGAGGTTCCTGATATCGCGCCGGAAGATATGGGCCAGATCCACGCGGAGGTGGAACAGCTGCAGGTGACCATGCTGGACGGCGAGGAGATGGATGTGAAAGCGGTCCTCAGTTTTGCCACCACCGTGTTCAAGAGCATCCCCATGAACCTGATCAGCGATATCACCGTTTCCGACCTGGATATGACCCGCATGAGCAACCTGCCTGGAATGGTGGTCTATATGGTGAAAGAGGGAGACAATCTGTGGAACATCGGCAAGCAGTATTATGTGCCGGTGGAAAGTCTGAGGGAACTGAACGAACTGGAAAGTGATGAGATCAAGCCCGGACAGAAGCTTCTGGTCGTCAAAGGGAATTGATATGAGAAAGCGCCGTCCCAAGGACGGCGCTTTGAAATATACGGCAGTTTATTCCGTGATGCCTGCTTCCGCAGCCATTTTGTCAAATTTCTCCAGAACAGCGTCATAAGTTCTCTGGGAAATCTCGGGAAGCTGACCGCCCCACTTTTTCTCAGCCATCGCATAGCCTTTCTTGAAAGCCTCGCGCATCTCTTCGATCTTGTCAGGATCGCCTCCGGTTAATGCGGTAGCAAAACTGATGATCCTGTCGGAAGTCTGATTTACACCCCAGTAGCCATCCTCTGAGATATCCTGCTGAGCCTGAAGCTTGGTAGCGGGATCTACCGTGTAGTCGCCCTTGCGCAGGAAAGACCAGATATCGTTTGCATTGCCGTAAGCATTTGCCTGACCGGACATCATCTTCTCTACCAGAGAGCGAAGCTGTGATGTACGCGCATCTGCATCAGCCTTTAACTTGTTGATCAGGTTGGTATCGGGTGTATAAGTCTTCTTGGTGGAAGAAGAAGCAGTTTCCCCTGAAGGCTCATATACCACACCGGTATCGGCAGCAGCAGAAGTGTTTTCTTTTGCAGATGTGGTCTTTGTGTTCTCCGCACTGGCAGCAGAAGAAGCATAGGTGTAGGCGCCTGCCTGTGTCTGTGTAACTCCATTTACACTCATAATATACCTCTTTTCTGGCGAGCATCGCCGCGTTCTACCCATTTCTGGGCGCATCATCCGTGATTGTATTATTTGTATCGGATAATTTAGGGGAAAATATTAGGCCTGATTGACAATAAATGTAAAATTACTTATAATAAGATACAATCTATGTATACAAAATACATCATTATACAAGTGGAAAGGCATGGTTGTTGGAATGAAATTTCAGATCAAAGCGTATGGTAAGATCAATCTTGGGCTGGATGTGGTCGGAAAGCTGCCCAACGGCTACCATGAAGTAAAGATGGTGATGCAGACGGTGAGGATCTATGACGAACTGACATTTGAAAAGACGGAAGGCGGTATAGAGATCACCACAGATTCGGCGGAACTGCCCACAGATGAGAACAATCTTATTTACAAGGCGGCAAAACTGATGAAAGAAAAATATCATATTCAGGAGGGTATCCGCATCCATCTGCAGAAAAATATCCCTATAGCGGCGGGAATGGCAGGAGGCAGCACGGATGCCGCGGCCGCTATGAAAGGCATCAGCCGTCTGTTCGGTCTGGATGTCAGCCTGCTGGAACTGATGGAATTGGGTGTGGAGATCGGCGCCGACGTGCCCTACTGTGTCATAGGCGGAACGGCGCTGGCGGAGGGCATCGGAGAAAAGCTGACACCCCTGGAACTGGCGCCGGAGTGTTATGTGGTGGTGGCAAAGCCCGATATCAGTGTTTCCACGAAATACGTGTATGAGCGTCTTGACTTGGAAAAGATAGAGAAGCATCCCGATATTGACGGCATGGTGGAAGCAATCGGCATGGGAAGCCTGCAGGGGATCCTGGACCGCATGGACAATGTGCTGGAGACCGTGACCATACCGGCGTACCCTGTGATCGATGAACTAAAGCAGAGGATGAAAGAACTGGGAGCGGTGAACAGTCTGATGAGCGGCAGCGGCCCCACGGTGTTCGGCATTTTTCTGGAGAGGCGGACGGCAGAGGTGGCGCTGGATCGGTTGGAACAGGAACGGCTGGCAAAACAGATATTTGTCACCACATTTTGCTGAGTGATATCCGAGGAAGCAAACGGCATTGAGGAAGCGGCTGTGGAACGGTTTTGCAGCGATCGGGAAAGAGGAGAGAAATGCAGGATAATCTACAGGTAAATATGAACGAATTTCTACCGCTGAGAGATGTAGTGTTCAACACATTGCGGCAGGCGATCCTGACCGGCGAACTGAAGCCCGGTGAGCGTCTTATGGAGATCCATCTCGCCAACAAGCTGGGCGTCAGCAGGACGCCCATCCGGGAAGCCATACGCAAGCTGGAACTGGAGGGGCTGGTGACCATGATACCCAGACGTGGGGCGGAGGTGGCGCAGATCACGGAAAAGAGCATGAACGATGTGCTGGAAGTGCGCCGTGCCATGGATGCCCTCTGTGTGGAGCTTGCCTGCGACAGGATCACAGCGGAGGAACTGGAACAGCTGCGGAAAGCCTGCGACGGATTTGAGGCGGCTGTGAAGACGAAAGATGTGAAGAAGATCGCCCAGGCGGATGTGGCGCTGCATGATATCATTGTCCGTGCCACCGGAAACCAGAGGCTGATCCAGCTGGTCAATAATCTGTCGGAGCAGATGTACCGCTATCGGTTCGAATATATAAAAGACAGCAGCCAGCATGAGCGGTTGGTGGAGGAACATAGGATCATCTATCAGAGCATTGTGCAAAAAGATAAGGAGACAGCATCTCAGGCGGCAAAAACGCATATAGATAATCAGGAGAGATCCATTATCCGCCAGATCCGTCTGGATCGGCAGAAGTTGTAAAAGGAATTGCATATTTTCCCGGATCATGTCAATACTTCCATTTATCAAAACGGAAATGGAGACTGACATGAAAAAGATCTGGACAGGAATAAAAATAATCATGTGTATTTGCGGAGTTTTCGGATGGTGGGGTGTGCTGTATCCCGAACTTGTCCTCACCACGGACACCTACAGGATATGCGGTGACAGCGGGCAGGATGGAGAGGATCTTTCCACAGAACAGGATATTTACTGGAAGCTTCTGAAAGCGGACAGGAACGAGATCAGGTTCCGCAGCAGACTGCTCATGGAATGGAATAAATTCATGGAGGCTTTGGATGAGTCAGATCAAAACGGCGCTGCTCCGTAAGGACGCTCCCATCGGCGTCTTTGATTCCGGAGTGGGCGGTCTTACGGTGGCGAGGGAGATCATGCGCCAGATACCTAACGAGAAGATCATATATTTTGGGGATACGGCCAGGGTTCCCTATGGCAGTAAATCAAAGGATACGGTGACCCGCTTTTCGGAACAGATCGTGCGTTTCCTGCGCACCTTTCAGGTGAAGACAATCGTGGTGGCGTGTAATACCGCCAGCGCGTATGCCCTGGATGTCCTGGAACAGGATACGGATATCCCCATTATCGGTGTGCTGAAGCCCGGCGCGAAAGCGGCCATGGAAGCCACTAAGAACGGCAGGATCGGCGTCATTGCCACGGAAGCGACTATTGGCAGTGGTATGTATGATCAATACATAAAGGAACTGAATCAAAAGGTGAAGATCTACGGTAAAGCCTGTCCGCTGTTTGTTCCCCTGATAGAGGAAGGACTCTGGGAGGATCCCGTGACGGACGAGATCGCCAGGCGGTATTTGACGGAACTGATCGATATCGACATCGATACGCTGATCCTGGGCTGTACCCATTATCCGCTGATCCGTTCCACCCTGGGCAGGATCGCGGGCGGTCAGGTGACTCTGGTGAATCCCGCCTATGAGACCGCAATGGAATTAAAGGAAATGCTGGGACAGATGAACCTGTTAAACGAGGAAGAGCCGGGACTGGGCAGTAACCGGTATCAGTTCTATGTGAGCGATAAGGCGGAGAAGTTCGTGCGGTTTGCCAATTCTATTATCAAGTATGGCATTTTATCGGCAAAGACGGTTCATATAGAAGACTATTGAAAGTTTTGCTGACAAAGATCTATGCTGTCAGCGGGTGTGATGCGATGGATCTGTATGGAGGTCAAGGTGACAAAGGATGTCAAAATAACGGTCAAAGGGGTACATAGGGATGCAGAGACGGAAATAAGCCGCATGGAGATAAGTGTGCCCGGAGAATATTTTTTTAAAAACGGAAGCCACTATATTTTCTATGAAGAAACAGAGGAGGGTTCCGGAACTTCTGTTAAAAACAGTTTAAAGCTGAAAGGTAACCTGCTGGAACTGAACAGAAAGGGAGCGGTAAACAGCCGGATGGTCTTTGAGACCGGAAAAAGCCATGTTGTGGATTACGCCACGCCTTTTGGAATGCTGCGGATGGAGACAGCCACTTCCCGGATCCTGTACACAGAAGAAGAAAACCACCTGCAAATCAGGGCGGAATATGAACTGTGGATGGACGGCGCGAAAGTGTCCTCGTGCAGGCTGACAGTGAAAATAGAGCCATTGATAAAGGATATTGCGTGAGCAGGGACGTGATATCTTTATTTTTATGTGAGCGTTCCCCTCATTTCGTCAATCATTGCCTGGCTGCATTCCGCCAGGGCGGAAATGTCCTCGTCTGAGAAGCCTCTTTTGAGCATGTTTGTGACAATTTGTCTGGTTTTGTCTTCCCGACCCAGAGCCATGCCTTTGCTTATGTCCTGTTCATGCCATTTTTGCACTGCGTAACACATATCGTAATCCTCCCTGTTTTGATTCATATATTCTTCCCGCTTTTCCCATATCTGCGGCATATCCAAAAGCGTTGCCAGGGTTTCCGCCGTGTCAGGGGAAAGATGCTGGTATGCATCATATTCCGTCATCAGCTGCTGCAGGCCGTCCGGGTTGCCGCGCTGGTTTAGGGCCATGAAGAACAATTTCAATTCAGAATGGAATGTCTCAAAGTCCGGCTGGGCGTTGATGCAGAACAACCGGAATGGATAATCGGCAAAGAAAGGGCGAAATAAATCCGTATCACTCTGAAAATCCATCATATCGGCCAGACTCCATGGCCCATTCCAGTCGGCTTCTCCATGATACAGGCATATGGTGTATACCGGGGAGAGCCGATTGTCAGATTTCAGCCCGCAGAGGAATTCATCCTTTGTTGTGAAGGCTTTATGTATCTGATTGGAATTTCTCAATTCGTCTAATTGCTTCCTGTATTCCAGGACATCATATTCCATGCAGCGCAAGGGCATCGAGTAATCAATGTATTTTTGATTCTCCACAGTCAGGATGCGCAGGACGCCACCGGATTGTAACAGCATTTTGATGTCGCGGTTTCGGTTCAACAAATGTTGTTTGCGGGAGCGCTTGATCAGTTCCTGTGAAATAGCGGTATATTTACCGGAAGCTTCTGACAGCTGATCCGGCAGAATGATATTCCTGCCCTGGAAAAGAATTCCATTAAACAAATCGGCAAATCGTTCTTTATTGCTCATATAGCGATACATGATGTTATCGGTTTTCCCCATATGGCTACCTCCTTTGTGGCAGCGCAGAGGAAAACACAAGCACCTCCGCCACTGTATAATGTCCTGAGTAAGTGGCAGATATGCCGGAATGTGTTGATTACACGATTCATCGAATTACTCTTGATGGAAATAGAGTACACTATTTAAAACAGAATGTCAACAGGAAATTTATAAAAATATCTCTTGACAAACAAGAGAAATATGGTAACATAAACATATGAACAGTGGTTCAAGTATTCAATAAAAACGAGTGGAGGAAGATAAGATGAAGAAAACCTATAAGATCGAAGTGGATTGCGCAAACTGTGCCCTGAAGATGGAAGAGGCAGCTAAGAAAGTGGAGGGTGTGCAGGATGTTACGGTCAGCTTTATGACCCAGAAGATGAAAGTGGAATTTGCTGAAGGAACCGATGACAAGTCAGTCATGCAGGCAGTATTGAAAGCATGCAAAAAGGTGGAGGACGACTGCGAGATCTTTCTGGACTGACGCGGCGGTCGGACGGGAAGACAGAGGCGGACGGCTCTCAAATGCGCTTCCGTGTGAATGGGGGACTGCCCCTTTGAGAGAGGTCCGGATTCTGGCAGGAAACTTGGAGGAACTGATATGACTAAGAAACAGAAAAAGGTTCTGTACCGGATCATTGTCGCCGCAATCCTCATGGTGGTGCTGTATTTTGTGCCGATACAGGGCTATGCCAGATTTGCATTGTACCTGATCCCCTATCTGGTGATCGGCTATGACATCCTGCGCAAGGCGGCGCTGGGGATCATCCATGGCGAAGTATTTGACGAAAATTTCCTGATGGCGGTGGCTACCGTGGGCGCAATGCTTTTGGGTGTCTATCAGGAAGCCCGGGGTCAGGAGGGGGAATTTGCTGAGGGAGTGGCCGTTATGCTGTTCTATCAGATCGGGGAGCTGTTCCAGGCGGTGGCAGTGGGAAAGAGCCGCAGGAATATCACGGCGCTGATGGATATCAGGCCTGATTTTGCCAATATTGAGACAGAGAACGGCGAACTGGAACAGGTGGATCCGGACGATGTGGAGATCGGATCCGTTATCGTAGTGCGTCCCGGCGAGAAGATCCCGTTGGACGGCGTGGTGACGGAGGGAAGCTCCACCCTGAACACCAGCGCCCTGACCGGCGAGAGCGTTCCCCGCGAAATAAAAGAAGGGGAAGAAGTCATCAGCGGCTGTGTAAATATCACTGGACTGCTGAAGATACGCACCACCAAAGAATTTGGGGAGTCCACCGTGTCAAAGATACTGGATCTGGTGGAAAACTCCAGCATGAAAAAGGCAAAGACCGAGAATTTCATCACCAAATTTGCAAAATACTATACCCCTGCGGTGTGCTACAGCGCACTGGCACTGGCGGTCATTCCCAATATCGTCAGCCTGCTTATGGGCAATCCCGTCCATTGGGATGTGTGGGTGATCCGTGCCCTGACTTTCCTGGTCATCAGCTGTCCCTGTGCACTGGTGATCTCCATTCCCTTAAGTTTCTTTGGCGGGATCGGCGGCGCCTCCGCCTGCGGCATCCTGGTGAAAGGGTCGAATTATCTGGAGGCGCTGGCGCAGACGAAGTATGTGGTATTTGACAAGACCGGTACGCTGACGAAAGGCGTCTTTGAGGTGACAAAAATATGTCCCTCCGAAGCGTTTGCGAAAAGCTGCGCGGAGAGCAAAACGGAGGCAGAGACGGAACTGCTGAAATACGCGGCTTGTGCGGAAAGCTATTCCACTCACCCCATCAGCAGGAGCCTGAAAGAGGCTTATGGGTATGAAATCGATCAGACAAAGGTGACCGATGTGGAAGAGATCGGTGGTCATGGTGTGACAGCCTCCGTGGAGGGTGTGACGGTGGCTGCAGGAAATGCAAAACTGATGAAGAAGCTGGGAATCCCCTACACGGAGAATACGGGGATCGGCACGGTGATCCATCTGGCGGTGGAGGGAGCCTATGCCGGATATATCCTGATCTCCGACGTGGTAAAAGAGCAGTCAGGTTCCGCCATTGCAGGCCTTAAGGCGGCAGGAGTGAAAAAGACAGTGATGCTTACCGGGGACAGCAAGGCGGTGGCGGATCATGTGGCGGGGTTGTTGGCTTTGGATGAGGTAAGGAGCGAACTGCTTCCCGCGGATAAGGTGGAGGCGGTAGAGAAGCTGATCGCGGAGAAAGCGCCGAAAGAGATCCTCGCTTTTGTGGGTGACGGTATCAATGACGCTCCGGTGCTTTCCAGGGCGGATATCGGCATCGCCATGGGAGCCCTTGGCTCCGACGCGGCGATCGAGGCGGCGGATATCGTACTGATGGACGACAATCCGGAGAAGATCGCGATGGCCATGCGGATCTCCAGAAAATGCCTGCGCATTGTCTACGAGAATATCGTGTTCGCGCTGGCAGTCAAGGCGGTCTGCCTTGTTCTGGGAGCGCTGGGGTATGCGGGCATGTGGCTGGCGATCTTCGCGGATGTGGGAGTCATGGTGCTGGCGGTGCTGAACGCGGTTCGATGCCTGAAAGTAGACGGCGCGGCGGTTCGGAAACCTGCCTGAGGAATGACCGCATTGGTAACAGTTCAGCCCTCACATTCATAAAAGCGTCTGCTTCGCATCCGTCGCCGCTTTGCGGCTCATCTTTTATTCCCGCGGGCAATGAGCCAAAGTCCGTAGGACCTTGGCGAATGCCGCGAGGGTCAAATACCCCGCAGCTTGCTGCGTTGCAAGATTGATACCCCGTCAGCTTGCTGCGGGGTCTTTGATTTCATTTGAGGGCGCTCCGCTCATGGAATGATTCGCAATCAGTGCTTAGTGTGCAAGCACCCACGCACAGCTTGTGAATCTTTCCATGGCTGAACTGTTACCCGCATTGCAGGAGAATAGAAACTGACAGTTGACGAAGCAGGAAAAATCAGGCAAAATAAGGTAGGATATCATATATGCCTGCTTTGCCGGTTACAGGAGAATGACAACAAGCCTGTGTTTCATGGCAAAACGGTCTTTCCGTCAAAAGACGGAGACCTGCCAGGAGCGCAGGCTGGATTATTTCCGCGGGCAATGATCCATGCATTTTGAACAACCGGTATCACATACTATCAATAGTATGAACTGCTGTGAACAGCGAACGAAAAGAAAGCGGGCGGTCTGATATGATGAAAGTTTTTTTGATATTGCTGATCCCTTTTCTGGGAACCTCCATAGGTGCGGCAATGGTGTTTTTTATGAAAAAGGATATGAACCGGAAGCTGGAGAAGATGCTTCTGGGATTTGCGGCGGGAGTGATGATCGCGGCTTCCGTGTGGTCACTGCTGCTTCCTGCCATTGAGATGGCGGAGGAGCAGGGGGGCTGCGTGTGGCTCCCGGCAGCTGCAGGCTTTCTGCTGGGTGTGGGATTTTTGCTCTTGCTGGACAGTGTGGTGCCTCACCTGCATATGGACAGCGAGAAGCCGGAAGGGGTAAAGTCCGATCTGCAGAAGACCACCATGCTGATGCTGGCGGTCACGCTGCATAATCTTCCCGAGGGCATGGCGGTGGGCGTGGCCGTGGCAGGCGCTATGGTGGGAAATACGGGCATTACCATGGCGGGAGCATCTGCGCTGGCGGTGGGGATCGCCATACAGAATTTTCCGGAGGGAGCCATTATCTCCATGCCCCTGCGGAGCGTCGGTTCCTCCCGGGGGAAGTCCTTTTTGTATGGCATGCTGTCGGGGGTGGTGGAGCCCATAGGCGCGTTGGTAACCATACTGCTGGCGGAGCAGGTGGTCCCGGTCCTGCCCTATCTGTTGGCCTTTGCGGCGGGGGCCATGATCTATGTGGTGGTGGATGAACTGATCCCCGAATCCCAGTTGGGGGAGCACTCCAATATCGGCACCATCGGCGCCGCCGCAGGCTTCGTGCTGATGATGGTTCTGGACGTGGTGTTCGGGTGAGGGATGGCAAGGGGTGCTGAAGAGAAGAGAGCGGAACAAGTTCCTGCAAGCAGGAACTGGAACAGTCTCGGAACGGAAGCACCCGAAAGAAATTTTCAGCTGCGTTTTATGCAGATGAAATTTCTTTCAGAGCAAGGGGTGCTGAAGAGAAGAGACGGAACTGGAATAGGAGGACTTAAAACACAGATGAAACTTTTGATCATACGGCACGGAGATCCTGATTATGAAAAGGATTCCCTTACGGAGAAAGGCTGGCGGGAAGCGGCCCTGCTGGCGGAGAGAATGGGAAAAACGGAAATAACGGACTTTTACGTATCTCCCCTGGGACGTGCCAGGGACACGGCGTCCCTGACTTTGGAAAAAATGGGACGGACTGCGGCAGAATGTGACTGGCTGCAGGAATTTCCGCCCCGGATCCTGCGCCCTGATGTGGCTCCGGGGAGAATGATCGCATGGGACTGGCTGCCCCAGGACTGGACGGCGGAACCGGCGTATTTTGACAAGGAGAGATGGGCTTCCACGGAGATCATGCGAGAGGGACATGTGGGGGAAATGTATGACAAAGTGGTGCAGGGACTGGACGGAGTGCTTGCGGAGCATGGTTATGTCAGGAACGGCGCCTTTTACCACACCCAAAGGGGCAATCGGGATGTGCTGGCGTTTTTCTGCCATTTCGGGGTGGAGTGTGTGCTGTTGAGCCACCTGATGAATGTGTCCCCCATGATCTTATGGCATCACATGTGTGCGGCGCCTTCCTCCGTGACCACTGTGTATACGGAAGAGCGCAGGGAGGGAAAGGCCGTCTTCCGTGTCAGCAGTTTCGGGGATATCTCCCATCTCTATGCGGGGGGAGAGGAACCGGCGTTTTCCGCCAGATTCTGTGAGATCTGTGACAGCGGGGACAGGCATGACTAGCGTGAAGAAAGTCTGATTTGCAGACTTTCTTCATCCGAATTTGAGGAGTTGCCATGGAACAGTACAGGATTTTTATTGTGGAGGACGACGCGGTGATCGCGGGAGAGGTGAGCAGTTATCTGACCCGATGGGGCTATGAGGTTGCCTGCGCACAGGATTTCCGCAAAGTGCTGACAGAGTTTGCGGAGCACAGGCCCCATCTGGTGCTTCTGGATATCGGGCTGCCTTTCTACAGCGGACATTATTGGTGCGGACAGATCAGGCAGATCTCCCAGGTGCCGATCATCTTTGTGTCCTCTGCGTCGGATAATATGAACATTGTGATGGCGGTAAATATGGGCGGCGACGACTTTGTGGCCAAGCCCTTTGACCTGGAAGTATTGTCTGCAAAAGTGCAGGCGCTGCTCCGGCGCGCTTATGCGTTCCGGAACCAGACGGATGTATGCGAATACAATGGCCTGATCCTGGATCTGTCCGACGCTTCTCTTCTGGTCAACGGCCAGAAACTGGAACTGACCAGGAATGAATTTCGGATCATGCAGTTATTGCTGGAAAATGGGGGAAAACCCGTTTCCAGAGAGGCTATCATGAAGCGTCTGTGGGATAACGACTGCTTTGTGGACGACAACACATTGACCGTGAACATGACAAGGCTGCGCAAAAAGATGGAGAGCGTTTCGGCGGCGCAGTATATACAGACCAGGAAAGGGCTGGGATATATGGTGGTATGACCATGAGATACTGGATCCGTTTTTTGAGGGAAAAGAGAGTGGCGGCAGCGCTGTATCTTATCACGGTGTTCCTGTTTTTGGCGGTGGGCGGGCTTTACCATATCGAAAATCTTCCCAAACTCCTGTATGGGGCGATATTGGCTTTGATCTTCTGGGGGGCAGCAGGGATATGGAAAGGAACCGCTTATGTGAGGCGCTGCAGGAAGCTGGAGGACACAGTCAGGCATTATGAACAGTCCGGAGAACTTCTGACGGAAGGGCTGCGGGAGGAGGGCAGCACGCTCTGGGAAGAACTGCTGGAACTGCTGGAAGCCGTAAACGCTGCCGGGGGGGCACAACGGGGGGAGTGGGAGGCGAAAGCCGCTGACTGTAATGACTATTACCTGATGTGGACTCATCAGATCAAGACGCCCATCGCCGCCATGAAACTATTGCTGGAAAATGGAGGAGAGGGGGATAAGAACAGCTTTTTCCTGAGGGAAGAACTGTGGAAGATCGAACAGTATGTGGAGATGGTGCTTGCTTTTCAACGCCTGGAAAGCCTGTCTTCCGACCTGGTGCTGAAAGAATATGATCTCTATGACATCCTGAAACGGACAGCGAGGGATTTTTCAATCCTCTTTATCAATAAAGGCCTGAGCCTGGAATTGCAGGAAATGCACATGAAAGTGCTGACGGATGAAAAATGGCTCGGCTTCTGCATCAGGCAGCTGATCTCCAACAGTGTTAAATATACGAAACAGGGACGCGTCACCATCCGGACAAGTGAGGAAGAGGAGCGCGTCGTCCTCTGCGTGGAAGACACCGGGATCGGCATACGCCCGGAGGATCTGCCCCGGATCTTTGAGAGAGGCTTCACCGGATATAATGGTCGGATGGACGAAAGATCCACGGGCATCGGACTGTATCTGTGCCGCCGCGTCTTCCGGCACCTGGGCATTGAAGTACAGGCTGAGAGCGAAGTGGGAACAGGCACCAGGATGACGCTTTACATTCCGGTAAGGGATCGGAGAAGTCAAGACTGATCGGGTTCTGGGAATGTCTGTGCGCAAACTCTTTTTATATTAGGATGGAAATATGAGGAGAAAGGTGATAAAATATTTACATTAAAGAAAAAATACAGCGAAAGACAGGAGGAAGAATAAGTGAGATTAGTAACACGATCTGATTTTGACGGTCTGGTATGCGGCGCGTTATTGCTGGAGGTAGGGATCATCGATCACTGGAAATTCGCGCATCCCAAGGATCTGCAGGATGGCCTGATCGAGATCAATGAAAACGACTGCCTTGCCAATGTGCCCTATGTGGAGGGCTGTGGCCTTTGGTTCGATCACCATTCCAGCGAGCACGAGAGACTGCAGCTGGCGGGAAAATATAAGGGAGAGAGCCGTATCACCCCTTCCTGCGCCAGGATCATTTATGAGTACTACGGCGGGGAAGAGCGTTTCCCGCAGTTTGGTGAGATCATGGAAGCTGTGGACAAAGTGGATTCCGGCAATCTGACGGTAGATGAAGTCATGAACCCCAAGGGGTGGATCCTGGTGGGATTCCTGATGGATCCCAGGACCGGGCTGGGCAGGTGGAGACAATTCTCCATCTCCAACTATCAGCTTATGGAGAAGCTGCTGGAAGCATGCCGTACCATGACCACGGAAGAGATACTGGCGCTTCCCGATGTGCAGGAGCGGATCGAGGTCTACAACGAGCAGACGGAGAAGTTCAAGGAGATGGTGCTGAAATATACCCGCGTGGACGGCAATGTGATCATTTCCGACTTGAGAGGCGTGGATCCGATCTATACCGGCAATCGTTTTATGATCTACAGCATGTATCCGGAACAGAACATCTCCGCGTGGATCGTCAGCGGGCGCGGCGGAAAAGGCTGCTCGGCAGCGGTTGGCTACAGCATTTTAAACCGTACCTCCAATGTGGACGTGGGCAGGCTGATGCTGAAATATAACGGCGGCGGACACCGGAAAGTGGGCACTTGTCAGTTCACGGATGAGGAGATGGAGGAAAAGCTTCCTGCAATGCTGGCGGAACTGAGCGCCATGGCGAACCAGTGATCTACGCCACATACAGATACATAAATATAAAATGGCAGATGCTCCCTCCCATCACAAACAGGTGGAAGACTTCATGTGATCCGAATGCCTTGTGCTTTGCGTTAAATAGCGGAAGCTTCAAGGCATAGATCACGCCCCCTGCGGTGTAGATCAGCCCGCCTGTGAGCAGCCACAGGAAAGCCGTGGTGGACAGGGTATCGAACAGCTGCCCGAAGACAAAGACACAGACCCAGCCCATGGCGATGTAGAGGATGGAAGAAAACCATTTGGGGCAGGTGATCCAGCAGGCCTTGATCACCATGCCCGCCAGGGCGATCCCCCAGACAAGCGCCAGGAGCCTGTATCCCACATCTCCGCCCAGTACCACCAGGCAGACCGGGGTATAGGAGCCCGCGATCAGGACGAAGATCATCATATGATCCACTTTCTGAAAAACGCGCAGGCTTTTTCCTGACAGATTGACGGAATGATACATGGCGCTTGCGCCGTAGAGCAGTATCATGCTGGCCATGAATATGGCCATTGCTGTAAAATGGCTTCCGTCGGATGTGATGCCTGCCTTGACCAAAAGCGGTACCGCCGCGAAAACAGCAAGCATCATGCCTATAAAATGAGTGATGGCGCTACCGGGTTCTCTGATCGTTATCTGCATAGTATCCTCCTGTTCTGATCGCCGCCTGCGGTGTTCTTTGACGAAAACCACATGGTATTTTACCGATATTATAACATGTAGTTTTGAAAACTATGTATCATCAAGAGGATATTACATCAGAAAAATAAAAATGTCAATATCAATCTTCTTCGATCATCTGGATCTCCAGATGATCGAAGTCGATCGTTTCTATAAAATTGTCCTGCGTGAACCGCGCCCTGCTGTGGCGCTTGAAATCGGAGACAGTCTTGTCCAGCCAGATCGGCTTTCCCAGATCGAATTCACAGCATATTTCTTCCAATGCGCGGAATACTTTGTGCGTGCGGGTATCGTTGCTGTCGTCCGCGATACAGATATCTCTCAGCATATGACCATCTTGAAAGATCTTTGCCCATAGACGAAACATTTCCTACTCCTTTCCCCTGTTATGGAAACAGTCATACTGATTTTACCGTTTTAAACTAAGATTTGCAATGCATATTTTGGAAGAGCGGTCATATATATAGAAAGATGTGGATTAAAAAAAGGAGAAACCAGCAGCAATTCAGCCCACGCCATTCGCAAAGCCGCGCCTGCGGCGCTTTCCGCTGCTCCGCAGCTCTCTTTGCTCATAGAATGGCGTTCCCTCCGTGCATATAAATTTCGTAAGATCCGTGCAAGCACGATCTTTCTCAATTTACATGCACTGGCTGAACTGTTGCTGAAAAAAATTAAAAATTTGTGAATAATATACATTTTCAATACGTTTTATGTTATACTGAATGTGAAATATTTGAAAGAAGTTCTGACAAAGGAGTAGTTATGGATTTAAAAGTGGACAACGGGGATGGGATCGACAGCTGGAAAGAGGTCACTTTGGTCTATAATGCGGCGCTGCGCCAGATTCAGACCAGAATGGAAATACTGAACGATGAATTTCAGCATGTACATCAATATAATCCCATCGAACATATCAAGGCTCGCATCAAGACCCCGGAGAGCATTGTGAAGAAGCTGAAACGCCATGGTTACGCATCTACCATCGACAATATGGTGAGATATGTGAACGATATAGCGGGAATCCGTATCATATGCTCGTTCACATCGGATATTTACCGCATTGCGGATATGATCCGTGAACAGAGGGACATCAAGGTCATCGCGGTAAAGGATTATATCACTTTTCCCAAAGCCAGCGGGTATAAGAGTTATCACATGATCGTCACGCTGCCAGTCTATCTGTCCGACCGTAATGTGGATACAAAAGTGGAGATCCAGATCCGCACGGTAGCCATGGATTTCTGGGCCAGCCTGGAGCATAAGATCCACTATAAGTTTGAGGGGGATGCACCGGATCACATCAAAAGCGAATTGGTGGAGTGTGCCAAGATGGTGACGGATCTGGATGCCAGGATGCTTTCCCTGAATGAGGAGATCCTGGCGATCGTACAGGGAGCGGAAGCCGATGCGGAAAAAACGGAAAAAAAGGTAATCTGACCGAAAGCCTGAGAACGTAAAAGGGGCATTTGCTTACCGGAAAGAGGATTCCCGGTTCGGCGGATGCCCTGTTTTTATCCGGTCAGTATGCGGGGATGCGGCTGAAAATGAGGAGTGCCCAGACACCTTTCGGCATCTGGGCTATTATGAAAAAATTATCTAATAGTCTGCATCTGTTTATAGATAAAGTATAACAATTAAATATGAACAAATTATGAACAACATGTAAAGACTTGGTGAATGTTATAAGATCAAAATGAATTTCCGGGATAAACTGTACAAAATGCACAAAAATGTAAAAGCTGTGACAAGTGCAGTAATGTCTTGTAATGGAAAGAAAAAAATGATAAAATATTTTCATGCAAGGTAAAATATTTCCGATCATTGGATCAATGCCGCCGGAGCGGGCAGGAGGGTATACAATGGATATTTTTATGGACAGGCTGGCGCAGAGGCTGACTGCGCAGGATATCATACAGGCGAATACGGCTGCGGATATGGAAGAAATGAACAAGCTGAAAGCGCAGATAGCGGAGTATTACCGATGCCTGGAACAGCTGCAGAGACTGTTGGATGAAGAGACGGCCAAGCTGAGGAATTCTCAGATAAGCGGAGATAATGTGAACCGTCTGGTGGACGAGGGGATAGCGAAGATCAGGGCAATCCAGACGGATTCCCGGGGAATGGAAGAACTGCAGCTGCAGATGTCACGGCAGCTGAATGCCCTGGAGCAGCAGGTCGGGGATAAACTGGACGCGATGCAGAAGCAGGTGGGCGCTAAACTGGAGGTCCTGGAACGTGCAGGCGGACAGATAGAAGCCCTGGAACAGATAGGCGGCAAGCTGGATGCCATCGAGCAGCAGCTGGGCGGCAAGCTGGATGCCATCGAGCAGCAGGTGGGCGACAAGCTGGGAGCCATGGAACAGCAGACCGGCGGCAAGCTGGGGACCATGGGAGAGCAGCTGGAGAGCAGGCTGGGCACGCTGGAGCAGCAGATGAACGATAAGCTGGGTACATTGGAGCAGCAGGTGGGCGATAAGCTGGGCACGGTGGAGCAGCAGGTAGGCGATAAGCTGGGTACGGTGGGACAGCAGATGGAAGACAAGCTGGGCGACCTGAACCGCCAGGTGGGCGAGAAGCTGGACGGCATGAACCGTCAGGTGAGCGCTACCCTGGACAAGCTGGAACGTCAGGCGGAGGCGCCTAAAGATTTGGATGAGAACAAGCTGACGGAGAAATTCACCACCCTGGAGGATAATGTGCATAAAGAATGCGTAAAGGTATATCGGAATGTGCAGGCCGTTGTGGTGGAGGAGAACAGCAAGCAGAGCGATGCGATGGCAGAAACGCTGTCCGCTGTGGGCAAGATGAAAGGCAAGACCGGATTGATCCTGGGAATCTCCGCCGCAGCGCTGCTGGCGTCTCTGGGAAGCATCGCACTGCAGCTTATGCAGGTCATGGGGATCTTTTAAATGGCAAAGGAATTATGGAAAGCGGGAAATATGCTGTATCCCCTGCCAGTGGTCATGGTGAGCATGGCTGACAGGGACGGAAAGCTTAATATCATAACGATCGCATGGGCGGGGACGGTCTGTACCGATCCGCCCATGGTCAGTATTTCGGTTCGTCCAAAACGGTACTCCTATCCTGTTTTGAAAGAAACGGGAGAGTTCGTTGTCAATCTGACCACAAGGGAACTTGCTTTTGCCACGGATTTCTGCGGCGTCAGGAGCGGTAGGGATATCGATAAGTTCCGTGCCCTGCATCTGACTCCGCTGGCGGCCAGCCAGGTCAGGGCGCCGCTGATCGCGGAGAGTCCGGTCAGCATTGAATGCAAAGTGCGCCAGATCATGCCTCTGGGTTCCCATGATATGTTCCTGGCGGAGGTGGCGGCGGTGCACGCGGACGAAAGATATATGGATGAGAAGCGTAAGTTTCATCTGGAAAAGGCAGACCCCATCGTCTATTCCCACGGGGCTTACCTCTGCTGCGGCGAGCAGCTGGGCACATTCGGGTACAGTGTGAGAAAAGGAAATGGCGGAGGAAGAAAGGCATAATGGAGCATGGAAAAGAGAGCCGGGGAAAATGCGCAGATCATGTTTTTTTCGGTATGCTTCTGGCGCTGTATGCCCTGATGATGCTGGTGTTTTTTTACAGGCAGGCTATAGAGTACCAGGGGAACTATTATTCAGATATGAAAGCCTATATCCTGGAAACACAGGGGCTGGAAAGCGGCTTTGACTTTCCTTACCGTCTTTTTTTCTGGCTGTCCCGTATCTGGATGATCTTCGTCACGCCGGAGGCTGCGGTGGCGTTTTCCACCATGCTCCTGGATGTCCTGTGCGTGATCCTGGTGAAATATTATTTTAACACTTTTCTGGCCGACTGCGCCCAAAGGGAGGGCGTGCGCTGGAATCTGTCATGGCGGCTGATATCCACGGTCGCAGTTTTTTCCCTGTTCTTTATGTCCATGATCTATTCCGAACGGGGGGAGAAATTCTGGAGTTATGATTACATTTACCGCTGCAACGGCATTTACACCGCCAATCCCTACTGGAACGCTACCTTTCTGGCAGTGCGGCCTTTTACCGTGCTCGGTTTCTTTTTGTGCGCGAGAGTCCTTTCGGAATATGAGAAAGCGTTTTCCTGGAGGGATGGGATCCTGGCAGGCATATCTGTTTTCCTGGCTACGTTCACCAAACCAAGCTTTACCTTCATCCTGGGCCCTGTGCTGGCGGCCACGGTCTTCTGGAGGCTTTTTGCAAAGAGGTTCGCGTACTGGAAGAATACGGTCAGACTCTGCGGCTGTTTCCTGCCTACGGTGCTTTTGCTGGTTTATCAGTTCCAGGGAGTGTTCATGGGCACGAATGCCAGAGGCGAAGAGACCGGCATAGGCTTCGAGGTCGGCAAGGCGTGGCATCTTTTTACGGGAAATATCCCGTTGAGCATCATGATGGCGCTGCTCTTTCCGCTGTCTGTGCTGGCGCTGAACTGGAAAGAACTGAAAAGGGACGGCGCTTTCCGTCTGGCCTGGCAGCTTATGGCTGTGGGCTTTCTGAGTTTCCTGCTGTTGTATGAAAAGGGGTTCCGCCTGGAGCATATGAATTTTTCCTGGGGTTATATGCACGGTTTGTTCTTCGTGTTCCTGATCTCCATCCTGCAGATGCTGAAAAACGCGATGAAACGGGAAAATCTGATGTACAAGCTGCTCCTGACGCCGGAACTGGTGACATATGCATATCACCTGATCTGTGGTATCGTGTTTTTCTGCTATATGTATCAGGGAAATAACGCGGGGGCGTTTTGAACTTTTGCGGTGCAGGGATATTGCGGAAAAGAGGCGGGATCGGGCGGACAGTCCCGGAATGGAGGTTTTGATGGAGATGCGGGATGAGAGACCTGTGGACGCCGGATGGCGGCGCACGGCTTTCTGGATCATATTTATCTTTGCCGTGACCGTGCGCTGTATCGGGTTTGGCTCCATACCGGGCGGGGTCAATCAGGATGAGGCCATGGCGGCGGTGGACGGCTGGGCTCTGGCACAGTATGGAACGGATCGTTTCGGTGTCCGTCTGCCCGTCCATTTCTCGGCATGGCAGTATGGGCAGATGAGCGTGCTGCTGTCCTATTGCATGGTTCCCTTTATCAGGCTGTTCGGCTTTCAGACGGTGGCAGTCCGTCTGCCCGCGCTGCTGATCAGCTGCGGCGGAGTGGCGCTGGTCTATCTGGTGGGGAAAAAGCTGTTCGATGAGCGGTTCGCCCTGATGGTGATGGCTCTGACAGCCATCAACCCGTGGCATTTCATGCAGAGCCGGTGGGCGCTGGACTGCAACCTGTTCCCCCATGTATTCCTGCTGGCATTTTATCTGCTGCTGTTGGGGTTTGAGAAGCGCAGGTATCTGTATCTGTCCATGCTTTTCTTCGGACTGACCTTTTACTGTTATGGCGTTGCCGTATATTCCGTGATCCCTTTTCTGGTGGTCTGCGCGGCGTGGTGTCTCTGGAAGAAGCAGCTGAAAGTCGGGGAGATCCTGGCCTGCGTCCTGCTCTTCGGCGTGGTAGCGCTGCCGGAGATTCTGGTCATGGCAATCAATCTGTTCCGGTGGGATACCATTGAGACCCCTTTGTTTACCATGAGTTATTTTCCGGAGAGTATCCGGAGCAATGATATCCTGCTCCTGAATTTCTCTTTTGTCCAGCTGGGCAGGAATATCCGGGCAGCCATAAGATGCTGTTTTCTGCAGACGCCGGATCACCTTTATAATGCACTGCCCGCGTTCGGGCCGCTTTATCATATATCCATTCCTTTTATGGCGTTGGGGATCATTGGCTTTAGCCGGAAGCTGTTTCGGGAGAAAGAACCTGGGAAAAAGACACGGATGCTGGCCCTGTGGGGATTCCTGATGATGGGTGTATGGGTGGGAGCGACCACCTTTGAAGTCAATGTGAACCGTATCAATATTATCTTCTATCCGCTGCTCTTTATGTGCGGTTACGGCCTGCGGATGGCAGGGCGGTTTTTCTCAGATCGACTGTGGAAAAAGTTTTTTATCGGATCCTGTGTTGCGGCTGCAGCCGTTTACGCGGTCTGTTTTGCCCTGTTTTTGAGAACTTATTTTACTTCTTTCCGGGAGGACATCAGGACCTATTTTAACGCGTACTTTCTGGAGGCGGTGAAACAGGCGGATGAGATGGAGGAGTATGAGAGACTGTATATCACCGGACATATGGACTGGCAGTATAACCTGTCCATGGCGGAGATACTGACCCAGTATGCCTGCGAGATCGATGCCTTGTATTTTCAGGGGACTGCGGATAGCATGGGGGAGCGTGGACTGCTTCCCTATGCGGAGAGATACCACTATGTAAATGTAAATTATCTGACCGAGGCGGACGAGGAGGGGCTGTACCTGTTCCATGTATCGGAGCTGGAGGCGGTCCCCTTTGAGACGGAAGTGATCCGGGAACTGGAGCGGTACGTGCTTGTAACGGCCCGACCATAGATCATCTGCGAAAGGATACAGGACTCTGAGATAGGAGGGCATGAGATTGAAGAAACTGCGGATCGTTTTAGGCATGGCGCTGATCGTGGCCATGGCAGCCGTATTCTGGAACAGGCGCACTGCCATATATGAGGACATCACATTGAACGTGATAGAATCGCAGGATCTCACGCTGCAGCCGGGAGACCGTCTGGAACAGGATATGGATATACCCTATGATCGTCTGGAAAAGGTCAGCGTGGCGTTTTCTTATGAAGAAGGGATCTCATCGGATGCACAAGCCCTTGTGGAAGTGACTGCGGACGGGGACACGGTGATGTCCCAGGCGCTGAACGTGAATGCATGCAGCAACCGGGGATTTCTGGATTTCCTTGTGGAACTGGATGGATGCAGGGGAAAGACGGTCACGGTCTCCGTTTCCAATATCACGCCGAAAGAGATATCGAACGGAGCATTTTCCCTGATGTCAACGGATAAGGAGTTCCTGTTCCTGGATACGGTGGATGTCTGTCGTGTGAATGACGTGGAAACAGACAGCTGCATTTTCTGCAGGGCTGTCTGCATCAGAGGTTATTCCTATTATGGATCGGCTGTGGGAGCGTTCCTGGTATTCCTTGTGGGAGGCGTTATCATCGAGCGGCTGGGGAAGCGCCAGGGCAGGCGATGAGATAGTGCTCGTTCAGGGGGATCACGGTCAGTCCCATATCTGTCAGAAGTTCCAGGTTCGCGGCATTTTTCTGGAGGATGTAAATGTCCTCCCCGGTGATCTGATCGATGCTGTAGACAAATCGGAACTGTCCGTAGGAACCGATCTGTCCCCAGGCCGGGTCGTCTATATAGGTTACGTTTGCGCAGAAGTCTGTGGGCAGCGGCTTTTCCAGCCACATCCATACTCCGCTCTGGATGGTGGGATATCCCACTATCGTGATCGTCTGGCCGGATCCGGCCAGATTTTTTGCTTCTTCCAATGCTTCAGTGGCGGTATCGTCAAAGAAATAGGTGTTTGACGAGGTGCAGTGATCCCAGGCAAACCAAACGAAAGAAATGCCGAAAAAGAGCAGGCACGCGGGTATGAGCAGCCGGCTTTTTACACAGCGTGCGGATCGTATGATGCCGTATACGCTGTAAAAGATCAGCGGTATGTGCATCAGGTTCATGTGGATCATTGTCACGCGCTGCTGGATCAGAGCCACAAAAGCAGCGCTGATGAGCCATAACAGCAGGATGTACTGTGGGTCGTTGTCCCCGCGCTTATGGTTTTTGATGAGATCGATAACATGAAAAAGTATGCCTAAAAGAAAGAATGGCGTTGTAAATTTATAGTAAGCGCCCACCAATGGACTGGCGATCTGGGATTCCCCGTCATATTGGCGCAGGATGATATCGGCTGCGGTCCTGATGTTCTGGAAGAAATGGCGGAGGTCAAGTTCTTCGCCACGGAAAGCCTTCAGCTTTGGAATGGAAAAAAAGGGCGTGGCGATCTCCGGCACAAGATCCAGGTTGACGGCCAGAAAGAGCAGCAGGGGTATGGCTGCGATAACGAGAAGCGCAGCCGAAAGGAACGTGACCGGCCTGCGGGGGATGCGCTTCCAGTAGAGCAGCAGTATCATGAGCAGGAGGATCGGCAGAGCGATCCAGGTGAGGACATAGCTGTACAGCGACGCGGCCATAAAGAACGCGGAAACGGGAAAATAGGAGGGGCCCTTTTTTAAGCCCAGCACGAAGAAAGTCATGGCGAACAATATCATTCCCGGAGCCAGGCTGCAGTCCAGGCCAAACCGGGCAGTCATGATGCTCCATGGATTGATGGCAAGGGCGAACGCCATGAAATATCCCGTTTTTCTGTCGAACAGTTCCCGGCCCAGAATGTAAAACGCAAACACGCTCCCCAGACTGATAAGAGCCTGGGGCAGGCGGAACACGGCAATGCTGGCGCCGAAGATATGGAAAAGGGGCAGGGCAAGGTATGCATAGAGAACGCTCATGCCGCTTCCCCATGCCACAAAGTATACGGGTGCATGATATCCCCGGCTGTCAATGCCGGCAGTCATGATGCTCCATGTGTTATAGGCGTTGTATGCCTCGTCCGGATACACTCCGTCAGGCAGGCCGCCGAGGTTGATCAGCCTTGCGCAGGCGGCAAGGAACATAATCAGCAGGATGGCTCCGTGTTGGGAAAGAATGCGCTTTATTTTTGACATGATGGCTCCTTTGCTGTTCCATAGTGGTCTTACAGATAGTTTAAGCCTTCTCTGACAGTAAGGCAACTGTTGATTTGCAACAGTTCAACCATACGGCACCGCGAAGTCAAAATTGCGTCTCTATGCAATTTTGCGAGACTTGCGATTTTCAGTCCTCTTCCCGGGAGTCCAGAAGGCTCCCTCTTTTGACGGCGTCTTTCCCGAACTTTTGGCGGATGGAGTCGAGAGCGGCATCCAGCTTCTGCTGCTTTTCGGACACAGGGGCCGTATAGTCGAACAGGCTCAGCTGTACCGGTTCGCTGTCGGGGACCAGCTTGCTGGTGCGGATGCCCAGGAGGCGTATGGGGGTCTCGTTCCACAGTTCGTCGAACAGCGCCAGCGCCTGGCGGTAAATGATGTTGGTGGTGGAAGTGGGCGTATCCAGGGCCGCCTGATGGGACACGGACTGAAAGGTATTGTATTTGATCTCGGTGCAGACCAGGCCTGCCATGCTGTGGTCGGCCCGGAGCCGTCTTCCCACGGACTCCGCAAGGGAGAGCAGGATCCTGGCAGCCTCCTCCCTGGTCACGGCATCACTGCTCAAGGTGGTGGAGTTGCCGATCCCCCGCATCTTGGCAGGCTCGGAAAAGATCGTGGAGTTGTCGATGCCGTTGGCATACTGCCACAGGGTCCGCCCGTGGCTCTTCAGATGGGACTCTATGATCGCCGGATCAAAGAGCGCCAGATCCCCGATAGTCAGGATCCCCAGTTTGTGCAGGGTATCCACGCTGGACTTTCCGCACATGAACAGAGAAGAAACGGGAAGATGCCACATTTTCTCCCGGATCTCCCGGGCATACAGCGTATGGACCAGATCGGGCTTTTTGAGATCGGAGGCCATCTTGGCCAGGATCTTCTTATCGGAGACGCCCACGTTCACGGTAAAACCGAATCTCTCGCGGACGCCGTCCTTGATTGCAGAGGCGGCTGCTTCGGGGGAAGTATAATCTGACGCGATGGGGGAATAATCCATATAACATTCATCCACACTGACCTGTTCGATATCAGGGCAGATGCCGGACAGGTATTCCATGAGCAGGGCGCTTTTTGCGTGGTAGAGAGCATGATCGGGAGGCACCATCACCAGATGGGGGCATTGGCGGAAAGCGTTCACCACCGGTTCGCCGGTGACGATGCCATAGGCCTTGGCGGGAATGGATTTGGCAAGCACCACGCCGTGGCGCTTGCTCATATCACCGCCCACGATGGAAGGGATCAGGCGCAGGTCTGTCCCGCCGCCCGCCTTAAGCTGCTCCAGCGCGGACCAGCTTAAGAAAGCAGAGTTTACGTCAATATGGAAAAAGATAGGGGTGTCCATGCTGTTGGCCTCCTTTCGGGGATGGAACGGTTATATCTACTATAACTCACGGAAATGTTACTTTACAACCCTTTCATTTGTTGATAGAATAAAATTTGTATACAGTTCCCACGTCCATCTAACATATTCAAAATCCATGCTCGCATGGGATTTTGAGTTGCCAGGCTGACGTGTGAACTGTGATCTTACAAATTTATAAAGAATTGGAAAACCTATGAAAAAGAAGACCAACCATAATAGAAAATACAAATTTACATATATTAAGACCACGGCGATGACTTTATTCTGCTGTATGCTTTTTCTGAAAGGCCATACGCCCTTTGAGAAGACGGGAGACAATTATTTCCATATCATGCTCAACGGACAGGCCGTGGGAACGCTGGGAGACAGGGAGCAGGCAGAGGAACTGCTGGTGGAGGCGCGCCGGGGCATTGCTTCGGAGAGCGATGAAATGGTGTTTTTGGAAACAGATCTGCAGATAGCCGGAGAAGAAGTGCTCTGGGGTAAAGTTGATGCGGAAAGGGATGTTCTGGCCAATATGGACGCCGTGCTGAGAAGCGACGTTCAGGAGACCATGCATCGCTCCTATACACTGAAGGTAAACGAATATATGGTAAACCTGGCCAGTGCGGACGATGTGCGCAGGCTGCTGCAGGCGGCCATCGATAAATACGGCAACGAGGGCAAATTCCGGGTGGAACTGGTCTATGACCCCGGGCGGGAGTTCAGTGTGCTGACTTCCAATGTGGTGGACACTACCCTGGAGCAGGAGGGCGGCGCAAATGCCCATCTGGAGGCGGGCATACAGCCTGTTCTCTCCAATATGGGCGCCACCAGGGTCACGGAGGAGGAAGAGAAGGATTTCGGGGATTACGAACTGGGACTTTTGTCCATGGACTTCGCGGAGGACGTGGAGATCGTGGAAGCGTATCTCCCTGAGAGCCAGCTGACGGAACTTTCTGAGGCCATAGAGCGCGTTATCAAGGAGCAGGAGGTACCGGGGGAATATGAGGTGGTGAAAGGGGACACGCTGTCCGAGATCGCCATCAAGGTGAACATTCCCATGGACCGTATCATCGAGATGAACGACAGCCTGGAGGATGAAAACACTACCCTGCAGATCGGGCAGAAGCTGGTGATCACCGTGCCGGAGCCGGAACTTTCCGTGGTCAGGGTGGAGGAATATGATTATGAGGAGATCTACGACGCGGATATCATCTATATAGAAAATGATGACTGGTATACCAATCATCAGGTGGTGCATGTGCAGCCCTCCGCCGGTTTTAGGAGAGTGGTTGCGGATGTCTCCTATTTGAATGACAGGGAAGTGGACAGGGAAATCTTAAAAGAGGATATCATCAAGGAAGCAGTGGCGAAAGTGGTAGAGCGGGGGACCAGGATCCCGCCCACCTATATCCGCCCTATTTCCGGCGGGCGTCAGAGTTCCGGATTCGGAAAGAGGCCTGCGCCCAAGAAAGGAGCCAGCACCTATCATAAGGGTGTCGATTGGGCAACGCCTACGGGGACGCCGGTCTATGCATCCTGCGGCGGAACGGTCACCAGGGCAGGCTGGGGCAGCGGCTACGGCTATGTGGTCTATATCGACCATGAGGACGGAAGACAGACCAGATACGGGCATCTGAGCAAGGTGCTGGTGTCTGTGGGAGATACGGTAAAGCAGGGAGAGAGGATCGCGCTCAGCGGCAATACGGGCGTCAGCACAGGCCCCCATCTGCATTTTGAGATCCTGATCAACGGTACGCAGGTGAACCCTCTGCCCCTCCTTGAGTAGGAGCAGAACGTACATTCAGTTTACAAAAAGAGGAAAGTGTGGTAGAGTAAAAAAGTGGTAAATTTAAATATAACCTTAAAGAGGTATTGATAGATGGAACAATATGCGATCAAGGGCGGTAATCCTTTAGTGGGTGACGTGGAGATAGGGGGCGCTAAAAATGCGGCGCTTCCTATTCTGGCTGCCACAATCATGACGGATGAGACTGTATATATAGAAAATATGCCCGATGTATGGGATACAAACGTACTTTTGAGCGCCATGCAGAATATCGGCGTTATGGTAAAGCGCAACGACAGGCATAAGGTGACCGTAAATGCCGGAAATATCAACAGCTTGATAGTGGAGGAGGAATCCCTTAAGAAGATCAGGGCTTCTTACTATCTGCTGGGAGCGATCCTTGGAAAATATAAACATGCCGAAGTAGTCCTCCCCGGAGGATGCGATATCGGTTTCCGGGCCATCGACCAGCATATCAAAGGATTCCGTGCCCTGGGCGCCACAGTGACCATCGAGCACGGCCTGATCAAGGCCAGCGCCGAACGGCTGAAAGGCGGCCATGTTTACATGGACTGCGTCAGCGTGGGCGCTACCATCAACGTGATGATGGCGGCTACCATGGCGGACGGTCTGACGATCATAGAGAACTCCGCGAAAGAGCCCCATGTGGTGGATCTGGCCAATTTCCTGAACAGTATGGGAGCCAATATCAAAGGCGCCGGTACGGATGTGATCCGTATCAGGGGCGTACAGAGACTGCATGGCACGGAGTATGCTATCATTCCTGATCAGATCGAGGCGGGCACGTTCATGTTTGCCGCCGCTGTCACCAAGGGCGATGTGACGGTAAAGAATGTGATCCCCAAGCACCTGGAATCCATTACGGCGAAGCTTCTGGAGATTGGCTGCGAGGTGGAGGAACTGGATGACTGCATCCGGGTGGTGTCTTCGAAACCTTTGCTCCATACCCATGTGAAAACGCTTCCCTATCCCGGGTTTCCCACGGATATGCAGCCCCAGATCACAGTGGCGCTGGCTCTGTCCAAAGGGACCAGCATCGTGACTGAGACCATTTTTGAGAACCGTTTTAAATATGTGGACGAGTTGACCAGGATGGGAGCCAATATCAAAGTGGAGGGAACCACCGCCATCATAGACGGGGTGGAGCGATATACCGGAGCCAGCATTTCCGCGCCGGATCTCAGGGCAGGTTCCGCACTGGTCGTTGCGGCGCTGGCCGCCGAGGGCACGTCCACCGTGGATGATATCAGATACATCCAGCGCGGCTATGAGGACTTCCATCTGAAGCTGCAGAGCCTGGGCGCACAGATCGAGCTTGTCCAGGCGGAGAAAGATTTCCAGAAATTCAGGCTGAAAACAGGCTAAAATTCCTATTGACAGGATGCTGTGTCTATAGTAGTATATTGGTGACAATTAAATAGATTTTCTCTTATTCAGAGTTGGTGGAGATACATAGGATCGATGAAACCACGGCAACCCCCTTGAGGGAAGGTGCCTCCCTGAGCGAAAACGAATCGAACAATAAGAGGATCGATGATCGTAAGATTTTAAGTCCGCTTATTTGTAAGCGGACTTTCTTCATGCAGCAAATGCATGTAAATCTATACAAAGAAAGGAAGATACAAATGGAAAAACATTTATTTACCTCCGAATCTGTAACGGAAGGACATCCTGACAAAGTCTGTGACGCGGTATCCGACGCAATCCTGGATGCCTGCGTGGCGCAGGATCCCATGAGCCGCGTGGCCTGCGAGACCGCCTGCTGTACCGGTTTCGTGCTGGTGACGGGAGAGATCACCACCAAGGCAAATCTGGATATTCCCACCCTTGTCCGCGAGACCGTGAACGAGATTGGGTATGATGATGCAAAGACCGGCTTTGACGGCAATACCTGCGCGGTCATGGTGGCGCTGGACAAGCAGTCCCCCGATATCGCCATGGGCGTTGACAAGGCTCTGGAAGCAAGGGATATGAGTGATGAACAGATCGAAGCCATCGGCGCGGGCGACCAGGGCATGATGTTCGGCTACGCTACCAATGAGACCCCGGAAATGATGCCTTATCCCATCTCTCTGGCGCATAAGCTGACCAGACAGCTGACGAAAGTCCGCAAGGACGGCACCCTGAAATATCTCCGTCCCGACGGCAAGAGCCAGGTATCTGTTGAGTATGATGATAACGGAAAACCCATCCGCCTGGAGGCGGTGGTATTGTCCACCCAGCATGATGAGGATGTGACTCAGGAGCAGATCCATGCAGATATCAGGAAGTATGTGTTCGATGAAGTGCTTCCCAAAGAACTGATCGACGAGAATACCAAGTTCTTCATCAATCCCACGGGCCGTTTTGTGATCGGCGGGCCTCACGGTGACGCGGGCCTCACGGGCCGTAAGATCATCGTGGACACCTACGGCGGATATGCCCGTCACGGCGGCGGCGCGTTCTCCGGCAAGGACTGCACCAAGGTGGACAGGAGCGCGGCATACGCGGCGCGTTATGTGGCAAAGAACCTTGTAGCCGCAGGCCTGGCGGAGCGCTGTGAGATCCAGCTGTCCTACGCGATCGGTGTGGCACAGCCCACCTCCGTTATGGTGGATACGTTCGGGACAGGCAGATTGTCCAACGAGAAGCTGGTGGAGATCATCCGCGAGAACTTTGACCTGCGTCCTGCAGGCATCATCAAGATGCTGGATCTGCGCAGGCCCATCTACAAGCAGACAGCGGCCTACGGGCATTTCGGGAGGGATGATATCTCCCTGCCCTGGGAGGCGCTGGATAAGGTGGAAGTGCTGAAGAAGTACATATAGGATTTATGGCGGATACAAAACGAAGACCCCAGAGGAGGCAGCCTCTGGGGTTTTCGTTGTATGACGGGCATGTTCGTGTTCTGTGGTGAAAGTCCACTTAGGCGTAGCTACCGATGAACTCTATAGCGACTCCCAAGGTTTGCACCGCGAGGTGTGGGCGAGAAGAAAGGATAGCGAAATCGTAGCCCTACGGACAGAAACCTGATAATAAGGCGTATACGGTGGGTAAGTTGACAAAGGACAATGAAGCCCTAAAGGTAGTCGTGACCCGTGTGGAATGTGCCTAAGAAGAGACAGTGGGGATTGCAGAAACTTGGCATAGGGAAAGACCTTG
>JAMPFQ010000019.1 GCA_023664345.1 Lachnospiraceae bacterium | reverse complement strand
TGGTTAAACTATATCACCATGGGCTGTATTGCGCAATCAAAATTTTCCTATTCTTTTTTCATATGCTGCAGGTCTGATAATGCTGCCTGCAATATCTTCAGGACGACACCCACGCTCCTGGTGATGTGTGGGTCGTCCTGGTTCCCTGCGAGTTCCTCCCCCAGCAGGTGCAGCACGTTCATGCCGTCCATGAGTTCCTCCATGGCATTTTCATATAAGCTATCGTTGTCCATTCGTTATCCTCCGTTTTCCTGGATCTTCCATGATGCTGGCAGTCATCATTTACTGATACTGATATCCTGATATAAGGACAGCACCCCTCAGGGTGCTGTTTCCCCTTTCTTTTCCCTTGTTTTCGGTTTCTCCAGTGGGGCTGCCACCAGTTCACCATTTTCCAGCTTTACTCCTGCGCTGATGATTCCCATTTCCAGCAATGTCTTTATCTTTTCTTCTGGAAATGTTGTCCTTTCATATCTTGATGATACCACGTCATAAACAAGGTTTCCTTTCTCCTTATGGGTGCCTGTCACTATGTAGAACAGGTTGACCAATCCCTCACCCTCAAACCTGGGTACCAGCGAGTTGATGTGGCTCTTGACCATCCAGTTGTTGCAGAAGAAATTTTCATCAGGTATCAGTTCCCCTGTTTCCCCGGAAATATCCAGACCGTAGACTTCATCTTTTCCCGACTTGATCAGGTCTTTCAGCTGCCTGTTGGTAAACTCTAAGATTTCTCCTTTCGGCAATGACAGGACTTCAAAGCCCAGGTTGCGGTTTCCCAGTGCCAGTTCGTTTACGACTACAAGTTTCCTACACATATCAGCGTCCTCCCATGGATTAAAATTTTGTTTCGCAGTTCTTAACTGCTCCTTACATTTAATACTATAACGCTGATATTCTGTTTTGGCTGTGGTGGGAATAGCCGGGGTTTCAAACAGGAAATTAGGGTAGTTGCACAAAGAAAATTCATCTTTTATTCTCTTTTGTCAAATGTTGAAAACCCAAAAACCACCATGGCAATTTACCTGTCCACGGGTTACAATTTCTTAATAATGTGGGAAATTATCCAATGTAGCCGGAAAGCCGTGAATTTTTATCAACCAGTCCACCCTGTTTTTGCTCCCCATGTAAGACCGTTTTGACCATGTATTAAGAATCCCAAATTTTCAAAAAAATTTCTGAACCTATGTATTGAAAGCAATCTTATGCATCTTGATTTTGTTGTGATGTATGTTAAGATTTTTTTGATGACATTTGGGACAGGCAGACACAGCTTACTCCCCACCCCCCATTTGGATGTCATTCCACATGGAAAAACAGGTTATCCTGAATATTTTGGGATCCGTCATTATATTTAATGTCATGGCAGGTATGTTTACATGTATGGCTATTTTCATACCCATCATTTTTGCTGTCAGGATAAACATTCATCCTGTATATCCGTCATTATATTTAATGTCATGGCAGGTATGTTTACATGTATAGCTATTTCTATATTATTTTGTACATCCATGTTTTATTTTCATACCATCATTTTTGTTGTCAGGATAAACATTCATCCTGTACATCCGTCATTATATTTAATGTCATGGCAGATATGTTTACATGTATGGCTATTTTCATATCATTTTGTACATCCATGTTTTATTTTCATACCCATCATTTCTGTTGTCAGGATAAACATTCATCCTGTACATCCGTCATTATATTTAATGTCATGGCAGGTATGTTTACATGTATGGCTGTTTTCATATCATTTTGTACATCCATGTTTTATTTTCATACCCATCATTTTTGCTGTCAGGATAAACATTCATCCTGTACATCCGTCATTATATTTAATGTCATGGCAGGTATGTATACATGTATAACTATTTCCATTTTATATGTTGAATCCTTTTAACCATATGTTTCCTGAACCTTCTTATTGTACTTTTATGTCCCTTTTGCTCTTTTTGGTATCCTGTTTTTATTTGGGGTTGGTGGTATGCTATCACATTATTGCAGGTGGGGCGGGAGCATATATTTTTTGTCCGCCGCATATCCCGGATTTTATATCGGGGATTCCTTTCTTCCGGTGCATTCAGGTTTCCTCTTCATTGCCCATAAAAAGTTGAAACATTTGAAACATCTTGACAAAACGGTATCGCCTGATTTTGGAATGTCCATTGCAGGAATTTGAAAGCAGGCCCCCTATCCTCCCTTCCGGTGCCGGTTATGATATACCGTCTGCACCCACGACGGTACCTCGGACCTGTTTGAATTATAATGTGATGACCCAGGGGGAATATATTTTCCAGCACGCATGAAAACTTGTAAGACTTATATGTCCCGTTGTTTATGGTGCCATCCTGTTTCCTTATGTTCACCATTCTTTCAGATATTTCCCTGGAACAACCGCCTGCTTTCAAATCCATGGGGATTGTAACGCCGTACTTTTTAAAAGTCAGTGGTGGAAATGACGGAATAAACAGGCCGTTTTTGGTGGGTTTTTAAATATCCCCCATGCCCCAAAAAAGTTGAAACATTTGAAACAGACATGGATATAGGGCTGTTATTAAAAGTCTATGATCTCATTGTCATTTTCATATGCGCTGGCTTTCCTGTAAAAGGTGCTCCGGCTTATCCCCAGCTGCCTGCTTGCAGAAGTGGCCGTGATCTTTTTCTGTTTCCACTGTGCATAAACCCCTGCAAAGCCATCCAACTGTTTTTCTGGTCTGCCCCTGTATTTCCCCTGTCCCCTGGCTATCCCTATGCCCTCCCTCTGGCGCTGCCTGATGTATTCCCTTTCCAGTTCTGCGACCGCCCCAAAGACCGTGAGCATGAACCTGCCGGTAGGGGTGTCCGTGTCAATGTTTTCCTTTTGGGAGATGAACTGCACGTGCTTATTGCTTAATTGCTCGGTCAGTTCCAGTAAATCCTTTGTATTCCTTGCGAATCTTGAAATACTTTCCACGATGACAGCATCATCCTCACGCACGAACCCCAACATTTCAAGCAGGGCGGGGCGGTCTGTGTCCTTTCCGCTCATTCTGTCAATGTATACCCTGTCAACCCCCAGTGTCTTCATCAGTTCCTCCTGCCTTGCCGTGTTCTGTTCCTTTGTGCTTACCCTGACATAACCTATCTTCATGATGCCTGCCCCTTTCCTAACCAGTCCGGTTAATGTATAAACCCATTTGAAAAACCTGTTTTTGGGGAAACTGTCCCAAAAAGGTATACCCTACCCCAGCAGTACAATTGTACACTTCCAATACACAAAAACTGTCCCGATAGAGCGGAATCGCCCATTTTGAAACACTTCCTGAAACATATATCATTTAACCTACTTTCATTTTAGAGCACTTTAAAAAGGGTACAGGAATAAAATAAGATGCCTGCACCAGAATTGGCACAGGCATTTGACCCTGAAAAAAGTTGAAACATTTGAAACAGACCCAGAATAAATCCCCCATACTGCCAGCCATCACACCGACTGTTGGAACCCCTTATCAACCCCTACAATCCCTTTCCACCCAGTCCGGCAATATTTTCCCCTGTCCCCATGCCAGACCCATGGAAATACCCTTAAACCACCCCATGGGATACCACCCCTGTACCCGTCCCCCTGACTTTTGTTGGAATTTTGTTGGACTGCCCCCTGGTTCCCACAGTCCCGGATACCCTTTCCCCGGACACAAAAACAGCCGGAAAGCCCATGGAATAAGGCTTTCCGGCTGTCCCACTTTACTCGGCGCGACGTGATTCGAACACGCGACCTCTGCGTCCCGAACGCAGCGCTCTACCAAGCTGAGCCACGCGCCGATAGGAACAGTTACAATAATATAGAAAAAGAGATTGATTGTCAAGGGAAAAACGCATAAGATAAAAGAAAAAGTGCATACAAAATGCGCGATGATCACTGTGAGGGATCAGGATGATGGATTGCCTGCAATTATTTGACAAACAGACGGCAGAATGGTTTCTGGACAGGCTGGGGAACCCTACGCCTGTCCAGGAGGCGTCGTGGCCTGCCATCGCCGCGGGAGGGCATGTGCTGGTGTCCGCCCCCACCGGAACGGGCAAGACGCTCTCCGCTTTTCTGGTGTTTCTGGACAGGCTGAAAAGGCAGGCGGCGGAGGGTGATCTGAAGAGGGAATTGCAGCTGATCTATGTGTCGCCCCTAAAATCCCTGGCTGCCGATATACGCGAAAATCTCAGGAAGCCTCTGGAGGGGATTGAAGGGGAGGAAATGGTCTCTGTGGCCATCCGCACTGGTGACACTACCCAGCGGGAGAGGCAGCAGATGATAAGAAAACCGCCCCATATCCTGATCATTACGCCGGAATCCCTGTACCTGATGCTGACTTCCAGGACGGGGCAGAATGTACTCTGCACTGCGAAAGCTGTGATCATAGACGAGCTTCATGCCCTGATTGATACCAAGCGGGGAGCCCATCTGATGCTTTCCCTTGCCAGGCTGGACGGGCTCTGTAAAAGGAATCTCCAGCGCATCGGCCTGTCTGCGACCATCGCTCCTCTGGACAGGGCTGCGGCGTATCTGGCGCCGGAGGCGGTGACTGTGGCGGCGCCCTCCATGGAGAAAAAGGTAAAGCTTCAGATATTGGGGCCTTACGCGGACACGGGCAGGCGGAGGAAAGATCCTGTGTGGCAGGAACTGGCGGCGCTGGTGTACCAATATTGCCAGGGAAACCGCAGTGTCATCGCTTTTGTGGAGGGCAGACGGTATGCGGAAAAGCTTGCCTATTATGTGAACCTGCTGGGCGGGGAAGATTTTGCCAGGGTACATCACGGAAGCCTTTCCAAGGAGCAGCGTCAGGAGACGGAGGAATCTCTGCGTGAGGGCAGGCTGCGGCTTTTGTGCGCTACCTCTTCCATGGAACTGGGGATCGATGTGGGTGAGATCGATCAGGTGCTGCAGGTGGGATGTCCCAGGACAATCTCCGGTACCATGCAGAGGCTGGGGCGGGCCGGACATAATCCCTCCAGAACCAGCGTCATGTATCTGTTCCCCAGGACAGCGGCGGAGTGTGTCCTTTGTGGAATGACGGCGCAGCTTGCCAGGGAGGGCAGGGTGGAACGGGTCAACCCGCCGGAGGGGTGTCTGGATGTGCTGGCCCAGCACCTGGTCTCCATGGCCGCATTCAAAAGCTATGAGATAGACGAGGTGATGGAACTGCTTCCCAGGGCGTGGCCTTTTCGGAACGTCACAAAGGAGGATGTGAAAAGAGTTTTGGAGATGCTGGCAGGCGATTATGAGCACAGAAAGGATGTGCCCGTGCGTCCCCGTATTTTGTATGACAGGATCCATGAGCGGGTAGAGGGGGATGGATACAGCAGGATGCTTGCCATATCCGCGGGAGGCACGATCCCTGACAAGGGCCTTTTTACCGTGCGGACAGAAGCGGGCGTTAAGATTGGCGAGGTGGACGAGGAATTTGTCTATGAGACGCGGAAAGGAGATCGCTTCCTCCTTGGCGCGTTCGCATGGAAAGTGACGGACATCGGCAGGGATACCGTGACAGTGACCCAGGCGCCTGTGGAGGGCGCAAGGCTGCCTTTCTGGAAAGGCGAGTTAAAGGGCAGGAGCCGGGAAACAGGGGCGGCATTTGGCAGGATTCTCAGGGGGCTTGGCGAGGCGGAACAGGATGGGAGGCTTGAGGAAGCGCTGGGGGAGTTGGGGCTGGACGGATCGGCGGCAAGCCTTTCCGCAGGCTATCTGTCACGTCAGATCAGGGCGACGGGCGGTTTGCCTGACGACAGAACCATCATTGCGGAGCATTTCCGGGATCGGTCGGGAAACAGCCAGCTGATGATTCATTCTGTTTTCGGGCGGCAGATCAACAGTCCGTTGGCGCTCCTGGCGGCACAGGCGGCAAAAGGTGCGCTGGGGATCAACGTGGGAAGCGTGGACGAGGAGGACGGTTTCCTCCTCTATGCCTATGGGAATGAAAGGATGCCGGAGAGGCTGCTGCACCGGATCGGCGTGGAAACGGCAGAAGAGATCCTGTCCGCCATGCTGCCCGCCACACCGCTTTTTAACATGGCGTTCCGTTACAACTGTGGCAGGGCGCTGATGATGGGAGTCCGTGGGAATGGGCGTCAGCCTCTGTGGATGCAGCGGCTGCGCAGCGCGGAGATGCTGGAGCAGGTGGTGCTGGAGCGAGAGCATCCTCTGATCAGGGAGACCAGGCAGGAATGTATGAATCAGCTTTGGGACGTGGCGGGTGTTCGGGAAATACTGGAGCGGATCCACACTGGGGAGATCCTGGTGCGGGAGGTCTATACGGAAACCGCGTCTCCCATGTCGCTGCCCCTGCAATGGGCGCAGGAGGCGGCAGTCATGTACGATTACGCTCCTACACCCAGAGGGATCCATGTGGCGGTGGAGGAGGCGCTAAAGGGGGAAAAGGAGCTGGTGCGCCCGGGGGAAGCGGAACTGGCTCATGTACAGGAGCGGAGAAAGCTTCCTGAGGACGAAAAGCAGCTTCATTCCCTGCTTATGACAGAGGGCGACCTGGCGGCGGGAGAACTGGATATTCCCGTGGAATGGCTGGAAAAGCTGGCAGAAGAGGGGCGGGCTGTCTATCTGGAACAGGGGCTCTGGATCGCAGCGGAACAGCAGGAGGAGTATGGGCTGGCGCTGGGGCAGAATGAGGCTGCCCTGTCGGCGTCAGCGCAGCCGGAAAATGCGGCATCCGCCCATATCGTCCGCAGGATGCTCCGCTATCGCGGCGGGGCGGGCGCGTCCAATGTAGCGCACAGATACGGATGGGAAACCGAAAAGGCACGCGGTATATTAGAAGATCTTTGCAGGAAAGGCGAGGTTGTCAGGCAGGGAGAAGCGGAGGCCATATATTATCATGCCCAGTTATACAAGCGTGCCAGGGTGCAGACTCTGAAAAACCGCAGGGAAGAGATTGCTACCTGTCCGCCTGAAAATTATGTGTCCTTGCTGCTTTCCCGCATACAGCGCCAGGCTCCCCCGGAAGAGAGTTTGAGAGAGGCTGTGGATTCCCTCACAGGCCTTGTTTTCCCGGCAGCCATCTGGGAAGAGGTAATCCTGCCCATGCGGGTGAGAAATTACAGGGAAAGCCTCCTGGATTCCCTCCTGGTCGGGGGAGAATATTTCTGGCATATGGAGGAGGGCGGCAGATTGCGCTTTGATGCCATGCAGGATATTGACTGGGGCAGGGAGCCGGAGATTTCCTGGGAAACCCTTACGGAGCCGGAGAAACTGCTGGCGGAGACGCTGTCCAGGCGGGGAGCCAGCTTTATGCAGGCATTGAAAGGGGTGTTGCCGGAGGGAGGCTCAAATGTGCCGCCGCTTTATGATGTGCTGCAGTCATTATTGGAAAAAGGCGTGGTGTGCGCGGACAGCTTCGTGCCGGTGCGCCAGTGGCTGAACAAGGAGAAAACGCGGAAAGCCCCCGCGAGACAGCGGGTAAACGTAAGAGTGAAAGCACTACAGGCGGGGCGGTTTGACCTGGTACGCCCGCTTCGCGCTTTGACCGTCCAGGAGCAGATGGACAGATGCTTTGACCGGTATCTGATTCTGTGCAGGGAGACGGCGGCTGCCTGTGAGCTGTCCTGGCAGGAGGCTCTGAATATCCTGCGCGTCCAGGAATACACGGGACAGGTGAGGAGAGGATATTTTGTAAAAGGATTGTCGGGAGCGCAGTTTATCCGACGGGAGGATTTTGAGAGCGTGACCCATTCCCTTTTGCATCCTGTGCCTGGTTTGGCAGATGTGGCTTTCACAAGCGAAAACAGAACTGCCAGGCGGTATCCTGACCAGGGGATCATCTGGCTCAATGCCGCCGACCCCGTACAGCCTTGGGGAAAGCTGTTTCCCCATGCGGAGGGGAAAGCCTTCGTCAATGTACCGGGAACGGCGGTTGCCTTGGCAGGCGGCATCCCGGCAGCGCTGTTTGAGAGGCAGGGAAAGACATTCCGCATATTTGCAAAGGATGGTCTGGAAGACATTCTGCGGCAGTTTACGGAAGAATTTAAACGGGGCAGGATCTTTGCGGACAGGAAGCGTATTGTGGTGAAAGAATACCCGGAGGAAGCTGCGGAGGCTTTCGGAAAGAGCGGATTTCTGCGGGAAATGCAGGATTACTGCCTGTATAGATGATGTTCATTTAAATTTATTTTCAACTTTACACTTTGGATACAGATTGCTATAATAATTGCAGATACAGACTGGCAGTATGCAGAAAGCGAGTGCTCATATGACCGAAAAGGAAATGATGCAAAGGAATATTGAAGATCATTCAAGAATACAGCGTTATATACTGCTTGCATTTCCGCAAAAATGTTCATGCCTCCTCATTCCTGTGAGGGGGCATTTTAAAACCGGAGGAAACACAAATGCTGCAACAAAAACCAATGTACACCCCCACGGAGAAAGAAACGGGGAAAGAAAAATTACAAGACATTTTAAACATATTACCGACGGTTCTGCTCGTGGTGGGGATACTGGGAATGCTGATCTCCATTGACAGGTTTGCCATAGCGGTGAAGCCTGCCATTGATTTTGACGGATTGATGGACAGATATGCCGTGCCTGGCGACCATGTGGCGGGGAGGGTGCTTTATACATACGGATGTTTCGCGGAATCTTCCGTGATCTATGCGGAGAACGGCAAAAAGACAGGTGAGACGAAAAACGGTTATTATTACGCGGTTCCAAGCGTTAATGGCGTTATGATCCTGGAAGTGCCGCTTCGCTATCACAGCGCTATGGAGACGCTGACGGAGCAGACTTTTGAATATCTGTACGGAGGGGCGGAACCCCAGGCTAATGCATGGATCAACGGATATGTGGTAAAAAATGATTCGGAAAGCCTGCAGCGTATGCTGCAGGAGTATCTGGTGGCGCTGGGATATTCCGGCCAGGAGATCGCGGATATGGGCGAGGTTTCTATCATCAAGCAGGATGATATGCTGACGCAGCTGAGGAATATCTTCCTGGGATGTTCTCTGGCGCTGGCAGCAGGACTGATCTTGCTTTTGATCAGAAAAAAGGAAAAGATTGCAGTCTTTTTCGGAAAAAACAGGAAGAACCTGAGTCCCGAACAGGAAGCGCGTCTGGGCCATATGCTGACGCAGATATTTGTGGACAGGAAAGTGATCCTGAAGCAGGTTGCCGGTTTTATGACGGTAGGGCTTGTGCTGGCTTCCCTGGTCTGCTATTATAAGTCCTCCCAGGGTTATCTGACAGGTTCCGTGATACTGGCTTATGTGGCGGCAGTGCTGTTCGGGCTGTTTCCGCTGACCGGCAGCAGGGATTATATCATTTTCTATGAGCATGGTATGAATCACTGCGGGGAATCTTTCCTCTATGAGGAGTCGGGGTATCCGGAATTTCAGTTGATTCCGCAGAAAAACGGGAAAGTGACCGTTTTCCTTAAGTTAAAGCACAGGATATTCAACGTGTCCAACATGGAGGATTTCATTGCCAGATATAAGCGGGCATATGGGATCCAATGATGGAACGGTTCTGAACCAGCCGGGAAAATATTACATGTTTCCGAACAGATATCGAAATATTAAGATCAGAAAAGGAGCATCGTTATGTACCAGACCATCGTGACATTGAAAAAGGGAGAAGGCCGCACCCTGAAAGCGGGAGGCATGTGGGTGTATGACAATGAGATCGATTCCATTCTGGGAAGTTTTGAGAATGGGGATGTGGTGGAGATCCATGATTTTGACGGTTACTGTATGGGAGTGGGCTACATCAACACAAGGTCCAAGATCACCTTGCGCCTCCTTTCCCGCAAAAAGGACGCAGTCATCGATGCCGCTTTCATGGAACAGCGGGTGCGGGATGCATGGGCGTACCGGAAACAGACCATAGACACCTCCAGCTGTCGTGTGATCTTCGGCGAGGCGGATTTTCTTCCGGGCATTGTAGTGGACAAATTCTCGGATGTGCTGGTGGTGGAATCGCTGGCGCTGGGAATTGACAGATGGAAGCTGACGATCGTGGATGCCTTGAAAAAGGCGCTTGCGGAGGACGGAGTCACGGTTCGCGGTGTATATGAGAGGAGCGATGCGAAAGTCCGCCTGCAGGAAGGGATGGAACGCAGCAAGGGCTTTATCGGGGAGCCCTTTGATACAAAGGTAGAGATTGAAGAAAACGGCGTGAAATATATTGTTGACGTGGAGGACGGGCAGAAGACCGGTTTCTTTCTGGATCAGAAAAATAACCGGGCCTCCATCCACAGATTCTGCAAGGGAAAAAAGGTGCTGGATTGCTTCACCCATACGGGCTCCTTTGCGTTAAACGCAGGGATCGCCGGGGCGGCCAGCGTGCTTGGCGTGGATGCCTCCCAGCTGGCAGTGGATCAGGCCGCGGAGAACGCCAGGCTGAACCATCTGGAGGACAGAGTGCAGTTTCAGTGCGCGGATGTGTTTGAACTGCTGCCCGAATTGGAGGCAAAGGGGGAGCGGTTCGATGTGGTGATCCTGGATCCGCCTGCCTTTACCAAGTCCAGAAATTCCGTGAAAAACGCGGTGAAAGGCTACCGGGAGATCAATCTCCGGGGGCTGAAGCTGGTGCGGGACGGCGGATTCCTGGTCACCTGTTCCTGCTCTCATTTCCTGGAGCCTGATCTCTTTGCCAAGACCATCCGGGAGGCCGCCGCAGGCGCCCGTAAACGCCTGCGCCAGGTAGAATTCCGCACCCAGGCCTGCGACCATCCGATTTTATGGGCGGCGGATCAGAGTTATTATCTGAAACTCTATATCTTTCAGGTGGTGAATGAGCGCTAAAACAAAATATAGGATAGCTTTAGCGTATTTTCTATATTTTGTACTTGACAAGGTATGATATAATATATGTGAAAATAAATGGATCAAGGAATAGACAAATGAAAGTCCCTGAAGATTTACTGATGAAATTTCCTGCGATTTTCCGTAATAAATTAGAAAGCGGAGAAATTGTACTACAAGATGAAGTCAAATTTGAATATGAACCTGTATGGGCGTTTCGATGTATTGATCGAAAGGCGGCAGATACTACTGATGTGTCAAGAAATGATTTCAGATCTAACGCTGAACTTGGGCGAACAAATTTCAAAGGGAAAATAGAGCATCCAGAATTGTTGCCTGAGTATTATGGTGTGTCTTTTTACCGGAAAAGGGAAGAATTGGATGTGAGATTGGGTTTGCCCAGAAAGAATAGAAAGGTAGTAGAGGGATATATTCGACAGGAAGGAGGGCCACAATTGCAAAGCGGCAAAACATCCCATGTATGCTGGTGGTTATATGAAAATGCGGATGTGAGCAGTTTTAGCATAGTGGATCAATGATATGGAAAAGAATTTATGCTTTATTTTAGATGGAAAAGAAATATATATGGATATGTGTCTGGTTGAGGATGAAATCCCTGTTTTCTTCTCGTGTGTGGATACCGATAATAATTATTATGTTGCTTTATGCACGGATATGGATCTGACTTGCTATTGTGTGGTCAAGCCGACATTAACGCAGCTGAAAGATATGCTTTACGGGAAGATTTCAATGAGGGATATCTTTACGAAGCAGAAATTTTTTTGGCAGGTGATTTCCAGAGATGGGAAAGCGGTAAATGATATAGTAGAGCATAAGTCTATAGATAAGCTTGCCCCCGAGGATCTGCCTTTGGAAAATGCATTTTTCCGTTTGTTTAACGAAGAATTGCAGGAATATGCTGGTTTGATCGGCAGAAAGGCCTTGGAGGGCGAATATGATTCTTTTCCGATGATTACAAATGAAGTTCTGAAAGATATTAATGATGGAAAAGAAATCAATGCACAGGTCAGATACAATACAATTTCTGTTTCTGTATCGTTTTACAGTAAAACGATCAAAGTGGAATGTGTTATAAAAACCAGGGCTACAGAGAATTACAAAATAGAATACAAAGGGGAGGAAAACTGCATATCAACAAAAGAGAAAAGATCGGATATGGCGGCTGAGAAAGTTCTCTTGTTGGCAGCATAGACTATGAATACAGTGCATGACGAAAATTGTGTCCTTATTTTAGAAGACCTTGTGTTCGATAAAATATCTTTTACCAGAAAGGATTTCAGGTCAGACAGGGAACCGGAATTTTCCTTTGAGATAAGTGCGGGAAAGAAGAATAACGAGGATATATATAAGGTCACAATCATAATGTCCGTAAAGAAAGAAAAAGAATACGATATAGAGATCAGCCTTTCAGGCTTCTTTTCCATCAATACAGAGGCATTGGATGAAAACGTAGATAAAGCGGAACTGATCAGTAAAAATACTGTGGCAATCCTGATGCCCTATATGCGCAGCGAGTTATCTCTTTTGACGGCGCAGCCCGGTGTGGAATGTATCGTAATGCCTCCGATCAATGTAGATGCCATGATGGAACATGCCAAAAGGAACTAAAGAATGAGCGTTAGCCCGCTTCTCTTCGGAACATTAGTCCGAAGAGAAGCGGTGTGGTCAGCATGAGCGGATACAGATACCGCAGCAGGGCAACGGGTCCCAGCAGGATACCGACAAAATAGAGGGAAAGAGGCAGGATCTTCAGGAGGCCTCTTTTTTCTTTCCTGGCGATCATCCACCCGGACAGCGCGGTCAGAAGCCAGATACACAGTCCCGGATGTCTCCAGAGAGGGAAGCGGAGCGTGTTTACCTTGCCTCGCAGCCATATGCGATAAGGATGCAGCTTCTTCAGATACTGGAGCTGGATGCCCCAATGGTTCAGTTCTGAGAAAGTGTAATCATAAGCCAGTTCGCTGTCATGGTATATGTTTTCATCCATATACCAATAGGGAAGGATCAGATATTTGATCGCTTTCAGATACACGCTGGGATATTTTGTTCCCAGTCTGAAATAGAGAGAAATATATTTCTTCGGATCGCTCTTGAAGACTGCTGTCCGAAAGCGTTCTTTCGGAAAATCAACACAAAGGGGATCGTATTCTGACTCGAGAGCCTCTACACCCAAAAACAGTTCTGCCAGACTTTCCGTGTCTTCTTCAGAGATATCCATAACCTCCGGATTCTCATTTTCATACATATATGTGACATATGCCAGCTGCTGGATGGGGATGCACAGATTTTCCCGCATATCGCCTTTGGGTATCTCAAATACACTGCTGCATACAAAAGAGAAGATTTCCACGCAGACGATCACGCTCGACAGCGCCGCATATATTTTTTTGTCTTTCAGCCGGACGAACAGGCTTATGATCAGCAGAGTCGCCAGAAGGTACAGGGCGGCGTTCCGCATCAGGCAGATCATAAGACCAAAAAAGAAAAGTTTTATGTAATCTGAGATCTTTCGTGTTCCTTTTTCTTCAAGGATATCCCAGAATGCCATTGTAAAGAAAGCCAGGAAAACGCCGCACAGGATGTCCTTGGTGGAATTGAGGTTCAAGATCTGGATCACAGGATGGGTGATGGTCCAGAGCAGACCGGCCAGGATGATGGTCAGCGGGACGTGTTTTCTGATCAGGAAAAGAACCATGTTTGCCATGCAGTTTGATACCAGTAATACCTGGAGAATGATAAACAGGGTAAATCCTGCCTGATAGCTGCCGAAAACAGCCTTTCCAAGACTGATGATCCCTCCCAGAAGCCATGTGTGAAGCAGAGGATTCGCGGAAGTAAGTCCTACGTCTCCTGTATACATGGCAAACTGGATCGGTGCGTCATATCCGAAGGTCCCGGGGAAGAATGACAGCCAGGCAGGGATCCAGCAGAGGAGGATGATGAACCATATATTCAGCAGCAGCATTCTGTCTGACAGAGTGTTCTTCAAAAAAAATACGATCCGGTTCTCCCATGCGAAGAGATCGATCCGCCCCCGAAGTTTTTCTCCTGCTATTGCCATAATAGAGCAAACAGCGACATATCCCGGAAAAAAGAGCAGAAGGCTCCATGTGAGATCGTCATTGTTCAGATATGTAAACAGTGTGAACCACAGGGATGTCCACAGAATCGCAAAAACTTTTCTTTTCATGGCTTTAATTTCCTCTCCTTTGTTTGAAAACCCATCGGCGCTGTATGTAGTAGCTGCCGAAGAAAAGGGCCGTATCGACCAACGCTTTCACAATGGATGAATGGATGCCTGTCAGGTTATGGATCTGCAGCACGCAGAACCAGGATACGAGCATTTGTGACACGCACAAAAGGCAGTAGCGCGGCATGGTCCGCCCGATGCTTTCGCTGCTGCGGAAAACCCGGTTCCTGTTCAGGGAGTAATTCATCAGGGAAGAAAGGATCCTTGCCGTGCAGGTGCCTATGAAAATATTGGCGGCCACAGGGAATCTTTCCGGTAGTGCGGCTGTCAAAAGCGTAAAAACAGAAAGGTCCGCCAGCATGGACAGGAGGCTGGCGCAGGAATATCTAAGCCCCTTTTCCATGAGCACTTTATAGATCCTGGCGGAATCCCTTGTGGCCGAAAAATGGGTATTCCGATTATTTTCGTAATAGATCGTCCGTATGGGGACTTCCGTGATCTCCAGTCCGCCGGATACGGCACCGATCAGCATCGCGGTCTCATATTCATATCTCTCTCCCGCATATGTCAGGCAGTCTTTCATGAAATCATAGGGAATGCCCCGTAATCCGGTCTGTGTGTCGGATATTTTTTTCCCATAAAAAAAGGAAAAGACCGCTGTGGTGATCCGGTTTCCGCTCCTGCTCTTAAATGGAACGACCTGTTGTGAGAAATCCCTTGTCCCAAGAACCAGGCCGGTTCCGTCTTTCAGACGTTCGGCTACTTTTAGGGTGTCCTCCACGCTGTGCTGGCCATCCGCGTCCGCTGTCACCATGCCTGCCAGTTCTGAAGAAGAATAAGTGTTCAGCAGGTAGTTGATTCCCGTTTTCAGGCCTCTTCCTTTTCCCTGGTTGACCGCGTGCGTCAGAACACATACTTTCTTCTTCAGTTCCTGGAAGATATGTGTGTGCATCGTGCTTCCGTCATTTATCACAACAATCTTTTCAAAGCCGGATTTCTGCAATCCCTCTATGTAAGAGATGAGTTTATCATCCGGGTTCAAGGCCGGAATCACGATCGCGATATCGCTCAAAGAAATTGAGTTCATTTTACTTCTCCCGCAGTATCTCGTTTTATCCTACTTTATGCTACCGCAAATCTTACTTTATCCTACCTTAAGCGATTTGTCAATATAAAATACTGCCAAATGATATATTAAATGAAAAAGGAGTCGCATTATGAAACCGTTAAAAACAAAGGTGAGTATCACTTTAGACACTGACCTGGTGCAAAGCATCAGGCAGCTTGCGGAGGAAGACGACCGCTCGTTTTCCCAATATGTCAACCTTATATTAAAAGAATATCTGAAAGAAAAAGAACTGCAGAAGAGGCAGGAGTGAGAAACATCGGAGATATCGGTATTGATAATTGTTCGCAGAAAGTATATACTATGTATATACACTTGCAGGAGGGTTTATATGCAGACGCAGGTAAGAGAATGGGGAAACAGCCAGGGAATAAGACTTTCCAAAGAAATATTGAAAAATGCAGGAATTGCAGTAAATGAGGTCTTGGATGTTTCGGTATCAAATGGTATCATCACTCTGGCAAAATCATTTCGTCATAAAACATTGGAAGAAAGGGCGGCGGAATTTGACAACAGATTAATGCTCGATGGTGAATATGACTGGGGTGAATCTGTCGGAAGAGAGGTATGGTAATGGAACAGCCGCACCAGGGGGACATCCTCAAAATAGAGAAGGTCAGGCATCCGGTATTGGTGGTCAGTAAAGACTTTTTCAATGCCAGCGGAGAGATCATAGGATGCCCGATCATCAGAGATTCTATGCCGGGGCCCCTCCATATATGGATATCTACAGGGGAAAGCGAAGGATATGTGCAGTGTGAAAAGCTTGCACTGTTGGATCTGACGGTTCGCGGTTACAGAAAAGCACACAGGCTGTCAATGTCTGAAATGATGAATATATCGGATGCGATTCAGGGTATTTTTGAATCTATTTGACGACGTTACAAAGGGAGGGACAAAGGATGGGAAAACAGGAAAATGTATTTGTTATGGATCATCCGCTGATCCAGCATAAGATCTCACAGATCAGGGATGTGAACACCGGAACCAACGAGTTCAGGAAATGCATCGAAGAGATCGCCATGCTGATGGGCTATGAGGCGCTCAGGGATCTGCCGCTGGAGGATGTGGAGGTACAGACTCCCATAGAGACCTGCATGAGTCCCCGGATCGCGGGCAAAAAGCTGGCGGTGGTGCCGATACTGCGGGCAGGGCTGGGCATGGTCAACGGGATCCTGGCTCTGGTGCCCAGTGCGAAAATAGGGCATATCGGACTTTACAGGGATCCGGAGACACATGAGCCCCATGAATATTACTGCAAGCTGCCGGAACCCATTGGCGAGAGGACGATCGCAGTGGTGGACCCCATGCTTGCCACAGGCGGTTCCGGTTCCGAGGCAGTGAAGTTCATCAAGCAGCACGGCGGGAAGAATATCAAGTTCATGTGCATCATTGCCGCCCCGGAAGGAGTGGAGCGGCTGAGCAAGGATCATCCCGACATACAGATCTATGTGGGACATATTGACCGCTGCCTGAATGAGCACGCGTATATCTGCCCCGGTCTGGGGGATGCGGGGGACAGGATCTTCGGCACGAAGTAGAGAAAGGATGCAGCGGACATTTACTCTCGTTTCTTGTAGAGAGAAATGGACAGGCGCCATGACAACGCGTACAGTGCCGCAGCGATCAGGCAGCAGACCGAAAGGAAACCGGCGGAAGGAAATTCCTGTGCCAGAAGCGACGGCGCCAGCATGGCCAGGGTGATCAGCAGCGTGCAGACGCTTCCCAGTGCCACAGTATAGATCAGCTGCCCTTTCGCGGCGCCAAATCGGAAAACCAGGGGAAAGCTGACTGAGGACAGGACAAAAGAAGCGATCAGGGTTACTGATATTTTCAACATGTAAACGTCCAGCCGGATCGAATCTTTCTGAATCATTATGAAAGCCTGAATGATGCCGGACAGGAGCAGCGTGGCGGTCTGCACGGACAGACCGATCAGGTATTTGGCGGAAACGATCTGTGCCCCGGAGTAAGGCAGTGTGCCGCAATACCGGTTCCATCCGCTCTGTTCGTCATTCTGCAGCAGCGTAATGGGAATCAGGGTCACCAGGATGCTGGGATAAATGACAATCATGGTGGAGTCGTTGTCCATAAGGGACATAACAAGGAAAACAGCTACCACAAGCGCATATCCTCCGCAGTGTTTTCTGAGCAGATACATTTCCTTTAACAATAGTCCTTTCATATCGGCTTCTCCTCTCTGGCCATATAGATAAATAATTCCTCCATGTTGATGGGGCTTACCTCTATATAGGATGGAACGGCGTTCCGCATCACCATGGCTTCCACGCCGTAGGGGGTCTTTTTCTGATACCGGACGGCGGCGGGATTCAGTTCCCGAAGCTGTTCTGCCGTACAGTGGATGATTCCGTATTGAGCCAGCAGCAGGTCCTTTTCCTCGCAGAGAAGCAATTTTCCCTTATGGAGGAATGCCACATAATCGCATATTTTTTCCAGGTCGCTGACAATGTGGGATGAGAGCAGGATGGAGTGGTTCTCATCCCTTGTGAATTCACTGAACATTTCCAATACCTCGTCCCTGACCAGGGGATCAAGGCCGTTTGTGGCTTCGTCCAGCAGCAGTAGTCTGCTGCCGTGGGACATGGCGATGGCAATCCCCAGCTTCATTTTCGTACCCCGGGAAAATTCATGAAAGGGTCTGTAAGGCGGTATGGAAAATTTATCCAGAAGCCGGGTGTATTCCCTGTAATTCCAGTTGCGGAATGTATGCCGCATGATCCGTTCCACCTGTTTTGGGGTAAGGCATTGGGGAATCCCCGTTTCGTCCATGACAACGCCGACTTCTTCTTTTATGAGCCGGATATCCTTTTCGTTATTCCTGCCAAGGACTGTTATGCTGCCGCTGTCCTTATGGAGCATATTCAGGATCAGTTTGATGGTGGTGCTCTTACCGGCGCCGTTTTCACCGATCAGTCCCATGATACAGCCGCTGGGCAGCGTAAGGTTTATGTGCTCCAGCCGGAAGCCGGGAAAGGATTTCGACAGTTCTGTGATTTCCAGTGCGTTCATACGATGTCCCTCCTATTTCAAACCTGAATCATAACAGAAGTCCACCATTTCATGAATGTCTTCCCTGCCAAGGTTGCAGGAGGCAGCCAGCTGGACGATCTGCTCTATATGGGATTCGATCTTCTTGAGATTTTCCTCCCGGATCAGTTCCACGTTCTTCGGAGCCACATAGCAGCCCTTGGCCTGTATCGTGTAGATGAATCCCGACTTTTCCAGTTCCTCATAGGCGCGTTTCGTGGTGATAAAACTGATGCGCAGATCCTTTGCCAGGCCGCGTATGGAGGGAAGCATCTCATTCTCTTTCAGTTCGCCGCTGATGATCTGGTTCTTGATCTGGGAGTAGATCTGGTCGTAGATCGGTGCGCCGCTCTTATTGTCAATAAACAGGTTCAAGTCATCACCTCCGCAAAACTGTGTATATTAATTATATACAGATATATCAGATGTGTCAAGCCCATATGCATGAAATAAGTAGTAAAGAAAATAAAATCGTGGTATTTTAACAATAAAAACCGGATCTGGTTGCATCATATCTGTCACGATATGAGTGTGGTAACGATCTGGAAGAAATGGTTTTGTACCGACAATAAAAAAGTGCATGAAACCTAAAAATAATACATTATATGAAAGCGTTTTCAAGATTGCACAAAGGAAATTTGAATAAATAGTTCATGTAATTTTAATTTTTTCCATGTAATTTGTACCTTTCTTTTCATATACTTATATCGTAATGAACAACGCGGCCTGCCTGGAGCGGGCCAGTAAAGTCAGGAGGATATTTGTATGAAAAAGAAAGTATTAAGTGTAATGCTGACTGCTGCAATGATGACCACTCTGCTGGCCGGATGCGGCAGCGGTGACGATGGCAGCGCTTCCAGCAGCGCACCGGCGAGCAGCCAGGCAAGCACCGCTCAGTCCAGCGCGGCAGCAAGTTCCGCTGCGGCTTCCACAGAGCCTGTGACCTTGAAGTGGGCGATCTGGGATGAGTCTACCACTCAGTATTGGGGAGACATCAAAGCAGCTTATGAAGCAAGCCATGAGGGAGTTACCATTGAGATGGTAGACCTTGGTTCCACAGATTACATGACCGTTCTGGCAACCGAACTTTCCGGTTCCGGTTCTGATTTCGACGTTGTCACCATCAAGGACGTTCCCGGATATGCGACTCTGGTACAGAAGAACGCGATTCTGGCGCTGGATGATTACATCGCGGCTGACGGCGTTGATCTGGCTCAGTACGCAGGCGCTACCGATCAGGTGGTGGTTGACGGCAAACTGTATGAACTGCCTTTCAGAAATGACTTTTGGGTAGTGTTCTACAACAAGGATCTGTTTGACGCAAAGGAAGTTGCTTATCCCACCAACGACATGACCTTTGAAGAATATGATGCTCTGGCAAGACAGATGACTGATAATACATTTGGCGCTCAGGTGTATGGCACTCATTACCATACATGGAGATCTGACGTTCAGCTGTTCGGTGTACTGGACGGCGAGCATACCATTCTGGATGGCGAGTATTCCGCATTCAAGCCTTATTATGAGATGGTTCTGAATCAGGAGAAAGACGGTGTCTGCAGAAAGTACACCGATCTGAAGACAGAGGGTCTGCATTACTCCGCAGCATTCTCCGGCGGCGATGTGGCTATGATGAATATGGGTTCCTGGTATATCGCGACCATGATCAGCAGCCTGCAGAACGGTGATTATGATGCTGACCTGTGCGGCAACTGGGGGATTGTGAAGTATCCTCATGCGGAGGGCGTGGAGCCGGGTTCCACTCTGGGTACCATCACAGGTCTTTCCGTGACCACAGTATCTGATGCACCCGATGCGGCATGGGAGTTCGTTAAGTGGGTGAGCGGTGAAGAAGGCGCAGCAGTCATGGCTTCCTCCGGTAACTTCCCCGCGATCATGACAGATGAAGTGAAAGATATGATCGCAGGTCTGGACGGCTTCCCTCAGGACGCAGAGAGCAAGGAAGCGCTGACCGTATCCAACCTGTATCTGGAAGTGCCTTACGGTGAGAACGTATCTGAGATCAACTCCGTACTGGATTCTTATCACGGTTCCATCATGACCGGTGAGATGACCATAGACGAGGGCATTGCCAAGATGAACGAGGAAGTTCAGAAGATCCAGGGCAAGTGATCGGAATCGGCAGTGTAAGTACTTTGGCTGCTGAATGAGCAGCAACAGATATAAAATGACACAAGGGGTCGTCCGAAAAGCGGCCCCTTGCTTATCGAACAGGAAATTATAAGACCAATATGTTCCCGTAGATTATGAGGGTGCATGAATCGGGAAAGGAGGCAGTTTGTATGCCGAAGTTAGACGGAGCTCAAAAGGAGGCAAAGGTCCAGAGCCTGCAGAGTGAGCTGACTAAGTTGATCGCGGATGTCAGGACAGAGACAGACGATAAGAAAAAAAGAAAGATGATCGCTCAGATCGGAAACTATAACCGTCAGATTGATAAGATAAAATCCGGCAGGATCTTAAGCCGTGAGACCAAGAGGGATCTGGTGGCATATTCCTTTATCGCGCCGAACTTTATCGGGTTCTGCGTGTTTACCCTGATCCCTATCGTGTTTGCTTTTGCACTGGCATTTTTAAAGTGGGACGGAAGCAATCCCATTCAGTGGGCAGGTTTCAGTAATTTTACAAGGCTTACGGATGATACTTTCTTCAACGCGGCATTGAAGAATACCATTATCTATTGTATTGGTACCGTACCGCTTACGATGATCGCGTCTCTGGCGCTTGCGATCGTGTTAAATCAGAAAGTAATAGGAAGAGGCATTTTCAGGACCCTTTCCTTTTTCCCCTATGTTGCGTCCCTGGTAGCGATCACTTCCGTTTGGAAGATGCTGTTCCATCCCTCCAAGGGACCTATCAATAACATATTATACAATGTATTCAATGTAGCGCAGGAAAATCTGCCTCAGTGGTTCAGCGGCGGCCTGGTGCTCTTCTCCATGATCCTGTTCAGCGTATGGAAATTCATGGGTTATTACATGGTGATCTATCTGGCAGGCCTGCAGGGTATTTCCGCGGAATTATACGAAGCAGCTAGCCTGGACGGAGCGGGAACGTGGAATAAGTTCCGCTATGTGACCTGGCCGCAGCTTTCCTCCACCACATTCTTTGTAGTCGTTATGCTGACCATCAACTGCTTCAAAGTGTATGATGTAGCCATCATGCTGGCCGGCGGCGGAAGCGGCGAACTGACGACCTCCGCTACGGTCCTGGTCTACTATATTTACCAGAAAGCTTTCATTGACTGGGATCTGGGATATTCCAGCGCGGTGGCAATGGTATTGTTCCTGATGGTATTGGTAGTGACCATTATCCAGTTCAGGGGACAGGCAAAGAAAGAACGCGCCTAAGGCGGAAAGGCATGGGAATAAAATGGCAGTTTTAGCTTTAAAGGTTATCGATAAGAACGACAACACGATCTGCGTCAGCAGCGGGGAAGATTTTGTGGATCTGGTATGTATGCATGAGTATCAGGAGGGCGACAGGATCGTCCTGGAGACCTCGGACAAAAATATTTATGTGAACTGGCAGGTAGATGATGCGCTGGGTTCTGCGTTCGTCTATGTCACTGACAATGTATCCTACTATGTGCCTTTCGGGGAGAAGCGCGTCAGCTATTCGCCCAAGGTATTTGCCGGGAACAGGCATTATATCTATGCGGAAATGGCAAGGGAGGATGAAGTCCGGGCGTACAGGAATCTTGCGCTGAATCCCGCAGATCAGCATTGCGACGTTCCCTGTTTTCCCCATGCCACGGCCAATGTGGAGACCAGGGGTGAATCCGTGTTTGCGGCCAAGAACGCCATTGACGGCGTGAGGGCAAATCTTTCCCATGGACAGTGGCCCTATGAATCCTGGGGGATCAACAGGCAGGACGATGCGTCCATGAAAGTGGATTTCGGGAGAAAGGTCAGAACGGACAAGGTAGTCCTCTATACCCGCTCCGATTTCCCCCATGACAACTGGTGGACACAGGTCACTTTAAATTTTTCAGATGGAAGTTCACAGGAGTTTTCCCTGGAAAAGTCAACAAAGGCGCATATACTGGCTTTTCCTGAAAAGGAGATCACCTGGATAGAACTCTGTAAACTGATCAAAGCAGACGATCCGTCCCCCTTTCCGGCGCTGAGCCAGATCGAGGTGTACGGGTATAATGTGGAATAAATCAACAGTCTCGAAACGGAGGTGCTCAATATATGAAATCAGCACATAAAAAAGCCATTGCAGGCAAAGTGATCGTATATGTTATTTTGATCTTGATCGCGCTCATCATGGTGATTCCGTTCCTTTGGATGCTTTCCGCGTCGATCAAGAGCGACCGTGAAGTATTCCAGATGAATCCCTTTGTGTGGATTCCGGAAAATCCCAGGTGGAGCAACTACGCGGATATCTGGACGAAGATTCCGTTTTTGAAATTTGTGGAAAACACAGTGTTCCTGACCATCGTGGTGACACTGCTGCAATTATTGACCAGCAGCTTCGCGGCATACTCTTTCGCAAAGCTGAACTTCCGGCATAAGAACGCGCTGTTCCTTGCCTATATCGCCACCATCGCGATGCCCTGGCAGGTATACATGGTGCCTCAGTTCATCATGATGAGAAAGATGGGCCTGAATGATAAGCTGCTCGCTATCATCTGTCTGCAGGCGTTTTCCGCTTTCGGTGTGTTCATGATGAAGCAGTTCTATGAGGGCATTCCTGATGATCTCTGCGAGGCGGCCAGGATCGATGGCATGAGTGAGTACAGGATCTATGCCAGCATTATGCTGCCGCTGTCAAAACCGGCGCTGTCCACGCTGACGATTTTCACGTTTGTGGCTACCTGGAACGACTACCTTGGGCCTTTGATCTATTTAAAGACACAGGAGAAGAAGACCATCCAGCTGGGACTGAAAATGTTCATCAGCCAGTATTCCTCTGACTATGGCCTGATTATGGCAGGTTCCGTGCTGTCATTGATCCCGGTGCTGATCGTGTTCCTGATCCTGCAGAAGTATTTTGTGGAAGGCGTGGCGTCTACGGGGTTAAAAGGATAGCGTGAAAAGTACTTCTAACCGCTCGCAGCAAGGGCTGCTTCGCGGAGAAACTCCAAATCTCACACTGAAGAGCGCCAAGCGAACAAGTTCGCTTGACGTTCTTCCCGGAACCGATTAGGTTCCGTGGGATTTGTTTGTGCCGCCGCAGGCGGCATGGCAGGAAGTGTGCAGAGATGTATAAGATATAAGATAAGGAGGCGCAGAATGGGGATCACATTTGAGGGATATCCTGAGATCACGAAGGAGGAGATCCGGAAAGCGCTGGAGTTTTGTAATGAGCAGATTCTTCATATCCTGCCGGAATTTACGGATAAGTTCCAGCAGGCGTACAGCGTGAACGGTTTTTATCCTCCCATTGAAAATAATTACTGGACCTGTGGTTTCTGGACGGGCGAGGTATGGCTTGCCTATGAATTTTCCAGAGACGAGCGCCTGAAGAAAGCGGGCGAAGTGCAGGTAAAAAGCTTTCTGGACCGTATCGACAATAAGATTGAGGTGGACCATCACGATATGGGATTCCTCTACTCCCCCTCCTGTGTGGCAGCATATAAGCTGATCGGAAGTGAAGAAGGGAAAGAGGCGGCGATCAAGGCGGCGGATCAGCTGATCACCAGATATCACCCTGTAGGAGAGTTTATCCAGGCCTGGGGTCCCATGGACGCGCCGGAAAATTACCGTCTGATCATAGACTGTCTGCTGAACCTGCCCCTGCTTTATTGGGCTTCTGAGGAGACTGGAGATCAGAAATATCGTGACATTGCGGAAAAGCATATCCATACGGCGGTGGCCAATGTGATCCGTGAGGATTATTCTACCTGGCATACTTTCTTTTTCAATATGGAAACGGGAGCGCCGGATCATGGCGCTACCTGTCAGGGTTACCGTGACGGTTCCGCCTGGGCCAGAGGTCAGGCATGGGGCGTGTACGGCATGGCGCTGGCGTACAAGTACACCGGAAGGAAAGAATACATTGAGCTGTTCCGCCGGGTGACGGAGTATTTCCTGGAGCATCTTCCCAAAGACCTGGTTCCTTACTGGGATCTGGAGTTCACAGACGGCGACGACCAGCCCAGGGATTCTTCCTCCGCGTCCATAGCGGCCTGCGGGATGCTGGAGATGAGCAAGTATCTGGAACCGGAAGAGGCGGAGCATTACCGGAAGATTGCTTCCCGCATCATGAAATCGGTGTACGATGATTACGCAGTGAAAGATATGGAGATTTCCAACGGCCTGGTGCTGCACAGCACCTATTCCAATCACTCGCCCTATAATACCTGCAATCATTACGGCGTGGACGAGTGCAACTCCTGGGGCGATTATTTCTACATGGAAGCCCTGACCAGGATGAGCAGGGATTGGGAACTGTACTGGTAGGAATATGAAAGATGGGCATTGAAAAAAGATGCGATTCCCACAGTGGGATTGCATCTTTTTTAAAATGAGAAGTTATGTTATCATGGTTGAAATGGCGCCGGTCTGAAAGAAATGGAGATGCGTTAAAGTGGATCATATATTGATCGTGGAGGATGATATTTCCCTGGCGAAAGGACTGTGCCGCGCACTGGTGTCGCCCAAGGTACGGACGGAAAGCTGCGGGACACTGGCGGAAGCAGCGGGGCGTCTGGAGGCATGGGGTGAGGAAGAGATGCCGCTGCTTTTGCTGGATGTCAATCTGCCTGATGGAAACGGATTTGACTTTTTGAAAAAAGTGAAAGAAACCTGGCATATCCCTGTGATTATGCTGACGGCCAACGATATGGAAATGGATATCGTGGCGGGGCTGGAACAGGGGGCGGAGGATTATATCACGAAACCATTCAGCCTGGCTGTCCTCAGGGCCAGAGTGACGGCGGCGCTGCGGAGGAGACAGAGGGAATTGCCCAGTGCCGACGAGGAACGAAACAGCAGTCATATCGTGTTTGGAGAGTATGATCTTGACTTTGAGAGGATGCGTTTTTATGTGAATGGACAGGCTGTGGAACTCAGCAGGACGGAACAGAAACTGCTCCGATATTTTATCGGGAATCGTGGGATCACTCTGAGCAGGGACAGATTGATCGACCGGATCTGGACTGACGGGGCGGAGTATGTGGATGAAAACGCTCTGTCGGTGGCAGTAAAGCGTCTGAGAGACAAGATGTCCGCCCAACCGTATATTAAAACGGTGTACGGTGTGGGCTATGTGTGGAAAAAGGAGCCTTATGAGTAAGGAGATGGAAATTGTCATATGGGGAGTGTGTCTCTTGACAGCGGTGGGAACAGTCCTTTTCTGTCGGTATAAGCAGCGGAGTATATATCGGAGGTTGAGCAGGATGTTTTCGGATGCCAGGGATGGAGTCTTTGTGGAACAACATTTTGACGAGAGCATGGTGTCCGCGCTGGAAAGCAGGTGGGCGGAATATCTGGCTGCGGCGGAGACCACCGCGAGGCAGCAGCTGGACGAAAAAGAAAAGATCAAAACACTGATCGCGGATATCTCCCACCAGACGAAGACGCCCATTTCTAATCTTTCTCTTTACTCGGAATTATTGCTGGAACAGGAACTTCCGCCGGAGGCGAGGCAGTATGCCGAGGCCATGAACGAGCAGGCGGGAAAGTTGAATTTCCTCATTGCCGCATTGGTCAAAATGTCCCGGCTGGAGACGGGAATACTTGAGTTAAAGCCGGAGAGAAATTCTGTGGACCGGCTTTTGCGAAAAGTCGCTTTCGAGATGCTGCCGAAAGCGGAGGAGAAAGGCCTGCAGCTGATTCTGGAGCAGACGGAAGACGGACGTTTTGCGGTCTTTGATGAAAAATGGACAGAGGAAGCAGTGGTCAATATCGTGGATAACGCCATCAAGTATACCGAGAAAGGCAGCGTTACTCTGGGTATATGCCTTTTTGAACTTTTTTGCTGCATCCGGGTCAGCGATACAGGCATGGGAATCCCCGAAGAGGAACAGGCTAAAATATTTTCCCGGTTTTACCGGGGCGTCGCTGTCGGCACGGAGGGCGTGGGGATAGGGCTCTATCTTGCCAGGGAAATACTGGCCGGAGAGGGAGGGTATGTTAAAGTGTCCTCCCGGCCTGGGGAAGGGAGCGTTTTTTCGGTGTATCTTCCCTGGTGAGAATCTTGTGTTCATAGAAATACTCGCAAAGCCGATATTTGCGATTTTTTCTTTGAAATTGTAAAATAGTGTGTTATAATTGTCTTGGAATGGAGGTAACAGTCATGGCGCAGACTTCCGCGATGGAAAAGATATATTATAGTATAGAACAGGAAATGGAGGGACAGATCACCTTTTACACGGATGATGTTCAAAATATTTTTCCGGGGATGAAGCGAACAACTTTATATTGGTATCTCTCAAAGTTAGTGGAAAACGGATATTTGAAAAGGATCAGGAATGGCGTTTATTCACTTAATGAATGGAAAGGCAAAAATAACACAGTATTGTTTGCAGCCGCGCAGGATGCTGCGGTACTGCTTGATGAGGCTGGATTCAATTATTATATATCCGGTGTGGATATATTGTTAAAATATATGCAGCATGTACCGGAGCAGTATCCTTTGATCATATTTGCGGAGCGGGCAGCCAGAGAGGAGGTCGAGAGCGTTCTGGGAGAGGCCGGTCTTCAGGTCGTGGAACCGGCCAGGCTGAAAGAGCAGTATGAAAACAGTGTTTTGACAGGTGATAAGAAAACACAGGTCGTATTGTATACAACGGAGAATTTTGAGTATAGCAGTGACAATATTGCCACGATAGAAAAGGCATTCGTGGATCTGTATTTTTCGGTCACCAGGAACGGATATCCGGTGGCGTTACAGGAATTGGTGCGGATCTATCAGAATTTAGTGCGCCTTGGAGCGATTGATAAAAAGAAGATGATCAGAGCGGCAGAAAAGAGAAGTATCCAATACGACATCCGCTTTATAGCGGAGTCAAAATTTATCACAGAAGATGCAATGACATTTGTCGATATTTTACGGAAGGAGGAATAGAATGGATCATACAAAACTATATCATGACAGGAAAGCGTTTCAACGGGAAACGTACAGTGAAAGGATGAAACTATATGGGTTTAAAAATATGGCCAGGCTGGAACTGTTCCTGTGGGATCTGGAATTATTCTTACAGATACAGGAATTGCTGGGAAACCGGGTTGTCTTAAAAGGCGGCGCAGCGACACAGTTTTACCTGCCAAGAGAAGCGCAGCGGACAAGCGTTGATATTGATATGATCTTTAGTGGAACAAAAGACGAAGTAGATGCGGCATTAAGAGAAATAGAAGAAAAGCTTAGTACGGAAAATCTGTTGAAATTCAGAGAGCATATCCCCAAAAATCCAAAAACAAATCTTCCGATGCACACTTTTTATACAGATATCCCCTCGGTACTGACAGATAAGGAACGAAATGTAACAGACACAGGAGCAGGAATGGCACGACAGGAGGCCGGGGGAAGAGTATCATATTGAAAATGTAGTCGCGGATGTGCGCAGGCAACTTTACAGGTATTCTATGGCAGACAGCGGCGAAGATATGGAACTGAAAAAGTATATCAACGACTTTAAGGGTTTGTATCTGAACAGCAAAGTGGAGTTCACCCCGCAGTCTGTAGCCTGCGGCGCTGCCATGCTTCGGTTAATGTATGAACTGCTGTTTCGGGAGCAGGACTGGCGTATGGTGAAAAGGGCGCTGGATATGGAGAAAAAGCTTGCGCTGGATCAGTATGAGGGCAGGGAAAAAGGTGATAAGATCAAGGAACTGCGCACGAAACTGATCAGGGAATTTGGGAGTTATTCTGCAATTGCGCCAGAGATATTAAAAGGTAAGAACCTGAAAAGGGTATTTTGGGCGGTTGTGGATGTGGACAATCTGGGCGAGATAGAAAAGATTCTTTCAGATTTGTAAGATTTCCCCCCTGATCTGGAAAGATTCTGGAAAGATTGTCATGTAATAATAAGACTGAAAAGCAGGCGGCGGTTTTGGGAAAGCCTGGAAGCGGTCAAAGGAGGCATCATATGACAATTTTATCGACAGATCATCTCAGGAAGATATACGGAAAAGGTGAGAATGAGGTCCGTGCTTTGGATGGCGTGGATATCAGCGTTGAAAAAGGGGAGTTTGTGGCGGTGGTGGGAACCTCCGGCAGTGGAAAATCCACGCTGCTCCATATGCTGGGAGGGCTTGACAGGCCCACGGACGGGAAAGTATATGTGGACGGCAGAGATATTTTCGCCTTAAAAGACGAGGAACTGACCATATTCCGCCGCAGGAAGATCGGCTTTGTGTTCCAGAATTACAATCTGGTGCCGGTGCTGAACGTATATGAAAATATCGTGCTTCCGGTACAGCTGGACGGCAGTGAGCCGGAGCGGGCGTACATTGACAATATCATCGAGACGCTGGGGTTAAAGGAAAAGCTGCGGAATCTCCCCAACAACCTTTCCGGAGGGCAGCAGCAGAGGGTGGCCATCGCCAGAGCGTTGGCATCGAAACCCGCCATTGTCCTGGCGGATGAGCCCACCGGAAATCTGGACTCCAAAACCAGCCAGGATGTGCTGGGGCTGCTGAAAGTGACCAGCCGGAAGTTCGCGCAGACCATCGTGATGATCACCCATAATGAGGAGATCGCGCAATTGGCGGATCGGATCATACGCATTGAGGACGGACGGGTGCAGAACGCAGCTTCATTGCGGGAAAAACCCGATAGCGGGCAATTTGCCGATTCCTTACGGGAGGGGGCCGCGAGATGATGAAAGTGACGAATAAAAAGGTGATCCGCAGGATCAGCTTCGCCGCAATGAAAGCGGGGAGATTAAAGAATCTGGTGTCGGTCATGGCGATCGCGCTGACAACCGTGCTCTTTACGGCGCTTTTTACCATCTTGCTGTCCGTGAACGATGGCTATGAAGCGCAGAATTTCCGCCAGGTGGGGACTTATTCCCACGGTGCGCTGAAATACCTGACGGAGGAACAGGTACAGGAATTTGCCGGGGACAGGGCTGTCAGGGAATACGGACTGCGCCGCTACGTGGGCATGGCAAATGAGGCGCCCTTTCACAAGTATCAGGTGGAAATCAGCTACTGCGACGCCAACAGCGCGAAGTGGATGTTCCTGGAGCCTGTGGAGGGGGCTCTTCCCGAAGAAGGCACCAGGGAAGCCGCCACGGATACCATGGTCCTGTCCCTGCTGGGGGTGGAGCCGGTGATCGGCGCGGAGTTTACTTTGCCTTTCGAGGTGGACGGTACGGAGGTCACGGAGACCTTTGTGCTTTCCGGCTACTGGGAATATGATTCCGTGAGCATGGCGGATCATGTGCTGATCCCCTTAAGCCGCGCGGAGGAGATATTTGAGGAGTATGACATTACACCCACGGACGGGATGACGGGCGCATGGAATATGGATGTGATGCTGAACAATTCTTTCCGCATCCCGGATAAAATGCTGGCGCTTCTGGAACGCCACGGCTATCAGGGGGAGGACAGCAACGCGGAAAATTATATGCCCATCGGTGTGAACTGGGGCTATACCTCCTATGAGCTGCTGGAAAGTATGGATTTTTCCTTTGTGCTGGCGATGCTTGCCATGCTGGCGCTGATCGTCTTTACGGGCTACCTGATCATTTACAATGTATTCCGCATCTCCGTGGCAAACGATATCCGCTTTTACGGTATGCTGAAGACCATCGGCACCACCGGGCGGCAGCTGAAAAGGATGGTGCGGCAGCAGGCCCTGTGCTTGTCTGCGGCGGGGATCCCTCTGGGGCTTCTGCTGGGATGGCTGGTGGGCTGCGGGCTCACGGGTATTGTGATAGAGCAGCTGGACGGGGTACAGGATCTGGTGTCCGCGAACATCCTGATTTTTATCGGATCGGCGCTGTTTTCCCTGTTCACGGTCTTTGTGTCCTGCAGAAAGCCGGGGAAAATGGCGGCGTCGGTGTCTCCTGTGGAGGCGGTACGATACACGGAAAGGGACTCTTTCGGTAAAAGGAAAAAATCCGGCAGTACGGGAAAGGGCGCCTCCCTGCCCCGGATGGCCTGGGCGAATCTGGGCAGGAGCCGCGGGAAGACGGCGCTCACGGTGATTTCCCTCTCTCTGTCGCTGGTGCTTTTAAATATTACGGTCACGCTGTCAAAGGGCTTTGACATGGATAAATATCTGCGGAAGATGAACGCGGATTTCCTGGTGGCGGACGCCAGCTATTTCCGGTGCAGATGGGATTATAATATGGGCGTCAGCGAGGAGCTGATCGAGGAATTGAAGGAACAGGGGGGCATTGCCGATAGCGGCAGGACATACGGGATTAATTTCCCTTACGGCAATACCAGTAACGGCTTGGCATACCAGTATATCACGGAGGAGGTATTTCGCAGAAAATATAATTCTTGGAGCGAGGAGACGATGGAGTATGCCGTCGCGTATGCGAATAAGGAGCAGGGGCTTTTGCAAGACAATGTGCAGATTTACGGCATGGAGCCCTTTATCCTGGATCATCTGGAGGTGCTGGAGGGGGATATTTCCAGGCTTTACGGGGAAGGAAATTATGTGGCGGTCTGCGACATGGAAATCGACGTGGCCTCGTACAATCAGCTGCGGCCGGGGGATAAGGTGCTGATCTGCTATGCAGAGGGTATAGAGTATTATAATCCGGTCACGGGGGAAGTTTATCCCGATTATGAGTCCATCCGGGACGACCAGCCTTACAGGACCCGTCCCGTAGGAGGGCGGCTGGTGGAATATGAAGTGGCAGCTATTGTGGAATTGCCATCGCAATTTAATTATCGCTATTTTGCCGCCAGCGAATATATTATGAATGCGGATACCTTTAAGGAGCACTCGGGCATGGATTCTGTGATGTATTATGCTTTTGATGTGGAAAAGCCGGAGAACGGGATTTCCGCAGATGAAGAGAGCGGCGGCAGCAGTGAGAGCCGCATGGAAAGCTTTCTGGCGGATTACACGGAGAATGAGGGCTCCCAGTATGATTATGAGAGCAAGGCGGTCTTTGCGGCGGCGTTTGAATCCATGAGAAGCATGTATGCGGTCTGCGGCGGCGTCCTGAGTTTTATCGTGGGGCTGGTGGGGGTGCTGAATTTTGTGAATGTGATCGTTACAAGTGTATTGTCCCGGAAACGGGAACTGGCGGTATTGCAGTCCGTGGGAATGACCGGAAAGCAGCTGAAGAATATGCTGATCATGGAGGGGCTGTATTATGGGCTTGGGGCCGTGGCCGTGGCGTTTCTTCTGACGCTGGTGTCCGCGCCGTTGGCGGCCCGGGTGATGAGCGGGATGTTCTGGTTTTTCAGCTATCATTTTACTGTTATGCCGATCATGGCAGTGATGCCGGTATTTGGCCTGTTGGGGGTGGTGATTCCTCTGTGGGCGCATCGGTATATGGCAAAGAAATCAGTGGTGGAGAGATTGAGAGAGGCGGAGTGAAAGCTGGCTTGTGCCTGGCGGCACATGCGGGAGTCTGCTTGTGCCTGGCGGCACGTCGAAGGGTTGGCTTGTGCCTGGCGGCACATGCGCAGCTGTTTGGTGGCTGGGCGGGGGACGTTCACGGTGCGCCATTCGCAAAATCGTGCCTGGCGGCACTTTTCGCTGCTGCGCAGCTCCTTTTGCTCATAGAATGGCGCACACTTCGTCGAACTGCCAATTCAAAATTTCATGCGAGCATGAAATTTGTGAATCTGTCAGTCCGACGCGTGAACTGGAAAAGATATATAATTGAAAAATGAGTCATATCATGGTATCATAGATACACATAAACTAATTAATAAAGTCATTGTATCTATGGGGATGGTATTATGAAGATTGAACGAGTGGATGAAAGAACCGTAAAGTGTTTCCTGTCTAATGAAGAGTTGGAGGAGTATGATATTGACTATAAGGACTTTATCCTGCGCAGCGAGAAAGCCAGGGAGGTAGTGCAGGAGATCATTGAGCAGGCGGAGGAGCAGGTGGGGTATAAGCCGCCCAAGTTTGCCTTTGACCTGCAGATCATGATGCTGCCTGACCAGGGACTGCTGCTTACTTTCTCGGAAAAGGACGCTGAGTTCAGGGACGGGGAGCAGCTGATCGAGTGCCTGAAAGAGATGAAGCAGATCTTGGAGAGGACCAAAGAGAGGATTGGAATGGCCGGGGCGGAAAGCGGCGGCAGCGCTGTTATGGAACAGCCGAGACGACAGCCGGTGCAGAAACCGGATTTTGCGGTGTTTGCTTTTTCCGTGCTGACCAATGTGATGAGTTATGCTGCGGCGATCCCGTCAAATCTGCGGATGGACAGTGAACTTTACGAGATGGACGGCAATTACTTTTTGTTCCTCAGGAAGGGGGGCGCTTCCTATGAACGCTTCAGCAGGGCCTGTGTCCAAGCCATGGAGTTTGGCAGCCTGTACACTGCTGATGAGGATAAGACCACGCCCATCAAGGAACATGGAACCTGCCTGATCGAAACGAAGGCTTTGAGAAAATTGCGCGGTTAAAAAGAGAAGGATGCCCTGATACGGCATCCTTTTTGACAAAGATCTGTGGCGGATCATCACTGTAAGATTTTTACTGCGGTTCCGTAAGCGATGACTTCCGCGGCGCCGGACATAACGGATGAAGTGCCATAGCGCACATTGACCACGGCATCTGCGCCCATTTCCTGCGCCTCGTCCACCATGCGCTTTACGGCGATCTGCCTGGCTTCATTGAGCATCTGGGTATAACCTACCAACTCGCCGCCAACCAGTGTTTTCATGGCTGCCATAAAATCGCGCCCCACGTTTTTCGTGTGTACGATAGTTCCCTTTACGATGCCAAGGGCTTCGATCTCTTTTCCCGGAATATGATCAATATTTAGAAGCTTCATCTAATTCTCCTCCTTCAATTTCCCTGAAACGCTCTCTTAATGCTATCAGTGTGCCGATGATGCCGAGGATCGGTATGGCAAACAACAGCACAAGTATCAGCAGCGGCGGCGCCGTCGCCGGATTGGTGATAGCTGCCCACAGGAGGATTCCCAGGAATACTGTCATAAACAGGATCGCGCATAATGCGCCTGTCAACGCTCCTTTTTTTCGCTGCTGCTTATCTCTCTTTTGAATGTCCATGAATTTTGTACCTCCCTTCTCCAGGTGCTCCATTTCCGTAAGCAGTCCCTGCATATCCAGGGTATCCAGCCGGGCGTTCTCTGATAACAGCCTGTGGCAGAATTTTATATTTGCCTCCAGATTCTTCTGCTTTCTGCCTAACGCGATCAGATGTCTGTGAAGACAGTCGTCAAGGGAGAGGTCGTCTGACTGCATCCGCCGGATTTCTTCCAGAGGGATATCCAGCTTTCGGAGCAGTTTGATCTGCCGCAGCGTTTCCAGATCTTCTTTGGAGTAGTCCCTGTAGCCGTTGCTCAGATTGCGTGAAGGCTTCAATAATCCCTCCTGCTCATAAAAGCGGATGTTTTTCTTGGTGATACCTATGGCCTGCTCTACCTCGTTGATCTTCATGATAAAACCCACATCTTTCCGCATCCATGGCGATGGATCGCCGCCTGCTTACAATGTCACCATACACCTTCCACAAGGTGGAAGGTCAAGGGAGATTTCTATTTTTATTCTGATATTTTTACCACCAACATCCCATCTATATAGGCGATGGAACCCTCCGCCGGATAAACGGGCATCTGCTGGACCGCTTCATCTTCGGAACTGACATAGGCCAGGTTCATGTTCGCGTTTAGCACATAGGAAAGAAAAGCGTGATCGGTTCCCGGGTATGTCAGGATCGTTTTCCCCATGCCATACAGGTAAAGCGTATCAAAAGGCTCCGTGTCCGATATACAGGGACTGTTTTCAAAAGTACCCGAAAAAGCCACCGGAGTTACTCCGGGGATGTAATCTTCTTTGGCTTCTATGCTGTATACGATACGCGTCATAAGAGACTGAGCGGCATTTTCCTGCAGGTTTCTCCGGAGATATACCTGATTGGAAAATACAATGTTGGACCAGGATATGACCGTTACGGCGGAAAGCGTGATCAGCCAGGGTATGCGTGCACTTTTGGCCTGTGGTTGGTCTGCAGGGCGCAGGAAAAGGTTTTCCGCCAGCTTGACCGCTAAGATATATACGAAATGAAAGGCATAGATCATCAGCGTATGTTCCATGCCTCTGGAAACCACGCAGACGAAATTGATTCCCAGGGGAAATAACACAAGGATGATCAGCTGGATCAGTTTCTGCCACAGTTTTGTCCCGATTTTTATATTTACTTTGACCAGAGCAAACAGTATCATTAACAGTACGGCAGCATTGCAGAAACGGAGCAGGCATGTCCAGAACAGGTTCAGTGAAACCCCGTGGAACGTGTTTGTGATGAATGTCTGCGGGTAGACAAAATGATCCAGGACATTTTGGCAGGTCACTGCAAGGATAGAGCCGATGCCTGTCTGGGAGTAGTCGCCTATGGAAGCCAGACCGTTATAGGAATCCGCCGTCCAGATGTCGAAAAGATACTGGAGTATCTTCCAGGCCGCAAAGTAAACGGCTGCAGCGGCCATAAAGGAAAACAGGTATCCCGCGGCTTTTTCCAACAGTTTTCGGAAAGAGGGAAAAGCAGGTGCCTGATAAAGGAAATGGATCATCACCAGGGCGATGGAAACACAGATGTAGGACTGATAGATAGCAAGCGACGCGCAGAGCGAAAGGCTGCCCGCGATCAGGTATGTCGGCTTTCCCTTTTTCATGAGCCATACGCCGAATATGGACAGGAACAGAGCCAGCAGGTAGAAGTCCATATCCGGGAAAAAAGAGGCGCTTAACGACAATACGGTGATGTTGCATGACATGACGGCGGCGATCAGGGCAATGGACATCGTTCTTTTGATCTCCAGAAAGTCCACAACGAAATAGACCGACAGGCAAAGCCATACAAGGGATAGGACAGAGATAAGGAAAGGAGCCGCCAGCGCCCCGCGCAAAAGGGTGAGGACAGGTTTCAGGAACCTGCCCAGGGCAACTTCCCATCCGGCGTTGTTCTGATAGAGCATGTACAGGGAATCGCCCGAATAAAGGGTATGAAAGAACCGATATCCGTTTGCCAGGGTAAAAAAAAGAAGTGTCAGCAGCGCCGAAGCGGTAAATGTCTGTTTTTTTGTATGATCCATCCGTATACCCCCTGCCCGCTTTAGCGGGCATCAATTCAATATTTGGAAGTTTACTTCCAAACTTAACTCCTCCGTATCATCGTCTGAATGATGTATTCATCATAATATAAAAAAGAGATGATTTCAATTCAATCTTTTCAGGAACAAAAATGTACCTGTTTCGTGTAACTTTTCTGCGGGATGGGAGTCTGTTAATATGAAAGGCTCTGAAAGAGCCAATGTTTGTACAAACAGAACTCAGATCGGAGCAGGGTAGGATCGGCGTCCGCCGAGGCGCCGGTCAAAGAGCCGCTTATGCGGCGGAATGAGAGGAAAAATGAAATTTGCAGCAGCTTATGAACAGTGCAGGGATGCCGTCTACGGATATCTGGTCTATATGACAAAGGATGTGATGCTGGCGGAGGACTTGAGCCAGGAGGTATTCCTGCGGATGTTCCTGCACCTGGACAAATTCAGGGGAGAGGCCAGTGTGCGTACCTGGGGACTCCGTATCGCCAGGAACGTATTTCTAAGCTATGCCCGGAAGAAACAGCCTGTTCTTCTGGAGGAGCAGGAATGGGAGCAGCTGCCTGCGGACCATCGCGGCCAACCGGAGGAAGAGGCGCTGAAAAGGGAGGAGGCGGACAGGATCCGCCGATGCCTCATGTGCCTTGGCGAGCAGGAGAGGACAATTTTGCTGCTGCGGGACTTTCAGGAACTGTCTTACGAGGAGATTGGCAGGATCATGGAATTTACACCCGATGTGGTCAAGATTCGCATCTACAGGGCGCGTCAGAAATTTCGTAAAATCTATGAGGGTTGACCTTAAGAAAGGATGTTATAAAATATGGAGGAACAGAATAGGATTGAGATCCCTGAGGTGATCTATCAGGGTGATGACAAAAAGCTAAAGGAGAGGGTGTCCAAGTTTAAGGAAGGAAGTTTCCGCATCGTGGTATTTACCATTGTGGGGCTTATCATGGGGGCGTACAGCCATAAGTATATATATACCGGCGTCGGTTTCCCCGTGAAGCTGATCTTGGCGGTTCCCTATAAGATCAGCGAGGCCATCTATGTCTCCGTCATAGGCACTGACGCGGCGTCGATGATGCATGTGGGGTCATCCCGCTGGTATTGGATCTTCACGGAATATTTTCCCCACAGTTCCGTGGCTACTTTCCTGGCGGAGGTGGTGACCACCGTACTGGTGGGCGGGGCGGTCTACGGGGCGCTGGCATATTTTACGGGGGATAAGCGTGTCTTTACCATGCAGAGGTTCCTGAAGTTTGGGGCAGTCTGGTGCGGGATCATCCTGCTCACCGTGGGCGCCGCTTACCTGGTCAATGCAAAAGCGATCTATGACAATGAGAATCTGCGGGGAGAGCCCCGGTTCGTGGTGCATACTTCTAAGGAAAGAGGAAAAAGCATCACAGGAAGCGCGGAGCAGCTGGCTGCGGAGTCCTTCCGCAGCGAACTGGGGGAAAGGGATATCATAAGGGACTATGAGGAAGAACTGATACTGGAGATTGTCTTTAATGATACGCGCATGTGTATCTGCCAGGTCAATTGTGAGAAGCAGTATGTGGTCACGGAACAGGGAAGGACTTATCACATCTCTGCGGAATTTGCGCAGATCGTGCGACAGTATGCGGAAGACCTGATACCGGAGGCGCAGGACGGCGAGCGGGCAGAGAGTGTGGAAGTGATGGGAGGAATGGTACAATGAGACAACTGATACAGAAAATAGACTGGAGTAAATTTCGGATCCGGAGAAAGCAGGACTGGGTGGTATTCTGGATATTTGCGGCGTTGATTTGTTATGTTCTGGGGCTGGCAGATTATCGGCCTGACAGATGGCTGCTCCGGTTTGCGAATCCCTATATGTCGGACTTGAATCAGCCTCATACATGGGGACAGCTGATCCCGTTCCTGGCGCTGTTTACGGTGGTGGTGGAGGCGGTGCTGTTCCTCTGCAAAAAGCCGGTGAAAGCCAGGGTTCTGGCGCTGGCGGTGGCGTTGTTGATGCCCATGGTCATCCTGGCGGGCTACCGTGTCCATACGAACCTGATCGTGTCCTCCCTGTGGAAAGAGAAACCTGCGGGGATCCGCCTCTGGAAAGAGAAAGGAATGGAACTGACCGGGGAAGAACAGCAGGAACTGTTGGAACTGTGCCGGAACCTGACGATCATATCGGACCGGGAAACACAGGAACAGCTGGAGCAATGGTATCGGGAGAGTGATACGGCGTTTATGGATGCGGATGAGATCAGTATCTGGTTTGCGAAAAAATACGGACACAATTACAGTTTCAATCTCAGGGTTTATGAGGGAAAGGTATTTATCTGGCGCGGATATTCCGGTTCTGGTGGGGAGGAGGAGATCACATTTTTTGAGGATAACGGTATTGTGGAGTGGGTCGATGGGATAGATGCGCCCTGAAACAATTTCTGCTTGACAAAGGAAGCATACCTGCACTACAATCACATACATACAGATTGACTGGGAAGAGGGATAGTACATGCGGAAAGCATCACAGAGAGGGCGCGGCAAGGGTGGAAGCGCTTATGCGGAACGTATGGAACCTGCCTTGGAGTCCTGTATGAATCCTGTGATCACAGTGTATCAGGAAAAATACAGCGTACATCGGCGTTAACGGTATAATGAGGAGGATGCGGAGAGCATCAATCAGGGTGGTACCGCCGAACTTTCGGTCCCTATGCGGGAGCGGGAGTTCGGCGTTTGTGCGTGCAGGAACTGGAACCCCAAAACAGTCTCGGAACGGAGATGCCCGGAAAGGATTTCAGACGCAAAGCGGATGAAAATCCTTTCCCCCGCCAAGGGCATCGAAGTGCAGAGACGGAACTGGAATCAAAAAAACAGTCTCGGAACGGAAGCACCCGGAAAGAATTTACAGCTGCGTTTTTAGCAGATGAAAATTCTTTCCCCGCCAAGGGTGCTGAAGTGGAGAGACGGAACTGGAATCAAAGAGACGGAACTGGAACCCCAAAACAGTCTCGGAACGGAGATGCCCGGAAAGGATTTCAGACGCAAAGCGGATGAAAATCCTTTCCCCCGCCAAGGGCATCGAAGTGGAGAGACGGAACTGGAATGAAAGGAGAAAAAAATGGCAGACAAGAAAATGGTGGAAGCGATCACGTCCATGGATGTGGATTTCGCGCAGTGGTACACGGACGTGGTGAAAAAGGCGGAATTGATCGACTACACATCCGTAAAGGGATGCATGGTGATCAAACCTGCGGGTTACGCGATCTGGGAACTGATCCAGAAGCAGCTGGACGATATGTTCAAGGCGGTGGGCGTGGAAAATGTATACCTGCCCATGTTCATTCCCGAATCGCTGCTCCAGAAAGAGAAAGATCATGTGGAGGGCTTTGCCCCTGAGGTGGCATGGGTGACGCATGGCGGCCTGCAGCCCCTGCAGGAGAGGCTCTGCGTGCGTCCTACCTCGGAGACCCTGTTCTGTGATTTTTATAAAAATGATATTCATTCCTACAGGGATCTGCCCCGAGTCTACAATCAGTGGTGCTCCGTGGTGCGCTGGGAGAAAGAGACCCGTCCTTTCCTGCGTTCCAGGGAATTTTTGTGGCAGGAGGGACACACCGCCCATGCCACCGCAGAGGAGGCGGAGGCAAGAACCATACAGATGCTGAATGTGTACGCCGATTTCTGCGAGCAGGTGCTGGCGATTCCTGTGATCAAGGGACAAAAGACGGACAAGGAAAAATTTGCCGGTGCGGTGTCCACCTACACCATCGAGGCGCTGATGCATGACGGCAAGGCGCTGCAGTCAGGAACCAGCCATAATTTCGGAGACGGATTTGCGAAGGCATTCGGCATCCAGTTCGCGGATAAGGACAATACGTTAAAATATGTTTACCAGACTTCCTGGGGTATGTCTACCCGCCTGATCGGCGGCATCATCATGGCGCATGGAGACAATGAAGGTCTGGTGCTGCCTCCCAGGGTTGCGCCCGTGCAGGTATGTATCGTGCCCATCCAGCAGAAGAAAGAAGGGGTGCTGGACAAAGCTTACGAACTGCGTGACCGTCTGAAAGGCAGTTTCCGCGTGAAAGTGGACGATACGGACAAGTCCCCCGGCTTTAAGTTTGCCGAGGCGGAGATGAGAGGCTATCCTATCCGCGTGGAGATCGGCCCCAAGGATCTGGAGGCAGGTAAGTGCATCCTCTGCCGCCGGGACACCAGGGAGAAGCTGGAAGTGCCTCTGGAGGAACTGGAGGCCAAGGTGGGAGAACTTTTGGAGACCATTCAGAGGGAGATGCTGGAGAGAGCCAGGGCTCACAGGGAGGAGCATACCTACACTGCGGCGGATATGACGGAGTTCGAGAGACTTTTTACCGAAAAGTCCGGTTTTGTAAAGGCCATGTGGTGCGGCGAGCAGGATTGTGAGGACAAGATCAAGGAAAAATTGAGCGTGACCAGCCGCTGTATGCCCTTTGAGCAGGAACATATCGCGGATACCTGCGTATGTTGTGGAAAACCTGCGAAAAAGATGGTATACTGGGGTAGAGCATACTAAGGCAGGTGCGGGACAGGAATGGAGGTAAGATATGATCAATGAAACATTTCCAATACAGGTGGAGGGTTCTCTGCCTGACACCAGGTTAGTGACATATATCCAGGACACTTATCAGGAGGTGGGGATTTCCGCCAGACCCCTGGTACTGATCTGCCCCGGCGGGGCGTATTCCTATACTTCCAACCGTGAGGCGGAGGCGTTTGCCATGCAGTTCCTGGCGATGGGATGCCATGCCGCGGTGCTGAGATATTCCTGCGCGCCTGCCTGCTATCCCACATCTCTATTGGAACTGGCATACAGCATGGCCTTGCTCCGTGAGAAGTCGGAGGAATGGCATATTGATAAGATCCTGGTGCAGGGATGTTCCGCGGGAGGTCATCTGGCGGCTTCCCTGGGAGTGTTCTGGCGGGAGAAGTTCCTGGCGGACAAGCTGGGTAAGGATAACAGCTGCTTTCGGCCTGACGGTATGATCCTGTGCTATCCGGTGATCACCATGGGAGAGTTCGCCCACAGGGGTTCTGTGGAAAATCTGCTGAAAGATATGGCGAAAGATCCCGCGTGGATTGCGAGATTGTCTCTGGAAAACCAGGTGACGGAGAATACGCCGCCTGTATTTATCTGGCATACTTATACGGACGGTTCCGTGCCGGTGGAAAATTCACTGATGTTCGTCAGTGCCCTGCGCCGGGCAGGCGTGAACACGGAGTTCCATATGTATCCGGTAGGCGGACACGGCCTGGGGCTTGCCAACCGCCTGACACAGACCGGAACGGGGGAAGCGGTACAGGAGGAATGCACCAGCTGGATCCCTCTGGTGCGCACCTGGATCGAGAGCCGGTTCATCAACACGGAGATGAAAGAAACCATTGATTCCCTCAGCTAAGATCCTTTCAGCCCCAGGGGGCGTAGGAGTGCAGAACCGGAATGGGAGAGATCGGATGGACTATATCGTATTGGATTTGGAATGGAATCAAAGCAATACCGGGCAGGAAGAGGAGATCGCAAGGATGCCCTTTGAGATTATAGAGATCGGTGCCATTCACCTGAATGATACCTGCAGGATGGTGGGCGAGTTCAGTCAGCTGATAAAGCCTCAGGTCTATACAAAGATGCATCTGATCACCAGCAGGCTGATCCATCTGCAGATGCAGCAGCTGGAAAGGGGAAAGCCCTTTACGGAAGTGATGGAGCGTTTTCAGCAGTGGTGCGGGGAAGATTATATCTTCTGTACTTGGGGAGATCAGGATCTGAAAGAACTGCAGCGCAATATGAAATATTACCAGATGGAGCCGCTGTCGGACGGGCCCATTGCCTTTCTGGACATACAGAAGCTGTTCAGTATTGCCTATGAGGACGGAAAATCCCGGAAAGCATTGGAATATGCGGTGGATTTTCTGGATATGGAGAAAGATATCCCTTTCCACAGGGCGTTCAGTGATGCTTACTATACGGCGAAAGTCCTGGGCAGGATCGCTTCGGAATTTCCGGAGACATTGAAAAAAGTTTCCTATGATATCTTTCATCCGCCGGTCAGCCGGGAGAAAGAGATCAAGGTTCAGTTCGACACTTATATGAAATATATCTCCAGAGAGTTTGACAGCAAGAGTGAAGCCATGGCAGACAAAGAAGTGATCTCCAGCAGATGCTATCTCTGCCATAAGAACCTGCGGAAAAAACTCCGCTGGTTCACTTCCAATAGCAGACATTATTATTGCCTTGCCTGCTGTGATAAGCATGGATACCTGAAAGGGAAGATCCGCCTGCGAAGGTCAGAAGAGGGTAAGGTCTATGTGGTGAAGACCACCAAACTCATCACAGAACAGGAGGCTGCGGCGCTGATGGAGCGGCGCACGCACGCCAGGGAATTGAGGAGACACCATAACCATTGAAGAACGGGGGCTGCGGTCAGAAATCGTAGTCCCTGAATCTGTTTGCCCGTTTTGCCTTTCTGCGGCGCCTGCGGTTTTCTTTTTTCCAGACCCGTCTGCCATGGCCCCCAAAGGAAAAGTTTTTCAGAAAGAGCCTGATCAGGAAGATCACGATCCCCAGGACGAAAAGGGCGAGCAGGGCCCCAAGTACTTTTATCACATTGATGAATATAAATGAGGAATCCTTTTTCTCCTCCGTCTCTTCCGGAGTGTTGAACAGGTAGGAACTGTCCTCCTGATCTCCCGCGAAATTCAGGGAGACGGAGCCGATATAAACATCATGATAGGTATAGGTGATCACAGCTGCCTGGTTCGCGTTCTGTGTATCATATGAGATCACAGAGTCCAGTTCGCTAAAGCTGGTGGTCTTGGGCAGGATCACATGATCGTTCCTGTTCAGGGAAAGGATGGGCTGGGAATTTCCAAAGATATCATTTCCGCTGTAAAACAACCCGGTATTGTCGATATTATATTTTGTTTCCGTCTGCGATACGTTGACTTTTTCAAAATTATTGAATCCGTAATTAAAAAGGGAAATGGTATCCTCGTACTGATAAGGAGATTCATCTTTCATGACCACGCAGATCAGCTTCATACCGTCCTTTTCCGCACAGGATACCAGACAGCTGCGGGCAGCGTCAGTATAGCCTGTCTTGCAGCCGATCAGATATTCATAGGCATACTTGCCGCCGGGAATGATCTGCATGAGATTTACTTCCAGCTTGCCCTGGGGCAGTTTATCCGTGACGGGAAATTCCATGCGTCTGGTAAGCGTGATCTTGCAGAGCATCTCGTTGGAAAAAAAGGCCCTCCCGATCATGGCAAGGTCATAGGCCGTGGTGTAATGATCCTCGTCCGGAAGGCCGTTGGGATTTACAAAGTGAGAATCTACACAGCCAAGTTCGGCGGCGCGTTCATTCATCATCTCAGCGAATACCGACCAGTCGGTGGTATCCGTGATGTGTTCCGCTACGGCAAAGGATACTTCGTTGGCAGAGCGGATGAGAATGGCGTTCAGGCATTGTTCCATGGTCAGTTCCTGGCCTACGTCCATGGCGATGTGGCTGCTGTCCCTGGGGGTGTCGAACACGGCATCATGGGAAAAGGTCACGATCTCATCCATGGAACACTGCTCGGAGGCGATCAGTGTGGTCAAAAGCTTAGTGGTGCTGGCAGGATACTCCCGCATATGGATGTTTTTCTCATAGAGGATGGCGCCTGTTTCCAGTTCCATCAAAATAGCGGATTCCGCGCCCACCACCGGTCCCGCAGGCCAGTTTGCCACTTCGTTGGACTGTATGGGCATGGCCCGGTTAGCCTCCAGAGCCAGTTCTGTCCTGGAAGCGGCGGAGGCAGTCAGGGTTGGATGCGCCACAAGAACGCCTGCGCAGATAAGGGCGGTAAGTATGGAAAGGCATCTATTAAAAAAAGGCTTATGTTCCGGCATATCGATATCCTCATAAAGTGGCAATGTCTGAAATCTCATCGGTAAAAGAGGTATTTTTCATTATACACCATTTTGTCCGAAAACCATAGAAAGAATTGTAAATTGTTTGCGCCGTTGTCATTGACAATCGTCAGGAGATACAGTAAATTGAATGAGAGGATTTGTGAAAGGAACGGATACGATCATGCGACTGCGCAACATCACAGGTTCCCGGGAAGCAATCGCCGTCAGTCCCTATGTGATACAGGAGGCTGTACAGCCGGAATGTCCCGGCAGATGGAATGAGATTTTTGGGAATGCCGATTCTGTTCATATCGAGATCGGAATGGGAAAGGGCAAATTTATACATACTATGGCTAAAGAACACCCGGAGATCAATTATGTGGGGATTGAGAAATATTCCAGCGTGCTGCTCCGGGCCCTTCAGAAGATGGAACAGGAAGAACTGCCCAATCTGAGATTCCTGCGCATGGAAGCGGAAAATATCACCGCGGTGTTCGGCGCGGGCGAGGTGGATCGGATCTACCTTAATTTTTCCGACCCCTGGCCTAAGGACAGGCATGCGAAGAGAAGACTTCCCTCCCGTGAGTTCCTGGCGCGCTATGCGATGATCCTGAAAAAGGAAGGACGTCTGGAGTTTAAGACGGATAACAGGGAACTGTTTGATTTTGCCCTGGGGGAGCTGGAGCCTGCGGGCTGGAAAGCGGAGGTCATCACCTATGATCTGCACAGTGACGGGGCATTGATGCGGGGAAACGTGATGACGGAATATGAAGAAAAGTTCTCCGCCATGGGCAATCCCATCTGTAAGTATGTCATATCTGCGGGAGATCGGGCGCGGACATCGTGAACGTCAGGGCTTCCGGCAGAAGTTCCAGTATAAGATCAGGCACCGTCTGGCGGTGCGGAAAAGGAGAAGCAAGATGGAATATGGATTTACAACGGACAACTTTGAGACGGAGGTATTACAGTCATCCCTCCCGGTGTTTGTGGATTTCTACGCGGACTGGTGCAATCCCTGCAAGGTGATGGCTCCCGTTGTGGAGAAACTGGCGGAGGAATTTGACGGCAGGGTAAAGGTGGGAAAATGCAATATTGACGAAAACATGCAGATCGCCCAGAGATATCGGGTGGCAAATATTCCCACTTTTATGATGTTCAAGGAGGGAAAACCCTGCGCGACCCAGATGGGCGTACAGCCCGCATCGGAATTAAAGAATATGATAGGACAGGCGTTGGATTGATATGAACAGAAAATTTTTATTTGACGAAGGAAAAAAGACACTGGCATGTATCGTGGGGGCTTTCCTGTATGCGGCGGGGATCAATCTTTTTGTGGTGCCGTCAGGGCTCTATACGGGCGGAGTCATGGGTATCTGTCAGGTGATCCGTACTCTGCTGGCGGAGTATCTGCATTTGGAGTTCACTGCTTTCGATATTGCCGGTGTGATCTATTACATGATCAATATCCCTATCTTTATCGTGGCCTTTACGAAAATCGGGCGCAGGTTCCTGACCAAGACGGTCATCTCCGTCACCGCCATGACGTTGTTCCTCTCCCTGATCCCCGTGACAGTGGTGGTGGAGGACGCCATGGCGGCCTGCGTGGTGGGCGGCATCATTTCGGGATCAGGAACCGGTATCCTGCTTCGCATGGGCGCATCGGGAGGCGGCATGGATGTGATAGGGGTGCTGCTGGCAAGGTGGAAGCAGGATTTCAGCGTGGGAAAAGTGGGGCTGCTGGTGAACCTGGCGCTTTACGGAACCTGTGCTTTCCTGTTTGACATAGAGATCGTGGTGTATTCTGTGATCTATGCCGCAGTGTATTCGGTAGCGATGGACAAGGTGCATACCCAGAATATCAATGTGGAGGTTCATGTGATCACTAAGGCGGATACCACCGCGCTGGAGAAGGAAGTGTTCCAGGAACTGGGCAGGGGCGTCACCAAATGGTCCACCCTGGGCGCTTATACCTACGACCGTTCCCATATTCTGTACATCATGCTGTCCAAGTATGAAGTAGGACGGCTCAGGAATATTGTCCATAAATACGATCCCCAGGCTTTTATCGTGCTGAATGAAGGAGTCAGCGTGATAGGGCATTATCTGAAGAAGTTGTAGGGATTCATGAAAAGGCGTCTTCAAGTGTAGCTTGGAGACGCCTTTTTGGTCATCTGTTTTAGTTCATTTTATCTTTCAGCGCAGCCGCAATGAATCCTTTAAATAACGGGTGTGGCCTGTTGGGACGTGATTTCAGTTCGGGATGTCCCTGTGTGGCTATATAGAAAGGATGTTCCGTCAGTTCGCACATTTCCACAATGCGTCCGTCAGGAGAGGTGCCGGAAAGGCGCAGGCCTTTTTCCGTCAGGATGGCGCGGTAATCGTTATTTACCTCATAGCGGTGGCGGTGCCTTTCATGGATGGTCTCCTCACCGTACAGCCGGAATGCTCTGGAATCCTTGTCCAGCACGCAGGGATAAGAGCCCAGCCGCAAGGTGCCCCCGATGTCTTCCACGCCGTTCTGGTCGGGCATCAGGGCGATCACCGGATGGGTGGTGCCGGGATCCAGTTCAATGCTGTGAGCATCATTGTAGCCCACCACATTTCTGGCATATTCCACAATGGTCAGCTGCATGCCCAGACATAACCCAAGCATGGGTCTGTTATGGGTGCGGGCATATTGGATGGCGAGGATCTTGCCCTCAATGCCCCGGGAACCGAAACCGCCGGGGATCAGGACACCGTTGACATCATCCAGCAGTTCTTCCACGTTTTCCTTTGTCACCGTCTCGGAATCGATCCATTTGATATGGACGGTGGTATGGTTGGTGATGCCGCCGTGCTTCAAAGCTTCCACCACACTGATATAAGCGTCATGGAGGGACACATATTTTCCCACCAGGGCAATGGTGACTTCATTGGTAGGATGTTTCAGGTCTTCCACCATCTTTTCCCAGTCCCTTAAGTCCGGTTCCGGGCAGTCCAGATGGAGGCATGCGCATACCGCCTGAGCCAGATGTTCTTTCTCCATGGCCAGGGGCGCCTCATACAGATATTCCACATCCAGATTCTGCAGGACGCGGCTGCTGGGCACATTACAGAACAGTGCGATCTTATCTTTGATGCTCTGATCCAGGGGATGCTCGCTCCGACACACAATGATATCCGGCTGGATGCCCATTCCCTGCAGATCCTTGACGCTGGCCTGGGTGGGCTTGGTCTTCAGTTCCTGGGAGGCGTTCAGATATGGGATCAGGGTCACATGGATCAAAATGGCGTTCTCATGTCCCACGTCATGCTGGAACTGCCGGATGGATTCCAGGAAAGGCTGGCTCTCGATATCGCCCACCGTTCCCCCTACCTCGATAATGGCGATGCGGGTGTCAGGGTCGGTAAAATTGCGGTAAAAGCGGCTTTTGATCTCGTTTGTGATATGGGGGATGACCTGTACCGTGCCGCCGCCGTAATCTCCCCGCCGCTCTTTCTGCAATACGGCCCAGTATACCTTTCCTGTGGTCACGTTGGAATTCTTATCCAGGCTTTCATCGATGAACCGCTCATAATGCCCCAGATCCAGATCGGTCTCGGCTCCGTCGTCGGTGACGAACACCTCGCCGTGCTGGATGGGGTTCATGGTGCCGGGATCGATGTTGATATAAGGGTCGAATTTCTGCATGGTCACTTTATAGCCTCTGGCTTTCAGCAGCCTGCCCAATGATGCCGCGGTGATGCCCTTGCCCAGACCGGAAACAACACCACCTGTTACGAAAACATATTTTACTGCCATAAGTTCCTCTTTTCTGTGCCGTTTTATGGAACACTAATATTTTTTCCTGGAAGTCTGTATGGGTTCGCTTGTGAGATCCACTCCCAGCTTTTTGAATATTTTGACGTCTACTTCGGAGAGCATGACGGAGGTATGTACCTGGCAGCCCTTTAGATTGGGCAGTTGTTCCATGGCGAGCCTGGCCTTGTTGTCGCTGCACGCCGCCAGAGACAGGGCGATCAGCACTTCGTCCGTGTGCAGCCTGGGATTTTTCCCTCCCAGATAGCGGACTTTCAGATCCTGGATCGGGGCGATGGCCTCCGGTTTGATCAGCTTTACGTCATGGTCGATCCCTGCCAGATATTTTAAGGCGTTCAGCAGCAGAGCCGCGGATGCCCCCAGGAAATCGGTGGTCTTGGAGGTGATGATCTGCTGGCCCGGAAGTTCGATGGCGGCGGTGGGAACGCCCAACAGTTCCGCACACTGTCTGCACGCTACCGTTACTTTCCTGTCGTCCGTGGAGATCTTTTCCTGCTTCATCAGCAGTTCGATCTTATACAGTTCATTTTCCGAAGCGCCGTCCTGTACGATCTTGTTCAGGGCAGCGTAATAGCGCCGTATGATCTCCATGCGGGATGCCTCGCGGCAGACTTCATCATTGATGATGCAGTTTCCCGCCATATTGACCCCCATGTCAGTGGGGGATTTATAAGGATTTTCACCGTAAATGCCCTCAAAGATAGCGTTCAGAACGGGGAAGATCTCGATATCCCGGTTATAATTTACTGTAGTCACCCCATAGGCGTCCAGATGAAAAGGATCGATCATGTTCACATCGTTCAGATCCGCAGTAGCAGCCTCATAGGCAAGGTTGATGGGGTGCTTCAGGGGAATGTTCCATATGGGAAATGTCTCAAATTTTGCATAACCTGCCTTGATCCCGCGCAGATTATCATGGTAAAGCTGGGACAGGCAGGTGGCCATTTTCCCGCTCCCGGGTCCGGGGGCGGTGACGACTACCAATGGCCGGGAAGTTTCAATATAGTCGTTCTTCCCGTAACCGTCCTTACTGACGATCAGGGGGATATTGGAGGGATAACCCTGAATGGTATAATGCAGGTAGACACGGATGTTTTTCTTCTCCAGCTTGGTCTTGAACTGATTAGCACTGTGCTGGCCGGAGTAATGGGTAATGACCACGCTGCCCACATACAGTCCTTTTTGCTGGAATTCGTCACGCAGGCGCAGCACATCTACGTCATAGGTGATGCCCAGATTGCCATTGATCTTATTTTTTTCAATATCCGCCGCATTGATGACAATGACGATTTCCGCATAGTCTGAAAGCTGCAGCAGCATCCGCAGCTTGGAGTCGGGAGCAAAACCGGGCAGCACACGGGAGGCGTGATAGTCGTCGAAAAGCTTACCGCCAAATTCCAGATAAAGCTTGTCCCCAAACTGGCCGATTCGCTCCTTGATATGTTCCGACTGCATTTTCAGATATTTTTCATTGTCAAAACCTGTTTTCATGTGTCCCTCGCTTCTTATCGGATGTAAAATCTGAACAGTTACCCTATCGTTTTATTTTATCATAGTTTTTTTCATATTGGAATGGTCAAAAGTTTAGAAATCTTTAAGAGTTGAAATGTTTTTTTCATACTTATGCTATTGATTTATCAAATCATAGTCTCTATAATAAAATAGGTTTAATTTCTTTAACGAAAAAAACAGAAATGGAGTTACTATGGACAATCAAATGAACCAGTTCGATAACGGAGGGGGATATAATGGCGGCGGTCGTGGCCCCGGCGGCAACGGCGGCGGGAACGGAAATCAGCCGCCCCGTAAGCCGAATATCACCATGCTGGTACTGGCGGCACTCAGCACCATACTGCTTGCCTTTATGCTCTGGAACATGGTGTTTGGCGGATCTGCATCAGGTCAGGTGGTGAGCTATACCCAGTTTCTTGCGTATATCAGTGAGGGCAAGGTGGAAGCTGTAGAGGTACAGAGTACGGGGCAGGTTCTCTTTACCCTGAAGAAAGGGGTGGATACCCCCGCGGGGATCGCTGGCGGCACGGAAGGTTATCTGTTCTATCCCACCGCCGCGACAAGGACTTATTCCACGATCCTGATGGAAGATCTGGACACTCTGACCGCCAGGCTGGAAGCACAGGGAGATATTGACGGAAGCCGCGTGCTCAGCGACAATTCCGGGAAACTGTTGGATATTTTTCTGTATGTGATCCTGCCGGTGATTCTGATGTGGGTCCTGCTGGGCGTAGTGTTCCGCAAGATGGGGGGCAGCGGTGGCCCCATGGGCGTGGGCAAGAGCAACGCCAAAGTGTATGTTCAAAAAGAAACAGGTGTTACTTTTAAGGATGTGGCAGGCGAGGACGAGGCCAAGGAATCCCTGGTAGAGGTGGTGGATTTCCTGCACAATCCGGGAAAATATTCCAAGATCGGCGCCAGGCTTCCCAAGGGAGCGCTGCTGGTAGGCCCTCCCGGTACAGGTAAGACCCTGCTTGCCAGGGCGGTTGCAGGTGAGGCCCATGTGCCTTTCTTTTCCCTGACAGGTTCGGATTTTATTGAGTTATATGTGGGTGTGGGCGCAAGCCGTGTCCGCGATTTGTTCAAGGAAGCGAACAAGAACGCGCCCTGTATCATTTTTATTGATGAGATCGACGCCATCGGGCGCAGCCGTGATTCCAAGTACGGCGGCGGAAACGAGGAGCGGGAGCAGACGCTGAACCAGCTGCTGTCCGAGATGGATGGTTTTGACAGTTCCAAGGGTATCCTGATCCTGGGAGCCACCAACCGTCCTGAGATCCTGGATAAGGCGTTGCTGCGTCCCGGTCGTTTTGACAGGCGTATCATTGTGGATAAGCCCGACCTGAAAGGCCGTGTGGAGATCCTGAAGGTGCATTCCAAGGATGTAAAGATGGATGAAACGGTGGATCTGGACGCCATCGCCCTTGCCACCAGCGGCGCGGTGGGTTCCGATCTGGCTAATATGATCAACGAGGCCGCCATCAATGCCGTGAAAGAAAACAGGGAGTATGTGTGTCAGAAAGATCTATTCGACGCGGTGGAAGTGGTGCTGGTGGGCAAGGAGAAGAAAGACCGCATCATGAGCAAGGAAGAACGCAAGATTGTCTCTTATCATGAGGTGGGACACGCATTGATCAGCGCTCTGCAGAAAAATTCCGAGCCGGTCCAGAAGATCACCATTGTGCCCCGTACCATGGGTGCGCTGGGGTATGTGATGCATGTGCCGGAGGAGGAGAAGTATCTGAACACGGAAGCGGAACTGAGGGATATGCTCGTCAGCCTGGTGGGCGGCCGCGCGGCGGAGGAGATCGTGTTTGAGACGGTGACCACCGGCGCGGCGAACGATATTGAGAAAGCGACGGATATCGCCCGGAACATGGTGACGCGTTACGGCATGAGCAAGAAGTTCGGCCTGATGGGGCTGGCTACCATAGAGAGCCAGTATCTGGAGGGCAGGACCGCGCTGAACTGCAGTGATTCCACAGCGGCGGAGATCGATGCCGAGGTGGTGGAGATCCTGAAAGAAAGTTATGAGAAAGCACTGGCGCTGCTCCGCGAGAACAGGGAACTGATGGATAAGCTGGCGGCTTTCCTGATCGAGAAGGAAACCATCACAGGCAAGGAGTTCATGCAGATATTCCGTAAGGAGAAAGGGCTGCCCGATCCGAAAGAGGACGAACAGGACGGCAACAAGGCTGGTGCGGAAAAAGGCGGCAAGGCGGGAGCGGCTGACGGAGAGAAAGAAACCGACAGCGGGAATAGATTTCCCAAGCCGATAGAAATGCCGGATCCTATCAGTTTTCCGGAGCCGGAGAAAGCGGAGACATTTGTAGAGCAGACGATGGAAAATGAGACATCTGCGGAGCGGACGGCAGGCATGGCAGGTGACAGTGAAGTATCGGCAGAGCAGGCGGAAAGTACGGCCAACGTGCCTGGGTCATCGCAGGAACAGGCGGATCAGGGAACGCGGTTCTTTCAGACGGAGCAATCAGTCGGCCCCGATCAGGCAGCTGATTCCACCCGGTCGGTTCAGCCGTCTGAATCATCCCAGCCCTCAGAGGGTTCCGTGGGGAGATTTTCCAATCACCGGCTGGATGAATAATGGATGTATGATTCGCAAAAATAACGCCTGTCCTGTATCAATTCCAGGGCGGGCGCTTTGTATTGAGTATAGTTTATATTTTCAGGAGGCATAGATTGAAAAATAAGCTCGATAGCTTATTTTTTAACGTCTGAACTCGTTCAGACTGCAATTATGAGTCAGAGCCGGGGATTGCCCTGATCGCAGCCGAGAATTTGAAATTCTCGGCGCGTGTCATCGCAGTAAACTGCTCTGACATGGAGGATTAAAATGGACAAGAGTGCGCAGCAGAAATTTTCACAGGGATTGTTACGGTATCTGAACAACAGCCCCACCGCGTATCATGCCGTGGAAAATGCGGCGGAAATCCTTAGGGAGAACGGTTTTCAGGAACTGAAAGAGACGGCGGAATGGTCTCTGGAGCAGGGAGGCAGGTATTATGTCACGAAAAACGGATCCTGTATCATTGCTTTCACAACAGGGGAAGGCAGCCTGGCGGAGAATGGTTTTCGCATCATAGGGGCGCACACGGATTCCCCGGGATTTAAGATCAAGCCCGGATCCTGCATTGTGACGCCTGACGGCTATGTGAAGATCAACGTGGAGGTCTACGGCGGCGTGATCTTAAGCACCTGGTTTGACAGGCCTCTTGCGCTGGCGGGACGTGTGATCGTGAAAGAGGGCGGGACGTTGAAAGAAAAACTGGTCAGAATCCATAAGCCTGTTTTGATGATCCCCAATCTCTGCATCCATTTCCACAGGGATGTGAATGATAAATGTTCCTATAATAAGCAGACGGATATGCTGCCTTTGTTGTCCATGAAAGAGGAGAACATGGAGAAAGGGGACTATCTGCTGAATATACTGGAGGAAGAAACAGGGATCGGCAGAGGGGATGTTCTGGACTATGAACTGTTTCTGTATGAATATCAGGAAGGGATTTTTACGGGCAGGAGGGGGGAGTTCATCTCCGCGTCCCGCATCGATGATCTGGCCCTGGTCTATGCGGGGCTGACGGCCCTGACAGGATCGAAAGACGGTGGAAATGCATGTAAGGTATTTGCCGCTTTCGACAACGAGGAGGTGGGGAGCGCCTCTGCCCAGGGCGCACGTTCCGGGATCCTGCTCCGTATTTTGGATCGGATCTGTAAAAACCTCGGACTGACGGAGGAGGCCTGCTTTCGGGCCATTGCCAATTCCACTTCCGTTTCCGCGGATACGGCCCATGCGGTCCATCCCAACTACAGCGATAAGCACGATCCGGAATGCCGTCCCGTATTGGGCGGCGGTCCTGTGGTCAAATATTCCGCGTCCCAGCGGTACGGCACTACGGCTTTCAGTGCGGCTTACTTTATGGAAGCCTGCAGGCGGGCGGGCGTTCCCTGCCAGAAGTTTGTAAACCGGAATGATACTACAGGCGGTTCCACCATAGGACCGTTCCTGTCCAGCCTGACCACGATCCCCACGGTGGATATAGGGATCCCGGTCCTGGCAATGCACTCTGTCCGGGAATTTGGCGCGGTCATGGATAATGTCTACACGGAGATGGCTTTTCAGGCATATTTCGACAGCTTATGAATGGCATGGCTGAACCCGGCTGGATGAACACATTTCCCTTTTGGTTCATAAAATAAGATAAGTGACTAAAAGGAGAATTTTCAGTCTATGGCTATCGGTTATTTAAAGATACAGGCTCGGACCGCTGATGGCGCTGTGCCATTACAGGGAGCGCAGATTGCTGTGCTGGATGATCAGGGACGCGGCGTATACGACCTGTTTACGGACGAGAATGGGGAAACGCCCACGGTCCCGCTGGAAACGGTGAGCAGGGATTTCTCTCTGGAACCCTCCTATACCGGAATGCCGTATGTAAGCTACAATGTGTTCGCGCAGGCGTTGGGCTTTAACTCCCTCTATCTTTCGGGAGTGCCTGTCTTTGAAAATGAGACGGCCATCCAGCCCCTTGCTTTCGTGCCCATGCAGGAAATGCAACGCAGTCCCACGGTGGAGGATATCGTCATTGACCGGCCTGCGGTGTCCATGCAGACGGCGCGGTATCAGGAGGGGCCCGGCGAGGAGCCTCGGGTGCTGCGGCAGGTAGCGATCCCCGATCCGATCACGGTACACCTTGGCAGTCCGGCTTCTTCCGCTGCCAATGTCCAGGTCTCTTTTCCTGATTATGTGAAGAACGTGGCCAGCAGCGAGATCTATCCCACATGGCCGGAGGCGGCGCTGCGGGCCAATATCTACGCGATCATCACATTTGCCCTGAACCGTGTTTTCACGGAGTGGTACAGGAGTCAGGGATACAGCTTTGACATCACCAACAGTACGGCTTACGATCAGGCTTTCGTGTATGGCAGGACAGTCTACGAGTCCATCAGCCGTATCGTGGATGAGATCTTCAATGAGTATGTGCGCAGGCAGGGACAGAACGCGCCTTACTTTACTTCTTTCTGTAATGGAACTACCACCACCTGCGCGGGACTGTCCCAATGGGGGACAGTGTCGCTGGCAAACGGGGGGCTGACACCGATCCAGATTCTGCGCACCTATTATCCGAACGATATTGAGATCGCGGAGACGGATATCATCACCGGTTCCCTGACTTCCTATCCCGGTACCCCGCTGCGGCTTGGGAGCACGGGGCTGGATGTGCAGACCATCCAGACTTATCTGGACAGGATCAGGAGAAATTACCCTGCCATCCCTGCGATCACGGACGAGGCGGGGGTGTTTGGGAACAGCACCCAGGCGGCGGTAACGAAATTCCAGAGTATTTTTGGTCTGGGAGCCGACGGTATCGTGGGAAAAGCCACCTGGTACAGGATATCCAGGCTGTATGCCGCAGTCACAAGACTGGCGGAACTGGACAGTGAGGGAACTACGCTTGGGATCGGGACGGTTCCTCCCTCCTCTGTGCTGAGGCAGGGTTCCAGGGGATCGGATGTGATCACGCTGCAATATCTTTTGAATGTGGCGGCGGAATTTTATCCCTATATCCCCAGGGTTTCTCAGGATGGCATTTTTGGCAGCGGGACCAGGCAGGCGGTGCTGGATCTCCAGAGGGCCATGGGGCTTAACGCGGATGGAATTGTAGGGCCGAACACATGGAGAGTCCTGTATGATATCTATCTGGGAGTCCAGGGAAATATACCGTCTCCCGATCCGGGAACCGATGTGATCGAGTATGTGGTCCGTTCGGGAGATACGCTGTGGCTGCTGGCCCAGAGATACGGAACTACCGTGGATGCCATCAGGAACCTGAACGGCCTGACCAGCAATATGCTGAATATCGGGCAGGTGCTGCGGATTCCTGCCACAGCCGGAGGCGCTTATTTTGATTACGCCGTCCGTGGGGGAGACACGTTGTGGCTGCTTTCCCGAAGATATGGCACCACAGTGGAGACGCTTAAGGAATTGAACGGGCTTGCCAGCGACAGGCTGGAAGTGGGACAGATCCTGCGGATCCCACGGAACGGATGAAAAGATCTCACAGGAAAAGCGTTTGCCGGTTCTTCCGACAAACGCTTTTATCGTAAACAGTTACACTATCTGATAAATACAGAGACCGTGCTGAAAAATTTCTTTCTGTTCAAGGCCAGATTCCCACGGTAGGATTCTTCCGAATCGTCAGCCGCGGTCACGATCTCTTTCTGTGCTCTCCAGTTAAAAGGCTGATCGCTGACCTGTCCGGTCTTATTGCTTTTCTTTCCGGAAGCCCGGAAACCCGTGACGCCGTCTTCGGTTATGGTTATCTTTCGACCGATATTTTTGGATACATTGTTGACCCTCTTTTGGATATCAGCTTTTTCTTCTTCCGTAGATGCGATCCTCTGTTTGCCCTCCAGGTCTTTCTGGGTCCGCTGCATGCTTAAAAGCTGCTTTTTTGCTGCGGAAAGGGTGATCAGTACACCGGACTTCTTACTGCCAAATACAGTGGCCTCGGGATCTGGTTCTTTCTCGGACTCCTGTGCGCTGGCATCCATGGCCTCTTTCAGTTCCTCGCGCTTTTTGGCGGCTTCCTCCTGCCGTTTCTGTATCTGATACTGCCGTAATTCGCTGCTTAAAGTCTGGATTTCTTCCTGCACGGCCTGTTTTTCTTTTTTCTTCTCTTCGCTGGTCTTGTCTTTGTCATTGGAAATGCTTTTCTTTTTTTCCCGCAGGCTTGTGATCTGCTGGCGGAGTTCGCTTTCGTGGCCATCCAGTGAAAGCTGACCAGAGGACGCGTTATCCTGTGATGACGGCTTGATCCCTGATAGTTTCATCTTTATACCTCCTCGCGTGCTTCAGCACGCATACTGATCGATATATGATGTCATCGCTGCATTGTTGACTTTATGGTAGCATAAAAAAACTGTTTTTTCAACAGGACAATTGGGCGATCTTGGCAGATTTCGTTACAAGTAGGTTTGCCCGAACTAATTTGCTATGGCGGGGAAGATCAAAATGTGGTACTCTTACAGTAGTGTTTTATCAGATGCCTGCTGCGCAGGCATGGCGGGAAGTGTGAACGGAATGAAGATTTTCTAAGTCATTCCGGGAAGAATCCGCAAGCGGATTTTTCCGAGACGGGCAGGGAGGGGTATCGATATGAAAGGCAGACATATATGGATCGCCATGGCGGTCGTATGTGGCATGACAGGCATAGCGGCGTTCTTGCTGTCTGTGGTTCCGGGAAAAAAGGATGGTGACAGTTCCGCTCTGGTCCCGGCTCCGACGATGGTCTCGGCGACGGAACCGACAGCGATTCCCACAGAGGAACCGACAGCGATCCCCACAACGGAACCGACAGCGATTCCTGCAACGGAACCGACAGCAGCGCCCACGGAGGAACCCACGTCGGTTCCTGCAGCGGAACCCGCCGCAGCCAACGGTTATCTGGTGGTGATCGACGCGGGACACCAGCAGAAAGGCAACAGCGACAAAGAACCCGTGGGGCCGGGAGCCACGGAAATGAAAGCAAAGGTGTCGGGAGGGACCCATGGGGATGCCAGCGGCCTGAAAGAATATGAACTGACATTGATGGTGGCGGAGAAGCTGGAGGACGAACTGATCGGTCGGGGCTATGAGGTGATCATGGTGCGTACTGCCCATGATGTGGATATCAGCAACTCGGAGCGTGCCCAGGTGGCCAATGACGCGGGAGCGGACGCTTTCATCCGCGTCCACGCCAACGGTTCGGAGAACACCTCTGTCCACGGCGCGATGACCATATGCCAGACAGCGTCCAACCCATATAACAGTGATTTATATGAGCAGAGCAAAGACTTATCCACCCAGGTGCTGGATGCGCTGGCAGCGGCCACAGGGTGTAAGAAGCAATATGTCTGGGAGACGGATACCATGAGCGGCATCAACTGGTGCCAGGTGCCTGTGACCATCGTGGAGATGGGGTATATGACCAATCCGGAGGAGGATGCGCTGATGGCAACAGAGGAATACCAGCAGAAGATCGCGGAAGGGATCGCTGACGGGATAGATGGTTTCATGGGGAATAAATAACACTTGTGACTGAAACAAGGAGATAACGGATGACATTTAACTTTGAAGAAGAACTGAAAAAGCTTCCCAAAGAGCCGGGCGTCTACATCATGCGGGACGATAAGGACGTGATCCTGTACGTAGGAAAGGCGGTCAATCTCCATAATCGCGTCCGTTCCTATTTTCGGGAAAATATCGGCAGGGGCCCTATGATCGACAAGATGGTGTCCCTGATCGCCAGATTTGAATATATCGTGACGGATTCCGAACTGGAAGCGCTGGTGCTGGAAAATAACCTCATCAAGGAAAATTCTCCGAAATATAACACTTTGCTGAAAGATGATAAAACATATCCTTATATCAAGGTAACGGTGGGCGAGGCGTATCCCCGGATCCTGTTCTCCCGCACCATGAAAAAAGATAAGTCTAAATATTTCGGGCCTTACACCAGCGCGGGCGCGGTGAAGGATACCATCGAACTCCTGAACAAGCTTTACTGCCTGCGCACCTGCAACCGCAGCCTGCCCAGGGATATGGGTCTGGAGCGCCCCTGCCTGAACTACCACATCAAGCAGTGCATGGCGCCCTGCCAGGGCTATATCGATAAAGAGCAGTACAGGGAGCAGGTGGATCAGGCGCTGGAGTTTCTGAACGGCAATTATAATATGATCCTGAAAGACCTTGAGACGAAAATGAAGAATGCCGCGGAAGCGCTGGATTTCGAGGCCGCTGCAGGCTATCGGGATCTGTACAACAGTGTGAAACAGGTGGCCCAGAAGCAGAAGATCACGGACAGCGTGGGCGAGGATAAGGATGTGATCGCCCTGTACCGGGATGAGAACGAGGCGGTGGTGCAGGTGTTCTTTGTCAGGGATGGAAAGCTGATTGGCAGGGAACACTATTACATGACACATGTTTCTGAAAACAAGGCGGAGATCTTGGAGAATTTTGTCAAGCAGTTTTACGCCGGAACGCCTTTTATCCCCAGGGAACTGATGCTCCAGTATGAGATAGAGGACTGCCAGCTGATCGAGAAATGGCTGACCGAGCGGAAGGGCGGCAGGGTATACCTCAGGGTGCCCAAGATCGGTTCCAAGGAGAAGCTGGTGGAACTGGCAGCCCAGAACGCCAGGCATATCCTGGAACAGGACAGGGAGCGGCTGAAGCGGGAGGAGGGCAGGACCATCGGCGCGGTGAAAGAGATCGCTTCAATCTTGGGACTGTCCCATATTGAGCGGATGGAAGCTTTTGACATCTCCAATATCAACGGCTTTGAAAATGTGGGTTCCATGATCGTCTTTGAGAAAGGGAAACCGAAGCCCAGCGACTATCGGAAGTTCCGCATCAAGACCGTGTCCGGTCCCGATGATTACGCCTGCATGAGGGAAGTGCTGACCAGGCGTTTCCGACATGGGATGGAGGAGAGCAGAGAACTGGAGGAAAAGGAGTTGGACCGGGAGTACGGCAGCTTCACGAAATTTCCCGACCTGCTGATGATGGACGGCGGCAGGGGACAGGTGAACATTGCGCTGTCCGTACTGAACGAGTTACAGATCGATATTCCGGTCTGTGGCATGGTGAAAGACGATAACCACCGCACCAGGGGCCTGTATTATCATAACATTGAACTGCCCATCGACACTCATTCCGAGGGCTTCAAGCTGATCACCAGAGTCCAGGACGAAGCCCATCGCTTTGCCATCGAATATCACCGTTCCTTAAGGAGCAAGGCCCAGGTCAGGTCCGTGCTGGACGACATTCCCGGCGTGGGGCCTGCCAGAAGGAAGGCGCTGATGCGGCATTTCAGATCCATCGACGAGATCAGGGCGGCTTCCGTGGAAGAACTGTCGTCCATTCCCGAACTGAATATGAGGGCGGCGGAGGAGATCTATCATTTTTTTCGTAAAAACACTTCTTCACAGGAAGAAAACCATGTGATACAATCAAATACAGAGTAAGTATCAACAGGGCAGTGCCGGAAATGCACAAGAGGTATGATCATGGAAAGTATCGCTTTGAAAAAAGTTGTGGAAAAAATGGAATTGGAGAATCTGACGCCTGATATTGAGATCAGGGGGATCCGTGTGACTCAGTCGGACGTCAATCGTCCGGCACTGCAGATGACGGGTTTTTTTCAGCATTTTGACGCTACAAGGCTGCAGGTGATCGGTTTTGTGGAGTACACTTATATGGAAGGGCTTTCGGAGGAACGCCAGAGGGAAGTTTATGATGAGCTGATGTCCTATGATATCCCTGCTTTTGTGTTTTGCCGGGAACTGCAGCCCAATCCTATCTTCATGGAGTCGGCGATGGCCCATAATATCCCTGTTTTTTCCAGCAAGAAGGCTACATCCGGGTTTATGGCGGAGACCATCCGGTGGCTGAACGTAAAGCTTGCTCCCTGCATCTCCGTGCATGGGGTGCTGGTGGATGTCTACGGCGAAGGCGTGCTGATCACCGGTGAGAGCGGTATCGGCAAGTCCGAGGCGGCTCTGGAACTGATCAAGAGAGGCCATCGTCTGGTGACGGATGATGTGGTGGAACTGCGCAAGGTCAGCGACGAGACACTGATCGGATCGGCGCCTGATGTGACCAAGCATCTGATCGAACTGCGTGGCATCGGCATTGTGGATGTGAAGTCCCTCTACGGCGCTTCTTCCGTAAAGGATACCGCCAATATCGATCTGGTGATCCGGCTGGAAGAATGGGATAAGGATAAGGAATACGACAGGCTGGGCCTGGAGGAGAATTATACGGAATATCTGGGCAATAAGATCATCTGTCATAACATACCCATCCGTCCCGGGCGGAACCTGGCGGTCATCTGCGAGACGGCGGCGGTCAACCACCGCCAGAAGAAAATGGGCTATAACGCGGCGCAGGAACTGTACACCCGTGTGCAGAGATCCCTGGCAAGGAAACGCGGCGACGATGAAGACGAGGATGATGACTAATGGGGAAATATGCGTTTGGAGTGGATATCGGAGGCACGACCGTTAAGATAGGGCTGTTTGATGAAGCGGGCAGCGTGCTGGATAAATGGGAGATTCCCACGGTGAAGGAGAACGGAGGAGCTGCCATCTTACCGGATGTGGCCCACAGTCTGCTGGATAAGATGGAAGAAAAGGGCATCCGCCGGGAGGAACTGGCAGGGATCGGTGTGGGAGCGCCCGGCGCGGTGGACAGGAAAGGCAATCTGGTAGGGGGAGCGGTGAACCTGGGATGGAAACCTTTTAACATACCGGAGGCTCTGGCCGCATATATTGATGTACCGATAAAGGCTGCCAATGACGCCAACGCCGCCGCTTTCGGCGAGATGTGGCAGGGAGGCGGCAGAGGTTACGCGAACCTGGTGGCGGTGACGCTGGGGACCGGTGTGGGAGGCGGCATCATCGTGGACGGAAATATTCTCACGGGAGCCACCGGAGGCGGCGGTGAGATCGGACACATCCACATCAATGACGAGGAAACGGAAAGCTGTGGCTGCAAGAAGAAAGGCTGCCTGGAACAGTATGCCTCCGCCACAGGTATCGTCCGGCTGGCAAAGAGGCGTCTGGAAAAGGATGATGCGCCCAGCATGCTGCGGGAGGGCGAGGTTTCCGCCAAAACGGTCTTTGACGCGGTGAAAGCGGGAGACCGGGTGGCTACGGAGATCGCGGAGCGGTTTGGCGAGTATCTGGGAAAAGGGCTGGCAAATGTGGCAAATGTGGTCAACCCGGAGATATTTGTCATTGGCGGAGGCGTGTCCAAAGCCGGTGAGATCCTGCTTGCTTTTGTGGAACCCGCGTTCCGGAAATATGCGTTCCAGGCATGTAGGAACGCGAGATTTGTTCTGGCCAGGCTGGGTAATGACGCCGGGATCTATGGGGCCGCAGGATTGATATTAAACTAAAAAAGTGAAGAGACGGGATGTAAAATGATCAGTGCAGCAGTGGTTGAAGCTTTAAAGGGATATGTTCCCGAAGAAAATATCAGATTACAGGAAAAGATGGCAGGTCACACCACCTTTCGGATCGGTGGACCTGCTGATTGCTTTTTGCAATTGGAAAACGAAGAACAGCTGCGGAAAGTGCAGAGGTATCTGAACCTCATAGAAGAATCTTATTTTATCCTGGGCAATGGCAGTAATTTACTGGTCAGCGACAGTGGATATCGGGGCATCATATTACAGATCGGGCAAAAGATGAACCGTATCCGGGTGAACGGCCATACCATAGTGGCTCAGGCGGGAGCGCCCTTGTCCCAGGTGTCAAAAGCGGCCTATGAGAACAGTCTCACGGGACTGGAATTTGCCGCCGGAATCCCAGGCACAGTGGGAGGCGGCGTGGTCATGAACGCGGGCGCTTACGGCGGTGAGATGAGTCAGGTGGTGACGCTGGTGCGGGTGATCGATAAGAACGGTGAAGTCATGGAACTGGACAACAGCACCATGGAGTTCGGTTATCGATACAGCGCCATCAAAAAGTATCCTTTTACCGTAACAGAAGTTACTTTAAAGCTGGCGGAGGGAAATAAGGACGAGATCCGCGCCAGGATCAAGGATCTTTATTTAAAGAGAAAGGAAAAGCAGCCCCTGGAATATCCCAGCGCCGGGAGCACTTTCAAGAGGCCGGAAGGGTACTTCGCGGGAAAACTGATCATGGACGCCGGTATGCGCGGCTTTCAGATCGGCGGCGCCAGGGTATCGGATAAACACTGTGGTTTCATCATCAATACGGGAAACGCTACCGCGGAAGATGTGAAAGATGTGATAAAAGAAGTACAGGCACAGGTGAAAGAACGCTTTCATGTGGATCTGGAACCGGAGATCGTATTTTTATGATCTGCGGCGGGACGTGGTATAGGTATGGGAGATAAATAACAGATGAGATTTGTCATAGTAACGGGAATGAGCGGCGGCGGAAAGAGCACCGCCCTGAAGATGCTGGAGGATGCAGGATTTTACTGTGTGGATAATCTGCCCGTATCCCTGATCGAGAAATTCGTGGAACTGGTGTCCGTACCGGGCAGTGAGATCAGCAAAGTGGCGCTGGGGCTGGATGTCCGCGCAGATCAGTCTTTTGAGGAGACCACGAAGACGCTGGATCGGCTTCGGGAGAGCGGCTGTAATTTTGAGATCCTGTTCATAGACGCCAGTGAGGCCTCGCTGATAAAGCGCTATAAAGAAACAAGGCGCGTCCATCCTCTCGCGGTGGACGGCAGAGTGGAGGATGGAGTCAAAAAAGAGCGCAAGGTGCTGGAACATGTCCGGAAGAATGCGGATTATGTCCTTGATACCTCCAAACTCCTGACCAGGGAATTAAAAGAGGAACTTGACCGGATTTTTGTGAAGAACGAGGAATATAACAGCCTCATGGTGACGGTGATGTCTTTTGGGTTCAAGCACGGCATTCCCGTGGACGCGGATCTGGTGTTTGACGTGCGTTTCCTGCCCAATCCTTTTTATATAGATGAATTGAAGAAAAAGACGGGAAATGACAGGGAAGTGCAGGATTATGTGATGGGTTTCCCGGAGGCGGAGACCTTTATGGAAAAACTGACCGACCTGATACAGTTCCTGATCCCCAACTATGTAAAAGAAGGAAAATACCAGCTTGTGGTGGCCATCGGGTGTACCGGCGGAAAGCACAGAAGTGTCACGCTTGCCAATGAATTGTACAAGCGCATGAAGGACAGGGGGAAATATGGCATGAAGCTGTATCACAGGGATATCATGAATCAGGGGACTTAAAGGATGTCATTTTCGGGAGAAGTAAAAGAAGAACTGATCAGGCGCATCAGTCCCGCCAGGCACTGCCAGCTGGCGGAATTTGCGGCGATCGTAAGTTTTTGCGGGCAGTTTGGGCGGGATGCGGAGGGAAGATACACTCTCGGGTTTCAGACCGAAAATGCGGCATTAGTCAAAAAAGGCTTTACATTATTAAAAAAATTGTATAATATAGAATCTGGTGTTTCGCTGACAGAATGGGAAGTACAGGACATCATGCAGAAAGCGGGCGGCGCAGAACAGCCGGTGGATCCGCTGACGATACAGAACACCTGTTGTAAGAGAGCGTTCTTAAGAGGGGCATTCCTTGCGGCAGGTTCCATGAGCGATCCCCGGAAAGGCTATCATCTGGAGTTTGTGTGCGGAAAGGAAGAGCAGGCCATACAGCTGCAGCAGGTGATCCATAAGTTTGATATGGAAGCAAAGATTATCCTGCGCAAAAAGTACTATGTGGTCTATCTGAAAGACGGTTCCGCCATCGTCGATCTGCTGAATGTCTGTGAGGCGCCGGTCTCGTTGATGAATCTGGAGAACACGAGGATCATCAAGGAGATGCGCAATTCCGTGAACAGGCGCGTGAACTGTGAGACAGCCAATATATCCAAGACAGTGAACGCCTCCACAAGGCAGATCGAAGATATTGAATATATCAGAGAACATTATGGATTTGGGAAGCTTTCTCAGGCTTTGCGGGCGATGGCAGAGGTGAGGCTGGAAAATCCGGACGCCCCCCTGAAGGAATTGGGGGAGTACCTGACTCCAACCGTTGGCAAATCCGGTGTCAATCATCGATTGCGCAAACTGAGCGAGCTTGCTGACAGATTACGGTCAAATGAAATATAAAACGCGCTGTGGCAAAAGGCGCAAGGAGGAGTATGGTATGACAAAGAGAAATGTTCAGGTAAAACTGGAAAATGGGCTTGATGCCAGGCCCATAGCGCATTTGGTGCAGGAAGCCAGCAAGTACGACAGCACCATTTACATCATTGCCGAGGGCAAAAGGATCAATGCCAAGAGCATCATGGGGATGATGAGCCTGGCGTTGGACAGCGGTGAGGACCTGGAAGTGTCCGCGGACGGACAGGACGAGCAGGAAGCAGTGGAAGGGATCGAGAACTTTCTCAGCGGTAAGGCAGTCGCGGTAAAATGTTGACACAGAGGGGCATTGTGTCAACTTCTGAATCGAGTGTGCGCTGAAGCGCACAGAATCATGGTAAAATGTTGACACAGAGGGGCATTGTGTCAACTTCTGATTCCATGTGCGCCGGAGCGCACAGAAATATGGAAAAATAAGGATTACGGAAGAGCAGGCAGAATCACAGGTATTTCCCGGACTCTGCCTTTTATATATCTGCGGGAGGTGATATTTATGGATAAAAAACTGCTGTTTATCTATAATCCCAAAGCGGGCAAAGCGCAGATCAGGACAAAGCTTGCGGACATCCTGGACGTGTTCGCGAGAGACGGTTACGGACTGACAGTCTGCCCCACGCAGCAGAGGGACGATGCCCGCAGGATCGTGGCGGAGCGTTCCGGTGACTATGAACTGGTGGTGTGCAGCGGCGGAGACGGCACTCTGGACGAAACGGTGACAGGCATGATGCAGAGCGGTTTCCGCACGCCTATCGGATATATTCCCGCAGGCAGCACCAACGATTTCGGGGGAAGTCTTGCCTTGCCCAAAAAAATGGTGAAAGCGGCGGAGACCATTGTCACGGGCAAAAACTTTTCCTGCGACATAGGTTCCTTTAACAATGATGTGTTCGTGTATATCGCGGCTTTCGGACTGTTCACGGACGTATCCTATGAGACCGGACAGGATATGAAAAATGTGCTGGGACACATGGCTTATATCCTGGAGGGCATGAAGCGTCTGCCGGCCATCAGGTCCTATCCCATGCGTGTCTCCTGTGAGGACAAGACCATTGTGGACGATTTTATCTTCGGCATGATCACCAATTCCGTTTCCGTGGGAGGATTTAAGAATATCACAGGCAGGAATGTAAAGCTGGACGACGGCGTATTTGAGGTGACGCTGATCCGGAAGCCGAAGAATCCGGTAGAACTGAACAATATCATGCTGTCACTGCTGAACCGTGATATTGATGCCAAGTCCATGTATTGTTTTCGGACGGCGGAACTGGAACTGGAATCGGCGGATCCCGTGGCCTGGACCCTGGACGGGGAAAACGGCGGATCCCATCAGAGCGTCCACATCAAAAATCTCCAACAGGCCATAGAGATCAGGGTAAAGAACAGTCAATAAAGTATTCCATTTTTATAACGGATATGGTATATTTAAGAAAATAAAACTGATAAAACGGAGGTAGATATTATGTTAGTTTCTGCAACAGACATGCTGAAGAAAGCAAAAGCAGGCCATTATGCGGTAGGTCAGTTCAACATCAACAATCTGGAGTGGACAAAGTCCATCCTGCTGACCGCGAAAGAATGCAGATCACCTGTTATCCTTGGCGTATCCGAGGGCGCGGGCAAATATATGGGCGGCTATCACGCGGTAGTAGGCATGGTGAACGGACTGCTGAAAGACCTGGATATCGACGTACCCGTAGCGCTGCATCTGGATCACGGTTCTTTCGAGGGCTGCTATAAGTGCATCGAGGCAGGTTTCTCTTCCGTCATGTTTGACGGTTCCCATTATCCTATCGATGAGAACGTGACCAAGACTACCGAGTTGGTCAAGGCTGCTCACGGCAAGGGATTGTCCATCGAGGCCGAGGTTGGTTCCATCGGCGGCGAGGAAGACGGTGTTATCGGCATGGGCGAGTGTGCCGACCCCAAGGAGTGCAAGGCCATCGCTGACCTGGGCGTTGATTTCCTGGCGGCAGGCATCGGCAATATCCACGGCAAATATCCCGCGAACTGGAAAGGTTTAAGCTTCGAGACATTGGATGCGGTACAGCAGCTGACCGGTGAGCTTCCTCTGGTGCTTCACGGCGGCACAGGCATCCCCGCTGATATGATCAAGAAAGCCATCAGCCTGGGCGTGGCGAAGATCAACGTAAATACCGAGTGCCAGCTGTCCTTTGCGGACGCCACCCGCAAGTACATCGAGGCAGGCAAGGATCTGGAAGGAAAAGGCTTCGACCCCCGCAAGCTTCTGGCTCCCGGCGCTGAAGCCATCAAGGCTACCGTTAAGGAGAAGATGGAACTGTTCGGATCCGTTGGCAAGGCGGACTGATATTGATATAAGAAAGTAAGGAAAAGGATCGCGGCCTTGAAATGGGATTCATCCCTCATTTCGGGGTCGCTTTTCTATCCCTTTTTCTGAATATTTTCTGAAGATTCCGAAATAAAATATTAAGCCTTTTGAAGAACTGTTTAAATCTGCGGCGAAAGGATTTAAGGTTCTATTAACCCTATTGCGCTTGTGAAAGTTCCCGTTTATACTGTGTTCCATAAGGGTGAGATGCTCTTAAAACAGGAAATGGGGGTACTACATATGACGGAATTATCTTTGGAGAGGGTTAAAAAAATACAACTGTTACTTTTTGCAGTAGTGATCCTGATGCTTTTCTTCGGAGGATGTGGGGAGCAGGGTTCGGACAGCGGCGTGGGGCTGGAGGATATGGCGGTGTCGCTGTCGGGAGGTGTGGACATCAGTGCCATGGGGACTGAGGCGTGGCAGGAATCCCAGGCCATGAGCAGGGCGGAAGATAGGGAAAATGCAGACGGAGCAGACAGCGCGGGGGAACCAGGCACAGCCGGAAGCCCGGAGATGACGCTGAATCCGGATGAGGCGGTTGTGGCCTGGCAGGGCATCGACTATATGAGCTCCTGCAGGACAATCGGCGGCGACAGCATATACACTACGGGATTTGAGGGAAATGTTTCGGAGGAAGGACGTTATTTCGCGGGCAGGATTGGAATTGAGGAGGACGAGATACAGCAGTTTTCACTAAAGATCCCGGAGAATATGTTTGCTTACAGAAGCTGCACGGACGCCCAGGGCAGATGGCATCTGCTGCTCTCACAGAGGAACGGCAATACAGCTGAACCGGACAAGAAGACAGAAGTGTGGGTCATAAACAGAAATGGGGAACTGGAACAGTCCTTTGATATCACGGAATATATCGGACCATGGTTTGGCGTCTGGATGGCAGTGGATAATGAGGGGGTTTATTATCTGGCCGCGCAGGACGGCATCCGGGTGATCGACGTGGCGGAACAGTCGGTGGCGACTTTTGATTTCAGCGGAGAGATCACCGGTATCGGTATCGGCCGTTCGGGGGCGCTGTATGGTATGTTCAGGGTGGAGGAGGATGATTTTCTGGGTGTCATTGACACGGATAGCGGCAGCATTGAAAAATGCGCCAGCCTGGATGGAACGCTGAACTCCTCTTTCTCCATCTTACAGGGCGGCGTGAATATGGAACTTTTTCTGGCAAATAAGGGAAACGGCGTGTGGAGTTATGACGGCATGGAGTTGAAGCAGGAACTGGCCTTCGCGGATATCATGGGAAACGGGCAGGATATCCTTGCCATAGGCTTCCTGTGGGACGGCAGGATGTGCGTCATGAGTTCCGAGAGCGGAAAATATGTGTTCCGTTATATCCCCATGGAAAGTGTGAGAAGAATTTCTAAGGCGTCTGCCGAATTACATTCGGCATGGGACGCCGCCTAAGAAATTCTAAATCTCACACAGAAGAATCGCAAGAGCAGCGATTCTTCCGGACTTGCACCGATTCATGGATTGTTCTTGACAATAGAATCAGCCTTTTGATTCTATTATATGTGCCGCTGGAGGCGGCATGACGGGAAGTGTGAGGGGAAGACGGAAACGCAGGACAGAGATCAGGAAAGGACGACAACGGACGGTTGTAAAAAGGTGTGGACGGTATGAGAAATGGTATATGGAGAAAGTTTGAAAACAGTGCCCGTCGAAAGCGGGCATGGGGGTATAAATATGGTAAGCAGATTGGGTATAAGGGCCTGAGCTGCTTCCTGGTGATGAACTTTATCTGCCTGCTCCTGGCAGGCTGCGGGGCGGCTTCCGGCGGGAACGGACAGGACAGCGCGGTGGGTGGTCCCGAAGCGGGACAGGACAGCACGACGGGCGGTTCCCACAGTTCCGGCGAGGGACAGGATGGCGCTGCAGGCGATCCCGCAAGCGCCCCCAATGGCCGCCGGGTGCTGACAGCAGTGGTTCCATCGCGCGGTCGCGGCATTCTGGAGCGGATCAGCGACTGGAACAAAAATAACACACAATATTTTATTGAGATCAAAGACTATGGGGAGGAAGGCAGCATCCTGGAGGCGGATGAATTTGCCACCCGTCTGACCCTGGATATCCTCTCCGGGAAAGGCCCAGACATGGTGATCTGGGATACCGGCTATTGGTCTCCCGCCCTGGCTTCCGAGAAGCTGATGGCAAATCTGTATGACTTTATGGACGCGGATCCGGATTTCCACAGGGAAGACTACTATGAGAATATCCTGCAGGCATTTGAGATGAACGGCGGCCTGTATACGATGCCCGTCTCCTTTCAGGTGGATACCGTGTGTGGGAAAGCGGAGGAGATCGGGACAGACCGGGGCGTCACGGAAAGCTGGGAACTGGGGGAGATGATCGAAGCCTTTGAAAACAGTCCCCATGCGGAATGGCTCACTTCCAACCATTCCAAGGATCTCACGTTCCTGTTCGTATGTCAGGGCTGCATCGGGAATTATGTGGACTGGAGCAGCGGGGAATGCCATTTTGATACGCCGGAATTTGCGCAGCTGCTGGAATTTTCCGATACTTTTCCAAGCCAGCCCATGTTCGGGGAAGATTTTTCCTATTACGGCATATTGCGCAGCGGCAAGGTTTTCTGGGAACCTGTCAGCCTGAGTTCTCCCTGGAGGGTGGCGGATTTGAGGATCTCTTTCGGCGACGCGGATATGCGATGGCCGGGTTATCCGGTGGCGGACGGGGAGAAAGACATGGGCGGCGGCGTGGCGTCACCTACAGACCGATGCTTTTCCATTTGCCGAAACAGCGGCAACCAGGCGGGGGCATGGGAGTTTATCAAAAGTTACCTGACCGAGGACGCGCAGAGAGCCGCAGGGGGCATCCCGCTTCTCAGATCCGTATCCGAGGAACGGATTCAAGAGGCGCTGACCATAGAGTATGAGACCGTGGACGGCGTACAGCGGGAGAAAGTCCGGGACAAGATCATGGCGGAGGGCGAAGATCCCGTGGAATTGACCTGTATCACGGAGGAGGATGCGGCAATCTACCGCGGCATCATCGAAAATACCCGCCGCAGCTACAGCAACGATGCCGGTATGATGGAGATCATCAGGGAGGAGGCCGGAGTCTATTTTGAAAAAGACAGGGATGCCGCCGAGGTAGCCGATATCATCCAGAACCGGGTCAGCATCTATGTCAGCGAACGGATGGAGTGAGGGAAGTCCCCTCACTCCTTATTTTATTGTAATCTTTCTAAAATCTTTCTAAAAATTCTTAAAAAACCCTGAAAACATGCGGCTTTTGAAAAATTGTACCCCCATGTTGAAAAATGGTTCCCTGTGAGATTTTACATGAACCAATACTTTTGATGGAAGAATTGTACCTTGTTGCGCAGGTCTGTCCAATGCTATCGTAGATACCAGAAGGAGGTCGGGGTGCACATGAAGTCAAACAAAGAAAAGCCAACTAAATATGTACCACCTAAGAAAAATTTCAAACAGAAAATGATAGACATCTACCATTACAGATGGTTCTATCTCATGTTCCTGCCGGTGTTTCTCTCGCTGTTGATATTCCATTACTTCCCTATATATGGTATCAAGTACGCGTTTTATGATTACACACCGTTCAAAGAGCCTACCTGGGTGGGCTGGGAGAATTTCAGTTACCTGTTTTCCAGCGCAAGGTTCTGGCGGGCATTCCGGAATACCATCGAACTCAGCCTGATCAAGCTGGTGCTGGGCATGGTGTTCAGCGTCGGGCTGGCGCTGCTGATCGATGAGATCAGAAGCGTGGCGTTCCGCAAGGTGACGCAGACCATTGTCTACATTCCCCACTTTATTTCATGGGTGGTTGTAGCGTCCATCTTCACCCTGTTCCTGTCGCCTCAGTCCGGTATGGTGAACGCGATTATTACCGCTTTCGGCGGCGAGCCCATTTACTTCCTGGCAAGCGACAGCTGGTGGAGGGTGGTGTTCTATCTGTTAAATTTATGGAAAGAGACAGGATGGGGAACCATAATCTACATAGCGGCCCTGGCCGGTGTGGATCAGGAAATGTACGAGGCGGCGGCCATTGATGGTGCGACCCATTGGCAGAGGGTAAGGCACGTTTCCATCCCTGCCATCAGTGTGACGATCCTGACAGTGTTTATCCTGAATCTGGCAAAGGTTCTGAACCTGTTCGATTCTGTATTCGTATTGCAGAACGACAGCGTTATCAAGTCTTCCGACGTAATCGGAACTTATGTATACCGAATGGGTATTGTCAGCGCGGACTATGGCGTATCAACGGCGTCGGGTCTGTTTAAATCAGTGATATCCGTTGTATTGATCACGGTTGCAAATAAGATCAATAAGAAAATCAAGGGGGAGGGAATCTTAGGATGATGACAGAAAGATTGTCCTTTCAGAAGGGCAAACGCGGAAGAGCCGCTTTTATTATATGTAATACTGCATTCCTGTGCCTCCTGATGCTGGTCATGGTCATTCCCCTGTGGAAAGTCATCGTGGATTCACTGGATCCTACATCCGTAGGTATCAGGCTTTGGCCGAAGCAGATCAGCTTCTATGCCTATAAGACCATCCTGTCAAAGAAGTCACTGTACCTGCCTTTCCTGGTATCCGTATATACCACCATCGGCGCTACTGTGGTAGGTCTGTTGATGACCACTCTGGCGGCATATGTGATCCTGCAGCAGGAGATACCCGGAAGAAAGCTGATGATCACTTACATCATGTTCACCATGCTGTTCAGCGGCGGTATGATCCCTGCCTACCTGAACATCCAGAAGTTGGGATTGATGAACAACCTGCTCGTGATCATACTTCCGGCGGGCGTAAGCACCTATAACATCGTGTTGATGCGAAGCTTTTTCGAGAGCATACCAAGCACGCTGTATGAGGCGGCGGAGTTGGACGGCTGTACTCCCTTAAGAACTTTCTGGAAGATCGTGCTTCCCCTTTCCAAACCGGCGCTGGCGTCCGTGGGACTGTTCATCGCGGTGGGAACCTGGAACGAGTATATGCCTTTCATCCTGTACATGCAGGACAATACCAAGATGAACTTCCAGGTAAAGGTAAGGGAACTGATCTTGCAGGACGCCCTGTCCGGAACGGCAATCTCCGCTTCGGATGATATGCTGAAGAGCGCTGTAGTAGTCGTTGTAGTATTTCCATTTCTCATTATCTATCCCTTCGTACAGAAGTACTTCACCAAAGGTGTGACCGTTGGCGCTGTGAAGGGTTAAGATATATTTTTTAAGTATTTTTATAAGGAGGATCAATATGAGAAAAAGTGTAACCAAGAAACTGGTGGCAGTTGCCCTGGCATCTGCCATGGCTATGACAGCCGCAGGCTGCGGCAGCGGAGACGATGCTGCGGCAAACAACAGCAGCGCTCCCGCATCTTCTACCGCGAGCAGTACTGCAGCCAGCGCTCCTGCATCTGACGCAGCGAGCAGCGAGGCTCCCAAGGAGATTGAAAAACCCGATACCATTTCATGGTGGACTCATGACGGTTTGAATGAGGAAAATGGCTCGGAGCAGTGGTTTGCTGAGTTTGAGAAGTTTACCGGCATCCACCTGGATCATCAGTTCATTCCCAACAATGAGTACTATGACAAGCTGAAGCTGGCATTTGCTTCCCATGAGGTTCCCGAGGTATTTGACTTAAACGGCGCGAACCTGGCACTGTACGCATCCCAGGGCGCGATAAAGGATCTGACACCTATGCTGCAGTCTTCCGGCCTCTGGGATAAGGTTGACCCTGCTATCTGGGACGCTATCGCTATCGACGGCAAGGTTTATGCGGTTCCCAAGGAAGTTCCCTCCGCAGCTTGTACTTATGTGCGCGGCGACTGGCTGGAGCAGCTGAATATGGAAGCGCCTAAGACCTACGATGAGTTCCTTGAGATGATCCGCCGCTTCAAGGCTGAGATCCCTGAGTGTGAGATTGGTCTGACCGCCCCCGGCGTAAAGAGCCCTCAGAACCTGCCTGAATTTTATCAGGGAGCACAGTACGGCTTCTACAGAGAGAACGGCGAGTGGAAAGACGGCTTCGCACAGCCCAACATGGCGGAAGCAATGCAGAGAATGCAGGACGCTTACAAGGAAGGCCTGCTTGATATGGAGATCATCACCAATACCACATCTACCTGTCGTGACGCATGGTATGAAGGCAAGGTTGGCGTGTTCAACTATTGGTCCGGCAAGTGGGGCGGAACCCTGCAGGAGAGACTGGAAGCAAACAATCCGGGCGCTGTTGCGCTGGCAATCCAGCCCATTGACGGCGCTGTATACTCCTTTGCAACCCTGAGCGGTCTGTGCATCTCCGCAGAAGTAAGTGATGAGAAAGCAGAGCAGATCTTCAAGTACTTTATTGAGTATATGCATGACGGCGGCGAAGGCCAGTTATTGTTCCAGAGCGGTGTGGAAGGCGTTCATTGGGAGCAGGACGGCGACAGTGTTAAGCCTCTGCCCAACCTGGCGGATCCCAGCGCAGTCACCACCAGCGTGTGGATCACTCCCTGGCTGTCCCTCACTCCTATGGAACTGACCGACAAGAAAGTTGCACAGGCTGACGCGGTTGTGAACTCTCTTGCGATCACCGACGCGGTTGCAGTACAGACTCCTATCACTCCTGTGTCCGAGACTCTGAACAAGATCACTTCCGATCTGGAGCTGGAGAAAGCTGATATCCTGGCTAAAGTGGTCATGGGTGAAATGACTGTTGAGCAGGGCGTTGCAGCATACGCGGAAGTAGCGGATGAGCTGAACGTACAGAAGGTTCTGGATGAACTGAACGGCAAATAAGCCTCCTGAGCATAAAATGCTTTATCAATAATTTCAGGTGTTCCCTGTGGTTTTGCGCCACAGGGAATTTCCTGTATTCAAAAACATGCAGTGTTTTTGGGGTTGGTTCTGAATGGTTACATAAAAATGATAAATATGATAGAATGTTGACACGGAAAGGCATTGTGTCAATTTCTGATTTCATTCAAAATATGTTGCAAAAGGCAGGATCTCATATGAGCAGATTATGGTATCAGGCTCCGGCGGCGGAGTGGGAGGAGGCGCTTCCCATCGGGAACGGCAGGCTGGGAGCGATGGTTTACGGAGGAACGGATCGGGAACTGCTTCAGGTAAATGAGGAGAGCGTGTGGTATGGCGGCAGGGTTGACCGCCTGAACCCCGACGCGAAAGAAAATCTCCCACGGATCAGGGAACTTTTAAAAGATGGCCGGATCAGCCAGGCCGAGAGACTGATGGAGACGGCGCTGTCGGGATGTCCCGACAGTATGCATTCCTACCAGACGCTGGGAGAGATAGAAGTTTATTTTGACGACATTCCAAATGCCAGAGAGCGCAAGAGCGGCAAGGCAGGGACTATGGCACTGTGCGAGGGCATGACGGGATATGAGCGCAGTCTTTCTCTGGATACGGCGGTGGCGGATTGTTGTTTCCGCAGCGGCAATGCTTTATATCGAAGAGAATATTTTGCGTCCCATCCGGCGGACTGCATCCTGATGCGTTTTACCGCAGAGGGAGAGGGGACTGTGGACCTTCTGGCCAGGCTGCGCCGGGGAAAGTGCTTTGATGGCGTGAAGAAGCTTGGAAACGATGGCATCATGCTGTATGGGAACCTGGGCAGGGGCGGTTATGAATTTGCCATGGCGCTCCGGGCGAAAGCGGAGGGCGGAACCGTCAGGACCGTGGGAGAGTGTCTCCAGGTGGAGGGCGCGAAAGAAGTGATGCTTGTGTTCACTGCGGACACTACATACCATTACAGCGGCGACGAGCGTGATGCCTATGTGAAAGGTTATCCTGGCGGGCACGTGGACAGAAATATGACGATTGTGTCGGAAATAAACGGAGAACTGTCCCCGCTGGAACAGAGAGAATACAGATACCAGGAGGTCCTGCAGGCATTTTTAACGGAAAAGATAGAGGCGCGTTTTGAGAAAATAAAGGATATGTCATATGGCGCACTGCGGGAGGAGCATATCAGGGATCACAGAGCATTATATGACCGATTTGTATTTGACCTCAGAGGTGCAGAAGAATATGACAGTCTGCCCACAGATGTCCGCCTGCAGCAGATACAGCAGGGGAAAACGGATGTGGGGCTGATGAAGCAGCTGTTTGACTACGGCAGGTACCTGACCATCGCGTGCAGCAGGGAGGGCGGCCTGCCATCCACCCTGCAGGGATTGTGGAATAAGGAATTTTTCCCGCCCTGGGACAGCAAGTACACCATCAACATCAACACGGAGATGAACTACTGGCATGTGGAAAGCTGTAACCTGTCGGAGTGCCACCTGCCTTTATTCCGATTATTGCAAAAAGTAAGGAAAAACGGCCGGCGAACGGCCCGGGAAATGTATGGCTGCAGAGGATTCGTGGCTCATCACAACACAGATATCCACGGGGACACGGCGCCCCAGGACATCTGGTATCCCGGTACTTATTGGACTTTGGGCGGCGCGTGGCTGAGCACCCATCTCTGGAGGCATTACCAGTACACCCGGGATCTGGAGTTCCTGGAAAGAACCTTTCCCATCATGGCGGAGGCGGCGCTGTTCTTTGTGGATTTCCTGACGGAGGAGGGCGGATATCTGGTCACGAATCCATCGGTCTCCCCGGAGAACAGCTATCGGCTGCCAAACGGAGAGGTTGGGGCGTGCTGTGTGGGAGCCACCATGGATAACCAGATCCTAAGGGATCTGTTCCGGGGCTGCGCGGACGCGTGGAAAACTTTGGGAGAAAAGACGCCGGAGCATTGTGATGTGGAGGGCGTGGAGGATATGGCCGGTCTGATGAGGCGAATCGCTGAATGTGAGAGCAGGCTGATGCCCACGAGGATCAGTCCCAAAACGGGAGCCATCATGGAATGGATGGAGGATTACGAAGAAGTGGATCCGGGACACCGCCATATTTCACATCTATACGGTTTATATCCCGGGGAACAGATCACGGTGGACGGCACGCCGGAACTTGCGGAAGCGGCAAAAAAGACGCTGGAAAGGCGGCTGGCCAACGGCGGCGGGCACACGGGCTGGAGCAGGGCATGGATCACCAACCACTATGCCAGTCTCTGGGAGGGAGAGAAAGTGTATGAAAGCATTGTGAAGATGTTAGAGCAGTCCACCTACCCGAACCTTTTTGACAGGCATCCACCTTTTCAGATAGACGGGAATTTCGGTATCTGTGCGGCCATGTGCCGTATGCTGGCGCAGAGCAGCGGTGACAGGGTCATTTTGCTGCCCGCGCTGCCCACGCAGTGGGAGACAGGCTCCGTGAGAGGGCTTCGCCTGGTTGGGAACGCCGTTCTTTCCATGACATGGGAGAAAGGCAGGATCACGGATGCCCGGATCACGGCGGATTCCGATTACTGTGCGAAGATCATGTATGCAGGACAGAACAGGGATATCGCGTTAAAGGCGGGAGAGAGCCTGAAGTTGTGGTAAGGGTCTTTGAGGAACTGCGGCAGGACGGAAAGGTCTGTCGGACATAGGATGTCGTGAATAAGCAGAAGGATGAGAGAATCACATGAAAAAGCTGGTTAGGAATTCCATATCCACATTTTTGTTATCTTATATAATGGTGCTGGTCGTACCGCTGATGATAACTACGATAGGCTTTCAGATCGCTTTCAATCTTGTGGAGGAGAACCTGAAAGTGACGCATATCAATATGCTGCAGAGAAGCGCGGATATCATTGAGAATGAACTGGTGGACGTGGAAAGCGTGGCTCTGCAGATAGCCAGCGACAATACGATTCTGGAGATGGTATCCAAGAGCAGGGGGGACAGCAATTATATCCTGCCCATGATGGACGCCCTGGAGAATTTTACCCTCTATCTCAATTATAAGGACATCGACCTGCTGGATTCGGACAAAGCGTATATTTACCTGAAAAACACGGATCTGGTGCTCTATGAGAAAAGCTATTACAAGCCGGCGATCTTCCGTGTCTATCTGAAAAACTGGGGGATAGATTATGACGAATGGCGCGAGGAAATGGCACAGGCGGATGCCCTGAAGACCAATTTCCGCAGGAACGGTGACGGCTTTGAATATGTATTTCCCTTTTCCAGACAGATGTTCGGCCAGAAAGAGGGTGTGATCGTATTGCGGATAGATGGGGATGTGATCGCACGGAAAATGGAATTCATCAACAGCCTGGAGAGCAGGGAGATGTACATGGTGGAGATCCTTGACGAGACAGGGGAACAGCTTTGGGCGTCTCATTCGGAGGAGGAATTTCCGGAACTGACCTTTGAGGATCTGGAGAACAGTTATCTGGAAAAGGATGGGATGAGCATCATCGTAGCCAAGTCCGACAAGGTGGATCTGTATTATGTGCTGGTATTGCCGGTGAAAGAAAGCCTGTCGCAGCTGGCGGCACTGAAAAATATTGTGCTGCTCCTGATGCTGGCGGCCACCGCCGCAGGCGTTATCCTGGCTTTGATCGAGGCAGTGAACAAAGGCAAGCCCGTGGACGAGGCGCTGCAGGCGCTGACTCCGGAGGGGGAGAAGCCGGAGCGGTACACACACCTGGGGACGGCGGTGTCGGAGATCGTAAAGAAGCATGAGAACGTGCTGCAGGAGATTGAACAGAATAAGATCACGCTGAAAAAGCATTTCTTTGACGAACTTCTGAAAGCGGAGTTCAGCACGGAGGCACAGCTGCGGAGCAGTGCGGCGAAAGTGGGTGTGGATATAGACAATCAGTTTTACCAGACCGCGTTCATCCAGCTGTTTGCGGAAAATGATTTTACCACGGTGGACGAACAGACCATGAATGAGATCAGGGTACTGTCACAGCTGATGAAGAACCATCTCCGGGAGATCTGCGGCGACAATAATGTCTGGTTTCATAAAAAGAATTTCAACTCGGAGATCGCGATCTTTGCCATTGACAATATGGAGGAGGACGTATTCGACATCATCCGGCAGACCAAGGAATGGGTCATGGGAGAATGTCACATTGAGATCACCAGCGGCATCGGCGGAACCTGTAATAACCTGCTGCTGATCTGGCGTTCCATGGAGGAGGCCAGGATCGCCCTTGAAAACTGTACCAGGGAAAAGCCGGTAGTCTCTTACAGGGCGGAACTGATCAAAAGCGATGAATATTATTTCCCTGCCATCGCGGAGGATAAGCTGGAGGAAAGCATCCGCTCCGGTCAGTGGCAGGAGACCAAGGATATTTTGTCCCTGCTGGAGACAGAGAACTGCGTCAACAGAAAGCTGCGCCGCAATCAGTTTATCAAGCTGAACCAGAAATTTATGGAGATATTGGGAAGGGCATGCAGCAGGGAAGAACTTCAGGAGAAAGCGTTCTGGATAAATGAAGTGCTGATGCAGCCGGATATCTCCGGGCAGGAATATTTTTACAGACTGCGGCAGCTGTACCGGAAAGTATGTAATGATAATGTGGAGAAGAAGCAGGAACAGAAGAGCCGGATGGTGGAGGAGATCAAGGATTATATCAGGGCACATTACTGTGAATCCGATATGGGGCTGACCAGAGTGGGCAGCGAGTTCCGCGTCTCCGAGAGTTATCTGTCAACCCTGTTCAAGGAACAGTCCGGCAGGAATTTTGGAGATTTTCTGGAGACCCTGCGCATTGAGAAAGCCTGTGAACTGCTCCAGGACAGGACAATCACGGTGAACGAAGTGGCGGAGAAAGTTGGCTATAACAGCGTGCAGTCTTTCCGGAGGGCGTTCAAGCGTGTGAAAGGGGTAAGCCCGAAAGAACAACGCGAAAAGAACATATAAAATGGAGGATTAATATGAAAGATTTATTTAAAATGATAAGGACTCAGAATCTGGATGCCCTGAAAGGATTCCTGGTGGAATACCCCAGGGGGCTGGATGTGGAGACGGAGGACGGCGTCTGGGCGCTTCACGAGGTGATGGCTCACGGCGGGCTGGAGATGGCCAGATATGTCACGGAATACGCCATTGTCAACATGAACCTGATCGACCGCCAGGGCAATACGGTGCTCCACTACGGCGTAAAGTCGGGAGATCTGGAACTGGTAAGATACCTTGTGGAACGGGTGGACTCTCCCATCGGACAGGCAAACCTCCATGGCGTGACGCCCTTTGACCTGGCGGTCTCGATGGGACTTAAGGAGATACAGGTGTATTTTGAGGAAAAGCTGGGGGCTTCGGCGGAGGAACTTTACCATAACCCCATCTGCAGGGGATTGCATCCCGACCCCTCCATCGTGCGGGTGGGGGCGGATTACTATATGGTCAATTCCTCCTTTATGTTCTTCCCCTGCATTCCCATCTCCCACTCCAGGGACCTGATCCACTGGACAGTGATCGGTCATGCCATCACCAACCCGGAGTGGGCCAGACTGAAAGGACTGGAGGGCGGAAGAGGATACTGGGCGCCTGATATTTCTTATAATGAAGGAAGATTTTACATCACCGCCACCTACCGCCTGAACGAGGGCGGCATGCCCCAGAGGCTGCAGATGGTGACATCCTCCGAGAAGCCGGAGGGGCCTTACTGCGAACCTGTATTTCTGGATGAGGACGGGATCGATCCATCCATTTTTACCGACCTGGACGGCAGGCGGTATATGCTGCTGAACCGGGGAGCCAGGATTTTTGAGATCAGCAGGGACGGAAAGGAGATCCTGTCGGAGCCGAAACTGCTCTGGTACGGCCAGAATAAAAAAGCTTCCGAGGGCCCCCACCTGCTGTATAAAGACGGCTATTATTATCTGTTCATGGCCGAGGGCGGCACGGGTATGGGCCACCGCATCACGGTAGCCCGCTCCAGGGAACTGATGGGCGTGTATGAGTCCTGCCCTTACAATCCCATCCTGCGCCAGTGGGATGATAAGAGGCTGATTCAGTGCAGCGGCCACGGTATGCCTGTGGAGACCCAGGACGGCGACTGGTATATGGTCTATCTCTGCAACCGCATCAGTACATCGGGATACGCCATGTTGGGCAGGGAGACCAGCCTGGATCCCATCACATGGACAGCCGACGGCTGGCCCCTGGTGAATGCCCTGCAGGGTCCCTCCGAACTGCAGAAGAAGCCGAAGCTTGCCTGTAGAGCGGATAATGATGCCGATGCAGTGGAGGCATCCTGTGCCAAAACGGAGGAGGCAGCAGATGTCGTGGGCGCTGCTATGGGCATCTGGGGCGAATGGATGACCGTCCGGGGAACAGAAGAGGGCAGATATGAGAAACAGGATGGGGACATTGTGATCCATGGAAACGGACTGGATCTGAACAATCTGGAGTATGATACGATCCTGGTAAGGCCGCAGCAGGAATTCTGCTTTGGGTTTGGCGGAAAAGTATCCGTGGATGATATACAGGATGTGGAAAAGGATTGGGATGCGGGGCTGACCTGCTATTATGATGAGAACAGCTATTTGAAACTGGCGCTGGCGTACCGCAGCGGACAGTACGGCATCCTTTCGGCGGAATATGTGGACGACCGCTATGTGACGGAAAGCTTTATCCCGCTGGAAAAAGAGACTGTGGAAGCCGAGTTTAAGATCGTCACGGAACAATTAAAGCGCACGCTGTATTATAAATGTGACGGTGAATGGACACAGACGGCGGTCTTTGAGGACACGTCATACTTAAGCAGCGAGGGACTGAAAAAGGGGAAGCGGTTTACCGGAGCCACCGCCGGGATCTATGTGAACGGATGTGTGACGGCCCGATTCTCGAAAATAACCCCCTGAAAAGGGAGGATGCCAGGGAACCAAAGTTCCCTGGCATTTATTATGAAAAAGTTATTTAGTAAACAGTTACCTGTGATTGGCGTTTTGTCTTTTGTTTGTATAAACATAGTATACGCGAAAGAAATGTCTAAAGAATGAGGAACAAATGAAAAAAAATTGAATGAATTATGAACAAAATATGAACTCGAAAATTAAGAAATCCGTGTATGGACAAACATTTATTTACGAAATTTCCATTCCATGCTAGAATGTGGATATACAAAACGGGATATGATCATCCCTGATCTGGTGTACAAAGGAGAAAACCATGGATAACAGAGCGGAAAAGGCGATCACATATTTTTACCGGACGGGAAACCGGATCGTGAAGATAGTCGGCGGCGTGATCTTCCTGCTGCTGACATGGTATTCTTTCCGCTATACCTATTATATGGAGCCGGGAGGCGATGAGATACCGGTCAATATGGTGGATTCCATGCAGGGAAACCTTCTTGCCCTGGCGACGGCCCTGGCTGTGCTCGCCGTCCTGATGATCCTGGAGAACCATACGGACAGAAAAGTACAGATGATCGTGCGCAGGGTGACGCTTTTGGTGGCCATGCTGTGGGTGGGCGCGGTCAGTTTGTGGTGGATCTTTTCCGCTGACAGGATACCGGAGGGAGATCAGGCTTTCATATATGGCGGAGCGTCCTATTTCATAGAAGGAGACTTTGCTTTCCTTTCCGCTCCGTCAGCCTATTGCGGCTTCTATCCCCATCAACTTGGCCTGATCGCGCTGATGGAACTCTTGTTTGATATAGTGGGAACCTACAATTATCAGGCGTTTGAATATCTGTGCGCCGCTATGGCTGTGGGGATCGTTTATCTGGGCTATCGTGTGATATCCGAACTGACGGACAGTACGGCTGCCGTTGTCGCGTATGATCTTCTGATGCTGGGCTGCCTGCCGCTGATCTTTTATACACCATGGGTATATGGAGATGTTCCCAGTATTTTCTTTGCGCTCCTGGCAGGATGGATGATCCTGCAATACAGCAGGAAAGAAAAGATACGTTATCTGATATTGACAGCCTGCGCGGTGGTGCTTTCCGTGCTGGTGCGGAAACATACCCTTATCCTGATCGTTGCGTTTGGGATTGCTGCCGTAATGTATGCCCTGAAACGGAAGAACTGGAAGATCGTGGTCGCGTTCCTCCTGACGGCGGCGCTCTCATACGGGGCTTATCAGGGGATCTATAAAATGTATGAAGTCCGCTCCGGATACCAACACTATAAGGGGATCCCCATTTCCGCCTGGCTTGCCATGGGAATGCAGGAATCCAAGGGGCGCTATGGCTGGTATAACGGTTATCCGAAACAGGTATTGAGCGATCTGGATTATGATTTTGATAAGGCCGCTCAGGCAGCAAAAGAAGAAATGCGGGCGAGGATGCTGGTATTCCGGGAAAATCCTGAATATACAAGGATGTTTTACAGGGAAAAGATACTTTCCCAATGGAACCAGCCTTTATACCAGTCCATCTATTTCAATACAAAATATACGGAAAACCTGGAACCTGCAGAAGGCACCCTGGCGGCCAGGATGAGCGGAGACTTATATTTTATGGCGCTGGCGATCAGCAACAGGCTGCAGTTTATCGTGTTTTTTGGAATGATGTGCTACTTTTTCTTCGCGGTGGAAAAAGACGACAATATCCTGCGTCATGTCCTTGCGGTGACTTTTATCGGCGGATTTCTGTTCAGCGTGATCTTTGAGGCGAAGAGCAGATATATCCTGCCATATTATGTGATGATGTTTCCCTTTGCGGTCTATGGCGCCGAGCAGGCGGTCAGGAAAATCGCGTACGCTTTTCTGAAGATATATCAGCGCATACAATATAAACTGCCGCAGAAAGCATATGTGTCACAGGAAGAATATATGCCGAGAGAAGAATATGCATCACAGGAAGAATATGTACAGCAGTGATCAAAAGTCCCGCAGACTGGTGCAAACAGGAAGACGGGACTTTTTTCATGCCCGGAAAAGGAGATGGAAAGCAGTTGTATTATTATAAAGAATATCGATTGGATATCGATGGGAAAGAATATACTTTTGTCATTACGGACTGTGGTGAAGGGGCGAGGAAACTGCGGGCAGCAGGCGTGCCGGTGGCGGTTTACCTTCATCCGGGAAATAAGGATCAGGATCTCTCCGATTTCCTCTATGCGGTGGAGGATCCCGAGGATATCGATACGGATTATATGAAGAAAGCCTGCCGCAGGCTGCTGGGCCTGCCCTGGGATATCCTGGAGACAGCACGCTGTCTGATCCGGGAGACCACCGTGGAGGACGTGGACGGATTCTATGAGATCTACAGGCATCCTGCGATCACCGAATTTATGGAGGATCTGTACCCGGAGAAAGAGCAGGAGAGAGAATATATCCGCCAGTATATCGAACAGGTCTACACGTTCTGGGAGTTCGGTGTCTGGACCGTGGTGGAGAAAGACAACGGGGCGGTCATTGGCAGAGCGGGATTTTCTTACAGGGAGGGATTCGAGGAGCCGGAACTGGGCTTTATCATAGGCGTCCCCTGGCAGCGGAGGGGATACGCGGAGGAAGTCTGCCGCGCCATCCTGGACTATGGGCGGGACGTGCTGGGATTCGGGACAGTGCAGGCTTTCGCGCGCCCGGAGAACATTGCTTCCATGAATCTGTGCGATAAACTGGGGTTTCATGCAGCAGGAACAGAAATGATCGAGGGTAAGGAACATTACAGATACAGGAAAGATCTTTAAGATTCTCGCTTCCACAGGGAGCGCCGGATCCGGACGGGAATCTTCAATACAGGTGTGCATAAAAAAGCGCGAATGCAACATTATGTTAAGAAGTGTTGCATT
>JAMPFQ010000018.1 GCA_023664345.1 Lachnospiraceae bacterium | reverse complement strand
TTGCAAGATACAGGAGCCGGGACAGCAGGGGCATCTTTCCGTGGCGTGAGCGAGATGTGGAGAGGAGACTCCGGCGATGCCCGTCCAATGAAGAGGGTGTGAAACACCCCTCTTTGGGCATGTGCCGTGAACGAGGCTCATCGGAACGCCTATCGAGCCGTCACGGAAAGATGCCCCTGCTGTCCCGGCTCCGTCCCTTTATCTGCAAGCCACCAGGTACCATCGCGGCTGAATAGTTACGCCCCTGGAGCGGAGATCAAAATAACTCGTGACGTGCCGGACGGCTTATGATATAATGTCCGCAAAGGGCAGAGTCAAGTGCCCGAAAAAGCAGATGCCGTGCTTGCACGAGCAGATGCTCTTTCGGGGATTTGACGAGCGAAGCGAACCCTGAAAACCAACGGTTTTCAGGGTCTCTGCCCGGGACTTTTCAGGGTCTCTGCCCGGGACTTTTCGGGTCTCTGCCCGGGACTTTTCAGGGTCTCTGCCCGGGACTTTTCGGGTCTCTGCCCGGGACTTTTCGGGTCTCTGCCCGGAACTTGCGGAAACATGGAATCATGATATAATGCTGACACAGAAGGGCATTGTGTCAACTTCTGAATCAAGTGTGCGCTGAAAGCCAACGGTTTTCAGGATCGCTGCCCTATGACTCGCGGGCATATAAAACAATGTCCATGCCTGACGGAGAGAAAAAACTGTGATATACGGAGGATAAAGATGGAACACAGCAGAAATACGGCGCAGACACATGATCTGCCGGAACGATCCATGGAAAACGGCATAAAGCTTCTCAGCCGCTACAGAGGCGCCCTGATGGGCTTTGCGGCGCTGCTGATCTATCTTTTCCATATATGGCAGCCTGTTTTTGGCAGTTATCCGGGAAAGATCCCCAAGATCGAGAACTTTGTCACAACGATAGGGTTTTTCGGTGTTGATATATTCCTGTTCCTTTCGGGCATAGGGATAACATATTCGCTTGAAAAGTCAAAGAATGTCCTGTTTTTTTATTATAAAAAGATCAAACGGATCATTATACCTTTCGTTCTGGTCGGTATCCTGAACTGTTGGTCCGAAGGATGGACGTCCGCGCAGTTCTGGAAAAATATCTTATGCGTCAGTTTTTATAAAACGAGCATCTATTCCTGTCTGTGGTTCGTTCCGGCCATACTGACGTTATACTTTTTCGCGCCCCTGTATTACCGCCTGTTCACAAGAGCATCCGGCAAGGTCCGGTTTACTTTCTGCGCACTGGTCATATGGCTGTTGTGTACCCTGTATGTACGGGATACCCTGCGTTATGATATGTTTGGATTTACCAACCGCATCCCCATTTTCCTCATAGGGATCCTGGCAGGATGGTTCATCCAGAACAGTGATATGGTCTTTGACGGTCTGGCGTGGGTCGGGATGGCGCTCACATTCCTGCTGGGGATTTATCTGGCCTATCTGACCAATTATGCAGATATGTATATTCTTGTGCCCACGTCAAACTGCTGTCTGCCGAATATATTCCTGGCTGTTTCGACATCGTTTTTGTTTGTGGGGATTCTGTCGTTCCTCTGTGGGAAGCGATACTGCAGGCCATTAGGGAAAGGGCTGGCAGGGATATTTTCCTTTTTTGGAAAGTTTACCCTGGAGTTTTATTGCGTGCAGGAATGGCTGCTTGCAAGGCTCCTGCCCCGGATCTCGCAATATGGCAATGTTGTGGCCAATATGATTCTGTTTGTCGTTATTACGACAGCGGCGCTGCTATTGTACTATCTGTCCAGATATTTCTGGTTCTTTGCGGAATGGGCCGTGCAAAAGATGTGTGCGGCGTACAGAGAAGGCCTGCACGGCAGCGGACGTGCTGTCATTCGTGGAAAGGACAATGCCATGGATAGGAAAAGGCCGCAGGAAAGCCATCTGTCATGAACTGCAGGGCCGATATCCGTTTTTGGAGCGGCATGAACAGGAAAACGGGTGTTGTGTCCAGGGCGAAGCGTGACAGGACATAAAAGGAAGGCAGCCGTAAAACAGACAGGATGTCAGTGGCAGCGCAGGAGCGGAATGCCCTCGGCTGGAAAGGGATTGAAATGGAATCAAAACAATACAGCACAAAAGAACTGCTCAGGCGCTTCGTGCCTTACTTTGGCAGATATAAGGGAACGCTGGTCATGGATCTGTTCTGCGCCGCGCTGACTACGGTCTGCGAACTGGTGCTTCCCATGATCATGAGATACATTACCAATGAGGGGATCAGGGATCTGGCCTCCCTCTCCGTGAAGACCATAGGGGGTCTGGGGCTGCTCTATCTCGGCCTGCGGATCATCGACTGCTTTGCCAGCTATTATATGGCTGATATGGGACATGTGATGGGGGCGAAGATCGAGACGGACATGCGCCGGGACGCCTATAGCCACCTGCAGAAGCTATCCGACACATACTATAATAACACCAAGGTGGGGCAGATCATGGGACGCATCACCAACGACCTGTTCGACGTGACGGAGTTTGCCCACCATTGCCCGGAGGAGTTCTTCATAGCAGGGATCAAGACGGTGATCGCTTTTGTCATTCTGGCGAACATCGATCTGCTGCTGACAGTGATCATCTTTTTATGCGTGCCTCTGATGCTGATCGTCTGCATGATACTGAATTTCCGGCAGCGGGCCGCTTTCCGAAAGCAGAGGAACCAGATCGGAGAACTGAATGCCAGGATAGAGGACAGCCTGCTGGGGCATAAAGTGGTAAAGGCCTTTACCAATGAGGCGGTGGAAGAGTCCAAGTTTGAGAAGGACAACAGCGTGTTTTTGGATATCAAGAAGCTGACCTACCGCTATATGGCCGCTTTCCAGACGGCGGTGAAGATGTTTGACGGGCTGATGTATCTGCTGGTGCTGGTGGCGGGAGGGACTTTCATGATAAAAGGGCTGATCGAGCCCGGCGACCTGGTGGCCTATATGCTCTATGTTTCCACACTGATCGCTACCATCCGCCGCATCATCGAATTTGCGGAGCAGTTCCAGAGGGGCGTTACGGGGATCGAGCGTTTCCTGCAGATCCTGGACGCGGATATTGAGATCTTTGATGAGCCGGGCGCGGTGGAGTTGAAGAACCCCAGAGGGAATATCGTGTTTGAGGACGTCAGCTTTGAGTATCCTGACGACCACAATCAGGTGTTCAGCAATCTGAACCTGGAGATAAAGCCTGGAGAAAAGGTGGCTATCGTGGGACCCTCGGGAGGCGGCAAGACCACGCTCTGCAACCTGATCCCCAGATTCTATGATGTGTCAAAGGGAAAGATCACTCTGGACGGCGAGGATGTGAAGCATTTTACGCTGAAGAGCCTGCGGAGCAGCATCGGCATCGTGCAGCAGGATGTGTACCTTTTTTCAGGGACCATCTATGAAAACATATCCTACGGGAGACCCAAAGCGACACGGGAGGAGATCATGGACGCGGCGAAGCGGGCGGGCGCACATGACTTTATCATGGCGCTGAAAGACGGTTACGAGACCTATGTGGGAGAGCGGGGCGTCAAACTCTCCGGCGGGCAGAAGCAGCGGATCAGCATTGCAAGGGTATTTTTGAAGAATCCCCCTATCATCATCCTGGACGAGGCAACCTCCGCCCTGGACAACGAGAGTGAGTTCGCCGTGGCAAAGTCCCTGGCAAAGCTGTCCGAGGGAAGGACCACCCTGACCATAGCCCACAGGCTTTCCAGCATCCGGAATTCCGACCGGATCCTGGTGCTGACGGAAGAGGGGATCGTGGAAGAGGGAAACCACGACCAGCTGATCGAGAAGAGGGGCATGTACTATCATTTCTATGAAACCGCCAATGCATTGAAATAAAAACAGTCTCGTTTCTTCCCCGCCAAGGGCGCAGAAGTGAAGAGACCGGAACAAGTTCCTGCAAGCAGGAACTGGAATAGAAAAAACAGTCTCGTAACGGAGGCGCCCGGAAGGAATTTTTAGCTGCGTATTTTGCAGATGAAAATTTCTTCCCCGCCAAGGGCGCAGAAGTGAAGAGACGGAACTGGAATAAAATAGGAGGTGTGATCATGAAGCTTGTATTTGTTGGTGCGGATCACGAGGTAACGGGAAGCTGCCATTATCTGGAGTCAGGAGGCAGGCACATTCTGGTGGATTACGGGATGGAGCAGGGGGTGAACGTCTTTGAGAATGTTCCTCTTCCGGTGGAGGAGGCGAAGATAGACTTTGTCTTCCTGACCCATGCCCATGTGGATCATTCGGGCCTGCTTCCCCTGCTGTATGCCAGAGGGTTCAGGGGACAGGTCTTTATGACGGACGCCACGGCGGATCTGTGCAGCATCATGCTCCGTGACTGTGCCCATATCCAGATGATGGAGGCGGAATGGAAGAACCGGAAAGCGAAAAGGAGCGAATCGGTGACGGCATCCGAGCCCCTTTACACCATGGAGGACGCGGACGGCATCATCAAGAGGATCGTGCCATGCCGCTATAACGCCATGGTGGAGGTATGCGAGGGCGTAAAGATCCGCTTCACGGATATCGGCCATCTGCTGGGCTCGGCCAGCATAGAGGTGTGGCTGACAGAGGACGGCAGGACGAAGAAGATTGTCTTTTCGGGAGATATCGGAAACAAGAACCAGCCTCTCTTAAAGGATCCCATGCGCACGGAGGAAGCGGATTATGTAGTGATGGAGTCCACCTACGGCACCCGGCTCCATTCCGAGGGACATCCCGATTTTATCGGGGAGCTGGCATCCATCTTAAAGGAGACTTTCGACCGGGGAGGCAATGTGGTGATCCCTTCTTTTGCCGTGGGGCGTACCCAGGAGATGCTTTACTTCCTGCGGAAGATCAAGGTTGACCGGATGGTGGAGGGGCATGAGAATTTTCCCGTATATGTGGACAGTCCCTTGGCCGTGGAGGCCACCCAGATCTTTCAGGAAAACCGGCATGAATGCTTTGATGAGGAGGCTATGGAACTGGTAAGGGAGGGAATCAATCCCATTGCCTTTGCGGGATTGAAGCTTACCATTACCAGCGAGGAATCCAAGGAGATCAACTTTATCGATACCCCCAAGGTCATCATTTCCGCATCCGGCATGTGCGAGGCGGGCCGTATCCGCCATCATTTAAAGCATAATCTCTGGAGACCGGAGAGCACCATCCTGTTTGTGGGATATCAGGCTGTGGGCACGCTGGGCAGGGCCATCATCGAGGGCGCGGAAGAGGTGAGGCTGTTCGGGGAGCCGATCCAGGTGAGGGCGCAGATCCGGCAGCTGGTCGGCATGAGCGGTCACGCGGACAGGGACGGCCTGCTGGACTGGCTGAACGGTTTTCAGGAAAAGCCGAAAAAGGTGTTTGTGGTACATGGCGAGGACAGCGTCTGCATCAGCTTTACCGAATGCTTGAAGATGGAATATGGACAGAGGGCTTACGCACCTTACAGCGGCACGGTATTTAACCTGCTTTCCAATCAGTTTGAATATGAGGCGGAGCCCGTGCCCGTTAAGAAGACGGCAAGGGCCGTGGTATCCGGTGTTTACGCGAGACTGCTGGCAGCGGCGCAGAGACTGCTGGCGCTGGTACAGAAGAGCGACGGCCTGGCCAACAAGGATATGGCGAAATTCACCAGCCAGATCAACTCACTGTGCGACAAATGGAAAGTGTGAGAAGAGTTTCTAGCCGCTCGCAGCAAGGGCTGCTTCGCGGAGAAACCCTAAATCTCACACAGAAGAATCGCAAGAGCAGCGATTCTTCCGGACTTGCGAAGGTTCATGGATTGTTTGTGCCGCCACAGGCGGCATGACTGGAAGAATTTTTCGCAGGTCCCGGAAAGGTATGGTTATTCATATGAACTTGATCGTAGCGGCAGACAATAACTGGGCCATTGGCAGCAGGAACAGGCTCCTGGTCAGCATCCCCCGGGACCAGAAGCATTTCCGGGAGGAAACCACAGGCAAGGTGATCGTGCTGGGACGAAAGACCCTGGAGACTTTTCCCCAGGGCCAGCCTCTGCAGAACCGTACCAACATCATCCTGTCCAGGGACAGGAATTACCGGGTAAAAGGCGCCACGGTGGCACATTCCCTGGAGGAGCTGTTCGAGGAGTTAAAGCAGTATGATTCCAAAGACATCTATGTGGCAGGCGGCGGCAGCGTCTACCGTCAGCTGCTCCCATATTGCGACACCGCCCATGTGACCAGGATCGATCACGCATATGAGGCGGACGCATATTTCCCCGATTTGGATAATGACCCGGAGTGGGAGATCACGGCGGACAGCGATGAGCAGACATATTTTGATATCGCCTATACCTTTTTCAAATACGAACGTAGGAAAAGCATTGACTTTTAAGTACAAAAGTATAATAATTGTTACCAGAAAAATACTATGACCAGATCAAGGAAAGAAGGTAATACCAATGGAGAAGAAAAATATCGACTGGGGTAATCTTGGTTTCGGCTATGTTCAGACAGATTACAGATATGTGTCCAATTTTAAGGACGGCGCGTGGGACGAGGGCGTCCTCACCGAAGACGCCAATATAGTGCTGAATGAGTGCGCCGGCGTCCTGCAGTATGCCCAGACCATCTTTGAGGGCCTGAAAGCATATACCACCGACGACGGGCATATCGTCACTTTCCGTCCCGATCTGAACGCGGAGCGTATGATGGCATCCGCCGAGAGGCTGGAGATGCCTGTGTTCCCCAAAGAGCGCTTTGTGGATGCGGTCACGAAAGTGGTGGATGCCAATGCGGCTTTCGTCCCTCCTTACGGCAGCGGGGCGACCCTGTATCTGCGCCCCTATATGTTCGGCTCTAATCCTGTGATCGGCGTGAAGCCTGCGGACGAATATCAGTTCCGCGTTTTCTGTACGCCCGTGGGACCTTATTTTAAGGGCGGCGTAAAGCCCCTGACCATCCGCGTCAGTGATTTTGACCGCGCGGCGCCTCATGGGACCGGCCATATCAAGGCTGGCCTGAACTATGCCATGAGCCTGCATGCCATCGTAAGCGCCCATGAGGAGGGCTATGATGAGAATATGTACCTGGATCCCGGCACCCGCACCAGGGTGGAGGAGACCGGCGGCGCCAACTTCCTGTTCGTGACCAGGGATAACAAGGTAGTCACCCCCAAGTCCGACAGCATCCTTCCGTCCATTACCCGCCGTTCCCTGGTACATGTGGCAAAGGAGTACCTGGGCCTGGAGGTGGAGGAGAGAGAAGTCCTGCTGGAGGAGGTAAAGGATTTTGCGGAATGCGGCCTTTGTGGCACGGCGGCGGTGATCTCCCCTGTGGGCAAGATCGTGGATCATGGCAGGGAGATTTGCCTGCCCAGCGGCATGACGGAGATGGGGCCTGTCACCAAAAAGCTGTATGACACGCTGACCGGCATCCAGATGGGCAGGATCGAAGCGCCTGAGGGCTGGATCCATGTGATCCAATAAGCAGCAGAGAAAACAGGAGACTGCTTCCGAAAACGGAGCGGTCTTCTTTTTGTGGGAAAATAACTCTCTTATTACCATTAGTATGTCAGTTCAGGAACCATAGCAGGTTTTTAAAGACTATATTTATGATATAATATTGTTATGTGGTTTGCTGAAATGTCTGTATAACATGATAAATATTTCTTGTGTTAATCCTGTTTTCATCTATGGCAGTCATATGATGTTCTGTAGTCAGACGATTGTGTCGTTGGGTCTTCTCCAGATTCATACCGTTGCGGTGAACCATGTCTGTGTAGTGTTGTCCGTACTTTAAGGTTAATGGCTACAGGGCGGGCGGTGGCACGTTGTACCGTCCGCTGTTTTTGTGTCCGCAGATCTTCGGCGGGACGTGCGTGGACAGGCGTATGCACCAATAGGCGCACCGTGGGGAATAAAGAAAACTTAGAATAGGTAACATATAAAGTGCCTGAGAGCGCGGAAATGCGCCGATTCTAAACAGTAAGGAAGAAGATGCCCCATGGACGGTAAGTACCAGAATGTTTTGCGCAGATTGAAGGAAGAAAGAGAGAAACTGAACCTGACCCAGCGTCTGCTGTGTTACCGCATGAAGATGCTGCAGAGCCACTACAGCAGGGCGGAATCAGGAAACAAGCGCTTTTCCTATTATGAGATAAAGGGACTGTGCACTTCCGATGTGGATGTGCTTTATGTGTTTACAGGCAAGAAAGCGACTGACGGAGAAGAACTGTCCGAATTACAGGAATGTGGTCCGGAGGAGTTGATCTGCTACCTGAACACGTTATATTCGCTGGCGAAGGCCGTGAAACCGACGGATGCGAGAGAGACCGCTTTCGGGGCGATCCGCAGACAGCTGGAGTTCGTACAGTGCGGAAGCAGCAGCGCCGGAGCAAAGAACAATATCTTCTACTGTGTCAGAATCCAGAAAGATTATACGCAGCAGAAGATGGCGGATCTTCTGGGAGTCGATATCAAAAAGCTGCGTGAACTGGAAAACGGGAGGATACTGCCTGACAGTGAGATGATCTGGAAAATGTACGATCTGTTCCGGGTATCGCCTGCGTTTATCCTGGAAGATACAAAAGGATTGTGGAAAGAACTGAATTATTCCCTGGATCTTCTGGAGGAGGATGACAGGAAGATCGCGGTCCGGATTCTGACGGACATGCACAGATTGCTGCGCCGCTGACACTATGTGAACAGATGGTAGTGATGCCCGGAACTATTGACGGTTTATTAATCCTTGTGGAAAATTGTAGAATTCTGTCAGATGGAGGATTGATATGTCAGATAGGTATGTGGGTGAACGGATCAGAGAGTTGAGGGAGATCCAGTGTTATACGAGGGAAGCGCTGGCGGAAAAAGTGGATATTTCTTCCAAATTCCTTTATGAGATAGAGACCGGTAAAAAAGGGTTTTCCGCGGAGGTGCTGTGCAGGCTGTCCAGGGCGCTGTCAGTCAGCTGCGATTATATCATGCTGGGAGAAGATATTTCCAATCAAGGTTCGGAGCAGATCAGCTGTCTTCTGGAAACTTTAGGGCATCAGCAGGTGATGAGGATACAGAACGTGCTCCTGATGCTTTCCGATATGTGCAAGTCTTTTTGAAAGTCCGGCGCGTAGCGCCTGCGTTCCGGATATTCAGTTTTCTATGGGAAATGCCGATATCATTTACAGAAACACGGCCTCGCGGCATTCGCCAAGCCGATCTCATTGGCTCATTGCCCGCGGGAGTAAACCATAAGGAAGTGGCAGAATGAAACTGAAAGAAGCACAGCAGGCATATCGTGCCCAAAGGCAGGAACTGATCAGCCAGAGAAAGGAACTGGAAAACAGCCGGAAAGCGTTGGAACGGAAGATGAACGCCACTGTTGACGGAAAGGAACTGTTTGCGGAGGAAGCGGCGACTCTGGAATTATCCATTGACGCGAACAAAGAGAGATTTGAGGAAAACCTGAAAGTCCTGAACAGGCTGGCGGAACAGGAAGCTGCGGTATGGAATGCGGAAGTCTGCAGGCAGCAGAGTGACGTCATGAGCGACCAGGCCCTCGATATGGCAAAGATCATGGAAGTGGCGCGGCGCATTTCCACCGGCGGCAAGGTGCCGGCGACAGACGAGCGGAAGCTGATGGACTACAGCATGGAACTGTATATGTCGGCAAAGAATCTTGCAATGCTGAAAGAAATGGAAGAGAAGAGAAAGAAATATGACTCGCTCTGGGCGGATGAGGATGAGGAACAGGAAGAGTACGATCCTCAGGGCAAGGCGGAAGAAGCAGAAGTCGATATCGCCATGCCGGAAGAGATCGAGCCTGCCGTGCCGGAGGGCGAGTGACCGTTTGGCCATACGGTGCCGCGAAGCCAAAATGATCCTTGTCTTGTAAATATCCCTGAACCTGTGTTAGAATCTAATACAACGGATATCAGAAACGATCAGAGTCAACGGAGCGGATGCAGGTATGGGATCTCACTGTAAGGGATATGGCAATAGATGGAGATATGCGCGGACGCTGGCAGCGGTAACGCTGGCAGCGATTATGGCGCTGGCCGGACTTACGGCCTGCGGCGGCGACGGAAGCGGCACGAAAGTGGTGTTTACCACCGGATTTGATAAGGATGAGGTATTCCGTATCGGCAGCGTGTCCTGTACCGTCCCGGAGGTCATGGTATATCTGACCACCACGCAGAACCAGTATGAGAGCGTATATGGCCCTGAGGTGTGGAATGTGGCGCTGGACGGGATGACGCTGGAAGAAAATGTCAAGGAGACCGTGCTTGCCAAGATCGCCCAGATCAAGACCATGTATCTGCTGGCCGGGGAAAAAGAGGTTGCCCTGGATGCCCAGGAGCAGGAGAAAGTGCGCCAGGCAGCAGAGGACTTTTTCCGGTCCCTGAATGACCGGGAACGGGAACTGATGGGAGCGGACATGGAGACCATCGAACAGCTTTACACAGAGTATGCTCTCGCGGACAAGGTATATCAGTATATCATCCAGGATGTGAATCCGGAGATCAGTGATGATGAGGCAAGGACGATCACCGTGCAGCATATCCTGATCCGCACCTATACCACGGACGGGGCGGGCAGCAGGGTGCCCCTGCCGGAAAACCTGAGACAGGCGGTCTACAGCAAGGCCCTTGAGGTCAGGGAAATGGCGGTGAACGGTGAAAATGACTTCGTGGATCTGGCATCCCGCTATAGTGAGGATCCCACCATCACTTATTCTTTTGGAAAGGGAGAGATGGACGCGGCTTTCGAGGAGGCGGCATTCGCGCTGGAGACGGGCGAGATCAGCCAGGTGGTGGAGAGCGAGAGCGGTTATCACATCATCAAATGCATCAATACCTTTGACAGGGAACAGACGGATATCAGCAAGCAGCAGATCGTGGAGGAACGCCGCAGGGAAGTCTTCGGGCAGGAATATGACGAGTTCGTGGATACGCTGGTCAGGAACCTGAACACAAAACTCTGGGAGGAGATCGCGCTGATCCATGACCCGGAGGTCACCACCACCGGATTCTTTGAGATATATGCGGAATATTTTTCGTAGATCCAACTGAGTTCACAAAAATTTTAGAATTGCGGAAATGCCTGAAAACAGGGCATTTGAGGAGAATTATTAGCACTCGTTCAAAATGAGTGCTAATTTTGCCTTGACTTTTATTTTTGACAGATCTAAACTTGTCTTTAGTAAGGAATGGTTCCTAAAAGATCATGAAAAAGAAAGGAATGTTGTAAGATGGCAGCAAAGAGCGGCAGTTTATCAATTAACAGCGAAAATATTTTTCCGATCATCAAAAAATGGCTTTATTCGGATCATGATATTTTCTACAGGGAGTTGATCTCCAACGGCTGTGACGCGGTGACAAAGCTGAAAAAGCTTGATATGATGGGAGAGTATGCCCTGCCCGAGGGTTATAAGGCACGGGTGGATGTGGTAGTCGATCCGGAGCACAAGACCCTGACTTTCAGCGATAACGGTCTGGGAATGACCGCGGAAGAGGTGGAAGAGTATATCAATCAGATCGCTTTTTCGGGAGCGGCGGATTTCATTGAGAAATACAAGGATAAGAGCAGTTCGGACCAGATCATCGGCCATTTCGGCCTGGGCTTCTACTCCGCTTTCATGGTTGCGGACGAGGTGCATATCGACACCCTTTCGTTCAAGGAGGGCGCGGCGCCCGTTCACTGGGAATGTGACGGCGGCACGGAATTCTCCATGGAGGATGGTGACAGGCAGGAGGTGGGAACTACCATCACCCTGTTTTTGAACGAGGACTGTCTGGAGTTCTGCAACGAGTACAAGGCCCGTGAGGTCATCAAGAAATACTGTTCTTTCATGCCCACAGAGATCTATCTGTCCAAAGCGGACACGAAAGAGACCCAGATCATCAAGGCGGAGGAACTGAAAGAGGGTGATGTGGTCCTGGAGGAGATCCATCCCGAGGAAAAGACCGCGGAGGATGGGACCAAGACCGTGGAAGGGGAAGAAAAGCTTAAGATCCAAAAGCGTCCCGAACTTTTGAACGAGACCACACCCCTGTGGACAAAGCATCCCAACGACTGCACGAAAGAGGAATATCTGGAGTTCTACCGGAAGGTATTCCAGGATTACAAGGAGCCTCTGTTCTGGATCCATCTGAACATGGATTATCCTTTTAATCTGAAAGGCATCCTGTATTTCCCCAAGATCAATATGGAGTACGAATCCATTGAGGGCACCATCAAGCTGTACAATAATCAGGTCTTTATCGCGGATAACATCAAGGAGGTCATTCCGGAGTTCCTGCTGCTGTTAAAGGGTGTCATCGACTGTCCTGACCTGCCTCTCAACGTATCCAGGAGTGCGCTACAGAACGATGGCTTTGTGAAGAAGATCTCCGAGTATATCTCCAAGAAAGTGGCGGACAAGCTGTCCGGTATGTGCAAGACGGAGAAAGAAGAATATGATAAATACTGGGATGATATCAGTCCCTTTATCAAGTTCGGCTGTCTGAAAGACGACAAGTTCTGTGAGAAGATGACGGACTACATCCTGTTCAAGAATCTGGAGGGCAGATACCTGACACTGCCCGAATGTCTGGAGGTAAAGCCTGTGGACACGGAGGAGGAAAGCGGAAAGGACGGAGAGGCTCCGGCTGAGAGCGCTGTGGATGAGAACGGTGAGAAAGTGGAGGCCGAGATCGTCACGGAGGAGACTTCCGAAGAAAACGCGGAGGGCGGAGCAGCGGAGGACGCGGAAGCCGCCGAGGAGGAAAAGAAAGAGAAGATCATCTACTACGTTACCGACGAGCAGCAGCAGAGCCAGTATATCAATATGTTTAAGGCCGCGAAGATGGACGCCGTGATCCTGACCCACAATATCGACCAGCCTTTCGTATCACAGCTGGAGGCCAAAAATGAAGGGATCAAGTTCCAGCGCATCGACGCCGATGTGACGGACGCTCTGAAGTCCAAGACTTCTAAAAAGGCGGAGAAAGAGATGGAGGAGCAGGCGGAGGCCATCTCCAAGATCATGAAGAAAGCGCTGAAGAACGACAAGATCACGATCAAGGTGGAAAAGCTGAAGAATAAGAAAGTTTCTTCCATGATCACGCTGTCCGAGGAGAGCAGGCGTATGCAGGACATGATGAAGATGTACTCCATGCCTGGCATGAACATGGACGGGTTCGGCGGCGAGGGAGAGACGCTGATCCTGAACGCGAACCATCCTCTGGTTCAGTATGTGACGGAGCATCAGGACGGGGAGAACGTGGAGATGATCTGCGAGCAGCTTTACGATCTGGCAAAGATCCAGCATGCGCCCCTTGCGCCTGAGGCCATGACGAAGTTCATTGCCCGCAGCAACGATATCATGATGATGCTGGCGAAATAGGGACAGAATATCGGTTTATATTTGAGGAAAGGGCAGAAGAGACGGGGTTCTCTCTTCTGCCCTTATTCCTGTGGGCAATGAGCCACAAGTCCAGGGAATCATGATTCCCTTGGACCTTGGCGAATGCCGCGAGGGTCAAAGACCCCGCAGCTTGCTGCGTTGCAAGATTGATACCCCGTCAGCTTGCTGCGGGGTCTTTGACTCCTGCGGGCAATGAGCCACCGTATAGAAACCATAAGTGTGCAGCGTGAAGCCTGTCTGTTCGAAAGGAACGGTGTCAACGCTCTGGCTCAGGATATAGGTGGCATCCGTGTCCGGAGCCGTGGGGTCGAAATCATAGCTGAACCGGCTGAAAGAGCGCGTCTCCAGATAGGCGTCCGGGTAATTATAATATTCCACGGTCTCGATGAATTCCGTCACCGGCACTTGTGCCAGAAAGAGAATATCGGGGTGTTTCAGGCCATAGCTGACATAAATCTGCCCGTCATAGGAGACGGCTTCTTTCACCGCGTCCTTCAGGCCATAGCAGAAATGGTATTTTAGGATCTCATCATATTCCGTAAAGTAGTAACGCTCAAATCCAATGAACATGCACAGGTAAAATGCGGCGGGCAGGATCAGATAGCGCAGATCGATCAGGCTGCACAGATAACAGATTCCCAGCGCCGCGACGATCATCATGGGGATGAACAGGATATTGTTGCGGTTGATATTGGTGTATACCAATAACCCCAACAGGACGCCGCCCCCGGTCTGGATCAGCAGGAGAAGCTCAGGGGCTTCTTCGCTGCGGCGCATTTTTTCCACGGATGTCTTGACGCAGTAAAACAGTCCGAGAACGAAAAAGGAGAGAGTGCCTGCATGGTAGATCCCGTATTTGCCGGTAGCGTTCCAGGGCATATCATCGGACTGGAACTTTAGGATGGACCAGAGCCGCCGTGCCTTTTCGGGCAGTCCTGAGAAAGAGATCTCACTGCCGCGCATGACCACCAGCCTGGGTATGGAGAGGAAAGGAAGCCGGATCTCCCCTATCACATCCATATTGACCAGAAGGAACAGCAAAAGCGGCATCGCCAGCACGCCCAGGATCAGCCCGGACAGGAGCAGATAACGGTCAAAACGGATCTTCCTGCATGCCAGGCCATAGATCAGCTGGAGCAGCACTACCAGCGGGACGATGGGCCATATGGTGGCATAGCAGTACAGCGAAAGCCCGTACATCAGCGCGGACAGCATCAGATATTTATTGTCTTCCAATCCCCTTACGAAAAAGTAAAGCCCGAAGATCATGAATCCCGGTGCCATATTGCAGTCCATGCCCCAGCGGGACATCCCGATATGCCAGGGGGAGATGGCCAGCAGGAACAGCGCACAGAGAGCGGCTTTTTCACAGAAAAGCCTTTTCACGAGCAGATAGGTCACCCACAGGGTAAGACATGCCACGATGACCTGCGGGAGACGGATCACCCATATCTTTGCCCCGAAGACTGCCATAAAGGGGATCATCAGATAAGTGTTGAGCGCGCTGGTGCCGCTTCCCCATGTGGTCAGGTAGACGGGAAAGCGGTAGCCCGCAGAATCCATGCCATAATGCAGCAGATTATATGCGTCATACCCCGCGAACGCCTCGTCCGGATTGATGTCGCCGGGGACAATTCCGAACTTCCAGACACGGGCAAAGATTCCCATGGCCATGAACAGGAAGAAGAGTACGCGGGTATGGTCTTTGAGGAGCGTTTTTTTGAAAGATATCATAACTGTTCTCCGGTCAGATGAGATTGTTTTGTTCGTATTATAGCAGTTTGTGGGGATTTGGTCAAATCACAGGCGGCGTTTTCCGGCATGAAAATGCAATATGACATGCAGAAAAGTTCTTTCGGAGAAACAAATTGACAGATTAGACAAAAAAAGTTAAAAATGTACTATATTTTTGTGCTACACTTATGGTATAATATTCATGCCAGACAAAATTCACAAAAAACAACATTGGAGGTAAGCGGGGAATGGAAATCAAAGAATTCACTGATATGGCGAAATTTGAGCATATCATGTCAAGCTGGGCGAAATCTACCGGTTTGGCTACGGTTGCAGTAGGCGGGGACGGCAAATATATCTCTGAGTGTTATAATTTTACTGATTTTTGTATCAAACTGACACGTGGAAGCGCGGAGGGGTGTGCGAGATGTGAGAAGTGTGACAGAGAGGGAAAAGGCGTGTACCATTGTCACGCGGGACTGATCGATTTTGGCATTCCCCTTATTGTGGAAGGTAAGCAGGTGGGCTCCGTGATCGGCGGACAGGTGCTCCCCGAGAATCCCGACGAGGACAAATTCCGCAGGGTGGCCAGGGAGATTGGCGTTAATGAGGATCTTTATATCGAGGCATTACATAAAGTGAACGTGCGCACGGAGGAGGCGATCAACGCTTCAGCGGAACTGTTGGGCGAAGTGCTGAACAACTTCATCAACGCGGAGTATGCGAAGAAAGTCAACGGTAAGATCATCGAGAAGCTTTCCCGCGGCGCGGAGAGCACCAACAAGCTGGTAGAGCGCATCACTCTGAAGACCTCCGAATTAAAGGCATTGCAGAACAAGCAGAAGATCCTGGCCCTGAACGCCAGCATTGAGGCGGCGAGAGCGGGAGAAAAGGGCGCGGGCTTCGCGGTGGTCGCAAAGGAAGTAGGCAAGCTGTCCGAACAGAGTACGGTGGTCAATAAAGAGATCGAGGAGATCGTCTCCAATATCTCCGCGGAAGTGGAAGCCATGAAAGACTGATCCACGGATGCCTGGTACAAAAGAATGATGAGGATAATGATATGAGATATGTGGCTGAGTTTGCGGGAAGCCTTGTGTTTTTGCTGGGCGGTTACGCGTATATGTGCAATGTGTCCTTGAAAAAGACCCTGGTATCAACCCTGAATTATGTGGAACTGGTCATTGCGTGGAGCCTTGCGGTGGGGTTGGGACTTACCACAGCCGTTATCATGGGCGGCCCCGCTTATCTGAATCCCGGCGTGGTGTTCGGCAATATCATTACCGGGGCATTGCCTGTGACGGAAGCGCTGATTTATCTGCTGATGGAATTCCTGGCGGCAGGCGCGGCTGAGATTCTGTGCATGGTATTTTTCTGGGATTCTTTCAAGGCATCTCCCAATATGCCCAAAAGAGGCATTTTCTCTGCGTATCCGGTGGAGAAGAATATGGTGCTGAATTTTGTGCAGGAGATCATGGCGACTTTTGCTTTCCTGTTCCTTGTGTTTACCTGCCTGAAAGCTACCAGCGGTGATTCCGCAGCGCTGCAGATCGGTGTGGTGGGCTTTGCAGCGGTCGCTATCCTGGCGCTGACTCTGAACAGCACCGGATTCAGCATGAACGCGATGCGCTCCGTATTCAGCAGCGTGTGGTTCGCGATCCTGCCTTTCCCGAACAAGAACGGAGAAAAGGTAGACTGGCCGTACCAGCTGATCGTGAATCTGGTAGGTTCTTCTATCGGTGGTATTCTGGCGGTCCTTGTGACAGGATTGTTCTGACAGTCCAGATCTCCCTGCGAGCATGGGATCTGTCCGATCAGCCTGGCGTGTGAACTGTTCACATCCGCGCCATTCGCAAAATCGTGCTATCGCACTCCTCGCTGCTTTGCAGCTGTTTTTGCTCATGAAATGGCGCTCCCTGCGTCAGCCTGACAGTCCAGATCTCCCTGCGAGCATGGGATCTGTCCCGATCAGCCTGACGTGTGAACTGTAGGCGGAACATTACAAATGAGGACACTTTTTCATAGCAGGGTGTCCTTTTTTTATACTTTGGCACACAAAATTATGGTAAAATGTTGACACAGAAAGGCATTGTGTCAACTTCTGATTCCATGTGCGCTGGAGCGCACGAGAATATGGCATAATATAGAAAACAAGCAGTTAAGAAAGGAGAAAGTAACTATGGATCCGTATTATCTGGGAATTGATATCGGAGCATCCAGCGGACGACACATCCTCGCGCATCTGGAAGATGGCAGGATGGTACTGGAGGAGATCCACCGTTTTCCCAACGGAATGGTGGAAAAGGACGGGGAGAACGTCTGGGATGTGGAGGGGCTTTTTGGAGAGATCAAGGCAGGTATGAAGAAATGCGTTGAACTGGGCAAGATTCCTGTCAGTGTGGGGATCGATACCTGGGGCGTTGACTTCGTTCTGCTGGATGAGGATGGAAACCGCATCGGCAATGCAGTGGCATACCGGGACGGACGCACGAAAGGCATGGACGAGGAGGTATATAAGATCATCCCGGAGGATGAACTGTATGCCAGGACCGGTATCCAGAAACAGATCTTTAACACCATTTATCAGCTGATGGCGTTAAAGACAAAGAAGCCGGAGCAGCTTGCAAATGCTAAGACCATGCTGATGATGCCGGATTATTTCCACTTCCTGCTGTCAGGTGTGGCGGCTACGGAATACACCAACGCGACCACCGGCCAGCTGGTGGATCCGGAAACGAAAGACTGGGATATGGAACTGATCCGGAAGCTGGGTTATCCGGAGGAAATCTTCCAGAAGATCGTGACCCCCGGCACGGTGCTGGGCGACCTGACCGCAGAGATCCAGAACGAGGTGGGCTTTAACTGCAAGGTGATCGCTCCTGCCACACACGACACTGGTTCCGCCGTGATAGCGGTGCCTACCGACAGCGATAATACGCTTTATATCAGTTCCGGCACATGGTCCCTGATGGGCACGGAACTGTTCCGGGCAAACTGCTCTAAGGAGAGCAAGGCCAACAATCTGACCAATGAGGGCGGTTACGACTATCGGTTCCGCTATCTGAAGAATATCATGGGGCTCTGGATGATACAGTCCGTGAAAAAAGAGATCGGCGGCAGTCTGGGATTTGGTGAGATCAGCGAGCAGGCGTCCCAATGTACGATCGCATCCATAGTGGATTGTAATGACGACCGTTTCCTTGCCCCTGCAAACATGACGGAGGAAGTCCGGGCCGCATGCAGGGAATCCGGGCAGCAGGTGCCCGAGGGGCTTGCGGAGGTGGCATGTGTCATTTACAACAGCCTGGCGCAGTGCTACGGAAAGACCATTCAGGAAATCGCGGCGATCACGGGGCAGGATTATGACAGGATCCACATTGTAGGCGGCGGCTCCAACGCGGATTATCTGAACAGGCTCACCGCAAAAGCCACGGGGCTTCCTGTTTATGCGGGTCCCACCGAGGCCACGGCCATCGGCAATCTGGCGGCTCAGATGATGGCGTTGGGAGATTTAGGGGACTTAAAAGACGCGAGAGCGTGTGTGTTCCGTTCTTTCCCTATTGCAACATATAAATGATCATATATCAGGAGGGTATCATGAATAATATTTTCGGTGTAAAAGTAATGGATGATTATATCCGTATGTGCCATGACGGCGTAAGGCAGGGCTGGCATGAGAGGAATGGCGGTAATCTGACTTACCGCATGACGGAGGAAGAGGTGACGGAGTGCCGCCCTTATTTCAAGGTGGAGCCCGGTCCCTGGGTGGAACTCGGCGTACAGGCGGACAACCTGAAAGGCGAGTACTTCATCTCTACCGGGAGCGGAAAGTTCCTGCAGAATGTAGGCCTGGAGCCTCAGAACAGCATCTGTATCGTGGAGATCAACGATAAGGGCGATTCCTACCGTATCGTCTGGGGACTGGAGAACGGCGGCAGGCCTACCAGCGAGTTTCCCACCCACTTTATGAACCATTCCGTGAGAAAGCGTGTGACCAATGGCGCAAACCGTGTGATCTATCATGCCCATACGCCCTATGTGATCGCGTTGACTTATGTGCTTCCCCTGAAAGCGGAAGTGTTCACCAGGATGCTCTGGAAGAGCGCTACCGAGTGCTGTGTGGTATTCCCCGGCGGCGTGGGCGTTGTGCCCTGGATGGTGCCGGGCGGCCCTGAGATCGCGAAAGCGACCTGTGTGCTCATGGAGAAGTATGACGCGGCGATCTGGTCTTTCCATGGCCTGTTCGTATCCGGCCCCGACTTTGACACCGCTTTCGGCCTCATGCACACCATCGAGAAAGCGGCGCAGATCGCATCCATCGCGCTGTCCGCAAGCGGCGGCAGGGCACCCCGCCAGATGATCACCGATGACAATATCCGCGCCATTGGCAGGGATTTCGGCGTGGAACTGAATGAGGAGATCCTGAATTACAAGCCTGAGAATGATGATATATTCTGATGGAGGACAGCGCGGGAAATGCAGGCGGTGGCATCTGCTGGGCATATCAGGAACAGGCTTTGACGAGATAAAGGAATAGCGGAACTGCATGGAAAGCATAGGGTGGTCTTGGATTATCCTATGCTTTTGGCAGGTCAACTGATATTTTCGGATCGGCTGCTGTAGCGGCGGATATATATAAAATGAGAGAAGGATGGATTACATATGGGACTGGAAATGATAGACGCGGGGTGGCTTTCCATTTTGCCGCCTCTGATCGCGATCACATTGGCTCTGATCAGCAAGGAAGTATATTCATCCCTTTTTCTGGGGATCCTGTCGGGAATGTGCGTATACTGCTTTTCCACCGGAGGAAACCTCCTGCAGGCTGTCACCTGTGTGTTTGACATGATGGCGCTGAAGATAGGCGAGAATGGATATATGATCATATTCCTGGTGCTCCTGGGCTCCCTGGTGGTGATCGTGACCAGATCAGGAGGTTCCGATGCCTACGGACAATGGGCGGGAAAACGGATCAGGAAGACCGTCAGCGCCAAGCTGGCCACGGCATTGCTGGGGCTTTTGATCTTCGTGGATGACGGTTTCAACTGTCTCACGGTGGGCACCGTGATGCGCCCCATTACCGATAAATGCAGGATCTCCAGGGAAAAGCTGGCTTATCTGCTGGACGCTACCGCCGCTCCGGTGTGCATCATCGCACCGATCTCCAGCTGGGCAGTGGCCGTGGCTTCGGAGGTGGAAGAGGCCGGGGGGCTGAATGCCTTTGTCAGGACGATACCGTATAATCTGTATGCGATCCTGACGATCGTTATGGTATTTTTCTTAAGCGCAACGGATTTTGATTTTGGCCCCATGCAGAAAGCGGAGCGGGGCAGGCGGGGAGAAAGACTGCCGATGCCAGAAGCCGGGATGGAGTCAGCGGATGAGGCAGGGGCGAGATCGGAGGCGGATGTGAAGCCGGGAAAGCGGGAAAAGAAGAAAGGAAGCGTGCCCGACCTGATCCTGCCGGTCCTGACCCTGATCGTCTGCGCAATCCTGGGGATGGCATATGTGGGAGGGTACTTTGAGGGAAGACCTTTCACGGAAGCCATCGGAGAAAATCCCACGGCAGGCCTGACCCTTGGAACTTTTGCCGCGCTGGTGGTGGCGATGGCCTTATATATCCCCCGCCGGATCATGAGCCTGAGGCAGTTTATGACGGGAGTGATCGACGGGATCAAGACCATGATCCCCGCCCTGACGATCCTGATCCTGGCCTGGGCGCTGGGCGGAGTATGCAGGGAGATGATCGGCACAGGGATCTTTGTCAGCAATTTTGTGACTGCTGTGAACCTGCCTTACAGTTTTCTGCCTGCCATCGTATTTCTGGTGGCCGCGTTTCTGTCCTTTTCCATGGGAACGGCATGGGGGACTTTCGGGATCCTGCTTCCCATCGTGTCCATGCTCTGCGTGGGAAATGCAGGCGCTGCTGTCCTGATCCCGGCCCTGGGAGCTACCCTGGCGGGATCCGTGTATGGGGATCACTGCTCCCCGATCTCTGACACCACCATTCTGGCGTCCACGGGAGCGCAGTGTGACCATCTGAGTCATGTGGAGACCCAGCTGCCCTATGCCACGCTGGTGGCTGCGGTGTGCTTTGCGGGTTATCTGGTGGCAGGATTTTCCAGGAATCCCTGGATCACGGTGGCTGTGTCGGTGGCGCTGCTTTTTGGTGTGCTGGGCGGAATCGTGTTGTGGCAGAAGCGTGATAGATCTTTATAAACCTGTCGCTACAAGCTGTTTCGGGAAATCCGCTTCCCGGAGCAGCTTTTCTGCTTCCGCTACATCCCCCACATGTTCCCTGCCATGGCTGTCGCTGGAGAGGATCACGGGGCAGGAAAGGGCTTCGCAGGCGCGGAGCATGGCGGCGGCATTGACGCGGCAGTCTCTGCGGTAGCTGTCCGGCAGCAGGGAGACGTTGTTCAGTTCGGGCATGACCCCCATGGCCCGGGCGGCCTGAATCAGTTCCCTGTAGTCCACAGGAAAGCGGGAGTCGTCGCAGTGGCCGATGATCTTTACCCCGGGATGGCGCATGGCGCGGATATAAGCTCTGGTGTTCTCGGCGGCGGAGCCGGAGGCATAGATGGGGCGGTGGGCGCTGATGATGCAGTAGTCCAGCCCGCGCAGGATATCGTCGGGGATATCCAGATTGCCGTCCTTATCCAGGATATTGGCCTCGGCGCCGTAGAGAAGCTTTATGCCAAAGCGTTTTCTCTCGCACAGGAACAGGCTGCGGAAATAGGACAGTCCGGCGCTGCCCATGGTGGCGGGGCCATGGTCGCTGATCCCCAGCGTCTCCATATGCCGCCTGGCGGCTTCCTTTGCCAGATCGGTGATCCTGTCGTTTGTGCCATGCCCGCTGGCGCAGGTGTGGGTGTGCAGGTCGGTTTTGGCGTATATGGGCGCTGCGGTTTCGATATCTGCTGCTTTGTCGGTTTTATCAGGGTTTCTTGTGGTCAAGATGTATTTATCCATGATCAGGGTTTCCGTTTCTTTCTGTGGCTATATTGGTCAATGTGGCTGGCACGGCGCGGTCTGTCAGAGCGGCTTGACAAAGAACAATTCCATGGGCTGGGCAGCCTGGGGAAGGTTCAGGACCAGGGCGCCGGCGTCCTGATAGCCTGTCTTTCTGTAAAAATGCTGCGCGTCCTCGTCCGCCTGGGTGGACACCATGACCCATTCGTATCCGAAATGCTTCATTTCGGCTTCCCAGTGGAGCAGCAGCTTTTTCCCCGATCCCCTGCGCTGATGGCCGGGAGCGATATAGAGCAGAGTGCAGAAAGGTGTGCTGTCCCAGAAGAGATTGTAGCGCAGCAGGCCTGCGGGGATATCGTCCTCCAGAAGCACATAGCACATTTTGTCCCGGATCTTCCTGTCAAGTTCTGTCTCCGAAATATGTCTGTCCAGTGTGAACCAAAAGGGTTTGTCGCCGGGTTCGGCGTAGCGGATCGTCAGCATGAGCGTCAATCTCCCGTGGGATGTTGTGGGCCTCTTTATCCGCCCGGCAGGCGGACACATATTATAATTGTTATTATACTCCGGGTTCGTGCGATGGGCAAGGGGTGTTGTTGAGGAAGCGGGAGCCTGCAAAAATTATCCTGTCAAAATAAGTATAAAGCAAGCAGGCCATGTAAAGCATTGAAATATTGAGAAACCAACAAAACCCAAAACAATCCTCACGGCAAAACCAACAAAAACCAAAATAAATCCACAAAAAATAATAAAATAACTCGTGGTTTTGTTGACATATGGCAGACGGAAGTCTATACTGGATATATGGGTCTTGCAGATCCGGACAGGCGAGGTAACGGACCTGACGGATCATCAGGCGATCTGGAACCGGTGGCATTAGCGCAGGCATACCGACAGCCGCAAATCATATATTGTCAGAAACAGAACAGCTTTATCTAATAAAACAGAATCGTGAAAGGAGCCGTTATGGAGAAGTATTACACTCTTGAAATTCCCAAGACAGACAGGATTCCGAAGCTGGTGGAGCATCTGTATGCAAAGATGCCGGAGATCGAATCGGCCAGGGCCAGGCTGATCACGGAGTCCTACAAGGAGACGGAGGCGCTGCCCATTGTGATGCGCCGGGCGAAAGCGTTTGAGCATATTTTGGACAACATTCCCATCATCATCAGGGAGAATGAACTGATCGTGGGGAGCACCACCATCGCGCCCAGAGGGTGCCAGACCTATCCTGAATTTTCTTATAAATGGCTGGAGGCGGAATTCGAGACCGTGGCCACCCGCAAGGCGGATCCTTTTTACATAGCAGATCGGACGAAAAAAGAACTTTTGGAGGCGGACGCCTACTGGGAGGGCAAGACCACCAGCGAACTGGCCACTTCCCTGATGTCGGAAGAAACCTTGAAAGCCATCGAACATAACATTTTTACCCCCGGAAATTATTTTTATAACGGTGTCGGGCACGTGACTGTGCAGTACGATAAAGTGCTTGCCATCGGTTACGAGGGCATTATCGCGCAGGTGGAGGATGAACTGGCGAAATGCGATCCCGGCGACCAGGATTACTGCACCAGAAGCCAGTTCCTGCAGGCCGTGCTGATCAGCTGCCGTGCGGTGATCCGTTATGCACAGCGTTACGCCGTGCTGGCGGAGAAAGAGGCTGCGGGCTGCGCCGATCCGGTGAGAAAGCAGGAACTGTTACAGATCGCTTCCAACTGCCGCCGCGTGCCTGCAAAAGGGGCCGCCAGCTTCTATGAGGCATGCCAGAGTTTCTGGTTCGTGCAGCAGCTGTTACAGATCGAGTCCAGCGGACACTCCATTTCCCCCGGACGTTTCGATCAGTATATGTATCCCTATTATAAGAAAGATCTGGACGGCGGAAAACTGACCAGGGAGTTTGCCCAGGAACTGTTGGACTGCATCTGGGTAAAACTGAACGACCTGAACAAGTGCCGCGACGCGGCCAGCGCGGAGGGATTCGCAGGTTACAGCCTGTTCCAGAACCTGATCGTGGGCGGCCAGGACAAGGACGGCAACGACGTGACCAACGATTTGTCCTTTATGTGCATCACTGCCGCAAAGCATGTGTTCCTGCCCCAGCCTTCCCTGTCCATCCGTGTGTGGAACAAGACGCCCCACGCGCTGATGTTAAAGGCGGCTGACCTGACCAGGACGGGCATCGGTCTTCCCGCCTACTATAATGACGAGGTGATCATTCCCTCCCTGCTGAGCATGGGACTGACCATGGCGGATGCCAGGGAATATAATATCATCGGCTGTGTGGAACCCCAGAAAGCGGGCAAGACGGAGGGCTGGCATGACGCTGCTTTCTATAATATGTGCCGTCCCCTGGAACTGGTATTTTCCAATGGTTATGACAAGGGCGAGAAGATCAGTATCGAGACCGGCCGCGTGGAGGAAATGACCAGCTTCGAGGAGTTTTACGACGCTTACAAGAAGCAGATGGATTACAATATTTCCCTGTTGGTGAACGCGGATAACGCCATCGACGTGGCTCATGCCACACGCTGTCCCCTGCCTTTCCTTTCCTGTATGGTGGACGACTGCATCAAGAGGGGCAAGACCGTGCAGGAGGGCGGAGCCATCTATAACTTTACCGGCCCACAGGGTTTCGGTATTGCCAACATGGCGGATTCCCTCTATGCCATCAAGAAGCTGGTATTTGAGGAGAAGAAAGTGACCCTGGCCGAGTACAAGCGCGCCCTTGCCATGAATTACGGACAGGGATTTGACGCGATTACGGCGGCGGAGATCGTGACCCAGATCGTGAAAGAGATGGAAGCGAAAGGCATGAAAGTGGGCGAGGATCAGATCGCTGCCATGATCGCCACCGTCATGGACACGGAACTTCCCGCGGAAGAGAAGCAGAAATATGAGGCTCTCCGCGCTATGATCGACGAAGTGCCCAAATTTGGAAATGATATCGAGGAAGTGGACATGTTTGCCAGGGATGTGGCATACACATACACCAGGCCTCTGTTACATTACAGGAATCCCAGGGGAGGACAGTTCCAGGCGGGACTGTATCCCGTGTCGGCCAATGTGCCCCTGGGCGCCCAGACAGGCGCAACGCCTGACGGCAGGTTAGCGCACACTCCCGTGGCGGACGGCGTATCGCCCTCCGCGGGCAAGGATGTGCACGGCCCTACCGCGGCGGCAAATTCTGTGTCCAAGCTGGATCACGGCATTGCCTCCAACGGCACGCTGTTTAACCAGAAGTTCCATCCCACGGCGCTTTCCGGGGAGAGGGGACTGGAGAATTTCGTGGCGTTGATCCGTTCCTATTTTGACCAGAAAGGAAGCCATATGCAGTTCAATGTGGTGGACAGGGAGACGCTGCTGGATGCCCAGAAGCATCCCGAGAAGTATGCCCATCTGGTGGTCAGGGTAGCTGGCTACAGCGCACTTTTCACCACTCTTTCCAAGTCGCTCCAGGATGATATCATCCGCAGGACAGAGCAGGGCTTTTAAGGATGCAGAGGAGAAGAGCGGAATGATCATAAAAAATGACTATCCGATACTGGAATACAGCACGGAAAAGACCGCCATCATCAACCCGGAAAGGTTTGCCAAGGAAGAGCCTGTTCCCCGGCTCTGCCTGGTGACTTTCTTTGGAGAGGTGCTGAAAGAAGCAGTTGAAAAGTATAAAGGGACCGTGATCGGAACCTATGTCTCCGAGATGAGGGATTTTCCTCTGTATCGGCTGGAGGTGGACGGGATGGAGGTCTGCGCCATCCAGGCGGTGGTGGCTTCCGGATCCATCGCCATGCTGACGGACTGGCTCTACGGCGGCGGTGTGGAAGTGATCGTCTGCTGCGGAGCCTGCGGCGTGCTGGATGATATCCCGGCGGGGGACGTGATCATTCCCGTGCGTGCCCTGCGGGACGAGGGGGCATCCTATCACTATCTGCCGCCCGCCCGTTTTGTGGAACTCCCCGAAAGGCCTGTAGAGTGCTTCAGGCATGTGCTCGACGGGCATCGGATCCCTTATATCGAGTGTGCCACATGGAGCACGGACGGCTTTTGCCGGGAGACCAGGGAGATGGCGGATCATCGGAAGCAGGAGGGCTGTAAGGTGGTGGAGATGGAATGCGCCGCCATGGCTGCAGTCGCACAGTTCCGCGGGAAGATGTTCGGCCAGCTGCTTTACAGCGGGGATATTTTGACGGGAAATGCGGACGAGTATGATGAGAGGGACTGGAATCATAATGTGACTGCCAGGGAAAGGCTGTTTGACCTTGCGCTGGAAGCGCTCTGCATGCTGTGACAGTTTTGGCTGGGAGAAAGAATATGACAATGGATTATTTACAGACAAAGGGACGGATCTTTGATATTCAGAGATATTCCATACATGACGGCACAGGCATCCGGACGATCTGCTTTTTAAAAGGGTGTGTCCTGCGGTGCAAATGGTGCTGTAATCCGGAATCGCAGGAATATGGCATCCAGGAGATGATGGTCCGGGGAAAGGCCAAGGTCATAGGGCAGGATGTGACCGTGGCGGAGGTCATGGAGACCGTGGAGAAGGACAGGCCTTATTATAACCGTTCCGGCGGCGGTCTGACGCTGTCGGGAGGCGAGAGCCTCTGTCAGCCGGAGTTTGCCAGGGACCTGCTCCGGGCGGCGAAGATGGTGGGCATCAATACGGCGATGGAGAGCATGGCCTGCGCCAAATGGGAAGTGATCGGGCAGATCCTCCCCTATCTGGATCATTACCTGATGGACATTAAACATATGAACAGTGCAAAGCATAAGGAATTTACCGGAAAAGGCAATGAACTGATGCTGGAAAATGCCAGGAAGGTCGCCGCTTATCAGGGAACCAGGTTAAGCATCCGGGTGCCGGTGATCCCTACCTTTAACGACAGTCCCGAGGAGATACGGGATATTGCGTCGTTTGCGGACAAACTGCCCGGTGTGGATGATATTTACCTGCTTCCTTACCACAGGCTGGGACAGGATAAATATGAGGGGCTTGGCAGGAAATACGAACTGCCGGACATCCTTCCGCCGGAGCCGGAGCATATGCAGATGCTGAAAAAGGTAGTGGAGACCTGCTCGAAGCTGCGGTGCCAGATCGGTGGCTAGGGTGAAAAGAATTTCTAATGCTCACGCCAGAGGGCGTTTCGCAAAGAAATTCTAAGTTTCACCCAGAAAAACGCCTAAAACACGGCGTTTTTCTTCCCGGGTGTGAGCAGGGGGGCTTGGCGTTTTTCATCCGGATTTGAGCAGGGGTGCTGCTTGGGTATTTTCATCCGGATTTGTGAGTCACTGCAAAGCAGCGATACGGAGGTTAGTATGGATTGGCTTGACGAGAAAAGTAAACAGAGGATCGTGCAGGAGCTGGTGCCCGGCAAGCAGATCACGCTGGCCCATATCATAGCCAGTCCTGACAGGATATTATATGAGAAGCTGGGACTTGACCCGAGCATCGATTACGCCAGGGCGGCGATCGGCATCCTGACTGTATCCCCTGCGGAGACGGCGATCATCATGGCGGATGTGGCCATGAAAGCGGCGTCCATCGATCTGGGGTTTGTGGACAGGTTCAGCGGTTCCCTGATCATATCGGGAACGGTGTCGGAAGTGGAAGCTTCCGAGCAGGCGATCCTGGATTATGTGAAGGATACACTGGGATATACGGTCTGTGGGATCACCCGCACTTAACGGGCAGGAGGCAGAGTTATGGCGAAAACGATCTATCCCGCGGGCATGTTGGATGATATTGGATTTGTAGCGATCTTTGCAGAATATCAGGGCAAATGGGTATACTGCTGGCATACGCGCCGGGAAAGCTTTGAGCATCCGGGCGGCCATGTGGAACCCGGCGAGACTCCCATGCAGGCGGCAAGGCGGGAATTATATGAGGAAACGGGGATCACAGATCACAGACTGACGCCTCTTTGGGATTATGAATTTATATGGCCGGACGGCAGGGGAAAGAATAATGGGCGGGTTTTCCATGCGGAAGTCCATGCCCTGGGAAAGCTGCCGGAAAGTGAAATGGGCCGGATAGAGTTCTTTGATTCTGTGCCGGAAAATTATACCTACGACCCCGAGGAGGAAAAACAGGATCTGGAAAGAGTGCAAAAAGTGATACAGGCATTGAAAGAATGAAAAAACTGATACTCATGGGGCGCAGCGAAAGTGGGAAGACTACTTTGAAGCAGGCGCTCAACGGAGAAAAAGTCCATTATTATAAGACACAGTACGTCCATTACCATGACGTGCTCATAGACACGCCGGGGGAATATGCCCAGACGAAGCATTTGGGGTACGCGCTTGCACTCTACGCTTATGAGGCGGATGTGGTGGGCCTTTTGGTGGCGGCAACGGAAAGCTACACGCTGTTCCCGCCCAATATCACCTGTATGGTGAACCGGGATGTGATCGGCATCATCACTAAGATCAATGAGCCGAAAGCGAACATACCGCTGGCGGAACGGTGGCTGAAGAATTCCGGCTGCAGGACCATCTTCCATGTGGATTCCGTGACAGGCGAGGGAGTCAGGGATGTTTTGGATTACCTGCAGTAAATTTGGGATGTGATATTGTGGCAGGATTGAAATATGACAAGTCCGCTGATATTGCAATATACCAGATCAAGAACAGGCGGAATTATTTTAGGAAAACGACACAATTCCAACATTATACATGTTGACTTGTGTGGTATATAGACTTATAATGAAACAAGAAACAACAAAAACAGGAGGAATCAAAATGCAAAACGAGTATGAAATCAAAAAAGAGATCTGTGACATCGGAAAAAGGATCTACAACAGAAACATGGTTGCCGCAAATGACGGTAATATCTCTGTCAAACTCAGCGATAACGAGTTCCTTTGCACCCCTACCGGCGTGTCCAAAGGCTTCATGACCCCCGAGTATATCTGCAAGGTTGACGCGCAGGGCAACGTGATCCAGGCAAACGGTAATTTTAAGCCTTCATCCGAGATCAAGATGCATATGAGAGTGTACCAGGAGAGACCTGATGTGAACAGCGTTGTACATGCTCATCCCATGTATGCTACCACTTTCGCGATCGCTGGCATTCCTCTGACCCAGCCCATCATGCCCGAGGCAGTTATCGCCCTTGGCTGCGTGCCCATCGCAAAATACGGCAGGCCTTCCACCATGGAGATCCCTGACGCGGTGTCCGAGTATGTACAGTACTTTGATGCGGTTCTGCTTGAGAACCATGGTGCTCTGACTTATTCTGATTCCCTGTTGAGCGCATATCTGAAGATGGAGTCTGTTGAGTTCTACGCACAGCTGCTGTATCAGTCCAGAATGCTGGGCGGCCCCAAGGAGTTCACTCCCCAGCAGGTGGAGGATCTGTATGAGATCAGAAGACAGTTCGGCATGAAAGGCCGTCATCCCGCTAACCTTTGCCCTGCATTAAAGGAAGGCAAGCCCAGCTGCCATAACTGTGGCGGAAGCTGCGGCGAGCATAAGGATGCGTCTTCCGCTTCCCCGGAACTGGTAGCGGAGATCACCAAGAAAGTATTGGAGCAGCTTGGCAAATAATCCTCAGAAAAAGAGACCGATCATGAATCATACAGAAATCGAAACCATTGTCCGTCAGGTCTTGGACCGGGCGGCAGGCGGCCAGGGCGGGACGGCGGCGCAGCAGAGTCTGCCCGCGGAGCCTGTGGCGGCAAACGGAGGAACCGTCATTCCCACCATGCCCCTGAAACTTGCAGTGAAGCTGATCGAGCGGATCGAGGCGAAAGCGGCGGAGTGGGATATGAGAGTGGTGACAGCCGTTTCGGACGCGGCAGGGAGACCCGTTGCCATCCATTGTATGGACGGCGCCTACATAGGAAGTTTTGACGTGGCATTAAACAAGACCTACACATCCATCGCTTTTCAGATGTCAACCGCAGAACTGGGAAAATTGAGCCAGCCGGGCGGATCCCTCTACGGCATCCAGTTTACCAATGACGGCAAGATCACTATTTTTGGCGGCGGTGAAGTCTTAAAACATAATGATGTGATCATCGGGGCGCTGGGAGTCAGCGGCGGTTCTGCGAAACAGGACACGGATCTGGCGGCTTACGGACGTTCCGTTTTGAAGGAGGTAATAGCGTGCTTGTAAACGAAAGCATGGTACAGGACATTGTACAGGAAGTAGTGGCGCAGCTTCAGATCGCCGAGCCTGTGACGAAGAGCCATGGCGTATTCCCTGATATGAACCAGGCCATTGCGGCTGCAAAGGAAGCGCAGGCGATCGTACGGAGAATGTCCCTGGACCAGAGAGAGCAGATCATCAGCAATATCCGCAGAAAAACCCATGAAAATGCGGAGACATTGGCCAGAATGGGCGTAAACGAGACAGGAATGGGCAATGTGGGGCATAAGATCTTAAAGCATCATTTAGTGGCGGATAAGACTCCGGGCACGGAGGATTTAAAGACGACTGCATGGTCCGGCGACAGAGGCCTGACCCTGATCGAGATGGGGCCCTTTGGCGTGATCGGGGCAATCACCCCTACCACCAATCCCAGCGAGACGGTCATCTGTAACTCTATCGGCATGATCGCGGCAGGCAATACGGTAGTGTTCAATCCTCATCCCGCGGCGATCAAGACATCCATCTTTGCGCTGAACATGATCAACGAGGCTTCCCTGGAGGCAGGCGGCCCCGATAACGTGGCCTGCACCGTTGAGAAACCTACGCTGGAGACCAGCAATATCATGATGAAGCATAAGGACATTCCCCTGCTTGCGGCCACAGGCGGCCCCGGCGTGGTCACCGCGGTTCTTTCTTCCGGCAAGAGAGGCATCGGCGCAGGCGCAGGCAATCCTCCCGCAGTGGTGGATGAGACGGCGGATGTGCGCAAGGCGGCGGAGGATATCGTAAACGGATGTACCTTTGACAACAATCTTCCCTGCATCGCGGAGAAAGAGATTGTGGCGGTGGATACCATTGCGGACGAGTTGATGCATTATATGATCTCCGAGCAGGGCTGCTACCTGATCTCCAAGGAGGAGCAGGATAAGCTGACTTCCATCGTGCTGACGCCCAAGGGACTGAACCGTAAGTGTGTGGGACGTGACGCAAAGACGCTGCTCGGTATGATCGGCGTTACTGTTCCCGATAATATTCGCTGTATCGTGTTCGAGGGCGAGAAAGAGCATCCGCTGATCGCGGAGGAACTGATGATGCCCATCCTGGGCATGGTACGCGCAAAGGATATTGACGACGCTATTGAGAAAGCCGTATGGCTGGAGCATGGAAACCGTCATTCCGCGCATATCCACTCCAAGAACATTGACAATATCACAAAGTATGCGAGAGCCATCGACACGGCGATCCTGGTGAAGAACGCACCCTCTTATGCGGCGCTCGGTTTCGGCGGCGAAGGATATTGTACCTTTACCATTGCCAGCCGTACCGGCGAGGGCCTGACCAGCGCAAAGTCATTCACCAAGAGCAGACGGTGCGTTATGGCGGACAGCCTCTGCATACGGTGAGAAGAAAATCTAAGAAAACAAAGTACGTTTTCTAAGATTTTCTAAGTCTCACCGGAAAGAATCGCGGGGCGATTCTTTCTGCTAAAGCCGCATTAGCCTGGGAGGGCGGATGCGGAACTGGAAAACAGCATCAGCCTGGAGAGGGCGGATGCGGAACTGGAATAGAAAGGAGTTAATAGAATGGCTGATACAGCACAGATTGAAGCTATCGTAAAGCAGGTGCTTGCCAATATGGCGGGTTCCGGCGCGTCAGCGCCCGCTGCGGGCAGCAGCGTGTCAAACGGTGCGATCCCCAAGACGGCGCACGTTGCCATGCTCACAAGCCTGGAGCATTTTGATGTAAAAGAATTCCCCATGCCGGAGGTCGGCGACGACGACATGCTGGTAAAGGTGGAGGGCTGCGGCGTCTGCGGTACGGACGCACATGAGTTCAAGAGGGATCCTTTTAGCCTGATTCCCGTAGCATTGGGACATGAGGGCACCGGAGAGATCGTGAAGATGGGCAAGAACGTGAAGAAAGACAGCGCGGGCAAGGACCTGAAGCTGGGCGACAAGGTTGTTACCTGTATGATCTTCAAGGACAATCCTGACATTACCATGTTCGACCTGAACAAGCAGAATGTGGGGGGCGCGGATGTTTACGGACTGCTTCCCGATGACGATATCCATCTGAACGGATGGTTCTCCGATTACATCCTGATCAGGGGCGGCTCCACCGTATTTAACGTGAGCGACCTGGATCTGTATTCCAGGGTACTGATCGAGCCCTGCGCGGTTCTGGTCCATGCTGTGGAGCGGGCTAAGAGCACAGGCATCCTGCGCTTCAACTCCAGGGTGGTGGTACAGGGATGCGGCCCCATCGGCCTGATCTGTATCGCGATCCTGCGCACCATGGGCATCAACAATATCATTGCGGTGGACGGCGAGAACAAGCGTCTGGAATTTGCGAAAGAGTTGGGCGCTTCCGATTATGTGAACTTCAAGGATCACAAGGGGATCGAGGCTCTTGCCGGGGCTGTGGCGGAGAAGTTTGACGGTCATCTGGCTGATTTCGCGTTCCAGTGTACCGGTTCCCCCGCGGGACATTCCAATATCTATAAGTTCATCCGCAACGGCGGCGGACTTTGTGAACTGGGATTCTTCATCAACGGCGGCGACGCGACCATCAATCCTCACTTTGATATCTGCTCCAAGGAGATCACCACGGTGGGTTCCTGGGTGTACACGCTGAGAGATTACGCAACTACCTTTGATTTCCTGAAGAGCGCGAAGAAGATCGGTCTTCCCATCGACAAGCTGATCACCCATACATATCCTCTGGAGGAGATCAACGAGGCGTTAAAGACCAATCTTGCCATGACAGGATTGAAGATCGCTATCATCAATAAATAGCGACAGTAGAGAAAGAGGCAGCTATGGAAGAGGCGGTAGGACTTTTGGAAGTATACGGACTGGCATGCGCTTTCCTCGCGGCGGACGCAGGGTGCAAGGCGGCAAACGTCAGGCTTGAGACTTTCGATAAAAATAAACCTGCGAACGCGGACGCATTGCCGGTGCCTTTGCTGGTAACGGTCAAGTTCCGGGGTTCCGTGGCGGATGTGGAAGCTGCCATGGCGGCGGGCGAGGCGATGGCCAAATCCCTGACCGGCATCGTGCAGAGGCATATCATCGCGAGACCCACGGAAGATACGGAAAAGATGCTGAAGCTGAACGCATTTGACAGAAACTGAAAGTGGTTTGTAACTGGAAAAACAGTCTCGGAACGGTAAATGCAATGTGCCAGAAAGCGGCACATGAAAGAAATTCTCAGCTGCGCTCTATGCAGATGAAATTTCTTTCAGAAGAGGGGCATTGAAGTGTAGAGACGGAACAAAAAACAGTCTCGGAACGGAAATGCCCGAAAGAAATTCTCAGCTGCGCTCTATGCAGATGAAATTTCTTTCAGAAGAGGGGCATTGAAGTGTAGAGACGGAACTGGAATAGAAAGGAGTATTTTATGGCACAGGAAGCATTGGGAATGGTAGAAACAAGAGGTCTGACAGCAGCGATCGAAGCCGCTGATGCCATGACCAAATCAGCGGAGGTTACTCTGATAGGCACTGAGAAGATCGGATCCGGTCTGGTAACCGTTATGGTGCGCGGCGACGTAGGCGCTGTCAAGGCATCCGTTGAGAGCGGTTCCGCGGCGGCCAGCAGACTGGGCGAACTGGTAGCGGCACATGTGATTCCCCGTCCTCATACGGATGTGGAGAAGATTCTTCCCAAAATCTAAGTGTGAACGGAATGAAGATTTTCTAAGGTCGGAAAGTACCCGACCCAAGAAAATCTAAGTCATTCCGAGAAGAATCCGCTTTGCGGATTCTTCCAAGCTCGCATAGCTTCTCAGATTGCTCATGCTGTTGTCAGCAATATGTGAAAAACGCGGGAAATGGATAACGGGAAAGTAGAAGAAGGAGCCAGTCAATGAGCAATACATCATTAGGCTTTATCGAGATCTCAGGCGTGGTTGCCGCGGTGGATTCGCTGGATATCATGTGCAAGACATCCGGCGTGGAGTTTGTCACCTGGGAGAGAAAACTTGGCGGCCGACTCGTCACCATTGTGGTCATGGGTGACGTGGCATCCGTCACGGAGGCGGTGGAAAACGCCTCAAAGAGCGCGATCAAGAAGCCCGTGGCAAGCGGCGTGATCGCCAATCCTCACGAAGAGATATGGCGCCTTGTGAGATTGAGCGCCAGCCGCTTCAGGGATAAACAGGATCTGAGCACGCTGGATGCCCAGACGATCCAGGAAGTATAAGTGTGAACGGAATGAAGATTTTCTAAGGCGTCAAAGGACGCCGTCTAAGAAAATCTAAGTCATTCCGGGAAGAATCCGCAAGGCGGATTCTTCCGGCCTTGCACCAGTTTATGGATTGTTTGTGCCGCTGAAGCGGCATGTTTGAAAGTGTTAGAAATTCTAAGATATCACAAACTGCGAAAGCAGTTAATAAACAAACACAAAAATCAGGAGGAAAAGAAATGGCACAGGAAGCATTAGGAATGGTGGAAACAAGAGGTCTGGTTGCAGCGATCGAGGCAGCGGATGCAATGTGTAAGGCAGCAAATGTTACGCTGGTAGGTACGGAGAAGATTGGTTCCGGTCTGGTGACCGTAATGGTGCGTGGTGATGTAGGGGCAGTGAAGTCTTCCGTAGAAGCAGGCTCCGCAAGCGCGTCCAAGCTGGGCGAGTTGGTAGCTACCCATGTGATTCCTCGTCCTCATACGGATGTTGAGATGATCCTTCCCAAGATCAAATAACTCTTTCAGAGTGAATGTGAGAGGAAATTGGGAAAATTTGTGACAAGTCGCAAATTTGGAGGATAAACATGGAACAACAGACAATCGAATCGATCACAAAAGCGGTCCTTGAGACCATCAACAGGATGGAGAATAAGACCAATGGCTATCAGGTTCCGGTGGGTGTGTCCGCAAGGCATATCCACCTGACCCAGCAGGATGTGGAGACCCTGTTCGGTGAGGGTTATCATCTGACGAAGAAGAAAGATCTGATGGGGGGACAGTTTGCCAGCAATGAGACTGTCACCATCGTTGGCATCAAGCTTCGTGCGATTGAGAATGTGAGGGTTCTGGGACCTGTGAGGAAAGCATCCCAGGTGGAGATCTCTGCCACGGATGCCATGAAGCTTGGCATCGCGGCGCCCATCCGGGAGTCCGGAAATGTGGCTGCCAGCGCTCCTATCGCGGTAGTGGGACCCAAGGGTGCGATCTACATGAAAGAGGGCTGCATCATAGCCATGCGCCATATCCATATGTCGCCTGCGGACGCGGCGGCAGCCGGAGTCCATGACGGTGATATCGTGTCCGTAAAAGCGGACAATGAGAGAGGTACGGTGTTCAATCAGGTGAAGATCCGCGTGGACGACAGCTTTACCCTGGAAATGCACATCGATACCGACGAGGCGAATGCCAGCAAGATCAAGACCGGCGATAAGGTCACGATCATCAAGTAAGGAACGGAAAGCAAAACAACTGGCGGGCGGGCAGCAAAATCGCTGTCCGTCCGTACAACAGGAGATGGATGCCATGGTGATAGGTAAGGTAGTGGGAAGTATTGTTTCCACCCGCAAATGTGAAAATCTGATCGGCAATAAGTTCATGATCATTGAGCCTTTGGAGGAAATGGCCGCAGGCGCTTCCAGGTTCGTGGCAATCGACAATATCGGTGCGGGGATCGGGGAAACGGTCCTGGTGGTAACGGGAAGCGGCGCCAGGGTGGGCATGGAGAATGTGCCCGTGGACGCGGCAATTGTGGGGATCGTGGACGAGAAGTGATCGTATGGAAGCTGAGACAGAATGAGAAGAACAGATCAATAATATTTCAGAATGGATGATTATCATGGAGATTCAGGAGTTAAAGCAGATTTTACAGAATGTGGGCACAGTGGGCGCGGGCGGCGCAGGTTTCCCGACCTACGCGAAACTGGATGAACGTGCCGAGGTGATACTGATGAACTGTGCGGAGTGCGAGCCCCTGCTCAAACTTCACAGGCAGCTGCTGGAACAGTGCGCCGGAGAGATTTTAAAAGCCTTTGATATGATTGCTCAGACGGTGGGCGCGAAAGAGGCTGTAATCGGTATTAAAAGAGAATATAAGGCAACTTTGAAAGCTATAGATAAATACATAGACGCATATCCCAATATGCGCGTCCAGCTGTTGGACGGTGCGTATCCCATGGGGGATGAGGTGGTGCTGATCTACGAGGCCACGGGAAGAGTGATCCGTCCCGGAGGACTGCCCATCGAGGAGGGCGTGGCGGTGTTCAATGTGGAGACGGTCTACAATGTATATCGTGCGGTAGAGAGGGACACCCCCGTGATCGACAAGCTGGTGACGGTTGTGGGAGAGGTGGAACACCCCATTACCGTCAGGGTTCCGCTGGGAGCGACGATCAAGGATGTGGTGGCATATGCGGGAAAAGTGACCACCGGGAATCCCGCCTATCTGGTGGGCGGCCCCATGATGGGCAATCTGGCGGCGGAAACGGCGGTGGTAACCAAGACCACCAACGCGGTGATCGTGCTGGATCAGTCCCATTCCCTGATACGGCGGAAGAACAGGAACGCGGCCATTGACTTAAAACGTGCGGCCTCTTCCTGCTGTCAGTGTGAGACCTGTACGAACCTGTGCCCCAGACACGCGCTGGGACACCCCATTGAACCTCATAAATTCATGCGGAGCGCGGCAAATCAGGATTTCCAGGATACCAGTGTGTTCCTGAACACCATGTTCTGCAGTTCCTGCGGGCTCTGCGAGAATTTTTCCTGCCCCCAGGGCTTATCCCCAAGGAGCCTGATCGCTGATTATAAGCTGGGGCTGCGGAAAGCGGGCGTAAAGCCTCCGGCGGATGTAAAGCCCGCACCCGTAAAGGAGAGCAGGCAGTACCGCAAAGTGCCGGAGGAGCGGCTGGCGGCAAGGCTGGGACTTTCCCGCTATGATGTGGAGGCTCCCCTGCAGGAGGACGGCTACTGGAAAGGACAGGATATCATACATAAAGTAAAGATCCTGACAAGCCAGCATATCGGAGCCCCTGCGGTTCCTACGGTGGAGACCGGGGCGAAAGTGAAAGCAGGCGATATGATCGCCAAACCGGGCAACGGATTAAGTGTGGCGATACATGCCTCCATGGACGGGATCGTCAGGGAAGTAACTGAAAAATACATTGTGATCACAGAGAGGTAACGGACCATGAGCAGAGCGTTAGGAATGATAGAATTTAAGACGGTTTCCACAGGTGTCACTGCGGCGGATGCCATGGTAAAGACGGCGGCAGTGGAGTTGGTGGAGGCACAGGTGGTATGCCCCGGCAAATATATCGCGCTGATCACCGGCGATCTCAGCGCTGTGGACGCGGCGGTGGCAACGGCGAAGACCCAGTACGGCGAGCAGCTGATCGACAGCTTTGTGCTGGGCAATCCGGACGAGGGGATCTTCCCCGCCATCTACGGCACCACCCACATTGAGAAGGTGAGTTCCCTGGGAGTGCTGGAGACATTTGACGCGGCGTCCATTATCGTGGCGGCTGATGTGGCGGCAAAGACTTCCGAGGTAGAGTTGATCGAACTGCGTGTGGCAAAGGGCATGTGCGGCAAGTCCTACGTGTACCTGTGCGGCGAGGTATCCGCCGTGGACGCGGCCATCGCCAGAGCCAAGGCGGCTGTGGCGGAGAGCGGGATGTACCTGGATTCCACCGTGATCGCACACCCCGATGAGCAGATCATCAAGTCGATCCTGTGAGGATTTATAAGGCGCTGAAGTGCAGAGGCGGAACTGGAAAAAAAACAGCCTCGGAACTGGAATAGGGGGTGCATTATATTGCTGGCAGCCGAGCGCAGGAATCTGATCTTAGAAAAATTGCAGGATGAGAAAAAGGTCATTGTCAGCGAACTGAGCACACTCTTTGATGTTTCGGAGGAGACCATCCGCAGGGATTTGGATAAGCTTGACCGGGACGGCCTTGCCACCAAAAGCTACGGAGGCGCCATCCTGAACGAAAATGCCGGTATCGACATGCCTTTCAATATCCGCAAGAAACGGAATATGGGCGGCAAGCAGGTGATCGCGGAACTGGTCAGCAGCCTGGTGCAGGAGGGGGAGCATATCATTGTGGATCCCAGTACCACGGCGGTTTCCATCGTGAAAGCGTTGAAGAGCCGGAAACGCCTGACGGTGATCACCAATTCCATTGAGGTGCTGGTGGAGTTGTCCGATGTCCACGGCTGGGATATCATATCCACCGGAGGGACCCTGCGGGAGAATTATCTGGCGCTGGTGGGCCCCAAGGCCATGGAGGGCATCAGTTCCTTTAACGCCGACAAGGTGATCCTGTCCTGCAAGGGGATTGATATGGAAAAGGGCATCACGGATGCCAACGAAATGTTTTCACAGGTAAAGCAGACCATGTTGAAGTGTGCGAAACAGCGGATCCTGGCTGTGGATCACACGAAATTTGACAATATAGCTTTCTCACAGATCTGTAAGCTGTCCGCCATCCATATGGTAGTGACGGATGTACGGCCCTCGGAGGAATGGATGAGTTACTTTGCAGAGAAAGGAATCGAGTGTCTCTATGGCAGGACAGACGAAGACAATAGCCTTTGCGAATAATAAGGGCGGAAGCGGTAAGACTACTACATGTGCCAATATAGGCTATTCCCTTTCCACATTGGGCAAAAAGGTACTGCTGGTGGACGGGGATATGCAGCTGAACCTGTCCCTCTCCTTTTTCACGGAGGAGCAGGTGCTGGAGTTCGCAGCGGGGGAAAAGAACCTGTATAACGCCGTCTGCGGCGAGAAAGACCTGACGGATTATGTGGTACATACAGTTTATGAGAATGTGGATCTGATTCCGTCCTCCACGCTGATGAGCGGCATAGAATATGAACTTTTCACCAAATGGCAGAGGGAACTGATCCTCACCAGGGGGCTGGAGAAGATCAGGCAGAGCGGAAAATATGATTATATCCTGATCGACGCGCCCCCTACGCTGGGCGGCTGGGTCATGAACATCCTCTGCGCTTCCGACTATGTGATCCTGCCCGTGGAGGCAAGTCCCTGGGGGCTTTTCGGCGTGGCCAATATGTTTGAGTTCCTGGAGAATGTGAAAAGGCTTGCCCCCGGCCTGGAACTGCTGGGAGTGGTGATCACCAAGCTGGACGCCAGAAAGAATTATGGCAGACAGACCATGGAAGTTTTAAATGAGTTTGAGGAAGTGACGGTGTTTGACACGGTGATCCGTGTGGACAGTGAGATCGAATGGGCGCAGGATAACAGTAAGCCCGTTATGGTACATAAGAAAAATGCGCGGAGCGCCGGAGAGTATCTGGAGCTTGCAAAGGAGGTAGACAAGAATGTCCGTAGGAGCAGGTAGTATCAAGAGGGCGGCGAAAGCCGCAGAGGGAAGCGTGGAGACAAAGGCCGTGGAGAGCGCGGAGGTTAAGGCGGTGAAGAAGAGCACAGTAACAAAGACAGCAGAAACAGCGAAGGATAATGCAAGATCTAAGACAGCGAAAGGCAGTAAGGCAGCTTCTGCTGTAAAGTCCGACGAAAAAGCCGCCACCGACTATGTGGCATACGGCGTTGGACAGGAATTACCGGTTTATCTGATGTAAGATCGGTTTTGAAAAGTAATGGGAAATAACGGAAAGGCCATTCGGATCAAAATGGAATGGTCTTTCGTTTTTATGGATATGAGGGCTGAATGATGAGCGATCAGAACAGAAAACAGAAAAATACCGCAAAACCTGACAGCAGACACCGCTGTCCCGTGGCAAAAAAATGCGGCGGCTGCCAGTGGATAGACAGGGATTATCAGGAACAGCTGGCTGCCAAGGCCACGATCTTCAGGAAGCTTATGGAGCCTTACTGCAGACCGGAGCCCATGATCGCCATGGAGGATCCTGTCCACTACCGCAACAAGGTTCACGCGGTGTTCGGGGAGGACAGGAGGAGCCATGCGATCATTTCCGGCATATACGAGGAGAAGAGCCATCGGATCGTGCCGGTGGACAGCTGCCTCATCGAGAACCGGAAAGCAGATGAAATCATCGTATCCATCCGGGAACTGCTCAGATCTTTTAAGATACGTCCTTATAACGAGGATACCGGTTACGGCCTGCTGCGGCATGTGCTGATCCGCACCGGGCATGTGACGGGTGAAATCATGGTGGTGCTGGTGCTGTGCTCCTCCATCATGCCCTCCAAGAATAATTTTGTGAAAGCGCTGCGGAAGCTGCATCCGGAGATCACCACAGTGGTGGTTAATGTCAACGACCGCGATACCAGCATGATCCTGGGGACGAAAGAACAGGTTATTTACGGAAAGGGGTACATCGAGGACGAACTGGGCGGCAAGCGGTTCCGCATCTCTCCCAGATCCTTTTATCAGGTCAATCCCATACAGACGGAAAAGCTGTACAAAAAAGCCATGGAGTACGCCCGGCTGACAGGGAAGGAAACGGTGCTGGACGCTTACTGCGGCACCGGAACCATCGGCATGATAGCCAGCGATCACGCGGGAAAGGTACTGGGCGTGGAATCAAACGCGGATGCGGTAAAGGACGCCAGATCCAACGCCAAAAACAACCAGATCTTAAACGTGGAATTTTATCAGAACGACGCGGGGAAATTTATGCTGGATATGGCGGAACAGGGGCATAAGCTGGATGTGCTTTTCATGGATCCGCCCAGAAGTGGGAGCGACGAGACGTTCTTGAACGCAGTATGCCGGATCAGGCCTGACAGGGTGGTCTATATTTCCTGCAGCCCGGAGACGCTGGTCCGTGACCTGAAATACCTGACCAGGCACGGTTACGCGGTAAAGCGATCGGTGCCGGTGGATATGTTCCCCTTTACGGGTGCGATCGAGAGCGTGACCCTGCTGGAAACATGCCGATGAAAAGGACGAAGAAAAAACACGCGATCACTATCTTGTTTTTATCTTATCTGGCGGTACTCCTGCGGATCACGGTATTCCGCAGCGGATTTGGCACCCACGGCTTCTGCAGGGACGGCGTGGTCAATCCGGATCTGTTTGCGGAATATATCCCGCTGATACGTACTCATGACTGGGACAGGTTCCTTTACCTGTTTGCGGGCAATATCGTCTGGTTCATGCCGTTGGGCGTATATGTGCGGTACAGGCGGGCAGAGCGGGGCGTCCTGCGGGCGGCAGTGTTTGGCTTTGCACTGTCCCTGCTGATAGAAGCCATGCAGTATGTCTTCGGCACAGGGATCTCGGAACTGGACGACCTGATCTTAAATACCGCAGGCGCCGCTTTGGGTGCGCTGTTGTATATGGAAAGGAAGCAGAACTGTGGCAGGGAAAGCAGAGGAGGATCTTGAATGCGGGGACTTGCATAAAAAGGTGGAAAATCCATGTAAAGTGTGATATGATTTGGACGGCAAAATAAACATGATATCAAGTGACAAAATCAGAAACGGAACTGGAATAAAAACAGTTTTGGTGCAGAAGTGCAATGTGCCAAAGGCGGCACATGAAAGAAATTCTCAGCTGCGTTTTTTGCAGATGAAATTTCTTTCAGAGCAGGGGCACTGAAGCGCAGAAACGGAACTGGAATAGGAGGCAGATATGTCATACGAACAATATACGAACGCCCTGAAGTCCGGGCAGAAAGAATACCGTGCCCGCCTGACAAAGGGTTATTACCCTTACCTGCCGGTGCTGGATGAGATCTTATCTTATACAAAAGTGGAATATGAAGTGAACATCGGTCTGTGCGAGATTCCGCTGGAACTGATCGTGGGAACCAAGACCAGGGGCCGCACCAATTCCTTTGCGGCCAATTTCATGCCCCTGCTGGATACCAATACGGAATTTGCCGCCAAGTGGATCAGCTTACATACCAATCTGCTGGAAGAGGGCCTGAGAGATCCTGTGAAAGCGTATGAGTTCATGGGGCGTTTTTATGTGATGGAGGGCAATAAACGGGTCAGCGTCCTGAAATTCCTGGATGCTTACAGCGTTCCCTGTTCTGTCATCCGGGTGGTGCCCAAGCGAAATGACACAAAGGAAAACGCCATTTATTTTGAATTCATGGACTTTTATGAAGTGACTGGCATTTATTCCATTTATTTCAGTGAGAAAGGCCGGTTCGCGCAGTTTTTGGAGCAGGTGGGCACGCCCAAAGGGGCCAGGTGGACTTCCGAGGACCGCCAGGAATTCGACGCTGTCTACACCCGTTTCCGAAAGGTGTTCGAATCCAAGGGAGGGGGCAAGCTGCCTATCACCGTGGGCGATGCGCTGCTTACATTCCTCACTGTGTTCGGCTATGAGGAGACAAAGCAGAAATCCGCCCAGGAACTGAAGCGGGATCTCACCCAGATCTGGGACGAATTTGTGGTGCTGACGGAGGAGCAGTCCATAGAACTGCGCATGGATCCGCCCAGGGAGAGCGCTTCCCCGAACCGTTACAGGAACCTGCTGAACCTGATCCTCCCGGATAATTCCGGCAAGGTCAAGATCGCGTTCCTGTACGAGAAGACCCACAGAACCTCCGGCTGGACTTACAGCCACGAACTGGGGCGGCTCTATCTGGACAATGTATTTCCCGGACAGATAGAGACTACCGCGTTTGAGAACATCGTGGCAGGCGAGAACGATCAGGAATGCATGGAGGAGGCCATCAGGGACGGCCATACCATGCTCTTTACCACTTCCCCGGTGATGATGCCCGCCAGCCTGAAGATCGCGGCGAAATATCCGGAAGTAAAAGTACTGAACTGCTCCTTGAACACGTCCCATCCCACCCTGCGCACTTATTATGCCAGGATGTACGAGGCAAAGTTCCTGGCGGGCATTATCGCAGGCTCCATGGCCACTACCGACAAGATCGGCTATATCGCCGACTACCCGATCTATGGCATGGCGGCAAACATCAATGCTTTCGCCATGGGCGCAAGGATGGTGAACCCGCATGCGAAAGTGTATCTGGACTGGAGCACATTGAAGCAGCATGAGATCGATATCAGGGACAATCCCGAGATCGAATATGTGATGGGACAGGATATGACTTCCCCTGACAAGGGATCCCGGCATTTCGGTCTTTATCATATCAACGGGGAAATTCCCGATAATCTGGCTATGACTACATGGCATTGGGGCAAACTATATGAGAAGATCATCCGCATCGTGCTCAACGGCACCTGGAAAGAGGACGCTGCGGCGGGAAGCCGCGCTACCAGCTATTGGTGGGGGATATCCGCCGGAGTGGTGGATCTGATCTGTTCCCAGGATCTGCCCCGGGATACCAGGCGTCTGGTGGATCTGCTGCGCAATAATATCTGTTCGGACACGTTGATTCCTTTTTCCGGCGATCTGTGCGCCCAGGACGGGACGGTGATGAATACGGCGGATCAGGTCATACCGCCTCAGGATATCATTACCATGGATTGGCTGTTGGACAATGTGGTGGGCAGCATCCCCAAGATCTCCGATCTGACGGAAAACGCGCAGGCAGTGGCAAAAATGCAGGGTCTGGACAAAACACAGGAGACCGATGCATGAGGAAAGTAGGTACATCTGATGAGAATAATGGCTATCGCTGACCATGAGTCCGAGTTATTGTGGGATTATTTTGACAGAAGCTATCTGGAGGGCATCGACCTGATCATATCCTGCGGGGATCTGAAACCGCAGTATCTTTCCTTTCTGGCCACCTTTACCCATGCGCCGGTGCTGTATGTGCATGGCAATCACGACGATCGCTATGAACAGGTTCCGCCCGACGGCTGCATCAGTATCGAGGATGATATCTATGTCCATAACGGAGTGCGGATCCTGGGGCTGGGAGGATCCCTGCGCTACAAGCCAGGCATCCATCAGTATACCCAGAAAGAGATGCGCAAGCGGGTGCGGAAGCTTTGGTGGAAGCTGTGGCGCCACAAGGGCTTTGATATCCTGGTGGCCCATGCCCCCGCTTATCATGTGAATGACGGCGAGGATCTGCCCCACAGGGGATTTGACGCTTTCCCGGAACTGATGGACAAATATAAACCGGCCTATTTTATCCACGGTCATGTGCATATGAATTATGGGAGGAAATTTCCGCGTCTGTCCAAGTATAACGAGACCCAGGTCGTAAATGCCTATGAAAAGTATATCTTTGATATCGAACTGTGAACATGCGCATTTAAAACTGTCTGATCAGTTCCTCAACGCCCACGCCGCTCAACAGTCGGCATTGTCTGCTGGATATGGAATAAACATAATCGCACATGGTGAGGACGGTGGGGCGGTGCGTGGTGATGATGCACGTTCTTGGATAAGTGTCTTTCAGAATATTTTTTAATATGCGGCGCTCGGTGGCGACATCCAGCGCGGATGTCGCTTCATCCAGAAGAAGGATCGGCGAGTTTCGCAGGAGCGCCCTTGCAATGGCAAGCCGTTGCGCCTGCCCTTCGGAAAAACCGTGTCCACGTTCGCCTATTTTGCTGTTGATACCGTCGGGAAGCGCGGATACAAAATCCCATGCGCAGGCTGATCTCAGTACCCGCACTATGTCTTCGTCGGAAGCGTCCGGCTTTACAATACGCATATTATCGGCTATCGTTCCTGAAAACATGGTGTTGCCCTGTGGCACATATGAAAATAACTGCCTGACTGCAGGTGAAGACGGAATGCTTTCCCTGCCGGAAAAACCTGCGGTGATCGTTACATTCCCGGACTGAGGTTTCAGCAGCGAGAGAATGATGCGCAGCATGGTTGTTTTTCCTTCGCCGGAGGGTCCCACAAGGGCGGTGATCTGGTGAGGATGCGCCTCGAAGGAAATGTTTTTAAATACGGTTTTTCCAGTATGATAGGAGTAGGTGATATCCTGAAGCTTTACGGAAAGCCCCTCCTGTATATGTCGGCTGTAAAAATCACTGATCTTATCGCGCATGGAGAAATCTTCCTTCGGCATGGCGAGAATATCCATGAGACGACTGGCGGAAGTGGTTATGGATATTGCCGTGGGAACCAGTGAAATGAGACTGTTCAGCGTGCTGGTAAGGGTGTTTGCGAGAGACAGGAACAGGGTCATGGTGCCATATGAGATCGCACCGCTCCAGACGCGGTATATTCCCAGCGCGTAACAGCTGTAGGAAATCGCTACTCCGACAATTGACATAATCAGCGAAGTAAGCATGCTCAGGCGCAGATAGGTGGAGCGCATCTGTCGGTATTCCTGCTGATACTGTCTCAGTCTAAGGGAGTATGCCCTGAGCAGGTCAAAAGCTTTGATAGTCTGTATGTTGGAAAATGCTTCCTGATTAAAGCCGGACATGCGCGCGTTCATGGCGGCGGCTTCTTTATTATTGTCCTGTATTCTTTTTAAAACGGAACGGGACATAATGATACCCACCGGAATTCCCATCATTGCAAGAAGCGCGAATGTGGGGTCGTAATATATGATGACGGCGAAGGCGCTTATAAATTTTACGGAAAATATAACAAGGTCAGGAATCCAGTTGAGGATTCCTTTTGAAATGACGGAAACGTCCGTGTTCCACCGGGTCATCAGGTCACCGGTGTGGTAGGAGGTAAAGGCTTCCAGATCCGTAATCAGCATTTTATCGAAAACGTCAGCTTTCATGTCTGTGTCAACGTGCAGGGAAATGATGCCTGATACGTAATTGGACAGCTGGTTGATCAGTATTGTCCCTATGGTGACGCTTATAAACAGGCAGAAAGTCCTGACAAGCCCGCCTGTCTGATGTCCCGTGATGATATCCACCATGTTTTTCGAAATAATGCTGCTTATGAGAGAAACGGCGGTTCCGGTCAGGCCGATGAGAGTATAAGCTATAATGGATTTCCGATACCTGCGCACATAAGAGTACAGCCATGCGGTCTGCGCGATCAGTTCCCGCAGGCGTCCTTCTTTGATCCGGCGAATATAGAATGTGAGGAGTTTTTCTTTTTCAGCCATAGCAACCTCGTCAACAGTTATGATTTTCAGGCAAGGAATCGATATATGATTTCATGACCTGCACGGCTTCGGGAAGAGGAGTGCACAACAGCCTGCATACTTTTACCTGCTGCTGCAGCCGATCGGCGAACTCCAGGTTTTTATCCACCTGCCAGGCAAACCATGTGGGTGAAATAAGTCGTTGAAACAGGAGCAGCTGACGGAGTCCCTCCGAAAGTTCCTGTACTTCATTCCGGGCTGACTGTACCAGCAGCACAACGCCTCCCAGTCGGTATGTTTTCGGGGAAAAGATCCCGGATGTGCCGCACCATGGAGTGCCATATACCATGGGTTCCCCATCTTCCATACCGATCAGGTTAATGTCCCCGTTGATGATCTCCACATGATAGAGACTGTTCCATAACGCTGTATGCGTGGATTTCCCCATGCCGGATTTGCCGGAAAACAGCCATGCCATGCCGCCGTAATCAACGGATGCGGAATGGAGGGCGAAGAGACCGTTATTCTGTGCCATGATCAGAAAAGCGTTTCGCATACCGTAAAAAAGTTCTGTTCTGGCGTCATCTGTGACAAGGTGGTCGTAATAAAATTCTGCGGCGCTCCCATCTTTTGATATCCTGCTCATCAGCAGATGTTTATTTTCCGGAAACATGAGGATGTAATATTCTTCGCACAAAAAGAGAGTGAGCTGCCTGTTGTTGATAATGATCTCTCCGGAGAAAGCAGGCATAAATATGAGCGGTCGGAGAATCCAGCGCTGCAAGATCTCATCGCATGCATCACCTGCAAAAGCAGAGAGAGAATCATGGAGACAGGGGGTATGCCCGGTGAATGCGATGGACAGTCCTGCAATGCGGAAGTATCTGCAGGGAGGCGTGGGAAGGTTCCGGTCGTCAGTCAAGGCGCCGACCTGAATCAGCCGAGAGATAAATGCCCCTGCATCTCCCGCTATGTCTGCTTCCGCTGTACTGTCGGTAGGGAAGCGTTTCCGGAGCATGTCTTCCAGCTGGTGTTCCGGTACGCCGGATTTGACTGCGTTCCAAAGAAGGACGCCGCTTTCGTTCAGTTCAAGACAGGGACGCCCCAGGGCAATCTTTTGACCGATGGGTATCAGATAGTCTGTGCCGTGAAAGCTGCGTAAAATATAGTCGTCAGAAGTCCGGATCATGTTTGCGACGTGCGCTGTCCGCGCATTTCTCCTTTATTCAGAATTATGGGTTCCCTGGCAGGTTCACATGCCATCTCGCTGTTGTTTCAGGGGACATTATATCAGTTTATACGACAAAAATCCATAAGTATGAAAAAAATATCCGTGATACTTGACAAACAAAAGAAAGCGTAGCTATAATAATTTTGTCAGACACATATACAGGTGCGTTATTGATAAGATATTTTTGTATTGGGAAAGGAGAACTAAAGATGGGAGAGTATGTGAAACCGGTTGTTGTCACGATGAATGAGAAGGCAGAGGGTGTTTTTGCCGCAAGCGGGGCTGCGGAAGGGGAAGTAAGATGCAGGTTTGGCTTTACCGATTGTAATCCGGGCAGAGATACCTGCCAGGCATGTTCTGCATCAGGCGGTACACAGTCCGAAGGCAAGAATTATCAAGAGGATTTTGCAGGATGTCCGGATGGCATGCCTTTGAAGCAATGATTCTGATACTGTAGGCTGTAAAAGCAGGGTAGCCTTATACTATCCTGCTTTCTTTATGCAGGAAAACAGCGAATCTTTTTCGGAAGCGCGGGCGGTCTCTGCAGTACTGTCAGAGTGGGTGAAAGTCGATGCCGTGCACTGATGATCGGAGGAAATTTTTGGAGCGAGGAACCGGAATGGGGAAAGAGATACAGGAACAGAATATTGAAGAACTGCTGGAATCGGGCAGTGCGGTGCAGATAAAGCCCCGGGGTTACAGCATGTATCCTGTGATCGTACCGGGAAGGGACGAAGTGATCGTGCAGAAAGCGGATACCGCGAAGCTGAAACGCGGGGATGTGGCGTTGTACCGGCGTGAGCAGAGTATCCTGGTGATTCACAGGATCTACAGAAAGGACGAAAAAGGATTCTTTATGGTGGGAGATAACCAGACAGAGATTGAGGGTCCCCTGCGGCCGGAACAGATCAAAGGGAAAATGACCGTTCTGATAAAAAACGGAAGAGAGATAGATGTCAGGATGCTGCGTTACAGGATTCCCTGCGCCATATGGCTTTTCATGAGACCGGTAAGGCGGCCTGTAAGCCTGGCTGTGGCGGCGGTGAAAAGACTGTTGAAGAGACGGGCGTAGCGGGCGTGCAGAGTCAGGAAGAGCGGGGGGGCAGCCAGTATGGTTTGCTTTCATGCCGCAGATGGTGTATGATATATGGTGACAGAAGGGTGTTTCATGGAAGTAAAGAGAATGTGGTTTTCTGGGGAACATCAGATTGAATACTAAAAAAGGGACGCTGTTTAAAGTCCGTTTTATGGGACTTATATTCATACTGGCGCTGAGATTATAAGACACGGTAAAGAGAAAATGCGGGAACAGGAGGGAAACGGCATGAAAGAGAGATCAGAATATTTACATGGCGGGGATGTTTATCATAATCCGGTGGCGCTGGATTTCTCCGTGAACAGCAATCCCCTTGGCATGCCCAGGCGGAGTATCGGCGAGGCGGTCAGGGGAGTCAAGCTGTCGGGCCGCTACCCCGATCATCGGGGGGAGGAACTTTGCCGGGAATTGGCGGTGTGGGAGAAAGTCCACCCGGAAAATGTACTGCTGGGAAACGGTTCGGCGGAACTGATCTATTCCCTCTGCGTGGCGGTGAAGCCGAAAAAGTGCCTCACGCTGGCGCCTACTTTCCAGGAGTACGCGAAAGCGGTACAGGCGGTGGGCGGTCAGACGGAGTTTGTGGACCTGAAAGAGAGGGACTGCTTCCATACGCCGGATTCCATTCTGGCGGCCATTGAAGAGGATACGGACATCGTGTTCATCTGCAATCCCAATAATCCCACGGGGCAGATGACGGAGCAGTCTCTGTTGTTCCGGATCGCTGCAAAGTGCGAGGCCACTGGAACATGGCTCTGTGTGGACGAGTGTTTCCTGCCTTTTCTGCCGGATGAGGAAAATTACAGCATGAAGCGGATGATGGGCCGCTTCTCCAGGCTGATCGTGCTCCGGGCTTTCACTAAGCTGTTCGGTATGCCGGGCATGCGGCTGGGCTATATGATCAGTGGCAACAGCACTATCTTGAGCGCGGTGCGCAACAGCATGCAGCCCTGGAACACTTCTTTGCCTGCCCAGCTGGCAGGTGTGGCGGCCCTGCAGGATAAGGAGTATGTGGAAAAGACAAGGATGCTGATCGCCAGGGAGCGCACTTATCTCTGCGACGCCCTCAGGGACGGGCTGGCGGACAAGGTGTATCCCACCCATGCCAACTTTATCCTCTTCCAGGCGAGGCCTGACCTTGCCAGTCGTCTGCAGCAGGAGGGAATATTGATTCGAAGCTGCGGCAATTTCAGAAATCTGTCCAATAAGTATTTCAGGATCGCCGTGCGCACCAGAAAGGAAAACAGGAGGCTCATTGAGACATGGCAGAAGCTGTAAAGAGATCACCTATCTTGAAAAACAGGTTGTTTTTATATCTGACGGAATTTTTCGCAGGAATGTCCGTGATGGCGGTGGAGCTTGGGGCAAGCAGGCTTCTGGCGCCCTATTTCAGTTCTTCCCAGATCGTCTGGACCATCATCATCGGCACCATCATGATCGCTATGGCGCTGGGAAATCTCTACGGGGGCAGGAGCGCGGACAAAAAGCCGGATCCGGACAGGCTCTACGGGAGGATCCTGATCGCCGCCATATGGATCGCAGCCATACCGGTGGTGGGAAAATATATCATCCTTGGCATTTCGGCGTTGCTGATCCTGGCGGTGAACAGCAATTTCCTGATATGGGCGGCGTTTGCGGCGTGCATGGTCATTTTTGTGTTCCCTCTGTTCCTGCTGGGCACTGTGACGCCCTCGCTGGCAAAGTATTCCGTGGACAGCCTGGAGGACAGCGGCAAGATCGTGGGGACATTGGGCGCTTTCAACACCATCGGGAGCATCATCGGCACTTTCGTGCCCACCTTTATCACCATACCAGCGGTGGGGACTTCCGTGACGTTCCTGATCTTCGCAGGGATCCTGCTGGCGCTGTGCCTTGTGTATTTTATCAGCAGCAGGGCGGGAAAAGGGAAAAGCGCGGCGGCTTTGGTCCTGTTCCTGTCATGCTGCGGCCTTGGGGCTTCTGACAGTTTCGCTTTCTGGGAGCGCAATCTGACCTATGAGGGAGAATCGATCTATAATTATCTGCAGGTAAAAGAGGACAGCCGCAGGGTGATTCTGTCCACCAATGTGCTTTTCGGGGTGCAGTCCGTGCTGGTGAAAGAGCAGGCCCTGACGGGGATGTATTATGACTATGCCATGGCTGCGCCGCTGATGGCGGGGCGGGAGCAGCCCGGCGACTGCAGCGTGCTGATCCTGGGCATGGGCACGGGGACTTATGCCACACAGTGCAGCCGTTATTTCGGGGAAATGGAGATAGAGGGCGTGGAGATCGATGAGAAGATCACGGATTTGGCGCGGACTTATTTTGAACTGCCCGAATCGGTGCCTGTGACCACCTATGACGGCAGGGCGTATCTGAACGCGGTGGACGAGAAATATGACGTGATCATGGTGGACGCCTATCAGGATATCACGATCCCGTTCCAGATGTCCTCGGTGGAATTTTTCACGCTGGTAAAGGAGCACCTGGCGGAGGATGGCGTCATGGTGGTGAACATGAACATGCGGGGCAGGGAAGAGGGCAATATCAATCAGTACCTGGCCGACACCATCGCTTCCGTTTTTGACCATGTATATACCATTGACGTGCAGGGTTCCACCAACCGGGAACTGTTTGCCTCCGATAATGGAGCCATGACGGACAACCTGGCGGCGGGGCTGGAGAAGCTGGAGAACCAGGAACTGACGGATATGATGGCGAGAGTATCCGGAGGGCTTGCGGCCTATGAGGCGGGAAGCTATCTTATGACGGATGACAAAGCGCCGGTGGAACTGCTTGGAATGCGTGTGATCGACGACCTGATCATGGATGAGGTGAATTATTATAAGGGAATCTATGCGGAGAAAGGGCTGCAGGGGGTGCTGGAGAGTCTGCTGTAGGCTGCAGCCCGGCTCCGTATTCCTTATATCACATATTTCTCCAGAACAGCTTCCACAGCGCCGGTTCCGGCGGACAACTCCGCAAAATATCCTTTCACGGTTTCAGCCATCCCGATCTTCACCAGATCCACACCGAATATTTTTTCATTGGAGAGGAGCGTATCCAGTGTGCTTAAGTCCTTGGGTTCGTCTGACAGCTTGAGATCCTTTACATAAGCGCCGGCGGTTTCCAGCAGGGGGTCGGAACTGGGGGTGAAAACATTACCCTTGTCATCCACGCCCATGAGGTAGCGCAGCCAGCCCGCGAATACCAGAGGAATCAGCTTTAAGTCGGCTGTATGCAGTTTGGAAGATCTCTCGTAAGCCTTGATGGTCTCGCCGAAGCGGATGGCAAGCTTCTGGGAGGTGTCGGTGGCGATCCTCTGAGGGGTGTCCGGCATGAAAGGATTGGGGATGCGCACATTTACCACCTGATCGATAAACTCTTTTGGATCAAGGATGCCGGGATCTGCCACCACGGGAAGTCCCTCCTTGTAGCCGATGGTTTCCACCATCTTCTTTAACAGGGGATTTTTCATCTCCTCAAAGATCAGGGTGTAGCCCAGCAGGCATCCGTAAACAGCCAAGGCGGTGTGGAGGGGATTTAAGCAGGTGCAGACTTTCATCTTCTCCACCTTGTCCACAGTCTCCCTGTCCGTGTAGATGATGCCGCCCTTTTCCAGGGGAGGCCTGCCGTTAGGGAACGCGTCCTCGATGACCAGATATTCACATTCTTCCGCATTGACGAAAGGCGCGATGTAGGTATTTTTGGAGGTGACCACGGCGTCCAGTTCCTCCATGCCGTCCTGTGCCAGCATGGCTTCCACCTTGGCGTCCGGCCTGGGAGTGATCTTGTCGATCATGGTCCAGGGGAAAGAGACTTTGGAGGCGTCTTTCACATAGGCCAGGAAGCCCTGTTCCGCCAGGCCTTTTTCGCACCATGCGTCGGCAAAGGCCAGTACCGCGGCCTGCAGCTTATCGCCGTTGTGGGAGCAGTTGTCCATGCTGACCATGGCCAGGGGCAGTCTGCCGTTTTCATAGCGATGGTATAACAGGGATACCACCTTGCCCAGATAGCTGTCGGGCTTTTCGGGGCCCTTTTCAAAGTCAGCCGCAATGGCGGGAAGCACGCTGCCTCTTGCGTCAGTGACGGCGTAGCCCTTTTCCGTGATGGTAAAGCTTGCCATCTGCAGGGAGGGCGCGGCGAAGATTTCCCGTAAGCGGGCAAATTCCTTTTCATTGCCGCTGTCCAGGATCAGGGATTCCATAATGCTTGCTACCAGGGTCTTTTCCACGGTATTGTCCGCTTTCAGGGTGGCAAGGATGGACAGGTTGTCGTGGGGACGGTTGCTCTTCTCGATAATTTCGTAATCATAGCCCTCCGCAGCGATGAGCCCGGTGTCCATGATGCCGTCGTTCAACAGGTTCTGCACTACATTTGCATGAAAGGCGCGGAAGATATTGCCTGCGCCGAAGTGGATCCAGACGGGGTGCTCGTAAGTGTTTTTCTTTATGGCTTCATAGTCGAAGGATGGAAGTCTGTAGCCTGCCGCCTCATAATCGGCACGCTGGGCCTGTAAGCCTTTTAATGTCAGTTTCATGATAATGACCATGCCTTTCCGTAGCCTGCGGATTCCCGGCATGTGCTGCCGCAGGCACAATGTTTGTGGTTCTTTGCTTCTTTCTTATTTCCTGTGCTGCTTCTCGATCGCTTCCCACAGCCCGTTTAAATAGGCCGCGCCCAGCGCCCTGTCGTAGAGTCCGTATCCGGGCATCGCCACCTCGTCCCAGATCATGCGTCCATGGTCGGGGCGGATGGGGCCGGTGAAGCCGATGTCGTACAGCGCCAGCATGATCTCATACATATCGAAAGTGCCGTCGCTGGAGAGATGGGCGGATTCCTCGAAATCCGTGGGAGAGTTGAACTTCAGGTTGCGCACATGGGCAAAGTGGATCCTGCCTTTTAAAGAACGGATCATATCGGGCAGGTCGTTCTCCAGGTTGGTGCCGTAGGAGCCGGAGCAGAATGTGACGCCATTGTGGGGATCGTCCACCATCTTCATCATCCGCAGGATGTTTTCCTTGTTGATGATGATGCGGGGCAGACCGAACACGCTCCAGGCGGGATCGTCGGGATGGATGGCCATGTTGATGTCGTATTTGTCGCAGACCGGCATGATGCGCTCCAGGAAATATTTCAGGTTGGCAAACAGCTTCTCATCGTCCACATCTCTGTACATCTCGAACAGTTCCCTGATATGTTCCATGCGCTCGGGCTCCCAGCCGGGCAGGATTGAGCCGTTGGAATCGCCGCTTATTGAGGCGAACATATCCTCGGGGTTCAGGGCGTCCACCGCCTCCTGGGTGTAAGCCAGCACGGTGGAGCCGTCGGGGCGCACCCTTGCCAGTTCCGTCCTGGTCCAGTCGAAGACGGGCATGAAGTTGTAGCATACCATATGGATATCGGCCTGTCCCAGACGTTCCAGGGTGGTGATATAATTGTCGATATACTGCTCCCTGTCGGGAGTGCCTACCTTGATGGCATCATGGATATTCACGCTCTCAATGCCCGCAAGCTGTAATCCGGCGTCCTCAATCTCCTTTTTTAACGCCAGGATGTCTGCTGTCTCCCATGCCTCGCCGGGTTTTGTGCCGTAAAGGGTGGAAATGACCCCTGTGACGCCGGGAATCTGCCGGATCTGTTTCAAAGTTACGGTGTCGTACCTGCTGCCGTACCAGCGCAAAGTCATCTGCATGATGGAACCTCCTGTTCTGAATTTATATCTCCACTGTACAGGAAAATAAAATGCATGAAAAGCGCATATATTGCTTGATATGTTGCAAAAATTGCTGTAGTGTGGAGATAAGGAGCAGATTCGGCACAAAATCCTGAAAGGCTGGTTTCTTATGAAAAAAACGGGCAAGATAGATAAAAAGATCCGCATGATGGATGCTGCTGACGAGAGGCAGTATATGATCGGCGAGGATTATGAGGTGTACGAGAAGCAGGGGGCGCCCACGGGGGCCATGATGTTCCATTACCACAATTTTTATGAGATCATCTATGTGCTGGAGGGAGAGTATTCTTCTATGCTGGAGACCCAGACCTATCATATGAAAAAGGGGGATTTCCTGCTGATCGACCAGAATGTCATGCACAAGTATCATTATGTGGAGGACAGGCATGACAGTTCCAGGAGGATCATCCTCTGGGTCACGTCCAGGATGCTGGCGGAACTGTCGGGCGGAGATATGGATCTGTCGGCGTGCTTTCGCGGCGGCGGACCCTGCGCCTATCATTTTCCCATCCATTATGAGGAAATGTTACAGGGATATCTGTTAAAGCTTGCCATGACGGAATCAGTGGAAACGAAACAGCCGGGCGTGAAAGAAGTGCTGGACAGGGGGTATCTGACCTTATTTTTTGCCTACCTGAACATCCTCTGTGCCGGAAAGGAGTACCTGTTCGCTCAGGAGGAACTGGTGGAGCATCCTCTGGTGGAACAGGTGGCGGACTACATTGATGCCCATATGGAGGAAAGCATCTCCCTGGACTGCCTGGCGGGGCAGGTACATATGAGCAAATACCATTTCCTGAGAAAGTTCAAGGAACTGACCGGTATGACGGTCCATTCCTTTGTAGTCAACAAGCGGCTGATCAGGGCCTGCGAGTTCCTGCGGGAGGGAGCGGGAGTGACGGAAAGCTGGCAGCGCACGGGATTTTCAGACTACACCTCTTATCTGCGCAATTTCCGGGATGTTTTCGGCATTTCGCCGGGAAAGTACAGGGAACTTTATCCGGAGGAAAAATAGAAGTATCTGCGCTGCTGGAGAGCAGGATACTGATGGGGATGCATTGATCATGAACTGCTTGACAAGATCGCAATGGCAAAAGAACAAAAGCAGGGATGACGGGACCGCAAAAAGGCAGGCCGCCCGCAAGGGGCGCCTGCCTTTTCCATAACGCGGATCGTCTGTGGGAAGAGCGCTATGTCCCGGGCTCCGAGATCCTGGAAACGCCCACATAGATTTCTGATATCTCATACCATGTGGGATAGTCGGTGACGCCGGTGGCGGGCAGATTGAAGATGCGCTGGAACGTCCGCACCGCGTCCGCCGTGGCAGGCCCGTAGATCCCGTCGGCGGTGACCGTAGGGATGGCGGGGTAGTTGCGGGCGATGCGGTTCAGCTGGTTCTGCATCTGGCGGACCTTTTCCCCGGAGGAGCCGATGGTCAGGTCATACCCCGGCCAGGAGGAGGGAACCCCGGAGATGATGTCTGCGGAATTGATATACATATCATTGCCATAATAATACCGGATGATATCGATGGCTGAATATCCCTGATCGCCCAGATATTTGGAGCCCCACTGGCTCAAGCCCTGACAGGTCACTCTCTGCCCGTCGCAGTAGGAGGTGAAGATGGGCTGGCGCACGCCGGGGCGGGAGAGGTAGTTGGCGAAAATGGTATCCACCAGATAATCGATATTTTCAAAAATATTCCGGCCATAGATCCACTTCTGGTCATAGGCGGTGGATGAGGTGATGGTGAAATTATAGCCCTGGTTCCGATACCACTCCGTATACACCCTGTTCAATGTAAATGACTGTATCACCAGGATATTCGCGTAGATGGCGCTTTCCGGCCAGGTGGAGTAGATCTCGCAGGAGGCCACGTTCTTGATATAATCCCGGTAGCGGACCCAGTAGTTGGGAGCGGTGGAGTCATTGGGAACGCCGTCGTGGACGATGATGTATTCGGGGATCACCACGCGGCTCAAGACGATCTCGCCGGTCTCATCCACGGGCTTGATCTCATCCTCGGGTATCTTGGGCGGATAGTCGCCGAACAGGGTGTGTACCGGGATGAAGATCCTTTTTTCCTCTTCCTCCGTGGTGGCCAGAGGATCCATGCGGATGGGCTGCAGGGACAGTTCGTCCGCGAAGATCTCCGACCCGGACACATAGACGGGCTCATATCCCTCCGCGGTGACATAAATGTTGTATTCGGAGTAGGGCTGCTGCGTGGCTTCCGGATCCAGCGACAGTTCCAGCGGAGGCGCAGGAAGCTGTACCGTGGGCGTTTGTCCGGAACTGTCCGTGGTAAGTACCTGCAGGGGAGAATCGGGATCTCCCGTATAGGAAATGGTGACGGTGGCGTTTTCCACCGGTATCAGTCCGATGGATGACACTACGCTGACCTGTATGGAGCCATTGGCGGGGGTGTCCGCAGGCACAGGTTCCTGTGCCGCTGTCAGATTATTTTCAGGCATGGGTTGAACCTACCTCATGGATTTGTTAGATTATCATATGCGGAAACAGACAGATTGTGCAGAACCGTTCCGCGTCTTTTGTAAAAAAAGGTATTGACGTATCATCAAAACAGGTGTATTGTTGTACTATAAATTTAATACAGACGGCAAAATCATAAAATCAGAAAGGATGATGCAGATGGCATGGGAATTGGATAATGACCGGCCAATCTACGCACAGCTGGTAGAGAGGATCCAGATGCAGATCGTTTCCGGATATTACCAGCCGGGCGGAAAACTGCCCAGCGTCAGGGAACTGGCGTCCACCGCGGCAGTGAACCCTAACACGATGCAGAAAGCTTTTGTGGAACTGGAGAGGAGCGGACTGATCATCACCCAGCGCACCAATGGCAGGAATGTTACGGAAGATACGGAACTGATCGCGAATATCAGACAGGTAATGGCGCGGGAACATATAAAGTTCTTTTTTTCCAGGATGAAAGAACTGGGCTATACCGGCGAAGAGATCAAACAGCTGGTCGATAGCGAGACCGCGCAAAAATGAAGCCACATTGCGCTCTGTGCCGGTGCGCTGCCTGGCACAGGGATACAGATTGCAAGAGCGGCGCAGAAATGAGGGATACTATGAACGAGTTGGTTGAGATCGTAGGGCTGACCAAGGCCTATGACGCAAAGCATGTCGCGGTGAACAATATCACCCTGACGCTTCCCAGGGGCAAGATCATCGGACTTTTGGGACCTAACGGAAGTGGAAAGACGACACTGATCAAAATGTTGAACGGACTGCTGACCCCCACACAGGGCAGCATTATGATCAACGGACATTATGTGGGTGTGGAGAGTAAGGCCCATGTGGCATATCTGCCGGACCGGACCTACCTGGCGGGAAATAGGAAGATCCGTGAGATACTGGATTATTTTGTGGATTTTTACGCGGACTTTTCCAGGGATAAGGCGGAGGAGATGCTGCGGAGCCTTAACATCGATCCGGAGACGAAATTGAAGACTCTTTCCAAGGGCAACAAGGAAAAGGTCCAGCTGATCCTGGTCATGAGCCGCAATGCGGATCTGTATGTTCTGGACGAGCCCATCGCGGGTGTGGATCCCGCGGCCAGGGATTATATCCTCAGGACCATCATCAACAATTACAATCCGGAGGCCACAGTGATCATCTCCACCCACCTGATCGGGGATATAGAGCAGGTACTGGATGAGGTTGTCTTCATGCGGTACGGCCATCTGGTCCTCTATACTTCTGTGGACAATATCAGGGAGCAGCACGGCAAGTCTGTGGACGCTTATTTCAGGGAGGTGTTTGCATGTTAGGGAAATTGTTGAAGCATGAGTGGAAAAGCACGTGGAAAGCAGGCGGCATGATGCTGTTGGGAGTTGTATTGGTCAGCTTTTTCGGATGGCTTTCCTTTCAGGCGCCCATGTGGCGTTCCATAGCCAATGACTCTTATTACACAAGGTTCAGCATGTGGGATCTGGTGAGCGTGGGCACTCTGTTCATGTATATCATTATGCTCATAGGCCTGAATTATGGGATCCTCATTTATATGGGCGTGCATTTTTACAGGACCATGTATACGGACGAGGGATATCTGACCCACACCCTGCCCGTGTCCAAGCACCAGATCCTGGCAAGCAAGATCCTGAACAGCGGCCTGTGGTATCTGCTGATGGAGCTGGGCGTCTTTCTGTCCGTGTTCCTGCTGATGTTTTCCATGATAGGCGCGTTCCTGCCCGAGGGATACACCTGGGCGGATATGTGGGAGACGATAGAACCTGAGATGGGGTATGTGAATGAAGCGTTCCGGGACATCTTCGGCATGAGCGCGGGCGGTTATTTCGGGATGGTGCTGGCAGTCTCGCTGATCTCGCCCTTCTGCACCATGATCATCCTCTTCGGAGCGATCTCCATGGGGCAGCTGTTTACGAAGCACAGGGTGCTGATGGCGATCGTCAGCTATGTGGGCATCATGATCGTCGCCAATATCATTTCATCCGTAATACGGAGTTTCTTTTCCGTCAACCGGATGATGAGCTATACTTTTGACAACGCCATGGCTGGAAGCTATGTGAACACCACGATGTGGATATCCGTTGTCCTTTCCATCATGGAGGCGGTGATCCTGTACTTTGTGTCCTACTATGTGACCAGCAGGAAACTGAACATGGAGTAAGTGAAAGAAAGACAGGAGAGAAAGATATTTTGAAAAGGTCGTTTGAGCCCCAAAAACTACATTTGAACATTCATGGATGCCGCGGCGTGATATTTTTTTTGCTGTCGTGCATCGTTACATTTACGCTTCAGTGCAGATTTGTCATCTGCACTGGCGGTTTTGTTGACATGAAGCTGCTCAATGGGCTGAACAAGCTTTTAGATGCGTTTTATGATCTGGATTTTGCGGACATGATGGTGGCGGCGGCAGTATTTATGATGCTGCGCACCGTTGAGGCGCGGGATAAGAGATTTTATGCGGGAACAGGGATGGTCTCAGCGCTGTTCGCGGTCCTTATGGTGTCCTGCATCAGTTTCATGAAGTATGACCATGCGGGTTTCCTGTTTGCCAATTCTTTCCAGTTCATGCTGGCGCTGTTCTGCATTCTGGGCTTTACGATCCTGTTCTATCTGCTCTTCAGGCTGGCAGCGTTCTCTCTGGAAAAGGGCTGGCAGCTCCCGGCGGCGTCCGGGGGAAAGCAGTCCTTTTATGAAACGCATTTTCTGGCGTTTGGAACTGCGGTCATTTTTGTGTGCTGGATGGTGTGGATCTTGTTCAATTATCCCGGAACGGGATGCCCGGACAGTTCCCTGCAGCTGGAACAGTTTATGGGAGTAAAGGAATGGGGAGCAGCCCATCCGCCGCTGTCCTCGGCAGTCATGGGAGTTTTGTTTACCCTGGGACGCTGGCTTGTGGATGCGAATTTCGGCTTTTTCCTGTACTGCCTGTTCCACAGCTGCGTGGGAGCATGGGCCTTTGCTCTCAGCATGAGAAAGCTGCAGCAGTTGGGAGTGCCCACAAAATGGTGTACTGTGGGGATCCTCTATTTCGCGCTGACGCCGTTGTGGGGAACTTATGCCCAATGGTATGAAAAGGATCTCCTCTACGCGGCTGTGGCAACGCTGCAGGCTGTCTACATGCTGGAGATCATAAGGAACAGACGCTGCACCGTAAAAGATCTTTCGCTTATGACAGTGTTCGGGATCTTGGCGGCGCTGCTGCGCAATAACGGCATCTACGCCATCGTTCCTGCGCTGGCGCTGTTGGTGTTCTGGCTGAAGGGAGCCGAGAGGAAGAAGATGATTCTGGCCCTTGTGGCAACGCTGTTAGTGTTCGAGGGCGTCACCAGAGGGATCTATGGTTCGCTGGGGATAGCGAAGCCGCTGGCTGCGGAGGCCTACGGCATCCCGTTCCAGCAGACCGCGAGATATGTCTGTGAATACGGGGACGAGGTTACGGAATATGAGAAAGAGGTGATCGGCTCCGTCCTTCATTATGATGCCTTGACAAACTATGATCCCGTGCTCACGGATCCTGTCAAGATCCACTATTTTGGCGCGGATCTGTCCGAATACAATAAAGTGTGGTTCCGGATGTTCTGGAAGCATCCCGGCTGTTATGTTGCCGCGTTCATCAACAAGGCTTACGGATATCTTGCGCCGGTGGCACAGAATATAGAAGGATGGATCGGGATAGCGGAGCCTGACTGGTTTTTTGCCGATCTGGGGATCTATCATGCTTTCAACAGGGATCTGGCACAGATCCTGGTGCAGATCTGGAATCTCAGCATGACATTGCCGCTGGTCAGATATCTGTGCACTCCGGGGCTGTATACCTGGATCGTTCTGGCGCTTTCGCTGATGCTGCTGAGAAAGCGCAGATATGGCGCACTGATCATGTTTGTTCCCAGTCTCATGAACATCCTGGTCTGTTTGGATTCCCCGATGGCGAATGCCATCCGGTATGAACTGCCCACCGTTGCCGCAGTGCCGCTTCTGATCGGCTGGGCCGCATACAGCCTGCGCGGCAGTGCTGCCTGAAGAAAATCAATTGCCCTGTGACTGTTTATTTGATATAATCAGTCATAGGGTATTTTTTGTTATGCTACCATGATCACAGACCGATCATGGTATGGATGGCCATTCGGCCGCAGATTGCCCTGAATAAGGTCATTCTACCATGAAGAAGAGTGGGTGAGTATGAGATGCAGAAGATGATCGACCAGATATTAGAGGGAAACTTCGATTACGAGAATGGTTCTCTCGATTTTTCGTGCTTAAAAATAGATATCTCCCTGCACCGCGGTGAGGACTATGAGGGAAGTTTCAGGGTGTATGCGCCCGCCGGGAAGTTTACGGCAGGCAGCGTGACCACATCGGATCTGCGGATGGAATGCCTGACGGGAGAATTTGTGGGTACGGATGAGGAGATCGCTTACCGCTTTCATGGGGAGCATATGGAAGAAGGAGAAGTGGTAAAGGGGAACTTTTATATTGTCAGCAATCAGGGGGAATATTACCTGCCCTTTGTGGTTTCCGTGGAGCACACGATGCTGGAATCTTCCGTGGGACCTGTGAGGAACCTGTTCCATTTCGCCAATCTGGCCAAGAGCAGCTGGGAGGAGGCGCTGAAGCTGTTCTACTCGTCCGACTTCATTCGGGTGTTTACAGGCAGTGACGCGCAGTATGCGGACGTATACAGGGGGCTGTCCGCCTATCCCGGACAGGAACAGAATATGGATGAGTTCCTGATCCGGATCAATAAGAAACAGAGCATTGAATATCTGGTGGAAGAAAAGCAGCTTGTGCTGGAGAGCGCCTTGGGCGAGAACGCCTACAGCGTGACGGAGAGCGGATTGAGCATTGTGCGCAACGGCTGGGGTTATACCCGGCTCCATGTGGAGTGCAGCGGCGACTTCCTGTTCACGGAGAAAGAGGTGCTGACAGACAATGATTTCCTGGGCAACCGCTGCAGGCTGCCTGTGTTCATTGACGGAAAGTCATGCCGCAGGGGGAAAAATTTCGGACAGATCTTCCTGTATGATTCCCATGTATCCCTGACCATACCGGTGACGGTAACATCGGGAGACCGTCAGCCGGATCTGTCGGTCCGCCTGACCCGGAAACAGAGCACTGTTCAGATCATGGAACTCTATCAGTCGTTCCGTTTAAAGAAGATCGGTACTTCCGCCTGGCTGAAAGAGACCGGGAAACTGGTGGAAAGGCAGGTGTTCCAGAACGAGAATGACATTGCCACAAGACTGTTCCAGGCGCAGCTTCTGATCACTGAGGAGAAGTACAATGAAGCGGGCTGGATCTTGGATCATGTGGCGGAACTTCTGGAGGAACAGCCCCGGGAGGAGACCTGCCTGGCCTATTACCTGTACCTCACCACCCTGATCCACAGGGAGGAGAAGTACATCAACAGGGTGGCTTCCGACGTGGAGCAGATATATAAACAAGACACTTCCAACTGGCGGGTGGCGTGGCTTTTGCTCTACCTGTCCGGGGAATATAACAGATCGGCGTCCGCGAAGTGGGCGTTTTTGGAAAAGCAGTATGATCATGGCAGCCGCAGCCCGGTGATCTATATAGAGGCGCTGATCCTTTTGAACAATAATCCCGCGCTCCTGCGCAAACTGGACGGATTTGAGCGGCAGCTTTTAAATTATGGGATGAAGCGGGAGTTCCTGAACTCGGAAGTTGTGGAGCAGCTGCTGTATCTGATCGGACGTGTCAGGGAATTTTCTCCCGTTATGTTCAGGATCTTACAGCGCCTGTACCGGAAAAAGCAGGATCACAGGATACTGCAGGAAATCTGCACGCTTCTGATCAAGGGAGGCAAAACGGGAAGAAAGTATTTCAGGTGGTATCAGGACGGTGTGGAGGCGCAGCTTCGGATCACGAACCTGTATGAGCATTATATGATGTCGCTGGATATGAACGCCTCCTGTAAACTGCCCAAGCAGGTGCTGATGTATTTTTCTTATCAGAACAGCATGAATTATGAGCAGGCGGCATACCTTTACGACTATATCCTGAAGAACAGGGATAAACTGGGCGACCTTTACCTTACCTATCAGCCCCGCATGGAGTGGTTCATCCTGGATCAGATCAGAAAAGAACATATCAACAGGCATCTGGCGAATCTGTATGATAAGCTGCTGCGCCCGGATATGATCGATGAACAGACGGCGAAACCGCTCTCGAAACTGCTTTTTGCCCATCAGATCCGGGTGGAGGACGACAGGATACGGAAAGTCTATGTCTATCAGCCCTACAATCTGCGTCCGGCGGAGTATGTCCTGAACGGCGGATGCACATGGGTGGCCCTGTATGGGAACGAATATACCATTGTGCTGGAGGATATGTGGCGGAACCGCTTTATCCACAGCGTGGAATATACCATGGAGAAACTGATGCTTCCGGGGAAATATCTGAGAATGGTCTCTCCTTTTGTGGATGACTGCACAGGACTGGATCTGTATCTTAGTGAAAACGAGAGGGAGAGCATGCCGGATTCTGAGGAGAGTGTCAACAGAGCCCTGAGAGTGCTGAGGTCCCCGGAGGTGGATGTGCCGGTCAAGCGGGAACTGTATCTGAAAGTGCTGCAATATTATTACGAAAAGGATAACATGGAGGCGTTGGACGCCTATCTGAAAAGGATCCCCGGCGATGAACTGACCATGGAAGAGCGCGGCACAGTGATGAAGTATATGGTCTACAGGGGGGACATTGACCTGGCTGGCCAGTGGCTGGAAAAGTACGGTCCTTATTTTATGGATGTGAAGATTCTTGTGCGTCTGCTGGGGCCGCTGATGGAAAGGCGGAGCATGGTGGATGATCCCGTGCTGACAGCGGCGGCGTGCAGCGTGTTCCAGCGGGGGAAATATGACAGCACGGTGCTGGAATACCTGACCAGATATTATGAGGGCATGACAAAAAATATGCGGGATATCTGGAAAGCGGCGAAATCCTTTGACGTGGACTGCTATAAACTGTCCGAGAGGATGCTGGTCCAGATGCTCTATTCCGGGGCTTTCGTGGGAGAGAAGATGGAGATCTTCCGCTATTATGTATCCCAGGGGGCCAAGCAGGAGGTGGAGGAGGCGTTCCTGGCGCAGTGCGCTTATGAGTACTTTGTCCATGACCGGGTCACGGAAGGATATGTCTATCAGGAGATCGGCAATATGAGCAGGCGCAGCGAGCCGGTGCAGAAGATCTGCAAGCTGGCGTTCCTCAAGTACTACGCGGAAAATAAGAGCGAGCGGCAGCGGGAACAGATGGAACTGGCGGAAAGCTTTCTGCGGGAGCTGATGGCGGAGGGGATTCACTTGAAGTTTTTCCGCGAATATGTGGAATATCCGGATCTGCAGCAGGAACTGACTGATAAGACCATCATCGAATATCGGGCCACATCCGGCGGCAGGGCCTGCATCCATTATGTGATGCTCTATGAGAACGGCGAGTCGGACGAGTATAAGGCGGAGTACATGAGGGATGTATACGGCGGTGTCTGCTTCAGAGAGTTTGTCCTTTTCTTCGGGGAAAACCTCCAATATTATATCACTGAGGAAGTAAACGGCGAGGAGCAGCTGACGGAGAGCGGCACCATTCAGAACAGCGATGCCGGAACGGGGGCGGAGAACGGCAGGTACCAGCTGCTCAACGACATTGTGCTGAGCAGGGCGATGGAAGACTATGATACAATGGATGATCTGCTGGAAGAGTACTACAGGAAGGAATTTTTGAACGGACAGCTGTTCGTGTTGCGATAAAAACAGTCTCGGAGCAAAAGTGCGGCGTGCCGGGCGGGGCGTTGGAGCGAAGAGACGGAACTGGAATGAGAAAAAGCATGGGAATTCTGAAAAATGACAAATTGATCGTCGGCTATGACCTGGGCAACCGGTTCTCACAGATCAGCTATGCCTTATCCGCCGACGGAGAGGCGGAGACCCTGTCCCAGGTGGCGGGGGCGCAGATGTATAATGTCCCTACGGTATTGTGCAAGCGCACTGGCGTGAACCAGTGGTTCTACGGCAGGGAAGCCCTCCGCAATGCGGCGGAGGAGCAGGGGATCCTGGTGGAAAACCTGGTCCAGCTGGCTCTGGACGGTGAGCCTATACTGATCGAGGAGGACAGCTACGACCCCGTGTCGCTGCTGACCCTGTTCTTCAAGCGCAGCCTTGGCATGCTGTCCCAGGCGGGAACCTCGGAGAAGCTGGGGGCATTGATGATCACCTGCGAGCAGCTGGACCACCGTATGATCCAACTGTTGAACGAAGTGCTGGAGGGACTCCGGCTGAAAACGGAGAAGATCTGTTTTCAGAGCCATACGGAGAGTTTTTTCCATTATATGATCCGGCAGCCGGGAGAACTGCGCACCGCCCGGGCCATGCTCTACGATTACCGGGAGGACAGAATCAGGATCTACGCCATGGACTGCAACAGGCGGACGACTCCCATCGTGGCATACATTGAGGAGAGTGAGGCCGATTTCCCGGTGTGGTATACCGAGGGCGGGGATGCGCAGATGCTTTCGGAGGCATACAGACAGGCGCTGGACAGGGCGTTCCTGCGTCTGGCGGAGATCAGTTTCGACAGCCGGGCGGTGAGTTCCGTATACCTGATCGGGGACGGGTTTTCGGAGGAATGGATGAAAGGATCCCTGCGCTTTCTGTGCAGGGGCAGGCGGGTCTTTCAGGGCAACAACCTTTTCAGCAAGGGCGCCTGTTATGGGATGCAGGAACGGATCCATGTGAGCCAGACGGGGAGAGAATATCTCTTTCTGGGGAATGATAAACTGAAAGCCAATGTGGGCATGGATGTCATGCGCCAGGGCGAGGCCTCCTATCTGGCGCTGCTGGATGCGGGGGTGAACTGGTACGAGGCGGATCAGATCACGGAATTTTATCTGCAGGAGGGAAACCAGATCGACCTGAAGATCACGCCCCTGATCGGGAAAAATATCCGTACTGCCCGGATCACCCTGGAGAATCTGCCACCGGGCATCAGCCGGATCAGGGCAAGGCTTTATCTGGAGGCGGAGAACCGCCTGGCGGTGGAGATAGAAGATCTGGGGTTGGGGGAACTCCGGCTGCCCTCCGGCAAAAGCTGGCGGGAAACCATAGAATTATATTAGTGTGAAGAGAGGTTGGCTTGCCTTTGGCGGATTGGCCTTAAGATCATGAGATGGGGGTGCTTACGATGCGTGTCAGTGTCTGTGTAGGTGATTATGCCACAACTCCATATTGTATCCCGGGACTGGAACTGAATGTGTATTCCATGGAAGAATTATGCTATTGCATGAAAGAGAACGCTTATCTGCTGGACTTTTCGCTGATGAACGACGGCCTCATAGACTGGATCGAAAGGCAGTGCGGCCTGAAAGACCTGGCCAGGGAACTTTACCAGCTGGCGCATAAGAGCGGTTCCCTGAGCGCTTTCGCGGTAACGATCCTGGCCTATACGGGCCTCTATGACGGGAACGCCATTCGGGAAACGGAGCAGATCCTAAAGATGGGAGCGGGACTGAGCACTGTGGAAAAGCGCAAGGGCCAGATCGATCATCTGGTGCGGCAGAAAAAGTATCTGACGGCGCTGCGGGGCTATGATCAGCTGCTGGAGAACTGGGGAGAGTTCGAAAAGGACCGGGAACAGCCTCCGGCGGCCTCCACCCGCGCAGCGATACTCCATAATAAAGGAGTGGCTTACGCCGGGCTGATGCGGTACGGACAGGCGGCGGAATGTTTTCTGGAAGCTTATGGGATCAGCGGTTCGGAGGAAGACTATACACAGTACCTGGCGGCAAAGCGGATGGAACTGCCGGAGAGCGAATATGTATCTTTTGCGGCGGAGCACGCGGGGAATTATCAGCATGTGCTGAAACTGGAGAAAAAGCTGGAACAGTTTACGCAGGACTGGGAATTGCAGCCGGAATATCTGATGCTTTACAACAGGCGCGAACTGCGAGGGACTGACCGACAGAAATATAATGAGGAAAATGACAGTCTGGTACAGGCGCTGAAGAGCGGCTATCGAAAGAGTGTATGATCATGCAGTCTCAGGACAGGGATATGAAGTGCAGAGACGGAACTGGAATGAAACAGGAGCGGTTATGGGATTTTGGCGGAATTTATTTCAGAAGAGAAAAACAGAGACGGAAGTGGAAGAGAACTGGGAGGAGATCGTCTATCCCCGGGAGAAAGTGGACTTCCATGATGAGGAACAGCGGAGCCGGTATATCACTGACTGCCTGGAGCAGATGGCGGAAGCTTCCAGGGAGATCGAGCATTTTTCCGGCGAATACGACAGAGTGACTTCCTATCTGACGGATATGGAGGAGATCGAAGCGCTGCCTGAACAGGACAGGCAGGAGATCAATACCTTTGCCCGCAAACTGCTCACCCTGGAACAGGAGCGGGAGCATTATCAGGAACGGAAAGATCGGATGAGCGATACGGACTATTACCAGATGCGCAAGCAGGAAGAGGATCTGGAGGAGGGACTGGCCAAGCTGAAACAGGCGGAGGAGTACGGCGGTAAGATCAAGCAGGACATGCGCAGGCTGGAGACGGAACGGCAGGCCTATGAGTTCCGGCGGACGGAACTGGAAGCCGCCATGCAGAATTTCAGGGGAATGGCGGTGATCTTCCTGACGGCTTTCGCGGTGTGCCTCGTGATGCTCCTGATCCTGCAGTTCGGCTTTGAATATGACACCAAGCTGGGTATGCTGCTGGCGGTGGCTGCGGCCGCCATAGCGCTGTCGGTTCTCTGCATCCGCTTCATCGATTCCGACAGGGAGTATGCAGGCGTGGCAAACGCCATCAACAGGCTGATCCAGCTCCAGAACAAAGTGAAGATCCGATATGTGAACAACCGCAGCCTGGTGGACTATTTCTGCCTGAAATACGATACGGACAGCGCCGCCAGGCTGGAAAAGAAATGGAATCATTACCAGCGGGAAAAAGAACAGCGCAAGCAGTATGCGGAGGCGGAGGCGAAGCTGGAATATTATCAGGATCAGCTGGTGGCCAGGCTTTCCAGATACCGGGTCAAAGACCCGGAAAGATGGGTGGGGCAGCCGGGAGCGCTGCTGGACAAGAGGGAGATGGTGGAGATCCGCCATGACCTGATCCTCCGCAGGCAGGCCCTGCGCAAGCAGATGGATTATAATAATAATATCGGGGAGACCGCGAGGCAGGAAGTGAAGGATGTGGCAAAGCAGTATCCCATGTATATGACGGAAATCCTGGCAATGGTGGAACGATATGACAAGCAGGGTTGACAGGGCTTCTGATATGGGTTAAAGTGTATTATGCATAACATTTTGAAATTTTCTGATAAAGGCGCCGGATCCGGCAGGATCCGTGCGCCCTTTGCAGTAAGGAAACGGTAAGGAAGGAGAACCCCGAATGAGTACAGACAGATATCAAAGTCCCCTGTCCGAACGCTATGCCAGCAGGGAAATGCAGTATATCTTTTCCCCTGACATGAAATTCCGCACCTGGAGGAAGCTGTGGATCGCCCTTGCGGAGACGGAGAAAGAACTGGGTTTGAGCCAGGACGGCAGGCCGGTGATCACGCAGGAGCAGATCGATGAACTGAAAGCCCATGCCGAGGACATCAATTATGATGTGGCAAAGGCCAGGGAAAAAGAAGTCCGCCATGACGTCATGAGCCATGTGTATGCTTACGGGCAGCAGTGTCCAAAGGCCGCGGGCATCATCCATCTGGGCGCCACCTCCTGTTATGTGGGCGACAATACCGACATCATCGTGATGACGGAGGCTTTGAAGCTGGTGAAAAAGAAGCTGGTGAACGTGATCGCCGAACTGGCGGATTTCGCTGAAAACTATAAATCCCAGCCTACCCTTGCCTTTACCCATTTCCAGCCTGCCCAGCCTACTACGGTGGGGAAGAGGGCGACTCTCTGGATGCAGGAATTTTATCTGGATCTGGAGGATCTGGACTATGTGCTGGGCGGCATGAAGCTGCTGGGTTCTAAGGGCACTACAGGCACTCAGGCTTCTTTCCTGGAACTTTTTAACGGGGATCAGGAGACCATCGACAAGATCGATCCCATGATCGCCCGGAAGATGGGCTTTAAAGAGTGTTTCCCTGTGTCAGGGCAGACCTATTCCCGCAAGGTGGATACCCGTGTGGCCAATGTGCTGGCAGGGATCGCGGCATCCGCCCATAAGATGAGCAACGACATCCGCCTGCTGCAGCATCTGAAAGAGGTGGAGGAGCCTTTTGAGAAGAGCCAGATCGGTTCTTCTGCCATGGCATATAAGAGGAATCCCATGCGCAGCGAGCGGATCGCGTCCCTGTCCCGTTATGTGATGGTGGATGCCTTAAACCCCGCCATCACCTCCGCGACCCAGTGGTTCGAGAGGACGCTGGACGATTCCGCCAACAAGCGTCTGTCCATTCCGGAGGGATTCCTGGCCGTTGACGGCATCTTGGATCTGTGCCTGAACGTGGTGGACGGCTTGGTGGTCTATCCCAGGGTGATCGAGAAGCGCCTGATGAGCGAACTGCCCTTTATGGCCACGGAAAACATCATGATGGACGCGGTAAAAATGGGCGGCAACCGTCAGGAACTCCATGAGCGCATCCGGGAACTTTCCATGGAAGCGGGCAGGAATGTGAAAGTGGAGGGGAAGGAGAACAATCTGCTGGAACTGATCGCGGCAGATCCCGCGTTCAACATGACCCTGGAAGACCTGCAGAAGACCATGGATCCCTCCCGGTATGTGGGACGTTCCGTGGAGCAGGTGGACGCGTTCCTGGCCAGTGTGATTCGTCCCGTTCTGGAGGAAAATAAGGAACTGTTGGGCATGAAGGCAGAGATAACGGTATAGAATGTTTTTCAGAACATGGGCATTGAAGTGGAGAGAGCGGAACAAATTGCCGCAGGCGGCAATTGAAAAAGTGTTTTCAGTCTCGGAACGGAGATGCCCGAAAGAAATTTCCAGCTGCGTCTTTTGCAGATGGAATTTCTTTCAGTGCGTGGGCATTGAAGTGGAGAGACGGAACTGGAATAGGAGAAAAACATGGGTGGATTTTTTGGAGTAGCAGCCAAAGAGGATTGTGTGTTTGATCTGTTCTTCGGAACGGATTATCATTCCCATCTGGGGACAAGGCGCGCCGGAATGGCGGTCTACAGCACGGAATACGGATATGACAGGGCGATACATAACATTGAGAACGCCCCTTTCCGCACGAAATTTGACAAAGATGTGAACAGCATGAAAGGACATATGGGCATCGGATGCATTTCCGATTACGAGCCCCAGCCCCTGATCGTCCGTTCCCATCACGGTACATACGCCATTGCCACCGTGGGCAAGATCAATAATTCCGACCAGCTGGTAAAAGATCTGTTCAGCCGCGGGCATTCTCATTTCATGGAGATGAGCGGCGGAGATATCAACGCCACGGAACTGGTGGCCTCCATCGTGAACCAGAAGGACAACCTGGTGGAGGGCATCCGCTATGCCCAGGAGATCATTGACGGCTCCATGACCATGCTGATCATGACTCCCAAGGGAATATATGCGGCAAGGGACCGGCTGGGCAGGACGCCGGTGGCCATAGGTAAGAAAGAGGACGCTTTCTGCGTTTCTTTTGAAAGTTTTGCCTATCTGAACCTGGGCTACACTGACGAGAGGGAACTGGGGCCCGGAGAGATCGCGGTGGTGGCGCCGGAGGGCGTAAAGACCCTGGTACAGCCGGGAAAGGATATGAAGATATGTACATTCCTCTGGATCTATTACGGATACCCCTCCTCCTCCTACGAGGGCATCAGTGTGGAAAAGATGCGGTATAACTGCGGCGCCATGCTGGCAAGGAGGGATAACGTGGAACCGGATATCGTGGCGGGCGTACCGGATTCCGGCACGGCCCATGCCATCGGATATGCCAACGAGTCGGGGATTCCTTTTTCCAGGCCTTTTATCAAATATACGCCCACATGGCCCCGGTCTTTCATGCCCACCATTCAGACCCAGCGGAACCTGATCGCCAGGATGAAGCTGATCCCCGTGCATGACCTGATCCAGGGCAAGAGCCTGCTGCTGATCGACGATTCCATCGTCAGGGGCACGCAGCTGAGGGAGACCACGGAATTCTTATACCAGAGCGGTGCCAGGGAGGTGCATATCCGCCCCGCTTGTCCGCCCTTGCTGTATGGCTGTAAATACCTGAATTTCTCACGCTCCACCTCGGATATGGATCTGATCACCAGACGGGTGCTGAAAGAGATGGAGAAAGAGGGCCGGGAGATCGATCTGAAGCGCTATGTGGATCCCAATACCCCGGAATACGCGGAAATGCTGCAGCGCATCGGAAAGCAGCTGAATTTCACCAGCCTCCGTTACCACAGGCTGGACGATATGATCTCATCCGTGGGCATTGATAAGGACAAACTCTGTACCTACTGTTGGGACGGACGCGAATAGCGTGAGAAGAGTTTCTAACCGCTTGCAGCATAGGCTGCTTCGCGGAGAAACTCTATGTCTCACGCGAAAGAACGCAAGGGCAGCGTTCTTTCGGGCGGGGGATGTTATGTTTTTGACAAAAAAAGCGAAAAATAGTATAATCGAGATGTATCGTTGAGAGGTGAAGATTTGTGTTGAGGTTATGCTATGTGGTGGTGATCTCACTGCCATTTGTGATGTACTATATCTGTAAGGCGCGGTATATAGAGAGGCATGAGGGGAGTTTCTCCGAGGAGCGGCGGTATAAGATGGCGCGCAAGTGCATCTCCATTATGATGCGCAACGGCCGCATCAGGACGGAGAGCACCGGACAGGAGTATCTGCCTGAAGAGGGCGGCTATGTCATGTACTCCAACCATCAGGGCAAGTTTGACACGCTGGGGATCATGATCTCCCATCCCAAGCCCTGCACCATCGTCATAGACGCGGGGCGCTCCACCCTTCCTATCACCAATTCCTTTATCGATCTGGTTCAGGGACAGCGTCTGGACAAGACGGATATGAAGAGCCAGTTAAAGACCATCCTGGAGATCGCGGAAGAAGTGAAGAACGGACGCAGGTATATCATCTTTCCCGAGGGCGGCTATGAGCGCGACAAGAAGAATGACCTGCAGGATTTCCTGCCCGGCTCTTTCAAGTGCGCCACCAGATCCAAAGCGCCCATCGTGCCGGTGGCAATCATTGATTCCTACAAGCCTTTCGGGGTGAATTCTCTGCGGAAAGTGAAGACCCAGGTGCATTTCCTGGCGCCCATCTTCTTCGAGGAATACGCCCAGCTTAATACCCGCCAGATCGCGGAACTGGTAAAGTCCAGGATCGCGGAAAAGATTGAGATGCAGTTATCATGATACATCAGCGTTTGCAGGGCGCGGAACAAATGCTGACCATGGAACAGGGTCGGAATTTGTTCTGTGGGTCAAAGGCTCTGAAAGTGCGGATGCGGAACCGAAATAAGTAGAAAAAGGAGTTGCTGATATGAGCGTTCAGGAAATGAAACCCATCAAAGAGGGAAAGGTGCGCGAGATCTACGATAACGGCGACAGCCTGATTATGGTGGCCACCGACAGGATCAGCTGTTTTGACGTGATCTTGCACAATAAAGTGGATAAAAAGGGCAAAGTGCTGACCCAGATGTCCAGGTTCTGGTTCGATATGACGGAGGATATCGTTCCCAACCACATGATATCCGTGGATGTAAATGATATGCCGGAATTTTTCCGCCAGGACAGGTTTGACGGCAACAGCATGATGTGCCGCAGATTGAAGATGCTTCCCATCGAATGCATCGTCCGGGGCTACATCACCGGAAGCGGCTGGGCAAGCTATCAGGAGAACGGCACAGTGTGCGGCATCAGGCTGCCTGAGGGATTAAAGGAGTCCGACAAACTGCCTGAACCCATCTATACCCCCTCCACCAAGGCGGAGATCGGGGATCATGACGAGAATATCTCCTATGAGCAGAGTGTGGAGTACCTGGAGAAGCGTTTCCCCGGAAAGGGAGAGGAGTATGCTTCCAAACTCCGCGACTATACCATCGCGCTGTATAAAAAGTGTGCGGATTATGCCTTGGGCAAAGGTATCATCATCGCGGACACCAAGTTTGAGTTCGGTCTGGACGAGGATGGCAATATCGTTGTCGGCGACGAGATGCTGACTCCCGACAGTTCCCGGTTCTGGCCTGCAGAGGGGTATGAGCCCGGCCACAGCCAGCCCTCCTTTGACAAGCAGTTCGCCAGGGATTGGCTGAAGGCAAATCCCGGAAATGACTGGACGCTGCCCCAGGAGATCGTGGATAAGACCATTGCGAAATATCTGCAGGGATACGAACTTTTGACAGGCAGGTCTTTACAATAGAGCGACAAAAATTTACCCCCCCCCCGGAAATTATGATTTCCGGGGGCTTTTGTGATAATAGAACAATAATTGTGAAAATAATGTGAAAATTTTGCGAAAAATGGACTTGTATTTTCATTTAAAAGGTATATAATCTTGTTTAGATACATTGCCATGTGGGGAGATATTTCTCTGTGGTTCGGAGTTTGCCAGGGGGTAAGTTTAAACGAACTCTGATATATCGACATACTTTTTTTTTCATTTGAGCAATCCTTGTACGATCTTCACAGTAGCCAGAGACACAGAATTTTGAGAGACAGCGGGTAGTATAGTTATTGTCATTGCATTAAGGGGAGTAAGAATAAGGGGAAAATAAGCGTGCCGGTATGATGGACAGTGGTGAAGTTTATTTCAACCATTTGGGCCTGTGTCAAGAATAGCTGTGAGACAGTAAAAGGAGAAACTTATTATGAAGGAGAACGTAAACAAGGGTAGTCGTGAAGGCATTGAAAAGAATCTGAGCGTTTCTATTTTCAAGGTTGCGTGCATGGCTGCAGCTGCGGCGGTCGTGGGACTGGTCGCGCTGGTCGTCATTTCCGCAAGATATTCCTATGCATTGAAAAATTTCGGCTTTGCCCAGGGCGATATCGGCAAGGCGATGTTCGAATTTGCTGATGCCCGGTCATCCATGCGTGCGGCTATCGGTTATGATGAGCAGTCCGCCATCGACCTGGTAGTCCAGCAGCATGAGGAGAACAAGGAACAGTTCGAAGAGTATTTTGCCATTGTGGAGAATACCATTGTGGCGGAGTCAGGCAGGGTTACATACGACCAGATCAAGTCCGAACTGCCGGCCTACTGGGCGTTGGATCAGCAGATTATGGATCTGGGCGCCACCACGGACAGAACGCTCTGTGCGCAGGCGCAGGACATGGCGATCAATCAGCTGACTCCCATGTACACCAGCATCTACAGCAAGATGGAAAGCCTTCTGGATGTGAAGGTAAATGAAGGAAGCAGCCTGTCCAGCATATTATCGATCGTAAGCTGGATCCTGGCGGCGGTGATCGTAGTTATTATCGTATGTGTGATGCTCTTGTCCATCAGGATGGGAAGAAAGATCGCAAGAGGGATTGCAGGACCTCTGATCAGTCTGGGCGAGCGTCTTAAGACCTTTTCCACAGGCGACCTTACTTCGCCTTTCCCTGTTGCGAACACAGGAGATGAAGTGGAGGAGATGGAGCAGGATGCCAGGGAGATGGCAAACAATCTGAACCTTATCATCCATGATATCGGCGAAGTGCTGGGCGAGATGGCATCCGGCAACTATGCGGTCAGATCCAAGGCTTCTGAGAGATATACGGGAGATTTCGCGAAATTATATCAGTCCATGCGCGGGTTGAGGGATCAGATGCAGAAGACGCTGATCTCTATCGGCGAGGCTTCCAGCCAGGTAAATTCCGGTTCCGGCGATCTGGCAACGGCGTCACAGTGTCTGGCAGAAGGCGCTACGGATCAGGCGCAGGCCGTGCAGGAACTGCACGCTACCATTTCCGATATCACAGAGGCAATGGAGAGAAGTGCGGAGCGTTCGGATGAATCTTATATGAAAGCGCAGCATTACGCGGATGAGGCGGACGGCAGCCGTGAAGAGATGAATACCATGATGGCGGCTATGGAACGTATCAATGACGCTTCCACGAAGATCGGGAACATCATTTCTGAGATTGAGTCCATCGCGTCACAGACCAATCTGTTGTCCCTGAACGCATCCATTGAGGCGGCGAGAGCGGGAGAAGCGGGACGCGGTTTCGCGGTGGTGGCAGACCAGATCAGGGAACTGGCGGATCAGAGCGCCAAGGCAGCGGTGGATACGAGACGGTTGATCGAGGGTTCCATCAAAGAGGTTTCGGAGGGCAACAATGCGGCTGAACGCGCAGCTAATTCCATCGAATCCGTTGTGGTTGGCATCAAGGAGATCGCGGAGTTCTCGAAAGACCTGAAAGTCATGGTGCAGGATCAGTCCGAGGCTATGCGCCAGGCGGAGATCGGCGTGAACCAGATTTCCGAGGTAGTACAGAGCAACGCGGCAACCGCCGAGGAAGCTTCCGCTACCAGCCAGGAGTTGTCTGCGCAGGCTATCATACTGGATGAGCTTGTCGGACAGTTCAAATTAGCTGAATAAGATATAGAAAAGAACAGATTGAAAATGACAGGGGGCGGAAAACCGTCCCCTGTTTGTGTCAAATAATGAATTTTTTAGCGGGGCAGGATGACTTCAAACATTATCCGGTCATGTTCCAGCGCTTTCGCATGGATATCCCCTTTGTGGAGTTCCACAATGGATCTGGCGATGGAAAGTCCCAGCCCATAGCTTCCGTCAGAGGTTCTGGCTCTGTCAGCGCGGTAGAATCTTTCAAAGACCTTTTCAAAGTCGCAGTGGGCGGCATTATGGAAATCATTGATCACCTGCAGGCGGATCTGCCTGTCAGATTTCAGCCGCACCGCGATCTTTCCCTTTTCATCACAATATTTCACGGCATTGTCCATGAGGATGGAGACTACCTGGCGTATTTTGGATTCGTCCCCCAGACACCGGATGCCCTCCTCGATGTCAAAAGTCACAAGGCGGCCCCGGGAGTGGATCAGGTTTTCAAAGGATCTGGCCGTATCATAGACGGCATCGCTTAAATTGAAAGAGGAGAAGACCGGCTGCTGCTCCTCGTCCATCCTGGCAAGAGTGATCAGATCCTGTACCAGGCCGCTCATTTTTGCCACCTGTTTATCGATGCCGTCCGCCCATTCGCTTTCCCCGTAAAGCATCCGCAGCAGTTCATTGTTGGCGGAAATGACGGTGAGGGGCGTTTTCAGTTCGTGTCCCGCGTCGGTGACAAACTGCTTCTGGCGGGCGTAGCTTTCCGCAACCGGTCTTACGGCATGTCCCGATGCCAGGATGATCATGAGCAGCACCAGCAGGAAGCTTAAAACACCGATAACGACGGAGATCAGCAGCATGGTAAAGACGGAATACAGGCTGGATGAGGCGTTGATCAGGCCGATAAGGGTCACCGGCGTGCCGTCGGGGAGGGTGATCTTGGCCTTATGGAATTTGTAATACCGATGCCATCCCTGTGCTCTTTTATCGGATAGAATCTGGAAAGCAATCTCCTCCAGATCCGCTTCGGAATAGTGCCCCGCGCCGTCCTGACGGATCTCCATGATCTCGCCGCTTTCATCCACGCAGACCAGACAGCCGTCGAAGCGGATATCCAGCCGGTTCGCAAAGCGGGGCAGGATACTGTCCTCTCCGGGACGGGAGCCATGATCAAAGGGAAAGAGGGGATTTGGCGCGTCAAGAGGCGGTTTCGGTCCGGACGGGTGGCCCTCTGTCTCCGAAAAAGACTTCTCCTGATATGTCATCATCTGTTTCAGGCGGGAATCCAGCATTCGGTCCGTCTGGTAGATGAAGATACCGTTGACCGCCGCCATAACGGAAAGGATCATGATAAACAGCGCGGCAGCAGTGATGGAAATGAATTTTTTCCGTAGTTTCCTGATCATAGGGAACCTCTTTTCTCCAGACAGTAGCCCACGCCTCTCACTGCCCTGATATTGACGGGGGCATTTAACTTTTCAAACTTTTTGCGGAGATTGGATATATAGACCCAGACGATGCTGACTTCCACTTCGGAATCCCAGCCCCAGATCTTTTCCATAAACTGATCCGTGGAAATGACGGCGCCGGGGGACTGCATCAGAAGCTGCAGCATCTGAAACTCCCTGCTGACCAGCCGTAGGCCTGTCTGTCCAAATGCCAGTTCAAAGGTGGACAGATCCAGCCGCAGTCCCTCAAATTCCAGAACCTCACTCTGCCAGGAATCTTTCCTGCGGAGCATGGCGCGAACCCGCGCCAGAAGCTCACTGGCGGCAAAGGGCTTGGGCAGATAATCATCGGCGCCCGCGTCCAGGCCGTTTACCCGGTCCTCGATATCGCTTTTGGCGGTGAGGAGCAGTACGGGGATGCTTATTCCATTTGCCCGCAGGGCTTTCAGCACTTCCAGGCCGTCCATCCCGGGCATCATGATGTCCAGGATCACGCCGTCATAATTGCCGGACATGCAGTAGTCATAGGCGTCATTGCCGTTTGCCACGGCATCCGCTGTGTAGTTGTTGTGTTCAAAGAGCGCTGTCAATGCCCGCGCAATGTCGGCGTCATCTTCCGCGATCAGTAATCTCATGGCAACCTCCTGTATGATATATCAGTATAACATAAAAAATGAACTGTGGACACACATCTTTCACAGATCATTTAGGTTGATCTAAGGTTGGGTTGCTATAATGCATTTATCAGATGAGGAAAGAGACGGAGGCGGAGAATGGACACACAGATGGTCTTTGAGCGGTATGAGATAAAATATCTGCTGGACAGGAAGCAGAAAGAAAGTGTGCTTCAGGCGATGGAGCCTTATATGGAATTGGACGGGTACGGCAGGAGCACTATCCGCAACATCTATTATGACACGGATAATTACCGGTTGGTCCGTACTTCCCTGGAGAAGCCTGTGTATAAGGAAAAACTGCGGGTCAGAAGTTATCAGGCGGCGGAGCCGGAGGACAGGGTGTTCGTGGAACTGAAAAAGAAGTATGATTCCGTGGTCTACAAGCGAAGGGTTCCCATGGCGGAGACACAGGCCATGGAATATCTGGCGGGAGCAACGCCGGCGCCTGTCCATACGCACATCACGGAGGAAATCGACTATTTCCTGAAATTTTATCAGACGCTGGCGCCGAGGATGTTCCTCTCTTATGAGAGAGAAGCCTACTGTACCAGGGAGCCTGGCGAGTTTCGGGTGACATTTGACGAGAATATCCTGTTCCGGGAAGAAGATCTGTCCCTGGAATGCGGAGTATATGGAGAAGCGCTCCTGGAGCCGGGACAGACGCTGATGGAAATCAAGACGCCGGGCGGCATCCCTCTGTGGATGGTGAAAGCGCTTACGGAGGAGAAGCTGCATAAGGCTTCGTTTTCCAAATATGGAAACGCCTATCAGGCCGTGTTTATGAGAGAGAAAGGAGAGGTTGTTTATGCTTAATGATATATTTCAGGGGATTTTTGATTCCCAGCTGGTGGAGGTGATCCCTGTTTCCGATTTCCTGCTGTGTCTTGCCGTGGCGCTGGGCATCGGGCTTTTGCTGGCGGGGGTATATACGTACAGGAACCGCTATACGAAAAGTTTTCTGGTGACCCTGGCCATGCTGCCCGCGGTGGTGTGCGTGGTGATCATGATGGTCAACGGGAATGTGGGAACCGGAGTGGCAGTGGCGGGAACTTTCAGCCTGGTGCGCTTCCGCTCTGTTCCCGGCACGGCAAAGGAGATAGGCGCTATCTTTCTGGCAATGTGCACGGGACTGATAACGGGCATGGGATATCTGGGGTTCGCGGTGCTCTTTGCAGTTATCTTAAGCGCGGTCACGGTGCTGTATAACAGGTTTGACTTTGGCAGTCAAAAGAAAGGAGCGCTGTACAAGGTGCTGCATATCATGATTCCGGAGGATCTTGATTATACCGGGGTTTTCGATGAGATACTGGAGGAGTATACCTCGTCCCATGAACTGGAGCAGGTGAAGACGGCAAATATGGGAAGCCTGTTTAAACTGACTTATAATATCACGCTGAAAAGTGCGGAGGCGGAGAAAGAGTTGATCGATAAGCTGCGGTGCAGGAATGGGAATCTGGAGATCTCTGTTTCACGGAGGGAGACGGTTTCCTGCGAACTGTGAAGGGTGGCGGTAAAGGGACGGCATCGGGGCGACAGGGTTGTCCTGTGAGCAGTTCGATGGGCGTTCCGATGAGCCAATGTCTCACAGGACAACCCTGTCGCCCCGATGCCTGTTTTGCTGCGTGGTGCAGTAGGGAAGGGCAGGAATTTTTCAATCGCGGGTTTAAAGTGTGCAGGTTATGGAAAGGTATGGTTAGTGGTATGGGTATGGATTTATATGGGAGTAAGAGGAGAGCGGCGCGGGTTTGTTCCGTGGTGCTGGCCGGGTGTCTGGCTGCGGTTTCTTTTGCGGGATGCGGCGATGACGGTATGGAAGGGGTGTCGGAATCGCTGGCGGGCGTTGGTGCGCGTGATTCGGCGGTAGGCAGTTCTGCGGCGGGGCAGTCAGGCTCGGAAGACGGGCAGGCGGCTTATACTTTCGCAGGCGGGATCATCGTGGCCTCGGAAATGTTTACGGACAGGGATCTGAGCGGTGCGTATAACGCGGCGGAGGCGAAAGAAATCGTGCTGTCCGGGGAGGATGTAATCATTACGAAAGAAGGAGTGTATCTTCTGAGGGGCACTCTGGCGGATGGCACGGTTATCGTGGATGTGGATAAGAATGATAAGGTACAGCTGGTGCTTGACGGCGTGGATATTGATAATGACGCCAGCGCGGCGATCTATGTGAAAGAGGCGGATAAGGTCTTTGTCACTTTGGCGGAGGGTTCCGAGAACAGTCTTACCAGCAGGGGATATACTTCTCTTGACGGCAACAATATTGACGGGGTGATCTACGCTAAGAGCAATCTGGTCATAAATGGGACAGGAAGCCTTATCGTCAGCGCAGAGCAGGGGCATGGGATCGTTTCCAAGGATGACCTGAAGATCACAGGCGGCGAGGTCACGGTGACTGCGGAAAAGCAGGGGTTATCCGGCAAGGACAGCGTGCGGATCGGCGGCGGAACGATACGGATCACATCGGGCAAAGATGGTATTCACGCGGAGAATGCGGATGATGCGGAAAAAGGTTATGTATATATTTCGGACGGAACAATGCAGATCATTTCCGGAGGAGACGGCATCAGCGCGGGCAGTGTAGTACAGCTGGACGGCGGCACAGTGGATGTTACGGCGGGAGGCGGCAGCGGAAACCGGGAAGTGGCTGTGGATGAAAACGGAGATACCGTCAGCGCCAAAGGGATAAAGGCAGCCGCGGAACTGGCAGTCAATCAGGCGGTCATTTCCATAGATTCACAGGATGATGCCATACATTCCGACCTGAATGTGGTCATAAACGGCGGCGTGCTGTCCCTTGCTACAGGGGACGACGGCATTCATGCCAACGAGACGGCCACGGTCACAGGGGGAAATATCGATATTTCCGAAAGTTATGAGGGGATTGAGGGAAATAATGTGGAGATATCCGGAGGAACGATCCGCCTGTACGCAAGGGACGATGGACTCAACGCGGCCGGAGGGAATGATCTGAGCGGTTTCGGCGGCATGTTCGGCGGAGGCGAGAGATTTGGAAACGGAGGCTTTGGCGGCTGGGGTTCAAGAGGCGCAGGAGGCGAAAACCAGAGACCTGACGATGCAGGAGACGGCGGCTGGAACCTGGGAGACAGAGAGGGTGGCAGCCTGGGTTCTGAAAATGGGGAGAACGGCGGCTGGGATCCGGGAGATGCAGGAAACGGCGGCATGAGACCCGATGGGATCGGAAACGGCCATGAGAACACAGGGAATACAGGAAGCGGAAATGACAGCGTAGATTTGGATAGCGACATTTCCCATATCTGGATTTCCGGTGGCGTGATCTGTATCCGGGCTGACGGAGACGGCGTGGATTCCAACGGCAATCTGCTGGTCTCCGGCGGGGAAGTCTATATATCAGGCCCTGAAAACGGCGCTAATGGCGCGATCGATTATGAGAGGAATGGCCAGATTACCGGTGGGATCGTGGTGGCGGCAGGCAGTTCCGGCATGGCCATGAACTTTGGCAGTGCGTCCACACAGGGATCCATCCTGGTCACAACCGCTGGTCATTCTTCAGGAACGGCAGTAACTCTGCGGGATTCCGAGGGAAAAGAACTGATATCCTATACTGCGGAGTGTGCGTTCAATTCTCTTGTTGTCAGCAGCCCTGAAATGGTATTGGGCGGAACTTACATGATTGCGGCAGGAGAGGAGTCCACGGAAGTGACGCTGAGCGACAGCCTGATCTACGGATCCGGCTCCGGAATGGGCGGTTTCGGCAACGGCAGAATGCCCGGCGGAATGCCGCCGTGGCAGCCTTTTTGATCCAGTCTGTCCCTGTTGCAGACGACAGAGATATCCGGTTCAAAGAAATTCTTCTCATCCTTTTTGATAAAAACGCCAAAAGGAGCGGGAAGAACCTTGCATTTTCCTTTGTTCCCTGTTATGTAGTTAAAGATACAGGCAGTGAGCCATCCTAAAATATCCTGATGTGTCAGGGTTGGCGACGCCATCAGATACATTTTACCGTCGATCAGTTCCGCCCGGATTCCCTCCGGCAGGGCCTCAATATCTGCGGTGGTGTAAATACGTTCTGTGGGTGATGCCATGATGAACATTTGCTCCTTTTCTGATCGGTTGTTCCATGTTTCCTCCTTTTCCGGCAGAGAATCCATGGATCGCATTCTCCGCCACTGTTCCGTTGATGTTCATGAGTAAGGTGGCAGAAAACGCCGGAATGTGCAAAATGTCGTGCACGTTATATCGATTACTCCTGATGGATTCATTATATGTCACGGTTTTGTGTCTGTCAACAGAAATTTCAGGCGTTTCGTACTTTATGGTGCGAACCGCCTTTTTTGCGTAGAGCGGTTTTTTCTGCTATACTATTTTTAGAGAAATTTTATCGCAGACTGTAACGAATGGGCCGCCGGACGGATATATAGGCAGAAAGGGGGAAAGAGATGGAGGAAATATATCAGGAAAACGCGAAACTGGTATATCGTTTTCTCTTAAAGTACTGCCATGATTCGCAGCTGGCGGAGGAACTGACGCAGGAGACTTTCCTGCGGGCAATGAATTCCATAGAGCGCTATGACTACAGCTGCAAGATCAGCGTCTGGCTCTGCCAGATCGCCAAACATATCTATCTGCAATATCTGGAGAAACGGGGAAAGGAGATTCCTTCCGAAGAGATCACATTGGATGAGGCAGGGAGCAATACCGGGGAAAAGGGGATCGAGGAACAGGTGGTCAGACGCTACGAACTCCTTGACGTGCTGAAAGACATGCAGAACCTGCCGGAGCAGATGCGAGAAGTGATCTATCTGAGAACCATGGCAGAGTTATCTTTCAAGGAAATCGGAGAGATACTGGGGAAAAGCGAAAACTGGGCAAGAGTGACCTTTTACCGGGGGAAAGAACGCCTGCTGAAAGGAAGAGAGTAAGGGAACAAGTTGGCATTGAAGTGAAGAGATCGGAACAAATTGCCGCAAGCGGCAATTGAATCAAAACAGTCTTGGAACGGAAATGCCGAAAGAAATTTCCAGCTGCGCTTTTTGCAGATGAAATTTCTTTCAGGACATGGGCATTGAAGTGAAGAGATCGGAACAAATTGCCGCAAGCGGCAATTGAATAAAGCATTCCTATAGAGAATGAAATTTGAACTTTGACAAAATAAAATCTCCCCG
>JAMPFQ010000017.1 GCA_023664345.1 Lachnospiraceae bacterium | reverse complement strand
GATTTAGAGGTTCAAGGAAATCTACTCCATATGCTGCACAGATGGCAGCAGAGACAGCTACAAAGGCTGCTTTGGTACATGGACTGAAATCCGTAGACGTATTTGTAAAAGGGCCCGGTTCAGGGCGTGAGGCTGCTATCAGGGCGCTTTCCGCATGTGGTCTGGAAGTGGTGAGCATCCGTGACGTGACACCCGTTCCCCATAACGGATGCCGTCCTCCCAAGCGCAGAAGAGTCTAGTGTGAGAAGAAGTTCTTTCGGATGATATGTTTTTTATAAATAAATATGTTGGAAGAAGGTATCGTATAACGATATTGTAAACATCTGTAAAGGAGAAGAGTAAAATGGCAGTAAATCGCACACCCGTATTAAAGAGATGCAGGGCTCTGGGACTGGAGCCTTCCTACCTGGGTTATGACAAGAAGTCGAACAGACAGAACACGAGAGCAGGCAAGAAAGTAAGTGAGTACGGCCTGCAGCTTCGCGAGAAGCAGAAAGCGAAATTCATCTACGGCGTTCTGGAGAAACCTTTCCGGAATTATTACAAGAAAGCCGACAGGATGAAAGGAATGACAGGTGAGAACTTGATGATCATGCTGGAGAGGAGACTGGACAGCGTGGTCTTCAGAATGAATTTTGCCAGAACGAGAAGAGAGGCAAGACAGATCGTTGGACATAAGCATGTGCTTGTGAACGGTAAGGTTGTAAGCATACCTTCCTACCTGATCAAAGCGGGCGACGTGATTGAGATCAAGGAGAAAGCCAAGTCCATGCAGAGATACAAGGATATCATCGAAGTGACCGGTGGCAGGCTGGTACCCGAGTGGATGGACGTTGACATTGAGAACTTCAAGGGGATCATCAAGAATCTCCCTACCAGAGAGATGATCGATGTTCCTGTAAATGAGATGCTTATTGTCGAGTTGTATTCCAAGTAAGCCCCAAAAAAGGAGGGTATTGCAGTGTTTGATTTTGAGAGACCAAATATTGAGGTCGCTGAGATTTCAGAAGACAAAAAATACGGCAGGTTTGTCGTAGAGCCTTTGGAGAGAGGCTATGGCATTACTCTTGGCAACTCCCTGAGAAGGATCATGCTTTCCTCTCTGCCCGGGGCGGCGGTAAGTCAGATCAAGATAGAAGGTGTGCTTCATGAGTTCAGTTCCATTCCCGGTGTAAAGGAAGATGTGACAGAGATCGTGATGAACATCAAGAGTCTTGCAATCAGGAACAACAGCGAGACAAATGAAGTCAAGACGGCTTACATCGAATTCCAGGGCGAGGGCATCGTTCATGCTTCCGATATTCAGGCAGATCAGGATATCGAGATCTTGAATCCCGATCTGGTCATTGCTACCCTGAGCGGCAAGGACACTAAGCTGTATATGGAACTGACCATTACGAAAGGCCGCGGCTATGTAAGCGCTGATAAGAACAAGCACGAAGATCTGCCGATCGGTGTGATCGTGGTCGATTCCATTTATACGCCTGTTGAAAGAGTCAATGTTACTGTCAATAATACCCGTGTAGGTCAGATCACTGATTTTGACAAGCTGACGCTTGATGTGTTCACTAACGGGACTCTGGTCCCCGACGAGGCGGTAAGTCTTGCGGCTAAAGTCCTGAGTGAGCATCTGAGTCTCTTCATCGACCTTTCCGAAAACGCCAAGAACGCTGAGGTCATGGTGGAAAAGGAAGATGATGAGAAAGAGAAGGTTCTCGAGATGAGCATTGATGAACTGGAACTTTCCGTCCGTTCTTACAACTGCCTGAAGAGAGCCGGTATCAATACCGTGGAAGAACTGTGCAACAAGACCTCCGAGGATATGATGAAAGTCCGTAATCTTGGACGGAAATCCCTGGAAGAGGTATTGGCGAAATTAAAGGAACTGGGATTACAGTTGAACCCCAGCGAAGAGTAAGATTTCCTCAGGCGGTAATTCCAAAGAGTTCGCCTGTGGTTCATCTCTAAGTGGAGATCAGATCCGCATTCGGTAAGTAAGTCCAAAGAGCGTGGCCGGATGTACCATAGATGGAGAAAGGGAAAAATTATGGCAAAGTATAGAAAACTCGGCAGAACCTCTTCCCAGAGAAAGGCATTGCTGAGAAATCAGGTAACGGCGCTGCTGTACCATGGCAGGATCATCACGACCGAGGCGAGGGCTAAAGAGGTAAAGAAGATTGCTGAAGGCCTGATCGCGATGGCGGTCAGGGAGAAAGACAATTTCGAGATGGTCAAGGTTTCCGTAAAGGTTCCAGTGAAGGACAAGGACGGCAGGCGTGTAAAAGAAGTCGTTGACGGCAAGAGGATCACCAAGTATGAGACCGTGGAGAAAGAGATCAAGAAAGATCTGCCCTCCAGGCTTCATATAAGGCGTCAGATACTGAGAGTCCTCAATCCTGTTGTTTATGTTCCCACGGAGGCGGCCGGAAGAAAGAGGAACACCAAGAAGATCGATCTGGTGGCAAAGCTGTTTGACGAGTATGCGCCTAAGTACGCAGACCGCAAGGGCGGATATACCAGGATCATTAAGGTAGGCCAGCGTAAAGGTGACGGAGCTATGGAAGTAGTTCTCGAGCTGGTATGATAATATATCTGTGTCATGTGAGACCGGATCCGATCGACAGATCGGGTCCGGTTCTGTTCATAAAATAACAGCGTTCCATCCGCAAAAAAGAAATGGTAAGTGAAAAAATGTTTCGAGGATATAACAAAGACGATATCAAAAAGACACTGGATATGGCATGGCCCGCCATGCTGGAATCTTTTTTCACCGCGTTTGCGGGACTTGTGGATTCCCTTATGGTCAGTTCCATGGGTTCCCATGCGGTAGCGGCGGTGGGGCTGACCACTCAGCCCAAGTTCTTGGGACTGTCGCTGTTCATTGCGGCAAATGTTTCCATATCCGCTCTGGTGGCCAGGAGAAAGGGACAGGGGAAACGGGAGGAAGCAAACGGCATCTTCGCTACGTTCCTGATCTTTATCGTACTGGCGGCGGTGGCTCTCAGTTTTCTTCTGGTAGCGCTGGCAGATCCCATTATCCGGCTGTGCGGTTCTGAAGACCTGACCCATGACAGCGCGGTGCTCTATTTTCAGATCATCATGGGCGGCATGATCTTCAATGTGGTGCAGATGGGCGTCAATTCTGCCCAGAGAGGCGCCGGGAACACGCGTATCACCATGCGCACGAACCTTGTCTCCAACACGGTGAACATCATTTTCAATTACCTGTTGATCCAGGGACATTTCGGCTTCCCCGCCCTGGGGATCCGGGGAGCGGCCCTTGCCACCGTGCTCGGAACAGTGGTGGCCAGTATCATGAGCGTGCTGTCCGTATGGAAAAAGGATAATTTTGTCAGCATTCCCTTTATATTCACGCAGAAGATCAAACCCTCCCTGGAGGCGCTGTCCCATATCATCAAGGTGGGATACAGCGTGTTCGCGGAACAGGTGCTGATGCGCATCGGCTTCATGCTCACGGCGATCATGGCGGCGAAGCAGGGCACGGACGCCATGGCGGCGCATCAGGTGGGCATGAACATCATGGGATTATCGTTCTCTTTCGGGGACGGCCTGCAGGCCACGGCAGTGGCGCTGATCGGCTACAGTCTGGGAGCGAAACAGCCCGATCGGGCAAAAGATTACGGAAGAACCTGTCGCATGATAGGCGGCGTGATCGCGGTATTGCTGGCGATCGTGTATTTCAGCGGGGCAAGGTTCCTGATGCGGCTGTTCTTCGAGGGAGAGGAACAGATCGTTTCCATCGGGGTCAGCATCATGCATGTGATCATCTTTGTGGTCATGCTGCAGATCGCCCAGGTCATCTATATGGGCTGCCTGCGGGGAGCGGGCGACACGCTCTACACAGCCATCGCCTCCACCATCAGCGTCACCCTTGTGCGGACGGCGGGTTCCTGGTTCTTCGGCTATGCGCTGGGAATGGGGATCACCGGTATCTGGTTCGGGGTGCTGGCGGATCAGCTGTCCAGGTTCCTCTTTGGAAGCATCCGCTTCCGTCAGGGAAAATGGACGGAGATCAAAATATAGTTACATACCCTATTTGGGAACCTTCTGGAAATGCTGGTAATCTTTCACGCTGTTCCAGTTGCCGCCCCAGATAAAGCCATGCTCCTTGAACAGGCGGCAGCAGAGATCGTCCTCGTCGATCTTATAGGGAAAATTGACGGAACGGTCAGCGTAATCCATGGCGGCAGCGGGAGAAACATTCTCGGTGCCGTCTTTTTCATAGGTGATATAGGGGTTGTAAAAAGGATTGACGTCAATGGCAAGGCCGTAAGCGTGCTTTGACAGGCTGGAACTGCCCTCTACTACCCGATAATTGAAACAGGAGGTATTGTTATCCTCCATGGAAGCTGTGTCGTCCCCGTCATACTCATCGATCAGCGTGACCCGCTCGATCTGATATTCGCTGTAGTACAGTTCATAAAAGATCTCCACCAGATCCTGGGCGATATACTCGTTGCAGATCAGTTCTCCCTCCACAGGTTCTCCGCTGAAGTCGTAATGCAGTACATGGACATAGCGCAGGTCGTCATAGCCCACCACCAGGGCGGCGGCTTCCTCCTCCGAACTGACGGAAGGGTAGGAAATGCCTGTGATATAGCGGCAGAGATTGTCGGACAGCGGCTCGTGATAGAAATCCTCCGTCAGGGAAATGCGCTGTTCCAGCTGGGAGGTTCCGTTCAGAGCGGCGCCTGTAAGCGGCGGGGCCGGGGTGTCCTGCCCGTTCCCGGAAGCAGTGGCCTGTCCGTTGGCGGAACCGGCTGTTGCCGGGGAGGCCTGTCCGCTGCCTGAGGAGGAAGACTCCTGACTGCTATGGGCGGCGCTGCCTGCGGGACTGTCCTGGCCATCACCGGCACTGTCCGCGCCCTTGTCATCCGCAGTCTTGCCGGAAGTCCCGGCTGTGCCGCCGGAGCCGGACGCGGCATCGGAAGAAGCGTTCAGCTGCTCATACTCCGCCAGGCTCATGGAGTTGCCGCGGATCAGCTGCGTAAGCCCGACTGCTACGACAACGATCATGCTCAGCGTGAAGAGCATTTTGATCAGTTTTGATCTGTCCATAAATCATTCCTCTTTCCGTTAATGAATAGAATCAGTTTAGTAACAGTTCAGCCATGCCATTCATAAGTTGCCAACATATACATTTTCACTGACAGATAAACTCTATTATCGGCAACTTATTTCATGTTGGGCTTCCGCCCTATAGAAATGATCGCGCAGATTGTCCTTAGTGAGCAAGCTCCCACGGGCAATCTGCATGATCATTTCTGCATGGCTGAACTTACATCAGTTTACCATGCGGCGGGGATTTTGTAAATGTGTTCGGATTCCTCCACTTGTAATTCCTTCCCATATTTACTATAATAGGAGCAGAGCATAAAAGGAAATGGCATATCATGGGTATTGTAAAGACAGAAGAGGCAGTATACGAATACATCCGGCGTGACGAGGAGGGCAATGTGGAGGGGATCACCACCGCCGTGGATCACGTCAGCCTGGATATCGCACAGGGGCAGTTCATCGCCATCCTGGGCCACAACGGTTCCGGGAAATCCACCCTTGCCAAGCACATCAACGCCATCCTGACGCCCACGGAGGGAACCGTCTGGGTGGACGGCATGGATACCTCTAACGAGGATAAGGTCTGGGATGTGCGCCAGACGGCGGGCATGGTGTTCCAGAACCCGGATAACCAGATCATCGGCCAGGTGGTGGAGGAGGATGTGGGATTCGGACCTGAAAATATGGGAGTTCCCACAAAGGAGATCTGGGAACGCGTGGAGGAGAGCCTGAAAGCGGTGGGAATGTACGCTTACCGCAAGTATTCCCCCAATAAGCTGTCCGGCGGACAGAAACAGCGGGTGTCCATCGCCGGAGTGTTTGCCATGCACCCCAAATGTATTGTGCTGGACGAACCCACCGCCATGCTGGATCCCAACGGGAGGAAAGAGGTCATCCGCGCCGTGCGCGGCCTGAACCAGGTGGAGGGAGTCACGGTCATACTGATCACCCACTACATGGAAGAGATCATCCACGCGGACAGGGTCTTTGTCATGGATAACGGCAGGATCGCCATGGAGGGGACGCCGAAGCAGATATTTTCCCAGGTGGAGAAGCTGCAGGAACTGCGCCTGGATGTGCCCCAGGTGACGCTGTTGGCCCATGAACTGCAAAAGAGGGGCATTGCGCTGCCTGACGGCATTTTGACCATAGAAGAACTTGCCGATCAGCTGGCGCCTGGAAGGAAAAGAGGGATTTAGGCAGGATGTCACTTATTCTGGATCATGTAGATTACATATATGGGGCGGATACCCCCCTTGCCGTGAAAGCGCTGGACGATATCTGCCTGACCATACCGGACGGCCAGTTCGTGGGGATCATCGGGCATACCGGATCGGGGAAATCCACCCTGATACAGCACCTCAACGGCCTGATCAGGGCAAGTTCGGGGCATGTGTATTTCAATGGGGAAGACATTTACGACAAAGACTTCGATAGGAAAAAGCTGCGGAGCAAGGTGGGGCTGGTATTCCAATATCCCGAGCACCAGCTGTTTGAGATAGACGTGTTTTCCGATGTCTGCTTTGGCCCCAAAAATCTGGGACTGAGCAAAAAGGAAGCGGAACTGCGAGCCTATGACGCCCTTCGGAAAGTAGGTCTGCCCGATGAACTGTTTTACCAGTCTCCCTTTGAACTGTCCGGCGGCCAGAAGCGCAGGGCGGCTATCGCGGGAGTGCTTGCCATGGAGCCGGAGGTACTGATCCTGGATGAGCCAACGGCGGGACTGGATCCCAGGGGCAGGGACGAGATCCTGCACCAGATCAAGAAACTCCAGACTGAGACGGGCATGACCATCCTGCTGGTGTCCCACAGCATGGAGGATGTGGCGGAATACGTGGACCGCATCATTGTCATGAACAGGGGGAGCGTGATGTATGATGATGTTCCGAAGCAGGTGTTCAGCCACTATAAGGAACTGGAGGAAGTAGGGCTTGCGGCGCCCCAGGTGACATACGTCCTGCATGAGCTTAAGCGAAGGGGGCTGGACGTGGACATTAGCGCCACCACCGTCGAGGAGGCCGCGGACGCCGTGGTAAAGGCTTTGAAAATGTAGGGAAGAAAAATGCTCAGAGATATCACACTTGGACAATATTATCAGACGGACTCGGCGCTCCACAGGCTGGATCCCAGGGTGAAACTGGCCGGGACGCTGTTATATATCATTTCATTGTTCTTTTTCCGCAATTTTATAGGGTATCTCATTGCCGCGGCTTTTCTGGCAATGGTGATAAAGCTTTCCCATGTGCCTTTCAGATTCATGGTAAAGGGCATGAAAGCGATCCTGTTTTTGTTGCTCCTGACCGTCGTATTTAATCTGTTCCTGACACCGGGCGAGCCGCTGGTGTCCTGGTGGAAACTGACGATCACGAAAGAGGGCCTGCGGACGGCGTTCACCATGGCGGTGCGGCTGGTCATGCTGGTGATCGGTTCTTCCGTCATGACGCTGACCACCACGCCCAACAACCTGACGGACGGCATGGAAAAGGGGATGCGCCCCTTAAGGATCTTTAAGGTGCCGGTGCATGAGGTGGCAATGATGATGTCCATTGCGCTGCGCTTTATCCCCATCTTGCTGGAGGAGACGGATAAGATCATGAAAGCCCAGATCGCCAGGGGAGCGGACTTTGAGAGCGGGAATCTCATCAGGCGGGCAAAGGCCCTTGTGCCGCTTCTTGTGCCCCTGTTCATCTCCGCGTTCCGCCGTGCCAACGACCTGGCCATGGCCATGGAAGCGAGGTGCTACCGCGGCGGGGAGGGCAGGACCAAGATGAAGCCCCTGATCTACCAGAGGCGCGACAGGATAGCCTATCTCTGCATCCTGGCTTATCTGGCGGTAAGTATCGGGGTTGGGAGACTGGAAGTTTGAAAGAAGATCACTTTCAAATATTGATTGGTATGCGTGCCAGAGTACGCAAGAGGGGGGGTAACTATGGATGCAAAAGTATATCGTTATAAAGCAATATTGAAATATGGATTACTGGCAATGTGTACAGTGATAGCGGTTTTTCTGGCATATTATAATACAGGCTATTCGATCCGCCTGATGGATATACCGTTCAGTGTGATCAGATGGGAAACTCATGATTCCCTGATACTGCATTTTATTACGATGGGGATTTTTTTGATCGTCGTGTTGGTTGTACAGCGGACTCAGCATATCCACAAGGAGAAAGTATTTACTTTTCTTTTGAGTGCAGTCATGTTGTATGCAGCCATATGTTGTTTCGCATGGGTGATATCCGGCGATTTCTGGGCACAGAATGATTCCAGGTATGTACTGGAATGTATGGAACGTATGCGGAATGGTGACTATTCGGATCTGCAGCCGAGCGGATATCTGGGAAAATATAAACAGCATTTTGGGCTGATAACATTATTCCGTTTTCTGTTTTGGATATCTGGGACAACGAATGATATTGTTATCCAGTTCTTTAACTGTCTGTGCGTTCCTGTGATTATTTTTGTGGGAACCCGTATTTTGAAAGAATTAAATGCGGCAGAAAGCGCTCTTGTTATCTACCTTATTTTTATGGCATTCTGTTTTCCGCTTTTTTTGTATACGCCGTATGTTTACGGTGAAATCATATCCGCAACGGCAGGACTGTTATTTATATGGGCGGCGATCCGTTTTTTGAAAAAGGGGAAAGCGGGAAGCTGGGCAGTTTTGACTGTCAGTGCGGTTATTGGAAATATGGCAAGGGGAAATTTCCCTGTTCTGCTGATCGCTTTTGCTATCATGGCATTTTTATATAGTGTGCGGAGAAAGAGGATTCAGTTTATCGTATGTGCTGTTTCGCTGTTTTTGGCTATTGGCGTGGCAGATAAATTGAATATTGCCTATTATGAGAGTGTTTCGGGGATCGTCCTGGATCAGGGAATTCCACTGGAAGCCTGGGTCGCCATGGGAATGAATGAGTGGGGGGATTTGGGATATGGCACATATAATGGTTATGCGCCGGAGATTTATGCGAAAAACGGATATGATACGGAGAAGACGAGGGAAGATGCAAGGCATTTTATCAGTGACAGAGTAAAAATGTTTCTGTCAGGGGCAGGGATGAGCGCAAAAGATTTTTACAAAGGAAAACTGCTGCTGCAATGGAATGATCCGACGTTGAATTGTTTTATGGAAAACCGCTCGTTTCATTCACAGCCCTGTCGCTTTGTCAGTGATATCGTGCTGGAGGATGGAAAGTATGCCGCACAGGCGAAAACATTGATGAACCAATACCAGTTCCTGTTTTATACAGGTTTTTTACTGTATTGTGTGTCGCTTTGGAAAGAAAATAATCCATTTTATCAGTATTTTCCGCTTGTTATCCTAGTGGGGGGGGGGGTTCTATTTACCATGGTTTGGGAAGCAATGTCCAGATATGTTTTCCCCTATGTGATCTACATGATCCCATTGGCAGCAGTAGGCTGGAATGCTGCTGGAGGATGGATAAACAAAGCGGCGGCGTTCTTAAAAGCTAAGTTTGTGAGCAGGAATCAATGACAGGGCTGATAATGGAGCAACGGAAACGAGTAAGACTGATCGTGGCCTATGACGGGACTGCTTATCACGGGTGGCAGGTTCAGAAGAATGGTATCACGATAGAATCGGAACTGAACAGATGCCTGACGGAACTGCTGGGCGAACCCATTGAGGTGATCGGCGCCAGCCGGACGGACGCGGGAGTCCATGCCATGGGCAATGTGGCGGTATTTGACACCAGCCACCGGATGCCGGGGAAGAAGATATCCTACGCGCTGAACCAGCGCCTGCCGGAGGATATCCGCATCCAGAAGTCGGAGGAGGTTCCCCCGGACTGGCATCCCAGGCATGTGAAAAGCCGCAAGACCTATGAATATCGGATCTACCGGGGAGAGTTCCCCATGCCGGTGAAGCGTCTGTATTCCTATTTTACCTATGCGGGACTGGACGTGGGAAAGATGCGGGAGGCCGCCGCGTATCTGGAGGGCGAGCATGATTTTAAAAGCTTCTGCCAGACCGGTGCGCAGGTGGAAAGCACCGTAAGGACAATCTACTCCATCCAGGTGGAAGAGCAGGGGGCGGATCTGGTGATCAGGGTCTGTGGGAACGGCTTCCTCTATAATATGGTGCGGATCATCGCGGGAACACTGCTGGAGGTTGGCCAGGGCAGACGCCTGCCGGAAAGCATGCCGGACATCCTGGCAGCAGGGGACCGCGCCGCCGCAGGCCCCACCGCCCCCGCCCACGGCCTGACGCTGATGGATTGGAAACAGGAGATAACTACAAAAACAATATCACAGGAAAGCGAGGAAAGAAGTATGACACAGGAAAGGATCAACGCGGCAATGCAGAAAGCGGAGGCTTACATCAGGTCACTTACGATCGATTCCGCAGTCAATGTGCCCGGAGAGGTCGTGGCGGACGAAAAGCGTCATTTCACATGGGACAATGAGAAGCGCGAACCCGGCGCAAAGCCCTACCTCTTTGAGTGGAGTTATTACAACGGCGTCGTCATGGAGGGGCTGTATGATATCTATGAGGCCGACCCGGATGCCAATGCCGCCTATCTCGACTATGTGAAGGCCTATCTGGACGCTATGATCGTGTCAGATGAAAAGGGACACAGATCCCTGTCCCCCAGCCTGGCGGGCTATGTGGATCATCACGGGGCTGACTGTTACAAGACCGCGGCTCTGCTGATTCGTGCGGGCATCTCTCAGAAAGAGGAAGAGTATCTCCAGATCTGCGCCGACCTGTACCGCGACCTGACGGATACTTCCTATGTCAATTCCACCGGTCATATCGTTCCCGTGGAATATACCGAGGAGAGCCTGGGCCATAATTACTGGCACAGCTGGGCCAACGATAAGGCTCCCAAGTATAAGGTATGGCTGGACGGCATTTACATGCTGCAGCCCTTTATCGCCCACTATGCCGCCGAGACGGGGGACGCCGGGCAGCTTGCCCTGGTGCAGGAGAGGCTTGACTGGGTAAAAGAGACCCTGCTCGCGCCCGATGGCATGTACTGGCACGCGGCGAATGGCGCCGATGACTGCTGTAAATACCACTGGACCCGCGCCATGGGCTGGTACGGTATGGCGATGGCGGATGTGATGGAAGCGCTCCCGGAGGAATATATGGAGGAGCGGAAAGCGGCGCTGAAGCTGTTTGTGGACGGCGTGCTGAAATATCAGGATGAGAGCGGACTTTGGGCCAATGTGGCGGACTGGGAGGCCACGGAAACAAACCGCCTGGAGGTCAGCGGGACATCCATGATGGTCTATACCATCCTGAAAGGCATCCGCAAGGGCTGGCTTGACAGATCCTATGAGGACGCTGCGGTGAAAGCTTTCGTTGCCATGGCGGAGCGGAAGCTGGACGGGGAAGGCCTGCATGACATCTACTTTAAGGCCACGGCTAACAATACGGACAATTATCAGGATACGGAATTTTACCTGACCGATGAGGGCAAGGGCAGCGGGCCGTTCATCATGGCGTACTCGGAGATGCTCAGACGGATGTAAAAAATTTCACTTACCCCTTGCAAAATCAAAAAAAATGTGATAGCATAGTTTCCATATTGAAAATGCGATGAAGGAGACTCTTATCAGGGGAAACGACAGGAAGGCGGCGTCACCGACTGAGAGCGCTGTCAGCGGAAGCTGGTAAAGGGAACACTCCGGAGCAGGCTGTCTGAAAGGCGGAAAGGTTTATTAGGGCAGCACGTTGCATGCGTTAAGTGCGAGAGAGGGAACTGCCGGATACACCTTTGATGGAAGGTGCGGCGTTCCAATGCGGGTGGTACCGCGGATAAGCAAACTTATTCGTCCCGGGATGCAGATAACTGTGTCTCGGGACTTTCTTTTTGCGTCTGCTCAACAGAGACACCAACAGGAAAAGAGGAGTATATATGACAGCCAGGAATTGCTACAGAGACATTACGATCAGAGAGATTGATGAAAGCCGTATCGGGGAAACGCTCCGGGTTGCGGGGTGGGTTGAAAACATCCGCGATCATGGCGGCGTATCCTTTATCGACCTGAGGGATATGTACGGCGTGCTGCAGGTGGTCATCCGAAAGACCGACCTGTTAAAGGGACTGACCAAAGAAACCTGCGTCAGTATTTTAGGCCCGGTGGAAAAAAGGGACGAGGAGACCTATAATCCCAGGATCCCTACCGGAACCATCGAACTGGAGGCCAGGGAGATCGCCGTGCTGGGAAAGGTATACCAGCAGCTGCCCTTTGAGGTCATGACTTCCAGGGAGACCAGGGAAGACGTGCGTCTGAAATACCGCTATCTGGATATGCGGAACGCCAAAGTGAGGGACAATATCTTATTCCGTTCCCGGGTCATAAGCTTTCTGCGCCAGAAGATGACGGAACTGGGCTTTGTGGAGATCCAGACGCCGATCCTCTGCGCTTCCTCCCCGGAGGGCGCAAGGGATTATATCGTGCCCTCCCGCAAATATAAGGGAAAGTTCTATGCCCTGCCCCAGGCGCCCCAGCAGTATAAGCAGCTTCTGATGGTGTCAGGCATTGACCGCTATTTTCAGATCGCGCCCTGTTTCCGGGACGAGGACGCCAGGGCGGACCGTTCTCCCGGCGAGTTCTATCAGCTTGACTTTGAGATGAGTTTCGCCACCCAGGAGGATGTGTTCCGGGTGGGAGAGGAAGTGCTTTCCGCCACCTTTGAAAAATTTGCCCCGGAAGGCGCTATGGTCACGGAAGCGCCTTATCCCGTGTTCAGCTACAAACAGGCCATGCTGGAATTTGGCTGTGATAAGCCAGATCTGCGGAATCCCCTGCGGATCATGGATGTGACGGACTTTTTCCAGAAATGCAGCTTTAAGCCCTTTATAGGCAGGACTGTCCGCGCTATCAGGGTGCACGCGGAGATGAGCAAGGGATTCCATGCAAAACTGCTTGATTTTGCCACATCTCTGGGCATGGGCGGTCTGGGTTATCTGGAAGTTGATGAGGATCTGTCCTACAAAGGCCCCATCGATAAGTTCATTCCCGATGAGTGCAAGACGGAACTCAGGGAACTGGCGGGACTGGAAGCGGGAGACACCATTTTCTTTATCGCCGATAAGGAGGAAAGGGCAAACTTCTACGCAGGAAAGATCCGCAATGAACTGGGCGAGAAACTTGGGCTGATCGAGAAGAACGCATACCGCTTCTGTTATGTGAATGATTTTCCCATGTACGAACTGGATCCTGACACAAAGCAGATCGGTTTTACCCACAATCCTTTCTCCATGCCCCAGGGCGGTCTGGAGGCGCTGGAGGAACAGGATCCCCTGGAGATCCTGGCATATCAGTACGATATTGTGTGCAACGGCATTGAATTATCTTCCGGCGCCGTCCGCAACCACGATATGAATATCATGGTGAAGGCATTTGCGATCGCCGGTTATGACGAGGAGACTTTACAGAAGAAGTTCGGCGCTCTTTACCAGGCATTCCAGTTCGGCGCACCCCCTCACGCGGGCATGGCGCCCGGTGTGGACCGTATGCTGATGCTGCTTCGGGGGGAGGAAAACATCCGGGAGGTCATCGCGTTCCCCATGAGCGGTTCCGCCCAGGATCTGATGTGCAGCGCCCCCAACGACGTCACTGAGCAGCAGCTTCGTGAGGTGCATATTAAAATCAGGGAGTAAAATAATATGGCAAAAATCATTGATGATGAGACAATAGAATATGTGGGCATCCTCGCCAAGCTGGAGCTTTCCGGAGAAGAAAAGGAAGCGGCCAAGAAGTCTATGGGCGAGATGCTGGACTATATCGATAAATTAAACGAACTGGATACCTCAGGGGTGGAACCCATGTCCCATGTGTTCCCGGTGCAGAATGTCTTTCGGGAAGACCGGGTGACCAACGGGGACGAGAGCGGGAAGACGCTGCAGAACGCGCCCGGCGAAAAAGACAATATGTTCGTGGTTCCCAGGACATTCGACTAAGGAGGTATCAGAATGGAAAAAACAGAACTTTTATCTCTTTCCGCCACAGCCCTCGGCGCGGCCATCAAAGCGGGGGAAACCACCGCGGTGGAAGCCATGGAGGCGGTGCTTGAGCAGATCCAGGCAGGGGAAGGCACTTACCACTGCTATGTGACGATAGAAAAGGAAGCCGCCCTGGCAAAAGCGGCCAAGATTCAGCAGAAGATCCAGGCGGGAGAACTGACAGGGCCTCTGGCAGGCGTGCCTGTGGCAATCAAGGATAACATCTGTACGGAAGGCGTCCTGACCACCTGTTCCTCTAAGATACTGGAGAATTTTATCCCCACTTTTTCCGCGGAGGCTGTCCTGAACCTGGAAAAGGCAGGAGCCGTCCTTATCGGGAAGACCAACATGGACGAGTTTGCCATGGGCTCCACCACGGAGACTTCCTATTATGGCGTGACCAGAAATCCCCGCAGTCCGGAACATGTGCCTGGGGGTTCCTCCGGCGGTTCCGCGGCGGCGGTGGCGGCGGGGGAGTGCTTCTTCGCCCTGGGTTCCGACACGGGCGGATCCATCCGTCAGCCTGCGTCCTACTGCGGCGTGGTGGGAATGAAGCCCACCTACGGCACGGTGTCCCGATACGGACTGATTGCCTACGGTTCCTCTCTGGATCAGATCGGCCCCCTGACGAAAACGGTGGAGGACTGCGCGGCGGTGTTGGAAACCATCGCTTCCCACGATCCCAGGGATTCCACTTCCGTCCAGCGGGCGGACACGGACTTTACCGGCGCCCTGATAAAAGATGTGAGAGGGATGCGCATTGGGATCCCCCGGGACTATTTCGGGGAAGGGCTGGATCCGGAAGTGAAAGCGGCCGTGCTGAAAGCGGCCAAGCTGCTGGAAGAAAACGGCGCTGTGCTGGAAGAATTTGACTTAAGTCTGGTGGAGTACGCGATCCCCACCTACTATACCATTGCGGCGGCGGAGGCCAGTTCCAACCTGGAGAGGTTCGACGGCATCAAATACGGCTACCGGGCGGAGGATGCGGAGGGGCTGCACCAGATGTATAAAAAGACTCGCTCCCAAGGTTTTGGCCCGGAGGTAAAACGCCGTATCATGCTGGGAAGCTTTGTGCTCAGTTCCGGTTATTATGACGCCTATTACCTGAAAGCGCTGCGGGTAAAGGCAATGATCAGGAAAGCTTTCGACCAGGCTTTTGAAAAGTACGACTGCATTCTGGGGCCGGTAGCTCCCACCACCGCGCCGAAGCTGGGGGAGAGCCTGGCCGATCCCATGAAAATGTATCTGGGCGATATTTATACTATTTCTGCCAATCTGGCGGGGCTGCCCGGCATCAGTGTACCCTGCGGCACGGACGGCAGGGGACTGCCCATCGGCCTGCAGCTGATCGGGGACTGCTTCCAGGAGAAGAAGCTGATCCAGGCGGCGTACACGTTTGAGCAGCTGAAAAATGAAAGATGATCGGCTCGTTTTCACGGGAAAATGTCAGAAGAGAGGCAGATTCCTGATAAACCGTGTAGGAAGAATAAGAAGAAAGGATAAGATACAGGCATTTTGGCCTGGAGTCCGGTGTATAGAATGGCAAAAGAATATGAAACCGTCATCGGTCTGGAGGTTCATGTGGAACTGGCCACCAAAACCAAGATCTTCTGCGGCTGTTCCACCGCTTTCGGAGGCAGGCCCAATTCCCATACCTGCCCGGTCTGCACCGGTATGCCGGGTTCCCTGCCCGTGCTGAACAAAAAGGTGCTGGAATACGCGGTGTCGGTGGGGCTGGCGACAAACTGTGAGATCACACGGTACTGCAAGTTTGACCGCAAGAACTATTTTTACCCCGATAATCCCCAGAATTACCAGATCTCGCAACTTTATCTGCCCATCTGCAGAAACGGTTCCGTGGAGATCGAGACGGCGGAGGGCGTGAAAAAGGTGGGCATCCATGAGATCCATATGGAGGAGGATGCGGGCAAGCTGATCCACGATGAATGGGAGGACTGTACGCTGGTGGATTATAACCGATCTGGCGTGCCCCTCATTGAGATCGTGTCCGAGCCTGACATGCGCAGCGCAGAGGAGGTCATTGCTTATCTGGAGAAACTGCGCCTGATCATCCAGTACCTGGGCGCCAGTGACTGTAAGCTGCAGGAGGGCTCCATGCGGGCGGATGTGAACCTGTCCGTGAGGGAAGCGGGGGCGGAACGGTTCGGCACCCGTACGGAGATGAAGAACCTGAACTCTTTCCGCGCTATCGCAAGGGCTATCGAGGGCGAAAGGGCGAGACAGATCGATCTGCTGGAGGAGGGAAAGGCAGTGGTGCAGGAGACCAGGCGCTGGGATGATGCGAAGGAGACTTCCTACGCCATGCGCTCCAAGGAGGACGCCCAGGATTATCGCTATTTTCCCGATCCCGACCTGACGCCGGTGAGCATCAGCGACGAGTACCTGGAGGAACTGAAAGCCAGGCAGCCGGAATTCCGCACCGAGAAAATGGCGCGTTATAAAGCGGAATTTGACATTCCGGATTATGATATAGAGATCATTACAGGCTCCAAGCATATGGCGGATATTTTTGAAGCCACCGTAGCCTGCGGCAGCCAGCCGAAGAAAGTGTCCAACTGGCTCATGGGCGAGACTCTGCGGTTGCTGAAAGAGAAAGAACTGGATCCCGAGGATATCCGGTTTTCACCGGAGAACCTGGCAAAGCTGATCGCGCTGACGGAGAGCAAAGCCGTCAATTCCACCGTGGCAAAGGAAGTGTTTGAGGTCATGTTCGCGGAAGACGTGGATCCTGAGCGGTATGTGGAGGAAAAGGGGTTAAAGACCGTGACGGACGAGGGAGCCTTGCGCAAGACCGTGGAGGAGGTCATCGCTGCCAATCCCCAGTCGGTGGAAGATTACCGTAATGGCAAGGAGAAAGCCATCGGCTTCCTGGTGGGCCAGACCATGAAAGCCATGAAAGGAAAGGCGGATCCGGCTGCTGTGAACCGGATGCTGAAAGAACTGCTGTGAGGGGAATGGACAATGACAGAAAGCTAAGAAAAGTCCTGCGGATATCCATATGCCGCAGGACTTTTTCCCCTTATATATCTTATTCCGTCCCGTCCGTCAGATACTCCAGATACTGCAGCACCGTCTCCACGCGGGAAGTGTTGCCGAACACGGCAAACACCACATCATCGCTCTGAAAATGATAACTTTTCCTCAATCCCGCGCACTCGTCCAGAAAGATCCCGATCGCCACCGGCCTTTCCATCTCCTCAGGCTTCCGGGGATCGGGGAAGTCGTAGGACATATCCAGCATCAGATTGCTGGGATCGGATGTAAAGGCATCCCATTCCTCCATAGTGGTGATATCGATATAGTAGAAATAAGGCTCATACTTCTCATACAGTTCAGGGGGCAGCAGTTCTTCCATGGTAAGGAAGTTATCCTGATACGCGTAATTGGTGATGGAATCCTGATCCGTGAGCATGATATCCAGTTCCCCGGCGGCCAGATGCGCCATCAGCTTCTGGGAATTTACCATGGTATTTTCATCGATAACGTCAGGGTCGATCCAGATGTTCGCGTCAAAAGTCAGACGGTATTTGTCTGTGTCAAGTGCAATGGTTTCAGCAAATCCCGCGTTGTACTCCTGGGCTGCCTCCAGTTCGATAGCGTTCAGCAGACAGGTATACAGTGCGGTGTCTTTCCGGTCCATGATCTCGCGGACTGTGTAGATGCCAAGGATGATGGCGATCACAGCGATGATCACATACCATTTATAATAATCCATGAAATAAGTAAATTTCTGTTTGGGCGTTCCATGCTTCAACGCCTCCCGTTCTTCCCTGAATTCATCCATGACTGCCATGTGCCTGTCCGCCTTTCTGATTGATATATCGTATCATGGATCTTAGGATTCATGATCGTCATTCGCTGCCGCCGAACATGCAAGCATGTTCTTTCCTTATATCTTAATTTCTTTTGTTGGGATTGTCAATAAACGGGGGATTAGCAGAATCTAAAAAATGAATAAAACATTTGCCTGTTCAGGGTTGACTTTTTCGATAGGTTAGAGGATAATGGCGATTGTACGTTGATGAGAACACGCGCGGGACAAGGAGCGGAGATTATGGAGACATTGCGTTTTGGTTATCGGTATTTTAAAAAGAACATGCCTGTAGCGGTCCTGGCGGAGGCATTAAGCTTTCTGGGGATCTTCGCGGAACTGCTCCTGCCTCTTCTGTCCGGGATCCTGGTCGATTTCGTGATCCAGAAAGGGGAGGTTAAGGAGGACAGCGGCGGTATCTTCCATTTCCTGCTCACGGGACGGTTCGGGGAACCCCGTACCATGAAACTGTTCTTCGCCATTGCCACGGCGTTCGGGATCCTGATGTTCCTGCGCATCGTGCTGATCTATGTGAGGGATCTGATGCAGGAATGGATCGGCCTGAAACTGGAGACGGATCTCCGCTATATGACATATGGCAAGCTGATGGATCTGGATTCGGTCACCATTGCCGAGTATAACTCCGGTGAACTGCTGCAGATCCTGAACAGCGATACCATCATGTTCAAGGAACTGTTTTCCCACAGGATCCCTTATCTGGGGGATGCCATATTCATGCTGGTGATGACCCTGACCCTGATCGCGGGGATCAATCTGTCCTTTTTGATCATCCCGCTCCTGCTGATGCCTTTTCTGGTGAGGACAGTGCTGGATTTTAAACGGAAAGCCCGGGAGAATTTCAGGGAGATCCGCCAGAAAAGTTCGGAGATGAACCTGACCACTCAGGAAAATATCGCCGCGGTCCGCATTGTCCGCTCTTTCCATAATGAAGAACTGGAGAAAGAAAAGTTCCAGAATGTAAACACCAATTTCCTCAACGCCAGGATGAAGCAGATTTGGCTCTCCTCCAAGTTTGACCTGACCTTTAACACGATCAAACAGATCGCCTATATCAGCACCATCGTGATCGGGGCGGTTCTGGTGATGCAGGGGCGCATAACCGTGGGATATATCTTATCCTCCTCTACATATGTGATGCGGTTTATGAATAACATTACAGGCGTCAACAACCACATTTTCAATATGCAGCAGCAGACCATCGCGGGTCTGGCCCTGAAGCGCTTCATGGAAAAGGAAAGCAGGGTGCCGGAGGATAAGGAGGCGACGCTGCGCTGTGACACGCCGGATATTGAACTGAAAGACGTCTCCGTGGAAATGGATGGGCACAATATCCTGAAACATATCAATATCAGCATTCCCTACGGGAAAAAGCTGGGTATCGTGGGAGAGACAGGATCCGGTAAGAGCGTTCTGCTGAAGACCCTGGTGAGGGTCAGCGATATCACATCCGGGCAGATCACGATCAGCGGACGCGACATCAAGGAATTCAGCCTGGATAACCTGCGGAAGATGTATTCCTATGTATTTCAGGAGGTGTTCCTGTTTTCTAATACCATTGAATCCAATATCGCGTTCTGTCGGGCGGATATCGACGAGCGCATGGTCACAAAGGCGGCCACCGACGCGGAGGCGGCCCGGTTCATCGATGCGCTGCCGGAGCGTTATAAGACCATCGTGGGAGAGCGGGGGCTGGGGATCTCCGGCGGGCAGAAGCAGCGTATCTCCATTGCCAGGGCATTTTTGAAAAACGCGCCCGTGTTCGTGCTGGATGACTCCACATCCGCGCTGGATGTGAATACGGAACATATCGTCCTGAGGAATATTTACGAGCACTTTGCGGAGAAGACGCTGATCATCACGGCACACCGTTTTTCCTCCGTAGTGGACTGTGACGAGATCCTCTATATGAAAGACGGCGTGATCACGGAGAGGGGCACTTTCCGGGAACTGATGGAACAAAACGGAAGCTTTGCCCATATCTACCGGGTACAGCAGGAACAGCAGGCGGATGAGGTCAGGCTGGATCCTACGATATAAAAAGCCGGGCCGGGAAATGATAACAGAGGAAATGAGATAGTCCTTGGGCAAAATAAATGTTGCCGTTGGCAAGTGAGTAAAGGATAAGGATATGGCAGGTAGGAATACGTTTTTTGAGGATGAAAAAATTGAAAAAAAGGTGGATATACGGCAGTTGGGGCGGACCCTTGCGTATATCCTTCCCTATAAGAAGCTGCTTTTCCTGGTCAGCTGCATGATGCTGGTGGCGGCGGTGGTATCCCTGCTCCCGCCCCGTCTGCTGAAGCTGATCGTGGACGAAGTGGTGCCGGATCAGGATTACCGCCAGCTGGCGCTGGTGGGCGGAGGCCTGGCGCTGCTTGCCGCGGTGGAGATTTTGTCCACTTTCGTACAGGCCAGGAGCATGGGCAAAATGGGGCTCAGTATCATCACCCGGATACGGACGGATATTTTCGAGAGGCTGCAGCTGCTCTCCTTTGATTATTTTGACAATCGGCCGGATGGCAAGATCGTGGTGCGGGTGACGGAATATATCAACGGTCTGGCGGACTTTTTCTCCAATTATGTGATGATGTTTGCCATCTATATCGTGAAGTTGGTGGTGGTGACGGTGTTCATGCTTTCCTTAAGCCCCATGCTGACGCTGATCGTGTTCGGCGCGGTGGTGCCCATGATGGCCATTATCTTCTGGCTGCGTTCCCGCCTGCGGAAGATGTATGCCGCCCACCGGGCGAAGAATTCCAACCGGACGGCTTTTCTGGTGGAATCCATCATGGGGGAACAGATTGTCAAGAATTATAACAGGATCGAGATCAACAAAGGAATCTACAGACAGATCCACGAAGAGAGCATGAATCTGTGGTGGGATATCGTAAAGCGATCCCGGCTGAACAGTCCCGTGGTACAGTTTTTCTGGCATACGGGGACGCTGTGCATCTTTGGCGTGGCGCTGGCGCTGATCCTGGGAGGAAATGTCGGGATCACGGCGGGCGTGGTCATTACTTTTACCAGCTATATGGGCGCGTTCCAGGATCCTCTGGCGCAGATCTCCACGATCATCCAGGAGTTGGCGCAGGTAAGCTCCAATCTGGAGCAGGTGTTTGACACCATCGATTATCCGGTGGAGATCCACGATAAGGAAGACCCGGTGATCCTGAAGGATGTCAAAGGCAAAGTGGATTTTCAGGACGTTACGTTCTGTTACGAGGAAAATGTGGATATCCTGAAGCATTTCACGCTCCATGTAACACCCGGGGAGACCATCGCCCTGGTGGGGCCTACCGGGGCGGGCAAGACCACGGTGATCAGTATGCTGACCCGGTTCTATGATGTGAAAGAGGGAAGTGTCAGGATCGATGACGTGGATGTGCGGGATGCCAGCCTGTATTCCCTGCGCGACCAGGTAGGGGTGCTGATGCAGGATCCGTTCATTTTTAAGGGAACAATTTTGGACAATATCCGGTACGGAAGATGGGACGCTACTGACGAGGAGTGTAAAGAGGCGGCCCGTATGATATTCGCGGATAAGTTCATCCAGCGGCTGAACGGCGGCTACGGGCATGTGCTGGAGGAGCGGGGCAGCGGCCTCTCTGCCGGAGAGCGGCAGCTGATCAGCTTTGCCCGGATCGTCCTGAAAAATCCCTCTATCGTGATCTTGGATGAGGCCACCAGCGCCATCGACACGGAGACGGAACTGCTGATCCAGGAAGCGCTGGAGGTGCTGCTCAAAGACAAGACGGCGTTCATCGTGGCTCACCGTCTGTCCACGATCCGGAACGCGAACCGTATCCTCTATATCGGCAACCAGGGCATCGCGGAGGAAGGGACCCATGAGGAACTGATGGCGAAGAAAGGGCTTTATTATGAACTGGCAAGCTGCTGATAGCAACAGTTCCGCTCATGAAATAAAAGATGAGCCGCAAAGCGGCGACGGATGCTTGCAACTTGTCCCAATATACGTTATAGTAATATTGACACGACAAAATAGGTACTTTGCCGGAATGGGCAGCCGTTCAGACGGCAAGGCGCAGATTGCTCTGAAACGGAACTGAAATGGAGGAAAATATGAGTGACACATATGTAGAATGTCTGATACAGACGAAAACTTCGGGTTGGAAAAAATGTTTAAAAGGGCTATTGATCGCGCTGACAGTGGTCTTTGCCGTTATCATGTTTGTCATTCCGCTGGCTTTCATCCTTGCGGTGGCATTTGGCGTGGGGGCCTATTTTTCCAGCTGGCTCACAGAGATTGAGTATGAGTATCTCTACCTGGACAAGGAGGTCGTGGTAGACAAAGTGATGGCAAAGTCCAGGAGAAAGCGGGTTGCCACCTACAGTCTGGACAGGATCGAGGTCCTGGCTCCCATAAAGAGTTACCATCTGGACAATTTCGGACGGCGGGATAACGCGAAGGTAAAGGATTACAGCATCGGTGAGGAACTGCAGCCTGACCGCCGCTATGTGATGTACTATGAAGGTGGGGAGAAGATTCTGTTAAGTCCCTCCGAGGAAATGATCAAGGTCATGAAAAACGCGGCGCCGAGGAAGATATTCAGTGACTGAGACTGATCGAGTGTAATGTAATAGCGGAAGCAAAAGGGAAGCAGGTGACTGTATGACTGAAAAAGAAATGCTCAAAATGTCAGTGGAAGAGTTTGACAGGCTGCAGGATTATATGCAGTCCTGCGATAAGGATTCTGAAGCATATAAGAAGATGAAAAGGCGCTACACAGCGTTGAAAGTCATCCTGACAGCTTCAGGTATCAATCTCAGCGAGATAGACTATATCAAAGAATAGCGGCATAAACAGGGTGTAAGGTCTTTGAGTGGATCGCGAAGACATTACACCCGTTGTGTTATCTATTCACTTGCAAAAATTCTTATTGACAGTACAATCAATCTCTGATAAACTCATCTGAACAATTAGGTGATTGTCCGAAGGAATCTCTGAAAATACGACGTATTTTTGCCTCCGGACAAAGGGCATTTTTCATGCAGGAGGAAAGAAAATGGGACAGATTATCGGTGAAGGCATTACTTTTGACGATGTGCTGTTGGTGCCTGCGTACTCGCAGGTCGTACCGAATCAGGTGGATCTGACTACCTGGCTGACAAAGAAGATCAAATTGAACATTCCCATGATGAGCGCGGGAATGGACACGGTAACAGAGAACCGGATGGCCATTGCTATGGCAAGGCAGGGCGGTATCGGTATCATCCACAAAAACATGTCCATTGAAGCGCAGGCAGAGGAAGTAGACAAAGTAAAGCGTTCCGAGAATGGCGTTATCACCGATCCCTTTTCATTGACTCCTGAACATACGCTGGGGGACGCGGACGCCCTGATGGGCAAGTTCCGCATTTCCGGCGTTCCTATCACAGAGGGCCGCAGGCTGGTGGGTATCATTACCAACCGCGATCTGAAATTTGAGACCGATTTCACGAAGAAGATCAAAGAATCCATGACCAGCGAGAATCTGATCACCGCCCCCGAGGGAATCACCCTGGAAGAAGCAAAGCAGATTCTGGCAAAGGCAAGAAAAGAGAAACTCCCCATTGTAGATAAAGATTTCAATTTAAAAGGCCTGATCACTATCAAGGATATCGAGAAGACCATCAAATATCCCCTTTCCGCAAAGGATTCCCAGGGAAGGCTGCTCTGCGGCGCGGGCGTGGGCATCACCGCCAATGTGCTGGACCGCGTGGGAGCGCTGGTGGATGCAAAAGTGGACGTAGTGGTCCTGGACAGCGCCCATGGCCATTCCCAGAATGTGCTGAACTGCCTGCGGATGATCAAGGAGAAATATCCCGATCTGCAGGTGATCGCAGGCAATGTGGCTACTGCGGCGGCTACAAAAGACCTCATTGAGAACGGCGCAGACGCGGTAAAAGTGGGCATCGGGCCCGGTTCCATCTGCACCACCCGTGTAGTGGCGGGCATCGGCGTGCCTCAGATCACGGCCATCATGGACTGCTACAGCGTGGCGAAAGAGTACGGCGTGCCCATCATTGCGGACGGCGGCATCAAGTACTCCGGCGATATCACCAAAGCAATCGCGGCGGGCGGCAATGTGTGCATGATGGGAAGTATGTTCGCGGGCTGTGAGGAAAGCCCCGGAGAATTTGAACTGTTCCAGGGCAGGAAATACAAGGTTTATCGCGGAATGGGTTCTATCGCGGCCATGGAGAACGGCAGCAAGGACCGCTATTTCCAGGAGAATGCCAAGAAGCTGGTTCCCGAAGGCGTGGAGGGTCGTGTGGCATACAAGGGCGAACTGGAGGATACCGTATTCCAGCTGCTGGGCGGCCTGCGTTCCGGCATGGGCTATTGCGGTGCGCATAATATCGAGGAACTGAAAGAGAACGGGCAGTTTGTCAAAATCTCCGCCGCTTCCCTGAAGGAAAGCCATCCCCATGATATACATATTACGAAAGAGGCGCCCAATTACAGTGTGGATGCCTGAACATATGATGTAAAACGGGCGCGTCCCTACAGTTGGGGATGCGTCCGTTCTATCTTTTAAAAGTATTGCATATTTCAGTCAAAACGTGTAAGATTTTGGATATAGGAGGACAACGATCATGTTATCACTGGAACAGGAATTAAAGAGTAACTCGTACCCTGGCAGGGGGATCGTCATCGGCCGCTCCGCGGACGGAAAGCAGGCAGTCACAGCATACTTTATCATGGGCAGGAGCAATAACAGCCGTAATCGAATCTTTGTGACGGATGGAGAAGGGATCCGTACCGAGGCTTTCGACCCCGCTAAACTGGAAGACCCCAGCCTGGTCATTTACGCGCCGGTGCGTGTGTTGGGAAATAAGACCATTGTCACCAACGGGGATCAGACGGATACCATCTATGAGGGAATGGACAGCCAGCTGACTTTCGAGCAGTCGCTGAGGTGTAGGGAGTTTGAGCCGGACGCTCCCAATTACACTCCACGAATTTCCGGCATCATGCATATCGAGGGCGGGAATTATAACTATGCCATGTCCATCTTAAAGAGCAACAACGGAGACCCGTCCACCTGCATCCGCAATACGTTCGCTTACGAGAATCCCAAGGCGGGGGAGGGGCGGTTCATCCATACCTATATGCATGACGGGGATCCGCTGCCCAGCTTCCGGGGCGAGCCGGAGGAGATAGCTATTGACAGGGATATCGATGCCTTTACGGAGATGATCTGGAACAGCCTGAATGAGGAGAACAAGGTTTCCCTGTTTGTCAGATATATTGACATAGAGTCTGGAGAGTACGAGACCAGGATCGTCAATAAAAATCAATAAATCGCCGAAAATTAAATATAGATTTAACAACATCCCATTATGAATATAGGAGTAACGAGAAATGAGAGAGATAGAATTAAAATACGGATGTAATCCTAACCAGAAGCCCTCCCGCATTTTCATGGAGGACGGGAGCGAACTTCCTGTTACCGTGCTGAACGGCAGGCCCGGATATATCAATTTCCTGGATGCGTTCAACGGCTGGCAGCTGGTCAAGGAACTGAAGGAGGCCACCGGTCTGCCCGCTGCCGCTTCTTTCAAGCATGTATCCCCCGCAGGAGCGGCGGTGGGACTTCCTTTGGACGACACGCTGGCGAAGATTTACTGGGTGGATGACCTGGGAGGGCTTTCTCCCCTTGCCTGTGCTTACGCCAGGGCCAGGGGCGCGGACAGGATGTCTTCCTTCGGGGACTTCATCGCATTGTCGGATGTCTGTGATGCCGACACTGCAAGGCTGATCAAGAGAGAGGTGTCCGACGGCGTCATTGCTCCCGGCTATACGGAGGAGGCGCTGGAACTGTTGAGGTCCAAAAAGAAAGGCAATTATAATGTGATTCGGATCGATCCCGCCTATGTTCCCGCTGAGATCGAAAGAAAACAGGTGTATGGCATTACTTTCGAGCAGGGCAGGAATGAGTTGGATATCAATGGGGATCTGCTTTCCAACATTGTGACGCAGAATAAGGAGGTTCCGGAGAGAGCGCTGATCGATATGAAGATCGCACTGATCACTTTAAAATATACCCAGTCAAATTCCGTGTGTTATGTAAAGGGCGGCCAGGCCATCGGTATCGGCGCCGGACAGCAGTCCCGCATCCATTGTACCAGGCTGGCAGGCCAAAAAGCAGATAACTGGTTCCTGCGCCAGTCTCCTCAGGTGATGAACCTGCAGTTTGTGGACGGGCTGGGCAGGGCGGATCGGGATAATGCCATCGACGTATATATGGGCGACGAATATATGGATGTGCTGGCGGACGGCATCTGGGAGCGCACGTTTCAGGTGAAGCCGCCCGTGTTCACCCGTGAGGAAAAACGTGCGTGGCTGGATAAGATGCAGGATGTGACGCTGGGAAGCGATGCCTTTTTCCCGTTCTCCGACAATATCGAGAGAGCGTACAAGAGCGGTGTGAGATATATCGCCCAGCCCGGCGGTTCCGTGCGGGATGACGCGGTCATAGAGTGCTGCGACAAATATCAGATGGTGATGGCGTTTACGGGCATCAGGCTGTTCCATCATTAGAAACTGAGATGCAGGAAACGTGAACCGGATGCTTGCGGAAATGCGGAAGCGCCGCATTGAACCAGAAAGGAATGATAAATGAGGCTTTCAGACCTTGAACAATTTGACCGGATAACGATTCAGTGCCATGACAACCCGGATGCGGACGCCCTTGCCTCCGGGTATGGGCTTTACTGCTTTTTCCAAAGCAGGGGCAAACAGGTGCGGCTGGTGTACAGCGGCAGGAACCAGATCCAGAAATCAAACCTGAAACTGATGGTGGAGAAGCTGAAGCTTCCGGTGGAGTATATCCCCATGGAGCAGGCAGCGTCCCTGACGGTGGAGGGACTGCTGATCACTGCGGACTGCCAGTACGGCGCGGGGAATGTGACGAAGCTGGCGGCGGAGAATGTGGCCATCATCGACCATCACCAGGCGGAAGTGGAGTACACCAGATGGACGGAGATCCATCCGGGGCTTGGCAGCTGCGCCACCCTGGTGTGGAAGATGCTGGCGGAGGAGAACTTCCCGATCACGGATGACCAGGGATTGGGAACGGCGCTGTATTACGGGTTGTATTCCGACACCAATCAGTTCTCGGAACTGCATAATCCGCTGGATATGGATATGATCGATGAACTTCCGGTGGACAACAGCCTGATCACGCTGTTTCGGAATTCCAATATTTCCCTGAAAGAACTGGAGATAGCCGGCATTGCCCTGATCAGGTACAGCTATAATGACGATTACGAGTTCGCGGTCATCAAATCCCAGCCCTGCGACCCCAATATCCTGGGGCTGATCAGTGATTTCCTGCTCCAGGTGGACGCGATCAAGACCTGCGTGGTGTTCAATGAGGTGAACGACGGCTATAAATTCTCGGTGCGAAGCTGTATCCGGGAGGTCAACGCCAGTGAACTGGCGGCCTACCTGGCGGAGGGGATCGGATCCGGCGGCGGCCATTATGAAAAGGCGGGCGGTTTCATCAGCCTGCGCCGTTACGAGGAAAAGTTTCCCACCATGCATGCGGAGGGCTATTTTAACAACCGCATGACGCAGTATTTTGACAGCTTCGAACTCATATACGCCGAAGATTACGAAGCGGATCTTGATACCATGAAGCCTTATCTGAAACGGAAGATCCCCGTAGGCTATGTGAAAGCGGATGAGATCCTGCCTGTGGGAACCCTGATCACCATCCGTACCCTGGAGGGCGATGTGGATATGACGGTGGAAGAGGATCTGTATATCATGATCGGCATCAAAGGAGAGGTCTACCCCAGCCGCCGCGAGAAATTCATGGGATCCTATCAGGCGCTGGATCAGCCTTACGACAGGCGGGAGACCCTGAGCGCCACAGAGTACGCGCCCACTATCAAGAACCGGGAAAACGGAGAGACACTGGCGCTGACCGATCTGGCGAGAGCATGTGTCCCTACCGGAGAGGTACATATCCATGCCAGACCCCTGGACAAGGGCGTGAAAGTTTTTACGGCATGGGATAAGAACAAGTATATGCTGGGCAGGCCAGGGGATTATCTTGCGGTCCGCAGTGACGACCACCACGACATTTATGTGGTGGAACGGGATATTTTTGCAAGGAGTTATGATGAAATACAGGTATGACGCCTTTATCAGTTACAGGCATAAGGAATTGGATAAATTCGCGGCGGAGAACCTTCATCGGCAGATGGAGGCTTTTCGTTTGCCGGGAAAGCTTTCCGGCAGGACGGAGGGAAGGACGAGGATCAGTCGTGTCTTTCGGGACAGGGATGAACTGCCTCTGACCAATAGTCTGGAAGATAACATCACGGAAGCCTTGCGGCAGTCCGAATATCTGGTCGTGATCTGTTCGCCCAGACTGAAAGAGTCCCTCTGGTGTCGGAAAGAGATTGAAACCTTTATCGGGATGCATGGGCGGAAAAACGTGTTTGCGGTGCTGATCGAGGGGGAGCCGGAGGATTCTTTCCCCGAGGAACTGCTGTACGAGGAGGAGACCATACAACATCCCGATGGAACCGCCGAAACGGTGCGCAGACAGCTGGAGCCGCTGGCGGCGGATATCCGGGGCAGGACGAAACGGGAGATGCTGAAAGCCCTGAGGACGGAGAAACTGCGGCTGCTGGCGCCCATGTTTTCCCTGAATTACGACGATCTGCGCCAGAGGCACAGGGAGCGGCGGCTGAAGCGCATATTGGCGGCTTCCCTGGCGGCTGCGGCGGTGTGCCTCTGTTTTGGGACGTTCAGCACTTACATGGCGCTGCGCATTCAGCGTCAGAAAGAGCAGCTTGAAGCACAGGCGGTTACACTGGAGGAGCAGGCGGCGGAGATAGCGGTTCAGAACGATGCACTCTTAGAGAACCAGGCCCGGACTCTGGCGGCGGAGGCTCTGCGTCTCCTGGAACAGGGGGACAGGATACAGGCAATAGAAACAGCTGCCAGTGCATTGACCGAATATGAGGGGATGGCGCTGCCATATACGCCGGAAGCCCAGTATGCCCTTACGGAAAGCCTTCATGTGTATGATAATGGAAATTATATCAAGGCGCAGAGGCAGCTAAAAACAGCAGGCGTTATTTATAATATGGCCCTGTCGCCGAATGGAGAGAAACTGCTGACTTACGATGAATCCGGCACGCTCACGCTCTGGGATCTTGTTACAGGCCGGGAACTGCTGGCCAGAACGGACTGTGACCGGGCCATAGGCGGGAACGACACATTTACCTTCCTCTCAGGGCACAGGTTCGCTTATGAGGATCGGTCGGGCGGAGTCATGATCTGTGATATGGACACGGGGGAGGTGTTTCCGTTTCTGGAGAAAGTTTTGCCTACGGAACTGGTATCGGATCCGGAGGGGGATTATCTGGCGGTGAAGAGCTTGGGACAGGTCAGGGTCTTTTTTGGAGATTCTCTGGAGGAGATCGGTTCTTATCAGGCAGATACTCCCTATGCTTCTTTGGGAGAACTGTTTTTCGGCAAGGAAGAGCCGCTGCTGGTCTTTCAGGCTCCTGTGAGCGGTGAGGAAGATCGGGATGAGGAAAAGCTTATATTTTGGGAACTGTCTACGGGGGAACGGTGGGAGACGCCTGCAGGAATATATCGTGTCGCGGATGTGGAGATCGTAGGCGATATCGCATATGTGCTGGACAATTATACCGGGGAAGATTATGATTATTTCAGGGCAAGACTTACGGCATGGGATTTGATAGCACATGAAATTATATGGAGCAGTACTTATGAGAACTGCAGAGGTTCCAATATCATGCGTCCTTACGCGCAGGGCGCGGATAAGCTGCTGCTAGTCACCAGCCAGGAAACCAGGCTCACAGGCATGGCGGACGGGCAGGAGTATATGCGCTTTCCCCTGGGAAGCAGTGTGGCGGGTGGAGCCGTGAGCACGGGAAGCGACCTGTTTTTTGTGTATACCAGAAGCGGTGAACTTCATACGGTCATGGTATCCAATATGACGGACGTTGTGATCAAAGATCAGTTCCAGAGCCATTCCACTAATGTAAGGGAATTCCTGCCATCCGCGGAAGGCTTCCTGGTGCTTCCCTATCAGGATAATAGTGTGACCATATATGATCACTCCCAAAATCAGGATTTTGTTCTTCAGGAAGATGTGGTGGAACTTCCGGAAGAAGAATACATGCAGATGAGCGAGGCGGTGGAGTTTGCCAGGGAAATGGGGCTTCAGGAGCCGGAACTGACGGAGGTACTGTTCTACAGTCAGGATGGCAGCCTGTTGTACGCCAGTTACAGTAACGGTGTCTGCCGCATCTATGATGGGACGGATTTCTCCCTTGAGGGGAGTTTTGAAATACAGTCGCCCAACCTGCGGCGGGATCTGGGAACGGATAGCCGGGGAAACCATTACGTTTGCGGGATCAGTTATGGTTATATGCTGAGCCCGGACTTTCAGCTGCTGGGCGTGATCGAGAATCTGGTGGCCCTGGATGCCGAACAGGACAGGCTGATCGTCCAGAGGAGCGGCGAGGGGCAGTATGCGATTTCTGTTTATACACCGGAAGAACTACTTGCTAAGGCACGGGAAAGTGTGCTATGATTATAACAGTGCGATTTGGATCAATTCAGTAAGAATGAAAAGTGAAAGGAAAGAAGACAGGAAACTATAGATGAGTGAAGCAGGATCAAAGAATTTTATCGAGACGATCATTGAGAAAGATTTGGCGGAGGGTGTATATGACACGGTCAATACCCGTTTCCCGCCCGAACCCAACGGATATCTCCATATCGGGCACGCCAAGTCGATACTGGTCAATTACGGGCTTGCACAGAAGTACGGCGGCAAGTTCAACATGCGTTTCGACGACACCAATCCCACCAAGGAAGACACTGAGTTTGTGGAGTCCATCAAAGAGGATGTTCAGTGGCTGGGAGCGGATTGGGAGGATCGGCTGTTCTTCGCCTCCGATTATTTCGGGCAGATGTATGACGCAGCGGTGAAGCTGATCAAAAAGGGTAAGGCCTATGTGTCCGACCTGACCGCGGAGCAGATCAGGGAGTACAGAGGCTCTTTCACCGAACCTGGCAGGGAAGATCCCGACAGAGATCGTTCCGTGGAAGAGAATCTGCAGCTGTTTGAAGATATGAAAGCCGGAAAATATGCCGATGGCGAGAAAGTGCTCCGGGCCCGCATCGACATGGCGTCACCCAACATCAATATGAGGGATCCCGTCATTTACCGCGTGGCGCATATGGCGCATCACAACACCAAAGATCGGTGGTGCATCTATCCCATGTATGATTTTGCCCATCCCATAGAGGATGCCATCGAGGGGATCACCCATTCCATCTGTACGCTGGAATTCGAGGATCACAGGCCTCTTTACGACTGGGTGGTCAGGGAACTGGAATATCCCCATCCACCGAAACAGATCGAGCAGGCAAAGATGTACCTGAAAAATGTTGTCACAGGCAAGCGGTATATCAAGAAGCTGGTTCTGGATGGCAAGGTGGACGGCTGGGATGATCCCAGGCTGGTGTCCATCGCCGCGCTGAGACGGCGGGGATATACCCCTGAGTCCATCCGGATGTTCGTGGAGATGTGCGGTGTGTCCAAGGCACAGTCCGTTGCGGATTCCGCTGCGCTTGAATACTGCATCCGGGAGGACTTAAAGCCCAAGGCGCCCCGCTATATGGCGGTGCTGGATCCCGTGAAGCTGATCATCGACAATTATCCTGAGGATCAGACAGAGATGGTAACGGCTGTGAACAATCCTGAAAATGAGGATCTTGGTACCAGACAGATGCCTTTTGGCAGGGAGTTGTATATAGAGCGGGAGGATTTCATGGAGGAACCGCCTAAAAAGTATTTTCGTATGTTCCCCGGTAATGAAGTACGCCTCATGAACGCTTACTTCGTGACCTGTACCGGCTGCGTCAAGGATGGACAGGGCAATATCACGGAGATACACTGTACCTACGATCCTGCGTCCAAAGGCGGGAACAGTCCTGACGGGAGAAAAGTAAAGGGGACCATCCACTGGGTTGCCGCCAGGGAGGCTGTGAACGCGGAGGTGCGCTTATATGAGAATCTGATCGATGAAGCCGTAGCGGATGAAAAGGGCGCTATCTACAGCGAGGATGGAGAATTATACCTGAACCCGGATTCCCTGATCGTCCTGAAAGACTGTCGGCTGGAGCCTGCTTTTGCGGAAGCGAAAGCATATGACCGCTTCCAGTTCGTGCGTCAGGGCTTCTTCTGCGTGGACGCCAAGGATGCCAGACCTGGCGCACTGGTGTTCAACAGAATCGTTTCATTGAAGAGTTCGTTCGTACTGCCCAAAAAGGATTGAGCAAGTGCATAAATATTATCAGAATAAAATAGTTTCAGAACAGGAATAGGAGGTATGGATTATGAGTTTATTGTCCGGATTAGGGGGATTGGGTCTGAACGGCCTGGAAGATATGGATATTTACGGGGAGGCCGAGAAAGCGGAAGCAAAAAAGAAAGCACAGGAACCGGCGAAGGTCGAAGAAAAAGATATGATCTATGAGAAGACCTTTAAATGCCCCTGTTGTGACGCGGATGTTCCGACCAAGATCATGAAGACAGGAAAGGCAAAGCTGATCGGTACGGATCAGGATCTGAGGCCTCGCTATGAAGGCATTGACACCATCAAGTATGATGTGATACTCTGCCCAACCTGCGGCTATACGGCGCTTACCAGATTCTTTCCCAACCTGACCGGCCCTCAGGCGAAGCTGATAAAGGAAAAGATCAGCGTGAACGTAAAGATTCCCAAGTATACGAACGATACTTACAGCTATGAGGAAGCGGTGGACAGATATCAGCTTGCTCTGGCAAACGCTGTGGTAAAGCGTGGCAGGGCCAGTGAAAAAGCATACATCTGCCTCAAGAGCGCATGGCTCATGAGAGGCTATCGGGAGTCTGTAACAGATACGGAGAAAGGGACTCCGGAACTGGTGGCGGAACTGAAAGCAAGGGAAGAAGAATATATCCAGAACGCGTACAACGGTTTTGCGGAAGCGCGTCAGAACGAGGGCTTTCCCATGTGCGGCATGGATGAGATCACCATAGACTATCTGCTGGGAGTGCTGGCTGCCCACTTAAAGAAGTATGATGTGGCAAGCCGTATGGTATCGTCGATCCTTACCTCCAGCGCTGCGAACACCCGTATGAAAGACAAGGCAAGGGATCTGAAAGAACAGATCATGCTGCAGATAAAGAACAATAAGTAAGCCCTATGTATGATATGACGATCGAACTGCGCACGGACAGTGATAAGTGTCTGTATGAGCAGATATATGACCATATAAAAACGGAGATCAAAGACGGGAAGCTTCTGGCAGGAGAGAGGCTTCCCTCTACGCGTTCTCTGGCGGAATATCTGCAGGTGGCCCGCAGCACGGTGGAGTACGCTTATGAACAGCTGCTCAGCGAGGGTTATATAGAATCAAGGCCTTACAGGGGATATTTCGTCTGTGCCATGGAAGAACTGTTCCGCATGGAGGATTCAGGGAAAGAACTGTTGGGAGAGCGGGAAAGAGCGGGCAATGCACAGGAAGAGACAGCGTGGGAATACAATTTTTCCCCCCATGAGATAGATATGTCAGGCTTTCCTTTCGGGGTCTGGAAGAAGATCACCAAAAATATCCTTACCGATGGGAACAGCGAACTGTTTGCCAGAGGAGAGGCTCAGGGAGATCATGACCTGCGGGAGACCATCAGCAGATACCTGCATTCCTCCCGTGGAGTGAACTGCAGGCCGGAACAGATCATTGTAGGCGCGGGAAACGATTATCTGCTGATGCTTCTGGAAAAGATATTGGGGCGTCATGTGTGCATTGCCATGGAAAATCCTACTTATATCCGTACATATCGCATCTTCCGGTCATTTGCATATGATATCGTGACAGTGGATATGGATGAGAGCGGAATGCGCACGGACTGCCTGGTCAGGGAAAATGTCAGGGCAGCATATGTGATGCCCTCCCATCAGTTCCCCATGGGAACGGTCATGCCCATAGGCCGCAGGACGGAACTGCTGAAGTGGGCGGCGGGAGCGTCTGACCGATACCTGATCGAGGACGATTATGACAGCGAGTTCCGTTATCACGGCAAGCCGATTCCTGCTCTTCTGGCATCGGACAGGCAGGGGAAGGTCATTTATATCGGCACTTTTTCCAAGGCGATCGCACCGGCGATCCGTGTCAGTTTCATGGTGCTTCCGCAATCTCTGCTGGAGCGCTATTGGAGGGAGTGCTCTTTCTATTCCTGTACAGTATCCAGGATCGACCAGAGGATCCTGAATGAATTTATCAGGGACGGATATTTTGAGCGCCATCTGAACAAGATGAGGAAAATATACAGGGCGAAACAGGAATTGCTGCTCCGCTGCCTGGAGCCCTTTAAAAGGGATTATACGATCTCAGGTGAAAATACGGGCCTGCACCTGATCCTTACCGCAAAGGGTGATGTGTCGGAGGAGGAACTGCTTGAAAGGGCCGGAAGGGAACGCGTGAAAGTCTACGGACTGTCGGAGAATATGGTGGAAGACTCCGACAGGAGAGCCACGGTGCTCATCGGGTTCGGAGGACTGACGCAGGAGCAGATCGCCGGAGGCGTGGAGAGGCTGCGGAAAGCATGGCTGTGAGGCCAGCGCAAAAAAATACATGAAAATGTACTTTTGGATGCGGAATCCGAAGTACATTTTCATGTAAATATCCTGACAGGAACGATCGTGGATCAATGCTCACCGACGGGGGCGCTGTCATCCGCAGGGTCTTCCTCATCGAAGAATTCTTCTTCCTCCACGGTCTCCTCAGCGTTCTTCACCTGCTCGGAGAGGGGGACAAAGGAACTACGTTCCTCGGAACTTCGTTCCTTGGAACTTTGCTCCTTGGAACTCTGTTCTTCGGAACCCTGCTCCTCTGAGGGCGGCTCGGTCTTCGTATCTGTGTTCAGGGACACATAATTTCTGGAGGATTCCGTCTTATCATCAAGTTCCTCGCTGAGATCATCGTAATCCTCGTCGGCAGGCGTTTCAACTGCAGAATCCTTTTTCTGCATATAGTAGTAAACGGCAGCGGCAGCAGAACCTACTGCAGCGGTAAAGAGCAGGAATTTTCCAAATTTTTTTGCCATAAGCGGGCTACTCCTTTCAGTTGGTTATCCATACTGATATTTTAATACAATTTTGTGGATTTGAAAAGAGAATATGCATTAAATTTTGATAAATCAGAGAAATTGATGTAAAATAAATCAAAAAGCGAGGTAAGAGCATGAAAGAACAGTTATACACCATTCCCCTGAATGATGCGGTGAACGCGGGAGACGAATGTCCCTTTTGCTTTATTGAGCGGAGCATAGAGCAGGATCTGTTGGACTTTGTGCTGGGCAGCGGCTCCTCATACATGGAGGCTGATATCCGGGAAATGACGGACAAGGCGGGATTCTGTCGAACGCATTTTCAGAAAATGTTCGATTACGGCAATACGCTTGGCAACGCCTGGATCCTGAAGACCCATTATATGCGGATGATCGGGGAGATGCAGAAGACTTTTGCCTCTTTCAGGCCCGGCAAGAGCAGTCTGAAAAACAGATTCCTGAAAACTACAGAATGCGGCAACGCCATAGGCATGTGGGTGAAAGAGAAAGAGGAGTCCTGCTATATCTGCAAACAGTACAGAGATACATACGCCCGATACCTGGACACCTTTTTCTACCTCTGGAAACAGGATGGGGAATTCCGGGAGAAGATCAGGAACAGTAAAGGATTCTGCCTGTCCCATATGGGAGATCTCTGCCAGGCGGCGGACGCAAAACTGTCGGATAAGGACAGGGAAAGCTTTTATGGGACGGTGCTGCCCCTGATGGAAGAAAATATGAAGCGCGTGGCGGAAGATGTGGCATGGATGGTGGAAAAGTTCGACTACAAGAACAAGGATGCGGACTGGAAAGATTCCAAAGATGCCATCCAGCGGGGAATGCAGAAATTAAAGGGCGGATATCCGGCGGATCCCCCATACAAAATGAGCAAATAGCCGATCACCTGTAGACCAGTTTCCTGACCATATCCAGATAACTGCAGACTTCTTCATACAGCATTTCCGGCTGGAAAGAGGCGTCATGAAAGCGCTCTGTCATCAGGCCCATGATGGAGAGTTCCAGCATCTTACGGAGTTTTTCGCCGTCTATTCCCGCCGGAAACGCGGAGAAGTCCATCTGTCGGTCGATGGCGTTATAGGTTTCCGCAAGAACATTGCGCTTGGCTTCAATGGCAAGCAGCGCCTCGCTCACATCCTCGGACATGGAGCGGTTCAGGAACTGCTGCATATAGGGATAACCGCGCATGGCATGCATCCGCGCTGCTTCCGTCTGCTTTAAGAGCAGGAACATATCTTTCTCTTTGGGATCCACATTGGATTTCAGTTCCAGATTCATATAACGGACACTGTAGTCATAGATAAAAGTATAGACTCCCAGCTTGCTTCCGAAATAATGGAACAGCAGTCCCTTGCTGATGGCGGCTTCCCTTACGATATCGTCAGTACTGGCATGACGGTAGCCCTGAAGGGCAAATATCTTCAGGGACGCGTTGATCATCCTGTCCTGCTTTTCTTTTTTCAGGTCAAAAAACTTGCTGTTCATGTTTTGAGTCCTCCGCTTTTTAATATTAACATAATAAGACCGATTTGCAATAATTTTGTAAAAAATTGTTAGGTAAAATTAAGAAAATTTTTGTTGTAATAGGGCAGCTAAAACGATACTATAGATATATAGAAGCGATGAAAGATGTGATAGGTCTTGGTATTTAGCAGTATAGGATTCTTACTCTGTTTTCTGCCGCTGTTTCTGCTTCTGTATGGTGTGACTCCCCGGCATATGAAGAATGTGGTACTGCTTACAGGAAGCCTGGTTTTTTATGCTTTTGGGGAGCCGGAATATTTATGGTTATTGATCGTTTCAGTGTCAGTAAATTATTTTCTGGGATTACACCTTGCAAGAGGAGCAAGGCTGAAAGGTAAGGATAGGAAACAAAGGAAAAGAAAATTAGAATACAAAAGAAAATGCCTGCTGGCTGTGGCCGTGGCAGGAAATATCGGTGTACTTGCGGTATTTAAGAGTGGGATCGGCGTAAACGGACTGCCTCTGGGCATCAGTTATTACACGTTCCGGATCCTGTCTTATCTGATCGATGTGTATAAGGGTGAAGAGACGAAAGAGACCTCCTTTCTGCGGCTGGCGACATATATCACAATGTTCCCACAGCTGCTTTCCGGCCCCATAGCCAGTTATGGGGAGGTGCGGGAGACATTATACAAAAGAGAATTTTCTGCGAAGAACATACAGGCCGGGTTACAGATCTTTACCGTGGGTCTGGTCTTTAAGGTATTATTGGCGGATCGTCTGGGGCTGCTGTGGAGAGAAGTGCAGGTTACAGGATTTGAGAGCATTTCCACACCCCTTGCCTGGATGGCGGCCGTTGCCTATTCCATGAAGCTGTATTTCGATTTTTACGGATATTCTCTGATGGCTGTGGGCCTGGGACAGATGCTGGGCTTTACTCTGCCGTCGAACTTCAACAACCCCTATATGGCAGGTTCCGTGAGAAAGTTTTACCGCAGGTGGCATATGACGCTGGGACGGTGGTTCTGTCGCTATGTCTATATCCCTCTGGGCGGAAACCGAAAAGGCGAGTGGCGCACCCTGTTCAATCTGCTGTGCGTATGGCTGCTGACGGCATTATGGCATGGGCGTACCCTGAACTTTCTGTTGTGGGGGCTCATGTTATGGATCCTGATCGTGCTGGAGAGACAGTTGGAGCGGCTGGGTGTGGGAAAGCTGTTTTCCCATGGTATCCTGAAAGGATTGCCCCATCTCTATCTGTGGTTTGTGATCCCCATCAGCTGGATGTGCTTTGCCATTACGGATATTTCCCAGCTGGGGATTTATCTGGGCAGGATGTTCGGCGTGGTGGAGGGGATCCGCGTCAGCGCGGGCGACTGGGAGAAAGCGCTGATGAATTACGGCGCCCTGTTCGCGGCGGGAGGGTTTGCCTGCACGCCGCTGCTGCAGAAGCTTTTTAACAGGTTTAAGGACAGTCTGCCGGGAATGCTCCTGCTGATCGCGCTCTTCTGGTTCTGCGTATGGAGGTTACAGGTAGAGGGACAGAATCCGTTTATGTATCGGAATTTCTAGGTTCGGGCTGGATGATGAACAGCCTTTCGCGGATAAAGAACAGGTGATATCATGAAGTGGTTAAAAAAATGGAGATATATGATCTTTTGGGTTATGGCGGGGATCGTTTACCTGTCGGTGGTGGACGACTGGCAGGTTTATGCGGAGCCGTTGGAACAGGTCAAGAACTGGTATGCGGGTATCAAGCAGGATTTCCGGCAGGCAGATACCGTCAGGGCGGAAGAAGGGACGCCCTGGGCTTCCGTATCCGGAACGGATGGGGCTGCTGTGCCAGGCGCGGAGGAGATTACTGTATCCGGCGCGGACGCAACGACTGTGTCGGGAGCGGACGGCGCTGCTTTCTCCGACGGAGGGAATGCCGTCATATCAAATGAGGAAGATGTGGCGATGCCCCCAGAGGACGATCCGGCGACGGAGGGATCCGCGGCATCAGAGCCCGACGGCGGAGAGATGTACCATACGGTGGAGGACGACTATTTTGCGGACGCCGTCTTTATCGGGGATTCCCGCACGGTGGGAATGCTTGAATATGGCGGTCTGGAGGAGACGGCTGATTTCTATGCTTCCACGGGATTGACCATCTATAAGCTGTTTGATTCCAAGATCGTGCCGGTGGAGGGACAGAGGAAGAAGATAACGGTGGAAGAGGCCCTGTCACAGAATACTTATGCCAAGATATACCTGATGATCGGTATCAATGAGATGGGCACCGGGACAGTGGAAAGCTTTGTGGCGGCATATCAGGAAGCAGTGGATCATCTGCTGGAACTGCAGCCCGACGCGATCCTTTATATTCAGGGGATCATCAAAGTCACCACGGAACGCTCCGAGCAGGGCGATTATATCAATAATGAGGGGATCGAGGCGCGGAACGAGGCGCTTTCCCAGCTGGCGGACAATGAGCGGATTTTCTATCTGGACGTGAATCCAAAGATCTGTGATGAGACCGGCGGAATGGAAGCTTCCTATACCTTTGACGGAGTCCACCTGAAAGCGCAGTATATCGATATCTGGAAGACTTATTTAAAAGAGCACGCTATTGTCAGAGAAACTGAAAGCGAAGAAGAGCAAAACCAGGGAATGGATGTTGATGTATGAAAGTGATAGATATGCACTGTGACACTATTTACAGACTGCTCTGCCTCAAGGAGCAGGGAAAGCCTGAGGAACTGCGCCAGAACGGATGCCATCTGGATCTGGAGCGCATGCGGGACAGCCACTATCTGCTCCAGAATTTTGCCATGTTCGTGGAACTGGACTGTGACGGAGACCCCTGGGAAAGAGTCTGCGGGCTGTATCAGCACTACCGGATGGAACTGGAGCGCAACCGGAATCTGATAGCGCCTGTACTGTGTTATGAGGATATTGCGGCCAATGAAGCGGCGGGAAAGATGTCCGCCATGCTGACCGTGGAAGAGGGCGCGGTCTGTAAGGGTGAGATAGGGAAGCTTCGCAAGCTGTATGAGATGGGGGTCCGCATGATGACGCTGACCTGGAATTTTCCCAATGAGATCGGATTCCCCAACTTTGACGGGGAACTGGGCAGGAAAGCCTCGGAAGCGAGAAAGGCATGGGAACAGTGCCAGCCGGGCACTATGGAATATGAGCGGAAGCGGGAGGCGGCACAGGCGGCGTTTGAAGCCTTTAACCGTACCAGCAATACCACGGGAGGGTTGACGGAAAAGGGAAAAGAGATAGTGGCCGAGATGGAACGCCTGGGTATGATACCCGATGTGTCCCATCTGTCGGACGCAGGGTTCTATGATGTCCTGGCAGTGACCAGGAAGCCCTTTGTGGCAAGCCATTCCAATGCCAGGAGCGTCTGCCCCTGTGTGAGGAATATGACCGATGACATGATCCGGAAGCTGGCGGACAGAGGCGGCGTCATAGGTCTTAATTACTGCGCGGACTTTCTGGCGGAAAAGCCGGTAGGAGTGGAGAATCAGGGCAGCATCCAGGCGGTGGCGCGCCACGCGCAGCATATCGCCAATGTGGGAGGCATTGAAGTGCTGGGCCTTGGCAGCGATTTTGACGGTATTCGCACTTATGAGGAGATTCCCGGCGCACAGGGGATGGAAGCCCTCTGGGAGGGCATGCGCAGGGCGGGATTTACGGAGAGCCAGCTGGATATGATATTCTGCCGGAATGTGCTCAGAGTATATAAAGAAATACTGTGATCAGGGAAATGAGGCCTGGCCGGAAGGCTGGGTCTTTTTTTGCGTGAATGAGCAGAGCCGGAAGTTCCCTCGCCTTTCGAACCTGTTCATCCTTGCGATGGATATTGTGACCGGACTGGCGCATGTTTTTCGGAAGAACATTATATTGTATTGATATTTTTCCGAAAAATATATATAATAGGTGTATAGATCTCGGAATGGAAAGGAGATGTCGGATATGCATATGGTTTCCTGCAAGGATATCGCTGAAATGTGGAATGTTTCGGACAGAGCGGTGAGCGGTCTGTGCAAGGACGGGAAGATCCCCGGAGCTATGAAAGTGGGGCGGGACTGGCAGATCCCCGCGGACGCGGTGAGGCCGGCGGATAACCGCATCAAAAGCGGTGCGTACCGGAAAAAGCCCATATCCACTCTTTCCATGCCCATCGGGGTTTCCGACTACAAAAGAGCCCAGGCGGATTATTATTATGTGGATAAGACGCTGCTGATCAGGGATGTGCTGGACAGGAAAGCCCAGGTCTCCCTTTTTACCAGGCCGAGGAGATTCGGGAAGACCCTGAACATGGATATGCTGCGCGTTTTCTTTGAGATATCCGAAGAAGATACCAGCGTATATTTCAGGGATAAGAAGATATGGAAATATGGGGAGGAATATACTTCCCATCAGGGGAAATATCCGGTCATTTTCCTCACTTTCAAGGATGTGAAATATGATTCCTGGCAGGCGGCCTTAGACAAGATATCCATTCTGCTCCAGGCGGAGTTCGGCAGGCACAGGGAATTGTTCGAGGATGGCACGCTGGCGGATTTTGAGCGGGATTACCTGAACAGGATCATGTCCGGTACGGCGTCGGAGGTAGAGTTGTCCGCCTCATTGGAGAATCTGTCGCGTATGCTGCATGAATACCATAAGAAAGCGCCGATCATCATTATCGATGAGTATGACACGCCCATCCAGGAGGGATATTCGCAGGATTATTATGAGAAGATCGTGGGATTCATGAGAAATTTCTTCTCCGGCGGATTTAAGGATAACCCGCATTTATCCTTTGGCTTCCTGACGGGGATACTCCGGATCGCGCAGGAGAGTATCTTCAGCGGATTGAACAATCTGGATGTGAATTCCGTGCTGGATGACGCTTACAGCCAGTATTTCGGGTTTACCGTGCGGGAAGTGGGAGATATGCTGGGGGCTTATCATGCGGAGAGTTCATACGGAGAGCTTTGCCAGTGGTATGACGGATATCTGTTCGGATCCACGGAGATATTTAATCCCTGGTCCGTGATCTGCTATATTTCCAAAAAGTGCGTGCCACAGGCGTACTGGGCCAATACCGGGAGGAATGAGATCCTGGATGAGGTACTGAACGTGGCCGCGCCGGATGTGCTGGAAAAATTAGAGGTTCTTTTACAGGGAGAAACCGTGGCCGCCCGGATCGATATGAATGTGATCTATCCCTCCCTGAAAGAGGATCCGGCCAATATCTACAGCCTGCTGCTGGCTGCGGGATACCTTAAAGCCGTAAAAGGGGAGCTGCTGCCCACCGGCTCGTATCTGTGTCAGATCGAGATACCCAATAAGGAGATCGGCGCAGTTTATCGGAATGAGATCCTGAATCATCTGATCAGGTGCGGCGCGGTGAAAAGATCTTCCGCAGAGAAAGTGGCGGAAAGCATCTACATGAAAGATCAGGAAAAGCTGCAGAATGCGCTGGCGGAATACCTGGACAGAACGATCAGCTACTATGATGCCGGGGAGGAAAGTTTTTTCCATGGATTGACGGCGGGTATGCTGGCGCTGATGGACGACAAGTACAGGATCGTTTCCAACAGGGAGCCGGGGGACGGGAGGTTTGATATCGGTCTGTACCCCAGAACGAAACAGCTGCCCGGGATCCTGATCGAGGTGAAGTATGGCAGGAACTTTGGCGGAGAGCAGTTGGAAAAGCGGGCCAGGGAGGCTCTTGACCAGATCAGTGAGAAGCGGTATGACGCCGAATTGAGAAATAATGGGATCACTAATATTGTGAAATATGGTATTGCTTTTTCCGGGAAGCAGGTGCGCATTGTAAGTGAGAGTCAATCTTAAATATAGCGGGTGTATCCGGCGGAACGGATGCACCCGCTGAAATCACATATCATATGTTATTTTAACAAATCTGCGTTTTCCGATCCGGAGCACATCACCGGAGTTGATAAGTTCATCCACGTTTTCCAGCTGCGTGCCGTTTTTCCGGATGCCGCCCTGCGCCACCATCCTGCGCAGTTCGCCTCCGCTGGCGGCATAGCCTGCTGCCACCAGGGGTCGGATGTAGTCTGAAAACTTTCCCTGGCCAAAGGGTACGGACAATGTATCCGCCTGGTCAGGAATCTCCCTTTTGGAAAATGCCTGTATGAAAAAGTCTCTTGCATCCTCTGCCTCCTGGGCAGTATGGTACAGGGAAGTCACCGTTTTCGCCAGCCGCAGCTTGATATCCCTGGGATTGCAGCCGTTTTCCAGTTCGGCTTTGACCCGGTCCAGTTCTTCCGGCAGGATATCCGTAGCCAGTTCAAAATATTTGACGATCATGTTGTCCGGTATCTGCATGGTCTTCTGAAATATGGTTCTGGCATCCTCGTAGATGCCGATGTAATTGCCCAGGCTCTTGCTCATTTTTTCCACGCCGTCCGTTCCCTCCAAAAGGGGCATGAACAGCGCCGCCTGAGGCTCCTGCCCCATGTCTTTCTGAAGGCTTCTGCCCATGAGGATGTTAAAGGTCTGGTCTGTGCCGCCCAGCTCGAGATCCGCTTCTATCTCCACGGAATCATATGCCTGCATCAGCGGGTAAAAAAATTCATGTAGCCCGATGGGGGTATTATTGCGGAACCGGGTCTGAAAGTCGTCCCGTTCCAGCATCCGCGCCACAGTGATGGTGGACGCAAGCTTCAGCACCTGATCCAGCTGCAGCAGTTCCAGCCATTCGCCGTTGTAGCGTACGATGGTCTTTTCCCTGTCCAGGATGTGGAATACCTGTTCCTGGTAGGTCTGGGCGTTTCGCAGTACTTCCGCGTCCGTCAAAGCGTTCCTGCCCTTGCTTTTTCCGGTGGGGTCGCCGATCTTTCCCGTAAAGTCGCCCACAATGATGATCACGGTGTGCCCCAGATCCTGAAGCTGCTTTAATTTGCGAAGCGCCACGGCATGCCCCAGATGCAGGTCGGGGGCGCTGGGGTCCATGCCGAATTTGATCTTCAGCGGGGTTTTGGTGAGGACGCTCCGCTCCAGTTTCTTTTTCAGGTCTTCCTCTCCGATCAGATTTGCGGAGCCCTGTTTGATGATGCGAAGCTGATGTGCGACCTGAGCCTGTAGAGGCGCTGTGTCCTCCGGCATGGCATTGTGCGGTTCCATGTTTGGCTGTTCTGCTTTTTGCTGTGTTGTGTTTGTTGTGTTCATTGTGTTGCTGTCTCCTTTCATGTAATCAGGTATCCGCTGCAGGCAATGAGATGTTTTATTCTCGCGGTATTCGTAATTGGGCTGAAGGCATGGCTTTTTCCATCATTGTAAACGGAAACAAAAAACTCCCGTCCTTCAAAAGGACGAGAGTCATAATGTCTCGTGATACCACCTGATGTTCACTGCCAGGCTCACGCCCGGCGGCCTCTTCGAGTACGCCCCGTTGTTGCATTGACGCTGTCGTTTGTATGGAAAATCAGCGGGTATAATTACCGGGTTTATACTCTAGCACGATAACGGATGCGGGAACCGTCGCAGCCTACTGACTGTCCGATACCATGAACAGTATTCGGTGCGAAGCTCAAAGATGTATTCACACACCGCTTCCCATGCGCCTCTCATCGACCGGCAGCTTTCTGTATGTTTCACTGTGTGCTACTTGTTCTTGTCATTGCCTTTCTAAATCAATTGCTTGACTATGAAATTGTGAAGTCAGCATACCAGAGAAATCAGGAGTTGTCAACAGGAAATTTAAAAATATGGTTTTGATGACATTCAGGGCAAACTATGGTAAAATCAATACAGGTATTTGATTAAAACTGAGGGAGGAAAAAGGTATGCCGGGCAATAAACTTAAAATAACGAGTGCAATATTAATAGTATATGGGGTAGGTGATATTCTGGGAGGCCTGGCCATATTGGCAGCGTCTGTGCTGGCGAAAGAGGAGATCGCAGCAATGCTGGAATCTTATCAGGGACTTTTCGGCCCCATAAAAGACTCTATATTCATTCTGCTGGCGGTATTGTTTCTGATGCTGGCTCTGTTGGATATGCTGGCGGGGATCTGCGGATTCCGGTTCTCCGACGGAAAGGGGAGCATCAGATTATGCCAGATCCCTGCCATCGCATTGATCGTGATCTACGGTATTGATACTCTGCTAAAAGTGATCACAGGGAATTTATCGGTAAGTTCGCTGCTGCATGTGGTGGTGGCTGTTCTGAGTATCGTATTCTGCAAAAAGGTGGAAGAAGAGGGGACATAATGGAGTGGCTGACGAGAGCGCACCGGGTTGCCGTTATTTCGGACACACACGGACTTCTGAGACCGGAATGTGTCCGCGTTCTGGAGACCTGTGAGGCGATCCTGCACGCCGGGGACGTGGGAAAGCCGGAGATCCTTTCCAGGCTCAGGGAGATCGCCCAAACATACGCGGTACGGGGCAATGTGGATCAGGAGTGGGCGGAGGAATTGCCCATGGAACTGGAGACGGAGTTATACGGCTTTCGCTTCTATATGGTACACAATAAAAAATATATCAGGGCGGAGCTGTCGGATGCGGATTTCGTGATCTGCGGGCACTCACATAAGTATGAAGAAAAAACAGAGAGAGGCATCACATACCTGAATCCGGGAAGCTGTGGCCCAAGGCGTTTTCGGCTTCCCGTCACCATGATGGCGCTGACGCTTTTTCCGGAGGAACATCGTTTTGAGGTGGAGAGGATAGACTGCCTGCCCCGGACTGCGGATGTGGAGATGTCCGGCGCTTTCCCGCAGAAAGAAATGGATCGGCTGATACGCAGGATCATCAAGGAGATGAAAGTAGGAAAGGGAGTGGCTGAGATCGCCGGCAAGGTGGGGGCGGACAGGGCGCTTGTGGAGCAGATATGCCGGATCTATGCCACCCATCCCGGCGTGGATGTGGATGGTATCCTGAACCGGATGGAGTTGAAAGACCTGTAGACAGGGTCTCTATGCAGAGTACGGCGGTATGGCAGGGGGTGCGGTCAGAGATGAAGAGCATGAAACAACACCTGATATTTTTTGTAATACTGGTGCTATTGGCTATGGGAATGACAGGGTGCGCGGCGGAGGCCGGGGAAGCAGGGACAGGACAGGCGGCATCCGGGCTGGAGACCGAAGCGGTGGGGATTGCGGAACAGGTGGACTGCCAGAAATGGTCCCGGCTGTCCAAGGAGAAAAATGCGGGAAACAGAGAATGGGAGGACGATGAAGCGGGAACGCTGACTTCTGCTACAGCCACCCTTTCCGTAACCGACCACAGGGCAGACAACGCCGCAGTGCGGGAATATGCGGACAGGGAAGCGTTCCTGCGTGAATATGGCTTTGACGGTCAGGAGCCTTATTTTGAATATGTTGCGGAAGACGGCGTTTTGCAGCTGGAATTGTACTGTGACTGGAATTCCGGACTGTGCTGCGGTCTGCGATATTATCCCGGTGAAGATATGGAGCTGGAAGGATTCCTTTTTAACGGTTCCAATAACGACAGGTATTATACGGATTTTATGGACAGCGGCGGAATAGAGGCGGACAGATATTCCGTTTTTTCCTTTTACGGCGGCGATGGAAAAGGAGAGGCGGAAGAGTACGAGGAGTCCGCGCAGTATCGGGAGGACGGGCGGCTGGAACATTACATTTCCCAGGGCTGGATCCCCTGGCTGACGGAAAAGAAAGAGATACAGAAGATCCTGGAGATTGAGTGGTCTTACAGGGAGGACGGCACTCTGCGGGAGAGGGATTACTGGCATAACGGCATGATCTTCGGAACATGGTATTCTTCCAGGCAGAGTTATTATGATGAGCAGGAAAGGCTGGTCCATGAGCGCTGCTATGTGACCCATGGAAGCGTGGAATATTATTATATTTATGTGGGAGAAAGCGAAACACCGCTATATTGCCTGATCCTGGATGATAATACCGGTCTGCTGTGCGGGGAAATGCTGGAATATCACGAAGATCAGGACACAGAAATGAAAATTTCACAGAAAGTTTACAAATCCTTAAAGCCGTGGCGTCAGCTTTGTATTGAAACTGCGGTTTTAATATGCTACAATAAATTTTAAGTTTTGTGTATTTAAGTAGCAGGTGCAAAGGCTGGACTGTTACGGAAAGGTATGGAATACTAAGTGAAAGTTGTTGATAAAATATTTGGTACACACAGCCAGAGGGAACTGAAGCGTATTTATCCGCTGGTCGATAAGATTGAGGAACTGCGCCCCGCCATGCAGGCGCTGTCTGATGAGGAACTCAAAGGCAAGACGGAGGAATATAAGAAGCGTCTGGCGGATGGCGAGACCCTGGATGACATTCTTCCGGAAGCTTTCGCTACGGTGCGGGAGGCGGCAAGGAGGGTGCTGAACATGGAGCACTACCGGGTGCAGCTGATCGGCGGCATTATCCTGCATCAGGGTCGTATCGCGGAGATGAAGACGGGTGAAGGCAAGACCCTGGTCGCTACCGCCCCTGCTTATCTGAACGCGCTGGCGGGAAAGGGCGTCCATATCGTTACCGTCAATGATTATCTGGCGAAGCGTGACGCAGAGTGGATGGGGCAGGTGCATGAGTTCCTGGGGCTTTCCGTGGGCGTGGTCTTAAACAGCATGACCAGCGAGGAGCGCCAGAAAGCCTATAACTGCGATATCACCTATGTGACCAATAATGAACTGGGCTTTGACTATCTGCGTGATAACATGGTCATTTATAAGGAGCAGCTTGTTTTAAGAGGCCTGCATTTCTGCATTATTGACGAGGTGGACTCGGTGCTGATCGACGAGGCCAGGACGCCTCTGATCATTTCCGGCCAGAGCGGCAAATCCACGGCTCTTTATGAGATGTGCGACCTGCTGGCGCGGAGGATGCAGCGGGGCGCGGATGTACAGAACCTGACCAAGATGGACGCCATCATGGGCGTGGTGCAGGAGGAGACGGGAGACTTTATCGTCAATGAAAAGGATAAGGTCATCAATCTGACCGAGGCCGGTGTGAAAAAGGTGGAGCAGTTTTTCCATATTGAAAACTATGCGGATCCTGAAAATCTGGAGATCCAGCACAATATTATCCTGGCGCTGCGTGCCCACAACCTGATGTTCCGGGATCAGGATTATGTGGTAAAGGACGACCAGGTGCTGATCGTAGACGAGTTTACCGGGCGTATCATGCCGGGACGCCGTTATTCCGATGGCCTGCATCAGGCGATCGAGGCCAAGGAGCATGTGAAGGTAAAGCGGGAGAGCAAAACCCTCGCCACCATTACTTTCCAGAATTTCTTTAATCTTTTTACGAAAAAGTGCGGGATGACCGGTACGGCGCTGACGGAGGAAAACGAGTTCCGTGAGATTTACGGAATGGATGTGATCGAGATCCCCACCAACCGTCCCGTGATTCGTGAGGACAGGCAGGATGCGGTATATAAGACGAAGGCGGAGAAGCTGAGCGCCATTGCGGATGCGGTGGAAGCTGCCCATGCGACGGGACAGCCCGTGCTGGTGGGCACCATCACCATCGAGGCCAGCGAGGAGATCAGCCGTCTGCTCACGAAGAGAGGGATTTCTCATAAGGTGCTGAACGCCAAGTTTCATGAGATGGAGGCGGAGATTGTGGCGGATGCCGGTATCCACGGCGCTGTTACCATTGCCACCAACATGGCGGGGCGTGGTACGGATATCAAGCTGGACGAGGAGGCGAGAGCCGCAGGCGGCCTGAAGATCATCGGCACCGAGCGTCATGAGTCCAGGCGTATTGACAATCAGTTGCGAGGGCGTTCCGGACGTCAGGGAGATCCGGGAGAGTCCAAGTTCTATATTTCCCTCCAGGATGACCTGATGAGGCTGTTTGGTTCCGAGAGGCTGATCGGCATGTTCAACGCCATGGGCATCCCTGAGGGGCAGGAGATCGAACACAAGGCGCTGACCAATGCCATTGAGTCCGCGCAGAAGAAGATAGAGAACAATAACTTTGGTATCCGTAAGAATCTGCTGGAATATGACCGGGTCATGAGTGAGCAGAGGGAGATCATCTATGACGAACGCCGCCGTGTCCTGAACGGCGAGAGTATGCGCGACGTGATCTATAAGATGATCACGGATATCACGGAGAATGCAGTGGATATCAGCATCAATGACGACGCGGATGTATCGGACTGGGATTTCAACGAACTGAATACATTACTGATTCCCACTGTTCCCCTGCAGCCCGTGACGGCGGAGCGGGTTCAGAATCCGAAGAAGAACAGCCTGAAACAGCAGCTGAAAGAAGAGGCCGTGAAGCTTTATGAGAGCAAGGAGGCGGAATTCCCCGAGCCGGAGGCGATCCGTGAACTGGAGCGTGTGATCCTGCTGAAAGTGATCGACCGTAAATGGATGGATCACATTGATGATATGGAGCAGCTGCGCCAGGGCATCGGCCTGCAGGCCTATGGACAGAGGGATCCCCTGGTGGAATATAAGATGAACGGCTACGATATGTTCGATGAGATGACTCAGAACATCAAAGAGGAAACAGTACGCCTGTTATTCCATATCAGGGTAGAGCAGAAGATAGAGCGTGAGCAGGTGGCAAAGGTAACGGGCACCAACAAGGATGATTCCGTTCCCAAGGGCCCCGTGAAGCGTGAAAACGCCAAGATCTATCCCAATGATCCCTGTCCCTGCGGCAGCGGGAAGAAATATAAGCAGTGCTGTGGCCGTAAGGCCTAAGAGTAGTCTTGGGGCTGTAGTGCAGAGACGGAACTAAAAATAGGCTTAAAACAGTCTCGGAACGTAAGCCCCCGGGAGAATTTTCAGATGGTCTCTTACATCTGAAAATTGCTCCCCCTACAAAGGGGGCTGTAGTGCAGAGACGGAACTATAATAAGAAAGAGGGTGACGCAATTGGTAGAATTAGATCAGATGAAGTCTGAGATCCAGGCTTACGAAACTCCATTGGCGGAAGTGAGGGATTCACTTTGACCTCGCTAATAAGGTAAAGCGGATCGAGGAGTTGGAGATGGAGATGGAGGCGCCCGGTTTCTGGGACGATCCTGACCGCTCCAACAAGCAAATGAAAGAACTGAAAAATCTGAAAGATGTGGTGGAGCAGTGCGACAAGCTTTCCGGACAGTATGACGATATCCTGACCCTGATCGAGATGGGCTACGAGGAAGAGGATGATTCCATGGCAGCGGAGATCCGGAGCGAGATGGATGAATTTATCAGCGAGTTCGAGGAACTTCGCATCGGAACCCTGCTTTCGGAGGAATATGACAAAAATAACGCTATCCTGAAGCTGAATGCCGGGGCCGGAGGGACGGAAAGCTGCGACTGGTGCGGCATGCTTTACCGCATGTACACCAGATGGGCGGAGCGTAAGGGATTTTCACTGGAGGTATTGGACTATCTGGACGGCGATGAGGCAGGGATCAAGTCGGTGACATTCCAGGTCAATGGAGAGAATGCTTACGGCTACCTGAAGTCTGAAAAGGGTGTGCACCGGCTGGTGAGGATCTCGCCTTTTAACGCCCAGGGAAAGCGCCAGACTTCCTTTGTTTCCCTGGATGTGATGCCGGATATCGAGGAAGACCTGGATGTGGAGATCGAGGAGAAAGATCTGCGGATCGATACCTATCGAAGCAGCGGCGCGGGCGGCCAGCATATCAATAAGACCTCTTCCGCCATCCGTATCACCCATATTCCCACGGGAACCGTGGTACAGTGCCAGAACGAGCGAAGCCAGTTCCAGAATAAGGATAAGGCTATGCAGATGCTGAAAGCAAAGCTGTATCTGCTGAAGCAGGAGGCAAATGTGGAGAAGCTTTCCGACATCCGGGGAGAGGTGAAAGAGATCGGCTGGGGAAATCAGATCCGATCCTATGTCCTGCAGCCCTATAAGCTGGTGAAGGACCTTAGGACCGATGTGGAGACAGGCAACGCGGACGCGGTGCTGGATGGCGCTCTGGATCCTTTTATCAATGGGTATCTGAAATGGATCAATACGAAAGACAATAATAAGCAATAAGAAAATCCTGCGGGAAGCTCATCTTTCCGCAGGATTCATCATATCCAGGAAAAAATATGTGTAAGTCATCTGCATGTAAGGGTTCAGCCACAGGAAACCAATGCCGAAACTGCAGATACACAGGATCATCATGGGAATAAAGCTTAGCTGCAGGTAGAACAGACGTCGTTTATTTCCCTTCATTACCTGAAAAGTAAGAGCCAGCGTCTCTTTGGCAGTGCGGTCAGGATAATCCAACATCAGATAAAAAACCTGCGACAGCCCCAGGGAGATGGGAACATACACGCAGAATCCAACGATCATAAGGATAAAAGCCATGGAAAGCATCTGTGTGTCCCGGGAATCCAGGTAAGCAGACAGACAGTACTGGCTGGGATACAGGCACACTGCGTTGCACAGACCTACCGCCGCGGACAGCGCCAGGGACTTTCCGGAGTCATTTTTAAAACCGTAAAACAGGTTTGCCGTGGCATAAGGCTGCCCGCAGGCAATGTTCAAGAAAAACAGGGTGATGCCAACCTGCATGATGCCGAGAACGATAACAGCTGCTACATTGATCAGTTCAAATACCACGGTTATGACAGTGACAGTAGATGGGGAAGCTGTCAGGGCATAGGCGGTGGCCGTGGTCATGTTGGAGAGCATGCCGATGAACAGTGACACGCAGCTGACGATCAGGTTGTACAGGAACAGGATCAGTACGGCGGCTCCATACTTATCCTGCAGCTTATCCTTGGCCAGATTCTTTAATTCATAAGGTTTCTTATATTGCTTCATGAAATGCTCCCTGTGCTCAGTGGCCTCAGACCTCGAGATCCAGATTCATGCCGGCGTATTTATCGTGGTCAGTGGCTTTCAGGTCTTGTTGATAAGGGTTGTCTTCGTTATAATACTTGATCTGGGTACTGGTAGTGCCGCCGGACACATAGCTTCTCCCGCATTCAGGGCAGATCGCTGTGTGGATGGAGACGGAAGCGGATATTACCTTGCCGTTATTGGTTGCCGCTTTGGAGTAGGCATTGGTAACGTGTTCCTGTTCGTGGGAGCGGACAGTGGCAGCAGCGCTTTCAGGGGAAATATGGGCGGGACTCTTGAAAGACACCATTTCGTCAGAACCGTCCTTATACTTACGGTTTTTGCAGGTCTGGCATTCTTCCGTGGGATCCTTGATCCCCAGACGTTTGTTGCGTTCCTCTTTCTGCTTTTCTTTTGCGCCAGGAAGCGCTATGTCCTCCATGCGGTCGGCATGGCCGGCACGGGAAGCACCATAGCCTGCAGGCGCCATATAAGGATTGTTGTCATAATTGCCGTATGAAGATACGTTCATCATAAATAAAACCTCCTATTCAATTGCCGCTTGCGGCAATTTGTTCCGGTCTCTCCACTTCAATGCCCTTTGCGGGGAAGAAATTTCCGTTCCGAGACTGTTTTGCTCCTATCATAGATCTATTCTGAAACATCCAATTCGTAACCGTAATATTCCCGCATGAATTCCTCAAGATCCATGCCGTACATCTGTTCCGTTATGGCATCCATCTGACTGCGGAACATGGGATCGCGCATCATGTCGGGCAATGTACGGAAAGAGTAAACAAGTATGGAAACGCCGGTGACGATCCCCATGGTCGAAAGTACGATCCCGGTCAGGGCGGAGCCATTCATCTTCTTGCCTTTGCGGTAAGTCAGCAGGGCAAAAAGGATGCCCAGGGCGCCAAGGGGCAGCGAGAGGATTCCGGTACAGCAGGCTGTCACGGATAGAACGCCGCATACCATAGAAGCGATAATAAACCCCTGTCCGTAAGGACGGTGAGTGGGCTGATTATAATAACTGCTGTTAGAAGCGCTGCTGTTCCAGCGGTCCCGCTGCTGATCGTCGCGCTGCCAGCTGTTTTGGTCATTCTGGTTATAGTCCATGGGATCAAGCTCCGTATCATAAAATAAATCTGATCATCTGCGATTTAATACTTTTACTATATCACCTTATAGGGATCCTGTCAAAGGTAACACATGTTCTTTATTTCTGTTCATGATTGCGGTGGAGGCAATTTTTGGGTATAATGGTTTCAGCGGTAAAAACGCAAAAGCAGAAAGGTCAGGTTTTAACTGTATGGATATTATTCTGAAGATCAAAGAAGAACTGAAAGTGGAAAAATGGCAGGTGGAAGCTGCCGTCAAACTGATTGATGAAGGGAATACGATCCCTTTTATCTCACGATATAGGAAGGAAGCGACAGGATCTCTGAATGATGAACAGCTGCGTGATCTCCATGAGAGACTGCTCTATCTGCGCAACCTGGAGGAGAAGAAAGAGCAGGTGCTGGGCAGCATCGAGGAGCAGGGCAAGCTGACAGAAGAATTAAGGGAAAAGATCCTGGCGGCGCAGACACTGGTGGTAGTGGAGGATCTGTACCGTCCCTACCGTCCCAAGAGAAAGACCAGAGCCAGCGTGGCCAGAGAGAAAGGCCTGGACGGTCTGGCGGAGTACATATTGGCTCAGGATGCCAAGGCGCCGGTGCTGGAGGAGGCCGAAAAGTATGTGACTTCGGAGGATGTGGAGCCGGACAAACAGGTAAAGAGCGCTGCGGAGGCCCTGCAGGGAGCGAAAGACATCATTGCGGAGAGTATTTCCGACGAGGCGGATCACCGCATCTATATCCGGGAACTTACCATGGAAGAGGGTATCATTACCAGTGCGGCCAAGGATGAGAAGACAGAGAGCGTCTATGAAATGTATTATGATTTCGAGGAACCGGTGAAAAAGGTGGCAGGCCACCGTGTGCTTGCCCTGAACCGGGGAGAGGCGGAGAAAATCCTGACGGTAAAGGTAAACGCCCCTGTGGAGCGCATTTTACAGTATCTTGCCAAAAAGACTATCACCTCCGACAACGAGTACACCGCTCCTGTGCTGCGGGAAGTGATCCAGGACAGCTATGAACGGTTAATAGCACCTGCTATTGAAAGAGAGATTCGCAATGACCTGACGGAAAAGGCGGAGGATGGCGCTATCGCTGTTTTCGGGAAAAATCTGGAGCAGCTTCTGCTGCAGCCGCCCATCACGGGGAAAGTGGTCATGGGCTGGGATCCCGCTTTTCGCACCGGCTGTAAGCTGGCGGTGGTGGATCCTACCGGAAAGGTGCTGGATACCAAGGTTATCTATCCTACGGCACCCCAGAACAAAGTGGCGGAAGCGAAGACGGAATTGAAGAAATTGATTAAGAAATATAATGTAGATTTGATTTCTGTAGGAAATGGCACTGCGTCCAGGGAGTCGGAGCAGGTGATTGTGGATCTGATCAAGGAACTGGATCGTCCCGTACAGTATGTGATCGTCAATGAGGCAGGCGCCAGCGTTTATTCCGCCAGCAAGCTTGCCACAGAGGAGTTCCCCAACTTTGACGTGGGGCAGAGGAGCGCCGCCTCCATCGCCAGGCGGCTTCAGGATCCTCTGGCGGAACTGGTGAAGATCGATCCCCAGTCCATCGGCGTAGGACAGTACCAGCATGATATGAACCAGAAAAAGTTAAATGAAGCTTTAAGCGGCGTGGTGGAAGACAGCGTGAACAAGGTGGGCGTGGACTTGAATACCGCTTCCGCATCCCTTTTGGAATACATTTCAGGCATCAATAAGACTATTGCGAAGAATATCGTGGATTACAGGGAGGTAAACGGCCGTTTCACAGACCGGAAGCAGCTTCTCAAGGTGGCAAAGCTTGGTCCCAAGGCATACGAACAGTGCGCGGGCTTCATGCGCATCCTGGACGGAACCAATCCCCTGGATGCCACCAGCGTACATCCGGAGTCCTATGAGGCGGCAATGAAGCTGTTGGATAAGCTGGGCCTGACCATGGATGATGTGCGTGCGGCACAGAAGAAAGCCGCGGCGGATAAGGCGGCAGGAAAGAAAGCACCTGTTACTGAAAAGCAGCAGCCCCAGAAGAGGCAGCAGAAGACCGTACAGGTTCGCAATACCAACACTGCCATGGGCAAAGCCCTTGCGGCGGCTATGGACGGCATGGTGCTGGATGGGGACAATGCGGGAAAAGGTAAAAACGGCGGCAGCAGAGATCGGGGCGGTATGCCTCAGACCGGCAGACAGGATGCGAATAAGTCACAGGGCAGGGAGGCATCCGTCTCCAGCCTGGAGAAGCGGATCAAGGATAAGAAACTGTTGGCGGAAGAACTCGGCATCGGCGAGATCACACTGACGGATATCCTGAAAGAACTGGAAAAGCCCGCCAGGGATCCCAGGGACGATATGCCCAAGCCGATCCTGCGCAGCGATGTGCTGGATATGAAAGACCTGAAGCCGGGTATGATCCTAAAGGGAACCGTTCGGAACGTGATCGACTTTGGCGTATTTGTGGATATCGGCGTCCATCAGGACGGCCTGGTGCACATTTCCCAGATCACGGAGCGCTATATCAAGCATCCCCTGGAGGCCGTCAGCGTGGGCGATATCGTGGAAGTACAGGTACTGTCGGTGGATGTGCCCAAGAAGCGGATCAGCCTTACCATGAAGATCAAGGCGGTGTAAATGCAGAAAAAATGAAAAGCAGCGCACCTTGTATTTCCTGAGGTGCGTTGCTTTATGCTTTGATAAATTTTATTTTCAATCTTTTTGAGAGTCCAGCAGGCCTTCCGCATAGGAAACCAGCCGGGCTTTATTTTTTGTACCGAGACGGCGGTAACAGCGCAAGAGATAATCGCGCTGTTCATCGTTGGCATAACGGTCGGAATTATCGGAATGTTCCATAGGGGAAAGACCCATAATATAGTCCATGCTTGTATGGAAAATTTCACTCATCTTAATCAGAGCGGCAAGGCTGGGCAGATGTTTGCCATGCTCATAGGCGCTGATCGTTTCCTGGGTAACACCTAATTCTATGCTGAGTTGTAACTGGGTGATTCGTTTTTCTTTGCGTAGTTCTCTGATTCGATTTGGCAAAATGGTCTCCTTTTGATTGAAATTTATTCCCGCGGGCAATGAGCCACAAGTCCGTAGGACCTTGGCGAATGCCGCGAGGGTCAAAGACCCCGCAGCTTGCTGCGTTGCAAGATTGGTACCCCGTCAGCTTGCTGCGGGGTCTTTGATTTTGGATGGTTCTTATGAAAGTGCATACACTGCATGGCGGTATGTTCATGAGGTTGTTATTTATTATAAAGAATAGCACTGCATAGAATACAGTTTGTAGCTATGTTTTAGCGCACAATATAGGATAAAAGCGTATATTATGGTTTTTAGGAGAGAATAACTTAAATGATTGCATGTATGCTTTGCTCAAAATATAGTTGAAAATTGTAAAAATATAATATATACTTATATAAATACAGTACAATAATGTACCGGGGAGGATTTGTATGCAGGTCAGAATAGCTGTTGCAGATAACGATAAAGAATACCTGGATCGATTGGTCAGTGTGTTGGAAGAGTATAAGGATCTGGTATTGTCCGTGTATACGGACGCAGACAGTCTGGAGACAGCATTGACTTCCAGGAAATTTGATATTATTCTGTTTGACTCGGACTTATATGATGGTCAGACTGCCTTGAATAAAGATATGCTGGCAGTGATGCTCCTGGATGATGCCAAGGCAGTTCCCGCAGGCTGTGGAAACTGCCATAAGGTCAATAAATATCAGCGCATCAGCAATATCTACAAACAGATTCTGGAAATGTACTCCGAGGTCTGTCAGGATGTGGGAGAGTTTATGGGCAGACAATGGGGAATGTCGGTGGCTTTCTATTCTCCCATAGGCGGATGTGGTAAGACAACGCTTGCGTTGGTAGCGGCTTCGAAGCTTGCAATGCGGGGATATAAAACCTTTTATATCAATTTGGAAGACATTGCCTCGGAGGACTGCTATTTACCTCAGAGCGATGGGAAGGGACTCAGTGAACTGGTCGGCTCTCTCGGTTCCGGAATTAATTTTCCCATGAAGCTGCAAAGCCTGCTGCAGACCAAGAGTGATAATCTGTATTATCTGAAGCATTTTGACAGTCCCAACGACATTTATGCAATGACGGCCCAGGATATCGGCGAACTGCTTACAGAGATTAGCAGATCGGGGCTTTTCGAATATATTGTGGTGGATATGGGGGTGGCGCTGGATGCCAGGGCATTGAGTATTTTTGAACAGGTGGAAAAGATCATTCTGGTGGAAAAGCCGGATGCAATAGCGATACATAAAATGCAATGTTTTACGGCACAGGCTCATGTCATGAACGCGTATAGCCGGAAAATGCTGCGGGTGCTGAATTTTGATAATGGCCGGGGAATGGACACTGGCAGTCCGATTCCATTGGCGGGCAGAGTAGGGGGGATACAGAATCCTGACTCTGCTCAGCTGATCACCATGTTGGCGGGAAATGCCGGAGTCAGCTTTGTGGAGGCGCTCGTCAGTCATTAAGATGTTGCGGAAAGCTAAATGGAGATTGGCATGAGAGATTATTTTACAGAAGAAACGGTCAAAATCCGCGAGATGATATGCCGGGATCCCTCTTACTCGGAGTTATCGGATACCGAACTGAGGGAGAGGGCAGAGGCAATGATGGAACTGCGCATCAGGCAGACGCAAGGAACGGAGCCCGATGTGGCAGCGTATTATTCCTCTCTGTCCTTTCGTACCAGAAAGAGTCTGGTCAATAATGTCTTTGAATCCATCAGAGGACTGGGTATTTTGGGAAAGATCATCGCGGATAAAAGCATTACCGAGGTCATGATAAACGGATATGACACCATATTTGTGGAACGTGCCGGGAAGCTGGAGCGTATCCCGGAAAAATTCGAAAGCCAGGATCGTCTGCGGCAAATCATCACAAAGTTTGTGCAGGATATGGGACGCTCCGTCACCGAGAGTAACCCCATTGTAGATACCCGTCTGGCGGACGGATCCCGTGTGAATGTAGTGCTGGATCCGATCGCCCTAAATGGCCCCATTGTCACGATCAGGAGGTTCCCCGAGGAGGGAATGACGATTCAGAAGCTGATAAACTATGGTTCCATTACACCGGAGGCGGCAGTCTTTTTGCAGAAGCTGGTGAAGGCGAAATACAATATTTTTATCAGTGGCGGAACCGGTTCCGGGAAGACTACCTTTTTGAATGCGCTTTCCAATTATATCCCACAGGAGGAACGCGTTATTACCATAGAGGATTCCGCAGAACTGCAGATCAGGCATATTCCCAACCTGGTAAGGCTGGAGACACGCAACGCCAATTCTTCGGGTGAGGGCGGCATCTCCATGCGGGATTTGATCAAGTCGTCCCTGCGCATGAGGCCGGAACGGCGCATTATAAAAAAGGGAAATCAAATCCGCAAAGTAAGAGTCTGTCCGTCCCATATACATTCAGACACTACCGCACGCACGATTTCATTGCGTTCGGATGCTGTAAATTGATCAAAGCGCTCCACAAGTTCTTGTATTTCCTCTACACGTTTTTGAAAATTTTTTTCGCGTTCATGTTTCTCCTTATCTATGGCAGCGATATTGAGTTCCCTATGGTGCAGGTCCTGTAGTTCTGCATCCAGTTTTTCCATCTCTGTGATGATATATTTGGCGGCAGCCGAGTTTTGAGACAATGCCAAGGATGATGCGAGGCGTTCGATCTTCTTTTCGGCATTCCCGATTAGTTTTTTTAGTGCGAAAATGTCCTCTGCTTTTTCTTCTTTTTGCGTCACGTAAGCATTGATCGATCCAGGATCCGAATCAATGGAACGGAATATCTCCATGACTTTTTTGTCAAGTGTGTCGGTTTTTATATGATGGGAGTCTGGACAGGCTTCTGCTCCCTGTCGCATGCGTTTTAAACAATAATACCATGAGCTCACACCCTCCACTTTCTTTTTATAAGACACGCGCATGATAGATCCGCATTTGCACCGGAGGACACCCTTTAAGAGGGGCGCATCATATTTCATTGCCTTGTCAAACACATTAGCGCTAAAACGCTTTTGCACCGCAAGCCAATCATCCGCTGGTATAAAAGGGTCATGCAGGCCCAAGCATACCCTCCATTGTCCAGGAGGCTGGAGCTGATGCTTTTTGTTCTTTTCCGTGGTACGTCCATAGACCATGACGCCCTTGGTACCGTCCCATTTATCCCTGGGACTATCCGGATCCATGATGCACCCCTTTGCAGCATAATAATCATAAACAGCCGCAGTGCCTTCAACACAATAAGGCATGGTGAGGATCTTGTGCAGCTGTGTGGTGCTAAAAAATTTTCCGTTCCGGGTCTTGATCCCCTGGTTTTTAAAATATGTTTCCATCCCCTGAAGGGAAAAATTGTGATTCAGAAAGATCCTAAAAATTTCGGTCACATATGCAGCCCCTTCTGGATCTTGCACCAGGACAACATGCTTTTTGCCGTCCATGGTTATCCTTTGACGCTCAAAGCCAACAGGGGGATTGCCTCCCACCCAATACCCTTTTTTGGCCAATCCGATCATATTGTCAGTGACGCGCTGGGCGATCGTTTCCCGTTCCATCTGGGCAAAAACCACGGTGACATACATCATGGCCTTGCCAATGGGAGTGGTCGTGTCGATCTGCTCTTTTACGGACACAAAAGAAACATTGTGCTCCTCCAGCATGGAGTAAATGTTGGCAAAATCCTGGACGTCCCTTGAGAGCCTGTCCAACTGATAGACGATCAGCACATCGATCAGTCCGGCCTGGATATCCGCCAGGAGTTTCTGGAGGCCGGGCCTGTTTGTGTTTGCCCCGGTAAAGTCCTCATCAAAATAGTGGAGGAATCTGTCAACACGTCCGGGGAAACGGCTGTCTGCATATTCGCGGCTCATGCGCAGCTGGTTGTCCACGGAATCTGATTTGTCTGAAAAAACACTTTTCCTGCCATAATTTGCAAAAACCATGGTTTTTCTCCTTTTTACGGGCATAAAAATGCCCGGGGCTTGTATTTTTCCCGGGAAGATGATACAATTCTGTTGTGCTTGGTATTGTATCGGGGCTTCCCGGTGCTGTTCCATAAAATCCGCTTCTGGTTGGCGCCGGAGGCGGTTTTTATTTATGTTGCAGGGCTGTGTTGCGACGTCGCAACGGATACGGTATGATCGCTGTGCCACCGTCCCTATAACGGTACGGAAAGATATATTATCATCCGTGTATATATTGGATCAATCCTTTTATAATCTCCCTGCTCATCTCATAGGCTCCTATGATCTTTGATCTGGATCAGCTGTCAGGCCCAGTTCCTTGAGCAGGGCCTCCTGGGACATGTGAGGCTGGTAATCAGGATCGCCGGATGCATATGCGTCCAGTATCCGTTGCTCGTTTTCATCCGGCTGTACTTCCTCAACATCCATAAGGGCAAAGTTGGCAAGGATGATTTTCCATATTTTTTCAGCGTCCTTTTCATCCATGACAGTAACAGCGCCTATGATACGTTCTTTTACATTTGACATATATCTTACACTCCTTTATAAATCTGGCCACGGTTTCCAATCTCAATGATATCAATTGTTATGCCATTTATATCAAACAGTACACGGAAATCCCCAATGCGGAGGCGGTAACCGGAAGAACCCTGCATTTTTTGTATGTCTCCTGAAAATGGAAGTTTTGAAATGGCGGTGGTAATGCGTGCCTGGGTATTGCGGTCTTGTTTTTTTATAAACTTTATCGCCTGTTTGGAATAAATGATCTCCAATGATAGTCCCCCTTTCATCTTTATCGCTCATGGCAGCTTGATCACAATTTTCCAATGACCCTCCCCATGCACCTGGGATCCCCGGTCAGGGGGATGTTATCGCACTCCGGATTAAGCGAGATCAGTTCCCTGTCCCCAAGCTTTTTCACATAGCTTTCATTGTCCACCAGGAAGATGCCGACCTCGCCGCGGGAGATCTCATCAGTCATTTCTATCAGCAGCATGTCCCCGTCATGGAAAGCCGGCTCCATGCTGTTCCCGTTCACGCCTATGGCATAATCCGCCTTCCTGTATTCGGGGATGTTCGGTATCTCGATCCGCTTGGTGGGCGGCGTGTCAAAGATGACCTGGCCGGTCCCTGCGGATGCCAGGCGGTAATAGTAATTGATCAGGCGGGTAGGGGCGCCGTGCATGGAGGGATTCGCCTCCGGCTGGCGTGCGGCGGTCGAGCGTTCCCATTCCTCGTTCAGCGTAAAGTCCACCATTTTCTTCCCATGGGGGTCAAGGTCACGGTATTTTTTGATGATATTTTCAAATTCTTTGGTAGTCGCATGTTTTTTATAATAATTTGCTGCATTATTATCTTCTGATTCTTCCATTCCGTTTAGTCGTTCAAGAGATACACCCAAACCGTCTGAAAGCTTATATGCAACATCCAAAGAAACTGTTTTTTGTTTTCTGGTCATTATTCCTCTAACAGTAGAATCTGGGAGATTACATTTTTTTGCTATATTTGCTATAGAAAGTCCTTCGTATGTCATTATATCTGATAATACATTATATACATCCATCTAATATTCTCCTCTCTGTATTCCCTATTATACATTAAAAATCACGCATTGCAAGATTTTTTTAAGGATTATGTTGACAAATCGCGCAACAGGTGATTTAATATACCTGTAATCACTCAATAAGTGATTGGAGGTGAAAAAAATGCGCAGTTGTGTGATGTACGAAAAAGTAAGGATAGAGATGGCAAAGAGGAATTTATCAATTATCGATATTGCAAAGTGTACTGGAATGAACCGTGACACTCTTTCCAGAAAATTATCTAGGCGTACCCGTTTAAATTTAGACGAAGCATTCAATATTCAAAGGGCGGTTTTCCCGGACATACCCATACGAGTTTTGTTTGAAGAGGATGCAGATAACACTGGATGAATTTTTAGCGGACTAGAGAAAAACAGCGTAGGAGGAGAGCAAGAGTGAAAACGGTCATAGTGGCTGCGCTTGTTTCCGCCGGAACATCAATAATGACAGCAGCCTTTGTAACATTCTTAGGCTGCTGTGCGTTCAAGATATATGTGGACAAAACGATGGACCGTATTGGGGACGAGATGATCAGAATAGTAAAGGAATCAATCAGGGACGCACACCCTGATAAATGACCTGCCCAGGGAAGTAAGCCTGACGACCCCTTTTCTTATGGAGACTGTTCCAACAGGACATTCTCTTTGTAAGTCTGTATAAAAAGGATGTGTGGAAAATTTCTTGTACAGTGTTTCGTCATGCAGGAATTCAAAGTAGGAGATCGTAAGCAAGCCAAGTCGCGACAGAGATATCAGGGAGACAGAATTGGGAGTAACGACTCCCTCCGGTATCTCCAGGAAAATATGTTCTGGAATGGCTGGAGCGCTTGTGGTGCCAGGCAGTGCTATACAGTATTGGCAAACAGGCAGCCCGGGTAACTGCTCATTTTTGAAAAGGGCTATAATCCGTGCATCCAACATGGACATTTGTTTGATTATCTCTGAAAAGGACGGATGGATGAAGTTTGAAAAATCTGCATTCATTGAATGGCTGATCAGTGAGACAAACATATCCTGAAGTTTTTCCTCGGATATACAGTACCTTGCATCCTCCAAGGCCTGGGCGATTATTCGCAGGGAGGGTTCGATCAGTTTTTCAGGTGGGATCTTGTCGGCAGAGGTTAAAAGTTTCTCACGGAATTGTTCCAACTTGTATGCCCTTTTAATGCGTGCTTTCTCTGCCCAGTATGAAAGTGGTCCAAATGTCAGGTCTACTAGATCGGAAATGATGTTTCCAGCAGTAAGAGTGGGTTTATCAGTTAGGTTTTTGAGAGCATTGTCTACTGATGGTGGTAGATCTGCATTGATGAGAGTGTTGATAGTGTTGTTTTTGCTCATATGTTTATCTCTTTTCTTTCGTACTCGGCTGCGGCAACAGCCTGTACCAACAGTATATGGGATGAGATGGACAAAGGCAACAAAAAGATGTGGCGGTACGAGAGGATGCAGATAACACCGGATGTCATGTAAGAATGAGCTTGGAAATGAAGTCTGTGATTTCTTCCAGCCCGTTTTTGAAGCGGTTTTCCATGTAAATGATACCTGTATCGGACAACGTGACACGACAGGCAATATTATCGCCCCAGTCACAGTGAAGCAATTCAGAGCGGCTGAGTTCACGACAGGTTTCATCAACATCTTCGAATGACCATTTGGGCAACAAATCCTCATGGATGGCATGAGAGGATCCGAACATTTTGGCATCAGGCTTTGACATACCAGATTTCCGGTTTTTAAGGTACTCTTTGTACATGATGCAAATTAGCATCCTTTGTGAGAACTATATCCATACGAGATTCTCCTTTCTTTCGTACTTGGCTGCGGCAACAGCCTGTACAAACAGTATACGGGAGGGGATGGACAAGGGCAACAAAAAGAGAAAATGTATCTGTGATGGGAGCAAGCTATAAGTGAAAGAAGATAAGAAAGAGATTAAGGTGGCAGTGGTATTAACAGAAGGGTATCAGCAGAGATATACCAAGGCCTGCCTGGATGTGATCAGGAAAAGGGAATCAAAAGAGGGGTTCGGGCAGCATGCTGCCTGCAGGACCAAGACTGGATAGGAGGGACATGCCAGATGAACGGTATGGCAACAAGGGAGCAGCTGGTGGGAAAGCTGTACGAGGCGGTGAGGATGACCAGGGCAGGGATGTCCATCACCGGGATGGATCTGGACGGGGAATACGTCACCATCCATTATGAGGGCGGGATAAAAAAGGTGCCCGTGGGCGGCGACAGCGGAATCGCGCTGATGCGGGACGTCCTGCGGTACATACATTAGCCGGAAGGGAGGGGAACGGATGTACAAGAACATCATCATATCCGCCATGGGAGCGGTCCTGGCCGCCAGGAGCATGCCCGGGCTGGCGGACTGCGGGCCGCTGGCGCTGGTGGCGGCGTTCATGGGGATCTTCATGCCCCTGCTGGCCCTCTGCTCCTTCTGCGACGGCCTCGCGGAGAGGTGGCGCAGCAGGGAGCGGGGCAGGAGGCAGCTGGCGGAGTACATAAGGCGGCTGGGAAAGGAGCAGCGATGGGATGGATGACGGAGGGGGAGCTGTTCCGCGCCAAGTACCTGTATGACCAGGCCTGCATGCTGGCGGTGTTCCTGGAGGCGCCGGAGGGCCTGCGGCAGAGGCTCTTCGGGACGGCCACGGATGATGGCGCGTACGTGGACGGGCTCTTCGACAAGAGGAGCGTCAACAGGGTCATGGACAAGTGCATCGTCTGGAACCGGCTGGGGTATGACTGCATGGTCTACCGGATCCCCGGGGAGGTGGGGCACCACGGCGCCCATGCCATGCCCGGCGCGGTCCCGTGCAGGCGGATGGAGAGGGAGGGGAACCCTGCATGGCAGCAGGAGGCCTCCGGCCAGCGGGGAGCATGCCCATGAAAGGGAGGGATCCGGGTGAGGCAGGTGGACATATTCGTGGCAGCGAGCATAAGGGGGCCCGCAAGGGGCACGGGGAAGGTCATGTACGTGATGAGGACGGAGCGCCGGGACGGCTCCGCCCACGAGAGCCCGCCCTCGGTGGCGGAGGCCTTGGACGCCACAGAGGGCAGGCTGGTGCTGATGGCGGTCAGGGACGCCCTGCAGCGCATGAACTACGCCTGCAGCATCACCGTGCACACGGAGAGCGCCTACATAGCCAGCGCCATCAGCAACGGGTGGATGGAGGCCTGGGAGAGGGACGGCTGGAGGAACGCGAAGGGGAAGGAAGTGCGGGACAGCACCCTCTGGGCCATGATATACCGCCTCGTGGAGGAGGACGGCCATGTGCTCTCCGCGGAGCAGGGCGCCCATGAGTATGCCCAGTGGATGCGGTGGAGGATGGCGTTCACGGATGCACTGCCTGGCGTCTTTTCCGGCGTGCGGGAGGAGCCTGTCCGCTCTGTACGTGACTGAGCGTGGCGGGATACCAGGGGGATGCAAGGAAGAACGAGCGTTATCCTAAAAAACAGAAGGGATGCACCGGCACGGCGAGTGCCGGGCAGGAAAGGAGAAGGGATGTTCGATAGGTTTGGCGAGATCGGATCAGCGGAAGGGATCAACAGGGCCGCGGCAGGCCTGAGGGAGGAGGGCGACCTGGAGGGCCTGCGGGCGCTGGCGGAGGAGAACGGGATATACGATCCTGACATCATGGGGGCGTTCGTGGCGGGGGACATCCCGTTCCTCTGCGACGAGATGAGCGCCGCCATCGGGAAGATCGATGTGGAGTGCAAGAGCGTGGGCTGCGCGGAGATCCTGGAGGACTGGGCGGCATACATCAGGGCCAGGTGCATGGAGGACCCGGAGGTGGCCAGGGCGGTGCGCCGGAAGGGGAAGAGCCTCTCCGGGTGCATCGCGGAGCTGCTGGGATGGGGCTTCAGGCACCAGCACGAGGTGGACAGGGCCATCATGGAGGCAGCGGGCGTGAGGGCAGGCCGGTGCACCCTGGGGATCCCCGGGATGGCCACGGCAAAGAAGATCATCACCGGCTACTACCTGGGAGGTGGGAGAGCATGAAGGAGAAGGCGATAGGGAAGGTGCCATACCTTGGGCTCCCGAGGGTGGTGCGCGGGAAGGAGGCCCGCTATGTCGGCGTGACCGCCATCATGGAAGTGTCCGGGCAGGAGCACTTCTTCCTGGAGGTCTACAGGAACCGCAGGGACGGGAAGGGCGTGCCCGTGGCCAGGATCGTGTTCGCCGGGGACGGCTTCGGCACGTTCTTTCCCGGGACCGGGAGATGGACGGGGCGGCCATGCCTGGAGGACTACATCTGGGAGGAGGCTGCCACGGGATACCGGGGCCATGGCCGGATGGAGATGGAGAACGTCCTGGCATCCCCGGAAGACCTGGAGCGGATGCGCAGCTACTTCAGCGGCAGCCGCGTCCTGCGGGAGGTGGCCTGGTGGGAGCATGCATACGGGAGGCAGCGGGCGATCGCCAGGGGCAGGCAGCAGGCGCGGGCATCCCGGGAGCGGGCCCGCAGGCGGCAGGCGCTGGAGGAGCGGATGGCTGGCACGCCGGAGCTCCCGGAGGCCGCCATACTGGAGCATGCCGACAGGCACATCTTCCGTTCCCGCCACTACCTGTATTACAAAAAGAGCGGCAGCAGGGCTGTGGTCGCCTGCAGCGCCTGCGGCAGGGTGGCAGAGGGGAGATGGCTGCGCGGCGAGGCCTACGAGGACCAGTCCAGACGCCTGCTGCAGGAGCCCCGGGAGGGCCACCTCGGCACATGCCCGGCGTGCGGCGCGTCCGGGACCTACATGCCGCAGGGGCGGGCAAAGGGCATCGCCAGGAAGGCCGGTCACGTGTTCCTGGGGCAGAGGTACCGGGGGACGGGGATGGTGCTCCGGTACATCGAGGTATGGAAGGAGCACTGGCTGGGACAGGCCCCCGGCGGGAAGGGCCCGGAGATCGTGGGGGCCGGCGAGCGGCTGTGCCTCAGGGAGGCGGCCCGCGCGTACTTCGAGCAGGGGGAGAGGGTGCAGGTGGACTACCACAAGCACAACGGCCTTTCAGGGGAGGATCACTGGGACGACTGCAACCTGCGGGGCCTGAACCCCATATGGGTGAGGGAAGCGCCGGTCATGCCGGAGACCTACGCGGCCATGGAAGGGACGTTCCTGCGGTACAGCGCCCTCCGGGAGTACCAGGAGGCCGTGGGGGAAGTGGACCCCTTCCGGTACCTGGAGATGTATGTGCGCACGCCGCAGGCCGAGATGCTGGTGAAGCTGGGGCTGACGGAGGTGGTCAGGGAGCTGCTCAGGCATAACACCGGGATCGTGGCGGATCCGGATGCGAGGAGCCTGGGCGGGTTCCTGGGCATCCGGAAGGAGAAGGCGAGGTACCTCATGGCGCACCACGGGGACACCGCGCGGCTCCGGCTGCTGCAGGCGGAGAAGCACATGGGGCAGTCCTGGACGGACGGGCAGGTGGAGCGCCTGGAGGAGGCGGGCATATCCCCCGCGCACTGCAGGGACGCCCTGCGGCACATGACGCTGCAGAAGCTGCTGAACCGGGTGGAGCGGTACGCGGGGTGCGCGTTCGGGACGGGGCTATCCTGCTGCAGGCGGAGCCTGGAGCGGGCGGCGCAGCTGTACCTCGACTACCTGCACCTGCGGGAGCAGCTGGGGTATGGCCTGGCGGACAGCGTGAGCCAGCAGCCCAGGGACCTGCGGGAGGCGCATGACAGGATGCTGCGCGAGGCCGACAGGCGGGAGCAGGGCAGGCGCCTGGAGCGGGCGAGGGAGATGTACCCCCTGGTCAGGGAGCATTACGGGCGCCTGAGCAGGCAGTACGCCTACCAGGATGCCGGGCTCCTGATCCGGCCCGCACGGTCGGCGGAGGAGATCGTGGAGGAGGGCAGGGCCCTGCACCACTGCGTGGGCGGGGACCACTACCTGCGCGGGCATGAGAGCGGTGAGGGGATCATCCTGATGCTGCGGCGCACGGAGGACCCGGAGGCGCCCTACATCACGGTGGAGATGGCAAGGGGCTTCCATATCCGCCAGTGGCACGGGGCGGATAACGGGAAGCCGGACGAGGAGCGCGTGCAGGCCTGGCTGGACGCCTATGTGGCCATGCTGGGGGATGGGGCGCTGGCAGCAGGGCAGGATGGCACGGAGGCGCCGCTGATGGTCACGGCGTGAGCGGCAGCGGGCATGGAAAGGAGCAGGCATGGAGACATATGAGCAGATCACACTGGACCAATGGGTACAGTGGAGGGAGGACATAAGGCAGAAGCTGGCGGAGACAGCCGGGAACTTCGTCCACATCGGGTACCGCCTGAGGCAGATCAGGGATTCCGGCATGTTTGGCGGGGCTGCGGACATATTCGGGTTCGCGGAGAGGGAATACGGCCTGGGGAAGAGCACGGTGAGCCGCTTCATCGCGATCAATGAGCGGTATAGCGAGGGAGGGGATTCCCTGGAGCTCAAGGAGGAGTACAGGGCGTTCTCCTCCTCCAAGCTGGCCGAGATGCTGACGCTCCCGGACAATGAGATGGGGCTGATCACGGAGAGGACCACCATAAAGGAGATCAGGGAGCTGAAAGAGTTCAACCGGCAGGAGGTCCCGCCGGGGGAGGCGCCGCCGGAAAGGATCCCGGGAGGGGCGCCCGGACAGGGGGCAGCGCCGGAGGGACTGGATGCTGGCGCTCCCGGGGAGGGCCGGGGAAGCCTGTCGCCCCTCGGGAAGTGCCTGGAGGACTTCTTCCGGGACAGGGAGACGGCGCTGCGCGGCATCATGGAGGCCCTGGGGGCCGACCCGCCGGGATACAGGGAGGCCATGGAGCTGATGAACCCGTCCGGCCAGTCATCCCACAGGAAGGGGGCCGTGTTCCTGTTCCTGTATGGCTGGGAGAGGGGCGTGAAGTACAAGATGCTGGGGCAGCCGGATCCGGTCAGCCTGGCGTGGCCGGAGCTGCTGGACCTGGTCTGGGACATCTATGGGGCAGGCGCCCCGGGAGGTGCATGGCGGGATCCCTGCGGGGAGGCAGCCGGGGAAGAGGAGGACGCCCCGGAGGGAAAAGCCGCCCCGCCGCAGCATGGGGCAGGGATGCCGGAGGATGCCCCTGTGGACAAAGCGGGCGGCGCCCCGGCAACAGTCCCCAGGGATGCACCGGGGGCAGAGGGAGCGCCGCTGGCAGCAGGCATGGAAGATAGCCTGGCAGCAGCCGTGGAAAGGGCGGGCGGCCATGCGGGGGAGGAGCAGCTGCCCGGACAGATGGACGTGTACGATTACCCGGAACTGCTCCCGGGGGAAAGGATGGGAAGCGATGGGACAGACAGCGGGAAAGGCGGAACGGACAATGGGAAAGGCGGAACGGGAAGCAGGAAAAACGGAACTGATGGCGGCATGGCAGGGGACGGATCCCCTGCGGATGGAACGGACAGCGGCACGGGAGGCACGATCCCGGCAATACAGGAGGCTGGTGGCGTACAGTGCCCTCATGAGGGCGCTGGAACTCCAGAGGATGGAGGGTGCACGGGGGATCCCGGGGAAGGCCCCTGGATGGAGGCCCGGAACGCGGAGGGACAGCTGAGGCAGTTCCTGGCCGTATGGGACGGGAAGGACGTCCCCAGGGACATCCTCCTGTCCGCATACCGCACGGCCATAGGCCTGGCGGCAGCCCTGGAGGGGATGCTGATGGGGAGGGGCTGGGATGGGTAGGAGCATCATGCACGACAAGGGGGATGGGACATGCTACCTGTGCATGCTCCTGCACGGCGACCATGGCCGGAGGACGGTGCTGGAGGAGCACCACGTGATGGGAGGGACGGCGGACCGCAGGCTCTCCGAGCGCTACGGCCTCAAGGTGTACCTGTGCCCCCAGCACCACCGGATCCACAGGGAGGAATCCCCGCACCAGGACAGGGCAACCAATGCCCTGCTCCACAGGAAGGCCCAGGAGGCCTTTGAAAGGGCGCATTCCCACGGGGAATGGATGGAGGCGTTCGGGCGGAACTACATATGAACGATTGGGAGGAGGCACCTACAGGTGTCTCCGGAAAGGAAAATCATGGCAACGGGAAAAAAGTTTTATTGGATCAAGCTGAGAAAAGATTTCATGGCGGGTGATACCATCGATTTCCTGATGGGCCAGAAGAACGGATCACAGTATGTCGTATTGTACCAGATGCTTTGCCTGATGTGCGTAAACACGTCAGGGATGCTTGCCCAAACGGTCGGGGAAATGATCATCCCGTATGATGTGGATAAGATCCAGCGGGATTGTAGATATTTCAGCAGGGATACAGTGACGATAGCACTGGGGCTGTTTAAAAAACTGGGACTGATATATGAGGAAGACACAGGAACCCTTGCCATATCAGGTTTTGATTCCCTGGTCGGTTCGGAAAGCGACTATGCAAAACAGAAGCGTATCCAGCGTCAAAGTGGACCGGGGCGTGGACAAATGGGCCATATTGGCATGGACACCCATGCGGACAATAGTGTGGACAATAGTGTGGACAATAGTGTGGACATTGTCCACGGATTGTCCACACAGAGTAAGAGTAAGAGTAAAGAGAATAGAGATAAAGAGAATATAAATACTTTTGCTCGGAGTTCTGACAGGCAGACCTCCGAACCGGAGGCAGATGTGGAGGCGCTTATCCTCAATGACGGATTGGAATGGAGACCAACGGAAGCATTATTCGCAGAATACGTAAGACTTTACCCAAATGTGGATGTAAAGCAACAGTTCAACGTGATGCGGAGCTGGTGTCTGTCAAATCCCAAAAGGAGAAAGACCATGAGAGGAATTAAGCGGTTTGTGAACTCCTGGTTGGCGAGAGAGCAGGACAAGGGAGGGACAAGGCCTGTCAGTAACAATGCCCCGAGACAGAAGAACCGGTTCAATAATTTTTCCCAGAATCAGTATGATTTCAAGGCGCTGGAGGAGAAGCTGCTGGAAAGGCAGCAGCAATGACCCGGTGCATGGAGGATGAGACGGTGGATGTAACGACAGGTAAAGAAAAAAACGTAACGACACCACGGAAAAGGACTGTGACCCTCAACCTGCGCGTCACGCCGGGGGAGAAGAAAGATATAGAGCGCTGCGCCGCAGCCCTGGGCATGACCCAGACGGAACTTGTCCTCAACGGGGTGGGGATCATCAGGGGGATGATAGAGAAGCACAGGGAGAACCAGAAAAGGAGGGGACAGGGATCATGAGCAGGGAATTACCGATACTTTTTAACACGGAGATGGTCAGGGCGATACTGGATGGCCGGAAGACGGCCACGAGGCGCATCTGCAGGGACGGGAATGATTACACCATACCGGATATGGAGTTTTATGATCCTGATAAGCGAACCTATGCCATACATAGTTATGCGGACAGGGAGCATACCGAGAAGCTTAGCATATCTGAGCGAACCTGCCCGGTATGTCCGGGGGACATCCTGTATGCCAGGGAAACATGGTCATTCATATCCTGTATGGAGTGCGCAGGGGATGGATGCTGTGGCAAAGCCCCGGCACTCTATGGGGATAGGGGATGTTATCTCTATAAAGCCGCACTTTCTGAACATGCCGACCCGGGGCGGACATGGCGGCCATCCATCCACATGCCAAAGGCAGCAGCCCGCATCTGGCTCAAAGTGACAGATGTGGGGGTGGCGCATCTGCAGGCCATGGAACTGGATGATTTCCTGGACGAAGGGGTGGTCATCCGCCCGGAAGCGTTCAACGACCCGGGGAATGCATGCAGGCAGGCACGGGAACAGTTTGCCGGTATCTGGGATCGCACGATGCCCAAAGGGCAGCAGGCCTTATATGGCTGGGATGCCGACCCCTGGGTATGGGCGATAGGGTTCGAGCGGTGCGTGAGGCCGGGAAAGGGATAGGAATGACGAACGCGGAAAGGATCAGGATGATGGATGACAGGGAACTGGCTGGATTCCTGGAGGAAGTGGAGGCTGCGGGGTATAACGACTCCTCGATAGCGCCAAGGGATCCCCAGGGCTTTCCCATGGACATGCTGGAATGGCTGGAAAGTGAGGTAGGGCGTGGGACTATATAAGCGATTGGATTGGTGGTCGATCACTGAAATGGTCGATGAGATCATGGAGGGAAGCGCAAACAGATGCTTCCGGAACAGTGAATATGCCGGATATTATGATGAACTCCTGACAGAAATGGCAGATGCGGCAGGGGACCTGTGGTGCGATATTGACAAGATCAAGAGTGAGATCTATCACCATGAGATCCCGTGGAAAATGCGGAAGTTCGCAGAGGAAGACGAGGAAACAGAAACAACGGCGTTCTGGTTCGACACGGTCGCCCTGACACTGACAGAAACCGATGTTTCAACGCTTTTTGCGAGGGAAAACAACTATGAAGACGAGGAAACGGAGAAAGAAAAGCGGCTGCGGATGTTGGAGCGGCTTTCAAAGAAGGACCTTTTGTGGATCGTCCCAACGGTCTGCAACCTGATCTTCCGATATCTGGACCTTTGCGGGGCATGGGAAGCGGTAAAGGGGACCATCGACGAACTGGACAGCCGACAGGCATTTGTCAGGGACAAGGACGGATCGAGGGAGCCAAAGGCGGCGTATCTGTAGGGAGGTGAGGGATATGGGAGTCGTGGCCAGTGGCGCCCGTTGCGACGCCGCAACAGGAGGACAGATGCAGGGGGGATATCTTGAGGCGCCGCCCCATAAAGGGAACATGCGCGTGCTGGCAGCCTGCGAGGAGAGCCAGCGTGTCTGCGCGGAGTTCCGGAGGCTGGGGCATGAAGCGTATTCCTGCGACATAGAGCCATGTTCCGGCGGGCACCCGGAATGGCACATACAGGCCGATGTGCTCCCCCTGCTGGATGGGGAGTGCAGCTTCCGGACGGCGGACGGTGCGTGGCACAGGATCCACGGGAGATGGGATATGATCATAGCATTCCCGCCATGCACGCATCTGGCGGCATCCGGAGCGAGGTATTTTGCGGAAAAGAAAAAAGACGGCAGGCAGCAGCAGGGCATCGGTTTCTTTATGCGGTTCGTGGGAGCGGATTGTGAGCGGATAGCGATCGAAAATCCTGTCGGGATAATGTCAACGGTGTACCGGAAGCCGGATCAGAAGATACAGCCTTATGAATTTGGGCATACAGAGCGGAAGACAACGTGCCTGTGGCTCAAAGGCCTGCCAAAGTTCAGGCCAACGGGCATCGTTGAGCCGGAACTGCATGTGTGCGGCAATGGTACTGTGGATAGCAAGTGGCATTATGATACACGCAATCTGCCTCCCCAGGCAAGGGCGAAGGAGCGCAGCAAGACATTCCCTGGCATCGCGAGGGCGATGGCCCAGCAGTGGGGAAGCACGGGACAAGGAGGGAGATATGGAGAGATTGACCAGGAGGTCTGAAGATAGCGGTGTGGTCTGGTTTGTGGATCATGAGCACGGAGGGGCTTGCCGGGAGCCTTGCGAGATGGACGCGCATCACGCAAGGCTCGCAATTGAAAAATTAGCAGAATACGAGGATCTGGAGGAACAGGGGAAGCTGATAGGACTGCCCTGCGCTGTGGGGGATACGGTGTACTCCCTTGTCTTCGGCGAGATCGTCCCGCTGACCGTGGAACGCTTTGTCGCATACAGGGACCATACGGACGTGACGCTTGGGAGCGGTATGGAGGAGCATAGGTTCCTGAGGATCGGATTTGATGTAAAGGATCTTGGTAAGGAATGGTTCCTGGCACGGGGAGAAGCGGAAGCCGCACTGGATGGGGGTATGGGTAGATGAGGGAGATCTTGTTCAGAGGGAAATGTGTTGATGAAACCAGCTTAAAAGGCAAGTGGATTGAGGGAGATATCCTCCATGACGGAGTAACAGGAAGATGTTATGTCAATGCAAGAGGGAACAGTTTAAATGAAAGCGATAATGTCGGGGAAGAAGGGCTTTTGAGGTTTGTTGCTTACGAGATAGACCCTGCCACCGTTTGCCAGTACACAGGATTGACCGACAAGAACGGCAGGAAGGTCTTTGATGGGGATACCCTATCATTTTGCGCATACGGGTCGTATTACAAGGGGAATGTCAGGATTATTGGCGGAAATTGTGTGGTCCATGATGCTTTTGCCGCTCCATTTTTGGATGATGCGATCGAAAGATATTCCGCAACTGTCATCGGCAACATTTTTGACAGCCCCGGACTGATAGGAGGAGCAGGATGATCGATGAAAAGAAATTGATAGAATGTCTGGCATATGACATATCGTGTTTTGACGAACTGAAAGGCAAAGACCTCTCAAAGACCTATGTGAGTGTTGCCGACATGGTAAGGATGATATGCGGCCAGCCCAAGATCGGCGGATGGATCCCATGCAGCGAGCGGATGCCGGAAAATGATGGGTACATCCTGCTGTCATTTGAGAATCTTGCTGTCCCGATGGTGGGGCGGTACGAAGAGGATGATGCGGGAGGGGCTTTCTATGCTGTGGATGGTGCGGAAAGCTGCATCAGCCAGGATATGATCGTCAATGCATGGATGCCATTGCCCCAGCCGTACACGGCTGACCATCAGGATACATGATCCTGCACATGGCAGCAGGCGTAGGAGTGACAAGGGAAATTGCACTTTGATAAAAGAATATTGGTCAGTAGTTTGTAAATTTCAAAAAAATTCCATTTTCCCTCTTGACACATATAACGCATTGCGTTATAATACATACATAAAATAAATCAAGGAGGAAATGGGAATGAAGAAATTAGTTGTGAATTATCAGAATGGAACAGTCGGAAAAGAGTTTTTTGCAAACGAAGCAGAAGCAAAAGGGCGCATGGGAGAACTGGACGGTTTTGGAACAAAATATTCCCTTGAAGATGCGACCTATGAAGAAATGATGGAAGAATACAGGGAAAACGCCAAAAGGAGCAAAACGAGGTTCGAGAAAGCAACCGCCGGAATGACCGAGGAAGAAAAATTCCTTGCTGTATTGGGAATGGGGGTATAGGCATGAAAAGATATTTTGCGAAAGATTCTGTTGGAGAAGCTGTTGTTTTGTTTGTAGACGATAACAGAAAGGCTGTATATATCAACGAGACAGCCTTTGATGAGGAACTGACATTGGAAGTCGCAAAAGCCGCAGATTACAGCAATCTTGACGGATGTAAGACGGCGGAGGAAGCGGCGGCGAATTACTATACAGGCGAAAACCTTATTGATTTTAACGAGGATGATTGGGAGGAAATGGTGGAGTTTTGATGGGAATAAAAGAGTTGAGAGGCGAAATGGGAATGTCACAAAAACAATTTTCTGATTATTTCGGCATACCGATAAGGACGATCCAGTGCTGGGAGATAGGGCAGAGGAAACCGCCCGACTATATCCCGAAGCTTTTAGAAAGGATATGGAATCTAGAGACTGCTGACCAATAGGAGGTTGGCAGTTTTTTGATTGCAACTATGACCCGCCCCCAAAGGCAGTTGTCTCTGTTCGGGCGGTAAAAGGACATTGCCATTGGCAAAGGATCTTCCCATGGCGGCAGGCATAGTAACAGTAACGGAAATCTTCGGCTGGCAGCAGACGTGGCCAGCGGCGCCTGTTGCGACGTCGCAACAGAATCCGGGACAGGAGGGACAGAGTGACAAGGGAACAGCTGGAATCATATAGGAGCATGAAGGAAGAGATCGCGGAGTTCCAATACAAGCTGCAGCATCTGGCTGACGGGGATGCCCTAGTGGGTAATGATGTGATCATGGATTACAGGAGCGGATACCCTGTCCCTCAGCCCGTGGTAGGATATGATTATGAGAAATATATCAGGATGAAAGAGCATTATCAGGAGAAAATCCTGAAGATGCAGGAAGAGACAAAGGATGTGGAGGAATTTGTGGAAAAAATTCCTGACAGTCTGACAAGGCGTATCTTTCGGATGAAATACATAGACGGACTTTCACAGCAGGAAATAGCAGCAAGGATCCATATGGACAGGAGCAGCATCAGCAAAAAAATATCCGGATTTTTAAAAGTTTCACACAATTCACATAATTCACGTTTATAATAAGAATTGGAGCAGCAGGGAAACATCCTGGGCTGCCAACAATACGAAAAGGAACATCAAAAGCAGGACATGGCAGCAGCCGTGTCCTCTTTTGATGCAGAAAAAGCAACGGGAGGGACAGCATGGCACATGAGTGGGCAAAGCCTTTTTATAATTCGGCGCAGTGGAAGCGATGCCGTGACGCATACATCAGCAAGCGTCTGTCCGTGGACGGCGGCCTGTGTGAGGAATGCCACGAGCAGCCCGGCCATATCGTGCACCACAAGGTGGCACTGACGCCGGATAACATCAATGACCCGGACGTGACGCTGGACCACAGGCTACTGTCATATGAATGCAAGGCGTGCCATGACAGGCATGAGGGACACGGCAACGGCGGCATGCACGTCAGGCCTGTCTGTGCGTTCGACCAGCAGGGACAGCCGATCCCCTTGGGGCGGGAGACCGACATCCCCCCCCTGAAAGAAAAGGCCTGTAGGATCACTGGAGACCGACAGCCAAGATTGGTTTGACACGCAAGTCTTTCGTAAGGGGGGTGTGGTATATGGTCGATTATGAGGATGTCATGGCCGAAGTCGAGAGGGAAGAAAGGGTTGACAGCGCCGCCAGCTACCTGGAAAAAATGCAGCGGATCAGGAAGGAAAAAGCGAGACTTAGGAGGCTTTTCAGGGACATTGACGATAAAAAGAAAAAGCTGGTGGACACCACGATCGAGGACGTGGCATTTATGACCGTGACCATGCAGGATCTGCGCGAGGAGATCACGCGGGACGGGACCACCGCCACATATAAAAACGGCGAGAACCAATACGGGACGAAGCAGAGCCCGGCATCGCAGATCTATCTCCAGATGTCCCAGAAGCAGACCCAGGCCATGAAGATCCTGGTGGACTGCCTGCCAAAGAATGAAAAGCCTAAAACAGCTGAAGATGATTTCGACGATTTTGTAAAGGGACGTGAGGATGTATGAGGAGGGTGACATATCCTTCAAGCTACAATCCGATACTGGAGTACTGGGACAGGATCCGATCCGGGGAGATAGCGGCGTGTGACAAGACCCGCCGCTGGTACAGATATCTTGCCCATCTGGTGGACAGCCCGGGCGAGTATTTCTATTCCGCCAAGAGGGCGAACCATATCCTGGAGTTTGCCGAGAACTATTGCAGGCCGTCCAAAGGTACAGGAGCCCGCCTGCCGGTGCGCCTGGAATTATGGGAGAAAGCCCATCTGGCAGCTGTCTTTGGCTTCATTGACAAAGAGGGCAGGCGGATGTGCAGGGAATCCCTCCTGATCGTGGGAAAGAAGAACGGAAAATCCCTGCTGGCATCCGTGGTCGGGCTGTACATGCTGGTCGGGGACGGGGAACCGGGGCCGGAGGTCTATGCGACGGCGACAAAGAGGGACCAGGCCAAGATCATATGGCAGGAATCCCGCAAGATGGTGAGGAAGTCCCCGACCCTGCTCCGCCGGATCAAGCCGCTGGTGTCGGAGCTGTCCAGCGAGGAATACAATGACGGCTATTTCAGGCCGCTGGCATCCGACCAGGACACCCTGGACGGGCTGGACGTACACTGTGGGCTCATGGACGAGATCCATCAGTGGAAGAATGGCCGTGCCATGTACGACATCATAGCGGACGGCGTGACCGCCAGGCAGCAGCCGCTGATATATATCACATCCACGGCTGGAACGATAAGGGAGGATCTGTATGACCAGAAGTACGAAGAAGCCGAAAGGGTGATCAACGGCCTTGAGGATGAAAACGGATACCATGACATCCATTTTTTTCCCTTTATCTACGAGCTGGATAAGCGGAGCGAGTGGACGGATGAGGAGTGCTGGTACAAAGCCAACCCCGGGCTCGGTACGATCAAGGATCTGGACGCGCTGCGCGAAAAGGCCAGGAAAGCGCTGGAAGATCACCGGCGCATCAAGAACCTGGTGTGCAAGGAGTTCAACGTCCGGGAGACGTCCACGGAATCCTGGCTGACCTGGGAGCAGATACAGAACAGGGAGCGCTTTGACATCAGGGCACTGAAGCCCAGGTACGGCATAGGCGGCGCCGATCTCTCCAGCACGACGGACCTGACATGTGCGACGCTGCTGTTCATGGTCCGCGGGGATGAGAGGATCTATGTGGAGCAGATGTACTGGATCCCTGAGGATCTCCTGGAGAAACGCGTCCGGGAGGACAAGGTCCCCTACGACCAATGGCGGGATGAGGGGCTGCTGCGCACGTGCCCGGGGAACAAGGTCCATTACAAGTATGTGGTGGAGTGGTTCCTGGAGATGCAGAACGAGGCAGACCTTTATCTGTTCAAGTGCGGCGTGGATGACTGGAGCGCGGAATATTTCAAGGAAGACCTGCGGAATGAATTTGGAAAGTGCGTAGTCGATTCCGTCATCCAGGGCAAGAAGACACTGTCCGGCCCCATGAAGTCCCTTGGGGCTGACCTGGAGGCAAAAAGGATCGTCTATGATGACAACCCGATCCTCAAGTGGTGCCTTTACAACGTGGTGGTGGACGTTGACAGGAACGACAACATCCAGCCCGCCAAGGGGAAACAGGGGACCAGGAGGATAGACGGCGCGGCCAGCCTGCTGGATGCATATGTGGAACTGGGAAACAACCTTGAGGAATATCTGAGCCTGATATAGGCGGGGAGGGAACATGGGATTGTTCAGGAAAAAACGGGAACCGATGGTCAGCACGAAAGGGGACAGCACCCGGATGCAGATGGTGACGACCTACGGGGAGTACTACTATGAATGGAACGGCAAGCTGTATGACAGCGATATCGTGCGCTCCTGTATCCGGCCAAAGGTCAAGGCGGTGGGGAAGCTGGTGGGAAAGCATATCAGGGATTCCACGGGCGGGGATCTGGCGGTGAACCCGGACGCGAACATCCGGTTCCTACTGTCGGAGCCGAACCCGTACATGACCGGCCAGCAGATGCAGGAGAAAGTGGCCACGCAGCTGTGCCTGAACAACAACGCGTTCATCCTGGTGATCCGCGATGGGAACGGAAAGCCGGAACAGCTGTACCCGATACCCTGCGTCATGTGCGAGACAAAGTACGTGGGGGCGGAGCTGTACCTGAAGTTCCAGTACAGGAACGGGAAGTCCTCCGTTTTCCCATATTCCCAGGTGATACACCTGAGGCAGGATTTCAACGAGAACGACATATTCGGCGAAAGCCCGGCGACCGCGCTGTCCACCATGATGGAGGTGATCGGGACGATCGACCAGGGGATCATAAAGGCGATCAAGAACAGCGGCCTGGTCCGGTGGCTCCTGACGCTGAACCAGAGCATGCGGCCGGAGGACATCAAGTCATACGTGCAGGAGTTCGTGAAGAACTACCTGAGCATCGAGAGCGATATCTTCGGGGCAGCAGGCGTGGACGCCAAGGCAACGGCGACCCGGATCGAGCCTAAGGATTATGTCCCGAACGCGCTGCAAACGGAGAAGACGATCGGGCGGATATATTCATTCTTCAACACGAACGAGAAGATCGTGCAGTCCAGGTGGACGGAGGATGAATGGAACGCATATTATGAGGCGGAGATCGAGCCCGTGGCCATCCAGATGCAGGAGGCCTATTCCATCAGGCTCTTCTCCCGCAGGGAGCGGGCATGCGGGAACAGGATCGCGTTCGAGGCCAGCAACCTCCAGTGCGCCAGCTTGGCATCAAAGCTGGCGATGCAGGCGATGGTGGACCGGGGAGCGATGACACCGAACGAATGGCGTGCGGTGCTCAACATGGCGCCGCTGCCGGGAGGGGATGAACCCATCCGGCGCCTGGACACGCAGGTGGTGGACCTGGCGGGAAAGATCCTTGACAGGATGGATGATGGGAACCAGGTGGTCATGGCAGGCCTGATCGCGCAGCTGCTGAAGTTTGCAGAAAGGAGAAGGGATGAAGAGGAAGATCAACATAAGGGGGGTATTGATCCCGAATTCATACAAGGCATATTATGATTATTTCGGGGAGGACAGCTGCTGTCCTGCGGACGTGCAGAAAGTGCTGGATGAAGCGCAGCCTGGGGATGGGATAGAAGTGTACATCAATTCCCCGGGAGGGGTGATCGATGTCGGATCCGAGATCTATACCCTCCTGCGCAGCCGACAGGATGATGTAGCCATCTATGTCACCGGGGAGGCGTGCAGCGCGGCATCCATCGTGGCCATGGCCGCCACCTGCAGGATGTCGCCGACAGCCCTGATGATGGTCCATTGCGTATCCACGAGCCAGCGCGGGAACCACAGCGACATGGAACGGACAGCGGAGACCCTGCGGACAGCGGACAGGGCGCTGAGCGCGGCCTACACGGCCAAGAGCGGCATGACGGAGCAGGAAGTGCTGGAGATGATGGAGCGGGAGACCTGGCTGACGGCGGAGAGAGCGCTGGAACTGAAGCTGATAGACGGAATCATGTTCCAGGAGGAGGCGGAAGACGTCCCCATGGTGGCCGGGCCGCTGTTCACGCTCCCGTCCGCCGAGCAGATGGAAAAAGTGAGCCTGCTGGTGCAGGAAAAAGCGGGATCAGCTGACAGAGCTGCCGCGATGGCAGCTTTTGATCTATTAAAGTTAAGAGGAGGACAACGATGAAGAGGAAACAGTATGAAGCGAAAAGGCTTGCCCTGATGAACGAGGCGCAGGCGCTCCTGGATGCGGGCAAGGTAGAGGAAGCGACCGCTAAGATGGAGGAGGTAAAGGCGTTGGACGCTGAATGGGATGCGATCGCACAGGCGGAGGCTGATCTCAATGCGCTGAACAGGGTCCCCGCCCCGGCGCTCCGGGTGGATGAGGGAGGCCTGCCCGGCGCGGCATCCGGCGCGGAGGAGGATCCCGTGGCAGCCGCCCTGAGATCAGAGGATTACAGGTTTGCCTGGGCAAAGACCCTGATGGGAAAGCCGCTCAACGCAAAGGAGAGGGACATCTATAACCAGGTCAACGGGAACGCATCCGGCGCAATGTCCAACGAGGTCCACACGACCAAGAACACGGGCATACTGATCCCGGAGACAGTGACGAAGGGCATCTGGGAACAGGTGGAGGAGAAGCATCCCTATTACGGGGACATAACCAAGACATATGTGAACGGCATCCTGACCATGATCAAGGAAAAGGCGTCCAGCGAGGCCGGATGGTATGAGGAGGATGAGGAGACCAGGGACGGGGAGGAGACGTTCGAGAAATACACGCTGAGCGGATGCGAGCTGGCCAGGAACATCAAGGTGTCGTGGAAGCTGAGGGAAATGGCGATCGAGGACTTCATCCCTTACATCCAGAGGAAGATGGCCAAGAAGATGGGCGCCGCGATCGGCTACGGGGTGATCCATGGCAAAGGGGAACGGGATAAATCCAGGCGGGAACCCGTGGGAGTGGCCACCGCGCTGTATGCGGAGGCAGGCACCCCCCAGATAGTGGCATACGCGGGCGTGCCCACATACGAGGACATCATCAATGCCGTGGCCTCCGTGGGCTCCGAATATGGCGCAGGCCTGAAGATCTATGCCAATCACCGGACGGTCTGGCATAAGCTGGCCATGATCATGGACCAGAACGGTCGGCCGATCTTCATCGCCGATCCCATTTCGGGCGGGGTGAAGCACCTGCTGGGCATACCGATCAGGGAAGAGGATGGGATGAGGGATGGGGAGATCCTGTTCTCCAATGCAGCGGACGGATACCACGCGAACATCAACAAGGCTCTTTCCATGATGACGGAGGAGCATGTGACGAAGCGCTACACGGATTATGCCGGGTACGCGATCCTGGACGGCGACGTGCTCGATACCCGCGCCCATGTGCTGCTGACCGAACAGGCATCGGAACCCGCCGCAAACGCTGAGGCCGGAGCGCCTGTGAGCGGGGAGCCTGCCGCATCCAGTTCGAAAAAGGCGGATGCGGATAAAGAGGAGTCATGATGGATGTCGAAGGCCTGACGGCACAGATAAAAGATGCGCTGCGCATCCGGCATTCCGCGCTGGATGATGATATCCGGCGCAAGATCAAGGCTGCGGTGAGGGACATGGAGATGCGCGGAGTGGCCATTCCTGATGGGGAGGACGACCTGGTGGCCACTGCCTGCGAACTGTACTGCAAGGGCCAGTATGACCACCTGGGCCAAGGAGCGCGGTTCATGGAACATTATGAGAGCCTGAGGGATAGCATGAGCCTGAACGGAGGCTACAATGGAAAAGAATGAGCTGATCCGCCTGGAGACGGTGGTGGGAAGCACCCGGAACGCGAACGGGTTCAGGGAAAAGGAAGAGACGGCGCAGACGGAGGTCTTCTGCGCCGTCAAGTCCGTGACGGGACAGGAATTTTACGATGCACAGAGGAGCGGGACCAGGGCTGACATCATATTCGTGGTGGACAGGGATGATCTTGAGATGGCATCCAGGATTGTTGGAGGAAAGAAGATCCAGCCCTCAAGGGTGATCCATGATGGGACGACATATTCCATCATCCGGGGGTACGCCCATGAGAAGAGGCCCTATGACCTGGAACTGACCTGTGAGGAGGTGGAATGATGGCAAGATTGGAGATCGATCTTCCGGAAGATCTCCTGTCAGAGCTGCTCAGCGCTGATTTCGGGGAGATCGCGGCGGAAGCGCTGTCTGAGGCGGCGCCCATACTGGAGCAGTCGCTGAAGACGTCCTGCAGGAGGGCCATAGACCATGAGGGGGAGTCCGAGATGGTGGACTCCATCACCTGCGGCAAGCCCAAGAAGACAAAAACGGATGCCTGGATCCTCAACGTAGGCCCGCGGGGCTACAGCAGAAAGAAATATTACCGCGGATCCCATGGGAGGAGGTATCCCGTGTCCAATGCCCTGAAGATGATCTGGAAGGAATACGGCATCGCGGGGAGGCAGGCGCCAAGGCCTTTCATCACCAATGCCCGCAATAACGCAAGGGGCGCGGTCATACGGAAGATGCAGGAAGTCTATGAAAGGAAGGTGGGGGCACGATGAACGTGAACGGGAAACTGGAAGCCCTGGGGGCGGTGACCGGATACCCGGTGGAACAGGACGAATATGAGGGCAGGGAAGACAGATACATCACGTACACTTATGAGGATGAGCGGCCTGCCCTTTTCGGCGACAACAGCGGGCAGGCAGGCACCGCCTGGCTCAGGGTCTGCCTGTTCGTCCCCAAGAGCCATGACTATTTTGGGGACAAGGACAAGATCATGGCGGAACTGGCGCGGCAGGGATTCAACATAGAATCCTGCCAGACATGGCTGGAGGATGCCAGGAAAGGAACGGAGAAGATCAGGCGGGTCACGATATCCGTAAACATCACAGAATGATCAGGAGGAGGAAGAAGCATCATGGCAAATTTTGGATTATCGCATCCCTGGATAGCGGAGTACCTGGCGCCGGGGAAGTACGGGGAGTCGTTCCGGTGCGGCGAGGCAGTGAGCACTTCGGTGAGCCCCACATACAACGAGGCGAAGCTGTACGGGGACAATCGGCAGGTGGAGACCATCAAGGAGTTCAAGGAGGCGGCGGTCACCCTTGGCGCGACCAGGCTGCCCCTGGCTGCTGGCGGGATCATGTTCGGTCACACCATGGACAGTGACGGGGCTGAGACCAGCAACACGGAGGATTCCACCGGGTACGTGGGCTATGGGTTCATCACGGCGGAGATGGAGGACAAAAAGAAGATATACCGTGCCTGCTTCCTGCCCATGGTCAAATTTTCCGAGAGCGAGGAGGCATATGAGACCAAGGGGGACAGCATCGTCCTCAAGACGCCTGTCCTGAACGGGACGGCCATCGGAGATGCAGATGGCATCTGGAGGCGGAAGTCCCCCCGGTTCGGATCGGAAAAGGCTGCGGACGAGTGGATCCGCCTCCAGATCGGTACGGTGGAGCAGTGCGCTATGCCCATGGCGTCTGTTCCCGGCGGCGTCTATGGCAGTGCGCAGAGCGTGGCGCTCAGCACATCAACGGCGGGAGCCACGATCCGCTATACCACGGACGGAACGACACCCAGCGAGACCAATGGACAGGTATACTCAGAGGCTGTCAGCATATCCGGGAATACCGGGCTCAGGGCTATCGCCTGCAAGGATGGAGCCCGGACATCGGACATGCTGCTTGAAGAGTATTTTGTGACGGGAGATCTGGAAGAGTGACACGGGCAGCCGTCCTGGAAGGCAGGATCCTCTCCGGGATGGCTGTCTTAAGGAAAGCCGCATCGGCGCGACAGGAGGGGACATGAAAAAGATGGAGAGGATACTGATAGGGGAGAGGACCTACCCGATCAGGATAGACCTGAACGTCCTGGAAGCCATACAGGACGGTTATGGTTCCGTGCACTTGTTCGAGATGGATCTTTTAGGGATCAAGATCCAGGATGGAGAGGATGGTGAGGATGGTGAGGAGCAGATCGTGGCTGCAGAGCCATCCATCAGGGCGATCAGGACAGTGCTCCCGCTCATGATCAATGAGGGGCTGGCCGTGGAGGCGGCGGATGCAGGGAGGCCATATGAGCCCGTGGATGGACAGCGGATCATACAGGAATGCTGCATCCCTTACGATGAACTGTCCCGGATCATCCACCAGGAACTGAAGAGGTGCTTCGGAAAAAAACAGCGGCCAGGAGGGACAACTCCGGGGCGGATGCCCCGATAGATTTCTCCTGGCTCACCTATATCGGCATGAACAGGCTGGGCTTCACATACAGGGAGTGCGGACGGCTGTATTTTGGCCAGTGGTGCGACCTGTTCGAGGCTTACAAACGGCAGCATAACTTTGAGCAGAAGGGGATGCTGTATGAAACGCAGGAACCGGGGGAACCAATCAGTTCCCTTGATGTGCTGTAGGAGGATGCAGGATGGCGGCAAACGCAAAGATCGGTGTCAGCATGGTGCTGGATGGCGAAAAAGAGTACCGTGCCGCCCTGGACAACATAAAGGCGGGGCAGAAGGAACTGCGCTCAGAGATGCTCCTGAGCCAGGAAGTATTCGGGGATCAGCAGAACTCCTTGGAAGCGCTGGAGGAAAGATACGGGATCCTGACGAGGCAGATCGACAAACAGAAAGAGAAGATAGACGTATACCAGCAGGCCATCACCCACTGGAACAGCGAACAGCAGCAGGCAGCGGAAAAAGTGGAGAAACTGCGCACTGCCTTGGGATCCGCCGAAAAGGAGATGGATGCCCTGAAAGGGAGCACCGGCAGCAGCACGGAGGCCATCAACAAGCAGAAAGAGACCATACAGGAACTGCAGGATAAGCTCGCGCTGGCGGAGCAGGGCTATGACAAGGCCGGGCAGAAGACAGCGTCCTACCAGGCGGCGGTGAACAGCGCCCAGCGGGAGCTGATAGGCATGGAGAGGGAACTCTCCCAGACAGGGGAGTACCTGGAGGAGGCAAGGTCTTCCACGGACCACTGCGCCCAGTCCATCGACCAATATGGACATAGCACGGAGGACGCCACGGGGAAGACACGCATATTCGGGGACGTGCTGAAGGCGAACCTCCTGTCCGAGGCCGTCCGCTCTGGCCTGCGGGAACTGGCGGACGGGATCAGGGAAGCAGCGGAGGCATCCGTGGACGCGGGCAGCTCCTTTGAGGCTTCCATGTCCCAGGTGGCGGCCACCATGGGGATGACGGCGGCGGAGGTCCGCAGCGGGAGCAGGGAATACTCCATGCTGGCGGATGCGGCGAAGGATGCCGGGAAGACGACCATATTTTCCGCCACCCAGGCGGGGGAGGCGCTGAACTACCTTGCCCTGGCAGGATATGACGCGCAGAAGTCGGCGGCCATGCTGCCAAAGACACTGGACCTGGCAGCAGCCGGGGGGCTGGACCTGGCATACGCCACGGACCTGGCCACGGACAGCGCCTCCGCGCTGAACCTGCGCATGGACCAGATGGACGGATACCTGGACCAGATGGCAAAGACTTCCCAAAAGTCCAATACCAGCATCGCCCAGCTTGGGGAGGCCACGCTGGCATGCGCGGGGACGGTATCCCTTGCGAAGCAGGATCTGGTGACCATGAACGCGGAACTGGGCATCCTGGCGAACAACGGCATCAAGGGCGCGGAGGGCGGTACCCACCTGCGGAACATCATCCTTGCATTGACCTCACCAACGGAAACTGCGGCAGCGGCGTTCCGGAGGCTGGGAGTCGATACCGCTGACAGCAATGGGGACATGCGCGACCTGAACGACATATTGACAGACCTGGATGCATCCATGGAAGGGATGTCCTCCATAGAGCGGACGCGGATGATCAGCAGGATCTTCAACAAGACGGATATCGCCGCCGTCAATGCGCTGCTGAAAGGCACAGGGGATGAGTTCGACAATCTGCACCGTGAGATCTCCGACAGCGCTGGTGCGGCTAAGGACATGGCGGAAGCCATGAACGACAACCTGAAAGGAAAGGTGACCATCCTGCAGTCGGCCCTGGAGGGCCTGGGCATATCCGCATACGAGGTATTTGACGATACCATGAAAGGGGCTGTTGATTCTGCCACCGATGCGGTGGGACGGCTGCAGAGATCCGTTGAGAGCGGCTCCATGAGGGTATCCCTGGATCGGCTGTCCAGATCCCTGGCCGGATTCGTGGACAGCGCCCTGGATGTGGGGGAGGATGCCCTCCCGATGCTGATGGACGGGTTCAGCTGGATCCTGGACCATGCGGACCTGGTGACGGCAGGGATCGCCGGGATCACAGCGGCACAGCTGGAGATGAAAGTGGCCGCCCCGGCCATCGAGGCGGCCACCAAGGCCTGGCAGCTTTATAAGAGCGCAAACGAGGCGGCAACGGTGAGCCAGTGGCTCTTAAATGCAGCAGCGAACGCATTCCCAGGAGTAACGGTGGTGACAGCGATCACGGCCATTGTCGCAGGGTTCACGGCTCTTGCCATCGCCAACAGGAACAGCCGGGATGCCATGGATGACCTCACGAAGGCCGCCTATGATCAGATAGAAGCAGCGAAAAGCCTGGACGGGGAACTGGCATCGGCAGCAGCAGGCAGGGATGCCGACAGGGCCAGCATGGAGGCGGAAGCGGCCAACTGCAGGAGCCTGGTGGCGGAACTGAAGGAACTGCAGGCCAAGACGGGGCTGACAAGTTCCGAACAGGCCAGGATGCGGATGATTGTGGAGGAGCTGAACCGGGCAATGCCGGACCTGAACCTGCAGATTGATGAGCAGACGAACGTGCTGAACATGTCCACGGACGCCCTGGAGAGCAACGTGGAGGCCATGATGGCGCTGTCCAGGGTGGAAGCGGCAAGGGAAGACCTGGGGAAGATCGCGGAGGAGCAGTATGAGGCGGAGAAGCAGCTGCTGGAACTGAGGGAACAGCTGGAAGCGCAGACCCTGAAAGCAGCCGAAGCGGAGGAGGCTTTTGCGGAAGCAGAGGAGAGAGGACAGAGGCAGGCAGCTGATGAGGCCTTTTTCATCCGTCAGGAAGCCATAACCGCGCAGGAGGACCTTGAGGAGCAGATCAGGGCCACCACCGACAGCATGGGCGCCCTTGCGGACGAGTATGAGTGGACACTGGATTACATAGCCTCCGGCAAGGAGACCGTGGAATCCGCAGCGGAGGGAATGAGCAAGCTGGGGGCAGCGGCGGACGGTATCGGCGTCAGCATGGCCGGGATGTCCATGGCCACCCAGGAAACCCTGACGGAGATGTATGATTCCGTGTCGGAAATGGTGACCGGACAGATAGATATCTTTTCCGAGTTCAATGGAGCCGCGAAGCTGTCCACGGAGGAACTGCTCAGCAACATGCAGGCACAGGTGGAGGGCGTGCGGCAGTGGTCCGAGAACCTGGAATCCCTGGCGGAGCGCGGGATCAGCCAGGGACTCCTGCAGCACCTGGCCGACCTGGGACCGGAGGGAGCGGGATACGTGGCGGCCTTCGTCAGCATGACGGAGGAGGAACTGCAGAAAGCCAATGGACTGTATGAGGAGTCCCTGTCCCTGCCTGACGAGGCAGCTGAAAAGATAACGGATGCCTACGCGCAGGCCGGAGAGGCAGCTGCCCGGGGCTATGAGGGCGGGATCCGGGAAAATGCGGAGGACACCGTGAGAGCGGGAGTGGACATGGCCGCGGAAACGCTTGAGGGCACGAAGAACATCTTGAACGCAGCTGCAGGCGGGGACGTAGGGCGGACCCTCACCGCAGGCCTGCAGGGAGGGATCGCAAAGGGCAGTCCGGGAGTGGTGAACATTTCCCGCAACATGGCGGAAGCAGTGCTGGCCACACAAAGGTCGGTCCTCGCACAGCCAAATTTTGAGGCCATCGGAGGACAGATGTGCACCGGACTGGAACAGGGGATCCGGAACGGGCAGAGCGGTGTGGTCAGGGCGGTGGAGGAAATGTGCACGGCGGCGGTGGTCGCAGCCCAAAGATCCCTGGACATACATTCCCCGTCAGGGAAGTTCCGGTTCATGGGCGAGATGTCCGGGGAGGGATATAAGGTCGGCTGGAAAGAGTCCATGGATGATATCGATAGGGTGATCGCTTCAGCCATGCCGGATGCTGTCCTGAACCCCATGCCCGGATCCACTGATACTGGCAGTCCGTCAGACAGTGCGTGGCAGGGTGATGCAGGATGGATCAGAGACAAGTATGAGATCAACAATAATATCAATGTATATGCCCCGGCTGACGATCCCATTGAGATGGCGCGGCAGATAGAAAAGACACAGAGGGAGATGGGAAGATCATGGTGACAGACAGGGTCATCGTCGCATCGAACGGAAGGACATCCGTGGAACTGACTGCGGCGCCATTTTTTGTGAAAGAAATAAAAGGATTTGACAAGCTTAAGATCCAGAACATCACCACACAGGGGTATGACCAGGATGGGGCGGCGCTGGTAAACAGCTATGTCCTTCCACGCGATATGGAGATCAAAGGGCAGATAAGGGCGGGATCTGCAAGGAAGATGCAGGCATTAAGGGATCAGCTGAACAATATGTTCGTTCCCAAAAAGGACATCATCATCACCCATCATTATGGGGGAAAGACACGCATGATCAGGGCGAGGGTGGAGGAGACGCCTGCCTTTGGCTTTGAAGAGGTCTCAACGGTACAGAGTTACAGCATCCAGGCCGTGGCAATGGATCCTTATTGGACAGACACAGAGGAGGCATTGGTGGAAATGGCCAAGACAGTAGGCCGGTTCCACTTTCCACTGCGGATCCCGGCAGGAAAGGGCGTTGTGTTCGGACTGCGACAGACTGCGATGATCGCCAATGTATATAATGCATCTGCTGTAAAAGTAGGGATGAGGTATGTGTTCCTTGCTGATGGGGTGGTAGTGAACCCGATGCTGTTTAACATCAGGACACGGCAGTTCATGAGATTGTGCTGCACAATGGAGGCGGGAGAGACCATAACCGTGCAGACTGGGCAGCAGAAGACCATCACCCGGAACAGGAATGGCCTGAAGGACGATTACATCGGAAAGATAGACCTGGCCGGGGGCGGCAGGACTTTCCTGGAACTGGATCCCGGGGACAATCTGCTGCGGTACGGGGCGGACGATGGAGAAAAGATGCTCCGGGTGAAGATATACCACTCGAATCAATACATGGGGGTGTAGGATGGAGATCTATATCATGGACAGGGATCTGGATGTCATAGGGGTAGTGAGCACATACGATTCCATCCGGTGGATAAACAAATTTTATGAGCCAGGAACTTTTGAAGCGGTGTTTGCTTTTACTGACCACATGAACAGCAGGCTCCAATGTGGGAACCTGCTGTACAAAGAGGATGAGCCGGAACCGGGGATTATCACAGGAAAGCACATAAAGCTTGACAAAAGAGGAAAGCAGACCATCCAGGTATGGGGACGCATGGCATCCAGCTTCCTGAGCCGCCGGATCATATGGGAGAAGACCATACTGGAAGGGACGCCTGAGGAGGCGATGAGGCAGCTGGTCCTCCAGCAGGTGATAACCCCGATGAACATAAACAGGAAAATGCCGCTGATATCCCTAGGGGCATTAAAAGGATATAACGGAACGATCAGTAAGCAGGTCACCTATGATAATCTGCAGGAAACTCTCACAGCGATCGCAATGGCCAGCGGCCTGGGATATCGGCTGAGGCTGGATATCGATGAAAAGAAGTTCCTGTTTGAAGTCCTTCGCGGAGAGGATAGGACAGCAGGCAGCAGCCATCCCTGTATCTTTTCCAGGGATTTCCAGAGCGTATATACACAGGACTATGTAGAGGACGGATCCAACTACAGGAATATCTGCCTGATAGGTGGAGCAGGAGAGGATGAGGGCAGGACGATGGCCATAGTGGGAGAGGCTGAAGGCATGGAACGGTATGAAATGTTCTGCAATGCCGCATATCTGGATGCAGATGATACAGATGCTGGGTACATCGCAAGGCTTGAACAGAAAGGTGTTGAAAAGCTGAACAGCTATGCCCTGGCCAAATCCTTTGAGAACAAGATCAACTGGTCAAAAGCGATGCCTCACGATCTGGGCGATCTTGTGACGTGCACGGATGAGCAGTGGGGGATCACGATGGACGCACAGATAACAGCGATCGAAAAGGGATATTCCAGAACGGAGGAATCCTACGTAGTCACTTTAGGGATTCAGGCTCCAACCCTGATCGATCTGATCAAAGCAAAGGAGTGAGACCATGGAAGACAGCATAGAAAAATCTTTTCCGTTTGATTCAGATGAGGTGGATGGAGAATATGACCGTGGATATCTAGCGGATGATTTTGCAAGGTATTTCCGCGCATTTATCAGTTCCGGCACATTCCTGAAAGAGAGGACCAATCTTCAGGTCCTGGCCAATGACGATATGACCGTCACGCTGCGCCCGGGCAAAATGATGATCGATGGATACAGGTATGAAGCGCTGGAGGACATCATCATCCCGATAAGCCCGGCTGACGGCCTGTTGGATCGGATCGACAGGATAGCGATCACATGGAGCCTGGGAGACAGGGACATCCACTATACGATAAGGGAGGGAGATCCCGGATACAGGCCAACAGCCCCGGAATGCCGACGATCCGCGGAATACAAGGATTATGTCGTGGCGGACATATATGTTGCGGCTAACAGGATATCCATCACACAGTCAGCGATAACAGACCAGCGCCTCAACAGTGATGTGTGCGGCCTGGCGTTCCCGTTCATGGATATCGACACCAGATTGATATTTGACCAGCTGCAGGCTTTTTATCAGGAAACAGTGGAGGCCAATGCCATATGGACGGATCAGGAAAGGAACAGATTCTACGGATGGCTGGATCAGATTCAAACGTCTGGGAACAGTCAGATGGAAGCAATCATAAAGCTACTGTCGGAATTCGAGGCATCCTCCGAACAGCAGTGGCGGGAGTGGTTCGATGGCATCAGGGATGCGCTGGCATCCGCAGAGAACGGGGAGATGCTGGAAGAACTGACGAGGCTGTTCAGGGAATTGTATGAGACCGCCACGGATCGGGACATCGACCAGATCATTGGCGGTACATATGTGGATGTGGACAGCCAGTCCAGCATCTTTGAAGCAGGGACGAATCAGGACATTGACGACATCATAGGCGGCGCTTATGTGGATACGGCAGGATCAGGGACGTCCGTGGCGCCGGATATGGAGGACATTGTGAACAGCGCGTTTGAAAATGCGTGAGGATATGGAGGTAATGAGATATGGTGAACATCACATTGGAACTGCTTGGGGATTTTGCGGACAAGTTCGCGAAAAAATGCATGGATCTTTTTGCAAGAAAGACCGACATCCCTGCAAAATATGAGCATCCGACATCTTCCGGGAACAAGCATATCCCGGCAGGCGGGAAAACGGGGCAGATCCTGCGCTGGACAGCTGACGGCACTGCTGCATGGGGGGACGACAGCGACACCACCTACAGCAGCATGTCAGGAGCCAGCGATAGCGCGGCAGGCAAGGGCGGCCTTGTACCGGCTCCGGCAGCAGGCGAGCAGGATGCATTCCTGTGCGGGGATGGGACATGGCGGGAGATCACAGAAGCCACGGGAGCGGATATCGACGACATTGTGAACAATGCCTTTAAAGGATAGGAGGAGTACCATGAGAATCATCAATACAAATTTACTGAACCGCTTCTGGAAAAACGGCGTAAAGCCGATCGCAGATGCAGTAGCAGGGAAGCTGAGCACGTCAAAGGTAGTCAACAACCTGCTGACCACAGAGAGCGGCTATGTATTGGACGCGCGCCAGGGGAAGATCCTGCAGGATCAGATAAGTGAACTAAACACGGGTAT
>JAMPFQ010000016.1:53442-91586 GCA_023664345.1 Lachnospiraceae bacterium | reverse complement strand
GCCCCTTTCTCTAAAAGAAATGTATTCCAACACTAACAGCGTGATCCTTGCACACTCGCCGGATTACCATGTAAATCTGATCGCCCCAAAGGAAATGTCCGATAGAGAGATTAATGAGTTTCACTCAAACCTACGGGAAGTGATGCTGTATATCAAGTATTCCAGGGATAAGGCAAAGTTAGATGAAATCATGGAAAGAGATTCAAATTTCCAAAGTGTGGAAAGACAGGCGGCAGAGGTAATCAATGTAGTTACGGGATCCAAGCTGAAATATCCCGAAGGGAAAGGAGACGTGAATATGTGCCAGGCGATTCAACAGATGCGGGAAGAAAGCAAGATAGAAGGTGCAATTTTAATGTGCAAAAACTTGGGAGTATCTTTATCAGATACCATAAAACAGATTGCAGAAATGTTCCATTTATCTGAAAGTGAATCTGATGAGGCAGTAAAGCAATATTGGTAAAAAGACAGTGGCTGATGCTCACGCTGTCTATCCCGTTGAAGAACAGCATACTTACCTGCGTATGCCTGCCGGAAAGCATGGGGATTGATGTGGGGTAAACCTGTTGCCGCTCTGTGTCCCTGTAACCTTTTTTCAGTCGATGTCCGGGGACATTACTCGGTGACAGCACTTGATTTTCCGATGGCTCTTTCTTTTCCGGCGGCATCCCCTGTTGTTCTTTAAATTCCCTAAGCTGTCCTATAATAGATGACTTCTGATATTTATCACTCCTCGCTTTCAGGGACGCAAGTATTTCATCCACGTTGGACTGTGTGATGACATTTGGATACTTTTCCCCAAACCGAACCAACATATCCTTTGAATTCTTTTCTTCCTCCCTGACTGCCGCATAAACGGCTCCATAACTGCCCCTCGCCAGCACATCGTTGATAAAAGAAACGGGATGCTCCGTGTCACATTTTCCGGAAAGGGCACCCTGCTCCAGTGTCATGTAACCGTAAAATACGATATCATTCCCTTTGCGGGAATCAGGCAAAGCCTGGACTCTTTCAATACCTTTCCTCTTCTTTCCGCACAAATATCAGCCCGAACGTCCCTATGCCGCAGTTGCTGGAGACAGTTGCAGAGGCTTTCTGCAGGATAACTTTTTCAAACTTGATATAGTGCTCCACCTCCGCCAATATTTCGTCGATCTGGCGGACCGTGCATCCTGCGTAAGTAAGGAACAGGATGCGGTTGTCGATCTGTTTGGGATGATGGAACAGTTTCTTTACATATCTCCGGTTCACCTGCCGCAGGTTTCCCGCTTCTATCTTCCACAGCTTCAGTCTGTTCCGGGACATGGCCAGGACCGGATGCAGATTCAGGGCGGTGCAAAGCTTGTTCACCGCGCCGCTGACCTTGCCGTTGCGGGCCAGAGTTTCCGTGCTGGGCACCAGGAAATTAGAGAATACACGGCTTTTGAATTTCTCCAGCGCCGCGCAGATCTCCTCCACACTTTTCCCCTGCTCCGCCAGCACGGCGGCATGCAGTACCATCAGTCCGTGGCCGCTGCTGATATGGCCGGAATCCACCACCGTCACGTTGTCAAAACTGCGGCTTGCCTGTGTAGCGTTCGGACAGGCGCCGCTGAGATCGACCGTTGCGGTGATATGGATCACATGCTCCGCTTTGGTCAGGGCATTGGCAAAAAAGTATTCATACTCGGAGGGCTCCGCCGTGGACGAGTGGGCATAGTTCCCCTCCGTCCGCAGGTACGCCAGCAGGCTGTCCGAAGCAATCTCCGATATATCGCAGAAACGTCCCTCCCTGGTGTGGACATAGGTGTACATCAGGTCAATCTGGTACTGGTCAAGCAGTTCCCGGGGCAGATCGCAGATGCAATCCGCGGTGATGGCGACCTTGCGTTTTCTGGCGGTACTGATCTGGCTCACCGTGTCCATCTCTTCCTCTTCCCCGAGATCAGGCTCCTCCGCCGTGTACTCGATCAGTTCCTGAGGCAGGTATTTCAGCAGGCTGGCCTCCAGCAGAGCAGCGTTGATGGGCTTTGCCAGATAACCGTCGAATCCCATGTTCTGATACACCTGCTCCGCATGGGACATCACATTGGCGGTCAGGGCGATGACCGGGGTCTTCTGGCAGAAGCCTCTGGTCTGGTTCCGTACTGCTTTCATGGTAGCCTCGCCGTCCATATCCGGCATCATGTGATCCATCAGTATCGCATGGTAGAAAGACTCGCCCGTCTTTTTCAGACATTCTTTCCCACTTTCTGCCGTATCCACCTGTACTTTGGTATCCCGCAGCAGCTTCACCGCCACCATCAGGTTCATGGCATTATCGTCCACTACCAAGATCCTGGCGTCAGGGGCAATGAAACTCTGCTTATATCTCTCCCGCTGGCTCATCTGCTTCTGGGCGGCAAAGTTAATCACGCCGATGGGGCGTGAATTGACGATCCTCTGCTTCAGTTCTATGGTAAATATGGAGCCTTTATGATATACACTGTCCACGGAGATCGTGCCGCCCATCATCTCGATCAGCTGCCTGGAGATGGTAAGGCCCAGGCCGGTTCCCTCGATATTACGGTTTTCTTTCTCGTCCACACGCTTAAAGGAACTGAAAAGGTCTTTCAGGCTGTCTTTCCGGATGCCCTTGCCTGTATCCTCCACGGAAATGCGCAGCAGGATCACATCCGGTGCAACCCGCTCGTTCTTGGCCGTCAGCGTGACGGAACCGGATTCCGTGTATTTCACTGCGTTGGTGAGCAGGTTGGAAACCACCTGCTTGATGCGCACTTCATCACCGTACAACATGGATGGAATCTCCGGGTCGATATCCACCTTGAATTCCAGTTCTTTCTGATGGGCGCGGATCCAGATCAGGTTCACCAGGTCGCTGAACATGGAACTGATCTCATACTGTCTGGGCAGAATCTCCAGCTTTCCGGATTCCAGTTTGGACAGATCCAGGATATCATTGATGGTGGTGAGCAGCATCTTGCTAGCGTTCTGTATGTTGATGGCATTCTCCGCGATCTCGTCGGAAATATCCTCCCGCAGCGTCATTTCATTGAGTCCGATGATGGTATTGATGGGTGTGCGGATCTCATGGCTCATATTGGCAAAAAAGGCATCTTTCGAGCGGGCAATCTGCTCGATCTCCTCTTTCTGCTTTTCCACTAACTTTTTTTCCCGCTCATAAGTTCCGGACTGTACTTTCAGCATGATCCCGATAAAACAGCTGACACAGACCAGCGTCACATAGGAATCAGTAAAACTGTAAGTGCGCTCCACTTCCGGCATGATGCCGGGCCAGAAATAAGTCAGCAGATAAGTGCCCAGATAAGCGGCCAGGGTAAGCAGCAGCGCCACCCAGAAATCCTTCCCCCGGAACAGCAGGAAAATATACACCAGCCCCAGCACGAACCAGATGGGCGTACCGCTGTCCATGCCGCTGCTCAGGATAAAGATCGCGGGAAACAGGATCAGATTGGACACCAGGATGAGCAGCCAGGAGGCGAACCTGATCCTGCGCTGCTTCACCGCAATGTAAAGAGATATCGCGGATACGATGCACAGGGGGACGAGGGCGTCCAACACCACCTTGTCGGCTCCCACCCAGACTCTGCCCGTACCGATCAGCGCCGCAGCAAATGCCAGCAGGAACACGATCCTCATAAGTCGTTCCTGAAAGTCAAGCCGCTCGTCCAGGAAACTTTTGACATAATATTGAATCCTCTTAATCATACGTCTATCTACCTGCCCTTTCTGTTTCCCACTGTTCCAGCCTTTCAGCCGCCCCGAGGAAATCAAATTCGGAGGTCTTATCTTTGATGCTTTCCGCCAGCGTTACAAGGCTCTCTCCCTGACACCGGCATTCCGCCAGACGATCCAGGATCTCATCCAGCCCCTCGCTCTCGAAGTCTGACAGCTTTTCTTTCAGCTGTCTGAGCAGTTCTGTCAATGTCTGTCCATCCGTATCCTGCGGCTCTGACGTGTCCGATCCCATTGCAGGACTGTTATCTGCCTGTCTGCCTGTCTGCACATCATTGATACTGCCTGCGTTTCCCGTCTGTTCTCCCGGCTGTCGGGGATCTGCCGTTTTCTGTTGCTTATCCTGCGCATCCGCGGGATTCCCGTCAGGGTACACGAAAGCGTTCTTGCCCAGATCCTCCAGCAGCTGGTCATGCATCTCCATCATCTTTTCATGGTTCTGCAGGATATAATCGATATCGTTTCCCTTTCCCGCCATCTCCAAGCTCAGGGCCAGATCCGACAGTTCCATGGCGCCTATGCCCTTGGAATTGCTCTTAAGCGCGTGCACCGTGATCACATAATTCTTCCAGTCCTGTTCCCCGAAAAACTGCTGCAGCTGGCTCCTGCGCCTGGAACCCTCGCTGTGATAAATCCCGATGATCTCACGGAGGCCCTCCTTATCGCCGCAGTAAGAGATCCCCTGCTCGATATCGATCCCTGCACGGCTCAACAGCGCCAGCGCTTTCCCCTCCGAGTCCGCCCTGGAGGAGGCATCCTGTCCCTCCTGCGCGGGAACGCCCGCCCCGCTTTCCCGGAAGATTGCACCCCCGCCCGGCTGCATCACGTCCCCATCCTCTTTTTCCATATCTTCCTCTTCCACGATGATCTGTTTCTGCGTGGGTATATAGCGCCGCAGCATCCGCTCCAGCACGCTCAGTTCTATGGGCTTGGCAATGAAATCATCAAATCCCTCGGACAGGAACATCTCTCTGGCGCCGCCGATGGCGTTTGCCGTAAACGCGATGATCGGGAGGGACTGGAAATAAGTGCCGGGCTTCTGGCGGATCTTATGCAGCGTTTCCACACCGTCCATCTCTGGCATCATATGATCCAAAAATACACAGTCGTATGTAATCTTATCCAGTTTTTCCAGCGCTTCCATGCCGCCCCCCGCCATGCTTACCTTGATCTGGTAAGGCAGGAGCAGCCTTGCCATCACTTTCAGGTTCATGGCATTATCATCCACCACCAGAACGGAAGCGTTGGGCGCGATGAACCGCTTGTGGAGACTGATATGCTGTTCATCATTCTGGACAATCCTCTGTCCGTTAAAGACCGCCGCGATGGAAAGCACGGTAAAAGGCTTGTAAATGCGGAGCATATTGCCCCGCGCCATGGTCTCCTGCCCGTAGTCCAGCAGCAGAACCACCGTGTGATCCTCCGCAAGCTTCTCAAAATAAAGCCTGTCCTCACAATACTCTTCCCAGCCGATAAAGAGATGGGAATACTTCTCATACTCTGTGCGCCGTTTCAGTTCGGGAAGATTACGGCAGACCCGGAACATGATCCCCAGCTGTTCCACGATATGGTGGATGCAGTTCTCATATCCCTCCCGCACCACGGAATAATCATATTTGTCCATATTGATATAACAGGCTGCGAAAAGTTTTTTTTTATTTTTCACGGAAACAATGGGTGTTTCATCCAGTACTTTCTGAGGGATGGTGAACTTAAACTCACTTCCGATCCCGGGAACGCTGTCCACAGCGATAAACCCGCCCAGACTGCGCACCAGCGCCTGAGTGATTGCCAGACCCAGGCCCACACCGCCCTCTTCCCTGTTCCGCTTGGAGTTTACCTGGCTGAAGCTGGTAAATATCTTTTCCAGATTCCTGCGCTCTATGCCGATACCGGAATCCCTGACGCTGACTAACAGGTTGATCCCGTATTCCTCTTTTCTGCCTTTGATGCTGAGGATCACGCCGCCTTCCCTGGTAAATTTGATGGCGTTCCCCAGCAGATTGATGATGATACGGCGGAGTTTCTGCTCGTCGCCCACAAGGTTGCTGGGCAGATCAGCCTCACAGTCCACGATCAGTTCCAGATGCTTGCCGTTTTCCATGGTCAGCGCCATATTGATGATATCGGTGATGGTGGAAGTGATGTTATAACTCTCCTCCGCCAGTTCCATCCTGCCGCTTTGCAGTTCAGAAAAGTCCAGGATATTGCTGACCGTGGAGAGCAGGTTCCTTCCGGCGGTCTGAATGTCGATGATATCCCTTCTCACGTTCAGGGGCAGGTCTTCCTGAAGGATGGCCTCGCTCATGCCGCACACCGCATTGATGGGAGTGCGTATCTCGTGGGAAACATTGACCAGGAAGTCGTCCTTGCTGCGTTCCGCGTTCTCCAGTTCAGCGATATTTTCCATCAGCTTCTCGCTGGCCTCCCGCCGATTGCGGATACTGATCCAGGTCACCGCAAAGATCGTATAGATGGAGAATAATTCTATGAAGACCCTGACAATATCATGGGTGGTGGCTAAGGGAATCGACCTGACCACCAGCCCATGGTAGAGAAAAATAAACGCCGGAATCCACAGCCCCAGGTAAATGATCTGCGGGATGGAAAAGATTCCCAGCAGGACCACGACTCCCGCCATGGTGATGAGCATATTGGAAAAGCTGTCCGTGTTCAGGGCAAAAGCCACAAAATTGACCCATACCATGCAGGAAATGAACATGGCTCGCCGCCTGTGATCCCAAAAGGATCTCAGATGCACGAACCATCCTGCCGCCAGCGCCACAAAAATGATCTCTTTTACATAAATGTTCCAGCCGGAGATCCGCGCCGTGAAAAACATGGCGATCGTGTAGATTGCCAAAATGATCAGCACCGTACGCTCGATACTCCTGTATGCCTTTTCACTGTGAATCCGTTTCTCTTCCAAAGTAAATTTCCCCTTTTATGTTTGAACTGTTTTACTGTATATGGAGCACCTCTTTCAGGGCGGGAAGCATTTCCATGAACACATCGATGATATCCGGGTCGAACTGCGTTCCCCTGCCCTCCGACATGATCTGCATGATCCGCTCGATCGGGCGCACAGGCGGCTTATAACACCGTTCCTCATACAACGCATCGAACACATCCGCCACAGCCATGATCCGCGCCGACAGAGGAATCCCCTCTCCGGTCAGGCCCGCGGGATATCCCGTTCCGTCCCACCGCTCATGATGGTACATGGCGATATCCTCCACAATGCGGACATAATGTTCGTCTTCAATGTCGCCGATGATCGTCTTGATGATCTTGCGGCTGTATGTGGTGTGCAGCTTCATTTCCTCGAATTCCTCAGGCGTCAGTCTGCCGGGCTTCTGTAAAATGGCGTCCGGCACCTTGATCTTCCCCACGTCATGAAGGGGCGCGGCCTTGCACAGATCCTCTATGTATTCCTCGGAAAGTTCCTCGGGGAAAAGCTTCCTCCTGTGCAGTTCCTCAGCGATCATCCTGACATAAGTCTGCGTGTTCTTTACATGCTTGCCGGTGCTGCCGTCCCTGCTCTCGATCAGGTTCGCCATACCCACGATGACGGAATCCTGGATCATGTTCAGGCGTCTGGCGTCCTCGGTGATCTTATCCGCCTGCTCCTGCACCATCTTCTCCAGATTATGCCGGTACTGATCCAGTTCAATGGTCTTTGCCACACGGCTCAAGAGGATATCCGGCACGAAAGGCTTGGTGACATAATCCATGGCTCCCATCTGGAAACATTTGACCTCCGTCTCCGCCAGATTGTCCGCCGTCAGGAAGATCACCGGAATATTCTCTGTCTTCTCATCAGAGCGCAGCCTCTCCATGACCTCGAAGCCGTCCATCTCCGGCATGTTGATATCCAGCAGGATCAAGTCGGGACGGTGTTCCTCCAGATATTTCAGCGCGGCGCTCCCTGAGTTCGACGCGGCGATGCGATACTGCGGCGTGAGAAGTTTCTGGGCGCGTATTAAATTAGTCTTATCATCGTCTACCACTAAAATTATGTTTTTCATCAGTCGTTTCCTCTATGGCAAATGTTGTGGATGTTCCTTTCACGGCTAATCAATCACTTTTATTTTAAAACAAGATGAAAATAAAATCAATGTATGATATCCTATATTTTGATATATCCTAAACTTATTTATTGAAGGAGGTACTTCATGAAGATCCTGTTTTATGATACCAAAAGCTACGACCAGGAGTCCTTTGACGCCGCTCTGGCCTCTTTCCCCTCCATGGAGATTGAGTATACGAAATCAGACCTGGATCCCAGGACCGCCGCCCTGGCGGAGGGATTTGACGCGGTCTGCGCTTTCGTCAGTTCCGATGTGGGAACACAGACCCTGAATATTCTGCACAGCAAGGGAGTCAGGCTGATCCTGATGCGGTGCGCCGGTTTCAATAATGTGGACCTGGAGACCGCGGGAAAATATGACATTCGTGTCATGCGTGTGCCCGGATATTCTCCTGAAGCTGTAGCGGAACACGCCATGGCGCTGGCGCTGGCCAGTAACCGCCGCCTGTACAAGGCTTATAATAAAGTCCGGGAGAACGATTTCAGCTTAAGCGGCCTGATGGGGTTCAACTTTTACCGGAAAACGGCGGGCATCATCGGCACCGGAAAGATCGGCGCCGCCATGTGCCGCATCTGTAAGGGATTCGGCATGAAAGTGATCGCCTACGATGTGTATGAGAACGAATCCCTGAAAGAATTTGTGGAATATGTTTCCCTGGATACGCTGTTATCTGACAGTGATATCATATCCCTGCACTGCCCCCTGATGGATTCCACCTACCACATGATAAACATAGAGACCATCAAACAGATGAAAGACGGCGTGATCCTGGTCAATACCTCCCGGGGCGCCCTGGTAAAGACGGAGGACCTGATCGAGGGGATCCGTATGCACAAGTTTGCGGGCGTGGGCCTGGATGTGTACGAGGAAGAGACCGACAATGTGTTTGAGGATCGTTCGGACGAGATTCTGAAGCATTCCACCACCGCCCGGCTCCTCTCCTTTCCCAACGTGATGATCACTTCCCATCAGGGCTTTTTCACGCGGGAAGCGCTGCAAGCGATCGCCACTACTTCCTTACAGAACGCGTTGGATTTCGAGGCGGGGAAAGAAAGCCCCAATGATGTGAAATGAGAGGGCAATGAAACTGCCCCTAGAACGATACACTCGTTTCAGGGGCAGCGTATTTTTCCCATTCTCAGTCCAGGTGGAACACGGTCTTTAAGTCAATGCTCACAGGGCTGTTGTCCGGATTGGTCTCCATGATATCCGCCATGAAATCCCACCACTTGCGGTTGATCGCGGTATCGGCGCCCTTGGCCCAGAGTTCCTCATCCTCGATCTCGATATAACCGAACAGGGTCAGGGTCTCCTGATCCAGAAAGATCGTGTAATTCTTTCCGCCGTGCTCATGGATCATATCCTGCATCTCAGGCCATAATTCGTTGTGCCTCTTCTCGTACTCTGCCTCCTGACCGGGATACAGTTTCATTTTAAAACCTTTGATCATAGATGTAACCTCCTCCAATGTTTAGATTTCATTTAAGCGCATTGCCTATGTATACATAGTACACCATCTGCGCGGCTGTTTGCAATGGGAAGTCCATCAAAAGTTTAAAAACAGATGCTCTTGGTCCATGTTTCTTCGTCCTGCCTGCTCAACCAGGTCACCATAGGTTCCATCCTGCTGCGGGCGCCCCTGGTGGTGCGGGGTTCCACCGGGCCTGCGCCGGAACGTACAGTTCACTGATCCATTGCTTTTCCCTGAATGACTGTTTATATGATTCCGTATCATGCCACGATATTGTTCAGCCACACGCCTTTCTTCACCAGGATGAACCCGATCACGCACTTGATGATATCCAGCAGCTGGCAGCACAGATACAGCGGAACGATGGGCAGGCCCGTGAAGCGGCTGAGCACATATGCCGCCGGGATGCTGACGCACCAGAGGAACACGCTGTCAAACAGGAACGTCACAATAGTCTTGCCGCCGGAGCGCAGCGTGAAGTAGGACGCGTGGATAAAGCACGCCAGGGGCATACAGGCCGCCGCCACCCGCAGAAGCGCGGCTGCCAGTGTTTTGACGGAATCCGAGGTGTTGTACATCCGGGGGAACAGGGGCGCGGTCAGTATCAACAGGCCGCCGATGGCCACACAGGAGAACATGGAAAAGGCGATCAGCTTCACGTCCGTGTCCTTCGCCTCCTCCATCTGTCCCGCCCCCAGAAGCTGGCCTACGATAATGGAGATGGCGCTTCCCATTGCCATGTAGATCACGCTGAACAGGTTGGTGATGGTGGTGGAGATGTTCAGCGCCGCCACGGCGTCCAGACCCCGCATGGAATAGCACTGCGTCAGAGAGGCCATGCCTGCTGCCCAGAGGATCTCATTGATCATCAGGGGGATGCCTTTCCTGCAGATATTAACTGCCAGCTGTCCGGGAACTTTCCATTCCCTGTAAGCGTCCACGATAAAGGGCATACGCTCTGTGTTTTTATGGGTCCAGACCACCACGATGGCAGCCTGCACATATCGGGACACTACGGTGGCGATAGCGGCTCCCACCACGCCCAGTTCGGGCAATCCGAGTTTTCCGAAGATCAGCAGGTAATTCAGCGCCAGATTGACGCATACCGCCGCCACGCCCGCCGCCATGGGCACTTTGGTCTCGCCGCATTCCCGCAGGGTGCTGGTGTAGATCTGCTCCACCCCGAAAGGCAGAAGCCCGAACAGCATTACCAGCAGATATTCCTTTCCGTATTCCAGGGTGGCCTGCAGTGCGGCGCCATTGTCTTCCCCGTGGAGGTAAAGCAGGACCAGCTGTTCCCCGCCTGCCAGAAAGATCAGGATGCCAACCAGGACGATCAGGGCGCAGACATAGATCTTAAAACGGAAGCTGTGCTGCACGCCCTTATGATTCTTACAGCCGTAGAACTGTGCGCCAAAAATGCCCACCCCGGATATGGCGCCGAAGATGGCCAGATTGAACACCAGCAGCAGCTGGTTCACAATGGCGATACCGGACATCTGCTCCGTCCCCACACGCCCCACCATGATATTGTCCAGCAGGCCCACAAAGTTAGTGATACCGTTCTGGATCATCATGGGCACTGCCACGCCCAGGACCATTTTATAAAATGCCTTGTCGCCAAATAATTTCTTAGAGATACTCATATAGATCAACCTCTCCGCTTCTTCTCACTGACTCCCATAAGTCCGCCTCTGCTGCGAGCATTAGAACTTCTTTTCACCCTACACCACGGAGCGCCACTTTGTCTATGTATTTTCCCGCCAAGACTGCCATCCGCTCCATTTCCATTTTTGTGAATGCTGCCATAGTCCTGCCTGCCCCCAGGATATCCCCGCTGTCCCGGTACGCCTGTAAATAATATGCGGAACTGCCGGCCAGCATTTTCCCAATCTCCTCAAATTCCTCCACCGTGTGGATCCCTCGTACCACAGTGGTGCGAAATTCATAGGGAACGCCGCTCGTCTGTAACAGACGGATGCTCTCCCGGATTCTGTCCATGTCGCACCCCGAAATGCCCGCGGCCTTTCCATAATTCTCCGGGGATGCCTTGATATCCATGGCCACATAGTCCAGGATCCCTTCCTGCAGAAATTCCCGCAGTATCTCCGGCCTGTATCCGTTGGTGTCCAGTTTCACCAGATAGCCAAGCGTCCTGCATTTGAAAATAAATTCCCGCAGACCGCTTTCCAGCGTCGGCTCCCCGCCGGTAATGCAGACGCCCTCCAGGACTCCCTGACGCTTCCTTAAATGCGCCAGCGCCTCTTCTTCCGGGATAAGGGGCTGCCCCTCCGGCTCCACCGCCAATGAACTGTTCTGACAGAAAGGGCAGCGAAAATTGCAGCCTCCCGTAAACACGGTGGCTGCAATATGTCCCGGATAATCCAACAATGTGGTTTTTTGCAATCCATGGATTTTCATGATACCTCTTATTCTGCTTCCCTGATGGCATAAGCCATCCACATTCGCAGACATGGCGGCGCATAACTGCCAGAGAAACGCTTTTGATATTTTTCCGTTTATGATTCAGCGTTTCTCTCTGGGTGTTCTGCCGTATAATTCCGTCATGCTCCGCATCTGCTTCGCCAGTTCTTTCGTGAACGCGCCTTTTTTCATGCGCCACTGCCAGTTGCCGCCCAGAGTGGACGGTGTGTTGATGCGGGCCTGCGATCCGAGCCCCAGATAATCCTGCATGGGGATCACTGCCAGGTCCGCCACACTGGCGAACGCGGCACGGATGAACTCCCATTTAAGATCCTTTTCCTCACAGTTTCCCAGATCCAGATAACGATCGCAGAATGCTCTATCTGACCTGCCCAGTTCCTGATACCAGCCCAGGGTCGTGTCATTGTCATGGGTTCCGGTGTAGACCACACAGTTATGCTCATAATTATGGGGAAGGTAATCGCTCTCCTCCCTGGAATCAAAGGCAAACTGCAATACTTTCATGCCCGGATAACCGGTCTTCTTTACCAGCTTCAGCACGGACGGGGTGAGGAATCCAAGGTCTTCCGCGATCACCGCTCTTTCCCCCAGCTTCTTCTTCACAGCCGCAAACAGGGCATATCCCGGCCCCGGCCTCCATTTCCCTTTCTCCGCCGTGGGCGCCCCCGCGGGAATGGCGTAGTACGCGTCAAATGCCCGGAAATGATCGATGCGCACCACATCGTACAGGCGGTAGCAGAATTCCATGCGCCTGATCCACCATTCAAAGCCCGTCTTCTTGTGGTATTTCCAGTCATACAAGGGATTGCCCCACAGCTGCCCGGTGGCCGAAAAAGCATCGGGCGGACATCCCGCTACGGCAACAGGCCTGCATTCCGCATCAAACTGGAACAGTTCTGGATTCGCCCAGGCATCGGAACTGTCAAAGGCCACATAAATGGGAATGTCCCCAATGATCTCGATGCCGCGCCTGTTGGCGTATGCTTTCAGCTTCTTCCACTGCGCCTGGAACAGGTACTGCTGGAACTGATAGAATTCCTTTTCCTCCGCAAATCGTTCATTATATTCCTTCATGGCCTCCGGCTGGCGTGTCCTGATAGCCTCGTCCCATTCAATCCAGCTGACATCGTGGAAAGAACCCTTGACCGCCATATAAAGGCTGTAATCTTCCAGCCAGAAACGGTTGTCTTTCACAAATTTCCGGAAACCCTTTTCCTCCGAAATATGGCTGTTCTCCCATGCAGTTCTGAGCAGCTGGAAACGGCTGTCATAAATTTTGGCATAATCCACACATTCCGCATCGTCCCCGAAGTCATAGCTGTCGCATTCTTCCCTGGTGATCCAGCCTCTCTCGATCAAGTCCTCCGGATCGATGAAATAAGGATTTCCCGCAAACGTGGAAAAGGACTGATAGGGGGAATCCCCATAGCTGGTAGGCCCTAAAGGCAGAATCTGCCAGCAGGACTGCCCTGCTTCCTTCAACAGGTCTATGAATCCATATGCCTCTTTGGAAAAACAGCCGATCCCGTAAGCTGACGGCAGACTGGCCACCGGCAGCAGCACACCACTCTTTCTCATAGCAAACTCCGTTCCTGATAAAACTTTTAAGCGCCGGACACCTTGAAAACACTGCGTGTTTGGCTCTCGCCAAATACATCATCCGGACTGTTATAACTTCCAGATATCCCTGTTGTATTCCCCGATGGTACGGTCTGAGGAGAAGAAGCCCGCTTTTGCGATGTTCACCAGCATTTTCTTCTTCCACGCGGCGCGATCCTCATAATCCGCAAAGGCCTGATCCTTTATTTTAATATAATCCTCCAGGTCTAACAGCGTCATGAACCAGTCTTTGTTTAACAATTCCTTGTAAAGGCGTTCCAGATTCTCCTTATGTCCTGCAGCCATAGCCTCGGGGCCTACGATAAAGTCCACCGCTTCCTTGATCACAGGGCTCTTTTTATAGTAATCCTTGGACACATAATCCTTTTCCGCATAGTGGGCGATCACGGTGTCGCTCTTTTCCCCGAAGATGTAAATATTGTCGTCTCCCACCAGTTCATGGATCTCCACATTGGCGCCGTCACTGGTTCCCAGGGTCACGGCCCCGTTCAGCATGAACTTCATGTTGCCGGTACCGGAAGCCTCCTTGGAAGCCAGGGAGATCTGCTCCGAGATATCGCAGGCAGGGATCAGCTTCTCCGCGTAGCTTACGTTGTAATTCTCCACCATCACCACTTTCATATAAGGACTCACTTCCGGATCCTTATTGACGATCTCAGACAGCACCAGGATCAGGTGGATGATATCCTGGGCAATGACGTAAGCGGGCGCGGCCTTTGCGCCGAAGATAAATGTCATGGGCCTTACCGGCTTTTTGCCGCCCTTGATCTCCAGATATTTGTGGATGATATACAGCGCGTTCATCTGCTGGCGTTTATACTCGTGGAGACGCTTGATCTGAATGTCAAAGATGGAATCGCTGTCTACCTCGATGCCTTCTTTTTCTTTCAGGTACGCGGCCAGTTCCGCCTTTTTCTGCTGCTTGATCTTCTCAATGGCATCCAGCACAGCCGCATCATCCGCCTTTGCCAGCAGCTTCTCCAGTTCCCCCGCGTCTTTCTTATAACCGTCGCCGATGGTATCCGTCAGAAGCTGTGCCAGTTCCCTGTTGCAGGACAGCAGCCAGCGGCGGAACGTGATGCCGTTGGTCTTATTGTTGAACTTCTCAGGGTACAGCTTATAAAAATGGTTCAGTTCCGTCTCTTTCAGGATGTCCGTGTGGATGGCAGCCACGCCGTTCACGCTGTAACCGTAATGAATGTCGATGTGCGCCATGTGCACGCACTTGTTTTCGTCAATGATCTGCACCTTGGGCTCGGCATATTTCTTTGCCACACGGGCGCTCAGTTCCTTGATGATGGGTACCAGCTGGGGCACCACTTTCTCAATATACGCCAGCGGCCACTTCTCCAGCGCCTCCGCCAGAATGGTATGGTTGGTGTAGGCGCAGGTCCTGCTCACCACCTGCACCGCGTCCTCGATGGTAAATCCTTCCTCCCATGTGAGAATGCGGATCAGTTCAGGAATGACCAGGGTGGGATGGGTGTCGTTGATCTGGACCGCCACATACTCATCCATGCGGTAAAGGTCGCAGCCCTTTTCCTTTAACTCTTTTACAATCAGCTGTGCGCCGTTGCTGACCATGAAATATTCCTGATAGATGCGCAGCAGATTGCCCCCCTCGTCGGAATCGTCCGGGTAGAGGAACAGGGTCAGGTTCCCGTCAACGGCGGTCTTGTCAAAGTCGATGCCTTTCTTCACCAGACTCTCATCCACGGAGTCCACATCGAACAGATGCAGCTTATTGCGCCCGTTGTCATAGCCGATCACATCAATATCGTAGAGGACGGAAGTCACCTTGCGGTCGCCGAAAGACACAGTGAAAGAAGTGTCCGTCCTGTTCAGCCAGGAATCTTTCTCGATCCAATCGTTTTTCTCCGCTTTCTGCAGTCTGTCGCGGAACACCTGCTTGAACAGGCCGTAATGATAGTTCAGACCGATACCGTCGCCGGGCAGCCCCAGCGTGGCGATGGAGTCCAGGAAACATGCTGCCAGACGCCCCAGGCCGCCGTTCCCCAGGGAGGGTTCCGGCTCCGCCTCCTCGATGTTGGACAGCTTTTTCCCATGCTTTTCCAGCACCTGTTCCAACTCGTCATAAAGTTTCAGGTTGATCAGATTGTTGGAAAGCAATTTCCCGATCAGAAACTCCATGGAGATATAATATACTTTCTTGCTGCCGGAGATCACAGGCTTCTTTGCCATCTCCTCCTTTGTCAGCTGCAGCACGCAGTGGTACAGCTGCGCATCGCTGCATTCCCTGATGCTTTTCCTGTACATTTCTTTTGTAAGCTTATTCAAACGCTGTTCCAGATCCATGTGATACCTCCTGCTTTCAGTTCATCATTTTTCCATATAATTCCTATGATTTCCTATATCCTGTAGAATATCACGCAAATGTAAATTCTGCAACTTCTATTTTATGCGGACTGCAGCCGATGTGACAGGGCAGTCCCTTTTTCCTGTTCATTGCAATTGCTATTTTAGATTGTTTTTTCTTGTAAAATCGTATCGTTTTGATACGGTTTTGTTTGTCGTTTATGTGGTTTCAAAGCTGGTGTACCCAAAATGTACCCATACATATCTTTTTCAAAAAGTGCGACATGTCGCAATTTTTTAAGGATTGCTCTCTTAATGTCATAATTCATTTTCATTATACATCAATTGAGTATGTTCTAATTCATCCTGTAATTCTTCTACTGTAGGCAACACCGTCATATACTTAGATGCAAATATCTGCTCACTTTCATTTAAAACAGAATACTTAACCATCGTTTCATCTTTATCTGTACAGAAAATAATTCCGATTGTAGGATTATCATCCGCTTGTCGCTTCAAATCATCAAACATTCTGATATACATATCCATTTGCCCAATATCCTGGTGTGTCAGCTTATGAGTTTTCAAATCTATCAATACAAAACATTTCAATATACAATTGCAAAACACTAAGTCGATATAAAAACTTTTGCAAATTACTAATAATTGCATTTTCTACATCTTTTTCAATAACCGCATTACTACCTTTTATGCCCATAAACTCTAAAACATATGGATCTTTTACAAATTTAGGTGCCTGCCCAATCTTCTCAGGAAATTGCGTTGAGAGAATCCTTTTAAAGTAGCCCGACTTTATATTACGCTCCAATTCCTTAACAGACCAATATTCGTTTACAATCTCATTCAAATAAAAATTCCGCTCTTCTTCATTATCCAATCGCATAATAGTTCTAAGATGTGACCAATGAATTTTTCCAATCAATGAATAACCATAGGATTCCTTTGGGAATGTCAAATATAATTGTCTGCAATTCTTAATATTGGCAACCGAAAATCCTGTACCATATTCATCAGACAATTCTTGTGAAAGGCGTTTTATAAGATATGAACCGTACTTTGCTTTTCTATTTCCCTTTTGCTCCTACTCAATAATTCTTTTTCCGACATTCCAATATGCATATGTCATGATATTATTAGCCGCTTCATATGTTTTACTCTTTGCGTCATTCAATATAGCATAAACATCTTGATAAAACTTCAGTTTATCTTCTGTATCCATCAATTCCGTATTCGCCATTTTTCACTCTCCCCAATTGGCTACACGCGTGTAGCCAATTTAATAATTTTAGATTTTTATCTTGTTGCTCGTACAGCCGAAAGATTGTTAGAATCAACAGTATCTTCCTGCGGATACCGGATGTTGGCCGGGGCACAGGTGGCATCGATTGCAAGGATTCCTTCTTTGGGCGCTTCCTCTTCCGCCATGCGGCTTTCTTCTGTACCATTTTCGGAAGACGGCGGCCCTGGCGGATTCTCCCTGTCACCATACTGGAACTTTTTCTGAACGATCAGGGAACCGAGCACCAGGCACATCGGTTTTGCAACATTCCCGGTATCGCTTGGAAACAGCTCTGCATATTTTACTTCAGACACGTCCCAGGGGATTTGCTCCGCCATCCGAATCCAGCGGTTTTCCGGATCCATCTGCAGTCCCATGGGCTGGTTAAAGTCAAAGAGAGAGGGTTGTGATTTATCTGTTAGCTTGTACATTTGGTCTCCTGATTGGCCGTTTTCTAAAAACCTGCAAAGAAATTTCTTAAGTTGCTTGTATTTCTTGCAATTATTGTAGAAGACTAAAATATTAAAAATGTACCCAAATCGTACCCAACGCTAATTTAAAAATCCCTACAAAGCCCACAACTACAAGCTTTGTAGGGATTTTACTTTTCACTCGAACTCAATAATCAGCATATTCCTTTACCAATTTCTCCATGTAGTGTTCCTGCCACTCCTTAATCTTTTCCTGGTACAGCTTCCAGTCTCTTTTTGATGGCGTAGTCATTTTTCAACTCCTTATTCACAGCAATAGCTTTTAAACATATCTCCATCATCTAAAATCATCTAAGCAATTATCTTAGAAAAAAATTTTTTAGCCGTTTAGATAATCACCGATTAGGTCCATCCCGGCCAATAACACCCTTTTTATGCATAGAGTGCAGCATATTTCTTACCTTATCCTCTTTTGACGCTTTTTTCGTCGCTTTTATTTGCGACGAATTATTTTATACATTCTTCCTTTGGTCTTTCCATCATCTTCCAATTCTCCCAAAGCAACCATTTCTTTCAATAACTGCTTTGTTCTTGTCTCCCTAAGTTTAAGCCACTCTGCGACTTCTGATGTTTTATGCCATTTATCATCTGACATCAGTTTGCTTATATCAGCATATTGTTTCCGCGTTTTTTCCGTCGCTTTTTTCGTCGCTTTTTCCGTCACTTCAGCATCTGCATCATTGTCCGTCAAAAAAGCCGGATGAACGGGAATCCGAATTCTCGTAGCACGTCGGTCCTCATCTGTAAAGAATTCTGCTCTGGGAGAACCATTCTTTTCCAATTCATCCTGTATCGTCGGAATTCCTGTAGAATGCCCCTCCGACAAATCCAATTCCTTTAAAAACTCCCCCAGACGCCTATTCTGATAGTACCTGGAGATAAATCTCCTGCCTTCCATGATTGTCTTCTGGGATATAGAACGATCTATTCCCGGAAAACTGATAATGTTGATGCAATCCGGCTCAATTTCTATTGTTACGGGTTCACAAGACATATAATCCCTGTGATAAAACGCATTCACGACAGCTTCTTCGATTGCTTCATATGGATAATTCGTAATCCTCACTGACTCCATTTGACCCGGAACCTTTATAACCTTGTCACGAATGAAAATATTCCTAAAACGCTCCATTGTCGCCTGTATCATCTGCGGCACCGAACCCGTAATATTAGGAAAATCCTCACTTACACTTGGATTTTCCACACTGCCCTCTGGAAATAGAGTCATTTGGACATAAGTATACCGAAAAAACTTTTCTGGGTGTTCACAAAACATCATGAGCGCAACATTTTGAATATACCTTAATTCCGGTGGTCCTTCTAACAACTGCATCTCCTCCAAAATTGCTTCTACCCCACGTTCCCTTACCTGCCTTGCCAGCTTACTGCCCGTTTTACGCAAGTGATCCTCCAATAATACCGGTGAAATATCGTCAAATGTCGCCTTGTGATTTGCTCTGCAGTCAAAAGGCGTTTGATCTGACATACCAATAAGTTCACGCTCCTGTTCAGCATTTGCCTTTACCGAATTTGTCAAATAACGAATATAATAGCCATATTTCTTATCTTCCCTGCTTGTAACATACTCCGGCACCTTATACGGTCTTTGTTGTCCAGTCCTTGCAATTATCACCAATATCCACTTTTCGTCTACCTGCACGGGAACAACTTTGGGAAAATACGTTGGGGACATTTTATTGTTATAGCCCAGCATTTCCCTCTGTATTTCATCTAACTTGTTTTCGGGAATGCCCTTTACAGGTCTTACAGCCATTCCCTCATTTTCCTTAACACCGACTATGATATATCCCCCGCCCTCATTATTATAGTCATTGGCAAATGCGCAGATGCTGCGATAAATATCATCCGGATTCCAGCCCTCTTTAAATTCAATACGGTCAGATTCAATTTTCTCTTTTTTCAATATGTCCTCAATACCAATTTCTAACTCCATAAGATTTCCTCTTTATTATCAGTTTCAATAGAAATTCCATTCCATCACTCGAACTCGGCATGTTTTTTGTTGTTCTTAACCATATTAATTTAAGTTTTATGCAAATACACACCTTTTTACTTCAATTACATTATTTATTCTGGCTTGCTGATTTTCTGTTGCCAATATTATTTAACACTCTCTCCATTGTTTTTAATGCAACTATCATTGAAGCAATCTCGCTATTCTGAATCTGTACAATATTACGAATAAAGTCTTTTTCATTAACATTCCCTAAAAATAATTGTAAAAGGTTAAAATTTAATGCCAGATTTTCGCGATTATATCCATTTTCATAAAACAACCTCTTTGCCTCAATTACTTCATTCCACCGAACTAATATTTCTTTCCGCAGCATGTTAATCTGCTTATTTTTCGGATGTGCCCCTTGTAAAATACACAAAAGTTCTATAGCATCCGTTTTTGCCTCTATAGTTTGATTTGATGCTAACAGCGCATTACGGATACTTCCAATCATTATTTTCATTTGCGCTGAATTATATCGGGCAGAACCATTTATTATAATATTTTCAATGGTTTTGTAGGGATTACACGCCCTATATGGATATACACCGTTTTTCCCATTATTTTCTGTATCACTCTCTATCATATCTACAAACTGTTTTGTATATTTCCAATAATCGCTGTTGTCATGCTCTCCTACATTTAATAAATAAGTATTTTCGTAAAATTGCAAACTACTTTCCTTAACAGCAACATCTAACTTATCGTGTGGTATACGCTCACCTTGACGCATCGCTTGCGCTGCATCAAATATATGATTACAATTTTCTCTGACATCCTCATCTTGTAGCAAATTTATTAAAAAATTTTGCAAATGGGTCTGCTCTTCTGTGCTTAAATTATCATACTGAAGATTACAAAGGCACTTAAAAGCCTCATCATAATATCTTCTCTTTTCAAACTTAAACAAACAATAGATAATATCTAAACATCATTCGCTACGCACCTCATTACACATCACTTTCATTCCAACCGCTTATCTTTAGTTGTCCCATTTTATTCAAAAGCTTTGCTTCCATCTCAGCAATCTTTGCCGTAAGTTTTCTTTTGCTTCGCCAAAATTTTTCATTTCTTCCAAATCCTCTAACCATTCCAGCATACCATCTTTATATTTTTCTTTGGAAAAGGTTTCGAACATTCAATATGTTCTCTCTTATTAGCTTCGTTATTTGTATTTGCAATATTTTCCTGTAAATCATTAAAATCAAGTTTATAAACCAGCGGATTCGTAAGAAGCAACTCCGTTTCTACTCTTTCATCCGATATCTGAAAGCCCTTTGCCAAGCACTCTCTGCCTTAAAAAAATTCTGTGCCTTGCTATACATACTCAGCAAATTCTAATGTTCTTCCTTATTGCCATAATACACAGATTCTTCTGCAACCATCTTTGTGCGTTCATCCAGCTCATACGGATACACCTTAGATGAAGTTGATATTATCTTGCTAGAAATAGCAGCGCCAGAATACTCTTCAAAATTTTCAACCTGTTCCATGACCTTACTGAAAACTTCAGGACTATACTGTGGCGGATACCCATTCTTCACCAGACAGATTTTGATATCAAGTTTCAACTGATTACGCACATTCTGGTTATTAAGCCAATCAGCAAAGGATGATTTGGTGTCAATTATTTCTTTTACCTTTTTAGCCAGGGTCTTACATTTGTCATTAATGACAACACCGTCTGCTTCTCTGTCTGTTCCATATTCAAAATTGTATTGATCACGCAGGGCAATTAAAATATCATAGAACGCTTTTTCCTCAAAGGTTAAACCAAGCTTCCGAAAGCTTTCTCTGTTCTCATTCATTTGGCGAAGAATTTCCAAAGCCTGCTCTGTGGCAGTCTTAATAATATCTTCCGATGCCTGTTCCTGTGCTTCCCCTGCTTCTTCCGCAGAAAGATGCTTGCGTCTTTCGTGATATTCTGCAATCGTCTTTTCCAGCATCTCCTGGAATGACTTTGCCGCCAACTGATTCACTTTTTCGTATTCCTTAATCTGCTTACGGAGCATTTTCACAAGCAGTTCAAGCTTGGTTGCAGGCATTTTAACATCGGATAGTTTTTCGAAGTATTCCGGAGAAAAGATATCTTCTTCCTCGCCACTTTCAAGAACGCTTTCCACCTGATTGTATTTTAATGCTTCTTCAACCATCCTGGAAACCGCACGATTCATAATATCTGTATCCACTTCGCTGGTTCCGCTCATCTTGCGGACAAAACCGGCTATAGCCATAAAGCACTGTGCAAGTGCAGATTCTTCTTCACCAAGATAACCGGAAGGCTGGCAAGTATCAAAAGCCATTCTCATTCGCTTTACAGTCCTTAGAAAATAGGTTTTAAATGAAACTTTCTGAGAGCCTTTACTTCCTTCTGATCGCAACTCCTGTGTTGATACAAATACATACTCAGCAGCTTTGGCAAGAAGTCTATAACGCCTGGCTGGGTCACAATCCGGATTTAAAAAGGGCACTAAATCATACCCGGTAAACAATGTTTTTAAGACTCCCAGTTCTTCCCTGAACACAGTGGTGGCCTGCGCAACATCGTCAGAGGTAGGAGCGACAGAGGTATCGCCGCCATAGAGTTTCATGGCCTCACGCATATTGTCGCGAATACCGATATAGTCGATAACCATACCAAATTCTTTTCCATGATATTTTCTGTTTACACGGCTGATGGTCTGTATCAACATATGCTTCTTAAGAGGTTTGTCGTTATATAAATAAGTAAGACAGGGAACATCAAAGCCTGTAATCCACATATCCACAACGATAGCAATATGAAAGTTTGACTTTTCCTGTTTAAAAACAGTGTCAAATTCCTCGGAACGCTTATCATTCTTAACCCCTCCCAAATAGTTATACATATTCCTTTCATCATTGCTGCCGACACTGGACACCATTGCAATAAACGGCATTGGCTTCAATTTTTTTAATTCTTCCTCTGTTACAGAAACGCCTTCCGGTGATTTCCTTTCTTCAAACCATTCAGGATAGTTATCCTTGAACTTTTGAAGTAACGCATAAGCAATCTTTCTGTTTGAACAGACAATCATAGCTTTTTGTATTCTGTCAGGATCTCCTGCACAAGACGCGATATAATGGTCATGGATATCGACAGCAAGGCGTTCTAAGCGGGAAGGTTCTCCAAGGATTACTTCCATAGAACTCATCGCTTCCTTGCTTGCCTCGATATCCTCAAATGTTGCGCCATCATCAGCACATTTTTTATAATAATTTTCAATCTCTTTTACCTTTTCCTCATCAAGCAACACCTTTGCAATACGAGGATGGTACTTAATCGAAACCGTCAGTCCGTCTGCCACTGCCTGATCCATTGTATAGCGGTCGATTTCATCACCAAAAGTCTGGTAGGTTTCTGCGATAGGTGTACCGGTAAATCCAACAAAAGTAGCCTGCGGAAACGCTTCCTTCAATACCTTGGCATATGGCTTTGACACCATAGCCTTCATATTTTCATCGGCATCTTTGCTGAACTGGATCTTCTTAGAATGTTCAAGCTGTGTTCTATGCGCTTCATCGGAAAAGCATATGATATTTTGACGGTCATTGATAAGACCGATTTTATCGTCTTCCCTGTCGCAAAACTTCTGGATTGTACAAATATAAAAGCCGCCACTTTGTCTGGCACCAAGTTCCTGCCTTAATTGTGCCCTGTTTTTAATAACAGATACTTCACCAAGGTTCAAAAACTCCTTACTCTTTGTGAAAAGCTTTGCCCCTTGTTTTTGGAGTTCATCTCTGTCAACGATCAGAATAATCGTCGGTGAACCGATTTGCGGGATATTGGTACAACGAAGTGCAAGCTGACGGGCAAGAAAAGCCATTGTGTATGTTTTCCCACACCCTGTCGCTCCGAAGTAAGTTCCGCCTTTACCGCTTTTTTCAACAACTGAATTTATGATGCTTTCTTTCAGTAACCTAGTTGCAAAGAATTGGGGATAACGACACACAATCTCAATTTCATCGCTATCATAAATGCTATCCTGAAAATAGATGTAATCTCTGAAAATCTCCAAAAATCGCTCAGGTGCATAGACACCCTTTATCATGGTCTCCATCTCTGCAAAAGGCAGTGTAGATACCACGTCACCGTCCTTTACTTTCCGCCAGGCATAGAAATGCTCATAAGGAGTACGAACGGTTCCAAGTCTTGTTTTCACGCCGTCAGAAATACAAGCCAGAGGACAATAATGCAATAAATGCGGAATATCTCTCCAGTAACGGATATTTATTTGCTCCCAGGCATCATAAATTGTCGCATTAGAATCAGCAGGATTTTTTAACTCAATGCTGCACAGCGGCATACCATTCACAAATAAAAGTACATCTGGTCTGCGGTTTTCTTTCTGACCATTGTTTGTATATTCTACAGTAAACTGATTCACCACGCGGAAGATATTCTTATCAAAGCTTTTCTCAAAATTGATAAGCGGTATCATTCTGGCAATTCCGTCTTGTGGCGTGAACTGAACCCCATCAACCATCCAACCATAAACTTTATGTAATGCAGCGAAATCGCTTTCAGCCCCGACAAGGCGGACATTGTCGAAAATCTGAATCACTTCGTCCTCAGTTAAATCCGAATTAGTATCTGCTATAAACTTCTTGAAATCATCAGCAATCAGCACATCCCTTTTGGTGACGCGGGAAATTTTATTGCCCGAAGAATATGTCCAACCTTCATTCTCTAAAAAGCTAATAAAGGCATATTCATATTCTGATTCACAGTAGTGACCATTGTATTCTTTCAGTTTGGCCATGGGCTACGTCTCCTTTGTTTTCCTCGCCTCTCCGACAGAGCCTTTTATTAAGATGGGACAGATGACTTTCATCTGGGATTTAAGTTTTGCATTAATTTCTTTACGAATTGAATATACTTCATGAATTTCTACAATAGATTTCTGAATTTCCAACTCTGGTATTGGAATCGAAACCTCTTTCATATCATCAAAACTGAAAGCTTCTCTTGCGCTGCCCCACGAATGAAAACGAGCATAGCGGTCAAACTCAGTTCTAACCAAAAATAAATATAAATATTTTGGTAATAGTTTTCTTTCGTTTGTCGTAACTACCGTTGCGATTGATGATACTAAATAGGCCTCGTTGGATTGGTTCAATGCAAGCGATATTTTATCGGCTCTCCTTGATGTATCTGGAATAAAGGCAATCATGCCCCGTTCTACTATTTTGTAATTATCAAGAGCAACCCCATCCATATTAGCTTTCGTATCAATAAATTCTTTGCTTGTTGCAATGCCCCTAACAGAATCAAGTGACAAGCCTATTTCATTCCTAACATTATATTCTGAAATATATTTACCAATCGTTTCGCAAGGCATATTTCGTCTTAAATTTTCAATATAAGCATCACAAACAAGTTTCAAATCCTCCAATCCACGCTCATAACTCTGCTGGTTTGCGAGCATAGAGTTATAGACATCAACATATTTCTTTTGAGTTTTATAATCTGGAAGCACTAATTCAACAGAACAAATATCATCCCAATTATAAAATTCGGTTGAACTCCCCCATGAATTAGTAATGACATATCTATCAAATTCAGAACGGTTAAAAAACATATATAGCCATTCTTTTATAAGTATTTTTTCGTATTCACTTTTGATTTTAAAAACAACATAGTCTTCTGTGCAAATAATAGGATCTGATTCATAATTATATGTAATGCTAAATTTCGCGCCATTCCTTGAGGTTCTATGGTTAAAGAAAAACTCCCCTGGATTAACAATTTGAAATTTACTCAAATCTCTTCCGTTCAGGTCAGCTTTGGTTGGCATTAGTTCTTTTAGATTGTTTACACCTCTAACGTCTTCTATTCCATATTGTAAATCAGTATTTTCTTCTCCTAATAACTCTATTAGATCTCCTAATCTATATTTATTTAATGCCATAACCAATCCCCCGAAACGCATCCTCAAGCATCTGCTGGGATTTCTTTTCCTGCTCCAGAATTTCCTTCATTTCCGCCTGAATACGAGTCATTTCTTTTTCATAGTCAATCTCTAAATCATGATCTATAAATTCGATATATTTACTCGGTGTGAGCGTCCAACCTTTGCTTTCCATTTCTTTCATGCCTACACTTCGGTAAAGTTCAGGCACCTCATATTTCTTTCCGTCTGTTCCCTCACTTTGCCATGTATGGTATATGTCTGCCGCTCTTTCAATCTGCTCTGTCACCAAACAGACTTTTTTCTTATTTTCACCCTTAACCGGATTTTCAGTCCATGTTCGTAAATCCATAAAAAGTATTTCATGTTTACGATTGCGCAATGTCCTGCCGTGATAATTACCGCCTTTTTTATTCTGATTCAAAATCCAAAGGGTAACGCTGATATCCGTAGTAATGAACAATTCTCTCGGAAGTACAATAATTGCTTCCACCTTATCGTTCTGAATCAGCTTCTTACGAATCTCCAAAGTATCGCTGTCATTCAACGCACCATTAGCAAGAAGAAATCCCGCAACGCCATCTGCTTTCTTCAGATGGGAAAGCAGATGTAAAATCCAGGCATAATTTGCATTGCTCTCTGGCGGCGTTTGGTAATCAGCCCAACGAGGGTCATTTTTCAGATTATCATCATACCAGCCCTTAAGATTGAAAGGCGGATTGGCCATGATGTAATCAAAATAAAGTCCCTTGTGTAAATCATGAGTAAAGGAAGAGTCGTTTGTCTCGCCAAGATAATGGCTAAGTCCGCGAAGTGCAAGATTCATTTTCGCAAGGCGATAAGTAGCTGCATCTTTTTCCTGCCCATAGATATTGATCCTGTTGATATCGCCTTGTCTGGATTTTACGAGTTCAGCACTTTGAATAAACATACCACCCGAACCACAACATGGGTCATATAAAGTTCCGTCATACGGCTCTATCATCGTTGCAATTAACTGCACGACATCGTGAGGAGTATAAAATTCTCCTTCTTCTTTTGTCGCATTAACCGCAAATTCTTTTAGGAAATATTCGTAAACACGGCCAATAAGGTCTTTTTCTTCCCCAAATGCTTTGTGGCTGATTTTGTTCACTTCATCCACAAGCTTCTTGATATCATTCGGCGCCAGGTTACGGGCAGTAAATGTACCTTCTATAAAGCATCCTTTCAAATCCTTAGATTCCGCCGCAATGCTGCGAAGCGCCGTATCAAGCGCAACATTAAGCCCCGGCGCTGGGGTGTTAATGATAGTGGTTGACCATCTGGCTTCCGGCGGCAGATTATAGGTTCCATCTGTAAAAGTAGCATCTTCAAAAAAAGCCGCCCTGATATTCTCATCTTCAGGATCAAGACCCTGTTCAATCAGGGTCTGACGGAGTTTCTCGATTCCGTCATCATATTTCTCACCAATAAAACGCAAAAATACAAGCGTAAGCATCATATCCCGCTTTTCAAAGAAAGATCCCGAGTTACGTGCGGCACGCAAAATATCCCTGCAATTGAACAAAATATTATCTATGTTCAAAGCTTTTTCAGCAGTTTTTTTCTTCGCCATAGTGCTTTCTTCCTTTTCTGCTTAAGTCCTACGCTCATTATATCGCAACTGATTTATTGAATTATCCTTTTTGACGCTTAAATTATATCACTATAGACTTTCTCCTTCAAGAATATTTTGGATACTGGAGCGCTCCCGCCTTTTCCCTTCCTCCTGAAACTCCCTCAACTGTCTCCGAATGCTCACCTGCACCTCCGGATCCACTACCAATCCTTTCTCAATGGTGCCCAGCGGCGGTATGCCTTCTGATAACTTGCCATAAAACAGGAACCGTTACAGAAAGATGCCCCTGCAGTCCCGGCTCCGTCCCATTATCCGTTTCTTCCACGCCTCAATCCCTGAAAAAATTTCTTCCAAGTCAATTTGGGCGAAATCCGTTGTGTCGATCCTGATCAGTCCGCCATCCACGCGAAAATCATCAAATCCCCTTTTCCGCATCCTCTGCACATACTGTTCAAAAGAAAGGACCGGCGCTTTCGCTTTCTCCGGAGCCGTCTTTCCCTTTTCCGGATAGCAGTCGTTTACCACATGACCCCTGTGTCTTTCAGGGCTTTTATCCCGTTCCAGGAAGCGCCTGTAGATCACCGGATAATCCCCCGTCAGGCTGAGTGTCAGCGCGGGATATTGATATTTTTCCAAAAGAAGCTTGATGCCATTCTCCGATGCCTCAAAATTATTCTCCAGGATAAAAGGCTGTCCTGCTTTCATCAGCTGCTCCGCCACATAGTACATAATCTTCATGCTGGCGATTCCCAGATTGACCTTTTCCTCCCTGGACTGAAAGCCCACATGGTCAAACAGCTGTTCCTTAATGGAATCCTTTGAAATGACAGGCAGCTTGAACCTTTCCGCCACGGCTTTCGCCACAGTGCTCTTTCCCGTCGCCGGCATTCCCGCTACTAAAATGCAGTACATCGCCCGATCCTCCTTCGCGAAACATTTTACATTTGACGTATCCCCTTTCCCATTTTATACTATATGGCAGTGGATTGCAAACAACAACCGTTCCGCGCGGGGAGGCATGATGGCTGTCATAAAGAATATTCAGGAAAAGTACATGAAAGAGGCCCTGAAACAGGCGAGAAAAGCGTATGCCCTGGGGGAGGTGCCCATCGGCTGCGTCATCGTCCATCAGGGAAAGATCATAGGCCGGGGCTACAACCGCCGGAATACGGACAAGAACACTCTTTCCCACGCGGAGATCACCGCCATCAGGAAAGCCAGCAAAGCGATCGGCGACTGGCGGCTGGAGGAATGTACGCTGTATGTGACCCTGGAACCCTGTCAGATGTGCGCCGGAGCTATCGTCCAGGCTCGGATCCCTGAGGCCGTTATCGGCTGCATGAATCCCAAGGCGGGCTGTGCCGGTTCCATACTGAACGTACTGGAAATGCCGGAATTTAACCACCAGGTTTCTGTCACCAGGGGCGTTCTGGAGCAGGAATGCAGCGAGGTGCTGAAGACTTTTTTCGCGGAACTGCGCGTCAGGAACAAGGCGGAAAAAAAGGCAGGAAAATTTTATGATGAAACTTTCAGCGCACTTGACAAACACCCCGAAAACCGCTAAACTAAGATAGCCGTGTATTTCGGTGTTGTGCGATGATGAAATTCGGTCTCACGCAATGGGAATCTGCGAACCGTGTCAGGTTGGGAACAAAGCAGCACTAAGCAGAACCTCCCATGTGCCGTGAGGTCCCCGGGTGGAGTCGCACGCGCCGGGTACACGGTTTTGTGCTGTGCGAAAAGGCACAGAATCCCAAAGCCAACAAGTCGGCTTGCGGGAAACCCCGATAAAAGCGTTTCCCGATGTAACCCGGAAAGGAATATCATATGTCCGTAACTCCCACTCTGATCGACAACCTCATGTCCGACTGCACCCTATGTCCCCGCAGGTGCCATGCGAATCGTCTGGCGGGACAGACGGGCTTCTGCGGGCAGACCGCGGAACTGACCGCCGCCAGGGCCGCCCTGCATTATTGGGAGGAACCCTGCATTTCCGGCGACACAGGCTCCGGTGCGGTCTTTTTCTCCGGCTGTAACCTTCATTGCGTCTTCTGCCAGAACCATAATATTTCCCTGGGGAAAAGCGGTAAGATCATTTCCATGGAACGGTTGACGGAAATTTTCCTGGAATTGCAGGACAAAGGCGCCGCTAACATCAACCTTGTCACCGGCACCCATTTTATCCCGCAGATCGCCCTGGCACTATCTTCCGCCAGAGCGCAGGGACTTGCTGTTCCTGTGGCATACAATACCGGAAGCTACGAAGAGACCGCTTCCCTGCGGCTGTTGGAGGGACTGGTGGATATCTATCTGCCTGACCTGAAATATTTTTCTTCCGAACTTTCCGCAAGATACTCCCATGCCGCCGATTATTTCGAGAAAGCATCCGCCGCCATTGCGGAAATGTATCGCCAGACAGGCTCTCCCGTCATGGATACCCGCACCGGCCTGATGCGCCGGGGCGTCATTGTGCGTCACCTGCTGCTTCCGGGAGAAACAAAGGATTCCAAAAAAGTCCTCCGATATCTGCATGAGACTTATGGAAATGACATATATGTCAGTATCATGAACCAATACACCCCCTTAGAGCATGTGGCGCAGATCCCTGCCCTGGACCGCAAAGTGACAGAAGAAGAATATGACAGGATACTTGTTTTCGCGGAACGCCTTGGCATCGAGCAGGGCTTTTATCAGGAGGGCGGAACCGCCAGTGAAAGCTTTATCCCCGAATTTGACGGGGAAGGGCTGTAGCTGCGATATCTACAGCTGCGTCCGCATCATATAATATCCGAAATCTCCCGCCTGGGCGGGTTCCGTTCCACACTCGAAACTTTCAAAGCCGAACATGATGGCAACCTGTTTTTCCCTTTCATAGTAATTTCCGGGAACGCCTATGTAATAGGATACTTCGCCCCTTTTCTCGATCCTGGTCAGGATCAGGTGGTCATAATTGTAATATCCGTGCAGCAGGAAGCTGTTATTTGCCGCCCGGTATGCCTCGTGGGGCAGCAGCACAAAATCGGCGGGACTGATGGAAAGATATTCCCTCTCATCCTGAAAGGGGTGGATGTGGGGATAGATGGCCCAAATCTGCTGCCATTTGTCCTCCATCAACCTGACCGGCCTTTTTTTCTGCTCCAGGGAGTTGCCGGACGATGTCCGTTGGGTTGGTCTTCCTGTGCGGCATTCCGGATTCCTGATCGATGCTTTATTTTCCATATTTACATTTCTCCCCCCGGCATCTGCTTCCCCCGGCATCCTTTTCCAGGTGGTCGGTCTATCATTCCTTTTTCCCCGAACCGCTGACTTTCCTGTCCTCATCTCTTGGACTGACGGTTTTTCATCCACTTTTTTCCTGAATGTTTCCCCTGCTCCCGTTCCTGGAACTGCCGGTTCTTCTGTTATCATGGCTGCTGTTTCTCCGTTCATGCTTTCCGTCGGTTCCCTTTTGACATTTTCCGACATGCCCCATTTTGCCGATTCCCTTTCAACATTCCCCGGCATCCCCTGCTCCGCCGCCACTTCCTTTCCAGCATTTTCTGCCGCATCATTCTCCGCCGCTCTCCATGCACCGCTCTCCGCAGGCCTTGACATCATTTTATCCACCCGCTCCAGGGATTCTTCCACTGCTTTTATCTCATCCCAGGGGATCAGCTGGATTTCCCGCGGCTTCCCAGCATTGCGCTGTTTCTCTGCTTCCACATTCCTGACTGCGCTATCGGACGTTTCATGATCCTGGCTCCCGCTCTTCCGTGCGGCATCTTCCCGCACCATACCTGGCTGCGCAGCGTCCTTTTTCACCGCCGAAGACCTTTTTTCCTCCTTCCATTTACAGCAGATCTCCCTGACACCGCCCAGCGCGATCCTGACACCCCGAAGCTGCAAATGATCCATGACCGTATGATATTTAAATTCTCCCTGCCCTCCTTTCAATGTGATCCTGCCCACGGCAAACTCTCCATCGCCCGCCTGCAGCATCACCTCTCTCTCATAAGTATCCGTGGGATGCAGACCCTTAACGACGATCGTAAGGTTTATGTCCATCCCTTTCACTTCCGTCTTGATAAATCCGGCCCCACCGGTGCGTTCTCCGTTTTCCATCAGGTCAAGGTACTTTATCTTTCGCTCATAATAATTGTTTTCAACCATAAAAATTACCCCCTGAACATACTGATAACAGGCTCACTGCCTATCATAAGTATATTCAGGGGGTTGTCCTCTGATGCTTCCGATCTTAATTACTTTCCAGATACTTCATATAATTTACCACCATCAGAGCGATCTTGAACGTCAGGGCATCGTCAAAGTTCCTCAGATCCAGCCCGGTGCTCTTCTGGATCTTCTCGATGCGGTAGACCAGCGTATTTCTATGCACGAACAGCTGCCGGGACGTCTCGGACACGTTCAGATTGTTCTCGAAAAACTTATTGATGGTGGTCAGTGTCTCATCGTCCAGCTGGCTGGGGATATTTTCCCCAAAGATCTCCTCCACAAAAAGCCTGCACAGATTGACAGGCAGCTGATAGATCAGGCGGCCGATCCCCAGGATGCTGTATGCGACCACATTCCTCTCCGCATAGAAGATCTTGCCCACGTCCAGCGCCATTTTCGCTTCCTTATAGGATTTGGATACATCTTTCAGTTCCTGCACCACATTGCCAAACGCTACCCTGACATTCAACATGGCCTCCGTGTTCATCATCGCCACGATGGTGTCCGCCACAGCCATCATATCCTCATGGGTACTGTCAGGCGACAATGATTTGATCAGGATCACATTGCTTTCATCCACAGCGGTAATATAATCGCCCGACTGGCTGGAGAACATCCCCTTTAACAATTCAGTGACAATGCCGTCTTTCTCCAGCTTTGCTTCCACCAAAAATACCACTCTGGGCATACGGGCTTCAATATGGAGTTTCTTTGCCCTGTTATAAATATCCACTAATAGAAGGTTATCCAGTATCAGATTCTGGAAAAAATTATTCCGATCAAATCTTTCCTTATAAGCGATCGCCAGATTCTGGATCTCGCACACCGCGATCTTGCCGATCATATAGGCATCTTCATCGAAGCCTTTCGACACCAGGACAAATAAAAGTTCGCTCTCATCCCATATTTTCAGAAGATGATGCGTACCAATCACCTGACTGTCAGCCGGCGAATTCGCAAATCCACTGATCAGATCAGCAGTAATGTCCATCTTTTCCGCCGTAGAAGCAATGATCGCGCCGGACGGATCATATACACACAGATCCACCTTGGTGATCGCCTTTAACTCATCTATACTGGTCTGGATAGTCTGGCTTGAAATCATATATCCTCCTGATTCCGGTTCCGGAATTGTTTATTCCCGCTATCAGAAAAGGGGTGCTGTCACCAGCACCCCTTGCTTACTATTTACTAGTTTGTGATAGTCTGCTCGGTTTCCTTGTCAAATACATGAATCTTGTCGATATCGAATGCAAACTTGATGGAATCACCAGGTCTGGCAGATGTACGAGGATCAACTCTTGCGGTGATCGGGAACTCATCCAGATCAAAATACAGGTTAACCTCTGCACCAAGCAGCTCGTATACCTTAACGGTGGACTCAAATACGCTTGAAGGAGCGCCCTCAAGATGCTTACCGGAATCATATACATCCTCAGGACGGATACCGAAAGTAACAACCTTTCCGTCATAGCCGCCAGCAATCAGCGCTTTGGACTTTGCAGCGGGAAGAGGAATGCTGTAGCCTGCGATCTCCAGATTAGCGGTATCGCCGGTAACCTTAACCTTTGCGTCAAGGAAGTTCATCTGAGGAGATCCCATGAATCCTGCTACGAACAGATTCTGGGGCTTCTCATACAGGTTCTGAGGAGTATCTACCTGCTGGATAACGCCGTCTTTCATAACTACGATCCTGGTACCAAGGGTCATAGCCTCTACCTGGTCATGTGTAACGTAGATGATGGTGGTGCCCAGTCTCTGATGCAGCTTGGAGATCTCAACACGCATCTGCACACGCAGCTTAGCGTCCAGGTTGGACAGAGGCTCATCCATCAGGAACACCTTAGGGCTACGAACGATCGCACGACCCATGGCAACACGCTGTCTCTGACCACCGGACAGAGCCTTGGGCTTACGGTCAAGGAGGGGAGTCAGATCCAGGATCTTAGCTGCTTCCTTTACCATCTTGTCGATCTGATCCTTGGGAACCTTTCTCAGCTTCAGGCCAAATGCCATATTGTCATACACGGACATATGAGGATACAGAGCGTAGTTCTGGAATACCATCGCGATATCACGATCCTTAGGCTCTACATCGTTTACCACTCTGTCACCAATCTTCAGTTCACCGGAAGAGATATCCTCCAGACCTGCGATCATACGAAGGGTGGTGGACTTACCACAACCGGAGGGACCTACGAAGATGATGAACTCCTGATCCGCGATCTCAAGGTTGAAATCCTTAACAGCTTCAAAACCGTTGGGGTAAACCTTGCAGACATTTGTTAAAGATAAACTTGCCATAATAGAAACTCCTTTCATGTTTACATGATTCACGTCATCTGTTTAGTCGTTGGGCGATGGCTCGCCGCTCCACTTGATGAATAGTATACAGAAAAATCAGATTTTGCGCCATACCACTATTTCACAAAGATTTTCAATCTGATTGTGAGAATTGCTTATAAACACAAAGATTTTGCCCAACGCTTGTCATATTGAACAAAATCCCTGTGCTTTCTTGGTCATTTTACACAAGCATTACTCCTGTGTCTGTTCCTCACTGACCGGGTTTTCATTCACTACATCGCTGAAAATATGTTCATCATCATTCGGAACCTCTTCCGGCGGATTCTCAGCCAGTATCTGGTCTTCCAGTTTCTTGAAAAATTTATTGTACAGATGTGCGCAGAGCCATGCCGGGCCGGACAGTCCGAACAGGAACACGATGGGAACCGTTCTCCCCGAAATGAAAAGCAGCAGTCCGGGCAGCGCCCAGATCACGATCATCAGCAGTGTCTTCGGGAACTGCAGGATGCTCATTAAGAACGCGTTCTTGATGGTCCTGAAAATCGTGTTGGCAAATTTTGCCAGAACCGGGTAAACATACAGCACGGTAAAAAGGAACAGTACCGCGATGATGGTGATCAGGATCTGGAGATATTTGCTGAATCCCAGATCGGGATTTCTCAAAAGCACAAAGTCGCCGATCAGGACCAGGAGCACAAACAGTGTTAGAATACCGATCACCATCCCCTGCAGGAAATTCTCCTTAAAGGATTTAAAAAAGCCCCTTGTGATATAGCATTCCTCGTTCCTCACGATCTTCAGCGCCATATAATGCATGGCTGTCAGGGACGGCCCTATGGTGATGATGGGGATGCAGCAGATCATCGTCAGGATATTGAGCCACATCAGATCCGCCAACTTTCCCAATGCCTGCATGACAGGGCTGTCCAGATTAAATATACTACCCATTCTTATCCTCCTACTGTTTTTAAAATATTTTCTCCATCTCCGTGACGCGGATGCCGGAATACTCTTCCTCCGGCTTCACTGTGCAAAAGCCCAGCTTGCGGTAGAAGTCCACCGCGTAGGGAGCCGCTTTCAGGGACATGGACCGTTCCCCGGCCTCTTCTTTCAGATAGCGGCACAATCCGTTGATGATCGCTTTTCCGACTCCTCTGTGATGATAATCCTCGTCCACGAACAGCAGGGAGAGACGGTTTCCGCCGCGTATGGTCCCTGCTCCTATGACCCTGCTGCCCTCCACGGCTACCATCATCTGGTAATTCCCTTTCAGGAAAGCCATGTACAACTCATCATCCGTAATGAAATCAAAAAAGTTCTGGATTCCCTCTCTTGTGTAATCCTTTCCCTCATATTTTAGAAAGGTACGCCAGATCATCTTCATGGCAGGCGCCCATTCTGAGTCATGCGCCCATCGGATCTGGTATGTCCTTGCTGCCCCTGTGTCCATGCCGTCATTTCCCCGTCTTCTCATGCAGTACCTTTTTTTCGATCCATTGATAAATATCCTGCATGACCTCCTGGCGGTTTGTTTCGTTCAGCAGTTCATGCCTTCCGCCTTCGTATAATTTGACCTTGATGTCCTCCAGCCCTACTGCCCGCAGGGAAATATACGCTTTCCGCACACCTTTCCCATAATCGCCTACCGGATCGGCGTCCCCCGATGCCAGAAAGACGGGAAGCTTTTTGGGGATACGCTCCAGATTCTCCGAATGATAGAGCCTGCTGATCAGTTCGAACAGGGTCTGAAAGCCGTTGATCGTAAACACAAATCCGCACATGGGATCGTCCATATACTGTTTTACCCGCTCCTCGTCCCTGCTGATCCAGTCACAAGGCGTTTTAGGATCCGCCACATGCCGGTTATAGGCGCCGAAGATCAGCTTATCCAGCAGTTTTCCCTTTTTCTCCGGTCCGAAGATCATCCCCTGTATGGCAGCCACCGTTCTGGACAGCGCCAGGATCGCTTTATGCTGCATTCCGGTTCCCATGACCACGGCGCCGTCGATCGCCGCGCCGTAACGGAACATATAATTTCTGGTAATAAAGGAACCCATGCTGTGCCCCAGCATCACATAGGGGACATTGGGATAAAGCGCCGCCGTGGCTTTCTTCAGGCGGTGCACATCCCGCACCAGGACCGTTGCCGGATCCTGTTCACAGAAATAGCCGTACCTGCCGTCCCCGCCCACAGACTTGCCGTGTCCCATATGATCCTCGCCCACCACCACGAGACCGCGGTCTGTCAGAAATTCGGCAAATTCCTCATACCGCTCGATATATTCCGCCATGCCGTGCACGATCTGGACAACACAGCGGATGCTGTCGGGATCGTCCGGGGTATACCGGACGGCATGCAGCTTACTTTTTTTATCCCGTGAGTCATAATAAAATTCTTCCTTGACCATATCTTACCCCATCCTTACAGACAACAGCGTTCCATAAAGAAGTATACCGTATTTCTGTCTGAAAATTAAGTACTTTATATAAATTTTAGATGTTTATCAGCAGATTTCCGCTCCCGCAGGCATATCCGCTTCCGGTTTCATCAGCGCCAGATTGCCGTCCGCGTCCTCGGCACAGAGCAGCATTCCCTCGGAGACCACGCCTGCCATGGTGGCAGGTTTCAGGTTCACCAGCACCATGACCTTTTTCCCCACCATTTCCTCGGGGCTGTAATATGCCTTGATGCCGGATACGATCTGCTTTACCTGGCTGCCGATCTTTACCTGGCTGCAGAGAAGCTTCTTGGACTTGGGAACCGCCTCGCAGGCAATGATCTCGCCCACCTGGAACTGCAGCTTCGCGAAATCGTCATAGGTAATCTCCGGCTTCGCCTCCAGATCAATGGCATCCATGCCATTGGCGTCCATGCCATTGGCGTCCATGCCATTGGCGTCCGTATCGACCGCTTTCTCTTTTTCATCCTGCGCGACTTTTTCCGCCGCTGCCATAGCCGCCGCCAGCTCTTCCGCCTTCTTTTCCACATCTTTCATGTTCAGGCGGGCAAAGAGGATCTCCGGCGCATCCGTGACCTTATTTCCGCTCTCGTACAGGCCGAACTTCTCCAGCTGGTCAAATTCTCTCAGGGAGGTGTTCAGCTGTCCTGTGATCCTGGCCGCAGTCTCCGGCATATAGGGCTCCAGAAGGGAAGCGCCGATGACAATGCTCTCCACCAGGTTATACAGCACGGTGGAAAGACGATCCGACTTGGCCTCATCCTTTGCCAGCACCCAGGGCTCCGTCTCGTCAATATATTTGTTGCAGCGTCTGAAAATATCGAAGATCTCCGTCAGCGCATCCGCAATCCGCAGTCCTGCCATTTTCTCCGTCACTTTGACGTAAGCCCCCGTGACCACCGCTTTCAGATCCTCGTCAACCGCCTCTGCAGTGCCCTTGTCTGCCACCACGCCGCCAAAGTACTGGTTGCTCATGGAAATGGTTCGTTTCACCAGATTTCCCAGGGTGTTGGCCAGGTCGGAATTGGTCCGCTCAGCGATCAGTTCCCAGGTGGCGCTGCCGTCATTTTCAAAGGGCATCTCATGGAGCATATAGTAACGCACCGCATCCACGCCGAAGAAGTCGATCAGGTCATCCACATAAATCACATTGCCTGTAGATTTGCTCATCTTGCCGCCGCTCATCAGCAGCCAGGGATGGCCGAAGATCTGTTTGGGCAGCGGCTCCCCCAGCGCCATCAGGAAAATGGGCCAGTAGATGGTATGGAAACGGATGATATCCTTGCCGATCAGATGCAGGTCCGCAGGCCAGAATTTCTGATACTGCTCCGTGCTGCTGCCGTCCGCGTCATAGCCGATGCCGGTGATGTAGTTGGACAGCGCGTCCAGCCACACATAGACCACATGCTTATCATCGAAATCCACCGGGATCCCCCATTTGAAAGAGGTTCTGGAGACGCACAGATCCTGGAGCCCGGGCAGGAGGAAATTGTTCATCATCTCATTCCTGCGGGACACGGGCTGGATAAATTCCGGGTGTTCGTTAATGTGTTTGATCAGTCTGTCCGCATATTTGCTCATGCGGAAGAAGTATGCCTCCTCCTTGGCAGGCTTTACCTCCCTGCCGCAGTCCGGGCACTTGCCGTCCACCAGCTGGGATTCCGTCCAGAAAGACTCGCAGGGCGTACAGTACAGCCCCTCGTAAGCCCCTTTATAGATATCCCCCTGGTCATACAGACGTTTGAATATCTTCTGCACCTGTTTCTCATGGTAATCATCGGTGGTGCGGATAAATTTATCATAGGAAATATTCAGCATGTCGCACATTCCCCGGATGATGCCCGCCACCTTGTCCACAAATTCTTTGGGTGTGACGCCCGCCTCCTGGGCTTTCAGTTCAATCTTCTGCCCATGCTCATCGGTGCCGGTCTGAAAGAAGACCTCATAGCCTTCCTTTCTCTGAAAGCGCGCTATGCTGTCCGCCAGCACGATCTCATAATTGTTGCCGATGTGCGGCTTGCCTGATGTGTAGGCAATAGCCGTGGTCAGATAATAAGGTCCCTTGTTCTGCATTGTGTTCTCCTCCTTATTCCAGTTCCGCCTCTGCGCTTCTGCGCCCTTGCGGGGGAAGAAATTTCAGCCGCTTT
>JAMPFQ010000016.1:0-53342 GCA_023664345.1 Lachnospiraceae bacterium | reverse complement strand
GCTCCGAGGCTGTTTTGGGGATTTCAGTTCCGCCTCTGCGCTTCTGCGCCCTTGCACCCCTTTGCCCGGTAAACTTAAAAAGCTCGTCTTCCTGTATTTTTTACATAGAAGACGAGCCTATACCCGCGATACCACTTCTTTTTATCCGCTCCTCACAGAGCAGACCTCATCGGGTTCATGGCCATTTCCCGCCGTAAACCCTGTCCGCTATAACAGGCGGAACCTGTCGCAGCCTTACCCGGATAATATTCCTGGCTCGGTGCGCTGCTCGGAAGCCATCTTCCGCGTTTCCCCGCTCCATTCCTCTCAGCGATCAGCCTCTTTCGCCCCGCCGGGGGACGACCGGATGACCGGAATGTTCTCTGTAAAGCATCCGATACGCGTACTCTCTTCGTCACTGCGTTTACTTCATTCTTGTTAAAACATAGTCTAGCACAGGAAAACCATGGCTGTCAATGCAGAGTTTTCCGTTGACTTTTTAATAAAAATATGATATGGTTACAGCGCACTGAAATTTAAGAAAGGAGGAGCAAGTAAATGGCATTGACAAATGAGGATCTGATGGCGATTTCAAATCTGATGGATCAGAAGATACATCCCATCAACGACAGGCTTGACCGCATAGAGATCAGGCTTGACAAACTTGAATCCGACGTATCCGCACTGAAAGTCGGACAGGCCGAACTCAGCAGGCACTTAACAGAAATCGATAAAAAGGTTTCCTACACTTATCAGCTGGCTCTTGACGCATGGGGCACAAGCACGGAAAACAGAACCTGGCTTGAAACCGGCAATCTTGGACTGAAAGCATAAAAAGTCCGTACTTTGTTCTGCGCACAATTCATCTCCGCATGATCTTTTTTATCCACCAACACCAAAACATATGCCCAAATATCAAACCATTAGTTTGCAGTGATATTCGCTGGATTCCCTTCGAAATATCTGTTATACTATCACTTAATATATGAATCCGAACGGAGACCGATATGAGTGATAAGTTAAAAACAGACAAAAGATCCGGCATAAGCGCACAGGCGGATTCCAATGCAAAAGGCGGGCGCATGGCCAATCTGGAACTGCTGCGATGTATTGCCATGATGATGGTGATTGTGCTGCACTTCCTGGGCAAGGGGAACCTCCTGCCGCCATTGGACGGACTGGGCATGGACACTATCGGTTATGCGGCATGGCTGCTGGAAAGCTTCTGCATTGTGGCAGTAAATGTCTACATGATGATCAGCGGTTATTTCCTGTGTACATCTCCCTTTAAATTAAGCCGCCTGATCGGGCTGTGGTTCCAGATTGCGTTCTACTCCATAGGCTTTGGCCTGATCGGTGCGCTTACGGGGATTCTGACGGAAACGCCCTTTGACGTCCACTATATCCTGACCCTGGTCTTCCCGATTTCCATGGGACATTACTGGTTCCTGACGGCGTACGTTTTCCTGTATCTCCTGCTGCCTTTCGTAGGGCGGGCGGTCAGGCAGATGAGCCGCAGCCAGCTGCAATGGTCCGTAACGCTGCTGTTCTGCCTGTTCTGCCTGTTAAAAAGCATACTTCCCCTGCGTCTGGAGATGGACAGCATGGGATACGACTGCCTCTGGTATCTGTGCGTATTCCTGGCCGCCGCATACACCAGGCGGTTTGGCGTGCCCTTTCTGGAGAAAAGAGGGCGCGGACTTCTGACATATGCGGCCTGCTGCCTGGCCATCTTCGCCGGGACCATGGGGCTGCGGGGCATTTACCTGAAAACGGGGAGTTTCGGGCTGATGCTGAAAATGTTCCTCGAGTACAATCACATCCTGCCATTCCTGGCAGCTGCCGGATTGTTCGCGGTCTTTGCGGGATGCAGGATAAGGGGCAGGCTTGCCGCCTTTATAACGCGCATTTCTCCCTATACGCTGGGCGTCTACCTGTTACATGAGAACATCGGCTTCCGGTACAGCTGGCCGAAATGGTTCGGCGCGGCTGATGTGGATTCCGTTCCGGGCCTGCTGTTTTGCACTCTGACGGCGGTGGCCTGCGTATTCTGCTGCGGCATCCTGATCGACATACTGAGAAGTATTTTGATGAAAGGACTGCACGGCCTGCTGCAGAAATTAAAGATTTATCGGAAAGTGACAGAAAAGATATCCGGCGTGGACGCCCTATTCCGTGCCTGATATCCTTTCAACCTATTTCTTCGTGGTAAGCCGGGAATATTCTCCCCTGCGGTCATAGGAATCCATGAGATAATTATCATCCGTGCGGGCACAGCTGATCTCCACCGTATCCCTGCGGTGTCTGCTGTGCCTGCGCAGGTCTTCCTTGGACTGTTCCCGTTTTGTCCGAAAGAGATCCCTGGTCTGCGCGTCCAGGGACTTTCCGGCACGTTTGTCATGTAGCTGCCCTGACATATTGTGAAAACGGTCTTTCATCTTCTGGAAAAGATTTTGTTTCTGCCTTCGCTTCTCTTTCGCAGTTTGATAACTCATGTTATTTGTCAGATTCGACTGTACCGCCGACGGAACCGCCGCAGCTGCAGATGCCATAACGCCCGTTTCTGTATGGCCTGCCGCCTGGGATACCGCCTGCCCACTTTCAACGCCGCTTACGACCGCCCTGCCGCTTGCAGAATTTCCAGCAGACGCCTGACCCTCACCCCAGAAGTTCAGCAGAAATCCCTTGCCGTTTCCCAATGCGTTCTTCAGCCAGGACGTCAGGGAAAACAGACCCTCCTGCTGCAATTCCGCTTTTGCCCCCTGGACATCCGCGGCTGCGGAAGATTTCATTGCCATCCCGCCGGTATGATCCTGCGTATCGTGATGGTCATGTATGCAGTTTGTCACATGATGATCCCCCGTGCTATGGCTTCCGCCGAGTCCGCCGATCTGCATAGCCTCCGCCTCCATTTCCGCGTGATTGCTAACTTCCCATTATGTTCAGAAACTTTCTCACATTGCTGTCTACATCGTTATGAAACACGGACGACCCTGATACGATCACATTCGCGCCGGCTGCAAGGACCTCTCTCAGATTTCCCTCGGTGACTCCCCCGTCAACCTCGATATCCACATGCTCAAGTCCCTTATCCGACAAAAGATGACGGATTTCCTGCACCTTTTCCAGACACGCGGGCATCAGCTTTTGTCCCCCGAACCCGGGTTCCACGGTCATAACAAGCACCATATCCACTGATTCCAGATATGGCTCCACATTTTTCACAGGTGTTGCAGGTTTGATCGTAACACCTGCTTTTTTCCCAAATGAACGAATTCTTTCAATAACACCCGGCACATCTTCTGTGGCTTCTATATGAAAATTGATAAGGTCAGCGCCGCATTCCGCAAACTCACTGATATATCTCTCCGGCCTCTCGATCATCAGGTGGACATCAAAAAACAGATCCGTACATTTCCGGATCGTACGGATCACAGGCATACCAAAAGAAATGGACGGCACAAACACTCCATCCATTACATCAATATGCAGGTACTGCGCCCCCGCAGTGCCTGCCTGTCCAATCTGTTCTCCCAATTTAGAAAAATCCGCTGCTAAAATAGACGGCGCCAAAATGTTCATCTCATCGTTTCCTCCTGAGTTCACTTCCACACCGTCTATTTTATCAAAGATTTCCTCATACCGCAAGGGGCGTATCATTTTAAAGCTTTTCCGCCACATCGCTCTTCAGTTTCGCCCACGCGTCCTCATGTTCCGTATAGTAAATAGGGCATTTCTTCCCGCCGCAGTCATAATGGCGTAAAATATCATCCGTTGTCAGATCATAGGCATCCGTAAGCCACGCCAGCAGTCCGATCAGGGAATCATATGTTTCCTGTGTAAAAGAGCCGTCTGTGGACTTATAGCAGCACTCGATGGAAACGGAATCATAATTCCTGGTCTGCACCGCATAGGCGATCTCATCCAGAGGAATACACTGGATGATCTCGCCATTGTACCCGATGATAAAATGCGCCGATGCGCTGGTGATATGGGTATCCTTTAACTGTTCAAAATAACTTCTGTTCTGTGCGGCGCTGGTATTGGGGTTGGCAGTATAATGCACAAAGATACTGTTGATTTCCTCCAAAGCTTCCCCGGGGCGGGAATACTCGTTGGGCGTCAGGAAATTTTCCTCCCATTCAGGATGCTTGGCAAATTCTGTGGCGGAAAGTCCCTGTACCATTCCCAGGGAGGTAGCCGCAGGTAAAATACCATCTGTTACCTTTACCTGCTGATCCTCTTGCTCCGGCTCCACCGCTTTCGCGTCCATGCGCTTTAAATATAAGATGCCGCAGAGCAGAGTAATGCTGAATATTCCTGCCATCAATGCCATCCGCTGCATCCTCACAATGCGCCTGCGCCGCAGGACAGCACGCTTTTTCTCTATTGCGGCGCGTCTTTTCCTCTCCTGTTCGCTTTGAGACATTCTCCTGATCTCCAGCTCACGCTGAGACATCCTCCGGGATACCATGTCCGCTTCCCGGCTCTGCTGCGGCATCCTTCGTGATGCTCTCCTCATCTCCTGGCTCCGCTGAACTGTTCTCTGCGATGCTCTTTCCATTTCCCGGCTCCGCTGAACCATTCTCCGGGGCGCTCTCTCCATCTCCCGCTCACGTTGGATCTCCTGTCCTCCCTGCGGTTTTTTCTGCGTTCTCTGGAACGACCTCTGTCCTCCCCCTCCTCGAGGCGCTCTCTGCCCGTCATATCCCCGCAGTCTTTTCTGATGCTCATAATCCACCAGATATGGGTTTCTTTTTATGCCGATCACATCCGGTTCATCCTCCATATACATTTCTTCTTGCCTGTAAGCTTCCGCGCTCATTCGTACTTCCCCCACCTTACTGTATTACCTGAATTTATAAAGGAATAACGCTCGTCCTCTATATGTTAGATACAGTGTAATATAAAAATGTATCATTTTTGTTTATCTTTTTCTTAATATTTTTTTATTTTTGAATTATTTTATTGACACGTTTGTCTAACAGTGTTAGACTAGCATTGTCTAAAGGGATTAGACACCCAACTACAAAGGAGGCACGACACCAATATGGAACAATATAAGCTTGGAGAAATGGAACAGAAATTCGCGGACATCATATGGGAAAACGCGCCCATCGGCTCCGGCGAACTGACAAGGTTATGCGAAAACGCGTTCGCATGGAAACGGACCACTACCTATACCATGCTGAAAAGACTCTGCGACAGGCAGATCTTTGCCAATCATAGCGGCACAGTGACCGCCCTTATGACCAAAGAGGAATTTCAGGCGGCCCAGGGCGAGCAATTTATTAACGAAACTTTCGACGGCTCCCTGCCCCGTTTCCTGGCGGCCTTTTCCAGAAGAAAGAAACTGAGCGATCGGGAGATCCTGGAACTGAAAAAGCTGATCGATTCTTATGAGGAAGAAACACCTGAAAAGTAAACTTCTCCGCAGCATGTCGCGGGAAAGTATACACCTGATAGATTAAAATGCCGCTTAAGCGGCGGAATGAGAGGTAAACATGATGGAACGATCATTTATTTCTGTCCTGAACATGAGCCTGACGGGCAGCCTTGTGATCCTGGCTGTTTTAGCCATACGCGTCCTTCTGCGGAAAGCGCCGCGCATTTTTTCCTACTGCCTGTGGGCGGTAGCGCTGTTTCGGCTGCTGTGCCCTTTCTCCTTCACTGCGGCATTTTCGCCGCTGAACGCGCTGCAGGTTCCCTCCGCAGAAGATGGACGGATCGAATACATTACGGAAGATATCCTGCAGTACCAGCCGTCCGTCTCACCGTTTGCCATACCGGAGGGGAATATCATAACAGGTGTTCCTCAACAGGCTGAACCCCTTACTCCCGGAACATTAACCTCTTCTGAATTGATATTAAGGACTGTCTCCGGAATATGGCTTGCCGGAATCGCGGTCATGACGCTCTACAGCGCCATAGCGCTGGCGCGGCTGTTAAAAAAGCTAAAAACTGCCTCCTGGGAGCGGGACAATATTTATATTTCAAGCGCCATTTCCACTCCTTTCGTGATCGGGCTGATACGCCCCAGGATTTATCTGCCTTCCACCCTGGGCAGGGAAGAAATGCGCTACATCCTGCTGCATGAGCAGATCCACCTGAAAAGAGGAGACCACATTGTCAAGATCGTATCCTATGTGACGCTCTGCCTGCACTGGTTCAACCCCTTCGTATGGGCGGCATTTTTCCTCAGCGGGAAAGATATGGAAATGTCCTGCGACGAGGCAGTCATCCGCAGGATCGGCAGCGGCGTGAAAAAGGATTACACCACCTCCCTGCTGTGCCTGTCCACCGGGAAACGCATTGTCAACGGCATTCCCCTGGCTTTCGGCGAGGGAGACACAGGCAGCCGGATCCGGAACGTCCTCCGCTATAAAAAGCCTGCGGCCTTCGTCATGGGCGGCGCGGCGATCGTCTGTGCCATAGCGGCAGTCATCCTGCTGGCCAATCCCGACAGATCCGCGGACCATGCGGAACCCGAAGAACGCCTGACCGAATACGGCGTCATCATGGAGGTTGAAGCAGACGGCGTTACCCGCCAGATGTTCATAAGCCCCTGGTCCGGCGCCAGGGAAATTCCCGAAGCCCAGACCATCGATACTTATTTCGAACCCGGGGATACGAGGGATCCACACCAGCTTTTACCGGGCGATCTGGCGGCTATTACCTTTGCCTCCAGGGAGGACATCGAAGTGCAGGAAGACTCTCCCGCCCGCTATTCCGGCCCTGCGGAAAGCATCACTATCATGTCGGAAAGGTTTTCCCTGCGAAATCTTGGCAGCGCGCCCCCCAGCCTGTTGGAAGGCGCGTATCTTTTGACTTTCCCCGGAGGCGTGGTCCCGGAGGTTTCAACCGCAAAACCGGGAGATATCCTGTCCCTGTACTGGGAGGAGAACGAAGATGAGGCCTACCTGCCGCTGATTCCGGAAAGCAGCCAGTCCAGGCTGATCGCTTCCACCCCCATTCTTGCCGTAACCGAGAATGAATATGGGGGCAAAATGCTCACGGTAGGACTGACCCGATACGATGTTTTTCAGATGTTTGCAGGCTTTGGATTCCATATCCGGTTTGCCTTAAACTCCGGCGACCTGCCTGATGACACAGAACTCCAGGCCGCGGAAACAGCCCAGGCCTACCTGGACAGCCTGAACCTGCAGGAACAGGACGCCCAGACCGCCCCGGCAGAAGAGACCATGGCCCCGCCCAATACCTATTATGTGAATATCCGCAGCGTAGCGCGGAGCGCCAGAGTGATCGATGCCTATGTGGCGGACAATGATTTCCCCTACGACGACGAAATGCTTGCGTTTGCGGAAAACTGCGTCTTTCAGGTCAACTACAGCAAGGACAAAATCGATTACAGGGAAGTGTCCTTTGACGACTTTGCGAATCTGATAGACGCTGCAGATCATATGCAGAACAAACCGTGTCTCCTGACTTTCCAGGATGGCCTGGTGACAGAGGCACGCCTGCTGAGCGCATGGTTCCATTACGGGATCAGCTTTGACACGTTTGGCTCCAGTGCGTCTATCTATGAATACCTGTTGGAAAATGAGGGGGAAGACGCTTTTGACACCTATTATTCTCTGGTCGATACGGAAAATATGGACATCTCCGATCGTGAGGGCATCGAGACCATAGAAGTTTACACTGGCAATATCGGCGACGGCGACAGCGGCATTGTCCTGTTCAAAAGCGCAGAGGGCGAACTGCTTTACACACAGGACGCCCATATTGCCCGGGCGGACTGGAATAATATCTACCTCGGCGAGAGGGACGGCGTTCCTTTCCTCATGAACGTGTATATAGAGGACAGATGGGATTACGGCGGATACGGCTACTGGGTGTACCGCCTGGACGAACAGGGCGGCATCCGGCAGATCGTAGGCACCCGGTTTGATTTCCAGTTGGAGGATCAGGACTTCCTGACATATGACGACAACCTGTTCAGGGAATGGGTGGAGGGCATGACCGGATGGCTGGCGGACAGCCACCTGATCCTCAGTTCCCAGGAAGGGGAAATCCGGACGGAAAAGGTGTCCGATGCGGACTTATATGATTATGACACCCTGAACCTGAAAGACAGGGAATCATGATTCCCTGGACTTGTGGCTCATTGCCCGCGGGAATCAACAACTTAGAAAATTACAGGTCGGGAATCTCTCCCGACCTGATCATTTTTCCTTACAGAAATTCTTTCACAGACTTATATACGCCCTCCGCGTCCAGCCCATACTTCTGCACCAGGGCCGCTGCGGAACCGGACTCGCCGAACACGTCCTGCATCCCCAGCTTCTTCACTTTTGTGGGCAGGTTCGCGCTGAGACAGTCGCAGACCGCGCTTCCCAGGCCTCCGATCACGGAATGCTCCTCCACGGTCACCACTTTGCCCGTCTTTCTCGCGCTGTTTATGATGATCTCCTCATCCAGAGGCTTGATGGTACAGATGCTCACCACCTCGGCACTGACGCCATCCACTGCCAGCTTTTCCGCCGCACCCAATGCGGAATCCACACAGATGCCGGTTGCCACGATGGTCACATCCGTTCCTTCGCGTACAACGGAACCCTTGCCGATCTCAAAATGATAATCCGGCCTGTCATTGATCACGGGAACCGCCGCCCGCCCGAAACGGATGTAAACGGGACCCTGATATTCCAGTGCGGCGCGTACAGCCGCTTTTGCCTCCACATCGTCAGCAGGACACATGACCACCATGCCGGGAATCGTCCGCATCAGGGCGATATCCTCATTACACTGATGGGTCGCGCCGTCCTCGCCCACCGTGATGCCTGCATGGGTTGCGCCGATCTTCACATTCAGGTGTGGATATCCGATGGAATTTCGCACCTGCTCAAAAGCGCGCCCTGCCGCGAACATGGCAAAGGAACTGACGAAAGGGATCTTGCCAACCAGGGACAACCCCGCGGCGATGCCCATCATATTCGCTTCCGCGATACCGCAGTCGATATGGCGGTCAGGATATGCTTTCCGGAAAATGCCGGTCTTGGTAGCCGCCGCCAGATCCGCGTCCAGCACCACCAGATCAGGAAATTCCTCCGCCAGATCTTTCAGGGCATTGCCGTAGCTTTCACGAGTTGCAACTTTCTTAACGATCGCGTCTTTTGCAATGTTCTCCGCCATCACGCCTCACCTGCTTTCTCTAATTCTGCGCCGATCTTCTCCAGATCCGCCATAGCCACCGCGTACTCCTCATCGTTGGGCGCCTTGCCGTGCCAGTCGATGCTGTTCTCCATATAAGAAACGCCCTTGCCCTTCAGGCTGTGGAGCACGATGCAGGTAGGCATTCCCCTGGTCTCCCTCGCCTCCTGAAACGCCGCCCGCAGCGCGTCGAAATCATGGGCATCCACGTTGATCACATGGAAATTAAAGGCCTCAAACTTCTTATCAATGGGATAAGGGGAACATACCTTGTCGATGGGGCCGTCGATCTGGAGACCGTTATTGTCCACAATAACGCACAGATTGTCCAGCTTGCGGTGTCCCGCGAACATGGATGCCTCCCAGACCTGTCCCTCCTCAAGTTCTCCGTCGCCCAAAAGAGTATAAACACGGAAACTCTCCTGATTCATCTTTGCCCCCAGAGCGATCCCCACCGCGGCGGAAATGCCCTGTCCCAGAGAGCCGGAGGACATGTCCACACCGGGAATGTGGATACAGGGATGCCCCTGGAGATAGGAACCCAGATGGCGCAGCGTCTTCAGATCCTCCACCGGGAAAAATCCCCTGTTTGCCAGCGTGGAATATAATCCGGGAGCGGTATGCCCCTTTGACAGTACAAAACGATCCCGGTCTTTCTTATCAGGATCTGCCGGATCGATGTTCATTTCCTCGAAATACAGGAATGTGAACGCATCCGCCGCGGAAAGGGATCCGCCGGGATGTCCCGCTTTTGCGCCGTGAACTGCGGTTACGATGCCTTTTCGCACTTCATTCGCGTGCTTTTGCAGTTCTAAATTGTTCATGTTTCCTCCATTCTGCCCAGGGCTGTGCCTGATGCTTCTTCCTTATTCGTCCTGATGTCCATACTAGCACAGATTCCCTCCCGCGTCCAGTGATTTCAGCCAAAAAATGCCGAATGTGCACGAGCACGATGCTATTGACCATAGTAGGCGTTCTCTCCATGTTTTCGGTAATAATGCTTATCCTGCAATTCCTGGGGCGCAGGCTGGATCCGGGGGTTGATGGCCTCCGCACGGTAAGCCATCTTAGCCACTTCCTCCAGCACTACCGCATTGTGCACAGCCTCTTTCGCGTCCTTGCCCCAGGCAAAGGGGCCGTGATTTTTACAGAGCACGGCGGGCACTGCCACGGGATCCTTACCCAGACGTTTAAACTCATTGACGATCAGATGTCCCGTGTTCTCCTCGTACGCCTCCTCGATCTCCTGGGCGGTAAGGCATCTGACGCAGGGCACTTCCCCATAAATATAATCCGCATGAGTGGTGCCGTAGCAGGGGATATTCCGCCCCGCCTGGGCCCAGCTGGTGGCATAGGAGGAATGGGTATGTACGATGCCGCCGATGGCAGGAAACGCCTTGTAAAGTTCTCTGTGGGTAGCTGTATCGGAGGAAGGATTGTAACGCCCCTCCACCTTGTTCCCATCCAGGTCCACCACCACCATATCCTCAGGCCGCAGCCTGTCATACTCCACGCCGCTGGGCTTGATCACAAACAGGCCGCTCTCCCTGTCAATGGCGCTGACGTTGCCCCATGTGAAAGTCACCAGCCCGTACTTGGGCAGATCCATATTCGCTTCATAGACCAGATTTTTTAATTCTTCTAACATAGTGATCCCCCTTTCTAGACCAGGCTCTCCACCGCCGCTCTCTCCGCTTTCAGCGCGCTCTTATACTTCTCGATATAGACGTCAAAGCCTGCCACGTCCTCCGCTGCAGGCTCAATGGTGGTTCCGCTCTGCCCCACAAATATCTTATCGCTCAGATAATCCGCCAGGGTCTCGTCATCCGCCTTTTCCGCCATATAACAGGCAAGTATTGCCATGCCCCAGGCGCCGCCCTCGCTTGCCGTGTCCATCACCGTCACAGGTGCGTTCATGGCCGCCGCCATCAGCTGCTGGCCCACCACCGGGGTCTTGAACAGACCGCCGTGGCCCGTCAGGGAATCCACCTTTACCTGCTCCTCTTTCAGCAGAATGTCGTTGCCAATCTTCAGGGTAGCCATGGCGCTGTAAAGATTGCTGCGCATAAAGTTGGCCAGGGTAAACTTCGCGTCAGGCGTGCGGACGAACAGAGGCCTGCCCTCGTTCAAACCCGTTACCGGCTCCCCGGAGAAATAATTATAGGAAACCAGGCCGCCGCAGTCCGTATCCCCTTTCAGTGCCTCCCTGTAAAGGGTTCCATAAAGTTCATCCATATCCGTCTTTATGCCGAACGTATCCGCAAACTGCTGAAAAAGCCCCACCCAGGCATTCAGGTCGGAGGTACAGTTATTGCAGTGCACCATGGCAACAGGACTGCCGTCGGGAGTGGTCACCATATCGATCTCCTCGTGCACTTTCGACAACGCTTTCTCTGTTACCACCATGGAGAAGATGGATGTTCCCGCGGAAATATTTCCGGTGCGCACCCGAACCGCGTTGGTGGCCGTCATGCCGGTTCCCGCGTCCCCCTCGGGAGGGCACATGGGAACGTCCGCCTGCAGGGTTCCCGTAGGATCCAGCAGTTTCGCCCCCGCCTCGGTCAGCGTACCTGCCGCATCGCCCGCTTTCAGTACTTTAGGCAGGATCTCTTTCAGCTTCCAGCCAAAACCGTTGGGCGCAACCAGACGGTCGAACTGCTCCAGCATCTTTCCATCATAATCACAAATATGGGAATCAATGGGAAACATACCGGAAGCCTCCCCCACGCCCAGAACTTTCTCGCCGGACAGCTTCCAGTGGATATAGCCCGCAAGGGTGGTAAAGAAAGCAATCTCTTTTACATGAGGCTCCCCGTTTATGACCGCCTGATAGAGATGGGCAATGCTCCATCTCTGGGGAATGTTAAAGTCAAACACGGATACCAGCTTTTTGCAGGCTTCCTCCGTCATGGTGTTCCTCCAGGTGCGGAAAGGAACCAGCAGTTCCCCCTCCTTGTCAAAAGGCATATATCCGTGCATCATCCCCGAAAAACCCAGTGCGCCAAGTTTCGTCAGCTCCACGCCGTACTTTTCCCGCACATCCTCCGCAAGGCTTCTATAACAGCCCTGCAGGCCGCTCCAGATATCCTCCAGGCTGTATGTCCAGATATTGTTCTCCAGACGGTTCTCCCAGTCATGGGTACCCATGGCAATGGGCGCGTGGTTTTCGTCCACCAGCACCGCCTTGATTCTGGTGGAGCCGAATTCGATGCCAAGCACCGCCCTGCCCTCTTCGATCGCTTTCTTTGCTGTTTCGCTCATTGATCTGATCCTCCGTTCTGCCGCCCTGCGGCTCTAATCTTATCCTATCAATTCCGGCGGGGTTCGTCAATCATTATTCCTGCGGGCTGCGTTGCAAGATCGATACCCCTGCGGGGTTTTTGATCGCCGGAAGAAATCTATCAACACAAAAAAGCGACCGATACCCAAACATCGGATATCGTCGCCCTCCCTGTCCTGTTGAATTCATTATAACAAAAAATCCCGCAAAATACCAGACTTGAATTTCGTTCATTCTTCTGATAGATTTTCATTAATTTCAACTGTCAGGAGGGAAACGCAATGGAGAAGACCGATCTTCAGAATGAAAAGAACTATTTTAACAGAGTGGAAGAGATCATCCGCAAAAAACTGGCCAAGCTGCACGCCGACAAGACTTTGCTGAAAGACCGGATCCTGCGTGAGCGGAAAGAGATGTGGGATGAAAACCGGCACTTGATCCGCGATTTTGATGATGTGATCCTGCTGAGTTCCCAGGATACCGACATAAGCCGTGCGGAGGATCGGTATGAGCGGAATGAACTGGAAATCCGGCGGCTGACAAAAATGGAGAAAGCCCCCTACTTTGGCCGCCTGGACTTTACAGAAAACATAACGGGCGAAGAAAACACCATCTACATCGGAGTATACAGCCTTATGGAAGAAGATTCCTATGAAATAGTAGTGGTGGACTGGAGAGCACCCATTTCTTCCATGTTCTACAATTTTGATCTGGGGCCGGCCTGGTACGAAGTGAACGATCATAAAGAAGAAGCCTGCATCACAAAAAAGAGGCAATACCGGATTGAAGACGGCCGCTTCCTTTATGCCTATGACACCGAATCCTCCCTGTATGACGATATCCTTGGGGAGGTTCTTTCCCAATACTCCGATCATAAGCTAAAGGTCATCATCGGGAGCATCCAGAAAGAACAAAACCTGGCGATAAGAAGCGACACCAGGCGTTCCTGCCTGATCTGCGGACTGGCGGGCAGCGGCAAGACAAGCATAGGACTTCACCGCCTTGCGTATGTCCTTTATCACAATAAGGATACCATGAGTTCCGAGAATATCCTGATCTTATCAAACAACAACATATTCAGTTCCTACATCTCCACCATACTCCCTGATCTGGGAGAGAGGCCTGCGGAAACAAAGGTTTTCGCCGATCTTCTGGAAGCGTTTCTGGATAAGGACATGGAGATTGAGGATTACTACAGCCAGCTTAAGCGGATCGAGATGTCCCCCGCCAGCGAAAGGATAAAGCGTCTCCGGGTCAGGAATTCAGCGGATCTGCTGGAATACTGCATTGATTATTTTGCTTCTTTTCCTTTTCAGATACCTGAGATCCGTTATAAAGAAACAATCGTGATATCGCCGGAGATGATTCGGCGCAGATTAAACGCCAGAAATTTTTCCTCTTTCAAGTCCCGGTACGAGATGTTGGAGCATCTGGTCAGAAAAGCAATAGAGGACTTCTTCCTTTCACATAAAGATGAGATATACAATGAAATCGAGGAAAGCCATGATGAAATTTTATCAGTAAAGGAAGCGGGCATGCTCTACAGCAAGACCCTGCAGACATATGTTCAGTCGGCAAAGGACGAGATCATCCGCCTGAACAGCCTGGATCCCAAGACCCAGGCTGTAACGATCCTTTCAGATTATCTGCGCCAAACGGGAGGAAGCGACGACGAAGCGGCAAACCTGTCCGATTCTCTGAAACGCGGGAAACTGCTGTACGAAGATGCGCTCTTTTATCTGTTGGTCAAGGTACTGATGGGCGAGGCCGCTCCTTTTCCCGATATCCGCCATACCGTTATCGATGAATCACAGGACTATAGCCTGATCCAGCTGTATGTCATAAAATGCCTACTGCCAAAGAGCAGTTTCACCTTGCTGGGCGATATTTACCAGACGGTCAATTCCGTCACGACCATGCAGAAATACGACGATTATCAAAGGATATTCGGCACAGATCTCATGCAGATCCGGCTCAGTAAATGCTATCGCTCCTCCAGCGACATCAACGCGCTGGCTTTCGAACTGATCGACCGGGCGAACCGCCCCATAGCAAAAGAGTATTCCTATTTTACGCGTGCGGTCAGAAAACCGCAGTATATCATATGCCGGGATCTGTTTTCCTGCCTTGTCCCCATATTGGATCGGCTGGAAAAGTACCATTCCGTGGCGGTCATTGTAAACAGCGATGAGGAAGCCGTGGCGGTAAGATCGCATCTGGGGGAATCCAAAGAAGCCCAGCTGATCATATCGCCTGAGGACGAGATAAAGGCCCGGCTGGTGGTCATCCCACTGCTGCTTGCAAAAGGGCTGGAATTTGACGCCGTGATCCTGTTCAACTGCATTTATTTTAACCAAAACAACGACCACCTCCGGCGCAAAGTGTACCTGGGGTGCACACGGGCTTTACATGAATTATATTTCGTGGAAAGAGACATCCTGCCGGATTCCCTGCGGGGATGCGGGCCATATATGGAAATAGAAACGTAATATCCGCGCCAAAGGGCCATGCCATACACGCGGAACCACTCATGTATCATAGTCCGGGCATCCGCCGCATATATTGAATCAATCTCTCAGACCCGGCGGTGATTCCCACTTGAAACGAAGAAATCCCCTTTCCGCAAAACAGCTGGCGCTGGCGGCAAGTGTTTTCCTTGCCTTCTCTGTCATTACCATATTCCTCTTTACATACAGGCAGGACGAAAAGCGCTTCACCCATATCACATCCACGCTGTTTACGGAGGAAATGCGCTCCAACACGCTGAACATGCATTATACCCTGGCAAACCCGGAAAATTACGGCATCCATGACTATGACCCCGTCCTCGCCTGTTACAACAGCAACTCCGCTGTAAGCGACCATGCCGCTGTGGAAAATACCCTGACCGCCCTGCATGCCATCCATACGGAAAATCTCTCGGAAGCGGATGCCTGGCTCTGCAAACTGCTCACCCGCTCCCTGGAAAATTCCCTTGCCATGGCGGAGTATCCCTATCACAACGAGCCTCTGTCCCCCAATTCAGGAATGCAGTCCCAGCTTCCCATCCTGCTGGCGGAGTATGCTTTCCGCACCAGGCGGGATGTGACCGATTACCTTGCCCTGCTGGATCAGACGGACGAATATTTTTCCTCCCTGCTGACCTTTGAGCAGGAAAAAGCGGCCGCCGGGATGATCATGCCCGCCTCCTCCCTGCAGGAGGTAAGAAAACAATGTGACACTATTGTCACAAAATCAGACCTGGAAAACGGAACCCATTTCCTGCAGACCACTTTCACGGAACGCCTTGCGCCGCTGTTACAGTCGGGGGAAATCACACAGACCGAGGCGGACTCCTATATCTCCCAGAACGACCGTCTGTTGAAAACAGTGCTGCTGCCCGCCTATATCGCCCTGGGCGACGGGCTGATCCTGCTGGAGGATGAGAGCGTTTCCCTGTCAGGCCTGGGCAGCACGGAGGAAGGAAGAGGATATTACCAGTACCTGCTGATCTCAGAAACCGGCTCCTATCGTTCCGTGGAAGAGATACAATCTCTTCTGGCCGAAAAGTTCCGGGAAGAATATAAGGCCATGCAGAGTCTCGTGAACGCTCACCCCGACCTTTTTACAGACAGAACGGACAGTTCACAGAACCCTTTTCCCTATACGGATGCCGCCGGGATGCTGACGGATCTGCAGCGCCGGATGCGGGGACAGTTCCCCCCTGTCTCCGGAGACAGCACTGTGGTCACCGTAAGACCTGTTTCCCCCAGTCTGGAAAAATATACCGCACCTGCCTTTTACATCACTTCCCCGCTGGATGATACAACACAGAACACCATACATATCAATACCGGCAAGACCCCTGCCGGCCTGGAACTTTACACTACCCTCGCCCATGAGGGCTATCCCGGCCATCTCTACCAATCTGTCTATTATAACCGAAACGCCTTGGAAAGGGAAGAACGGCCTGTCAGGGAACTGTTGTGGTATGGCGGCTACCTGGAGGGCTGGGCGCTGTATGTGGAGTTCATCTCCTATGATTACGCTTCGGCGCTGCTGAAAGAACAGGGCTATGACTCTGATGCCATTATCACGGAACTGGAAAAGCACAGCCGCAGTATGCAGCTGTGCCTGTATTCCATGCTGGATATCATGATCCACTACGAGGGCGCTTCTTATGATAAGGTGGCGCAGATTCTGGAAAAGTTCGGCGTCACCAACACCAGTTCCACCCGTGCGATCTACACCTATATCGCCCAGGAACCCTGCAATTACCTGAAATATTACCTGGGATATCTGGAGATTCTGTCCCTGCAGGAGCAGGCCAGGGAACTCTGGGGAAGCACATATTCCGACTACCGCTTCCACTGCTTCTATCTGGACTGCGGCCCCGCCGATTTCCTGTCCCTGCAGGAGCGGCTGGCGGGAATCAAAAATTTTCATCCAGATAAAGCTGCACCCGGTTCTGGATGATCTCCACGCACTGCTCCACCGTTTTATCCCCGGCAAAGTAAGCCTGCGTCTCCTCGGCCACAATGCCGGAGATCTCCCCGTTTCTTACAATCTGTGACATACGCAGATGCTCCATCATATCCCGAAGCATCCGTATGGTCTCCTCGGAAGTATGGTCATCCGCCATATTATAGACAGCATGATAAGGCCTCTCCAGATAAGCTTCAAAAGCGTCTTTCCGCACCGGGAATCCGCCCAGATCGCTTCCATACCAGCTCTGTTCTTCCTCCGACAGCAGGAATTCCATGAAAGCCCAGGCGCCTTCCTTGTTGGGGGAGTTGCTGTAAATGGAAAACTGCATCAGAGGATTCATCAGGTAGCACAGTTCCCCGTCCCGGGTCGGGTATCCCACATCCCACGCCTTGTCCCGATACTGGAACTGTACCTTGCTGTGATCATAAGGACAGAGATACATGTTATACTGGAGCAGATATTCCTGATCCAGGAACTTCCGTGCCTCCTCGTCGTTATAAAAGACTGTCTGCCTCTCCTCATTTTCCGGATAGGAAAGACCTCTGACATTTTCCAGCAGCCGCTTAAATTCCGGCGAGTCATAATGACATTCCCCTTTTTCCCAGTCCACATAAGAGTCCAGCGTGAACTCCAAAAGCCTCCATACGGAATTGTATGTATACACATCCAGGAGTTTGGTGCCAGGATGATTCCCGGCCAGTTCAAAAAGCTGATCATAAGTCCATCCATCCGTGGGAATCGTCTCCGCTGTGGTGTGGATAGTCTGTATGTAAAATCCCGACATCATGCTGGTCAGTTTCCCGTCGGTCTCGCAGGCATCCCTGACCGCTTCCATGATATCCTCTTCATCCACCACGCCGCTTGCCTGCATATAAGGCCTTAAATCTTCCAGAAGCCCTTTCTCATCCAGCATATCCCTGTCACCCCAGCTCAGTTCCAGAATATCCGCCACTCCCTCCGGATGAAAGAGCAGGTCTTCCGTAAAAGCATCCATATCCTCATAACTTTTCGTAATGACCTCATATTCCATGCTGGACCGGTTAAAGCGGCGCACCATCTGCCCCAGCCGCGTGGTGGACACAGACGCCAGGCCAAGGGTCACAGTCTGTTTCTCAGGCACATATCCCCGGTCCATATGCCCCACATGGACAATCTCCGGAGGGACGGAACTGGACCACTTATAGGACAAAGCCTCCAGAACGGGAGACATCTCAGGCACATTTTCAGGGCTTGTCCCATCTTCCATGGACGCAGCCTGCAGTTGCGCCGTATATCCGCCCAGATTTTCCAATGGCAACTCTTTTGCCAGAAGCCGGACCGCCGATATGGCGGAACCGTCCACACCCAGCTTCTGCCAGTCCAACAATTCCGTATACTCCCCCGTGTCATACTCATAGGAGTACAGCCTGTTTTCCATGGAGATCAGAATACCCATCCCATAGCCGCTCAACACGGAACCGTTCTCCAAACCTCCCGTCTTTGTCACAGACAGATCCCTGGTCTCCACCGCACCCATTCTGCCTTTGTCCATATCCGCTCTCTGGAACTGATAGTTCATCAGGCTGCTGCCGTTCCAATCCTGCCTGATCAGAAAGACGCCCTGTTCTCCCCCGTCTATGATGTCGCCCTGGGAGACCTGTATGGCGTCACATCCCATATACCGGCCTTCCGCATCAAAAAAATATCCCCGATCATCGTGATCGGTGAGCAGGAGCCTCCCCTCTATGTCCACATGCATATCAGAAAAATAAGCCATAGACTGCGCCGCCGTATGAAAATCCCCATGCTCCAACTCCTGAAGCCAGACCTCCTGAAGATCACCGTCCATCTTCCGCAGATAAAGCGTTCCTGTACCGTCCTCCTCGCTTTTCCGCTCCAGGAAGTAAAAACAGCCGTCCTGGCCCATACCAAAATCCAGGATGGAATGCTCCTCCGAGATACCCTTGTAGAGCGCTTCCGGCGAGCCCGTGCCGTCCAGGTTCACCTGATACAGCGTGCCCTGGGACATGCCGTGATCCCACACTCTCTCCAGATAGATCAGACTCTCGCCCTGCCACACATAATGCTCCAGCTTACTCAAGTCGGATTTGACCTCCTGGAAGTTTGCCACCGGAACCATCTCGCCTGTGAGGGCGATCTCCCGGTTTCCTGCATCTTCTGTGTTCTCCGTGCTGCCCGATCCGTCCGCGCCGCCACAGCCGGTGATCCCCAGCATAAGAAATCCTGCCAACAGCAGGCATCCGATGCGTTTATGCAAGCTTTGGTATCTCATGCGCATATCCCCCGTTTCAACAACACTACACTGCCTTCCATTCCGGATCGGACAGTTATGTGACATATATTGTTTCTATTTTTATACTACCACAGTAGTGTCAATATGTCAATCAACAGGCCTACATCCTCCCCGCCAGCACCACGCTGGCCACCGTTCCCGCCAAAGTAGCCAGCAGTGCGCCTGTCAGGGTGTACCTGGTCTTTGTCACTTTCGCCGCCAGGAAATAGACGCTCATGGTATAGAATACCGTTTCCGCTATTGTATCAGGAGGGGGAAACTCATTTGTCCCGATTTTTGCCTGTTTTCCTGTATCACGTAAAAAGGACATAATCCTATGCCCTTTTGTACATTTATTGCAAGTCTGGCTGAAATCAAAGACCCCGCAGCAAGCTGACGGGGTATCAATCTTGCAACGCAGCAAGCTGCGGGGTATTTGACCCTCGCGGCATTCGCCAAGGTCCAGGGAATCATGATTCCCTGGACTTTGGCTCATTGCCCGCGGGAATAAATCAACATTATCGCCAAAACCAAAATGTCAAATTGAAAATCTCTTCACTTCCTCCAGCGTCAGATCAACCAGCTTTTTTCCGCATTGCTTCGCATACCGTGAAAGCGCAGGTAAATTCACATGACAAGAAGGTGCATTAGTATACGGATCCGGCTGTTCATAATAACTTGGATCAATGACCAGATTTTCCATAAATTTAGGTTTCGTTCCAATCATCCCTTTTCTCCTTGTATTTTACCATAATCCCGTGCGCTTCAGCGCACATGGAATCAGAAGTTGACACAATGCCCCTCTGTGTCGACATTTTACCCTAAAACAGGTATTGTGTCATTATGTTTTCTGTCTCCTGTCCTCCCTCCATTTAATACCGATGTCCTCTGAACCATTCACTACTATTTTCTTGTGTAGCTTCCCACTCTCCTTTCCCTGGCTTTTGCTTTTTCCCTTAGCATATCCTGCACCTGGCAGAAGATCTCTCTTTCAATAATAGGTTCATGAGTATCCTGAACAATGATCCATTCCTCTTTGTCCCTCTTTCTACAATTTCTGTCACAAATCCTGACTCTTTCTTCCTTTCCGCCCACCATATCCCCTATATAGATCCGACTGCGGAGAATGGAAAGCACCGCACTGTTACTCCAGCACATCCCTTTCACATACTGTTCGTCACGAAATGTAACCAGCCCCGCTTCCAGCAGTCGCTTATTTGGAGACGGAATCTCTCTTCTGTTTAATTCCCGGGCAATCCCATAAGCAGAAGTTCCCTGAAGATATTGATCAAAAATATTCCTTACCACCGGCGCCGTATTTTCATCTACAACCAACAGTCCTTTTACTGTGTTTGATTTCCAGTAGCCATAGGGCGGTCTGGCAAAGATACATTTCCCTTTTTCCATCTGCTGCCTGCGGGCAGCTTTCACTTTCCTGGACAGTTCCTTGCAGTAATAATCATGGATGATACCTTTGAAAGCCATATCCATCCCCGGCAGCTGCCATGCAACATTATTACTGTCATAATTGTCATTGACACAAATAAACCGGACTCCAAAAACAGGAAATACTTTCTCCATGTAATATGCAGACTTTAAATAGTTTCTCGCAAACCTGGACAGATCCTTTACCAAAATAGCATAGACTTCTCCTTTTTCCACTTTTTTAAGCAATTCCTGCATGGCAGGACGTTCCATGGATGTACCTGAGAAGCCATCATCCACAAACTCTTTTACCTCATACCCGGTCGTATCCAGATGTTTTTTTACATATCCTTCTAAGATTCCTCTTTGGTTGCCTATACTGTTGCTCTCCGCATCTTCCTCTATATCCTCATCATGTTTGGACAGACGCAGATATAGGGCAATCATTTTTTTAATATTCATGCTCTTTCCTCTTATTCCATTCCCGCTTACGGGAATTTGGTCCTTCTCGGAACGAAAGTACCCATATCAGGGTACTTTCGTTCCGAGAAGGATCTTAATTTCTACCTTACCAAAGCACATAGATTGCGGAACTCGTCCTCAAACGAAAAGGCAATCCGGATCTCCCTGCTGCCAGTCACAGTAATTTCCGAAACAAGCAACGCCAATAAATCTCTGGTAGTTTTGAGTGATTTCCCAAATTCCCGCAATATAGATATATAGGGATTCTCCAGATTTACAAGCCGCTTATATTCTGCCAGACGCTTTTCGCTTTCCCTCACTTTCTGTTCCACCTGGACAATATCCTCTTTATATTGCCTTTGTATCTTTTGATAATCCGAGGGTTCCAAAATGCCATCTGCCATATCCTGATAGCTGTCAGAAAGCAATTCCTTTTTCCGCATAATTTCTTTATATAAAGCCTGCACTTCCCCCTCCATGCGTTTGATCTTACGCTGATATTTTTTCTGCATCGCATCCTGGCTTAAGACGAACCGGGTATCTTCTAACACACAAAAGTATTGCAGTAAAATTATTTTTACAGCGGACAACAACACTTCCTCCCGTATCATGATCAACTTATAAGGATTACCCTCTTGATCAAAGGCTTTGGGAGAACGGTATGCTTTAACCAAGACCTGCCCTGACTGTTTCCGATAGCTGATCCTGCATAAAGTCAGACCGCTGTTTTCTGCCTTAAGCATCCCCCGGAAAAGATATTCTTCATCAGGCGCCCACCCGGCAGCCACTTCTTTTTCCCGGTGAAGGCTGATCTTTTCCCTCCGGCTTGCTGCTTTCTCAAACAATTCCTCTGCAATGATCGCCTCATGGGTATTGTCTACAGTTACAATATCCGCTTCTAAACCGCAATATTTCCCCTGCACCATCTTTCCCAGATACACCTGGTTCGCAATGATTCCACGGATAGTCTGATACCTCCATATTTTCCCCTGGGGAGAGGGAATCTTTAAACGGTTTAATTCCTTTGCTACTCCTGTATAAGATTCCCCCTCCCCAAACATCTGAAATATTTTCCTTACTACCTCCGCCTCCTCTTCATTTACCACGAACCTTCCTTTTCCATGTTTATCCTTTTCATATCCAAAAGGCGCCACCGAACCGGTAAACTCCCCCCTGCCCCGTTGAACATGCTTTGCGCTGCTGATCTTCCTGGAAAGGTCTTTTGCATAGGAAGCATTGATGATATTTTTGAGCGGCAACAGCAGCCCTGTGTCTTCCGGTTTCAGGTTTGCACTGTCATATCCATCGCTGATGGCAATAAAGCGGATACCCATGCGCGGAAATACATTTTCCAGGTAATCGCCCGCTTCTATATAATTCCTGCCCAGTCTAGACAAATCCTTTACAATAATACAGTTTATTTTTCCAGCCTTCGCATCTTCCATCAGCCTTTGCCATTCAGGTCTGTCAAAATCAGTACCCGTACACCCGTTGTCACAATAGATATCTGCCAGTTGGTGCTCCGGTCTTTCAGTGACATATTGCAGGAGAAGCTCCCTCTGATTCTTTATTTTCTCTGTGGAATCCTCTTCCTGTTCCTCCAGCGATAAACGTACATACAATGCGGTATCAAAAATATATTGTGTGCAATTTAGAACTTCTTTCACACTTTTGCGGGAAATCCTTGCCATTCTCTCACCCCTGCTTTCGTTCGTCCTGAGAAATTGCCATATCAAATTCATCCTTATATCGGAACTGCACTTCTATTTCATTTGCAGAAAATACTTTAACCCGTTCCACCAAGGTAACGAATAAAGAACGGTTCAGATGCTCTATATTTCCATGCAGGGAAAATTCCTCCAGCCACCTCTGCAGCGCCGTATTCCCTTGCAAAAACTGCTCTTTCTTTTTCTGCAGTTCTTCTTTCTTTTGCTCTGCATCCTTTTCTCTCCGGCGGTAAATTGTTTCAAAGTCCCTATATTCCTGCCAGCTGATAAACCGGTCACGATAATCCTCATAAAGTTTCAGTTTCAGCTTACTGATTCTCTGGATCTCTTTCTCCTGTTCGCTCACAAGCAGGTCAATGCTTTTCAATTCCTGCTCTTTCAGAGGAATAGATTTCATCTGATCAAGCAATTCCGCCATATGAATGACGGATGCGATATGCTGCCTGATCGTCTGAGTAACGGCTTGTTCCAGCTTGCTTTCCCGGATGCAGACGCCCTTACACTTCAGCGTTTTCTTCCTGTCATAGCAGCCATAATAAATGTACTCTTTTCCTTTTATTGTTTTCTTGCATCGAAGCAGTTTTTCACCACATCTGCCGCAGACGACGATACCGGAAAACAGATAGACATTTTCCTTCCCGGGACTGGTCCTCAGATCATCCGCCAATATTTTCTGCACAAGATCAAAGGTATCCCTTGTTACAATTGGCTCATGCCTGTTTTCCACGCAATACCACTGACCCGGCTCTCTTTTCCTGCGTGCTTTCACCTTATAATTAATGCTGTATGTCTTGCCCTGCTCCATTACCCCTAAGTAAACCCTGTTTTCCAATATGCGCCTGATCACGAGCGCCGACCACATGGCTTTTCTGTTCTTCTGAAAATGACAGATAAAGTTTTCTCCATGCAGCCGTTTATACTCTGTGGGGGATGGCACTCCCTCTTTATTCAGCAGATTTGCTATATTACCATTGCTCATGCCGCTGATCGTCAGCTCAAAGATACGCTTTATCACAGCGGCGGCTTCCTCATCCACCAGGAAACGGTGATTATCGTCCGGCGCCTTTCTGTATCCATAGGGAGCAAATGAACCTACATATTCCCCCTTTTGTTGTTTCATTTCCAGGCTTGTACGAGTCTTAATGGAAATATCCCGGCAATACGCATCATTCACCAAATTCATGAAAGGTATCACCAACTGTTCATTTCCGCCATTCATACGGGCACTGTCATAGTTTTCACTGATCGAAATGAACCGCACACCATAGACAGGGAAAATTTCTTCCAGATATTTACCTGCCTCAATGTAATTTCTCCCAAACCGGGATAAGTCCTTGACAATAACGCAATTTATGATTCCTGCCTGAATGTCCCCTAACATTTGCAGAAAACCTGGCCGCCCAAAATCCACGCCGGAAAATCCGTCATCGGCATACTCCTTTACAATTTCAATCTCAGGATGTGATTCTGCAAATTTCCGGATAAGGTCTCTCTGGTTTGAAATACTGTTGCTCTCATTCCGTGCCCCCAGGGCTGCTGTCTCATCCTCCCTGGACAGCCGTTTATACGCACCGGCATAATATTTCTGGTCTGAAATACGCATGACTGCCTCCTGACAACAAAATCAAGCCATGACAAGCTGAAAATACTGCTGCAGTCTGTCCTGGAGCGTACTCCCATTTTCCGTGAACACAATGTTCACGATCACATCATCCACCATAAAATGGTATGGATCTTTGATCTCTTCAACAAACTGCCTGATCCGAGCCTCCCTGGGCAGTGCGGCATTTACCTTTATCGTTTCAATGTTTACGATTTCTTCCATATAATAAAATACCACCTCCCTGTCCTTACATTTTATATCTTCCTGTTTGTCCAATATTACAGAGAATATGGCTCATTTATTTAAAACACCAGAAAGAGAGGCGTGGTTCGAGCATGGATTTACCGGGATGCGTCAATGAAAGCATCCCCTGACAACAACATTGAAATCATGCTGAAAGGATTGGAAATCTATCTATCGGGAAAAAGAGACTCATTATGAACCGATCAAGAACGAGATTAGACTTATTATCATATGTGGGATTTTCCATTATGCTGCCGAACGGAACCGATACACCGCCATCATGGCGATATTCGCCACAAGGGAGCACCACTGCAAGGTTACGTTCCCCGCCGATAAACGATGAAACCTCAAACTTTACAACAATTCCTGACTTCCTCCGCCCACCGCTCGGGATAACAGACTAACAGTTCCTCATGCTGCATCTCATGGCGGCGGATGTCTGGATTTTTGAAATGAATATGATACCGTTCCAGATATTTCTCCCCCATTTTTGCGGCATAAAAAATGTGCACCACTGTACCGGGCAGGTCAATCCCGTTCCCAATCGGCGTGACCAGATCCGAATAAAACTGGTTCCTGATACTTTCCCGCTTTACAAAAGACAGCCGGGTACTTCCCACGCCGAACAGATCCAGCATTTTACTATAATACAACCTCTCCTCAGCAGGCTTCTTCTCCAGCCTGCGCTGCATGAATCCCGGCAAGCTGCCCTTTTGAAACATTCCAGACAGGATTTTGGCAATCAGCCATCCCTGAAATTTTGCAGATAATCCGGTTCCCTGATCCAGGTCGGAACTGCCAAGAATGGCATGGCTGATATGTATGTTCCCCCGCTGCACCAGCAATCCCACAAAACTCCCGCCCAGAGAGCAGCCATAAGCGGCGTGTATCCTGCCGCCGTGGTTCTCTTTGACATAGCATTCTATTCTTTCCGTTTCCGTCAGCATATCCGGGAATATGGTATCTTCCGTTTCATCGAAGCCGTCATAAGATACACAGACTACACGGAACTCTTCCGCCAAAAGCGGGATCACTGTTTCATAGTTTGATTTCCAATGACAGCAGGTTCCCGGCAGCAAAAGAATGGCCGGGTTATTCTTGTCTCCAGATTCATAGAATTTCATGACCTCTCCTTTCCTGAAGTATCTCTTAGGAAATCATTTCTTCCATTTTTACAGCGCATGTTAGTTCATGCTAACCCAATGTTTTAATATATGTGGCCACCTGTAATTAGTCGCCGCTAACTTATTTCAAAGTATACTCCATCTATTTTGTTTTTGTCAATAGGATGTCAGCTTATATTGTTCCTGGTCACATTTTCCTCGTAACAGTTCTGCCCCGATGGTGTCTGGTGGTTTATCGGTTTACGGCAAAGGGGACGGCATGGCACGTCAGAATCCCACCGTCCATCTCGCAGACTGTATCGCACAAAACATCTATATCCTCCGCGTAATGAGAAGACAAAAGAATTGTCTTTCCTTCACCCTTAAGTCTGCACAGCAATTTCCTGATCTCCTCCACTCCCTGTCGGTCCAGCCCATTCATGGGTTCATCAAGCACCAGCAATGGCGGATCCTCCATGATAGCCTGGGCAATTCCCAGCCGATGCCGCATACCAAGGGAATATTTGCCGACAGCCTTTTTACTGCCGGGATCCAGTCCGACCCATTTCATGGCCTCCCGGATCCTGTCATCCGAAATCCTTCTCCGGATGGACGCAAGTATCTTTAAATTCCGAAAGCCGCTCATAGAATTGATAAAACCGGGCTCCTCAATAATAATACCGCAATCCTGAGCCTCTGATGTTCGAACTGCCTTTCCATTCACAAATATGTCGCCGGAATCCTGCCGCATAAACCCACAGATGCATTTGAGCAGTACCGTTTTACCGGAACCGTTCCGACCGATCATGCCATGTATTTTTCCCTGTTCAAACGAAACGGTGACATCCTTCAACGCCTGGGTTTCCTTAAAACTCTTATTTACATGTCTTACAATAACGTATGCCTCCATCGTCTCCTCCCTTTTCTCTGACTGATCCGTTTGGCTTTCTTTACACACTTCCCGTCATGCCGACACAGTCGGCACATGCAATCTATCTTAGAAAATCTTCATTCCGTTCACATCCTGAAAAGATACATCTCCTCTGCAAAAGGAAAATAGGGATGCCGCTGTCAAAACAGCCAGCAGGATCAAATAAGCCATTAGGGCATAACCCAGTGACGGATATTGTCCGCTGCCTGTCATATCCAACGCCTTCGGAGTAAACCAGCTCACCGGTGAAAGATAACGCAGCCAATAACCATACGCAATAGGACCCAGGTAGCACGAAAAATACGCCAGCCCGGTCAATGCCCCGCACACGGCCGTCCCGCTCAAGCCGCCTGTCCGGACGCGGAAGAAAAGGATGATCATGCCTATCAGCGCAGTTCCAAGCCAATACAACAATACCGCGAAAAACATTGCCTGCAGCGGAGTCAGCCGGTCCATGATGTCTGCTGCCGGCACAAACGAAACCCCGGTCCCTACCATGTTGTACAAACCGGGATTATCAGCCATCGTCCATAAAACGGCTCCCCACCCCTCTTCCAAAGACAGATACGGCAATATGAACAGGAGGGATCCCAGACAATTCCATATCGCGTACAGCAGCGCCGAGATCCAGATGTACAGGATCTGCCCCCATATCCAATTACGTCTGCCCGTCCGGATCATCAGAAAAGCCGACTGGCCGTCCATAAAGGGAGCGTCACTGTACAGCAGGATGCCCAGACTTCCGACAATGATAAACATGGTCGGGCTTGATATATAAAACGGAAACAGCCAGGGAGTTACCACGCATCCCAAATATTCACAGATAGCCGGTATGCTGCAGAAGGTATAATACTGAAAGATCAGACCGACCGCCAGCGCGATCAGCGCTTTGATATCAAATACAGCCTTTTGCATACTGACACAGACGCAGAGCAGGGTACTTTTAAAATCACTCATGCAACAGCCTCCTTTTCGCATTGATCAATGCGCAGAATCCCATTACGACACACAGCACGGCGGATATACCGATTTTGATCAGAAGCGTCTCCCCCGCCGTACTGCCATCGTATATATCTGCCTCCCAATACAAAGGCTTTAAGGCCTCAGGAATCGCAAGCCCCTCTGCTACGCGAAGCAGACAAAAATAAAGGACAAGCGGCGCAGAGGCAGCAGCAAACTGATTAGGCCGTATGGTAGATATCCATGCGCCGCATACCGCCGATATGCCCCCTGTGATTCCCTGATGAACCATGTAATACAAATAACCCTCCAGAATCTTTCCCTCCAACATTAACTCTTCATATCGAAAAGAAGATATCGGATGGTCATAAAGAGGATAGAAGGGACACCACAAGACAATAAAAACCGCAAGACCCAGAAACACCGTCAGAAAACCCGACAGAAAGCAGGCTGTTAATTTGGAGATCATGTATTCCGTTACTCCGCTCCTGACCAGGAGAAATCTCTGTACTTTCTGCTCCCATTCCAGCGCGTAACTCATCCCATAAGCAAACACAGGAAAAACGCACAATTCAATGGATTCAAAACCACTGCCCTGTGTCGCCAGGCGCATCAGGGACCAGACAGACTCCACGGATGACTGGATTCCGAATACCGCTGCCAGCATAAGGGCGGATACTCCCGCGACGCCGAGACAAAACTGTGGAGAACACACTGCCCTCCGCATATCCGTCATAAACAGCCTGAACACTCGAAATTTTTCTTTCTTCATTCCCATCAACTCCGTCCATCCAGCGCGGACATAGCTTCTATCCGGTCCCCTGTGATCGCATGGATCACAAAATGCTCATATTCCCTGTATTTTGCTTCTTCATCACCCATGGCTCCGTGATGGTCCCGGCTAATGCAGAAGATCCATGCCGGGATCAACGTCAGGCCATCCCTGCCGACCACACCCACATAGCGCAGGTTCATTTCCTCCACATAGATATCTGATACCGCAATCCCTCTTGTATAGTATTGGAGCATCAGCGATTCCGCCTCTTCAGGAGACAGGACTTCCCCCTGTTCCACCACATCCAGGACCTGTACCGCATTCTCAATATGCATACTCTCAATTCCTTTCTGTGACAGGACGACATAAACAGGCGTTTCTGTAACTTCGGACCGCACATCATTTACCCACATATGATCCGCTAACGGAATATTGTCTACCACCTGTGCCAGCTGCACCAGATAGGCTTCTTCCTCTTTTGTCCAGTCGGAATCTCGCGGCTTCGTTTCATGCCGCAATGCTTCATGGGCGTTCAGCGTGTCCGCGTCCAGCGCATAGACAGCCGTCGGCTTCACTGTCGGCGCTCCCACAGCGGAAAATACGCTCTCGATATATTGCACGGCGCTGTCGGCGGACAGAAAACCCAGATTGGCGTCCTGCCTGAAATCCTCTGTAAAGTTATACCCCATTATCTGCGATATGTTGCTTGGATGTCCCGGATAAGGATACGCCACGTTATGGTATCCTCTGCCGGTACCTGACAGCCCGTATGTAAAACCGCCTTTCATACCCGCGTCATGGGAAGGATCATACAGGATCAAAGCCTCCGTAACATCCTTGCCGCCATCCTCAATATACGCATACCAGGCGTTCCCCTCGGCCAGGCTCATTTCTTCATCCACAGCATTGACAAACAGGTTCTCTTCCAACAGCTGTGCGTCCGCAGCATACCATTCGGCGCTATATACGGCGGCCTCGCCGGGACTGTCCAGGGCTTCAAGATCATACAAAATGTGAACATTATCTTCCGATACGGCTTCATAATTGCTTTCCCAGTCTCTGCCGCAGCCCACCAGGATCAATGAGAAAACACATACTATACAGAAAAGCCGTCGGTTCTTCCCACTCATTCGGCCAGCTCGTCCATCATCACAGATCAAAATGTTGTACATATCTTTCCTCCTGAACTTCCTGCAGACATAGTAACAGATTTTATTTTAAGAAAAAATATGGGAACTGTTTAAGAAATGTTTAAGGAATTAATATCACATCCGTTTCCCCTTAATATTAGCATGGCGTCCGTGCAGCTCATCAAAATCGAAGTCACCAGCCCCGCATAGGAATCCGGGCCGGAGGTCCTGAAAATGTCCAGCACCAGCCCGGTAGCCGCAGAAGAGGAAAACATTTTCACGATCAGAAGCGGAAGCAGCTGCGCCGGAAGCCCCACCTGTTCCGTCAAGGGAGCCAGCACTTTTCCCAGCATGTCAAAAAAGCCGGAGGCACGCAGCATTCCCACCGCCACCAGCAGCCCGATCAGCGTGGGTACGATATCCACCACGATCTTCAGGCCGTCTTTCGCTCCTTTCAGAAAGGATTCATATACTTTTACCCCGGACACCGCGCCGTAACCTACGATGAAAAAAATGAGTATGGGAATGATAATGTCCGAAAGATGCGCTATGGCTTTCACTGCTTCACGCTCCCGCACTGTCATTACTATACTCTATGTTGTTTTGTGTCAGAAAATGCGTCTGTTTTCAAAATCTGTACCGTTCCAGATACAGCCTGACCTGGCAGTAAAACCAAGCCCATCTCCGCTCCTGCTTCAATCTTTCGAGAAATCTGTCCCTCTCATCCACCGCATCTCTTATCATGATTTCCCCCACAGCTTCCCCTCCATAAACCGCTTTCTCATAATTTTCCACGAAACGGAGGGGCGGTTCTTTTTCGCTGTCCCGCCATTCCAATAAAAGCAGGGTTCTGTTCCGAAATTCTTCCAATGTCTCCCACTCTTCCCTTTTCAGTCCAAAACAGGATAACACCGTCAGATTGCGGAACATTTCCGCCCGAAGCCTCTTTTCCGGCTCTATCTTTCCATAACGGTATTTCCCCAGGGCATTGTCAATCGCCAGCAGGATTCCGCAGACTGCCAGCACCAGCAAACAGGCTATCCCAAACAGACGCCAGAAATATCCGGAAGCGTTCTCTCCCTCCAACTCCGCTTCCTCCGGTTCCTCCGCTTCTTCTGCTGCCGCTGTATTTTCCTCCTCATATTCTGTCTCCTGGGCAGCCCCGAAATCCATTTTCTCTGCAGGATCCGCCTCCGTTTCCGTCACCGCCTGCCGCATCGCCCATGATTCATACCGCCTGCTGCCATATCCGGGAGTGGGTTCAAAAGGGATCCATCCCACTCCCTCCACATAGGCCTCCGGCCAGGCATGTGCCATATTGGAAGATACGGATGCCTCTCCCTGTTCCCCTACGGGGACACAGTATCCCTGCACATAGCGGGCGGGTATCCCCTCCGCCCTTGCCAGCAGCACAAAGGCCGTGGCAAAGTAGGTGCAATACCCTTGCCTGCTCTCCAGCAGGAAATAATCCAGGAAATCCCCGGCATCCCGCACACTTTCCGGCAGTTCCCCTGGAGTGAGCGTATAGGTATACGCGGACAACGCCGTTTCCAACGCCCGCAGCTTCTCCACGTCCGTTTCTGCGCCTGCCATGATCTCCTCCAGATATTTTTCCAGTCCCACTGATAAATTTTCCTTTATAAAATCCCCATCCCCCAGATAAAGTCCATATATTTCCTCCCGGTAATCCGCCCTGTCCTGAAGCGTAAAAGTCTGTCCGTTACGCCTTTCACATTCTTTCATGACCTCTTTCCAGACCGCTTCGTCCACATTCCCTGTTTTACCGGCCTCCTCCAGGAACAGGTCAAACTGCTGTCCCGCATTCATACGAAAATACCGCAGTTCATACTCCGTCCCATATCCTTTCTGCCCGTTCCAGCACAGCATACCGTCTCCACAGGCGTCCTCTAAAATCTTTTCCTGCCCTGTTTTATGGAAAGTTCCGTTTGAACTTCCCACCTCTAATCCCCAGACCTTCAAAGGCGCAAACACATAGCCCGTCCTGAAATCTTCATACCTGATATTCACCTTGACCTCTTTCAGATAGTCGTTCCTGTAATTATCATTGTAATCCCTCACGGCATACAATGCCTGCGCCGTATCCAGGAAAACTCCATCGGCGCCGCCCTGCCGTGTCCGGCTCCATTCCCGACCGTCAAAGGTATCATATACCATTCCCGTCAGATACAGATACCCCACAGACGGAGGCTGCACCTGTACCCGCATGATTTCCCGGGTGTTCTCCTGCACATCCCCTCCCAACGCCCCCTCCTGGGAAAATCCGGTAAAGGACATGCCAAATCCCTCCCTGTTTCCCCACTTGATATCCTGGGTCCAGGTATGGATGGATTCCTGCAGCTGCCGGTACGCCCTTTTCACCCACATCCAGTCATAGGGCTCCTCCGGCGCAGGCATGAGCAGCAGCAATACAAGATACAGCGCGAAAAAAGGAAAGACCCATACCATATGCGCCTGAAAACCATTTTCCCGTATCCGCTTTTTTTCCCAATGCTTCTGGATCCATTCCACCCCTGTCAGAACCAGGAAACAGAGCATGAAAGCCATCCCCGGCCGGCTCACTTCCCATCGGGACAACAGGCAGACGATCAGCACGCCTGCCAGAAGAACCGCTGTTCCCGCCTTAAGCGCCGGGATCTTTTCAAAAAGAATCTGCGCCAGGTAACAGCCCACAGCCAACAGCCCGGTCTGCAGCATTCCATACCACATTTCCCACCCCTGGGTTGCCGCCCCCTGTCCCGCCAGCCAGGGCAAGAATGACCGCCAGAAGTCCATGCCTCCCGTGAAACCTGCCAGTACACCCAGCATGAGAAACAGCGCCGTCAGGCAAAGCGCCTTTCCCCGTACCGTCATGCCATTCACTGCCGTCAGGACGCCCAATACAACGAAAGCCGCCGCGAAATGAACCGCCCCCGGTTCCCCGATCCCTGGGAACCGTCCCGTGCCAGACAATGCCATGCAGACCAGCAGACATGCGTTCACTGCCCTGTATGCCGCTTTTTCCTGGAGACCATGGGAACCGTGGGAATGGGAACGAAGCCATTCTATCATCACAGCCTCCTCTCCAGGGGTTCTTCGATGGGAATCTGTATAATCCGTCTTCTTCCGTCGCCCTGCTTTTCATATTCCCTGATATCCCGGTCGGTAACGGCGTAGATCACCACCGCCATGCCTGCCGCCGCCAGCTGCCTCGTGATCTCCATGATCCCCGCGTCCGGTTCATGGAGTACCAGAAACGCAATCCCGCTGTCCCACAATCCGCCCCGGGCCAGCGCCTGACCCACCAGATCCGGGAAATCCCCTTTTTCCTCAAAGCGAACCTCCGCCACGCCCTGATAAAATCCGTCAAAATCTTTCATCCCCCTGACCTGCGTGCACACCGGGCCGCCTTGCTCATAACAGGCAGTAAAGTCCATATCTTTCCGGGCAAAAAAATACCCCAGCGCCAGGAATGTCTCCAACATCTTATTTTCCAGGGGCAGATATTCCTCCGCTTTCCTGCCAAAGCGGGTCATATCGCAGAAGATGGAGATTCCCTGCTTTTCCTCGCCTGTGCTGAGCCTACTCAGCAGTTTCCCCTCCCTTGCGGTGGCTTTCCAGTGGATCTGCCTCAGGGGATCGCCCTCCATATAAGTCCTGACAAGGATATCCGGCTCGGCGCCTGTCAGCGTCTCCCGCCGCAAAGGCACCTGAAATTCCTCAAGCCCTCTCAGTTCCTCCAGCTGCACAAGTTTCGGGCGCACCAGCGCCTTAATAGCGCCTGGATTAGCGTAACGCACCCGAAACAGGCGCAGGAAATCCGTCACGACCACCTCTTTGACACCAACCTCGTACTCTCCCCGGTATCTGCACACCAGCCTGGTCCGATAGGTAAACTTATCCCCGGGCAGCAGTTCGTACTCCTCGTCCCCGGGCAGTTCCTCCACATAGGAGAACCGGGAGAACAGCCTGACACTGACCCCTGTAAAAGCGAAAGAATTTTCATTCTGAAGGATAAAAAAATAGTCCTCCGGCTGACCGCAGACCATATTTCTGTTACCAAGTTCCTGATAAATTTTAAAATGCAAATAGACGCAGAGAATATAGATAAGGGAAATGACCGGAAGCAGGCACATGCCAAAAAAGAAGCCGTAACTGATAACGCCTCCAAAAAAGCTGATCGCCGCCAGGGATAAGACCCAGAGGCATAAAAAGAATAACCTGTATTTCCTCATACCGGCACCTTTGCTTTCAGGATAAGGCTTTTTAAGATGCCCGCTCCGTCGGCTTTCTGGATCCTGGCCTCCGGGGACAGCGACAGCCTGTGGAGAAGCACCTGCATGGCCACCGCTTTCACATCATCCGGCTTCACATAATCCCTGCCCCGCAGGAAAGCCCTGCCCTGGGACGCCCGCATCAACGCCAGCATGGCCCTGGGACTGGCTCCCATGGCAAAACGGGGCTCCTGCCTGGTAAGGGCGACGATATCCTCCATGTATCCCAGAAGCGGTTCCCGCACCGTAATCTTTCGTACCGCTTCCATGATCTCCAGCACATCCTCCGCGCTGCACACCGCTTCCGCTGTGTCCGGCGTCCGTCCCTCCAGCGCCTGGGACGCCATTTTTATTTCCTGCGCCCTGTCCGGATACCCTATGGAAAGCCGCATCATAAAACGATCCATCTGGGCCTCTGGCAGCGGATAAGTGCCCAAAAATTCCACCGGATTCTGAGTGGCGATCACCAGGAAAGGCCGGGGTAGTTCATGAACCTCTCCGTCCACCGTAACCTGCCCCTCCGCCATGGCCTCCAGCAGGCTTGCCTGGGTCTTGGGCGCCGTCCTGTTGATCTCGTCCGCCAGCAGGATCTGGTGCATCACTGCTCCCGCCCGATATTCAAATTCGCCGGTTTTCATATTGTAAACGGACACCCCGCACACATCCCCCGGCAAGGTATCGGGGGTAAAGGAAATCCTTCCGAAACTGCACCCAATACTTTTTGCAAGGACTGATGCCAGCGTGGTCTTACCCACTCCGGGCACGTCCTCCAGAAGCACATGCCCTCCTGCTGCCAGACAGGTCAGCACATCCTCCACCACATCTTCCTTGCCTACAAATACACGGTTGATATTGTTCTTCAGTTTTTCTGCCAGTGTGATCTCTTTCTGTTCCATCCCGGTTGCCTTTCTTCTCTATGAGTATACTCCAAAAAGGCTTTGCGCTCAACACCTTTCCGGGTGCGAAAGGCTATCCTTTATCTCGCGAATCCGCTTCCTTACCTTTAATGCCATAGAGGGCGCTACCGACAATTCATCCACTCCCATCCTCACAAATTCTTCTGTCAATTCCAGATCGGCGCCCAGTTCTCCGCAGATGCCTGCCCATTTACCACATTTGTGGGCATTGTCAACCACCATCCGTATCATTTTTAAGATCGCCTTGTGATGGGGATTATAAAAATCGTCCAGCTTTGCATTCTGCCTGTCAACCGCCAGGGTATACTGCGTAAGATCATTTGTCCCAATACTGAAGAAATCAACGATTTCCGCCAGTTCATCACTGATCATCACTGCCGCCGGGGTTTCGATCATAATCCCCTGTTCCGGTATCTTATAAGGGATCTGAATGCTGTCCAATTCCTCCTGCACCTCTTTTACGATCCCATAAATCTGCCGTACTTCTTCCACGGATGTTATCATGGGATACATAACGGAGATATTGCCAAATACTGCTGCACGGAACAGTGCCCTGAGCTGTGTTTTGAACATTTCCGGCTGCTTTAAACAGATGCGGATCGCCCTGTAACCCATTGCCGGATTATCCTCCTGTCCCAGATTCAAATAATCCACCTGCTTATCAGCCCCGATGTCCAGTGTCCTGATGATGACCTTTTTCCCCGCCATCATCTGCACCACCTGCTTATATGCCCGGAACTGCTCCTCCTCTGTAGGGAACGAGGTCTTTCCCAAATACAGGAACTCACTGCGGAACAGTCCGATCCCCTCGGCATCATTTTCAAGCACATATCCCACGTCCCCTACATTGGCTATATTGGCATACAGATTGACCTTACGCCCGTCCAGGGTGATTGTTTCTTTTCCTTTCAGCGTCTGCAGCAGCTGCGCCTTTTCCTTTTCTTCTTTGATCCTGCTCTTTGTCTGCCCGCAGATCTCCTCTGACGGTTCAAAGATCACTTCCCCCTGAAATCCGTCCACAACAGCCTCCATGCCGTTATGTATTTCCTGTAGTTCCATGGGCACTCCGATCAGAGCGGGTATATTCATCATACGGGCAAGGATCGCCGTATGGGAATTCGTAGAGCCATGCACCGTCACAAAAGCCAATATCTTTTCTTTATCCATCTGCACTGTCTCGCTTGGACTCAGATCGTCCGCAACGATGATCGATGGCTCCATGGAAGAGAAATCCACCTCTTCCTGCCCCTGCATAATCTTCACAAGCCGGTTGGAGATGTCCTTTACATCCGCTGCCCTTGCTTTCATATAATCATCGTCCATGCCGGCAAACATTTCCGAGAAATTATCCCCTGTGACTGCTACTGCATATTCCGCGTTCACCATCTCTGTCTGAATCATATTCTGTATGGATTCCAGATAATCATCGTCCTCCAGCATCATCTGATGGACTTCAAAAATAGCCGCGTTTGTTTCTCCAACTTCTTTTAATGCCTTGTCATACAATCCCTGAAGCTGTTTCCTGGCCGTTTCCCCTGCCCTGTGCACTCTGGCGATCTCGGAATCCGCATCCTCTATCCGGTATCTTTTTACCTGCTGATCCCTGTCTTTTAACAAGACCACTTTCCCCATTGCGATCCCTTTGTATACGGATTTTCCGCTATATGTTTTCATCCCTGTTCCCTCCATGATCCACATGATCCGTAAAACACATTTCATCGATTTCCCTATCCCTGAAATAATATTTCCGGTCATGTTCCCCTACTTCACGCATGATCCTGCAAGGATTTCCCACCGCGACCACATTTGACGGAATATCTTTGGTCACGACACTTCCTGCGCCAATCACCACATTATCGCCAATCGCCACACCCGGCATGATGATAGCGCCTGCACCGATCCAGCAGTTTTGTCCAATACGAACCGGCATATTATATTGAAGTCCTTTTCGGCGAAGTTCCGGCAAGATCGGATGCCCTGCTGTTACGATCGTTACGTTCGGGCCAAACATGGTATGATCCCCAATATAAATATGGGTATCATCCACGCATGTTAAGTTGTAGTTCACATATACCTGCTTGCCAAAATGACAGTGATGACCACCGAAATTGGCATAAAAAGGCGCTTCAATGTACACCCCCTCGCCACAGTCACCCAGCATCTTTTTCAACAGTTTTGTTCTTTTTTCTCCTTCGGACGGTTTGGTCTGATTGTACTCATACAGTAAATCCTGATAAATCCTCTGTTCCTTTGTGATTTCTTCATCATCCGGAAAATAAAGTTCTCCTGTGTGCAGCCTTGCTTTCATATCACTCATCTCAAAAACCACCATTTGTTATGTTTTGTCTCCTTATATAATTTTTTCGTATCTGCCATGCCGATCCTCCTTTTAACAATAGCACATTCCAGCTTGATAGTCTTTCAAAATCTGCTATAATTTTATAACAATTATCTTTTTTCAAGATCTCCGGGGAATTGATCGACCTGCCTGAAAGAAGCGGCATCATAGTAAACAGCAGACAATTGCATTATGGTTTTTCACCAAAACATAAGGAGTGTGAATTTATCTGTATTTTGCTTTCTTCGGAACTGCTTTCAGGAAATGATTGGTTTTATATATACCTCGCAGAAACAGAATGGAAAAATGCTATCCTCTCCGCCTCCTTCCTTTCATCTTGCAATACACTACCGCCACAAGCGTACTGCAAAACGTCGCCACAATTGCCGGCGCAATGACCGCCGCCGGATCCGCGCTTCCGTACTGGCTTCTGTAAGCGATCATATTGACCGGGATCAGCTGTAAAGAAGAGATATTCAATATAAGAAAATCGCACATTTCTTTTGAGGCGGTACGTTCTTGCTTATACCCAGACAAACCCCCGCCTTTTTCGGCATATACCGCCCCTTTCCTATCCGATATCTTTTTATCCGGCAGATACTCCTGATTTCCCCTCTCCGCCTCCAGTTTAGCCAGTTCCTCCATGGCTTTCAGTCCCGCCGGGGTGCAGGCCCAGCCCAGCCCCAGCACATTGGCTATGATATTTGTCGCTATGTACTCCCTTGCCGGATGCGCCTCCGGGATCCTGGGGAACATGAATTTCAGGAAAGGAGAGATTCCCCTTGTCAGCTTCCGTATCAGACCCGCCTGCTTGGCGATCTCCATCAGTCCCATCCAGAGCGCTACCACTCCCGCCATGGTCAGACACAGGGAAATCGCCTCTCCCGCGCTGTCCAGCGCCGCGTTCGTGACCGCGCTCATATTCCCGCTGCATGCCGCATAGATGACCGCCAACAGGATCATCACCGCCCAGATCGCATTTAACATAAACTCACCCTTGGTGCATTGACACAAATCAATAACACAGTTTTCTTAAAATATATGAAAAAGCACCGCCGGATATGATTCCAACGGTGCCATTATCACTCTCGACACTTATGACTTTTTTACAAAGTCCCCTGCGTGAAAAGGCTCTTCACATGCTCAACCTCTTCCTCGGTGGCCTTGCTTGCGGGAACATAGTAGGACTTTTCCCTTGCGATCTGGTACAGTTCCTCCTGTGACTGCTCACAGGCATTGCGGAACTGCTTCAAAGTGGTCTTCAGTTCCTTGTTCTCGGACTGTGCGATCATACCCGCATAGCGTGTCAGTTCTCCATTGATACCGGCAAGGGTATCCGCAACCATAATCTTCTCCTGCATAATCTGCCTCCATTTCAGTTCCGTCTCTGCACTCCAATGCCCTTGCTCTGAAAGAAATTTCATCTGCAAAGTTCGCAGCTGAGAATTTCTTTCGGCATTTGCGTTCCGAGACTGTTTTTCAATTGCCGTTTACGGCAATTTGTTCCGTCTCTGCATCAATTTAAAAACTTCATCAGCTGCTGCTTGTTGTCCATGGCAGACTTTGCACCCTTTTCAAAGAACTGTTTGATCTGAGGGTCTGTAGCCTGCTGCGCGTATGCCTGCATCTTGCAATGTGTGGTGTCGTAACCGCCGATCAGATGACGCAGATTCTGCAAGTCCAATTCAGAAATGTTTGCCATAACCATAACCTCCTGTTCCAGCTTCATCTCGAAACTGTTATTATTTGTTTTACAAGGTTATTGTTGACCCTCAGGACAAAATTATACTGTTTTAAAAGAAATATTTACAATGAACAGGTCTGCGTTGAATTCCATCCCGAACTGCCCTCCGCAGGCCTCCGTGAAACTCTGGGCAATGGACAGGCCAAGGCCGCTCCCGCCGTCCGTGCGGCTCTTATCCCCTCTGACAAAGCGTTCTGTAAGATCTTTCTCCTCATCCAGTTCCATATGAGAGGTATTCTTCACGCTGGCGACCGCCAGTTTCCCGTCTGTTTTCAAAGTCACGTACACTCTGGATCCGGCCAGAGAATATTTCAGGGCATTCTGGAACAGATTCTGGAACACCCGGTACATCCTCTGTCCGTCCGCCATGATCATCACCGGATTCTCTGGCAGTTCCGTGCGGAACGACACGCTGCTGCTTTGGATTTCCTCGTCCATGTCCGCCATGGTCTGGCGCAGCAGTTTGCCGAAATCCAGTTTTTCCATGTTCATGGGAAGTTCTCCCGACGCCGCCTTGCTCACCGCGAACACATCCTGTACCATATTTTTCAGCCTCTGGGACTTCTCGTCCAGGATCTTCACATAATCCTGCACATGTTCCGGCAACCCTTCCTCCTCCTTCAAAAACTGCACATAACTGATAATGGATGTGAGGGGGGTCTTGATATCATGGGACACATTGGCGATCAGTTCTACTTTCATGCGTTCGCTCTTCATCTGCTCGTCCACCGCGCTTGCCATGCCCTGGCGGATATTTTCCAGCTGCGCCATGGTTTCGCCCAGGTCATGCCCGGCGTATGCTGCGCTGCCTGCTGCCATATCATCACTGTCTGTCAGCCCGCCGTCTTCCGCCATGCTGCTGCCTGCGGATGGATTCCCGCTATAGTCACCATTACAAATATCCCGGATCCGTTCCGACAACGCCTCCATATCCCGGGCCGCCTTAACATTCTTTACGCCCACCAGACAGACCGCCACAAGCAGGAATCCCGTCACAAAGGCGCATACCAGGAATACTTTCCACAAATCGAGATATCTCCTGTATTCATTCGCAATACTCAGCATGCCTGCCATCAGCAGGATCCCGCTGACAAGGATGACCGCAAAAAGGATCCCGTTCCGGCGTACCATCCTCCGCGCCAGGGGCAGCTTTAATTCTTTGACAGAATAGGCCCGACAGCATTTCGCGATCAAACCCTGTCTCCAGACTTTTTTATTATGTTTCAGGTCGTTTACCGTGAAATATACCGTCCAGAACAGCGTCACCCAGAAAAGAGGCATATACCACAACAGGGAAAACAGTTCGCCGCCGTATACCCCGAACGCCTCCACCATATTAAAATCATAGCTGTATATCACTTCATGCCACAGATTGCCATAACCATAGCTGTCATAAACAAAATACTCTCTCACTCCCTCACACAAGAAAAGGAACAGGAACAACACCTTGCATTCCACCCATATCTTCCCCTGGGCAGAAGCGATCTTTTCCAACGCTTCTCCTCTGTCTTTCCTGCAGAAACAAGAGAAAAACAGCAGCGCTACGCCCACTGTAAGCCCGATGAGATCGCGGCGTATAATCTTCCAGTCCTGCAGACGATAATACTGCATCCAGTACAGGGAATTATCCCCCTGCTGATATCCGCTGTTCCTGTCGATCCCTGTGGTGTACAGCATCGGCTCTTTCGCCGCCGCCATACAGATCACGACCTTTTTCATCTCTTCGTTGACAGGGAAATTGCGGTATCCGGGGACATACCAGTCATGATCCGCGTCCCGGTAATAGCCGTCCCCATAGACGTCTGCCTCTTTCCCGTCCTTTGTGATCCTGACCTTCTCCCCGTCGAAATACAGCAGGAAATTATACCCCTCCGGAGCCTGCATACTGCCATCCGCCGCAAGCTGATCAGAGTTAGAATACAGAAGCTTTCCGTCATAATAAATGCTGTAGAGCAGGTTCTTGTCCTCCTCCATGCCGGCAAAGTACATCTGAGTCAGGCGTTCCTTTTGCCTGGCAAGCAGTGCTTTCTGTTCCTCCGTTAGCTGCTCGGGCGGCACTGACCATAACCGGTTGTCATAACCGTACCTGCCGCCGTATTCCCAATACCCCGAATCACGCAGCACATCCAGGGCATCCATGTACTCCTCGTAGCCCTCCATGTACCCCTCATAGGTCTCCATATACTCCTCGTATTCTTCCTCACTTCCGCCCATTTCCAGCCAAAGATCGAGGTTCCCCACAAAATCCCATCTGTCATCCTGCGCAGCGTCTTCGCTTACGGCGCTGTTCTCCAGCGTCCCCAAGTCCCATGTCGGCGCCTGAACAATCCCTGTACCTTCCATAGTGATCGTCGCCGTGTTCTGCCCGTAACCGTAAGTATCACCCCAGCTATAATAATCCCAGCCCACAGGGCTTCCATTGATCGCTATGGAGAAGAAATTCTCCAGGCAGTCGGTGATGCAATGCTGAAATTCCCAACTCTGCTGGTAATCTTCCTCCCACAGCTTTCCTGAAGCCCAGGAGGATGTGATCCCGTCCCACCGCCGCAGCACTCCTGACAGGTTGTACAGCGTCAGGCTCATCCCCAGAAAGAAGATCAATAAACTTAATGCCTTTTTAATGCTTTTCCATTTTGTATCCAATTCCCCACACCACCTTTAAATATTCTGGCTCTTTCGGATTCAGTTCGATTTTTTCACGGATGCGCCTGATATGTACCATCACCGTATTTTCCGATGCGAAAGCATCCTCCTCCCACACCCGGCGGTAAATCTCCTCCGCAGGAAAAACACGGCCGGGATTGCGCATGAGCAGGTCTACGATGCCGGTCTCCCTGGCGGTCAGCTTTACCGGCTCGCCGTCCGCGTAGAGTGTCCTTTCGTCCGTTCGGTAAAGCAGTCTGCCGTTGCGGATCTCCCCGATCCGGTTTCCCGCGTTCACGTCCCCCAGACAGGTATATCTGCGCAGCTGGCTCTTGACCCGGGCCGCCAGTTCCTGGGGATTGTAGGGCTTGGACACATAATCGTCCGCCCCCATGGACAAGCCCAATACCTTGTCGGTCTCCTCGCTCTTGGCGCTGAGGACGATGACCGGGATATTCTGCTTTTCACGGATGCGCATCAATGCCGACAGACCGTCCAGCTTCGGCATCATCACATCGATGAGCACCAGCCTGACCTGACGGCTTGCAAGGATGTCCAGCGCCTCCAGCCCGTCATAGGCTTTCAGCACCTGGTATCCCTCGCCCTCCAGCAGGATACTGATCGCTTTCACGATCTCCCTGTCATCGTCCACCACTAATATACACTCGCTCATACGCTCCTCCATACTGAAACTGTTTCCTAAGGCTGCTATCAGGATACACTGCCATTTTTACAAAATAATAGAGGGTTTTCTTACAAATTCCTTACAAAACCCTCTGCCTCTCTTAAACCTGGTGCCGCACCACGCCATATTCGTCATCCAGCCGAAAGTAGGGACATTCCCGCTGAGTACCCGATAAAAAGCGGTACATCTCGTCCTCGTCCAGATTGACCAGACAACAGTAGCACTCATAATCCTCATCATATACATAATTGACACATGCGTCACAATTTCCCGCTGTCATTGATACCCTCCATGCTTTACAGTCCTGCAACCGCTGTCTGTGGATTACCCTTCCCAGCGCCCTCAGAATCCACTGCCTGCGCGGTCTGCTCCATGCAGATACGCATAGATCTCCCTTTTCCCCACGCCTCTGTCCTTCGCCACCTGCTTCATGGCAGATCTGTTATCCATGCCCTGCTGCTCATAATAAGCCATATGCTCCTCGATGGTCATGGTCTCCCAGGAGGCAATCTCCTCCCTGCGCTTCTCCTCGCGGCTCCTGCCCTCCACCACCAGAACATACTCCCCTCTGGGCTCCTCGTTCCGATAATATTCCAACGCCTTTTCCAGCGTGGTGGGCATCACTGTCTCAAACTTTTTTGTCAGTTCCCTGCACAGGGTGATCCGCCGCTCTCCCAGCGCTTTGTAAAGTTCCTCCAGGGTTTTCACCAGATGATGCGGAGCCTCATAGAGGATCATGGTGCGGCTCTCCGACGCAAGTTCCTCCAAGATTTCCCTGCGCTCCTTTTTCTCCGCAGGCAGGAACCCTTCGAAACAGAATCTCCGAGTGGAAAGCCCTGACAGCGTCAGCGCGGTGATGCAGGCCGCCGGACCCGGCAGGGAAGTCACGGGCACATTGTTCTCCTGGCACATCCGCACCAGCACCTCCCCGGGATCGGAGATGGCGGGCGTTCCCGCGTCAGTGATCAGCGCGATATTCCGACCTGAGAGCAGCTGATCCACCAGCTGTTTTGCTTTCTCCACTTTGTTGTACTCATGGTAGCTGGTCATGGGGGTGTGGATATCGAAATGGTTCAGCAGTTTTATGCTGTTCCTGGTATCCTCCGCCGCGATCACGTCCACCATCCGCAGCGTATCCGTCACCCGGGGCGTCATATCCTGAAGATTCCCTATGGGGGTGGCGCATAAATATAATGTACCTGGCATATTGTTTCCTTTCCGATAATTGTGATTTACATATTTGATCTGACCATTCCACAACAACTTCCCTCAATACCCATAAACATCCCTGATCTCCGGCATATACTCCCCCGGCGCATTGAATACGATCAGCGGCTTTTCCACGGTCATGCGGGGGTTCCCTCCGCGCACTGCCTCCAGGAGCACCATGTTGGGCTCCTTGTCCACATAGGGGTAAACCAGCTGCATCCGCTTGGGCTCCAGCTTGTATCGGACTAACTGCGTCATGATCTCCGCCAGCCGGAACGGGCGGTGCACCAGGAAAAAATGTCCTCCCGGCTTCAGCAGTCCGGCAGTCTGCCTCACTACATCCTCCAGGGTGCATAGTATCTCGTGCCGGGCGATAGCCTTGGAATCCTGGGGATTGGCAAGCCCATGGTTCCCGATCATATAGGGCGGATTACAGGTAATGCAGTCAAAAGAAGCAGGCGGGAACAAACTGCCTGCTTCTTTGATATCTCCGGTCACGATCTCTATTTTCTCTGACAGATCATTTAATGCCACGCTGCGCCGGGCCATATCCGCGCTCTCCGGCTGAATCTCCAGACCGGTCAGATGGCTGCATCCGTACTTCGCCTCCATGAGCAGGGGAATGATCCCCGTGCCTGTACCCAGATCTAACAGCGTATCCGATATTTTCGCATGAGCAAAACCGGTCAAAAGAACCGCGTCCATGCCAAAACAGAATCGCTTCGGATCCTGGATGATCTGATAGCCGTTACGCTGCAAGTCATCGATCCTTTCATTTTCCTTAAGACTGACTGTCATCCTGCCTTTGTCTTCCTTCCTGTCTGGGTCTGGTATCATGACGATATCTGGGCTTGTGGTCACGGCGCTGATATCCTTCCTGGCGCTGCCCCTCCTGCCTGTGATCGTTCTGTCTCTGGCGGTTGTACTGCCTGTCCTGACGCTGACGGTTATCCTGGCGCTCCTGGCCATCCCTGCGCTGACCATCGCGGTTATCACGGCGCTGATATCCCTCCTGACGCTGGCCGTCCTGTCTGCGGTTGTCCTGTCTGTCCTGACGCTGGCGATTATAGGGCCTGTCCTGTCTCTGACGGCTGTCCTGACGCTCCTGGCCTCCTCTGCGCTGGCCATCCTCCTGACGCAAACTCTCCTGCTGTCCCTCCTGATCGGCCTGACGCTGGACATTTTCCTGGAAATGCCTCTCCTGATGCCTTTCCTGACGGCGGCCTCCGCGGTACTGGCCGTTGTCCTGACGCCGCTCCTCCCGCTGTCTCTCCTGATGATCGCCGCCACGACGCTGACCATCAGCCTGCCTGTCTCCGCTTTCCTGGATCTCCTGGACTTCTTCCTCTTCCAGCCGTTCCAGTTCCTTTAACTCCTCTTTGGAGAGTTCCACATTCTCTTTTTTTCCATGTCTCCGCTTAAAGGCAAGCCTGCCCACTTCATATTCGCGGATCTCCTTTTCATCCCCCATATCCACCACTACCTTGACCAGCTGGCGGAGTACATTGACGCTCTGTACCTCCCCTTTCAGGCCGTCGTCCGTAGTAACGTAGTCGCCGATGCCGGGCAGCCTGCGGTTCAGTTCCTCATAAGTCTCTTCCTCGTTTTTCAGACAGCACATCAGCCTGCCGCAGACGCCGGAGATCTTAGTGGGATTCAGGGAAAGATTCTGTTCTTTCGCCATTTTGATGGACACGGGAACAAAATCCGAAAGGTAGCTGTGGCAGCATAAGGGACGTCCGCAGATCCCAATCCCCCCCACGATCTTGGTCTCGTCGCGAACGCCGATCTGGCGCAGTTCGATCCTGGTCTTAAAGACGCTGGCCAGATCCTTTACCAGTTCACGGAAGTCGATACGCCCGTCCGCGGTAAAATAAAAGAGAACCTTATTATTGTCAAAGGTATATTCCGCATCGATGAGCTTCATCTCCAGACCATGCTTCTGGATCTTCTCCAGGCAGATCTTGTAGGCTTCCTTTTCTTTCTCTTTGTTGCCCGCCTCCTGCTCCATATCCCGCTGGTTGGCAATGCGGATCACGGGCTTCAGGGGCTGCACCACTTTCTCGTCCTCCACCTCGGTAACGCCGGATACCACCGTGCCATACTCGATGCCCCTGGCGGTCTCCACGATCACATGGTCGCCGCGCTTTATCTCAAATTGCAGCGGGTCAAAGAAATAGATCTTGCCCGCTGTGCGAAATCTTACTCCTATCACTCTTGTCATCTATCCACCTCACTGGCGTTCCACGCCTCATTATCATGGGCCGTCCGTTGACAGCCATACAAACACAGCCGACAGCGCATATGCGCCACCGACTGTCATTTTAACACACTTTTTCTGAAAAAGCCACTGTTTTCAGGCTTTTTACTACAATTACCATCATCGGCTGTTTTCCTGGATGGTCAGCATCAGCATCTCCATGGTAAGTTCGAAATTCACATTGGCATCCAGACGCCGTTTTGCTTTCTCCAGGGCGTCGATAATGTTCTCTATTCCCTCATAACTGCTGTGCTGTGCCGTCTTTCTCAGGGACTGGATCTCCTCCCGGAACACCAGATGGTTTACATCATTGGTAGCCTTGAAGAGCAGCACATCCCGATACCAGATGGCAATGATATCCAGATAATCATTGATCTCCAGCTTATACTCCGTTATCTTCTTGATGGCGGCGATCATCTCGCTCAGTTCCATCTCACGGATATATTTTAAAAGGGACAGCGCTTCCGCTTTCACATTCTCAAAGTCCTCGCTGGAAGCCAGCGCTTTCGCCTTTCCGATATTGCCTCGGGCAAAGGCCACACAGACCTCTGCCTTATAATCCGGTACTTCCATCTGATGCATCAGAAATTTCTTTACCAGTTCATCCGCCACCGGTTTCATGTTCAGCACCACACAGCGGCTTAATATGGTGGGGAGCAGGGAATCCACATTGGCTGTCAGAAGCAGGATCACCGTATACTCCGGCGGCTCCTCCAGCGTCTTTAACAGCGCATTCTGGGCCTGCACGGTCATCTTCTCCGCCTCATTGATCAGGTACACTTTCCGGGGACTGCTGTAAGGCTTGATTGCCACATCGTTATTCACCTGCACGCGGATATCATCCACACTGATGGTATTGGGCTTCTCATGCATCACTCGTATGATATCGGGGTTATTGCCGGAAAGCGCCTGCTTGCAGGAATGGCATTCCTGGCAGGGATCCGCTCCGCCCCTTTCACACTGCAGCGCCATGGCGAACACTCTGGCGATAAATTCCTTGCCGGAAGACTTTTCCCCATTGATGATATACGCATGGGAAACTTTCCCTGTGATAAGGGCATTGTGCATATGCTCTTTGATCTGTTCCTGTCCGATGATGTCCTGAAATCTCGCCATCGCCATCCCCCTCTTTTGTTCTTTGGATCGTTTCCTTAAGTAAATATATCCAGGAGCAGTCCTCTAATCTCGCCGATCTTATTCAGGATCGCAAGATTGTCTTTCTCATCTTTCATCAGTTCCTGGGCCAGCTGATCCAGATTCTCATCCACCAGGCGTATGATGCCATATACCCTGTGGCGTCCTCTCCTGTCCAGGAAATTCTCCCTGGAAAAGGAATGGGATCTGGTCACTACCTCGTTCATAAATTCCTTTACCAGCCCCCTGTAGTGCTTCATATCTTTTACGTCACGGCGTTTGGCAAGCTTGTCACCCTGCATGGTGATCTCCTCCATCAGCGACTGCAATCTCGCCTGAAGTTCCGCCTCTTCCACATGGCTGGCAAGCATAAATTTAAAGGAACCATCCGTAGGCTGATCAGCCTGTACATGTTCCATCGGCGCCGGCTGGTTCACCTGGCCTACCTTGATCTCCATGAACTTGCCCTCCTATTCCAGTTCCATCTCTTCACGATATCACCCCTGCCTGAAAGAAATTTCCTCTGCAAAGATCGCAGCTGGGAATTTCTTTTATGAGCCATTCTTTGGCACATTGGACTTTCGTTCTGAGGCTGTTATCCATAATTTATATCGGCATGTTTCCCGCATTGTTTATGTACGCGGAGATCTCTGCCAGGCATCGTTCCAGGTCGTCATTCTGAAAGCGGCGGCGGATACCCGCTTCCCGGATCTTTTCTTCCGAAAAGTCCTCGCTGTCCGCCAGGAATCTGCGGCACATCTCCTCGTATTGAGGCGGTTTCTGTTTCCGTTCCCTGCTCAGAGCGCGTTCCAGCCTGATGCCGTCTTCTAATTCTATCATAACGGGCAGCATCCTGTCCTCTCCAAAATATTCCTTCATTTTCAGATAAGCCTCCAGCGTCCCAATCATGATATAGTTCTGACCATCCCACCGAATCTGCCCGTCGTCAATCGTAAAATACCGCCAAAGCCCCTGAAAAGTCCGGTATGTGCGCTCTTCAATGATCTTGCCGCTCTCTTTCAGTTCCCGATACCCGTCCTCATCCGTAAAAAAATACTCCAGTCCGTCCTGTTCCCCTCTGCGGATGGGCCGGGTGGTGTATGGGACAATGGTCTTCAATCCCAGTTCCCTGTCCGCCAGAAGACGCTTAAAAATGGTATCTTTTCCTGATGAGCTTTTCCCCATAAGATATACGATCCTGCCCACTTTTACTCTACCTCGACCACATGAATCATATTTGTCGTGCCTGCCATGCCCAGAGGTACACCCGCGGTTATGACCACCCTGTCACCTGCCTTTACATAGCCTGCTTTCTTTGCCTCTGCCACCGCCGCTGTGAACAGTTCGTCACTGCTTTCCTTACGCCCGATGAGCAGCGGGGCAACGCCCCAGAGCAGGTTCAGCTGCTTGCAGACCCGATCGTTGACGGTACATCCGATCACGGGACATATGGGCTTGAACCGGGAGATTGCCTCTGCCGTAAATCCGGACATGGTGACAGTGATGATGGCCGCAGCGTTCAGATCGGCCGCAGCGGTGCAGGTAGCATACGCGATCGCCATGGTAATGTCTGATTTATCTCCCTCGTCATGCTGCTTCATTCTGTCACGATAGTCGATATTCTTCTCCGTGCTGACAGCGATCCTTGCCATGGTCTTCACCGCCTCCACGGGATACAGCCCTGCGGCGCTCTCCCCGGAAAGCATGATGGCCGTGGTTCCGTCATAGATCGCGTTGGCGATATCCGTTGCCTCCGCCCTGGTAGGCCTGGGATTCTTGATCATGGACTCCAGCATCTGGGTAGCCGTGATCACATGCTTTCCACGGGCATTTGCCATCCTGATCATCTTCTTCTGAAAAGCGGGAACCTCTTCTAAAGGAATCTCCACGCCCATATCTCCCCTTGCCACCATGATGCCGTCAGAAACTTCCAGAATCTCCTCCAGGTTCTGGATTCCCTGCATGTTCTCGATCTTGGCAATGATCTTCATATCGCTGCCATGCTCTTTCAGAATCCCCCTGATCTCCTCAATATCCTCTTTTGTCCTTGCAAAGGACGCCGCAAGGAACTCAAATCCCATCTCAATGCCGAACAGGATATCCGCCTTGTCCACATCGCTGATATAAGGCATGGAAAGGACCGCGCCGGGCACATTGACTCCCTTATGGTCAGAAACGTATCCGCCGTTCACCACTCTGCACACGATTTCCTCACCGGAGATCTCCTCCACTTTCATCTCGATCAGTCCATCATCGATCAGAATGGTAGTTCCCACGGAAATATCGTTTTTCAGGTTTTTATAGGAAATAGACGCCCTCTCGGAAGTGCCCGGGATTTCCTCTGTAGTCAGCACGAACCGCTGCCCCGCTTGCAGTTCCGCCCTGCCGCCCTCAAAGTCCCTCAGGCGGATCTCCGGCCCCTTGGTGTCAAGCAGCGTGGCCACCGGAAGCCCCAGTTCCTCACGCACTTTCAGGACACGCCGGTACTTTTCTTCCTGCTGTTCATGAGTTCCATGGGAGAAATTGAACCTTGCCACGTCCATTCCCGCAAGCATCAGTTCGCGCAGCCTCTCCTCACTCTCACTGGCAGGTCCTATGGTACAGATAATTTTTGTTTTTCTCATGTCAATCACCTTTCTGCGCTTCTTGCATAAGCGGCTTTCTATTCTCGCGAGCAATGATCATTCCTTTTCAAGGATACAGATCCGCATTGATCTTTCATCCACCCGCAGACCCTGCACATTCAACCCCTTTTTCAGGTAACGGCGGATATCTTCCGCCAGCTGTGCAGTGATCCTTTCTCCCGGAACCAGCAGAGGAATCCCCGGCGGGTATAACTCCACAAATCCACCGGCACATTGATCCACGCTGTCCTGCAGTTCTACATACCGTTTTTTCATATCCCACGCGCAGGCCAGAGGCACCGGATGAAGTGTCCCCACGGGACATATTTCTGCCGGACATCCTACACCAGCCTCAGGATTCAGTTCCTCAGGATACGCTGCTTCCTCAGAAGCATCCATTTCCCCGTCAATCTGCAGAAGCGCCGTCCGCATCCGCTCATAGCCCTCCTCCGCGTCATTCACGGTGAACATGGCAAGGGCATAAGTTTCTGCCGCCATTTCCAGCTGTATATGGTATCGTTTCAGTAAGATATCATACAAGCCTTTTCCTGACATATTTGTCATTTTTGTGGATATCAGCAATTTCCCGATATCCTGCTTTTCCCTCTCCAGAGGCAGAAAGCGCAGGTGCTTACATGCTGCCAGATCCGCAAGCAGTTTCCTGTAATTTCCCGCAAAGGCGGCAAAGGCCTCCGCCCCTGCTTTCTCCACATATTGCAGTGCGTTGTCAATACTTGCCATCAACAGATAGGATGGACTACTGGACTGATAAATATGTAAAAACCGGCGCAACAGCGCCCTGTCTACCCGATTGCCGTTCACATGCAGGAGAGCCGTCTGAGTCAGCGCGGGCAGCGTCTTATGCACACTGTGGATCACCAGATCGGCACCGGCCCTGCAGCTGTTTTCCGCAAGATCCGCCGAAAATCCAAGATGCGCACCGTGAGCCTCGTCCACGATCAGCGGAATATTCCTTTTATGAACGGTTTCCGCGATCCGCCTGATATCGGAGATCCTCCCCTCGTAGGTGGGCGAGACGATCAGAACCGCACCGATAGCCGGCTCCCGCTCCAGGGCTTCCTCCACCTGTTGCGACGAGATCCCATCCATGATATCATACTCCGCCATCAGAGGCGGATACAGATATGATACGGTCAGATTTCTCAGATATGCGGCATGATAAGCCGCCTTATGGCAGTTCCTGGCCATCAGGATATAACCGCCCTCAGGCAGCGCCGCGCTGACCGCGCTCAAGATTCCAGAAGTGCTGCCGTTTACCAGATAAAAGCTTTCCTCCGCGCCATAAAGGGCGGCGGCCTGCTCCTGCAGTTCCCGCAGGATCCCCTCCGGCTGGTGCAGGTTGTCAAATCCGTCTATCTCCGTAATATCCCGGAGAAACATTTCCTCCGGAAGCTTTCCCCAGGGTCTGCGCTTATGGCCGGGCATATGGCAGGGATAAATATCACTCCGCCCATATTCCTCCAGTTTATCAAATAAATGTTCCAATCTACCGTTCCCTTAATTTAGGCAACAGCGCACCGTGCCCTTTGTGAATGTGTATGGTCTCCATCAGCGAACAGTACTTATCCGCCGCTGTAACGATCCAGGCTTCCCTGCACATGGGCGGCACTGCTGTCAGAGGCCACATATGCTTTCTGATGATGTCCTTTTCCCGATCCGTCAGGTCATACTCTTTCATCGCGTTTGCCAGCGCAATGCCCGGGTGAAAAAAGCCATGCAGCTTCAATGGGTTCACTTTATGAGGCTCATGCCAGTCATAAAGGAAATAATCATGGAGCAGCGCTCCCCGGATCAATTCTTTCCGGTGGCATGAAATGTGAAGCCTGTCACTGAGCGCCACGCTGTACCTTGCCACATTCATCACATGCTCATTGACCGTCACATCCCCATGCTGGATATGCTGCCTGGTCCTGCGGAAATTGGCTGACTGCAGGATATCGGGAGCATTTTCCCGGATCAGCCGCTGTATCTCTCTGTGACGTTCAAGCGCCCTTTTCCAGTCTTCCGCCTGTTTTGCCGTGCGGCGTTTTCTCACTGGCTCTGACATCTTTATCACTCCTCATCATCACTATCATCATACCACTCCTCCTCTGCCGGAGGCTGGACGGCAAGCGGATCTACCTGATAATAGTAACAGATGACAGGAAAGCCTGTGGATACATGTTCATATATGGTTGCCGCCGAGCCCAGAGGAAGGTTCACGCATCCATGAGATCCGTTCGTGATATAAATCTGTCCGCCAAACTCACCGCGCCAGGTAGCGTCATGCAGCCCGTAATTTCCATAGAAAGGCATCCAGTAATTCACCGGAGTCTCATAATCAGCGCCTCGCAGAACGGCATTGGTGGTCTTGTAACTGATACCGAAAACTCCCTCCGGCGTCACGCAGTCAGGGGTGGAAGACATACTGCCTGACACAAAATCTGTCTCAAATATGACCGCTCCATCCTCATAAAGATAAAGATGCTGATGGGTAAGATCCACTTCCACATAAGAACTGCCGATGTCGCTCTTACCTTTCTGTCTGGCCATGCTGGCATATACAGGCTCCCGCGACAGGGTTCTCCCCTGTTGGATTGCTTCGATCAGTCCCGCTGTCTCTGCTTCCCTGTCTGTCTGCCAGCCGTAATAGCCACTGGGCAGGGACAACTCCACGCCAAGAGCAGTCACGAAATTTCTTCTTTTTCCGTAAGTATCGTTCTCCTCTGCCTGTTCTTTCACGAACGCTGCCACGGCTGCTTCATCCAGTACCGGACCGTCCTTTTCCATGGTGATCCATTCCTTTAAAAGTTCCGTGTCCACCACTACTTCCGCGCCGTTCCAGTCATAGATGATCTTTGCGCCGAGCCATTTATTGACCGTTTCCACAGGCTGTTTCAATTCGACCGCGTCCTGCCTGACTGTCGGTTCCTCATAACATCCTGCCGCTTCCACATCAAGGGAAGTTTCCTGGGAAAGGATCGCTGCATTCATCAATTCCAAAAGCTGCTGGACATTCAATTCTGTTCCTTCCACCTCAGGAATGACCTCATAGCCTTTCAAAGTATCGGAATACTCACTGATATAGGCATCCCGGGGCGCTGTCATGTGGTCGGATCGGCATGCCTCCCAGCCGTTCACTATGCTCTTTAACTGCTCTTCATCATAAGCAACACCCTGAACCAGGTTAAAGGAATATGTATTGTCGGACAATCTGCGGTACAGCCATGAAAAGATATCCTGTTCCGCCAGAAGATCATCCACCGCTCTCCTGCTGTCTGCGCCGTATGTCAGAGAAATATCCTCTGCAGTAAGCTGTCCCAGTAAAGTTCCCGGAGTGCCGCTTGCGCAGTCCCGTCCCAGAACTTCCAGATGGTATGTCCGCAGCTGATTTTCCAGCATGCCCGCCACCTGCGCACTCTCCAGTTCCGTGCAGTCGATACCATTGACCCATGTTCCCGGTAGGAATCTGTCCTTATAGGAAAAAGCCGTCACGCTGTATATACCGCCGCAGACCGCTATTAAGACAAGCAAGATCACTATCGGTACCAGAATCTTTTTCCTCTTTCCCGTTGCCTTCGGGTTTATCCCATCATCTTTGGCATCTTCCTTTACAGCCGTCTGATCTTTTGCAGTATCTTCATTCTTTATCTGTTCCGTCTGCCGCAAAATATCCTCTGTGCTTTTACTCTTATCTGTCGGCTGCTCTTCGGCAAGTCCCGTACTTTCTTCCATATTTTCTTCTTTGTTTTTAACTTTTTCCTGTTTCATGGTACTTCTCCAATATCTCAAAGATTATCATTATCATAATATACAGAAGAATTATAGCATGATTTACTGCAAAAAAATAGCACTAAAAGAAAGAAACTTTTCTTTCAGAGCCATAATATCAGGATCCCCTCAGTCCACAGCAATATCATACAATTTTCTGCATGAAAAATGCCCAGAACCGGAATCGAACCAGTGACACGAGGATTTTCAGTCCTCTG
>JAMPFQ010000015.1 GCA_023664345.1 Lachnospiraceae bacterium | reverse complement strand
GCCGCCCTGTCAGCAGCATGGACGTGTATGTCCCCCTGTGGTGTTCCATCAGGAAGCTCTGCCTTAACATCCCGTATTTCCCTAACGGCGTCTCCCCCATTTCTTTCTCTCCGTCCAGTTCCAGATCCGGGATCAGGTATTCCCCGCATTTCCTATACGCCAGTGCCTCCATATCCTCCACTCTTTCCTTGCATTAAAGCATTAAATTATTTTGTACTTTAAACCTAAACAGTATTCCAGTCCGGAAACATACCGGCGGAAAAAAGAATATCTCCTGCAATGCCCATATCCCGCCGCCTTTTCATATCCGGCTTTCCTGTTTGTACCTGACGGCCACTTCCGCCACCATCCCGATCTCAATGCTTTCAGTTTCACTCTTTTCAATGATAAGCCTGCCCCGCTCACATCCCACTGTCAGCCTGTCCCCTATGGAAAAACCAAGGCTGTCCAGCCACTGTCCCTGGAGCGTTATCCTGGGGACCGGGGAATAGTCCTTCGTGCTTCCCCTGTAGACCGTTACTTTTCTTTCTTCCATGCGATTTTTCCTCCTGTACTTCCGCCATGCGGGATGGTCCCTGTCCATCCCATGGCTGGTGAATGATATTGTTCCTCCAGACCGTATCCCGCGCCTGGCCCTGCTATCTTTTCCACTTCCCTAAAAGAAACGGAAAACAGACAGCCAAACCCCATCAGGAAACGCTGTCCCGGCCTGTTTTTTCGGTTATCACTCATATGCCTGCTCTTGCAGCCACCCATACTATCCTGTCCCCTTTTTAAACTTTTTCCGGACACCAAAAAACCCGCAAACACTGATGTTTACGGGCTTTCCCAAGTGTCATCCCTTTGACGCTTCGCTCCCCGAGTAGGGCTCGAACCTACAACAACTCGGTTAACAGCCGAGTGCTCTACCATTGAGCTATCGAGGACTATCAATCATCATTTACAAAACATTATATCCGGTTTTCCACAAAATATACCAAAAATTTTTGCAAAACAAAAAGCAGGATACGGGAGTCGGACCCGCCTCTTCAGCTTGGGAAGCTGACATACTACCGATGTACTAATCCTGCATGAACTGTATCATCCTATGGTCACGGATGCCTCTGCTTTCGTGTACTTAGACATTATACCACACCAAAACCATTTTGAACAGATATTTTTTTATTTTCTGGCTAAACTGCTACAGAAACAATAATCACAGCCCGACAGTAACTGCCGGGCCGTAAGACTATGTTCCACCGCTCGTCAGGCGATCTTGGTCTTAGCCAGTTCTGCCAGGGTCTTGAAGCCCTCCGCATCGTTTACCGCCATCTCAGCCAGCATCTTTCTGTTGATATCCACGCCTGCCAACTTCAATCCATGCATGAACCTGCTGTAGGAAAGGCCGTTCATCCTTGCCGCCGCATTGATACGGGCAATCCAAAGCTGTCTGAACTGACGCTTCCTCTCTTTTCTGCCTGCGTATGAGCTCGCCAGAGCCCTCATAACGGACTGCTTCGCTATTCTGTACTGCTTGCTCCTTGCTCCTCTGTAGCCTTTCGCAAGCTTCAATACTCTGTTATGTTTCTTCCGGGCATTCATGCCGCCTTTGATTCTTGCCATGTCTTATTCCTCCTCACCTGACTTATAAATAGGGTAAAAGCTTCTTCATGTTCTTTACATTCGTTGCATCCGTTATCGCAGGCTTTCTGAGATTACGTTTGGTCTTCCTCGTCTTCTTGGTCAGGATATGGCGCTTGTAAGCCTTATTTCTCTTCAATTTACCTGTTCCGGTTACTTTAAAACGCTTTGCAGCTGATCTGCTTGTCTTCATTTTTGGCATAACAGTTTCCTCCTAAACTTTGATTTGATTTATCTTAACTTTCGGCGCTTAACGCTTTTCAGTTAAAAACATTGTCATGCTCCTACCCTCTACCTTGGGAGCCTTTTCCACCACGGAGATATCGGACAGGCTTTCAGCAAAATCATCCAGAATATGTTTGCTGTTGTTCATGTGCGCCATTTCACGGCCGCGGAACCGAAGCGTGACCTTGACCTTGTCGCCCTTGGTCAGGAATCTCCTTGCGGCATTGATCTTGGTGTTCAGATCGTTGGTGTCGATGTTCGGAGACAGACGGATTTCCTTGATTTCAATGGTCTTCTGCTTCTTCCTGGCCTCTTTCTCCTTACGGATCTGCTCATACTTGAACTTGCCGTAATCAACAATCTTACACACAGGGGGCTTCGCGGTAGGGGCGATCTTCACCAGATCCAATTCCGCTTCCTCGGCAAGCCGCATCGCCTCCCTCGCAGACATGATGCCAAGCTGTTCGCCGTTCTCCCCGATCAGACGTACTTCTTTGTCCCTAATCTGTTCGTTAATCATTAAATCGCTAATGGCCTTATACCTCCATAAGAAAATATTAAAAAGGTGGATAGCATACCTATCCACCTGATCTCACTTTCCGCAGACCTCACCCATAAAGACCACAGGCAGTCTGTATTAAAAATGTGAACGCTTACAAGCCCGATCGCCGTAAGGTGAGAGTGGATACTCTGCTTGTTGTTGTGTTTCCCACACGCTAAACAGATTACCACACAGCGCATTATTTGTCAATACACAATCTTACTTTTCTGATCCGTCTTTTGAACTGCCTACTTATCCGTAAACGTGGTACATGCGGTGCCCTCACAGTTGCTGGCTCCGCACCCGCAGATATCCACGTGTCCTGCGTTACATTTGTAGTCGTTATTGTACTCGCAGTTGCAGGCCTCGCAGTCAATGCTGATGGTATGGCTGGGATGAGCGGTCGAATTTCTGAAAGTATCCTGCCCCTCCCGTCTCTGGACAAAACTTTCACAGCAGGTGTCGTCGCAGCAGCTGGCGTGCCTGCCGCCCACCATGATATCTCCTTTGCAGCAGAGATGCTGGTCATTGTAGACGCAATTATCAACGGAACATTTCAATTCTGCCATATGATTTCCTCCTGTCTTTTCATTGCCATATTCGATGCGGTCTGCGCACAGACCTACTGTCAGTATGCCTGATTCAGGAGAAAATATACGCCAATATGAGTGTTATGATAAAATCAATGATCACAAGCGCGATTATGATATACTTTGTGTAACCATGGCCTTTCGGCGCAGGTTTCTCAGGGATCGTCTGTCCTGTTCTCGGGTCGATCTGTCTGGCGATCACGATATTTTGTTTGAAGAGGGCATCTTCTTTTGAGGGAACGCCGCTTTCCCTGCGGATCGCCGCGAATTGGGATCTCAGCCACGTCCACTCCGCGCTTTTTTCACAATAGCGGAACAGTTCTTTTTCCAGAATATACCATATATGGTCATCCATACCCGGCATCTGCGTTAAATGGGAGATTGCCGCGGCGACCACATGTATGTCTTTCAGATCTTCCTCCGTGAGGCAGCTTTTCACAGCCTCCGCCCACAGGCTGAGATCGTTCCGGTTCCTGTCATGGTAGAGCCCGTTCAGACGTTCTTCCAACTGTCCCAGACGCTCCGCCCTGTCCGCGTCAAACTGATAATAATCGAAGCCGGGGCTTTCATCCGCCGTCTTACGACGGCTCGTCTCATGCCCATACCGATAACGGATATCCTCGTTTTGCGGCGGGGTCTTTGGTGTTTTCTTGTTTTCCTGATACCCATATTGATAGCCGATGTCAGCAGGCTTTTCCTCATGCCTGCGGCCGCCGCCCTTTTCCTCCTGCCTGTAGCGGTATCCGGCATCCGTGTCCTTTTGGGTGTCGGCCCTTTTTTCATTCCGCCCGTCAGAACCGCCGTCACTGCCTTTTCCGCCACGCTGTGCAAAGTCGTTCCCAGCGTTTTTTGCTGCCGTACTTCCCCGCGCCGCGCTATCCGCCAGCGAAAGGGCCTGCTTATATGCCTCCCGCAGCAGCCTGGCTTCCTCGGGCATCTCCTCCGGGTGATACTTTTTTGACTGGCGGGCATAGGCCTTCCGGATTGCCTCCCTGTCGCGGGTCGCGTCTATTTCCAGCCAATCCCATATTGTACGGAACATCTGTCAGTCTCCTGTCTCATCTTCATCTTCCTCAAAAGTCCTGTCCCATTCATCGTTATCAAAATCCTGAAAAGCGAACATGGATACCTGCAGCATGGACAATTGGACGGTAAAGGTACGGTACGCCTTTTCCACGGCTATGGCGCTCTGGCTGTCCAGGGCATTCTCAAAATGAGCCATGGCGTCAGACAAAAACTTCTGCTGATCCTGATTGCACTCCACATACAACGCATTGGCCTGCTCCAGCAGATACTTATTCCGTTCCATCTCCCGGGGATGTATCTTCATGCCCTCCAGGGCGGCTTTCCTCTCCCGGATCTCCTCCTCGGACATCCTGCCGGAACTGCTCAGTTCCCTGTGCACATGTTCCCCTGATTCCAGACAGTCGATGTCGATGTCAAAAATACCATTTATGTCATAGGAAAAACGCACGTTAAAATTAACCTGTCCCTTAGGTTTGGCAGGAATGACCAGCATGATCGACATCAACAGCAGATTGCGGGACGCGGTACGGTTTTCCCCCTGATAAATCTGAAAAATGATTTTATTCTGGTAATCATTCACTGTGGTGTAGGGCCTCACGCAGCTGCAGGGAAGCGTCTGATTCTTCATGATGATAGGGGACATGATATCGTTGGTTATCTTCACTCCCAGCGTGAAAGGACAGATATCCGAAAGCACGATATCGCGGATGCCCTCTTTCCGCTGTCTGATGCCGCAGAGGATCCCGGTTCCCTCACAGACGATCTCATCCGGGTTGCCGCCCTCGCTGATCTTTCCCTGGAAAAGCCTGGAAACGAACTGCCGGACTACAGGCATTTTAGAGGAGCCGCCCACCATGATGACCCTGGAAATATTTCCCACCGTCACCGTGCCATCGTTCATCAGCCGGGTCAGGACTTTCTGGATCTCCACAAAAAGTTCTCCCGAAAAATCGATCAGCTGCTGGTTGTCCAGCTCATAAGAGTACTCCTTTTCATCGATCCTCACCTGCATGAGTGCTGTTTCCGCGTCCGTCAGCTTCATCTTGGTCTTCTCCGCCTCCCGCAGCAGGATCTCCTGCGTCCGGCGGGAAAGCGCATCCCATGAAAGTCCGTTCTTCTCGCAGAAATCATAGGCAATCAGGGCGTTAAAGTCCTTTCCGCCCAGTTTATTGTTGCCGGCAATGGTTCGGATCTCGATGATATTGTCAAATGAATCCACCAGGGAAACGTCCAGCGTGCCTCCGCCGAAGTCAAAAACGATGAACATTTCCTCTTCATTGTAATGCTCGATGTGATAGGAAAGCGCCGCCGCGGACGGTTCATTGATCAGCCTGTCCACTTTCAGCCCCGCCAGAAGCCCCGCGTTTCTGGTGGCAGCACGCTGCCTGTCGTTAAAATAGGCAGGCACGCTGATGACCGCCTCCTCCACAGGATGCCCCAGTTCGGCTTCGGCGTCCTCCTTTAACTGTTTCAGCACCAGGGCGGACAGTTCCTCCGGAGTGTATACATGGCCAAACGCAGTATATCTGGTCTCCGTTCCCATCTCCCGCTTAAATTCCCGGAACGTCACTTCCGGGTGCGTGACCAGGCGTTCTCTGGCGGTTTTTCCCACATAAACGGTACCATCCTCGTCAAAGCTGACAACGGAGGGCGTCATGCTGTCCCCGAACCGGTTCTTCAGCATCCTCACGCCACTTTCCTCCCATACGCAGACGAGGCTGTTGGTGGTTCCAAGATCGATTCCTATCATAAGTTTCTCCTGTGCTATTTCTGTTCTTCCTGTACTTCCTCTTTCCGGATCGTCTTGGTGCGGATCTCCTCACAGATCTGCTCCATGAACTCCGCCAGAGGCTTCTGTCCCTCGTCTCCCGCAAAACGGCTCCTGACGGACACCAGACCCGCTGCCGCCTCCTGCTCGCCTACCACCAGCATATAAGGCACTTTCGCCAGCCTGGTCTCGCGGATCTTAAAGCCGATCTTCTCGGAGCGGTTATCCACGGTCACATCCACGCCTCTCTCCTTTAGCTGTTTCCGCACGGATTCCGCATAATCCGCATACTTCTCGGAGATGGGCAGAACGCGTACCTGCTCGGGACAGAGCCAGGTGGGGAACTTGCCCGCGTACTTCTCGATCATCCATGCCAGGGTCCTCTCGTAGCACCCGATGGATGTCCTGTGGATGATATAGGGACGAACCTTGTCGCCGTTCTGGTCGATGAAATACATGTCAAACTGCTCCGCAAGCAGGGCATCCCATTGGATGGTGATCATGGTGTCGTCCTTGCCGTATACGTTCCTGGCGTTGATATCCACCTTGGGGCCATAGAAAGCGGCCTCGCCCACATCCTCCACATAATCGATGTTCAGTTCATTCAGGATATCCCTCATGTGCTGCTGGGTCTCCTCCCAGACTTCAGGCTCACCGATATATTTCTCACGGTTTTCAGGATCCCACTTGGAGAGGTGATAGGTCACATCCTCCTCCAGTCCCAGGGTCTGCAGACAGTACTTCGCCAACGCCAGACAGCCCTTGAACTCCTCCACCATCTGGTCAGGGCGCACGATCAGATGTCCCTCGGAAATGGTAAACTGCCTTACTCTTGTGAGCCCATGCATCTCACCGGAATCCTCCGCCCTAAACAGGGTGGAAGTCTCGCCCATGCGGATGGGCAGGTCGCGGTAGGAATGCTGCTCGTTTTTATAGACATAATACTGGAACGGACAGGTCATGGGACGGAGGGCGAACACTTCCTTGTCTTTCTCCTCGTCTCCCAGCACGAACATTCCGTCCTTGTAATGATCCCAGTGGCCGGAAATCTTATACAGGTCGGATTTCGCCATAAGGGGGGTGCGGGTGCGTATATAGCCCCACTCGTTCTCCTCCAGATCCTCGATCCATCTCTGCAGCTTCATGATCATCTTTGTGCCCTTGGCAGTAAACAGAGGCAGGCCCTGTCCGATCACGTCAACGGTTGTGAACAGTCCCATTTCCCTGCCCAGCCTGTTATGGTCACGACGTTTTGCGTCCTCCATTCTCTCCAGGTGCTCCGCCAGCTCTTCCTTTTTGCTGTAAGCGGTTCCGTAAATACGCTGCAGGCGCGCCTTATCAGAGTCCCCTCTCCAGTATGCCATGGACGAAGAGGTCAGTTTAAAAGCCTTGATGGACTTAGTGCTCATCAGATGGGGGCCCGCGCAGAGATCCACGAACTCACCCTGGCTGTAGAAAGAGATCTCCGCGTCCTGGGGCAGATCGCGGATCAGTTCCACTTTATAGGGCTCGCCTTTCTCTTCCATAAATCTGATTGCCTCTTCCCTGGGCATGGTAAATCTCTCCAGCTTCGCGCCCTGCTTGATGATCTTCTTCATCTCCGCCTCCAGCGCGTCCAGATCCTCCCTGGAAAAGGACTCATGGTCAAAATCGTAGTAAAATCCCGTGTCAATGCTGGGGCCGATGGCAAGCTTCGCATCTGGGAAAAGATGCTTCACCGCCTCCGCCATCACATGGGAAGTAGTGTGGCGGATGGTCGCCAGTCCCTCGGGATCATTGGCGGTACAGATGCTCAGTTCGCAGTCCTTGTCCAGAATGGTCCTCAAGTCCACCACTGCGCCGTCCACCCTGCCGCAGCAGGCCGCCCTTGCCAGTCCCTCGCTGATGTCCAGCGCGATATCATACACGCTCTTGCTTTCCGCATACTCCCTGACGGAGCCGTCTTTCAATGTGATCTTCATGCTTCCTCTTCCTCCTCGCCATTTTCACCCGATCCCCATACGCAGCTGTCATACCTGTTGTCATAATTGCCATTATTACTGCCGATCGTAACGCCATGGGTGAGGGGCGCCACACACAGGCCATACACGATTCCCGCCAGCAGGCAGATGGCGCCGATCATCCAGAAAGTCGCCTTGGGCATGGTCAGATCGCCCTCAAAACACTTTTTTGCCAGTTCTTTCAATTTCAGTTTTAATACCATAATTTTTCCCTCCTATTCCAGTTCCGTCTCTGCACTCCAATGCCCCTGTTCTGAAAGAAATTTCATCTGCAAAGAACGCAGCTGAGAATTTCTTTCGGGCATGTACCGTTCCGAGACTGTTTGTTTTTCCGGTTCCGTCCCTGCTTATACACGCAGAAAGTCCCTTGCAATCTTCATTGCAAGGGACGCATTTCTTTACATGGCCACACGCGGTTCCACCCTTGTTGCATTTTGCTGTTTCCAGCAGATATGCCACCTTCATTTGCTCGTAACGGAAGCTGCCGGGCTGTATTAGAGCCACTCAGAGATGGTCTTCACATGGCTTCCCACCAAACCGCTCACAGCACCGCTCTGCATACACAGAACGGACGGTTCTCTCTGATGCTTTCCGCCAGGCTACTGTTCTCGTCATCGTTTTCTGTTTTCATCATAGTACTTTTACCGTGAAATGTAAAGTACTTTTTGGATCATATGCCGCCAATCTCGCCCGCGATATAAGCTTCCACCTCATCCCGGCTCATATCCAGCGAAACCGCCAGTTCTCCGTACAGGCTCTCCTCCGCCAGATGGAAATATTTGGCATCCACCGCGGTAACTTTCCTGCCTGCCTGGATCCGCTTCTGCTTCCTTAAATAGATCGTTTTGATGACTTTCACAAGTTCCTTGCAGTCATTCGATCTCATGCAATCTTTATAGGCCTGCTCGAACAGTTTATCATCAGTGAACGTGAGAAGCGGGATATCCGGTATATGACCGATCAACTCTCTCGCTTCCTCGGGCTGCAGCACTTTCCGCATGGATTCCTTGGAAGAATCTACCGGAACATAAACGGTGCTTCCCGATACATACTTCGGTTTCAAAATATAATATTTCCGTTCCTTATCCACTCCCGTGATATCCAGTGTCGTGATGTCTTCCACCCTGCACACGCCCTTATTGCCGCACACTACATATTCACCAACTTTAAACACAGATTTCTCCTTTCCGCCACATTGAGCCGACTTTCATGCCTGCTGTCCACAGCAGCATTCCACGTTCTTACTTAATTGTTATACCCTTATTTTAACAGAATAAACTTCAAATTGTCAAAATATTAAAAATGTAGTAGGCAATTTCGTGAAAAAAGCTCATAAAAACAGAGTGGCGCATTGTGCATTTTGCCACTCTGTCTTCCAAAATATTCCATATCTGCCGGGATCTGCCCGGAACATGCCACCTATGCCTTAATCGATCACCTTGATGCTCTCGATCACAGGCTTATCCTCCTCGGACGCCACCGTACCGTTCTGGTCGGCAACGGGAACCGCCTCACAGATGGCATCCACCACTTCCATGCCCTCCGTCACATAACCGAAGCAGGCATACTGCCCGTCCAGGAACGTACTGTCCTCATGTACGATAAAGAATTGCGAACTGGCGCTGTCCATCATCTGGGAACGTGCCATGGAGATAGCGCCCCTTGTGTGGGACAGATTGTTATCCACACCGTTTAGGGCAAATTCGCCTTTGATATTCTGGTTGGAGCCTCCGGTCCCGTTGCCCAGGGGATCGCCGCCCTGGATCATGAATCCGCTTATGATGCGGTGGAATGTCAGTCCGTCATAGAATCTCTCGCCTGCAAGTTTCAGGAAATTTTCCACCGTGATGGGCGCCGCATCGCCGTCCAGTTCCACCGAGATCGTCCCATAATCCTTTACGATGATCTCCACATGATGCTTTCCCGCGGGATCGATAGCCTGTTCCTGCCCGGAAGCCTCTGTGCTTTCCTCCTGGGCCGCTGACGCGTCCGCATCACCCTGTGTCCCTGCGGCATCCGTGCCGCCCTGCGCCCCCGACGCCTCCTGTTCTCCCTTGCCGCAGCCTGCCAATGCAGTCACTGTTGCCAAAACCATAGCCAGTTTCCATATCTTTTTCATGATCTTCTCTTACTGCTCCTTTCTGCCAATCACAGCATAAACACTATATTCTATCTGGAGCAGGAAGTCAATGGTCAATCGCAGCGCCTCTTTCCGTCCATGGCAAAATTCTTCTTCAATGCCCTTTCGGTGGGATAGAGGGAACCGACCAGAACGATCGTCTGCACGGCGCAGACAATCCCGCCTACCATCCCCGTTATCGTTTCATCTTTTCCTATGGCAAAGCACATGACCGCCGCCGATATGGGCAGCATCGCCAACCCCAGCCTGTACCAAAGCTTCCCGCAGTATTGGTGGGCAAAATCCCATGTGTCCCTGTTTTTCATGGACATGGAAGTCCTGTATCCATAGACGGAATTAATCTCTTTCGGCGGATTTTTCAGGAATATTTTTCCGAAAGCGATCATCATAAGAGGGATTATCATATTCATAAGAAACATAAAAATCCAGAAAACCATAAAGCATCCTCCTTATTTCAGATAAAATCCCGCCAGCTGCAGATCCTCGTCCAGATTGATGGTGTAGGTCACGCCGACCTTTTCATAAGATACCGTCATCTGCACCATGGCTCCTTTCTGTCCGAACTGGCTGACTTCCAGAAGATACACATTGCCTATATTCAGCATCTCCCCCCAGTCGTCGCCGATATATAACTTTATCTGTCCCAGGGTCTCCTCCGTCATGAGTTCCGCCATCTCGTCGGTCAGATAGGGCCGCAGACCCACATGATCTTCTTCGTTGAACAGATCGATGATCAGTTCTGCCCGCTCCCGGACCTGCTCTTCCGAAAAGACCTTACTGTCGCTCAGAAGCCTCGTCTTGGGCAGCGCCCACCAGGCCAGGGAGATCAGCACGGCCAGTATGATCAATACGACAGTCAGAACCTTCCACACTTTCGCCCTGCCCGCCGCTTTCTTTTCCGTCTCGCTGAAACTCACATTAAATTCCGCCGCCAGCGCTTTGGGCTCTCCCATATCCTGAACGACCTGTTCCAGGGAACCCCCTTCCTCCAGAGCCGCCCGGATATCCGACGTGATCTGCTTTCTGATCTCCCGCTTCCGTCCGCCGGAGCATCTTAAATGCTTTGTGACCTGTTTCGCATATTTTTCCGCGTTCATCTGTCATACCTCTTTCATAATATGATCGACCTTTTCCGAAAATCTGCCCCAGAGAGCCTGCAGCTGTTCCAGGGTATCCCGGCCCTCCGCCGTAATGCCGTAATATTTTCTGGACACTTCCCTGCCTTTCGGCTCACTCCACCTGCTCACCACCAGGCCGTCGTCCTCCATCCGGTACAGGATGGGATACAGCGTCCCCTCTTTTAAAAGAAACATATCGTCGCTCTTATCCCGCAGTTCGCAGATCAGCTGGTAGCCGTACTTTTCTTTCTCCGAAAGGAGCCGCAGCACCAGCATTTCCAAAACGCCCTTTTTCATCTGCTGCTCATATTTAGGTTTCAATCTGCCACCGTCCTGTTTCTATTTTATCTTATACCTTCGCTCCAGCCTGACATGATTGACCTCCAGGCCCGCGATCTCCGCCACGATCATGACAATAAAAGCAACCGTCATCACCTGAACGTCGGCATGCTCCAACAGCAGGGGAAATGCGCCGACAGTGACGGCTATGACAATCCCGAATCGGATCAATGCCCGGCCATGCCCCTGATTCCAGGCTTTCACATCGCTCAGCTGCTCCGGTCTGGGCGGTTTTTCTCCGGTATTCATGCCCACAGGGGACTCGCTCCTGCACTGGCAGATCCCCAGCAGAATGAATATCAGACCGACAAGACATCCCACAACAATATTTATGATGTACCCTGCCATTTTCCCTCTCCTTTCCATGCAATCCGCAGCGAGATATCAGAATGTTCAAGTATTTAGTATTGCTAAGTATATTTTAATACATAATGTACTGTCTGTCAATCGGTACTTTGGCCATTTATGCAAAAAGGACAGAAACCCGGACTGTCCCGTTTCTCTGCCCTTTCTAATAAACAGCTTTTGATATGTTGCCGTATCTCTCCTTTACTAAATCCAATCTCTGCCGTCAGATATGATCGTTCCGCATCGCACCATTTCCCGGATCCCGTTTTCCTATAAAACCCTCCAGTCATATGGCATAAAAATTTCCCGCGCTGGATTTTCTAAACTGACCGCGCCAATTCCGCCCGGACGCACATCAGGGAAAATCCCAGCAGGTTCTGTCCCTGCCACTCTTTCAGGTCAAAGCGTCTGTCATCCTTCATGGAAAGGCCGATTCCCCAGATCCTGTCCTGCACTGCACATTCTGCCAGGATACTCTGCCCGGTGGCGAGAAGCGCTTTCTTCAGTTCTTCATTCTGGCGGAACTTCCCCAGCAGACCCTTATATACGACAATCTGCCGCATTCCGTTCCACAGCAAATCGTCATAGTTCCTCACGGACCGCCCCAGCGCCTTGATCTTTCCCACATCCGACGTGTCCAGAATTTGTCCCTCAATTTCTTCGTCATGGAACAGGACAGCCTTTTGGTACATCATATACTGTTCCATGGAGGAATATTGGATTCCCTCTGTTTCAAAGTCCGAGAGATACCAGTTGCTCAGATAACCGTTGATCTCATCGGGATCATGAAAACATATGATTTCTCTCATATTTCCTCTCATTCCGCCGCGCAAGCGGCATTTGATCAGCAGGAACTTCGGGATGCACGGCGTCCGCAGCCTCGTCTCAGCTGCCATACACGCCCTTAAACGCCCTGTAAGTCTTCGCCATGCCCTCTCCCGGATCCGTATAGACAAGCCCCAGTTCCGCCCTGCTCTTTTCATTGGAGACCAGGAGCGTCTCCTCCTCCGTCAGCGGAAAGGGCAGAGGAACTCCTTGCTCCAGAGCCTGGGCACAGGTCAAGGGAACCTCCCTGACCTCCACATCCGCCGCCCCGGACAGATAGTGATAAAAACGGTCATAATCCATGATCTCATCCTGGCACAGATTATAGGCCTGACCATAAGTTCTTTCATTCAGCAGGCATCTCTGCACCGCTTCCGCCGCATCTTTCACATAGACAAGCTGGAAACGGCCTGTTGTGTCCGTAATATGGGGCAGGAGCCCCTGCTGCACCATAAAGCGAATATATTCAGACTCCCTGGGAGCATAATCATAGGGGCCGTACAGAACCGCCGGTCTGAGTACCGAATATTGGACACCCCTGTCCGTGCAGACCTCCGGAAGTTCCTGTTCCAGCGCCACTTTACCGGCAATATACGCTCCTGCCTCCCCGGGAAATATCCTGTTCTCAAAGGGGGAGTCTTCTCCCTTGACCCCTCCCGTCCGTTGGTAAACATCCACTGTACTGATCAGGATGTACTGTCTGATATGTCCTCTGAAGTTCTCGAAAAACAAACTGATGTCACCCCTGTCATAGGCGCAGAAATCCACCACCGCATCATAATCTCCCCTAAGGCCCTGCCAGAGTGCGGGATCATGACGGTCTCCCCTGATCTGCTTTACCCCCATTTCTTCCAGGGAATAAGTGCCCCGGTTGACCACCGTGATATCATGTACTTTGGCCGTCAGCGTGACGAACACCCTGCCAAAGAAATAACTGCCGCCTATCACCAATAATTTCATTTACATCCCCTCCGCCCGCAGGCGTTTCCGGCTGCTCTTGTCCTGATACATGGCCTGGTCTGCCAGTTCACAACATTGCTCAACCGGCAGAGGGTGCTCTTTCGTACTTATGGCATAACCGATGCTCACGCCCAGCTGATAGCGGATCTGCCTTCTGTTCACCTTATCCGCCAGTATCCTGTCGATCCGCTCCCGAAGGCCCTGCCAGTGTTCCAACTGCGTATTGCGGGAAAGCATCAGGAATTCATCGCCGCCGTAGCGCACCAGCAGTTCATCCTCATCCTTTGCTTCCTGGAGCACTTTCGCAATGATGCACAGCGCATGATTGCCCGCCAGATGGCCAAATTCATCATTGACCCTTTTCAGTCCGTCCATATCCATAATCGCCACCGTGAACTCGTTTCCTGCCGTATAATCATCCCGAAACCGCTGCAGGCCGAACCTGTTATACAGCCCTGTCATCTGGTCTTTCATGTGAAGTTCATCCAGCGTCTGTATGCTGCTCTGCAGAATCATCTGGCGGCGCAGGTTTTCAATACTGCTGCCTATGCTCTCATGACAGATGCGGTAATTGTAGATCTCTATGGGAAAATACTCGTTCAGGAACACCATGTACCCGAAGTCCTGTTCCTTATAATGGACAGGCAGGAAGATCAGAACATCTCCTTCCCTGGTCTCTGCGGGGAAAAGCTTCTCCACCGGAAACGCCACGTTTTTCAACTGTCCCGTCCTTTTGGACACTCCCGTGACAGCAACCATGGTCCTGTCATATATCCTGCCCTGCTCCGTTTTCCTCTCGCTCTCTTCGTTGACGATATATTTCAAATCACTTTGGTTCAGGCAACAAAAGAAATCCGAGCAGCTGATCCCCTCCAGCATATTCTTAAGGTTATCCGCCAGCTGGTCCAGGGAATCCACTTTTTCCAGCGCGTTATTATACTGCATCATCCCGCTGACCTGAGTAGCCGCCTCCACCTTGGCAAGGATCAGTTCCTGATACCGCTTGCCATAGACCGTCTCCTCGTGACTGTCACAGCCGCAGCTGGTTCCGTAATGCATCTTACACTCATAAAAATTTTCCCTGTTTACCATTTTGCCCGCCATCATATCTTCCAGCAGGTCACAGGCCGACTTTGCCGCCTCTTCATCCATTCTGTCCGCGCCGGTGAGCATGGGACGGAACACAATGCTGTTGGTACTGTAGTTCAGCGTGCACAGCAGCATATCCCCCGGCACCCTGAACCCCCTGTCCTCCAGTTCCAGACAAAGCCCGATAGCCATCACGTCATGGACACAGATCACCGCCTCCGCATCCCCGATCCCCATTTTCTGAAATTCTTCATACAGGCTGCGCCCGTTCTGTACGGACACCTGCCTGGCCATCACTCTTCTCTCATCATATGGGATACCCTTTTTGGCAAGTACTTCCCGATACGCCTTTTCCATCTGCGTGGAGATCACGTCGCCGCTGTCCTGCTGGACCAGATTGATCCGCGTGCAACCATGCTTTTCCGTCAGATGCTCCATCAGTTCATAGCCCGCCTTATAGGCATCAATGGTCAGGAAAGGAGCATCACCCGCCTGGATATTGATGGTCACAAGGGGCGTTCCCTGCCTCCTGATCTTCTCGGCGATCCGATCCGCAAACTGTCTGCTTCCCAGATTCCCCTCCATGATGCAGCCGTCAAATCTCATATGATTCAGCAGATCATAAATGGCTCCCTCGCCGTGCTCATGCCATGTATCGTCATAAAAGGCTCCGTAATTGCTGAACACATACAGCGTATAACCGCCCCTTTCCTGCAAGGTTCGGTGAGCCGCTTTGACAATAACCTTCTGACGTTCAAAATTGGACGCATTTATGATTAGCGCTATGTTCTTCGTGTCTCCCATTTGCGATGTACTCCTCCGGTAATGTATGCAGCATATACTGCTTCCGTGATGAAAAAGACCTTAGTATATCAAGATAAGTATAGCATATGTAAAGCATGATTTCACTATGTATTTCAATGTCGCATACAGCGGTTGTTGCGGTTCCGCCCCGGTTTTCTGAAAGAATGCGGCTTCATCCCTGTCTGTCCGGCTCTCCCGCGTTCCTGTCTGTATACATGTCCAGAAGCCCCACCGTCTCGTTTGCGGGCCTGCCATAGCTGTTGCAGCATTTATGGGACACTTCTTTCCCCTTTGTATTCTCATCCATGATCACGCTCATCCGCATGGCGCCCTTTTCCAGTTCGCTGTCCAGATGTCTCAGAATGTCTTCCATCATGGCTTCATCCATATCGTTGGACTTTTTCGGATCCCTGTTTTCGTTCATAGCATCCTCCCCTGCTCCTTGATCATCATATATCCATCTCAAAAGCTGTTCCGTGCTGATATCGAAAACACCGCGTGTGTGCCTGGGTGTAAGCATTCAGCACACATTTCCGACCAGATCCGCTTGGCTCTGAACAACTTTTATATTATAATAATCTCGTAGCAGTTTCCAGTCAACCTTTCAAACACGTTTCAGGAGAAAATATATGGAAATATCACAGAAAAGAAAATGGTCCATCATGGCGCTGGCCATTGCGTCTTTTATGCTGGCCGGGTGCGGGCACTTGGAAACACCGGAGGAACAGAGTCATGCTTCTTCGGACGCAGAAACGCTGGCAGCTTCCAAAACTGCGGAGAACGCCTCCGACATATCCGCTTTCGGAGGATCCGCCGCATCGCAGGCTGCACCTGTTTCGGATCCCTCCGTCAGCGCTGCCTCCTCTGAGCATCAGGCATCTGCTGCCGTGTCTTCCGGCACACCCTCCGCCGGGCAGGCTTCCGCTGACGCGTTCCCAGGCACACCCTCCGCCGGGCAGCCGTCCGATTCCGCAGACTCTTTTGCGGCTCTCCACGGAGCCCTGTCCGTAAACGGCGCCGATCTGACGGATCAGAACGGCGATCCCATCCAGCTTTACGGGATGTCCACCCACGGCATAGCCTGGTTTCCCCAGTATGTGAACTATGACTCTTTCCGCACCCTGCGGGACGACTGGAATACCAACTGCGTCCGCCTGGCCCTGTACTCCGACGAATACAACGGTTACAGCAGCGGCGGCGATCAGGAGGAATTAAAGAATCTGGTAAAGAACGGCATCGACTACGCCACGGACCTGGGGATGTATGTGATCGTGGACTGGCATGTCTTGAACGACCGGGATCCCAATGTACACAAAGAGGATGCGATCGCGTTCTTCCGGGAAATCTCCTCTCTCTACGGCGACCACACCAACATCCTCTACGAGATCTGCAATGAGCCCAACGGATACGCCACCTGGGACAGTGTAAAGTCCTACGCCAACGAGGTCATCCCCGTGATCCGTGAAAATGACGGGGACGCCGTTATCCTGGTGGGTTCTCCCACCTGGAGCCAGGATATCGACCAGGCGGCGGCTTCCCCGCTCCCCTTTGACAACGTGATGTACACGCTGCATTTCTATGCGGCCACTCACACAGACGACCTGCGCAGCCGTCTGGAGACCTGCGTAAACGGCGGGCTGCCTGTATTCGTCAGTGAATTTGGCATGTGCGACGCCTCCGGGAACGGCGGAAATAATTTCAATCAGGCGGAAAAGTGGATAGAACTGCTGGACAAATACAATATCAGCTTCTTCTGCTGGAGCCTTGCCAACAAAGCAGAGACCTGCTGCGTCCTGGATCCCGGCTGTGAAAAGACTTCCGACTGGACGGAAAGCGACCTGAGCGAATCAGGCCGCTGGATCAGGGAGCAGTTCATTGCCCATTAGAAAACGGCTGACCATTCCCCACATACCGCTTTAAAAATTTCCCGGTGATGCTGTCCCCGTTATCACAGATTTCCCAAGGCGTCCCCACTGCGATGATCTCCCCGCCGTGGACGCCGCCTCCCGGTCCCATATCGATGACATAATGGGCATTGCGGATCACATCCATGTCGTGTTCGATCACGATAACGGTAGCCCCGTTTTCGATCAGCCGACGGAATACCTGCAAAAGCGTCTCCACATCCAGGGGATGAAGGCCGATGGTGGGCTCGTCAAAGACAAACACGGAATCCGACTGCCCTTTTCCCATCTCGCTTGCCAGTTTCAGCCTCTGGGCCTCGCCGCCGGACAGGCTGGGGGTCTCCTCCCCCAGCGTCAGATAGCCAAGCCCAAGGTCATGGAGCACCCGAAGCTTCCGCTCCACATTAGGGATATCCCCGCAGGCCTCCAGCGCCTCATCCACACTCATATCCATCAGTTCCGGAAGGGTGTACGCCCCCTTTTTCTTTTTTGAGACGCGCCGAATCAGACTGGCCGCTTTCGCATACCTGGAACCATTGCAGTCAGGACAGGGAATCTCCACATCCGGCAAAAACTGTACATCCAGGCTGACAGAACCTGTGCCGTCACAGACCGGGCAGCGCAGCTTGCCCGTATTATAGGAAAAGTCCCCGGCTTTATAGCCTCTTTCTTTTGCATCCGGCGTCCTGGCATAGATCTTGCGCAGTTCGTCATGCACATCCGCGTAAGTCGCCACCGTGGACCGGATATTCACCCCGATGGGCGTGGCGTCGATCAGCTTCACCTGACGGATGCCCTCCGCCGTCACGGAACGCACATGTTCCGGCAGCTTCTCCCCCTTGATATGAGCGTCCAGCGCAGGAATCAGGCTTTCCAGGATCATGGTGGTCTTCCCGGAACCGGATACCCCCGTCACGGCGATCAGCCGCCCTTGGGGGAAATCCACCTCCAGCGGCTTTACGGTATGGATCCCGGAAGTGGACAGGTGAATCGTCCCTAACTCAAATACCCGCTCCGGGGGGATGTGGTTTCCCATATCGATCACCCTTTTTCCCGTGAGGAATCCGCCGATCCGGGAATCCGGGTTGTTCTCCACCTCCTCAAGACTTCCCTGGGCGATCACCGTGCCTCCCCCCGCGCCGGCCTCCGCCCCCATTTCTATGAGCCAGTCCGCCTCGGAGAGCACATGGGTGTCATGATCCACCAGGATCACCGTATTGCCGTCCCGCAGCAGGTCATGCATGACCCCTTTCAATCCCTCCATGTTGGAAGGATGCAGGCCGATGGATGGCTCGTCCAGCACATACAGCACCCCGGTAGTGCGGTTCCTCACCGCTCTTGCCAGCTGCATCCTCTGACGTTCCCCTGTGGAAAGCGTGGACGCCGCCCTGTCCAGGGTCAGGTAGGAAAGCCCCAGATCCGTCAGCCGTTTCGCCGCGCCCTGAAAGGATTCGCAGATACTTTTCGCCATGGGCCGCATCTCTTCCGGCAAAGAACCGGGCACACCCGCAACCCACTCCGACAACTCGGAGAGCGTCATCTGGCAGGCTTCCGCCAGCGAGATTCCCCGGAGCCTGGGAGCGCGGGCGGCCTCGGAAAGCCTTGTCCCGCCGCAGTCCGGGCAGATGCCCTGCCTTAAGAACTTCTCCACCCGCTTCATCCCTTTCTCGTCTTTCACCTTTGACAGCGCGTTCTCCACGGTATAGGTGGCGTTGAAATAGGTGAAATCCATATCTCCCGCCGCACCGCTGGTCTTGTTCTGGTAGATGATGTTTTTCTTTACCGCAGGGCCGTGGAATACAATATCCCGCTCCTGTTCCGTCAGTTCACGAAACGGCACGTCCGTCCGCACTCCCATTTCCCGGGCAATGTCTTTCATAAGGGACCACATCAGCGTCTGCCAGGGCGCCACCGCGCCCTCATCGATGGAGAGGGACTCGTCCGGCACAAGGGTGGATTCATCCACGGTACGGACGATCCCCGTTCCGTCACAGCGCCTGCACGCGCCCTGACTGTTAAATGCCAGTTCTTCCGCTCCCGGCGCGAAGAAACGCTGGCCGCACTCCGGACACACCAGTTCCTGCTCCGCCGCCACATTCAGGGAGGGGTTCACATAATGCCCGTTGGGACAGCGGTGCTTTGCAAGCCGGGAATACATCAGCCGCAGGCTGTTCAAAAGTTCCGTTCCCGTGCCGAAAGTGCTGCGGATGCCGGGCACCCCGGGACGCTGCCTGAGCGCCAGGGCGGCGGGAACATATTTCACCTCATCCACCTGGGCTTTCTCCGCCTGTGTCATGCGTCTCCTTGTATAGGTGGAAAGGGCTTCCAGATACCGCCTGGAGCCCTCCGCGTACAGGATTCCCAGCGCCAGGGAAGATTTCCCGGAACCGGACACGCCTGCGATCCCCACGATCTTGTTCAGGGGGATATCCACGTCAATATTTTTCAGATTATGTACCCTTGCCCCGCGCACTTTGATGTGGGCGGGGGTCTTGTTTTCGTTTTCCAATTTGCTGTGCTCCTGTTCTGTCTTACATGGAATCTCCCGTTTTATGGGCATTCCTCTTTTGTGTCATCCTTCAGATCCCTGATCTTTACCGCAGGAACGCCGCCTGCAATACAGTTATCCGGTACGTCCTTTGTCACAACCGCGCCAGCCGCGATGATCACATTGTTTCCAATGGTCACTCCCGGCAGTATTGTCACATTGCCGCTTCATCATCCTGGGGCATGGCGTTCAGCTTTTCACACATGTGGATCGCCCGCGGCTTCCGCACATTTACCTCACTGTCCCAAAAATCGTACTCCAGGCCCGCATCCAGTTTTTCCAGTTCTGTCATTTTCCGTTCACTCCCTTTCCCGGCACTTTACCCTTATGATAACAAAAATCAATCCGCATGAAAAGCATTGTATTAATTTTTGTCCCAGTTCCGTCCCCTTTACCTCAATAAAAACAGATCATATTTGTCGCATACCAATTTTCGATAAAATGAAAGATGGTAAAAGTTTTGAAAACCAGTTGAAATCAAAATTTGCACGGTGTATAATATATCAGTCTGATATATTATATGGATATGGAGGCATTTATGAAAAGGCAACGGATAAGAAAACACTGCTTATTACTTCATTGCTCCTGTTTCCTATCACACTATACTATTTCAGCCCAGCTTTAATCATAAACGCAGGATTGAATGGGATAATCAACGGGAGTTTTTTAGTTTTTGTTTTCATGCTTTTGATGGCCATCCCTTTCGGAAGATTATTTTGTTCCTATCTTTGTCCGGCGGGAGGGTTACAGGAATGTGCTTTTGCAGTCAATGAAAAAAAGCCGAAGCAAGGGTGGAGAAATGATCTCCATAGATTTTTTCTTTGAAACAGAAAATGGTATCTCTGTTTCTTCCGTTCAAAGCTATATCATTTATTATGGAATTATTTGTTTGATATTTATTCCCTCAATTTTATTTGGGAAACGGGCATTTTGTCATTATCTTTGTTGGATGGCTCCATTTATGATATTAGGTATAAAGCTACGTAGAATTTTACGTCTGCCGGGAATACATATCAGAGCAAATAAAAGGGAGAATTGTCCTAAAAACATTTTGACTTTTGGAGTGGTTGAAAGAAAGGAAGACAGAAATGGCAAATGAAAAAAAGATTGATTGTGTGATTTTAGGATTACTAAGCCATGAGGAATTAACAGGATATGAAATCAAAAAGCGAATGGATACCACTCTGAAATATTTTTGGGGCGCAAGCTATGGCAGTATATACCCCGCCTTAAATGATTTAGTTAATCGCGGTCTTGCTACGAAAAGGGAAGATACAAACAGCAAACGGAACAAACTGATCTACACCATAACAGAAAGTGGACATGATTATTTGAAAAATTGGCTTTCATTACCTGTTGAAAAAGATGAACTTCGTTACGAGACATTGTTAAAATTTTTTTTTGAAAGTGAGAAAGGCGAGGAACAGGCACTCATTCATATCGAAGCATTTGAAAAGAAAATCAATGAAGAGCTGCCATATCTTTTACATGCAGAAACAATTTTAAATAAAGTCTTGAATGAGGATATTGCCCACAAATATTATCTGCTTACGGTAGAGTTTGGGATACAATCCTATCAGACGTATTTGGCCTGGTGTAAGAAAGCAAAAAAACTTTTAGCCGGAGGATAACAGTATGTTTGGAAATTTAGGCTTTTCCTATATAGGATTACTTTTTTTGTTGATGTTATTTATTCCCAATATAATGATAATGTATGAAGCATGGTGGGTGTGTTATTTTCGGAGCAAGCGCAACTTATCAGACTTTTACAGCAGCTTTTTAGCTATCGGTCATATAGGTATACATATTCAACACAAAAAGAGGATTGATATTGAGAATTAGAAAGAGGTCAGGTATGGAACATACATCATGATTGAACTGTTGCACCGCATCAATTTTTGTGGAAAATACCCTTTGACATTCCTGAAAAGAACCCTTAAAATATCTCTTGAACGTGTGGCAAAGAACTGCGTAAATCCAGTTATCTGCCGCACGTTTATTTTTTGTGTGAAAGGAAGAAACATCATGGAAACAAATCAATTTCTGGGAACAGAACACATTGGAAGATTAATGCGCAGATATGCCGTTCCCTGTATCATCTCTCTTCTGGTAGGCGCTCTCTATAATATTGTCGATCAGATTTTCATCGCCAACGCGGCTTACCTCGGCTCCTATGGCAACGCCGCCAACACCGTCGTATTCCCGCTCACGGTCATAGCCCTTGCCATCGCTGTCATGGTGGGGGACGGCTGCTGCGCTTTTGTCAGCTTGAGCCTGGGCAAACAGGAACCCGAAAAAGCCAAAAAGAGCATCGGCAATTCCGTTGTGCTCATCCTTGCCAGCAGCCTGATCCTTTGCGCCGTCTACCTGCTCTTCAGCGACCGAATCATCGCCATGTTCGGCGGCACTGTCAACGAGGAAACCTACAGACACTCCAAAGAATACTTTTTCTACATCTCGCTGGGGATCCCGTTTTATATGTTCGGGCAGGCCATGAACCCCATCATCCGGGCTGACGGCAACCCCAGATTCGCCATGGTCTCTACCCTGACGGGAGCGATCCTGAACATCCTTCTTGATCCTGTTTTTATTTTCATTTTCAGATGGGGCATGATGGGAGCGGCAGTGGCCACTGTGATCGGACAGATCGTTACCGCCCTCTTATCGCTCTGGTATCTGCTGCACATGAAAACGGTCAGGCCTGAAAAAGGCGACTACCGCATGGATCAGGGTATCGCCAGAAAGACCCTTGTGCTTGGTATCTGCAGTTTTCTCTCCCAGATTTCCCTGGTGGCGTCTATGGCGGCCATCAACAATATGTTACGGAAATATGGCGCAGCAGATCCGATCTTCGGACAGGAACAGTTTGCCCAGATTCCCATGGCAGTAGTGGGAATCGTCATGAAATTCTTCCAGATCGTCATCTCCATTGTGGTGGGCATGGCGGCGGGCTGCATCCCCATTGTAGGGTATAACATGGGCGCGAGGCTGCATCAGCGGGTAAAAGATCTGTTTACCAGGCTGCTGCTCGCCGAGGCGGCTGTGGGCGCGGTCGCGTTCCTCATTGTTGAAGTTTTCCCGGGGCAGCTTATCGCCCTGTTCGGCGCCGCCAACGAAAGCAGTCATTATACGGACTTTGCCTTACGATCGTTCCGCATTTACCTGTGCATGGTGATCCTGGCCTGTGTGAATAAGGCCTGCTTCATTTTCTTACAGGCTATGGGAAAGGCGGCGGCATCCACCCTGCTCTCCATGGTCAGAGAGATTGTGTTTGGCGTGGGGTTCGCGCTGTTCCTGCCTGTGCTGTTCGGACTGGACGGCGTGCTGTACTCCATGCCCGTATCGGACGTGCTGACCTTTGCGATCTCCCTGTTCCTGATCCGGGGCACCTATAAGGAATTGCAGATCCCCAGCAGATCCGCAAACGTGTCCAGCCTGTGATCCGTCTTCTCGTAATCCCTGGCGTCGCCAATGCCTGCTGCCATCATATGCCCGGCCTTGGCGGCGTCAATGCCTGCAAAGGCATCCTCCACCACCACGCATTCCTCCGGTTCCACGCCCAGGAATGCCGCTCCTTTTAAAAACACTTCGGGATCCGGTTTTGACCTTGCGATGTTCGTGCCGTCGGAGATCGCGTCAAAGGCGTCCAGCAGCCCCACTTTCTCCAGAATGAACCGGGCGTTTTTGCTGGAAGACCCGATGGCCAGCTTATAGCCCCGGCGGCGCAGTTCTTTCAGCGTGTCCCTGACCTCCTGCGCCACGTCCGCCGGTGTCATGCCCTCCAGAAGAGCGCGGTAGTACCCGTTCTTTTCTTCCGCAAGCGCTTCTTTCTTTTCCCGGGACAATGGCTCCCCGTCATATTTTTCCAGGATGATCTCCAGGGAATCCATCCGGCTCACCCCGCGCAGGCGGTTGTTGATCTCCTCATCAAAATAAATTCCCATCCGGTCCGCTATCCTTTTCCATGCCTGGTAGTGAAAACGATCTGTAAAGACGATCACTCCGTCCAAGTCAAAAATAAATGCTTTCATGTTCTCCATCCTCATAGATAATCTTTCCCGCAGAGCGGATCCACCGGGCTGACGCCCAGGAACGCGGAGCGCCCCATCAGTTTGTCCATCACCGCCCGGCAAAACTCCGGCTGGCCGCTGTAACTGTTGATATAGGTTCCGATCATGGGAGCATCGAACAGGTGATAGGGATAGGCGGTGGAGATCATTACCACCGGAATCTCGGAAGCCAGCCAGGGGGCGTCGTCCCCAAGCCCGAAGCAGACATTCCAGTTCAGGCGCAGCGTGGTATTATTGGAAGCGTTCTCCATGTTGCAGATATAGACATACAGGTCATAGTCTCTTTTCATTTCCTCCACGCCGCGGTACATCTCATGCATCAGCCTGCCCTTCTGGGGCGTCATTGCGTCCGGATCCATGAAATCCTGCACCGTAATGGCAACCCGGCGATCCCGCACCGTCACTTCAAAGCCTTCCGCTTCAAATCTTTCTTTCCACTGCTGCACATAGGGGTCTTCCGGGCTCATTTCCTTCTGGATCACATTCAGATAGACCCTCCTGAATTTCTCCGGGGAAAGGGGCAGCAGCTTTTCCTCATCCCGCACCAGGGTGACGGACTTTTCCGCCACTTCCCTGGCCCACGCCTTATGCTCCGCGCATCCCACCACTTCCAGCGCTTCCTTCCCGGGCACCAATGTGCCCTGCCTCTGCTTTGTATGCAGATGTAGGGAGGCTTTCACCGCCAGGATGCGCAAGACCGCCTCATCCAGCCGCTCCTGTGTCAACAGGCCGTTTTCCAGGCCCTTTTTCAGATACCCCAGGTCTTCCTCCAGGCTCTTGTTGAACAGGATCATATCGCACCCGCTGGCGATGGCCGTGGGGATTGCCTGTTCTCTGGGCATTGCCGCGGTAAAGCCCACCATGGGGGTGGCATCCGTGCTGATCAGCCCGTTAAACTTTAACCTGCCCCGCAGCAGGCCTGTCAGCAGTTCCTTCGACAGGGAGGCCGGGCGCAGCATCTCCTCCCTGGAGGCCTCCGGGTTTAACGCTTTCACATAAGCCGGCTGCGCGATATGTCCTGCCATCACCGTTTTTGCCCCTTTGTCGATCAGGGTCTGATATACTTTGCCATAGCTTTCATCCCATGCTTCCGCCGACAGGGAATTGATGCTGGTGAGGATGTGCTGATCCCGCTCATCCACGCCGTCCCCCGGAAAATGCTTGATGGCCGCCGCCACATCGCACTCGTCCGCACCATCCAGATACCTGGACGCAAACGCGATCACCTTTTCGGGGTCGTCCCCGAAAGTCCGCACATTAGTGATGGGGTTGTGAAATTCATAGTTGATATCCACAATGGGCGCAAAGGACCAGTTCAGTCCCAGCGCGGCTCCTTCCCTGCAGGCTGTCAGCCCCATACGGTAGCCGTTCTCCGGGTCGTCGGTGGCCGCCACCGCCAGGGGCTTTCCAAAGGAGGTTCCCTCCAGGGCAAGGCCGTCCCCGCCCGCCTCCGTATTCGCCGCAAGCAGCAGCGGGATCTTAGCCAGTTCCTGGATCTTTCTGTGCGTGTTCTGAATATTTGCCGCCGTATCCGCGCGGTACATCATGCCGCCCACGCCGATGTCCTGAACCAGCGTCTTTAAGGCATCTTCCTCCGAACCAAATCCCATGGGGCAGAATACCTGTCCGCATTTTTCTTCTAACGTCATATGGGCAAAAGTACTCTCCACCCACTCTACCGCCTCATCATCCAGGTAAAAGGGCTTTGCCCTGAGATCGATCTTTTCCATCTTCTTTCCCCGCTTTCACTCATCCTGATAATATCTGCGCAGAAAATACGCCGGCCCGCAACTCCAGGCATGACAGTAACTGTTCACAATAGTCCCTCCATAGGGGGACTCCATGGGATCTGCGGGGTTATATAACTCCCAGAACGTGTCCGCTCCCTGTGCTGCCATGCCGCCCCAGTAGGCTTCCAGCTTCAGAAGCGCCTTATCCTTTTCCCCCAGCAAAAGCAGCGCGTCGATATAATTGTGGTACATATACGGAGTGACCATCCCAACGGCCTCCTCCCGGCTCTCCACTTCCTCCATCAGCCGCCGTCCCGCTTCCCCTTCTATGGCGCCGCCCAGAATCATCCAGACCTGGGACGCCACCGATATCTGCCTTGCCTTGCCGCTGACAAAGCATTCTTTTTCCTCATCCCACAACTCACGCACAGCCGCATCCCTGCATACCACGTAAATCTCGGAAAGTTTCGCCTCTTCCTGCTCTTCACCCAGAACTTTCGCAATGCGTATGGCCGCCTGCAGCGCATACAGAAAAATCCCCTGTGCGCCCGCCTGCTTGTTCAGCGTCAGGTTCCAGTCGATAAAGCACCAGCCCAGCACGTCGGAATCCAATATGATGTCATTCTCACCCAGCCTGTCCTCGGCGATATAAATCTGGCTTAACGCCGTGGGCCAGAGTTCCCGCAGGGTCTCCTCATCCCCGGTGGCTTCATAGTAGTCCCACAGGGCACAGATAAAGAACAGGGAATAGTCGAACATCACCGTGTCGTCCACTTCCGGTTCCGGTTCCAGGAACAGGCAGGCTCCGATCTGCCCGTTTTCCATGGGGAGCGCCGCAAACAGGTAGAGGCAGGCCTTTACCATCTCATTCTGGCCGTAAGTCTGGTAATTGGCCAGCGCCTGCATCCGCAGATCCCCCATCCAGAGACGCCGGTCCCTTTTCGGGCCGTCCTCAAAAACCGTCTGCATACAGTTATGTAAGGTGCGGCAGGCTATCTGATCCAGCCGCTTTTTCAGGGCATCCTGCGTGTGAAACTCACTCAGCATTTCCTCCCTTGCCGACGAGACCGCCCTGCAGGAAGCGTTTTTCAGGGTAAGAGCAAATTTGGAACTGATATCCAGAACCTCCAGTTCCACATAACGGAACGCATAGCGCCTCTCCATCCGCAGCAGGGAGGGAACCACGTCGATGTGCAGCCTCTCCTCTTCGATCCAGGAAGCACAGATCCAACCCTGATAGACTTCCGCGTTCTCCAGCAGTTCCGCCGGATTTTCGGCAAAATGCACCCGCAGCAGCACGGGGGCATCGGCATGGCTGCCTGCGGAACCCAGTTCCACGGAAAAGTACCCCACCTGATGATCCCCGAAATCCAGGCACACCTTATCGCCCTTTTTCAAAACCCGGGCCGTGTAGTCCTCCGCTTTTCGGACAACCGCTTTTCCCTCCGCATCCTCCACGACCACAACCGTACCCGCAGCCGCCACATCCGTCTCCTGCAGTTTGGGCAAAAGGGATAACGCTTTATCCAGCAATTCCTGATTCTTGAACATTTCGTCCATCCTTTACTGTTTTCCAGATTCTGACCAATAATTTTTCGTTATTCAAATAGATAAGGAATACCACCAGCAGCACCGCGTTGATGATGGACTGCATGGACGCCGTCACCACGTTTGAAAGCGCGGCGAAAGTGGAATTTAACAGGGACATACAGACCGCCGCCAGCAGAAATCCCAGCTTTTCATTGCTGAACCGGCTGATGTAAGACCCTATGAACATGGGCAAAAACGCCGTGAACATAATGGAAATAGAGCCGAAGTTCAGCTGTCCGCCATTGATGTTCGTGTTCCTGGCCGCGTTTAAGAATCCCACGATTCCCATCAGCGCCCCGCTGATAACGTAACAGCCTATGGCATTGCGGATCTCCCGGATTCCGGTGTTGACCGCTACTTTCTGTCCGTTCTTCAGCGCGTTGTAATCGTATCCGAACTTGGTATAGTCGAACACAATGATCATGAACGCAAGAACCGCCGCAATGATGACCGCCGCATAGACCCAGGTTCCCACAAACCCGGACATGGAGGGATTCTGTACCTCTGCCATCACATATTTCCCGCCGGTGACGGTATAAAGGATCCCTTCATAAATCAGGGTCACGCCCAGGGAGGTGATGATGGGCGGTATCTTCAGGGAAACATACAGCGCTCCCGAAATCAGCCCCAGGATTGCTCCCGCGACCACCGTCACAAACAGCATGAGGCCTGCACTTCCCGCGCCTCCGCCCAGCAGCGCGTAGGAGACTTTCGCCCCTGCCACGGCGGACAATGCCGCCATGGCTCCCAGGGAGAAATCAAACCTTCCGCTGTTTAAGTTGATCGACAGGGCCATGGTAGTGACCATGACAATGGCCGTGTACACCACAAAGTTGTTGAAACTCCGCATATTTGATATGATATGCTGTCCGTTCCCAAGGCAGACAGCCTCCAGCAGGATCGCCGCGATCACGGGGATCGCAAGGGTTCCTGTGATTCTCTTCGAAGCATTCATGAATGACCATGCCTTTCCGCAGCCTGCGGATCCCTGACACCGAAAAGCGTAAGCTTTTGGGCGTATGAAAACCGCAGGCACAAATCGCGTGTGAATTTACCTGGATTCCACCAGCTTCTTCACATCCTCAAAGGTTACGTTTTCACCGATGATGCCGTCCAGCGCGGCCTTGTCATAGATCGGCGCGTCGCCGTTGTCCGACACATAATACTCGTCAAAGGTATTGCCGTCGGTGGCCACCAGGTATCCCTGGCTGAGAGACACCGCATTGCCGTTGTCACGGATCACATTGCCGTTTACCGCGTTCATGATCAGGGCAAATACCGGACCGATGGATGAGGAATACTTTCCTGCAAGGTAGGTAAGTTTCCCTTCTTTGATGGCGGTTCCGTTGGCCTGCGTAAAGGAGTCGATATCGGAGAAAGAGATCCCTGCCTCGTTCAGCGACTGCGTAAAGAATGTGGTCGCCATGCCCACGGAGAGAAACGCGTCCGGATTTTTCTGGATGGCCGCATTCAGCTCATCCGTGGTGGTATCGCCGTAACCCTGCAGGTAAGCCGCCACTTCCACATCGCCTGAGATCTTATCCATCTTCACGCCCTGATCCTGGAAGATCTGGCCTACGATGGCGTTCATATCATCAGAACCGCCATAGCTGTCGCCAAGCCCCACGATCACTCCCGCCGCGCGGTACACGTGCATGGGATTGGGGATAAACGCACCATAGATCGCCACAGAGGACACGCCCTGTCCCTTGTAGTACTCGCCCATTGCCTTTCCGGCTTCAAACTCGGTCTCGTTGCTGGGCCCTATCTGTCCCGCGAAATACTCGTACCCTTTATAGGTCTCATACTGCTCCGCGTCCAGCACGCCGGAGGCAATGGCATAATAAACCTTGTTCTCCTCGCAGGTCTCGATCTGCATGGCCCGGTCATTGCTGGACAGGGAGATGATCGCCTGATAGCCCTGGGAGACAAACTTTTCAATGGCCGTCTTCTCATCCTCGGCACTTGCCAGGGCGTCGGTATAGGAAAACGTGACGCCGTACTGCCCCGCTATGTAATTCTCATAATAGGAGCGGAATCCCTGGGCCTCCTCGCCGCTGACGTCTGCCACCAGGACACCGATCTTCACATCCTTTGTGCCGCCTGCACTGTCCCCGTTGCCGCAGCCCGTCATGATCCCAACCGCCATGATCCCGGCCAGCGCGAGACTCAATAACTTCCTTAATCTGTTTTTCATTTTCATATCCTCCATTCTAATTGTCGCTTGCGACAATTTGTTCCGGTCTCTGCACTGCGACGCCCCTTGTTCGATTGCGTCTCCGTTTTGAGACTGTTTTTTAGTTCCGCATTCTCCCTCCAGTTCCCGGACCAGGGGATGAATGCTGCTTTATTGCATTTATCTCTAACGCACAAGGCGTTAAATTCCATTCCGGGAAGAACGCCGCCTTTGCGTTCTTCCAGGTGAGAAAGTCTGCACCGCAGACGTAGAATTTCTTAGGTGGCGTACTCTGACACCTTAGAAATTCTTCTCACCTTGTTAGCGTGGCAGCAGGCTGGTCCTGTAGTTCATGCTGGTTACATAGACTACTGCCAGAAAGAATACGGCACTGATCACCTGGGTGATCCCGTAGGCCGCGCTGCTGTCGATCAGCACCTCCAGGATGTCATTCAGCAGCATAAAAGAGAACCCTCCCACCACAGCCGCATAGATTCTGGATCTTGCTCCGCCCGAGATGGGCATTCCGCCGAACACGATGGCGATAAAGATGTTCATGCCGATGCTGGAGGCCGTCGTGGTGGTGACGGAGGGCGTGTAGACCAAGGTCAGGAACGCTCCCAGCCCCACGCCTATGCCCGTCATGGTAAAAGCGATGATGGCATATCTGTTATACCGGATGCCCGTCAGCGCGGCGCAGACCGCGTTTCCGCCGATGAATTTCTGCCTGCGTCCCACTTTTGTCAACTGGAACACAAAGAAGCAGAACAGGAAGAAAAGCGCCAGCAGCAAAACTTTAAATCCGATCGTGTCAAAGGGCTTCAGCACCGTGCCGGGAATACTGATCCCGCCAAGCGCCCCGCCGTTGGTGGTGATGATCTGCGCCGCTACGGCGGACAGCACGGACATCATAGCCACCGTGGTCACAAAAGCAGGTATGTGGAATACCGATGCCAGCACGGAATTCAGCAGGGAACACAGGATACCCGTCCCAAAGATCGTCAGCACCATCAGCAGCAGGCTTTCCGTCGCGTTATATACCGTGACGCCCATGGTCGCGGCAAACAGCGTAGCCGCTCCCAGGCTGATATCGAAAGTTCCCAGGGTATAGATAAAGATGGCCCCCGTTGCCACTACCGCCAGGACAACGCCCTCGTTGAAAACGATCTTCAGATACATATCCAGGCGATACCCTTTCGCCCCGATCACGCCGCAGAAAACGGCGAACAGGATCACCAGAGCCGCCAGGGGAAGCAGTGTGATGATGGTCTGCCGGATCTTATATTTATCCGGGCCATGCGATTTTTCTTTGATATTTTCCATAAATGCCTCCTATTCCAGTTCCGCCTCTTCACTCCAGCACCCTAATCTCGGGAAGGATTGTTCCGCCGCTTCCGCGTCTGAAAATCTTTCCATGTGCCGACTCTTTGGCACATTGCGCTCCCGTTCCGAGGCTGTTTTCAGATCATAAACTCTATGATATCCGCGTCCGACAGTTCGGCGCTGCGCTCGAACTCTTTTGTGATCTCACCGTTTTTCATAATCAGGATGCGGTCGCTCATTCCGATCAGTTCCGGCAATTCCTCGCTGATCATCAGGATGGTCCTGCCCTCTTTCTTCAGCTGCACCATCAGCTGATACATGGCCTGCTTGACGCCGATGTCAACGCCCCTGGTGGGGCAGTCCAGAATGAGGATCTCACTGCCGCAGCCGATCCATTTGCCGAAGACCACTTTCTGTTTGTTCCCGCCCGACAGCTGGCTGGTCAGCTGTTCCGCATCATAGCACTTGATGGATAGATCGTGGATCTGTCTGCCCACATATTCCTTTTCTTTTTTGTTCGTGATCAGGAATCCTCCAACAGCATACCTGTCCATGCCCGCGATAGCGATATTGTCCCGGATGCTGGCAGTCAGGCAGAGGGATTCCACATCCCGGTCTTTCGACACATAACCGATGCTCTCCTGCATGGCCGTGAACGGAGCCTTGATCTCCTTTCCGTCCGCCGTGGTGACGCTTCCGCTTTCTAAGGGAACCGCGCCGAAGAGCGCTTTTCCCAGGGTATGCATCCCGCAGGAGGAAAGCCCTCCGACCCCAACGATCTCCCCCTTATGGAGCGTGACGCTGACATCCTTTAATTCCTCGCCCAGCTTCAGGTGCATGGCTTTTATGGAAACCTCGTCACGGCGTGACGGAGTAAAGTCGCTCCGGTAATAATCTCCCTGCAGTTCCCGTCCGATCATGCTGGTACGGATGGCATCCGCTTCAAATTCCTCGCTTGTAAAAGTGCGGATCAGCTTACCGTCACGGAGGACGGTCAGCGTATCGCAGACTTCCATGATCTCCTCCAGGTCATGGGAAATGAAAATGACTGCCTTGCCGTCGTCCCGGAGTTTCCTGATCAGGCGGTACATAATGTCTCTTCCGTCATGGGAAAGCGCCGTGCTGGTCTCGTCGATGACCAGAATGTCCGGGTTCTTCATAATGACCTTTGCAATCTCCACCAGCTTCCTGGTTTGAAAATCCAGAGCCGCCATGGGCATACTGCCCTTCACATGATCCACTCCGATGGCTGCCATCGCCTCGTCTGCCTTTTGGTTCATCTTTCTTTTATTGACCAGACCCGCTTTGTTCCGAAAGGCGTCCAGTTCGGCAAGAAAGATATTCTCCGCCACGGTGATCCCCTCGATGGTACCGCTCTCCTGAACGATCATACCGATGCCATGCTGCAGGGCCTCGATCATGCTGCCCGGGTTCCAGGGCCGATCCTTGAATATCATTTCCCCCTCATTGGCTTTCTGCATACCGGCGGCAATGGACGAGATCGTGGATTTACCGGAACCGTTTTCTCCGATCAGCCCCCGGATCTCGCCCGGATACACTTCCAGGGACACATGATCCAAGGCTGTCACACTCCCGAATCTCTTGGAAATATTTTTCAACTGTAAAATTGGTTTGCCCATACTTACTCCCATCTGTGCACTCAGCGCGTATTTTCCGGTTCTTTGCTTTCACTGCACTCAGTATAGGATTTTCCGCATATAAAACCCATTTGATTCTTTCTCACTTTTAGGAACTTTTTTAACCTGTCAGCGGTTCCTTTCCTGAAATCCGGAAACGGAGGAATCATTTTTTGCAGAATATAGATTAAAAATTTAATGTTTTTATATTTCTGTCACAAATTTCATATTTTTATTTTGTGCATTTTTGAAAATACTGAAATATTTAATTCCTTTAGGTGATTTTTCTTCGATTATCTGTTAAAATGTCCGCAAAGGGCAAAGTCAAGTGCCCGAAAGAACAGATGCCGTGCTGGCACGAGCAGATGTTTTTTCGGGGATTTGACGAGCGAAGCGAACCCTGAACACCAACGGTGTTCAGGGTCTCTGCCCGGGACTTGCAGCAACGCAAATGGCACTTGACGAGCAAAAGCCACAAAGAATGTCTTGAAAAATCCCCGATTTTTCAGGGTCTCTGCCCGGGACTTGCAGCAACATGACAATCAAGCAAATAACGGAGGAACAGACATGCCCCAGACTTATGAAATCTCAACCTTTGAATCCCATACCCCCTTTAAATGCACCCTGCATCAGATTGGACACATCAGCGAGCATATGCATGATTATTTCGAGATCATCTTTGTGTTGAGCGGCAGCTGCAATCTTTCCGTGGAAGACCAGATGTTCCGGCTGCAGACGGATGACATCATCGCGGTGGAGAGCCATACCGTCCATGAACTGCGGGCCTCCGACTGCGTATATGTATCCATCCAGATGGATCAGACCACCCTTGAGAAGAATTTCGCGGTCCCGCTCCATCCGAAATTTGAGTGCAACAGCCGGACATCCGGCAATGAGGAAGCGTTTCAGCGCATGCGCCATATCATCGCCCTAATCGTGAAAAATAACGCCGACCAGCGCACCGGATATGAACTGCGGAACTGGATCTACATTTATCAGCTGATGGAGATCCTGTTTACCCATTTCCGTGTAGAGCGTTCCGCCGCCCTGGACAAACGCAACCACCGTTACGCGTCCAGAGTGGATGAGATCGTTAGGATCATCAAAGAGCACTACACGGAAGACCTGTCCCTGTCACGGCTGGCGGATATGGTCCATCTGTCCTCCCCTTACCTGTCCAAGTTTTTCCTGGAACAGTTCGGGGTCAATTACCTGACCTACCTGACGCATCTGCGGCTCAACCACGCCGTCCACGATCTCGTCAATTCCGAAAAGAATATCGAGGAGATCTCCGCGGACAGCGGCTTTCCCAACAGCCACGCTTTCACCCAGATCTTCCGGAAAGAATACAACATGCTCCCCAGCGCCTACCGCCGGAAACAGAAGCAGGCTCCCACAGACACGCCCATCTTCCTGGAGCAGCATAATTATATGGCGGGGCTGAAAAAGCATCTGCAGCAGGATACCGCCCAGACACTGATCATCCCGCCGGTTTCCGCCAGGGGCGCTTTTTCCGTACATGCCCCTGCGCACCCGCTGAAGCATACCTGGAGGACTGTAGCCGCCGTGGGACAGGCCGCCGATATTTTATTAGGAAAAGTACAGTCCATGCTCCGCCGCCTGCAGCATGACATCGGGTATGAATACCTGTTCTTTAACGGCATTCTCTCCGATAACCTGTTCCTCTTTACCATGGATGAAAATGAGCAGCCCCGCTATAATTTTGCCTATGTGGATCTGGTGCTGGACTTCTTAAGGAGCATCCGGCTGAAACCCTTTTTGCCTTTCAGCTACATGCCCGCAGCCCTGGCAAAGCAGCCGAACCGTTTTTCCTTTCAGCATCTTGTAAGTGAACCGAAAAAAATGGATCTGTGGTGCGGCCTGATATCCGCGTTTATGGAGCATGTCATTTCCCGCTATGGCATGGCGGAAGTACTGCAGTGGAAGTTCAGCGTCTGGCATCTGCCCGATACGCCGCCAAGGCTGTACGGCTTCGGCAAGACAGAGGATTTCTACCTTTTTTACCAACGGACATACGAGACAGTAAAGCGGTTCCATTCTGACTTTTGCTTCGGGCTTCCCTGCACGTTTTACCTAAGCGATCTTGAACATTCCAACTGGTACCGGGATCTGCTGCGCTGGGGCATGGAGCATCATTGCGCCCCGGACTTTATCGGCTTTACCTTTTATGATATGAAAATGGCGGGCGGAAAGACAAAGTCGCGCGCTTCTTTCGGTTTCACGGATTCCATGATCCTGAATCCCCGGGAAAACGGATTGAAAGAATTTCTGTCCTGTGTAAAAAGGGATCTGAAAGAGATGGGAAAAGGCGGCCTGCCTGTTTATGTCTGCGAGTGGAACAACACTCCCAGCCAGCAGGATCTGCTGAACGATACCTGTTATAAATCCTGTTATCTTGTGAAAAATATCCTGGAAAATTACGACCGGTCTGACGGGCTTGCCTATTGGTCTTTGACCGACCTGATGGCGGAGAGGCCGCTGCCCGAGGATTATCTGTTCGGCGGCCTTGGACTGTTTACCACAGACGGCCTGCCAAAGGCCGGTTACTATGCCCTCTGGCTGCTGCGGCAACTGGGAGACAGCTTCCTTGCAAAGGGCAATTGCTGGTATGCTGCCAGGACACAGTCGAAAATATGCGTTATGGCCTGGCACTATAAACACATTTCCAATCTCTACGCCATGGGAGAACGGTTTGATATGACTGAGACGGATCGCTACACTATGTTTGAGCCGTCGGAATCGCTTTATCTGGAACTGGAACTTCAGGATGTGGAAGATAAGGAGTATTCTCTGACCGAGTATATCCTGAACCGACATCATGGCAGTCTCTACGATGCCTGGATAGAGATGGGAATCGGAAGCCCGGCTTCCGATATGGAACGCGGCTTTCTGGAAGCCCGGAGCGTACCGACACTGAAGAAATCGAGAGTGACCGCCAAAAACGGCACGCTGATTCTGCGGCCGCAGCTGGAACTGCTGGAGGTGCGGCTGATGGTGATTTCACTGTAAAAAGACACTGAACACTTGAATTACCCCCATTTCTTGTTTATAATGGTATCATAAAGTTTTCATCAAACAGAATGGAGGATATGCACATGGCTAATTTGGATATGTTTTCACTGGAGGGCAAGACCGCCCTTGTCACAGGCGCCAACACGGGGCTTGGACAGGGTATCTGCGTGGCTTACGCAAAGGCGGGGGCAAATGTGGTCGGCGTTGCCAGAAGAAGCTGTCAGGAAACGGCGGAGAAGATTGCCGCCTTTGACGGAAGTTTTCAGGAAGTGATCGCCGACCTGTCGGACACTTCCGTGATCCCGCAGATCGTGGAAGAGGCGGAAAAGGCATTTGGCCGTGTGGATATTCTGGTAAATAACGCGGGAATCATCAAGAGATGCGACGCAGTGGATGTGACGGAAGAGGACTGGGACGCGGTGATCGATATCAACGAGAAGATGGTGTTCTTCCTGTGCCAGGCTTTTGCCAGGAAGTGGCTGGCTGACCAGAAAGGCGGTAAGATCATCAATATCGCCTCCATGCTCAGCTATCAGGGCGGTATCCGGGTTCCCGCCTACACTTCCAGCAAGAGCGCCATCATAGGACTGACCAGGGAACTTGCCAACGAGTGGGCAAAGCACAATATCAATGTGAACGCCATCGCGCCCGGCTATATGGCGACCAACAACACCCAGAATTTAAGAAGCGACGAACAGCGCAGCGAGGAGATCCTTTCCCGGATCCCTGCGGGACGCTGGGGCACTCCCGAGGACATCGCCGGCGCGGCAATCTTCCTGGCTTCGGACGCCGCCGCTTATGTACACGGATTTACGCTGGCCGTTGACGGCGGCTGGCTGGCACGCTAACAGCGTGAGTCTTTTGGTAAGCAATTCTCGGGCTTCCGTCTGCCAGGGTGATCCTGCCGCAGTACTGGAAGCCTGATTTTTTCAACAGGCCCTGCATGGGCTTATTGTTGTCATGGGTATCGATGCGGATATTGCCGGTCTGTTCAAAGGCCCATTTCAGGCAGAATGATGCCGCGCCCCGGACGCCTTCCGCGGAAGCGATCCGATGGACCACCCCGTAAGGCTCATCGTTCAGCCAGCTTCCCTCCCTGATCTCCCGGTAAGTGGGATCCTCCTCCCTGGCAAAATAGAACACACAGAGAATCCTGCCATTTTCCACACAGATATGGCACTTTTTCTCTGCAATATCCTGCTTCACCCGCTCTGTGGGGGGATACTTATCCCCCCACTGCGTAGGGTTGCCGTTCTGCGCCATGAATTTCCTGGCATGGGCGTAGATTGTAAGTATTTCCTCCAATGCGTCCCCGGACGCCTGTCTAATCTCCATATATCACCTCAATACCGTGGAGCATGGTGGTGTTCTGCCAGCCTCCCGTGCCGGGCGTCCCCGTATGCCAGACCAGGATCCCGCCATGGGGATTCTCTGACACCTCCGCCTCCAGGTCTACTTTCTGAACATACCCTTTTTTCTGCTTTCCCATCGGCTGCGGCGTTTCCGTGGCGGCTGTGGCCGTCAGCTTCTTCCCCTCCAGCGCGACCCTTATGGTACAGCCTGTGAGGAAACAGGTCGTCATCTGTAATCCGGTAAGATATCGGCTCCTGCCGTTTTCATATTCCACCAGCGCCATTGCCACGGCATCGGAAGCCTCTTTGATGCGGATCACCCGCAAGGCGTAGCCTGTCAGCTTCTCTGTATCGAACTTGATCCCCAGGTCCAGGTACTGCCCTGCGCTGCCAAAGCCCTGCCCCGCCGTCTTGGCCGGATCCGCTTTCACCGTCATGCACATATCTTTGCCGTGGGGATTTACAGGGGTGTAGCGCAGCCGCGCACCCTGGGTATTCTGATACAGGCCCGCGCCTATACTGCCATTGCCCGTTTCTCCATACTTCCATGCCGGGACGCGCTCATTCATCTTCCAGCTGCCGAAAGTGGCGGAATCCACTTCGATATCCTCCGGTTTTGCGCAGTCAAATGTCCATCTGCCCTCTTGGACTGCCAGCTGATTTCTCTCTGGCAGTTCGAAGAAATCCGTAGACAGGCGGTTCCTGTCCACATCCGCCTCTCCCACGGGCTCCGCCGTGACGACCGATATCGCCTCCCCCGCCAGGCTTCCCCTTACCTTGGGACGGATCACCGCTTTCAGGCGTCTGCCCTCGTCAGCCGCCGTCAGATGATAGATCCTCAAGGGACTGCCCGGTCTGGATGTGCCACAAAGTATCCCGTCCGTTTCCTCAGAAAAACGGTCTGACAGTTCTAGCATACTTTGTCCGCACGCCGCCATCTCGCTGCCGTCGTCGCACCTGTACCAACTGATCTCCGACGCATCCGCCCTCTCCGTGACAGACAGTCCATATTCCAGGATCAGCGTTTTCCCGCTTTTCCTGATAAAGGGTTCCTGCGCAAACCCGGGCGCCCGCAATAAATACGGTTCCACCGTAATCTCCGCCGCCGCTTCCAGGCCGCTCTCCGTGCAGGCATGGATCACTGCTTTCCTGGTTTCCGCGCTGTGATTGCAGCCCTCCACCACACAGCAGTCGTCCTCCTGCCGTATCTTCACAAAAGGAGCATCTTCCTCCTCCACAAAAAAACGCACTCTCTCCCTGCATTCCTCATGGGAAAATAAGTAGGCTTTCGCCGTAAGCGCTGCCGCAGCTTCCCCCGACACTACCGCCGCCTGATCCGGTGTGATCGTAAGCAGCGTAGGGATTCCCGTTTTTCCGGCACTCTTTGCCTGTGCCAGCACCCCCATGGGATCCCAGTCATCGCTGCCTCCAAGCAAATTGCCCACATTGACGAAGCGTTGCCCGTCCTGCTCAAAAAAGTACGCCTCCAAAGCCTTCTTCCCCTGCAGCTGCACGGTCTCCGGTGCGTCCTCCCCTCCCAGAGTCACGGGCTGATCATTCTGACTGACCTGATACTGATAGCATTTTAAAGAGGCTTTCGGATATTTCGTCCAGCCCAGTTCCACACCATCCAGGGTAAAATAACTACAGTCGATCAGCGCCACGGAACCGCCTTCTTTCGTCAGGTATTGATGCCCTTTTCCGCCATTGTCTTCCTGTCCCATTACGTCAGCCTGATACCTCTTCGGGCTCCAGTCCGGCCTCCACCTGCCATATTTTCCGACCCCGCTGGAGAAAGAGCAGTCTATGAACACATCCCCCGTTCTCGTCGCCTGAAAGATGGGACGTCCGCCGTAGAACTCAAAAATACACTCCACATACACCGCGTTGCCGTTCAGGGCATCGTCAGTGCTCTCAAATTGACAGCCCATGTACAATGCCCGCTTTGCGCCACAGACGGGATCAAGGTTCAGACGCCCCTCAAACACACAGTTTTTCGCATAAAGCTTTTCTCCCTGTTGAACAGCGATCTGTGCCTGAGTGACCGCGCCCGTCCGCCTCCTATGCCATAGATACGGATTTAAGTCATACTCCAGATCGATGCTGCAATAATTTCCCAGGGTGAGATCAGAGAGATATAATTCCTCCACCTGAAAACAGATCATGGTATAATTGCCGTTGCAGGCATGGGATTGCCCCCTGTTCCCCGCGATCACCACATCATTCGGGAACTCACCGAGTCCCACGATATGCAATGCCCTACAGTTTACATACATGCCAAAAGGAAGGGCATACCCCTCCCTTTTCTGCATCACGTCCGCTGCGTCCGGATCGTCGATCCAGTAGACATTGGGCATGATATATATTGTGACCGGAGTTCCCGGACGCCCCATGGAAAGTTCTGGCGCACTGAAAGCTTCCCGGATGTCGCGATACCGATGCGACCCGGCAACCGTTTCCCCGTCTGTGAGGCGGCTGTCCAGCAGGATCGTTCTCTCATTCAACTCCCTGAGCTCACCTTTATAGAGGAATCCGTTTTCTGTCAGGTCGACCTTTATCTGATTCCACTCCCGAAGCAAAAATTCTTCTTCCGTCACCTCAAAAACCTCCCATCCCTCACGCTGTCAGTTCACCGCAGTACTGCTCCTCAAAGTGCTCCACATGCATGGGTCTTGCGAAATAGAATCCCTGGAACATATCGCAGCCTACTTTCATCAGAAAGTCCACCTGCTCTTTCGTTTCAACGCCCTCCGTTATGACAGGCATGCCCAGTTCCTTGGACATGGTGATGATATTTTTCAAAATGGTGGTGCTCCGCTTCACGTTCTTGGTCTCCTGCAGGAAGATCATATCGATCTTCAAAATATCCGCATGGATATCTTTCAGCATGCCCAGCGAGGAATAGCCGCTTCCAAAGTCGTCGATCTCAATCTCATACCCCAGGGCGTGCAGTCCGTCCAGGGTCTTCATGTTCTCCTGTATATTTTCCATCAGAGCCGATTCCGTGATCTCCAGCTTCAGTTTCTTGATGTCAAAATCATACCTCTTTGCCAGTTCCCGGAAAGTATCGCAGATATCCAGGTAATAAAAGTCCTTTGTGGATATGTTCACGGAAATGGAATACTTCTCCATGCCGCACTTCTTCCATTCCTCCAGTTTCCTGGCGGCGCTTTCCCACATATACAGATCCAGCTTGTGGATCAGGCCCGCTTTCTCCAAAGTGGGGATGAACAGGCCGGGGCTGACCATTCCCTTTTCAGGATGGATCCAGCGCACCAGGGCCTCCGCTCCCACAATACTGTTATCATTGGCTATCTGGGGCTGCAGGAACATATGGAACTGCTTCCCCGCTATGGCGTCGTCAAATTCTCCCAACACTTCTTTTTCTTTCATAATGTGCTCCAGCAGTTCGTCCTGATAAAAACAGATCGACTGCCCGTAATTGCCCCGTATGGTATCGATCGCCATGATCGCCTTGTCATACATAGTCCACACTGGCTCCGTCACATCCCTGATCTCATAGACGCCGATATAATAATGCAGTTTAAAGGAACTCACCAGGTTCAGATCCCTGAGCGCTTCTATCTGTTCGTAAACCTCTTCCTCATGAAACCTGGCTTTCGGCATCAGCATACAGAATTTATCCGCGAAGATACGGGCGGTAACCGACTTTTCATCCAGAGCCTCGCTTATCATCCCGGCCTGGGCGATCAGAAGCTGATCTCCCACATCCGCGCCATAAAGTTCATTGACCAGTTTAAAATCCTTGATATTGGAGCACACCATATAGTAGGGTTCCTGTACGCCAGCAAGCATTTTCCCCGCTTCCTCTTCAAAAGCATTCCTGTTCAGCAGCCCTGTCAGCATATCATGGGTAATCCGGTATTGTTCCTCCATAAATTTCCTGACAACCTCCGTGCGATCCTCAAACTGGAAACAGCTTCCCAGTTCCCTGTCTTTCTCATCCATGAACCGCTGGTAGGTAACGTAGATGTACATTTTTTCGCCATCCCGCATGATCGTCCGCTCTTCACCGATGATCCTCGCATCATTCCCCTTATGCTCCGTCTCCCACTGATCCAGATATGTCTCCGCGATCTCATTGATATCCCCGGAATCCGTGAAAAACTTCTCTGCCACAGCATTGACGCCGATACAATGTCCGCCATCATCATAGGCGATAAAACCAATTACAGAATCTCCCACAATGGTAGAATGCATCTTTTCCAACAGCGCTTTGGGGGACGCATACAAAGTGAAGTAACATATCGATATTGCCATGGAAGCATACAGGATAACGGAATAATCAAACTTGGCATCCATAGCAGAACACATGATATTTAATCCAGCCACGCCCACCAGCTGTATCAGGATTCCGGCGTACCTCTTCTTATACATGGAAGGCGCTTTCACAAGACGGTACGCAAGCACCACCAGATTGTACATCACAATGGCATAGACGAAGATACGATGGACATAATGCGCCGGCTTAAGCTGTATGTTCCAGTAATCCAGATTCAGCCTGTCGTCCACCGCCGCCTCCAGTTCAAACATATGGTGTGTGAACGTATTGACGACCAGGGAGATGGAATCCAGTCCCGCAAGGAGACCGATGATACGTTTGGGCAGCCTGGAGGGCGGCTCCACCCGTGTATATGCCACGGTAAATAACAGCAGGTATACTACCAGCCAGTCCGTGGACAGAAAATACAGCCCACCCAAAAATGCCGCCAGTCTGTAATTCCCTGACGGGATCAGGATAAACGCCGTATAACACACTGCCGTGATAATGGCCATCCAGATCAGACGCACCACGTTGCGGCGATCCTGGACGTCTTTCCTCCCGGAAGCCACCACGCAGACAACCATGCTCAATATCAATAAGATCAACAAAACCACCAATGTCCGGAACATATTCTTACCCCTTTTATAACAGTTATGTTCAAGTTCAGTAAGCATATTATATCGCAACAGGAATTTTTTGACAATATATTAACATTCCTTTTTACTTCTTTGGCAAAAGCAGAACAGGAAAACCCTGCCGGAACACCGGCAGGGCTGATTTGTTAAAATATCATTTAATAATTTTCCGCACTCACTTCAAAATAACTCTGAGGATGATTGCAGGTCGGGCATACCTCAGGGGCGCTGGTCCCCACAACAATATGTCCGCAGTTGCGGCACTCCCATACTTTCACTTCGCTCTTCTCGAACACTGCCGCTGTCTCGATATTTTTCAATAACGCACGGTATCTCTCCTCATGATGCTTTTCGATTGCGCCCACGAGCCGGAACTTCTCCGCCAGTTCCGGAAAACCTTCCTGCTCCGCTGTTTTTGCGAACCCTTCGTACATATCTGTCCACTCATGGTTCTCGCCGTCCGCAGCCGCTCCAAGGTTGGTCGCCGTATCCCCGATGCCGTTCAGTTCCTTGAACCACATCTTGGCATGTTCTTTCTCATTGTCGGCAGTCTTCAAGAACAGGGATGATATCTGCTCATATCCCTCTTTCTTTGCCACAGAGGCGAAATAAGTATATTTATTCCTTGCCTGTGACTCACCGGCAAAAGCCGCCTCCAGGTTCTTCTCCGTCTGTGTTCCCGCATACTTGTTCATCATTTGTCCTCCTATTCAATTGCCATTCATGGCAATTTGTTCTGCTCTCTGCACTACAGCGCCCCGTGTCCTTGTCCCTGTCCCTGTCTTCTCACACTTCCCGTCACGCCGCTTCTGCGGCACAAACAATCAATGAGAAGAACGCTGTCCTTGCGTTCTTCCGTGTGAGACTTAGAATTTCTCCGCGAAGCAGCCCTTGCTGCGAGCGGCTAGAAATTCTTCTCACACTTATAAAGGTTTAAAATCGCTTGCGGGGTGCTTGCACCATGGACAGATGAAGTCCTCCGGAAGCGTATCGCCTTCATAGATATAACCGCACACCGTGCAGATAAAACCCTTTTTCTTTTCCTGAACCTGGGGCGCTGTCTTGATGTTTTTCTGATAATACGCATACGTCACGGAAGCGTCCTCCGACAGCACGGCGCAATCTGTCACGTCCGCCAGGAACAGCGTATGCGTCCCCAGATCCGTAGCGGAGACCACCTTTGCGGAAATATAGGCGTTGCACTCGCTGGCAATGTAAACAATGCCGTTTGAAGCTCGCTGATATTCCACGGATTCCAGTTTATCCGTATCCGCCCCGCTCTGGAATCCCCAGTGCTTATAGGTGTCAAATCTGGAATTCTCTGTCAGTATCGATACATTGAACTCTCCGGTCCTTGCGATCATATCGTGCGTGTAATTGCTTTTGTTCACCGCCACAGTGATCCGGTTAGGTTCTGTCGTCACCTGCGCCACCGTATTTACAATACACCCGTTATCTTTCTCTCCTTCCCTGGCTGTCAGGATGAACAGCCCATAGGTCAATTGATACATTGCTTTCTTGTCCAAGATTTTTTCCTCCTGATGATCTTCTTAAATACAGTTCAGCAGCCACTTCGTACCGGTCAGGGCGTTCATCTCGATCAGCTTGACATATTCATCCCTTGGATCTTCGCCCGTATAGGCGCATTTCATGGCGATCGAGCGGATAGCGCTCCCGAAATGCGGATGTTTCGCGCCTATGTCAAAAAGCTGGTTCAGGGTTATCTTGACCGGTCGGGCATCAAGTATCCCGTTGAACACGACCTCCGCGGTATTGATCTTAAAATCTTTCACATACATATCCCGCCAGTCGTCATAAGAGCACCCCTGCTTCTGCCCCTCTATCATATACCAGATGCTGTCAGGATACGGAGTGCGAAGTTCCCTGTATTTGCCGCCAAACACTCTCATAGATCCATCCCCCTTATATCGTTTTATCTGGAATCTATTTTATTGTAACATAAATATCATTTTCTTTCTACCTGTAAAAAAGAAAGTTTCCTTTCTTGAAAGTTTCCTTTCTTGAAAGTTTCCTTTCTTGAAAATTTCAGTTCTCCCCCATCCTCACCAGCTTTGCCGCCTGATCGGCCGCGATGCAGGCATCCAGGATCTCCTGGATATCTCCGTTCATCACCTTATCCAGCTTATAGATGGTGAGGCCGATCCTGTGGTCGGTGACGCGGCCCTGGGGGAAATTATAAGTACGGATCTTCTCGGATCGGTCTCCCGTGCCGATCTGGCTTCTCCGCATCTCCGCCTCCGCGTCATGCCTCTGCTGCTGCTCGATGTCATAAAGCTTTGCCTTGAGCAGTGCAAACGCCTTTGCCTTGTTCTGTATCTGGGACTTCTCCGTTTGGCTGTAGACCACGATACCGGTGGGATAATGGGTCAGGCGCACCGCGGAATCCGTGGTATTGACGCACTGCCCGCCGTTTCCGGAGGCACGCATGACATCGATCCTGATATCTTTCTCATCAATGACGATATCGATATCCTCATCCACCTCAGGCATCACAGCCACGGAGATCGTGGATGTGTGGATACGGCCGCCGCTCTCTGTCTCAGGAACACGCTGTACGCGGTGCACACCGCTCTCGTACTTCATTTTGGAGTATGCGCCCTGACCAGTGATCATGAACTGCACTTCTTTCATCCCGCCGATGCCGATCTCGTCCACATTCAGCGTTTCCACTCGCCATCGCTGGCTCTCCGCGTAATGCACATACATGCGATAGATCTCCGCCGCAAACAGCGCCGCCTCGTCTCCGCCCGCGCCTGCGCGGATCTCCACGATCACATTTTTTTCATCGTTGGGATCCTTGGGCAAAAGCAGGACTTTCAGTTCCTTCTCCAGCTCCTCGATGCGCTTCCTGCTGTCACTGAGCGTTTCCTTGATCATCTCGCGCATCTCTTCATCATTCTCCGCTTCCAGCATCTCCAGCGAATCCTCTACATCCTGCCTGCATTTCTTATATTCCGTATACGCCTCCACCACAGGCGTCAGATTGCTCTGCTCTTTCATCAGCTTACGGAAACGCTCCTGATCATTGGTCACCGTAGGCTCATGGAGCTCACTTAAGATTTCCTCAAAACGAATCAGTAAATCGTCTAACCTGTCAAACATATCTAAATCTCCTATTCCAGTTCTGTCTCTGCACTACAGCACCCCTGCTCTGTGCTTACCGTTCCGAGACTGTTTATTTCAATTGCCGCCTGCGGCGATTTGTTCCTCACATATGGCGCAGGACGCCGGACACTACTCTGTCCAGGCCTGCATAATCTTTTATAACCCGAATCTCTCCGAAACCGTTTCGGGACAGAATCTCGCTGACTGCCGTTCCCTGACCACATCCGATCTCATAAAACAGCATACCGCCCGGTTTCAGATATTTTCTGCATCCTTCCGTGATCTTATGATAAAAATAAAGCCCATCCTCCCTGCCGTCCAGCGCACCCACAGGTTCATGATCTTTCACCTCAGGCATCAGGGCGCCGATGTCGCCGCTGGGGATATAGGGCGGATTGGACACGATCATATCATATATTCCCTCCACTGCCCCAAACAGGTCGCTCTCCAAAAAACGCACCTGTTTATCCGGCGCAAGCAGCTTTCGGGCATTCTCCTTTGCCACTGTCAGCGCTTCCGGGGAGATATCCACTCCAAGGCCGGTACAGTCATTGGAATACCGCAGCAGGCTGATCAGGATACATCCTGACCCGGTACACATATCCAGGATATCCATGCCGTCCCGCAGTTCCCGCAGCGCTTCCTCCACCAAGATCTCCGTATCTTGCCTGGGTATCAGCACACGGCTGTCAACCTGAAATTCCAGTCCCATAAAATCCTGCACTCCGGTAAGATGCTGCAGAGGGATCCGCTGTGCCCGCATCCCGATCATAGTCAGGTAAGCATCTTCCTGCTCGGAACGCATTTTCCTGTCGCCATGTACCAGCAGGTCATTGCGGTTTGTCCCGCACACATATTCCAAAAGCAGCCTGGCATCCAGTTCAGACTCCTGGATCCCTGCCTCCGCTAAGGCTCTTTTCCCCTTTTCATAGCATTCCCCGTAATTCATATCTCTTCAGCATCCTCACCCGGATCCTCTGTCTCCCATTCCTGCGGCTCCTCATCGGCTGTTTCATCTTCCAGCCAGTCCGAAGCCCCGTCAGCATCATTTTCCTGATCCGCGTAAGAAGACTCATTTCCATCCATCCAGGATTCATCCACTTCGTAGCCAAAATTATCATATAAATACTGTCTCCAGTCGAAGACTGCTTCCACCGCCGCTATGGCAACCTCCGCCATGCTCTCGTCCGGCTCTTTCGTCGTCATTCTCTGGATCAGCATGCCCGGAACGGAAAGGATAAGGACCAGGATGTTATCGCTCCGTCCCGCCAGACGGATGATCTCATAGGAGATCCCCGCCACCACGGGCATCAGCAGGATGCGCAGAATCACTTTCTGGGCCACGCTGTCCACCCTGATGAAGAAAAAGAGTATGATGCTCACAAAAAAGACAAAAAACAGGAAACTGGTACCACATCTTCTGTGCAGCCTGGAACTGCGCATCACATTGTGGAGCGTGAGAGGCCTGCCTTTCTCCACACAGTTGATGCACTTGTGCTCAGCCCCATGATATCTGTACAGCCGCTTGATATCTTTCATGGCGCTGATTCCCCATACATATAAGATAAAGATAAAGATGCGAATCGCCCCTTCGATGATCGCCATCAGTGACTCATTCCTCACGTATCCCTTTAACAGAGACGCAAGAAAATAAGGCAGCACCACAAAAATACCCACCGCCATGACGATCGCGGCCACAGTGACCAGGGCGTTCACAAACTTCTCGCCGGATCCGCCCGTCCGATCCGCCCCGGCGGATCCGGCATTGTCCTCTTCTTCATAAAATGACGCGGAATAGTTCAGCACCCGCATCCCCAGGATCATGGAGTCGATAAAATTAAAGATTCCGCGGATAAAAGGAATCTCCTTTATTTTACTGCCATGCAGGACCCCCTGATAATTTTCCAGTTCCACGCTGATCTCACCATTGGGTTTTCTGACTGCTACGGCATACTTTTCGCTGTTTTTCATCATAATGCCCTCCAGGACGGCCTGTCCGCCGATCCCGGAATAACGGCTGTTTTTTCTTCTTGCCATGATTCCTCCATTTTTGTTTTTGCTGTCCTCATGAGCAGACCCGAAAGGCTTTGCCTTTCGGGTTCGCGTTGCTCGTCAGAAGCACACTCATGCATCTGTTCATGCAAGCATGACATCTGCATGGATTTTCCTTCACGCTGTCCTCATGAGCAGACCCGAAAGGCTTTGCCTTTCGGGTTCGCGTTGCTCGTCAGAAGCACACTCATGCATCTGTTCATGCAAGCATGACATCTGCATGAGTGCACTTCTGACTCTGCTCATTCGCGCAAAAAAGGTTGAGATACAGCATCTCAACCTTTCCTGATTTCTTATTTAACGCCGTATTTCCTGTTGAACTTCTCGATACGTCCATCGGCTCTGGCTGTTTTCTGCTGGCCAGTGTAGAACGAATGGCACTTAGAGCAAACTTCTACGTGGATCTCAGGCTTTGTGGAGCCAGTCACGAAAGTATTGCCGCAGTTGCAGGTTACGGTTGCCTGATAATACTGGGGATGGATACCTTCCTTCATCTCTTTCACCTCTCTATAATAATTGCATGTATGTTTGTTCTCATCCGCACTGCTTATGGAACCACAAACAGCGGTATTATTGTAACATATGGATCATACCCTTGCAAGTCCTTTTTCATAACTTTTAAATAAATTTATTCTTCTTCACCACCTGGACAAATTCGTTGTTATTCCGTGTCTTGGAAAACATATCCAGGATACGATCCGTAGCCTCGTCAGGCTTCAGCCCGTTCAACGCTTTCCTCATGATATTGATGGCATCCAGTTCCTCATTGTTTAAGAGCAGATCCTCTCTTCTGGTGCTGGATTTGGCCAGATCGATGGCAGGGAAGATACGCTTCTCGGAAAGCTTGCGATCCAGTACCATCTCCATATTGCCTGTTCCCTTAAATTCCTCGTACACCACATCATCCATCTTGCTCCCGGTCTCCACCAGAGCCGTCGCCAGGATTGTCAGGCTTCCGCCCTCGCGCATATTCCTTGCCGCACCGAAGAACCGCTTGGGCATATGCAGAGCGGCGGGATCCAGACCTCCGGAAAGAGTACGTCCGCTGGGGGGCACTACCAGATTGTACGCCCTGGTCAGACGGGTGATGCTGTCCAGCAGAATCACCACATCTTTCTTATGCTCCACCAGACGCTTCGCGCGCTCGATCACCATCTCGGAAACTCTCTTATGATGCTCCGGCAGTTCGTCAAAAGTGGAATAGATCACTTCCACATTATCCCCCACGATGGCCTCCCTGATATCTGTAACTTCCTCGGGACGCTCATCGATCAACAGGATCAGCATATGCATATGGGGATTGGCGCGCAGGATGGACTTTGCCACCTCTTTCAGCAAAGTGGTCTTGCCAGCCTTGGGCGGGGATACGATCATGCCTCTCTGCCCCTTGCCCACAGGACTCACCAGATCCATGGCCCGCATGGCTATGCTGCACCCGGGCGTCTCCAGCTTGATCCTCTCATCCGGAAAGATCGGGGTCATATCCTCAAAATTCATCCGTCTTGCAGATTCTTCGATCGTATATCCGTTGATGCTGCGGATGAACAGCAGAGCGCTGAACTTCTCCTGCTGTGTCTTGATCCTCTTGTTCCCTCTTAAAATATCACCTGTTTTCAATCCAAAGCGGCGAATCTGGCTGGGCGCCACATAGACATCATGGTCTCCCGGCAGGTAATTTTCACATCGGATAAAGCCGTAACCGTCCGGCATGACCTCCAGGATCCCGCTGGCCTCTTCGCCGCTGTCCAGTTCCTTGGGATAATTCTTCTCATCATATACTTCGTTCACGCGAGCCGGGCGAGGCGTCTGCGCCGCGTCCTGTCTGGGCGCACTGTCGCTGCGCTGGGTATTGCTGGCCTCCGCGCGGTAATTGCTCTCATTCCGTACCCCCTGTGCCGCGGGCGCATCCGGCTTTCTGGGTGCCGGACGGCGGACAGGTTCGCTCTTTGCCTCTTTCTGAGGCTCACTCTTCGTCTCCCTCTTGGCCTCCTCCAACTGTTTCAGCCTCTCGTCCTCTGCCAGCATAGCCTCCACCAGTTCGGCCTTTTTCATGGTTGAAGTTCCTTTCAGTCCACGGACCTTCGCAAGTTCTTTCAGCTGTACAAGCGCCAACGATTCATATTTTTCTCTCATAGATTCCCTCCGATTTTAAAGCCGTAAAAACCATCCATAAAATGTATCGCCGCAAATCTCTTATGGTGGGGTACTGGCAAGATGTGTCATGGACGTGATTCCTTGACTTCATGATTGACGTATCATGCTCTCGTTTACATTATAGTACAAAGTTATCAAAATAGGAAGCATTATTTTTCTTTTTCCTTAAGAAAAGCCATTCCGGCTTTACACACTTCGCTTAATCCGCTATAATGATGGTGTTCCGACCGACAGGATAACTTCAAAAAGTGTTGAAAGGATGGTACAGACAATGTCAGATAAAGAACTTATCATAATAACGATTGACAGGTATGCGGAACTTCAGCGCATCAAACAGTCAAACGGTACTCAGGAGAACAGGGAACTCGATTATGCGATCCGGTTGACTGTGGCGAAATTATCGTCCCTGGGAGTCAATGTGGAAGAGATCACTCTTTAACCCATAAAAGAAAGAGGTACTGTCATGACAACGAACGAAAAAGCCCTTAAGATGCATGAACAATGGAACGGCAAGCTGGAGACCGTATCCAAGACACCCGTGAGGACCCGGGAGGATCTGGCCATCGCATATACCCCCGGCGTAGCGGAGCCATGCAAAGTCATAGCCGAAGACAGGGAATCGGCTTATAAATATACCATGAAAGCCAACACCGTAGCTGTGGTATCCGACGGAAGCGCGGTCCTGGGCCTTGGCAATATCGGCCCCCACGCCGCCATGCCCGTCATGGAGGGAAAGGCCGTCCTGTTCAAGGAATTCGGCGGCGTCAACGCGGTCCCCATCTGTCTGGACACACAGGATACCGAGGAGATCATCAAGGCGGTCACATGGCTGGCTCCCGGGTTCGGCGGCATTAATCTGGAGGATATCTCCGCCCCCCGCTGCTTTGAGATCGAAGAGCGGCTGAAAGCCACCCTGGATATCCCTGTATTCCATGACGATCAGCACGGTACTGCCATTGTGGTCCTGGCCGGGATCATCAACGCCCTGAAAGTGGTAGACAAGAAAAAAGAAGACTGTAAAGTAGTGGTAAACGGAGCAGGCAGCGCCGGCGTGGCCATCACCAGACTGCTCCTGACCTATGGGTTCCCCAACATCGTCATGTGCGACAAGATGGGGATCGTGTCCAGATCTGCTCAGGGGCTGAACTGGATGCAGCAGAAAATGGCGGAAGTCACCAACCTGGACAATGAGACAGGCTCCCTGGCGGATGCCTTAAGGGGCGCCGACATCTTTGTAGGCGTTTCCGCTCCCAATATCGTGACTCCCAAGATGGTGGCATCCATGAACCAGGACGCGATCCTGTTCGCCATGGCCAATCCCGTTCCTGAGATCATGCCCGATGCGGCCAAAGCCGCAGGCGCCCGGGTGGTGGGAACGGGGCGCAGCGATTTCCCCAACCAGGTCAACAACGTGGTGGCTTTCCCCGGTATCTTCAAGGGCGCTCTGGAGGGACGTGCCACACAGATCACAGAGGAGATGAAGCTGGCCGCGGCAAAGGCCATCGCCGGGCTCGTACCCGACGAAGAATTAAACGAAGACAATATCATGCCCGAGGCTTTCGATCCCAGGGTTGCCGAACTGGTGGCCGAGGCAGTGAAGTCCCATATCCGATGAGCGGGCGTCACGAAAGGAACCTGCCCAAAGCCTCCGCAGACGAACACGCCCTCATCGCCATGCATTCCGATGCGGATGCGCGGATGCGGGACTGGCACGGCAAACCCTATTACTCCCTGGACGCATGGTGTAAGAATACGCTGCACCGCAAATGCTATAAAGTAGCCCTGAATGCCCATATGACCTGCCCCAACCGGGACGGCTCCAAAGGCACTCGGGGCTGTATCTTCTGTAGCGTGGGCGGAAGCGGCGAGTTCGCGGTCTCCACTACAGGCCGTTCCGTGGCGGACCAGCTTGCGGAGGGAGAGGCTCTCCTCTCCCAAAAAGCAGCGCTCCCCCGGGACATCCCCTGTATCATCGCGTACTTTCAGGCTTACACGAACACCTACGCCCCTGTGGGATATCTGGAACAGATCTTTTCACAGACATTGTCCTCGCCCAGAGTATGCGGTATCTCCATCGCCACCAGGCCGGACTGCCTGCCGGAGGAAGTACTGGCGCTCCTGTCCTCTCTGAAAGACCATTTCCCGGATAAATTCATCTGGATAGAGTTGGGCCTGCAGACCATCCATGAGACAACCGCTCGATCGATCCGACGAGGATATGACCTGCCTTGTTTCGAGGATGCTTTTGCCAGACTGCGGAAACTGGAGATCCCGGTCATCCTCCACACGATCCTGTTCCTGCCGGGAGAATCCCGGGCGCAGATGCTGGAGACCATTTCCTATGTGGACCGGCTCCGCCCTTTCGGCATAAAGCTGCAGCTGCTGCATGTGCTGAAAGGCACCGACCTGGCTGAACATTATGCCAGAAAGGACTTCCGGGTTCCGGAAAGGGAAGAATACCTTGATCTGACGGCTGACTGTCTGGAACGGCTCTCCCCCGATATCGTGGTGCACCGTGTCACCGGGGACGGCCCAAAAAACATACTGATCGCGCCCCTGTGGAGCGCGGACAAGCGCAGCGTACTGAACGGCCTGCACCGGAAACTCAAAGAACGCGGCTCCACACAGGGCTGCCGCAAAACACAGTCTCGGAACGAAAGCACCCGGAGGGATTTTCAGACGTGAACACGGCTGAACAATCCCTCCCCTCATGGGTGCTGTAGTACAGAGACGGAACTAAAATAGAAAGGCGTACCATCATGGATTCCCTGACTATCAATAAACTGATCGTACTCTATATGCTGAACCGCGTCAGCTTTTCCATGACCACGGCCCAGGTCAGCGATTTTATCCTGGAAAAAGATTACATGAACTTTCTCACGCTCCAACAGGTCATCAGCGAACTGACGGAAGCGCAAATGCTCTCTCCGAAAACCATAAGGAACCGCACCCAGCTTTCCATCACCGAAGAAGGCCGGAGTACTCTGGGCTTTTTTGAGAATCACATCAGCGAAGCGATCAAAGAAGATATCAACAGTTATTTAAAAGAAAAGGAATACGCCCTGCGCAATGAGATCTCCATACAGGGAGATTATTACAGATCCACCTCCGGAGAGTACGAGGCGCATCTCGTGGCAAAAGACAGGGGCATCCGCCTTGTGGATATCACCCTGTCCGTGCCCTCGGAAGAGATCGCGTCCGCCATCTGCGATAACTGGCAGAAAAAGAACCAGGAGATCTATCAGTTTCTAGTCCGGCAGCTGTTCTGACGCCGCCTCCCTCTTGATCTTCTGCATGTGCTCCCGTATCTTCGCCTCGTATCCGTTTCCCGACGGTTTATAGAATTCCTGCCCGTTCAGTTCATAGGGCAGGTACTGCTGTCTCACGTAATGGTTCGGATAATCGTGGGCATATTTGTATCCCGTGCCGTGCCCCAATTTTGCCGCCCCCTTGTAATGGGCATCCTGCAGATGGGTGGGAATGGGCAGGTTCCCCGTCTGTTCCACCGTCCGCATGGCGCTGCCGATGGCCATACAGGCCGCGTTGCTCTTGGGAGCGCAGGCCACATAGCTTACGGCCTGGGAAAGGATGATCTGGGCCTCCGGCATCCCGATCCGCTCCACCGCCATGGAAGCGTTGGTGGCCACCACCAGCGCGTTGGGGTCTGCGTTTCCCACATCCTCCGCCGCGCAGATCATGATCCTGCGGGCAATGAAAGTCACGCTTTCCCCCGCATACAGCATTCTTGCCAGATAATACACTGCCGCATCCGGATCGGAACCCCGCATACTCTTGATAAAGGCGGATACTGTGTCATAATGGTTGTCACCCGACTTGTCATAGCGCACCGCCCGCTTCTGGATGCACTCCTGGGCTACCTCCAGCGTGATATGGATCCTGCCGTCCCCGCCGCGGTCAGTGGTCATGATCCCCAGTTCCACCGCGTTCAGGGCATGCCTGGCATCCCCTCCCGAGAGATCCGCCAAAAAATCCAGGGCGTCCTCCTCGATCACCGCATCATACGCCCCCATGCCCCGCTCGGAATCGCTTACCGCCGTGCGGATCAGTTCTTTTACCCTTTCCACGGGAAGAGGCTTCAGTTCAAAGATCACGGAACGGGAGAGCAGCGCCCCGTTCACCTCAAAATAGGGATTCTCCGTGGTAGCGCCAATCAGAATCAGGGTGCCGTCCTCCACAAAAGGCAGAAGATAATCCTGCTGCCCCTTGTTGAACCGATGGATCTCATCGATGAACAGGATCGTGCGCTTTCCGTACATGCCCTGCATATCTTTGGCCTTTGCCACCACTTCCTCCATATCCTTTTTCCCCGCCACCGTAGCGTTGATCTGGGTAAATTCCGCGCTGGTGGTGTTGGCGATCACTTTCGCCAGGGTGGTCTTACCCGTGCCGGGAGGCCCGTAAAAGATGATGGAACTGATCTTATCCGCCTTGATGGCGCGGTACAGCAGCTTATCCTTGCCCAGGATATGCTCCTGCCCCACCACCTCCTCCAGCGTCCGGGGACGCATCCTGGCCGCCAGGGGGGATTCCTTTTCCATATTGGTAGTCCGCATGTATTCAAACAGATCCATATCCGTCAGTCCTCTTGTCACTTTTTCAGCGTCACCTTGTTCTCCCGCACCGTCACCGACTTTAAGCTGCGCAGGAAGCTGGAGATGCGGCTGTAGCCGAATTCTTTCAGGTCAAGCTGCCGGTATCTCTTGTGCAGTTCGTCGTTCAGGGTGGAGAGATTGTCTATGACGCCGCCGCTCTTTTCGATCATGCGACAGATTTCCCGCTCCAGTTCCTCCTTGGTCAGGGAGGACTGCCTTTTGGCGTAAAGCTGGTTGTCGATCTTTACCACCTGGATATCGGAAATCTTCTCTCCGATAAAAGTGCTCAGCTTAAAATAACCATAGTTACGCACATCAAAATCAGAAAACTTCTCGTTTAACCGGTTTCCGATCTGCGCCAGATCCACAAGCCCCTCGTCGTCCTGGTTGATCAGCGTCAGTATCACCTGTTTCACCTCTGCAATGGAAGTCACGTTCTGGTCATCGGCGCTGCTCTCCGTCTCGCCTGCGCTCTTATTCTGCTCCGCCACCAGGTTCAGGTGGATGAACTTGTTGCATGCCCTGGTCAGCGCCTGGGGTGTCTTGGACTCCCCCATTCCCAGCACGAACATATTCTCCTCCCGAAGCCGCATGGCAAGCCTGGTGAAATCACTGTCGCTGGTCACCAGGCAGAAGCCCTGCACCTTATTTTTGTAGAGGATATCCATGGCATCGATGACCATGGCCATATCCGTGGCATTCTTTCCCGTGGTGTAGGAAAACTGCTGCACGGGCATGATGGAATGCTCCAGCAGGATCCCTTCTGTCCATCCGTTGCTTTTAGACCAGTTACCGTATATCCGGCGATAGGTGGACAGCCCGTAATTTTCCAGTTCCTCAAAGATAGTAGCGGCGTATTTCGAACTGATGTTGTCCGCGTCGATCAGCACCGCCAGCTGCATTTTCTCCAAATTTAACTCTGTTGTTTCTGCCATATTATTCTCCCATTCCAGTTCCATCTCTGCACTTCGACGCCCCCTGTTCTGGAAGTATTGTTCAGCCGCTTACGCGTCTGAAAATTCTTCCGGGCGTCTCCGTTCCGAGACTGTTTTTCAATTGTCGCTTGCGACAATTTGTTCCGATCTCTGCGTTTCCGTTCCGGGACTGTTATTTCTTCCAACTGTTTTACTTGACAAAATCTGATATTACAGTATAATAAAAACAGAACAGGACGTTGCCGATATGCGGTCAGCCCTGTTTAGTGAATCGAATCAAAAACCGAACCCGTCACTTGGCAGAGTGGCGGTTTCTACGTTTTATCACAATCGTTACAGTATGCTGTCCGATATGTAGTGTTATCCGCATACGCCTCACCCCCTTTCGGGTGCTTGGCCAACCGCCTGCCGTTCTGGCAACGTCCTTACTCCTTACGGAGTGAACTACATTTTACTCTGCATGTCTTATTTTGTCAATCAACGCTTTTCCGTTTAGTATGTGCGGTCTCCCTCTCCCAAGACCACGCGCACCCGGTACGTCCCGGAGCCTGCCTCCGCCGTCAGCGTGCCGTTTCCGTCCACATGATACGCCATTCCGTCAAAGTCCTCCACGGAGACCACATGATCCAGGCGGATATCCGCCGTGGTGTTTGCGGGAATCTGATAGCTGACCTCCAGCCGGTTCCCGGCCAGCTTCCAGCTGCACTCCACCGTACCATACTGCGACTCATACCGCCCGGTGACAAAGTCCAGCCCTCCTCCGGGCTGAGGATACAGCAGGGGTCTGCGATAGCCCGGTGCGCACTCCTGGATCTCCAACCCCGCCATCACCCTTGCCATCCACTCGCCCACCGCGCCGTAGGCATAATGGTTAAAGGAATTCATATCGGGACTCCACATGCTTCCGTCAGGCCTGATGCCGTCCCAATGCTCCCAGACCGTGGTCGCCCCCTGCCTGACCTGATACAGCCAGGAGGGAAAATCATCTTTCAAGAGCAGATCATAGGCCTCTTTCAGATGTCCGTTCCCGCTGAGCGCATGAAGAAAATAAGGCGTCCCCACAAATCCCGTCACCAGATGCCCGTTCTCCTTTGCCAGCAGATCTAACAGTTCCCTGACCGTCTGCGGCCTGTACTCCTCCGGCGTCAGGCCAAAGCACAGAGCAATGATATGTGCCGTCTGGGTCTGCACTTTCATCCCCTTTGTGGCGGGATCGAAATAGATTTCCCCAAACCCTTTCCTGATTCTCTCCGCCAGCGCACCGAAAGAAGCGGCATCCTCCGCAGCCCCAAGGATCTCCGCTATCTTGGCAAAAATCCCTGTGGAATAAGCGTAGTAAGCGGCGCAGGTCAGTTCCGTGGGAGTGGCTCCGTAATAGCTGCCCTCCTCCGCATCCAGCGCCACCCAGTCGCCAAACTGCAGCCTGTAATTCCAGGTAATGCCGTCCCCGTGGGATTCCATAAAACGGATCCAGGCTTTCATGCTCTCATACTGGTCTCTCAGAATCTGCTCGTCCCCGAACGTAAGATAAAGGTTCCAGGGATTCAGCACCGCCACATCCGCCCATGCCGCCGCGGAATGGGTTCCCTGGCTCAAAAGCCAGTCCTCCACCTTTCCGATATAGGGCGTGATGATATCCGGCACCACATGGGGCACACCGCCCTCGGGGGTCTGATCCGCCGCCACATCCCGGAGCCATTTTTCATAAAACAGGTATGTGTCCATAATGTAGCTTGCGGTCCTGCAGAAGATCTGGGCGTCCCCGGTCCAACCCAGACGCTCATCCCTCTGGGGACAGTCCGTGGGAATGTCCAGGAAATTGCTCTTAAGCCCCCAGGTGATGTTGGACCACAGCTGGTTTAAGGCCTGATCGGAGCAGTGAAAGTATCCCGTCTGTTCCATCCGGGAATACAGAGCGCAGGCTCTGATATCTTCCTCTCTTATCTGACAGGGGACGTTTGCGATATGGGCATACCGGAATCCCATATAGGTAAAATGGGGACAGTATTCTTCCCTTTCCGCACCTTTGCAATAATAGACATAGGTCGCTTTCGCCGCCCGCAGGTTCTCCCTGTAGACGTTCCCGTCCTTATCCAGCGTCTCGAAGCAGCGAATCTCCAGCTTGTCCCCCGCTTTCGTGTTATGCAGCACGCCCATGACCCAGCCGGACATGTTCTGCCCGAAATCCGCCACCAGTTCGCCCTTGGGAGTGGTAAAAAGCCTTCCTGCCGGAAATTCCTCCATGCGCCCCACTTTTCCCGCAAACTGTGAAGTCAGCGCACTCTTGTCAAAGGGAATCACGGAAACTGCCCTCCAGCCATCGTCCTGTGCGCCTGCACCGAAGCGGTTCTGCGGTATCCCGGGACTGCACCAGCCCTCCGTCTCCAGCCGGGCATCATAGATCTCCCCGTCATAGATCTCGGAAAACAGAACAGGCGAATCTTTCCCCTGCCAGCTTTCATCGGAACAGATCTCCTCCACGCTTCCATCCTCGTAGACGATCCGAAGCTGGCACAAAAGTCCGGTCCTTGTCCCATAGTAATTCCGCAGGTGAAGAAATCCCATCTCTCCCTTGTACCAGCCTGCCCCCAGAAGAGCGCCAAGACAGCATTCCGGCTCCGATCCCTGCAGCTGCTCTGTCACATCATAGACCTGATAGCAGAGGTGCTTGTGATAGGAAGTCCAGCCCGGCGTCATCTCATCCTGCCCGATGCGCGTGCCGTTCAAGTACAGCTGATACAGCCCCAGGGCCGTGGAACAGACGTAAGCCTCCCTGACTTTCCCCTTTTTGGCAAACTGCTTTCTGAGATATGTGCCCCTGGAATTATCTTTGTCCGCTTCCGATTCCGCCGAGATGAACTCCGCTTTCCATTCCCCCTGTCCCATCAGTCCGGTGACGAAACTGCCGGGAGCGCAGAAACCGCTCTTCTCCCCATGGTTGTCCATAACCTCCACCCGCCAGTAGTATCTGGTCAGCGACTGCAGCAGGAAGTCTGCGTATCTGTGGTGAACGGAGCGTTCCGTTTCCTCCTCTATCTCAAAGACTTTCCGGGAAAATTCCTCGTCCAGTGCGATTTCCAGGCGGTAGGAAGCCTGCATGGTACTGCGCCGGTCGGAAGAGAGGATCCAGGCAAAACCCGGCGTCCCGGTCACCCCGACGGGATCCTGTGTATGATCTACTGTGATCTTTTCTATGTGCAGCATAGTATCTTCTCCTAATTCCAGTTCCTGCTTGCAGGAACTTATTCCGTTCTCTCCACTTCAATATCCAAAGGCACATTGCATTTGTCGTTCCGAGACTGTTTTCCCGGTGTCTGGCTCTCGCGACACTCATCGCACATTTCCGGTTCGATCTGCCTGGCCTTGCGCAGTTACATGTATCTATCCTCAAACTCATCCACCGGCATGGGCTTCGCGAAGTAGTAGCCCTGATACAGTTCGCAGCCGAAAGCTTTCAGCCGTTCCACCTGCTCCTCGGTCTCCACTCCCTCGGTCACCACTCTCATATCCAGATCCCTGGCCAGATCCACGATGGTCTGGATGATCGCCCAGCTTCGCTCCGGCTGCCTGCTGCCGCGCAGGAAACTCATATCCATCTTCAGCACATCCAGATGGATATCTTTCAGGATGTTCAGGGAAGAATACCCGTCCCCAAAATTGTCAATCTCCACTTCAAATCCATAGTCCCGCAGCTTCTGCAGCACTGTCAGCTTATTTTTCACCTCTTTCATGAACATGGATTCCTTGATCTCCAGCTTAAGGCTGCTGGGCTCTATCCTGTACTTCTCCACCAGTTCCGTAAACGTCCTGTAAATATCAAGATGATAGAAATCCCCCGGCGAAATGTTCACGGAAATGTGCCAGTCCTCCTTCTGCGCCGACTGCCATATTTTCAGGCGCCTTGCCGCCTCCTCCCAGACATATTTATCCACTTTCCAGAGCAGCCCTGTATTTTCGAACACGGAAACAAAATCTCCCGGCAGGATCCACCCCTTTTCCGGATGCTGCCAGCGAACCAGTGCTTCCGCCCCTGCCACCGTGCCGTCCGCCCTTACCTGGGGCTGCAGGAAAATGCAGAACTGCTCTTCCTCCAGAGCCTTCTCCAGTTCACCCACAAGCCTTCTCTCGTACAAAGTCTTCTCCAGAAGCTGTTCGTTAAAATAGGCGAAAAAAGTATCGTACTCATCCTTGATCGAATCGATAGCCATCTTGGCCTTGCTGCACATCTGGGCGGCGGATTCCTCCCTGTCGTTTATCACGTACACGCCTGCGTAGATATGCATCCGGTAAAGGGAATTGCTGAATTCATTCTGCATGGTGCGGGTATGCCTGTTGATGGCTTCCTCCGAAAAGTTTTCCTCCGGGATCAGCAGCCCGAACTCATCCCCGGACAGGCGTCCGTAGATCTCCGCGATACCGGTGGTCTTTCTCAGCAGTTCCGCCTGGGTCAGCAGCACATCGTCGCCGCTGGCCTCACCGAACAGCTGGTTGTAGATCTTAAAGCCGGAGATATTGGTGCACATGAGGTAATATTTTTTGTTCCGGTTCTGCCTCACGGTGTTCTCCACCTGCTCATAAAAATACGCCCTGTTGTAAAGCCCTGTGAGTTCATCGTGAGACATCCGGTAATGCTCTTTCCGAAAGGTCTCCATCTCCTCCGTCCTGTCCGTCACCACGAAAAAATAACCGATGCGTTCGTCCCGGGAATCCGTCAGCTTATGATACACATTCTCCAGATGCCGGATATGGCCATCCACCAGCCGCTTTTCCACCCACTGGAAATTATCCCGCTGATCCTCCCTGTGGCTCTCGAACCAGGGTTTAAATTCCCTCTCCGCCGCCTCCCTGATATCCATATGCTGAAAATCCGCCGAGACCCTCTTGTTCACAAAGACACATTTTCCCCACAGGTCAAAACAGAACACCATCTCGCTCATATCATTGACGGCAAAGGTCATGGTCCGCTCGATCAGTCCTCTGGACACGTAGAACAGGGAAAAATAACAGATCGCCGCCGACATGATCACATAAAAAAATACCGATGGATCCACAAAGCTTTTCAGATGCCAGTTCACAATGCTTGCCACGAACGTCAGCGCAAACAGCCCCAATACCACCAGATACTGCACCCGGTAAAACCTGGGCGTCTTTGCCACCTTGACGATCAGCGCGGCCATGCCGAACAGGGTCAGGAGATATGCCACCGCAAAATGGAACACAAAGGGCCATTGATATCCCGCCGCTATATAAAAAATCTCATCTCCCACGGCAACAGCTTCCACCTGGAACAGAAAGTTCAGAAATATATTGCATACCACCATCAAAGTATCCGCAGCAGCAGCGCCATAGACAATGCTCCTGGCGGTAAGGCTGTCCCGGAACACCTGCGTGTACTCTTCTATATAATGCAGCATACAGATCAGCGTCCAGTCAATGCAGGCATAGTACGCGTTGATCGCGATACTTGCCACGAAATAGTTCGTTGACAGGACTGCGATCGCATTTACCGTCAGCATCACCAATACCATGCACAGGAAAACGGATACTGTTCTTGCCAGCCTGCCCTCTGTCTTTCCGGTCTGATAGATGCACAGGCACATCAGCCCCATCATCAGCAAAAATATGGCATCTAACATTAATTTCATCTCTATATCTTATCCTTTCAGGAATATAAAACAATCCTACTTGACTCTGCCCTTTGCGAATATTATGCCATGTTTCCGCAAGTTACAGGGCAGAGACCCTGAAAACCTTTGGTTTTCCAAGAATGCAACGCATTCTTTGTCGCTCTCGCTCGTCAAATCCCCGAGAAAGCATCTGCTCGTGCAAGCACGGCATCTGCTTTCTCGGGTACTTGACTCTGCCCTTTGCGGACATTGTACCATATTTCCGGGATGTGTGGAACAGAATTATGGAAAATATCCGTTCGTTACATTTTCCTAAAGATTCCATACGAAAATGACGATGAAAATTTAAAGGATTTGTTGGACAAAATCAGGGAGGATAGCGCTATGTCAATGAACCTCACACCGGACTACAGCCGGTTTTACGCGGGAACGGAGCAGCTGAAAAGTTACGGCTCCGGCGGGGCAGGATTTGCACCCAAAGATACCCTGGTCAGATATGACCTCCGGACCACCGACGAAAATGGCAACAAGATTATGGATCCTATGTCCAAAGAGGAAGCTTTACAGGCAATGAAAGATATTTCCAGCCAGTACGGGGAAAACGTGATAGTGGAATTCTCCGGGGACGGCCTGGACGCTCTGGCACAGAGCATCCGGGAACAGGCCAAAAGCAGAAGCTGGGAACAGACCGAGGAATATCAGGCGGAACGCGCCAGAAAACAGGCGCTGATGGAGGAAAGCATCGTCCATCTGGAGAACACCCACCGGCTGGTCATTCCCAATATCCAGACCAACAAGCAGCTCTATGACAGCCTGGAGAATGCCCCGGAACATATCGTAAAGGCCGCAAACGGCATTATCAGTAATTACCTGCTGCCCCACGACATGTCGGGAATGACGGAGGTGCAGCGCAGGGACGCCATCTCGTTCGGGTTGGAGGAAGCCCGGTTTCTGGCGGAAAACTATCTGGATGACGGGCATGCGCAGGATTTTATGGCCGCCATGGAAACCATTGCCAAATACGGCGTCAACGGAACCGTCTCAGAGGGCGGAAAGGTCACATACCACATTGAAAAGGGACCTTTGGCAGGCGCTCCCGATGATTATGTAAACGAGAGCGATATTTTGAAAGAAAAGGCTCCCGACCTGTATCAGGAACTTCAGGAACTGAACCAGCATATCGTGAACGGTGAAATGGGATGGGGTCAGAAATTCATCGACCTGCACAGGCGCATTGATCAGAAACTGAACAGCTTTTCCGGAACGGTATCCCAGGGAAAAGAACTGAATTATTACGAAGAAGCTGCCGCCGGGTATCGATCTTGGAAAAAGACCATGGATGAAACAAGGCTTTCTTCCATATATAAGAATGTAAGTTATACTGATGCCGCATCTTTCTTTGCCAGCCTGAGCTCACAGGGCAGCCTGGGAAAAGGCTGGCTTGCACAAGCCCAGGCGCGGTTTGAGAGATGGCTTGCCGTCTGATACAGACAACAAAAGGAACTGCTGCAATGGCAAAATATCTGCCCAGGCAGCAGTTCCTTTGTTCAACCGTTCATCAGCCACATCTGGAACCCATAGAAATTCCCATCCTCAAAAAATCTCTGCTGTATCATCTCCTGCTGAAACTGCATTTCCCGCAGTACTTCCTCCACCCGGATCACATCCCGTTCTGTGATCTTCTCGATGGTCTTCTGCTTCATGGTGGTCTCCAGCACTCTGGAGCCGTCAGGCTTATCTTTCAGCGCTGTCTTTTTCCAACGCTGGCGGTTCTCTTTTTCCATCTCCTGCCTGTGCCGGATCAGCTTTTTTACCAGCGCTCTCTGTTGCTGCTGGCGCTGGAACGCGATCTCCCGAAGCTGTTTCTGAAGCTTCTGCTTTTTGATCCGCTTTGCCAGCCTGCGCCTGTTCTCCTCCCGCCGTTCCCTGGCGCGGTCACTGGCGCTCCTTGTGGGAACCGTCCAGGTATCCGTATGACATTCCTCCTTGGTCGCTCCATAGGAAATATCCGTATAAACCTTATCGCCGCTTCCAAAACAGAAACCCGGCCGGGAGCATATTGACCGCAGATCGTTCAGCACCCAGGCTTCATACTCCGGATCGTTTTTCATGGCCGCATATCCTTCCTCCGAAATGGTCACGGAGATGTATTCGTTCCTGCGGCTGGGGTGAACGGGGATCTGCCGGATCTTCTGGGCGATATACTGCCTGTATTCCTCCATGGACATCTCCTGAGGAGAGCGCACACCCTGCATCGCGGCGCCATCCGCCCCGCGTTCCTGCATGGTCCGGGCAAAGGACACCTCCGCATTTTCCGTGCCCGCAGACCGACTGTCCCCATATGCCTGAACAAGATTCCCCGCATGTTTCGTATATCCCGAGATCATGGTATCCATCCGTTCCGCCTCCTGTCCCGAAGCTGTTTTTGATACCGCTTCTTCCTATATGCGTTATCGGATGATTTCTGCGCCGGATTTAGCGCGTACAGGCATGATCCCGCACCAAACGCGGAGGAAATGTAACAAATCCGTGAAAAGGGCTGCCTGTTTTACTCTACAGGCAGCCTCCCATAAATCAGTTCTGTGCTTTTTCTTTTCTGCGCTCCTCAAGGTCCGCATGAATCTGCGGAAGTTTCTTCTCAAGATCGAACTGCGTAAAAATAGCAAACATGAGCAAATTGATGATCAACGGCACATAATTTCCAAGTGCATAAATCGACATCCTCATAGAGTCGGTTGCAACTGCCAGTGTCGCTTCATATCCGCCGAGTGTCAAAATACCTGTCAGCAGGAGCGTACCGATACCGCCGCCCACTTTGCTTCCAAATCCGATAGCGCCTGAAGAGATCGCAAGAAGCCGTTTGCCATACTTCCATTCATTGTAGTCTACAGCCATTGCCAACAGAACGCCGTACAGACACATAAGCGGTATCTGGACAAAACTTCCGATCAGTCCGGTCACCATATACAAAACGAAATTTGATGGTGCAAAGCAGCGGATACCCGCCATGAGAGCCGCACCTATAAGCCCGAAATAAATCGTATTACGCACTCCGACTTTATTAATGATTGGTTTGGAAAGGATAAAACCGATCACAGTCGCAATCATACCTCCCGAGCCAAGAATCGCCACAAGGTTGTCATTTCCGAAAATCCACTTACAGTAATAAGTTCCTGCAGACCCGGTCAGCGAATTTGTAATCTGTGTGATCAGGTTGAACAGCAGTACAATGATCCAATACTTGTTATGTACCAGCATGCCCAGAGAATCCGCAAATGACCCTGTTTCTTCCTCCGCTGCTTCCGACTGATTCCCTGTCCCTGCCTCATCCGCAAACTTTGCTTTCCTTAAATTATTCCAACTGACCAAAAAGAGAAGAAGGATTGCCAGGCCAATGATCACTCCATACTTTATCCATGCACTCTGAGTTCCGCCCAATACGTTTGTCAGGGGAATTGTCGCAATGGAGATAATCATACCCGCGCCATAGTTCCCAACCGCACGGAACACGCCTATGCTGTTCCGTTCACTTTGACTGTTGGTACGGATAACCATAATCGCCGCATATGGCGTAGAAATCATGGTATAAATAACAGCCGTGAAAAGGATATTGGTGATACAGACATAAATGAGCGCCGGCAAATCTCCCGCAGCTCCCGGAACCGTAAACAGCAGAATCGTGATTACCGCCGCCGGGACTCCCATATAAATCAGCCATTTGTAGTATTTCTCCTTGCCGCCTTTCATGCGGTCGATAAAATGGCCAAAAATAATATCCGTAAAAGCGTCCAGTATTTTTGCAATCATCATTGCTACTCCGACGCCTCCGACAGCCAACCCGACCTTATCCGTGTAAAAGTAAGTCAGCTGTCCCACCAGATTCCCCATGATACCAAGTGCGAGCTGTCCGCCCATATCAGCCATGTAGTCGCCTTTGCGCATCATCTTCTGAATGCCGTCTGCATCCAGGCCAAGCGTTTTTGATTTTGCCATCTTCTTTCCTCCTGTTTTTGTTTGCTTTGAGCACGCCGCATCCTTTCCTTTATACGGAGCGCTTTATCCAATGCTAAGATGGAACATGATCCCTTTCGTCTCCTTCAGATCAAAAAAGACTTCCTCTCCGTCAGACATGCCGTCCATGGCATCGATCACCTCGCCAATCGGATTCAATATCTCCAGCCTGGCTTTCTTTGCTTTCACCCGCAGCACTCCCTCGATAGTCTCCGCAAAGAGTTTTCCTTTTAATGTCACATTGGTGAACGTGATACCCATCATCTGCTGCCCCGGCTCACGGGTGGTTTCATCACACCCGGTCTCACCCATGGCTGTCAGGATAAACTCGGACGCCGTATCAAGCGTTTCCGCATTTTTCGCCATGACGGAGACAGACATTCTCTCGTTCTGGATATGAATGCTGATCTTGTCCGTAAGCTTTGTCTCCTCCGCAGGTGCGCCTGAAAAATATCCGCAGTAGGGCGTGCTTACCGCAAAGCGCTTCTGATCCGGATCAAAACAGATCTCGCCCGTATCCGATACCAGCCTGCCATCCACATAGCCGGATGCCCCATCCCAGACTCCCCATGTCTTGAGCGCCTTATCCAGCACTTTCGCATATTCCGTGTAATTGCCCGTGCCTGCCAGACGGCTGATGTCATCGATCACAAGCTGCTGTGCGCCCTGGTGAATCCCCTCGCTGATCTCCTCCGCTCCCTGGGCTGCCAGCGTAAGGCGTTTCTTATCTTCCGATCTACGGAACGCATCCCGGTATTTCGACCACGCATAGTACACGCCGTGCTTCGCCTCGCTCAGATCGCCGCCGTTGAAAAATCCTGCGTTGACAGCCACATCCCCGTCTCCGCGATATTTGGAGCCTCCGTCGATAAAGACATTCCTGAGGGAAGATATATAGGGCACAAACGTATGGTTCATGGCCTGCCAGTTCGGAAGAGTCTTCAGATCATCCTGTGTATAGACAATATCGATCTTATTCTTTGCGGTCTGCACCATCCCCTTGAGGAACATGGACGCCATAAATCCCCACTGGCAGGCAACTGCCGGATCGTTATAAGAATCGAATACGTTTAAGATCTCGTCCGCGGGCTGATCGTCCCAGTTCTCCGAAGTCTGGTAATTATACAGGATCAGGCCGTCCCAATCGTTCAGGCATGCGTAAGCGATCGTATGTACAAAGGCCGTTGAATGGAACGGATGCAGCCCATATTCATTCCACTCCGTGATCATGAACGGCTTCTTATCCACAACGGCTTCCGAGGCAAGGGACAAAAGCGTTGTGGCGATGCTGCCCGCTCCCGTCTGAAGCGTCAGGGGATTGACGCTGACATACTCCGTGGGACCTGCCACCGTAAATGTGGTCCCATGGAAGGGCAGGAGCGGATGGTTAAAGTAACTGTTATTTTCCATGATATCGCCGTCCGTATGCCCGTATACATCCGCCGCGCCGCCCAGCAGATTGCTGGCCGCGATCGGCACCCTGACGCCCAGCGAGATCAGGAAATTCTTGAATCTTCGATAAAACCTGCGGTTGTTCGCAATGCCGAATTCCATGAAGTCCGCATACCTTGCGGGCGATGGCATCCAGTCGCTTCCTTTCCAGTCGCCGTTCGGATCGTTGACCGGCTGGACAAAGCCACCCTGCACCCTGCGCACGGTGTTCTGCGCCGGGTCTTCATCGTCACCCAGCGCACATACGCCGTCCGATGTCCACGCCTCCTTCAGCTTTTCCCTGGTGTCATATTTATTGAGAAGAAAGGCGTTAAACTTACGGACTACTTCTTCCTCATAGGGGACAAGATCCGGATTGCCCTGCACTTCCCCGGTTCCCTTAATCGCCGATTCCTCGTTGTTCATCTGGATCACCACCACCGCCGGGTCATCCACCAGCGCAAGACCGGTATATGGATTCACATGGGTCAAGAGTTTGCGCGCATACTCCATCTGCAGCTGGATCAGACGCTCGTTTATCATCGGGAACATCTTCACGCACTCCTGGAAAGAACCCGGATAATCCAGTCCATCCCCCGGAATCATACGCCTGGCAACCATAAGATCGATATGGAGATAAATCCCCTTTTCCTTCAGCTTCGCCGCAAAATAGTCAAAACGGTCCAGACCTCCCCTGTTAAATTCCATGGTAGACCCGCTGTCATAATCAAGCAGGGGGGCTTCCCTGGTCTGCGACCAGCTGCAAGGTTCCTCCCCAATTGGCGCATCCGCCGCATGAAGCCGGATGATATTGACACCCATCGTTGCAAACCGTTCCGCCAGCCTGTCTGCGGTCTCATGGGTGGGCGTTGCCGATCTCGTCGCCATGTTAAAGCCAAGGAACCTGGCCCTGGTGCCATCGGCAAAATAGAGATGCCCGCCTCGCTCGCTCACAAACCCGTGTTTCCCTGCAGGTGCATCCAGAAGCCACGAATAATCCAGTATTCCCCTGTTCGCTTCCGCTTTGTGGATCCGAATCTTCTGTTTCATTGCATCCTCCTTTTGATTTTAGTATTTTGGACTTCCTTTCTGTCTCGCGGCAATCCAAACTGCTGAATTGCCGCATCTTTCTTATGATTTTAAAACTTTTCTCCACTTTTATATTGTAATTTCCCGGATAATATTATAAAATTCCATATGTGACCTGCATTTTTGCAGACTTTTCTTTGAGAGGTTTTTTATGGATCATATTGCTTTTTGCCGTTCCTATTTTGCCATAACCCAGATTCCTGTCTCTTTATTGGAAAAAGAACAACCCGTCTATTCTGCCCTTGGCGAAGTTCTATCCATCGAGCCGCTTATGACTTTTGAAATGTTTCCCCTCCAGCATAACCCCACTTTCTGTTCCCTGTCCCCGGATATAGAATACGGACGCGTCCACGTAGAGGACACGGATTATGATGTGATAGTCGGGCCTGTGTTTGGCTGCGCCATGACGGATGAACTGGTGCGGAAAGGGATGAAAGAACTCATGATACCGTTGTCAGCCAAGGAATCTTTTGAAGAACTTCTTTATCAGATTCCGATGTTGAGCCATTCCCAGCTTGGCAAACATCTGCTGTTCCTTTTTGCTGCGCTGAACGGACATGAGGCGGACATGGAAGATCTTTACCCCGTTTTCCCGACGGAAGATGCCGACCGCAAAAACTCTGCGGTCATAAAACGTATGGAAGATCTGGAGCAGGGCGATTTTCATAATACCTATTTTTTTGAACAGGCAATGATGGAAAAAATAAAGAGCGGCAATCCGGCGGCGCTAAAAATATTCTTTGAAAATAATATGCGCACCACGTTGAATGAAGGCATCCTCGCGGCCTCGCCGCTGCGCCATGCGAAAAACCTGTTTATCTCCGCCGCCGTAAAGACCGGATTTAACGGCGCGATCCCCGGCGGCCTGGACATCGAAAAGACCTATCAGTTAGTAGATTATTATATCCAGGAATGTGAAAAGCTGACAACTGTGGAAGCCGTAGGAAATCTCATGTATGCCATGCAGTTTGACTTCTGTCAGCGTGTCGGCGAGGCAAAGATCCCGCAGGGGATCTCCTCCGACATTTATCACTGTATCAATTTTATCCAGACGCACATCAACGAACATATCTCGCTGGATGATGTGGCGGCGCATATCGGCCGCAGTGCCTCCTATGTGACTAAGAAATTTCAACAGGAACTTGGCATTCATGCAAGCGCTTACATTACCCGCTGCAAGCTGGAGGAAGCAAAGAGCCTGCTGACATTCACCGACAAATCCCTCTCCGAGATCAGCGCTTACCTCTGCTTCTCCAGCCAGTCCTACTTTCAAAACCTGTTTAAAAAACAATACGGTATTACTCCCATGCAGTACCGGGAGAACAGTACTTCACGATAGAATCACGCACACCTCATGCATCTTCCCGTCCCGGTGATCGGGGATCAGGTTTCCGTCGATCTTCCTGTGATCCACGGTGATGGAAGACACACCGCGGCTTTTGTGATCCGGGTTGCAGATAACAATGTGATAGGATGCCCCGCGAAACTGCCTGGTAATTTCCGCAGAGCCCCAGTCCTCCGGCATACAGGGTTCCACCTTAAGTCCCGCATAATCCCTCTTCACGCCAAGGATCCCTTCCACCATACAGCGCAGGGACCAGGCCGATGTTCCCGTTGTCCATGACTGGTAAGATTTCCCGTAATACTTGGGATGCGTCGCATAACAGTTGGTGAAAACATAGGGTTCCGCGCCAGATCTCTCTGAAGGATTCCGATCGCTGTCCGGCATGATCTTCTTTAATGTCCGAATCGCTTCCTTTGCCCGCCCAAGCTTGCAGTCCGCGAGCAGCTTGAAAGCGGAAGCATGGCAGTACACACCACCATTCTCAAATAATCCGGGCAGCATACCGGACATTCTTCCGGTCTCCGGAAGATAATGGTCATAGGGCGGCAGGTTTAACGGGAAGCCGAACTCCTGTTCCATGCCGTCAATGGCTGCCACCACCTGCTTCAGCCGGTCTTTTGGCACCACATCGCCAAGGATTCCCCATGTCTGCGCGTTCAGATAAATCCGGCTTCCCTCGCTGTCCTTGCTTCCGATCTTGCCGTCTTTGGTCAGGGCACGGACATACCACTCCCCGTCCCATGCATGTTCATTGATGGCTGTTTTCAGAATCTCGTATTGTTCCTTTATATATGCGGCATATTCCATGTCCCCAGCCGCTTCCATCAACTCTGATAACTCCAGGAATCCCATGCAGGCCTGGTGAGAAAGCATGACGGATTCCGCTTCCGGATCCGTGGTGATATTCAGAGCGTCATTCCAGTCAGCAAAATAGATTCTAATCAGGCCGTTTCGCCCCTTATCCGCAAGCAGGCAGGACGCCGCTGCCTTGATATGTTCCAGTACCGTACCCTCTCCCCCATCCTGCCAGGCAAGGCTCTGTTCCAGTATGGAAAAGTCCCCCGTCTCCCTGATCAGGGCGCAGACCGCCCATATGATCCAGAACGGCTGGTCAGAGTAACGCGTATCATCGTAAGGATACCAGGTCAGCACGGTATGTCCGTCCCTGAACTGATGGCGCAGACATTCCAGTATCTCCTCTTTGGCCTTTTGGGGTCTGAAATTTAACAGGGCGACCGCGATCTGAAGATTATCCCGCACGCCCTTTTTTCCCACAATACAGAAATCCACCTGCTTCTTGATCCAGGAATTTAACTGCACACCCAGCTTTTCATCCGGTATGCGCAGCGAAAGCGCATTGTATTTTTCCAGTACGGCCTCTTTCGTCCGCCGGTATTCTTTCTGAAAAGCATTTTCACTTCCATACTTTTTTACGACTTCCGCAGCCTCCTCCCTGGATTCACAGACCCCAAAGACCATGCGGATCTCTTTTGTCTCACCCGCCTCCAGCGTAAATTTATGCTGCAGCACGCCGCCGGGAATAAAAAGCGCCGCCTCAGACCCTGTGCAGTCCTTTCCCTCCGCTACGATCTCCGGGCGGACAAACAGCGCCACCGGAGAAGTATCGAGGCGCGTCTGTGTCTGCGTGGGGCCGCAGAAAACAGTCAGATCCCCGTCATAGGCCGTCACCTTTTCCGACGACGCCAGGAAACCGTTATATCTTTTGTGCGGGGCAAACGGGTGGCCGGACTGGCAGAACACACCATTCATCCGTTCATCAAATCCTGTTTCCAGACAGCGGTACATCTCATAATAGCGGGGATAAGAAAAGCCCTCCAGTTCAAAGGAAACAGCTGCAAAGAGACTGATCGTCCGCGGTCTGGCATCCTCATTGCGCACCGTCAGCTTCCACATCTCATGAAAGGCATCCTGAGGCACAAAGATCTGCCAGTCCGCACGGATCCTGTCCTTGCCGGTGGCGATCACCGAATCCCAGATGCTGTGCCTGCACTCGTAGCTGTCCACCGGCTGGTCGGAGGGGCCTTTCCCGATATTCCAGAACGCCCCGCTCTCCTCGTCACGGAGGTAGACAAACCGCCCGTCCCCCTGATTGATGCGGCACATGTTTGCTTTTTCATCAATATAATAACTGCGCCCCTGTCCGGTCTGGGCAACCTGGGCACAATATCCGTTCTCATTCCACAGATAATTGTACCAATAACGCGGCGTCCTGGGATCCGTGATCACACAGGTATTTCCATCCTCTGAAAAATGATACAGTTTGCTCACAAAAACATACCTCCCGACAATCATCTTTGCACTCTTCCAGTCATGCCGCCTCTGGCAGCACAAACAATCAATGAGAAGAACGCTGCTCTTGCGTTCTTCCGTGTGAGATTTAGAATTTCTTTGCGAAATGCCCTCTGGCATGAGCATTAGAAATTCTTCTCACACTATCCTGGCCGACATTTTCAGCAGATTCCTCACTGCCCTCTCCATATCGTCCCTTGTGACTCTTCCCTCCTCAAGTCCTTTCCTGATCTGCGCGATCACAGGCGGTCCGCCCGGCATCACAATATCGTTGCCCGCCGCCACGGCATCCGCGCCGTCCACCGCCACATCCATATCGCCCCAATCGGTAACGACCACGCCCTCAAAGCCCCACTCGCCCCGCAGAATCCGGGTGCAGAGTTCCTGATTTCCACCTGTGAAGATGCCGTTTATTTTGTTAAAAGAAGTCATGATGCAGGCAATATCCGCATTTTTTACCAGCATCTCAAAAGGTTTCAGATAAAGTTCCCTCACTGCCCTTTCCTGTATGATGGAATCCACGGCATCATAGTTTTTCTTTGCGCTGCCGCGCCTGTAGGTTTCCTGCTCGTTCACCGCGAAATGCTTCGGGCAGACCAGCACCGGATGATTCTCCTGCACCCCTTTCGCGATCTCACAGGCACAGATTCCTGTCAGATAAGGATCCTCCGAAAAATACTCAAAGCTTCTCCCGCCCAGGGGATTTCTGTGCAGGTTCACCGCCGGAGCAAGCCAGACATCCACCTGCTGCCTCTCACATTCTTCTCCCACCGCGTTGCCGAACCTGTACCACAGTTCCTTATCAAACGCACAGGCGATCAACATTTCCGTGGGCCACGCCGTCTCACCGATACCCGCGGGACCATCCTTATAAAACACCGACCGGATATCTTCCTTTAAGATTGCCGGTGAGACATAACCGTTCGTCCCCGCCGGATGGCTGTTGGTCGTCACCGGTTCTCCGTCCTCGTCAAAAATCGTTTCCGGAGCGCTTCCATCACCAAACGCGGAAAAAGGAGTTCCCGGCCCATAGCCCACGCACATGGCGGCAAGCTGCTCCATGGACAGCCTGCTTACTTTATCATCTTCTGTCCTCTCAGGTTCAACGCGATCTTCAGGATCAGGCTTCCTTACATCTTCCCTGCCCAGTACGAGTTCCCACTTACACAAACTGCAATTTTGCGCATCCTTCCCTATGCTTTTTTCTGCTGTTAAAAAATCGATTTTCCCCGCATTGCACGGACTAAGACCAAGGCAGTTCTTGCACTGCTCCACCAGGACATCTTCCTTTGCCGTCACACGGACGACAGGCGCCGTATTCTCTGAACTGTTGCCCAGGTACAATTCATAGATGCCCTTTTCGATCACATAGGCCGCCATCGCCTCGCTATAATGCGCAAACTCCCGGAAAGGCACTGTCAGGACAATGGTATCCTCTTCCTGCGGGGCAAGAAGCTTTGTCTTCCCAAACCCTTTCAATTCCTGCCTGGCATGGATGATTGCCGTGTCTTTTGTATGAAGATATAATTGCAAGGTTTCTTTTCCCGGCACATGCCCGACATTTTTGACGGATGCCGCCACCCGGATTCCATCCGTTTCTTTCCCTGCATCGATCGGCTTTATCTCAAATTCGGAATAGGACAGGCCATATCCGAAAGGGAATAACGGTTCTTTTCCAAACGTATCAAAATAGCGGTATCCGGCAAAAATGTCCTCCCAATATACCGTAACCGGACTCTTCTCATAGCCATTGCTTCCATTGTCCGTCGCACTCAGTCCATAACTTTCATAAGTGAGTATTTTCTCCGAATGCTCCTTGTCCCAGGAAAAATGTGCCGCCGAAGGATAGTCCTCATATTGTTTCGCGATCGTCACGGCAAGCTTCCCGGAGGGATTTACCGCTCCGGTAAGGATTCCCGCAAGCGCCCTTGCTCCTTCTTCCCCCGGAATACCGATAAAAAGAATACTTTTGATGCTCTCATACTTTTCCACCCACGCCAGATCGATCAGCCCGTTTATATTTAAAATAAGAACGACTTTGGAAAATCTGCGGCATACCTGCCCTACAAGCCTCTTTTCCGAATCAGTAAGATAATAGTCTTCGTCCAGATGACGGTCGCATTCTTCCCCGCCTGAATTTCTTCCGAGCACGAGCAGCGCGGTATCCGTAAATGCGCCCGCCTGCGTGAGCAGATCTTCAGGTATCTCATATTCTGCGAGTGGCGCATGATATCTGCCGAATATTTCGTACATGATGCCGCTGTTTACCGCTTCTCCCAGCTTAGACCAGTCGAAATCATCTTTTTTCTCCCGCGCTTCTTCCCCGATTTTTGTCCGGTAATATGCTTTCAGATCCGGCTCCGCATGGATTCCCTTTTTTTCACATTCCTCCAGGATATTTTTCCCCTTTGCCCCATGCGCCGCACCGGAACCGTTGCCGGAATAAATGGTGTCTATCTGGCTTCTTCCGAAAAAGGCGATACGCTGTCCCTTCAAAAAGGGCAGCGTCCGTTCCTCATTTTTTAACAACACAATGGATTCTTCCGCAATCTTTTCTGCGATTTCTATCGGTTCCATTTTTCTTCCCTTCCGCTGATCATTCTACGGATACAGCCGCATAAAACGCTCTGTCCCTGCCCAAGATCCATCCTGTCTCTTTGATCCGGTACTCTCCCGTCAGGCGGATATCTTCCGAAGAACTTCCAATCTCCACATCGATCGTTCCTTTCTCAATGCGCCAGCGCATATCCTTGTCAAGGAATGCCGTCTGACTGGCAGCCACCTGGAAAATGACTTTCTTCCTCTCACCCGGCTCCAGGGATATTCTCTGAAAGCCTGCCAGTTCCTTTACCGGCCTCGTCATGCTGGCGAACCTGTCCCTCAGATAGAGTTGGACAACTTCTTCCCCTTTTCGTTCTCCGATATTGGCGATCACCGCCTCGATCCGTACTTTTGCGTCCGGCCCGATCTCCTGTTCCGAAATTTTCAGGTCAGAATAGACAAAGTCCGTGTAAGACAGGCCGTGTCCAAAGCAATATCTGGGCGTGTGGGGCAGATCCACATAATTCACAAATCCGATACTATCCCCCTGATGCCATGCGGAACCGTTGGGGTGATTATAATAAATCGGAATCTGCCCCGCATGATAGGCAACGGATACCGGTAACTTACCGCCCGGATCATATTCTCCCAGCAGGGCATCCACAACCGCCTCCGCTCCTGTCTCCGCCGGACTCCATGCCTCCAGTATGGCATCCAGATGCTCGTCCGCCGCATCACTGGATATCGGTCTCCCATCGAAGTGCACTCCCACCAGCGGTTTCCCTAAACCTGCCGCTTTTCTGATAAAGGCATCCTGGCAGGGCGCAAGATTGATGTTCGATGCGTCCACGCCCTCCCCCATGGAAGCCATGGAGCAGGTCCCGTGTTTCCCGCCCAGCGTCAGGATGGCCAGATCCGCCTCTTTCACCGCCTGCAATGCTTCCTCAAAATGCGATTCGTCCGCACCCGCAATAGGATAGCCGTAGGCATAAATGATCTCTGTTCCCGGCATCCGGCTTCTCATTTCTTCCAGAAGGCTTCTGCATTCCGGCTTCTGGCGGCGCAGAATCATATCAAATTCTTCCGTCTCGTCCGACTGGATATTTGTGCCCGGGATTGTGACGATCTCTTTTCCCTCCGCATTCACACCGCCGCTGACACCGGCTATGGAATTGGCAACCGCATAGGTGGATTCCATCATGCACATATGGGTATAGCCGCCGAACAGCTTTCTTGCACAGTCTGCATGGGGGCCGATCAGGGCAATCTTTTTTATCCCCTGTCTGATTGGAAGCGCGCCCTCATTCTTCAGAAGCACCAGGGATTCCCTTGCCGAGCGCAGGGAAAGCGCCCGATCTTCCCTGCCGCACACCGTCTCCCGCAGTTTTTCCCCCTCAAGGGCATAGGGATTTTCAAAAAGACCCATGCGGAATTTCGCGGTAAGCACGCGCAGGACTGCCCTGTCAAGAATCGCCATATCCGCCCTGCTGCTCTCAAACATCTCTTTCAGTTCATCCCCGTATCCTGTGGTACTGGGCATCTCGATATCCATTCCGGCTTCCATGCACAGAAGCCCCGCTTCCCCTGCCGTTTCCCCGATATGCTGGACACTATGCACGCCGCCTATCCCGCCGTAATCGCTGACACATAAGCCGTCGAATCCCATATCCTCCCGCAAAAGTTCCGTCAATAACCCGTGGGACGCGGAAAGCGGTTCCCCATTGACGGAACAATAGCAAGGCATAACCCCCTTCAGGCCGGACTCTGCGATCGCCGCCTGGAAAGGCTTCCCGTAAATCTCCTGCAAAAGGCGGGGTGGCGTATCGGAATGTGTTCCATGGATGCCGCCCTGGGAATTGTGGAACGCCAGGAAATGCTTGGCCACGCTCTCCGTTTTTCTGCCCGCTGTCTCCGCTTTCTGGATGCCCCTCGTATAAGCCGCACCCAGCGCCGAGGCAAGCGCCGGATCCTCCCCATAAGTTTCACCCTGCCGTCCCATGCGGGAATCCCTTGAAATGTCAAGCACCGGGGCCAGCACATGGGTAATGCCACAGGCGGCTTCCTGTCTGCTCACGACCTCCGCGATCTTCTCTTCCAACTCCGGGTCAAAGCCGGAGCCCCGCCCGATCCCCGCCGGGAAGCTGGTGGTATCCTGTATAAACGCCCCGCACAATCCTTCCATATGGAAGATTGCCGGAATCCGATGGGGGCTGTTCTCCATCACGATCTTCTGAACTCTCCTCTGCCACTGCGCCGCTTCTTCCAACGTTTCCATCCTGCGCATCTCCAGCGTGCTGACCTCGCCAATCCCGTGAGGGGTCTGGCTGGAAATATACTCAAAATCCATGTAGAATGCATCAAAAGGGAATACAGTGTTGACCTGCGCCATTTTCTCCTCAAGGCTGAGTTTGGCAAGAAGCAGCTTTGCACGCTCTCCAGGCTCTAATCCCGTATCCATATAATCTCTGCTCATAAATCAAAATCCTCCGGCTTTCCTGTCTTACCATTCGAATATAGATATTGTTTTCAATCAGCTTATCATGCCTTGGCGCATCTTTATTGTAAATTACTGTTTTCTATTGCAAATTACGGATTCTTTTTTCTCAAAAAAAGGAACGACAGCCAAGCTTCCAGCTTAGTATGCCGCTCTCTCATTATCTCATCTGAAATACCTTACACGTTACTTTCACAACTGTCCTGACTAAACAACTTTAATTTTGCGTATAAATCCTCCAATATAAACCTCGCGTCTATATTTTTACAGACCCTGATCGGACGGTGCTTCCCGGTATGATGATATTTCATATCCCGGTCAACTTCCGGAGCCGGACGCTGCTCCCATTCACCGCAGTCTTCATATATGATCACACCGACTGCCGGGGAATCCCCAAGAACCCTGTACTCTGCCGGTCCCGATGTCCATTGGTCATTAAAACGGACGACATTCTCCGCCAGATACTTTCCGATCTTTCCATTCGGGCGTACCCTGTCCCACAGTTCCGCATAACTTACCGGCATTCTGTTATATACGTTACTTGGAATCTGCCATAACTCCAATGACGATTTAAAAATAACATTGGCGGCGTTTACATCATTCTTCAGATTATACTCCCATCCGCCCGCGGGCCAGGCAGCGCCGCCTATCCATATCACTGTGATATTTCTTTTTGCGATCTCCGGTTCCAGCAGTAAAGCGGATGCCATATCTGTTATCGCCCCGATAAAGGCAATATATAACGGCCTGGCATCTTCCCTCATTGCTTCTTCTATGATCAGTTCCGCCCCCGGGGATCTTATGGGCGTATGTTCATCCGGCATCGCTGCAGGCGCACCTTTTTCCACTCTTACCCTGCCTTTCATTCCCATCAGTTCGAGCAAAAGCATTATCTCATCATAGCTTTCCTGCATTGTCTGACGGGAATTTTCCCCGCCGAAATGTGCCGCGATCAATCCCCGCAGATCAAATCCCTCGGATAACAATGCCTGTACGATCGCAAACTGGTCATCCGCCTCATTTTTGGCATCGCTGTCTATGATCACTCTCTTCTTTTTCACATTTGGTATGTTGAATCGCTCCATGAAATGTTCCTTTTACATAACAGTTCCCTGTCCTGTCTGAACTGTTACCCTTTAACTTTTCTATTTTTGACCGCAAATTGATAAGCAATTGACAACAAAATTGTAGCCAAAAATACGGTCATCATTTTTACTCCCAATGGCATACCTGGCGCTATATAATCTGTCAACGTAAGCATAACCGGATGGATTAAATAGATTGGCAATGAAATCGTTCCCAGATAGCCAAAAACACTATTTACCTTATCATTGGTTATCTGCATGCCTTTTGCCGAAAACGTAACCGTAATCGCTATGAATGTCCCAACCACAGTCACGATCATGCATAACGGCTGTAAGGATACGCTAACAGGAAGCAGTCCAAGAATGACCGGAAGAAAATATCCCGTCAATTCTGCAATTTTTAAGCCTTTTAAGCCCGCTTTTCTATATTCATGCTTTGAAACAACAACAGAAAGATAATAAGTGAGCATACCAAGAATCAGTTCTGCAGCCGCTCTCACTGCATAAATATAATTTTGTTGAATATGCCCCTTCAATATTACGCCGACTATCAGAAAAAAGCCCCCAATAACACCCAACGCGCCAAAAGACGCAGGCACAGCCTTAAATCTTCTTCTCAAGAATAATACTACCGGAAATATTATGACCATACTCAAAAGCATAGCAGACAAATACCATTCCGGAACAATTAACGCTTCATTGAATGATTCATTCCAAAGCGGCGCTATCTGCAAGAAAAACAAACCGGGCATCCCTTTTATAAGTTTTGAGGAAAATGCGGAAGTTTCAAATATCAGAATAAGAAACAGCATAACGATATTGGCTGTAATATGTATTGGCAGAATCCCCTTAACCTTCTTAGCCATAAAGCGCAAAGTGGATTTTCCAATCTTTACATTTTCATCAGGAGTTAATCTTTCGATCGAACGAGCCATAAAATACCCGGAAATCAAAAAGAAAAATTCAACTGCCACTGCCCCATTTTCAAAAAAGTTTATTTCAGAATAATTCATTGACATCTGCACATGGTACCCAACCACTAATATCGAAAAAAGAAACCTCATCAATTCAACAATATTATTTCTGCTTTTCATTCCGTTTTCCTCCGTTTCATTTGTCTTTCGTACTTTCATCATATCCCAAAGCAGATAATAAATATTGTAATTTTTTGTTCTCAAATTGTAATTTTCCGCACAATTACCCTATGTATTTGCTTCGATAGTTATTCCCTCAGGTGCCTGATAATCTATTGAAATTGCACCCTCTCTGTCTTTACTCCACTCCACATGTACGATCCCATGCGGTGTCACAACATCCCCCTCGGCATGATCCAGATATCCCGGCGTCGGCTGTATCCTGATCTTGCCATAGCCGGGTGCTCCCGGGCGAACACCAAGTATAACGGAAGGCAGTTCATAGAGCGCCAGCGCACCCCACGCATGGCAGTCGCTGCGCTCGTCAAGGTCGTTTTCCGCACAGGTGGTCAGATGTTTGTCCAGCATATTCCGCCATAAATCCCAGATATGATGCGTCTCCCCATAAAGACCTGCTTTCTCCAATGCGCGGAACAGGTAAAACGCCATGGCAACGGTGCAGGCCGCATAGGTCTGATGGTCATTCAATGACTCCAGCAGCAGTTCCCGTCCCTTTTCCAGGCAGACCGCATCCGTAAGAAACGCAAATACCTGACAGTGCTGGCTGTATTCCCTCACGCCGGGGCCGTCCATATATCTGCCCTCCGGATCCACGCAGTAAGTGTTGACAGCCGCTTTCACATTCTCGGCGCGCCCTCTGTATTCCCGCGCGGTGTCGCCGCGACCCAGATATTCCATGACAGCCGCCCCATGCATCAGACCGTAAATATAGAGAAAGCTTTCCATCGTAACCGGCCCCTGCAGTCCCGCAGGCGGCATACCGGTGGTCCTGCCCCAGGGCAGCGCCCAGTCGATAAAGGACCAATAGGCGCGGTCTGTCAGCTGCCCGCCGATCGAGCCCACCAGCCCTCTCTCGTCCAGATTTTCCGCAAAAAAATTCAAAACATTGTCCATGCAGCCAAGATGCCTGCAAAGAAACCCTTTATCGCCCACATACATCATATGGTCATAGACCATCAGGATATAATAGATGCCAAAAGCAGGGATCACGTTTGGCTCTGCATCCGGATAGCAGGAATTTAGCGTGCCGTCCGGCCGCTGTGACCTGCGAAAATCTTCCATACACTGCCGCGCCAGCCGATCGTCCCCTGAAACAGCATATGTGTACAAAATCTGGCTCCGCGCATCCATCGCATACTGCAGCTGCTCATAGAACGGACAATCCGTATAGGTCTCCTGCATACATCTTCGCAGGGAACGGAGACTGATATCCCATATATCCGCCAGGCTGGGATCCGATGTGCTTACCTGCGTGCGCACCTCCAACGGATAACCTGTTTCCAGATAATCAAAGCCCGTCACCGTAAGCGGTTCCTCCGCCGTCTGGATATCCAGCTTTATAAAGCGGAATGTCCGAAACCAAAAGGGCTGGTAACATTCCGGCTCCTCTTCCGTCCCGTTGCCCGCCGCCTGATAGGTATCTGTAAAGCCATGCAGATAGCCGTTCTTCCAGTCCGTGCGGTCTCCCTTGACCGCAAATTCCCCCGGGGAAGAAAGCAGCTTTTTCACATAGCCTTCACAGGCCATGATCCGTATGACGGCATCAGCGCCGCCTGCCATGCGAAAGGACAGGAATCCGCACATCATCTCCCCGGCATCAATCTCTACCGTTTCATGCTGATGGGGCGCAATGCTTACCATATCCTTTCCATGGAGCATGGCGTCCCATTTTCCAGCCTGGGGCTTCTGCCTGCTGCTTCCATATACGCCCTGAAAATGCCGCTGCACCTTCAACATGGATGGGATTTGTCTTGGATGCAGGCTGCCGGGGCTTTTTAAGAGGCTTATCTGATCTTGCGTATAACATCTTGCGAAATCCCAGCAGTCATCCTTATAATCGTTTTGTTTCCAGTTTGTCAATCTTTTATCGGCAATGCAGTTTTCAAGGATCTGCAGCTGCGCGTGCCACGGAAATTCGGAAACAATCTTAAAATCCCGTACCACGCTGCAGCGCCATGTCCCGTCCGCATCCATGCCATGCGAACCGCCGATCTCCTTCAAATAGAATCCCGGCGTGAACGTCCTGATCAGGCTGTGGTTTCCCCAGCCGTTCACAGGATAATGCAGAACCTCCGCCGCCAGTATATTTTGTCCTTCCGTCAGATAAGCGGAAATGTCTATTTCATCATAATACCAGACCATACGGTCTCCCTTGCAGGGGCCAATCTCCGCCAGCTGCCCATTTACATACAGCTTATAGCGGGACTCTGCGGATATCCGTATTTTCATCTCCGGCAATCTCTCATCCAGAATGAATTTCTTCCGAAAGCAGACCAAATACGCTTTCGTATGGTCTTCCTGCTCCCAGCCAGGTATCCAGATCCAATTTGTACTGTCGGCGGTGCCCATATTGCTGTCTCCATTCAGCTTTCATAGTTTGGGGGGATTCAATTCCCAAGCATCTGGTTTAAGGTCGCTATCATACCTTCAATCTTCCCGGCAACTTCCGCTCCTGCAAAACTTGCCAGGGATTTTAACGGCATCCCGGACATCATGGCTTCCATCATCTCCATCCCGGTTCCGAGGGCATCCGCGGCGCTTTCCGCATCCGTTCCCTGAACCGGCATTGCCGCCTGCATGTTTTTCATCATTTCGCCCACAACAGGCGCCGTCACAGGATGCTTCAGAAGCTGTCCCAGGGTGGTCGCCCCGCTCACATGCATCGGCGGAAGCTTTTTCGTCTCAAAGGCAAGTTCGCCTCTCAAAGCAATCTCATCGCTGGCATGACCGATCAACACTTCATAAGTTCCGGAGGGCGCATACCAGTCGCCAAGCCCTTCATGATAGAACGACAGATCTCTCGCCGTCAACGTAAACTCGACCGTCTTTGTCTCGCCCGGAGCGAGCGCGACTTTTGCAAAGCCTTTCAATTCTTTTACAGGCCTGCCCGCCGTGCCGTTCTGATCGCTGACATAGAGCTGCACCACTTCCCTGCCTGCCATACTTCCGGTGTTTTTCACATCAACCGCCACTTTCACGCAGCCATCGTCATTCAATGCCTCCGTCGGCATTTTCAGATTGCCATACTCATAAGCCGTATAGGACAGCCCATGCCCGAATGCCCAGCGTACAGGCATTTTCTTCGTATCATAATAGCGGTAGCCCACATAGATGCCCTCCGCATAATCCACGTTCTCTCCGTCCCCGGGGAAATTCAGGTAACTGGGGTTGTCCTCAAGCCGGAGCGGGAAAGTCTCTGCAAGGCGTCCGGAGGGGTTCACTTCACCGTAGAGGAGCTGGTCTGTTGCTTCACCCACGCCCTGGCCGCCGAGATACATTTCCAGGATCGCCGCCACCTTGTCCGCCCAAGGCGTCTCCACCGGGCTTCCGTTGTGCAGCACCACAATGGTATTGGGCTGTACCTGTGCCACAGCCTCAATCAATCTGTTCTGGCACGCCGGAAGCCTCATATCTTTTCTGTCGTATCCCTCCGATTCGATCACATCGGGAAGCCCCGCAAAGATCACCGCCGCTTCCGCCTCTTTTGCTGCCTGCACTGCCGCCTGTAATGCTTCCTCATTCTCTTCGTCCCTGTCAAACGGGAACCCTTTTACATAGGTTACCTGACGGTTCTTTGCCTTGGCGCTCTCCAACGCGGAGGACACCCTGCTGGCGTTGATATGGCTGGAACCGCCGCCCTGATAGCGCGGTCTTTCGGCATATTCCCCGATATATGCCACTTTTGCATCTGCTCTCAGGGGAAGCACGCCGTTATTCTCCAGAAGAATCGCGCTCTCTGTCTCGATTCTGACCGCTTTCTCGTGATCCGCATCCCTGTCGAATACAGCTTCCGGATGGCGGTGATCCACATAAGAAAATACCACTTCCAGAATCCGTTCCACTGCCTTGTCCAACAGCCCCTCGTCCAGGCTTCCGTCCTTGACCGCCGCAACGATCTTTGCATCATTATATCCGCCGCTTCCCGGCATCTCCAGGTCAAGCCCTGCAGTAATCCCTTTCACACGATCCGCGACGGCGCCCCAGTCCGTCATCACATAGCCTTCAAATCCCCACTCGTCCCTCAGGATCTCTGTCAGGAGATAGCGGTTCTCGGAAGCATAGGTGCCGTTGATCTTATTGTAGCTGCACATGATCGTCTTTGGCTGCGCTTCTTTGACTGCCGTCTCAAAAGCAGGCAGGTAAATTTCCCGAAACGCCCGTTCAGACAGGTTGGAAGAGCAACTCATACGGTTGTACTCCTGATTGTTCGCCGCATAGTGCTTCATGCTGGTGCCTACGTCCCAGCTTTGCACGCCTTTGATGTATGCCGCCGCCATTTTCCCCGTCAGATACGGATCTTCCGACATATATTCAAAGTTGCGCCCGCATAAAGGACTCCTCTTGATATTGACCGCAGGTCCTAAGAGCACGCTTAAGTCCTCCGCCTGGCATTCTTCTCCCAGCGTCTTTCCCATCTCACGGATCAGTTCCGTATCGAAGCTGGACGCCACCGCGCAGGCCGCCGGAAAACAGACCGCAACGATACTCTCCCCGATCCCGAGATGATCGCCTGCATCCGGCTGCTTGCGCAGGCCGTGAGGTCCGTCCGATACCATCACCGCCGGGATCTCCAGCCGCTCCACGCCTTTCAGATGCCAGAAGTCCTCTCCGGAACACATCCCCGCCTTTTCCTCAAGGGTCATCTGCGAAACAATTTGTTTGATGTCTCTTTCCATGCCTTTTCCCTCCTGCTGCTGATGCAGCATAAAAATGAATTGATATCTCCATCGGCTCATTATTTCTCTATCAGCTTGACCACCGCCGTATCAGCATAGGTCAAAGGCTCATTGTGTACAAAAAACACAACCCTGTTAAAGGGCGCATAAAGCGTTTCCAGGATGTTTCCCTCATAGGGATCCAGGATATTTGCCAGCGGCTGCCCGGTCTTTACTTCTTCCCCCGCTTTCACCATGGGTTCAAAGATGCCGGATCTGGCCGTTTTTATCATGATCATATCCTCATCATGCACGATCTTGGAATCCAGCCTGTCCGGTATGCTGTATTTCAACATTCCCTGCCCGGACAGGAAATTCATCACCGCCAGGACTGCCTGTCCCGCGCTGTTGCGGTCGATCCTTGAGGTGGTGGAGGTATACAGGGAAAACGCCTGGGTATCCCATACCTGCCAGTTGTAGTTCAGGGTTGTGGTATCATAGGGCCTCACCCTACGGATGATCACATAGGGGAGGCCAAACTTCCTGGCTGTCTCCGGATCGCTGAACCCCTCATCCATCAGCCGCACGTGGGGAACAAAATCTCCCGGCATATAAAAGGAGGTGAACTGGATCCCGAACCGATACTCCGATATCTCCCGGAAAACGCCGTCCGCGATCCGCTGGGTGGTCTCCCCCAGGTCATATCCGGGAAACATCCTGTTGATATCCGTATTATCCGTTGACCAGAACCTTTTCTGTATGTTCATGGAATACGTGTTGATCGAAGGGATGATCAGGATCTTATGTCCTTCCGCAATCCTCCCCTCATCCTCCAGCTGCTTCATCTTCTTCACCAGCTGGGAGCAGCAGTAGATCTGCTGCACTTCATTTCCCCTGGAACTTCCCACAATGCAGACTGACTTTTCCCCGGCTCCGAATTCATATCCCGTCACGCGAAAAGTATCCCTGTATATCCCCTTGAGTTCATAAATGATCCTTTTATTCATAACCGCACACTTCCTTTTTCAGCAGACGCCCCATCAGCGAACCCTCAACGACCACGGGATAGTCCCTGATGGTGAACAGCATACCGTCCTCAGGAGTCCTCACCTCATCCAGCACCTTCCCGCACAGCGGATCCACGATCCGCCCTATGATCTCGTCCTTTTTCAACTTCGCGCCATGGGGCACATCCGGGAGAAACACCCCGCTCACACCGGCATTTAAATAGCAGACGTCCTCCGGGTTTGTTGACAGGATCGGCTTCCTCACCGGCTTCACCTCCCCGGTCCAGATCCCCATCTTTTTCATCAGATGGAAGATCCCGTCCACCAGCTGATCCCCATATTTTCGCGTGATGCGCATTCCCACGCCCATCTCCACCACCAGCGTCGGCGTCCCGATGCGGTTCAGGCTGTATGCGAAAGTGGATTCCAGCACCGTACTGGCTCCATGCACCCAGATCAGATCCACATTGGCCGCTTCCGCCATCGGCACAAGCGCATCCCGGTGCAGTTCATTAATGCGTATCTGGGGTATCTCCGTCAGATAGATATTGCTGGCGTGGATATCCAGCACACAGTCGGAACCCGCCACATCCTCTATGATCCTGGCCACCACATACTCTATCATGCTGCCGTCAACATCTCCGGGGAACATACGGTTCATATCCAGGTCAAAAGCCGGGATCCCCCTGGTGATGGAGTCGATCCCCAGCGGGTTCATTGCCGGATAGATATCAACGATCCCATTCAAACATTCCTGATCCTGTTCTATACGGCGCTGCAGTTCAAAACAGACATACTGCCCCTCCAGTTCATCCCCATGGATGCCCGTAACGATGCTGATGCGCTTCATATCATCTGTGGGCTGCTTTGGCGCAATGCGGTTCCTCCTGATCTCCAGCACTTCATCCACTGGCAGCCCCACCGCTGCTATTGTCTTTATCATATCAACCATCCTTTTCTTCTACCTTGACGGCTATCTTCTGCGACTGCCTCCCGCCATTCCACATAAGCCCCCGGTTGATCGCGCAGTCCGCCGCGTCCCTGCCATGGCCAAGCTTGATATGACGATCCGATACCAGACAGTCATTGGTAGGATCGAAAGCCATCCACCTGTCACCGCAGAGTGCTTCCGCCCACGCGTGGCTGGCGCCTTCTCCGACGACCATCCCGCATACATAGCGGGCGGGGATCCCTGCCATACGGAGCAGCGTGACATAAATGTGCGCAAAATCCTGGCAGACTCCCCTGCCCATCCCCCATGCTTCTTCCGCCGTGGTATGAAACTGCGTGGCCCCCGATAGATAGGAAAAATCCTGATGCAGCTTATGCATCCATGCCATGCATATCTCATAAGAGCTCTTACCGCCGGAAAAGTCATAAGACCGATAATATTCCGAAAGCCCCGGGCCGGGTATGCATCTGCCATGAGGGATCCGGTAAAGCCCCGTCATCCCGTCCTCCGGTTCCTCATACTCTGTCCGGCGGATCTCCACATCGCCCGCCGTCTGAAATACAAACCTGTCATGGGCTTTCGTCTCACAGCCATAGATCTGCCTGTTTCCAAAAGAATCCTCTCCCGTGGAATACTCCGTTTCAGGCAGTATGGAAAGTTCTATCCCCAGCAGATGCTGTCTTGCGTCCTCCCTTGGGATGCACTTGATCGTAAAATAGCACCTGCCCACGTATTCCTCATATGCTATCTCCATCCTGTACTCAAAGTGCAGTACTGCCACAAGATCACTCCTAACCTGTCCGCTATATGATCGACTCCACAGTCGATACAATCTTATAATAATCCAGATCAGGACTTTCCACAAGGCTTTTCAGCGATTCCACTTTCGCCTTATCATAAGGCAGGCCGCTCCTCTCCACCCTTGGGATCATGCGGTGCACCTCCCTGATCAGTTCTTTCTGCGATACCCTCAACCGCGCATACATATCGATGCGTTCGATCCGCTTCCCCGCCTTGATCATGTTCCGCACCTGTTCGGAATCGATCTGGTCGTCCGCGATCCCCCAGAAAGACAGGATATGGTCTATCAGATACTGCAGTTCTATCAGCGGCGACTTGCTCACCGCCGCCTTGTTCATATCGTACACGGCAAGCTGGATATAGGAAAACGCTTCCGAACCGATGCTCTCCCTGAGCACGATGGCATTGTCATATGCACGGTTGAGATTGCTGATGATGGAATCCGGATTTGTATCATCAAAAGGATAACGCTTCAGGAAATCCTCTTTCGACGAATAAATGTTCGGAATATCAATGGAGTCACAGAACGCCTGGTAACTGTCAACTGCCTCATCGATCATATAGTCATACCTGGGAAAATAGAACCGCAGCGTTGTGTACACGCGCTCCGTGTATCTTCCCAGCCAAAATAAGTGGTCCGCCTGTTCTACTGATATAATACCCATGTGTCCTTAAATCCTCCTCCCTGCGATGAGTTCACGATAAACGAATCCGGATTCCTGGAAAATCTCGTCAGCCCGCTCTTCCAGACCATGGGTTCCTCCGCCGTCAGCACGAATGCCCTCAGATCCGCTTTCCTCGGCACGACCTCCCCGTTGTCCACAATATCCAGATCCTGGAAGTCGATGACTTCCTGTGCGATGAACCGCCTCGGCTCTCTCTGTAATAACGCGATGAAATCCTGCTTCTGCTGTTTCGTCATGGCGCTGCCAAACACAACGCCATACCCGCCTGCCTCCGCCACATCCTTTAACACCAGATCGTCAAAATGCGCCAGGACATATTTCATATCTTCCTCATAAAATGGCAGGTAAGTGGGCGCGTTGGCAAGAATCGGTTCCTCGCCCAGATAATACCGGATCATCTTGGGGACAAAATAGTAGATTCCTTTATCATCCGCCACACCGTTTCCCGGCGCGTTGAGCAGCGCCACATTTCCTTTCCGGAACACCTCATAGATATGCGGGATGCCGATCAGGGACTCCGGGTTAAAATTCATCGGATCCAGATACTCGTCCGAGATTCTGCGGTATACGGCCCCCACCCTTTCCTTTGCTCCGCCGGAAGAGATATAGTACAACATATCCTGTTCCACCACCAGTTCCGAGCCAGTCACCAGATGCGCACCTGTCTTCTCCGCCAGATAGGAATGTTCAAAATAAGCCGCGTTATACCTGCCCGGTGTGAGGATCACCGTATGCCCGCCGGGATTCACATGATCCATGGTCCTGCGCAGCAGATCCGCATAATTCCGGTTCTCCTCCAGTCGGTAACTGTGGAAGGTATCCGGGGAACTCCGCCTGCACAGATCCCTGGCGATCATGGGGTAGGATGCCCCGGACGGCACCCTCAGATTGTCCTCCAGTATGTACCATTTGTCGTCCTTTCCTTTCACCAGGTCGATCCCTGATATGTGGGAGTGGATCCCTTTCGGCGGACACACTCCTTCACATTCCGCCATATATCCGCTGGAGGCATAGATAAAATCCTCCGGGACGATCCCGTCTTTCATGATCTGCTTCCTGCCGTAAATATCCCGCAGGAATAGATTCAGGGCCATGACGCGCTGCTTCAGGCCTTTTTCCAGGAAACAGAACTCGTCATGCTCGATGATCCTGGGTATGGAATCAAAAGGAAACAGCTGTTCTTTAAAAACATTGTTCTTATAGATGCCAAACTTCACCCCGTAACGCGCCAACAACTCGTTGACTTTATCCGTGTGCTTCAATAACTCCAGTTGCTGCATGAAGTCTCCTCCTCTGAATACTTTCTAAAATGTCAACAGGAAAATTTCTCCGACAGTTTCCGCTCAAACCGATCCCTGCGGGTGTCCGTGGGCACGGGCGTGGGATAGTCCCCGTCGAAGCAGGCGCTGCAATAGCCGCATCCGCCGATCAGGGAATGGAGTTCCTCCACAGGCAGATACCCCAGGCTGTCCGCGCCGATGATCTTCGCTGTCTCGGCTGTGTCGTGGTGACAGGCGATCAGATGCTCCCGGGAATCGATGTCCGTTCCATAATAGCAGGGATGCAGAAACGGCGGCGAGGATATCCGCATATGGATCTGGCTGGCTCCCGCCTCCTTAAGCAGCCGCACGATGCGCCCGCTGGTGGTCCCCCGCACAATGGAATCATCCACCAGCACCACCCTTTTCCCCCTGACGCTCTCCTCGACGACACCCAGCTTGATCTTCACCTGATCCAGCCTGGCGCTCTGTCCGGGAGAGATAAAAGTCCTGCCGATATACTTGTTTTTGATCAGCCCGATGCCGTAGGGGATCCCCGACTCCATGCTGAATCCCAGCGCCGCGTCCAGCCCGGAGTCCGGCACGCCCACCACCAGATCCGCCGGAACAGGATGTTTCCGGGCAAGAATCCTTCCCGCCTGAATCCTGGCGCTGTGGACGGAAACACCATCTATCACCGAATCCGGCCTGGCAAAATAAATATACTCAAAGATACAGAGTTTTTTGTCCCGGCTTCCGCAGTGCTCCCTGCGGGACGTAACGCCGTCCGGGCCAAACACCAGAATCTCCCCCGGCTCCAGATCCCGCACGAACTCAGCCCCCACAGCTTTCAAGGCACAACTCTCGGATGCCGCCACATATATGCCCTCCGGGGTCTTCCCATAGCACAGAGGGCGAAAACCATAAGGATCCCTGGCACAGATCAACTTCTGCGCAGACATCAGCACCAGGGAATAAGCGCCCTCCAAAGTGTTCATGGCGGCGCTGAGCGCATCCTCTATAGAGGGAGTCCTCAGGCGTTCCCGCGTGACGATATAGGCGATGGTCTCCGTGTCACTGGTGGTATGAAAGATGGCTCCGGAGAGTTCCAGGTCGCTGCGCAGCTTCGCCGCATTGCTGAGATTGCCGTTGTGAGCCAGAGCCATTTTTCCCTTTTGATGATTGACTTCGATGGGCTGGCAGTTGCTGCGGTTGGTTCCGCCCGTGGTGCCATAGCGGACATGACCCACCGCCATATTTCCCCTGGGCAGACGGGACAGGATATCCGTGGAAAACACCTCGCTCACCAGCCCCAGATCCTTGTAAGAGGAGAACACACCATCATCATTGATCACAATGCCGCAGCTTTCCTGTCCCCGATGCTGCAGGGCATACAGTCCATAATACGCCATCCCTGCCACGTCGGCGGCGCAAGGGCTGATCACGCCGAACACACCGCACTCTTCATGTACACTCATACTCTGTTTCCTTTCCCGCTCTCCCAGAAGGTTCGCAAAAAGAAAAGGCGTCTCTGAGCACATCACTCAAAGACGTCTTTGCCTTTCATACTATGCATTATGCGCCCCTGAAAGGAAATTTGTCAAGTGTTTTCCAAACTTTCTCGACACCTTTTTTCAAAAACAGTCATAAAATAAAGTACCACAACAGAAAGAAAGGAAATCTCATTATGGCTACTTTTACAAATCAGGCTGTTTTATCCTATAACGGTATTACGACCAACTCCAACATTGCGACAGGGGAGATCGTGGAGGTCTTATCCGCCACAAAGGAAGCCCTGTCAACAGTGTACGATTCGGATGACACGGTAACTTATGTGATCAGCCTTGTCAATTCCGGCAGCACCCCCTTTACGGCTTTGACGGTGACCGATGATCTGGGCGCATATACACTGTCCGGCGGCACAGGCAGCGTACCCGGTCTTCGGGTTTATCCCCTGACCTATGTACCGGACTCCATCCGTTACTACCAGAACGGCGTACAGCAGCCCACTCCCGCTGTAACATCCGGAACCGAGCTTACCGTGGAGAACATCGGTGTACCGGCCGGCGGCAACACCATCCTTGTCTACCAGGCGAAAGTCAATCCTTTCGCAAACCCCGGAACCACCGGCACGATCACAAACACAGCGACCATTGACGGCGCTGAACTCTCCTCGCCCCTCACGGCGACAGACACGATAACATCCCGGGAAGCGCCTTATCTGACAATCTTAAAGAGCGTATCCCCGAGGCAGGTAGCAGAGAACGGGAGCATCACCTACACCTTTGATATCCAGAATCTGGGCAATACCGCAGCCACAGCCGCTGACAATGTGCAGATCACGGATACTTTCAACCCCGCCCTCTCCAATATTTCCGTAACCTATAACGGCGCGGCGCTGCCCGCGTCCAGCTACACCTATGATGCCGCAACCGGCGAATTTACCACATCCGCAGGCGCTATCACAGTGCCCGCCGCAACCTACACCCAGAATCCCATCACCGGAGCCTGGTCGGCTGTTCCCGGCAGCGCTGTCCTTACCGTGACCGGGACGATCCGTTAAAAAGGTGCCGCGTTGCGGCACTTTGGGCTGCGGTGAAGTATCTTATAGGGAAAGCAGGGCCGGGAATGCGTTACCGCATTCCCGGCTCGTGTTATATTTACGGAAGCATTCTTGGATTTCCGGCAAAACCACTGGCACTGATATCGCATTTTTCAGTCAAACAATATCTCTTCCACCGTCACAAAAGTATACCCCTCCTCCATCAGTTCATCTATCGCCTCCAGCGCCGCCGTCACGGAGGTATCGTAATAGTCATGCATCAGGATGATATCGTTCTCCCCCGTCCTGCTCACGATCTTCTCCACAATGCAGGACACATTGCCGGAACACCAGTCCAGGGGATCCACATTCCAGAGCACCGGGAACATGTTCAGTTCTTTCTCGAAACTCTTGTCCCATGAGCCATAAGGCGGGCGCACATACTGTACTTCCTCCCCGGTGATCCCTTTCAAGATTTCGTTCGTTTTGATCAGTTCTTCTTTGAAAGTCTCCCGATTGCTCCTGGTCAGCTGGATATGGCTGTATGTATGGTTCCCGATCAGATGTCCCTCTTCCTGCATCCGGCTGATAATGTCAGGATGCAGTTCCGCATGCTCTCCCGTGACGAAAAAAGTGGCCACCACGCCCCGCTCTTTCAGCCCGTCCAGAAGCTGTTCCGTATAATGGGGGTGGGGGCCGTCATCTGCTGATGTCAAGTAAGGACTAAAAGTTTTTTATGTTTTTTTGATTTTGGGGTTGATTTTTTTAAATTCTTCCCCATACTTCCAGACAATTTCTATCCGTTTATCTTCATATACTATAACTTTGTCCACTATCTCCCGCAAAAAATCTTCTGTAAATATCTCGTCCTTTTTATGTCTTTCCAAAAGATCAGCTATGCTCCGATAACTTTTCCGCTTTTTCTCCTGTGCATCCAGCTCCTCAGAAACAGCCTCCAGTTCCCTCATGGCTGTTTCCTCCTGCTGTCCTAGCAATGCTTTGTTTTTCAAATACACATCCTGTTTCATTATACCAGCGCGGAATCGTTCATACAAATTGATTTTTTCGGTGGGAAAACATGCCAATCTCTGCTTTAATGCACTTTCCCGTTTTTTCAGTTTCTCCTGCTGCTTTTCAAATAACTGTGGAAAGGGTACTGCATCAAATAATCTGCAGTGTTCCTGCCAGATTGTCCATATAGTCTGCTCAATCAGACTTTTTTCCATATATAAATCATTACACTTTACATCTTTCAACAGATTTCTGCGTTTGCACAAGTAATAGGGATTCTTTGTTTTTCGCAGTTCTAATCTGTTTCCACAGCATCCGCAAAATACGATTCCCAGCCTGACAGCCGAACGGTCATATTCCGCTGCCTTTCCCTTTCTGATACTGTCATTTGCCATTTTAAAAAGCTCCCGGCTGACAATCGCCTCGTGATGGTCCGGTATGATGATCCAATCTTCTTCCGGCTGCCTCACTTTCCGATTACACCCAACTTTCGTGCGCACAGCCTTTCGGTACACCATATCGCCTTGATAAACCCGATTATGGACAACGGAATGTATCTTGTTGCGGTTCCATATGTCTGCCTTATAATGCCGGTTTAACTGCTCGCCTTTTGTCTGCTTATACGCCAACCGGGTGGGAACTCCCTCCGCATTTAACTCTATCGCCAGCGTTTTTGCATTCTTACCCTCTGCCATTTCCTGAAAAATACGCCGAATCGTAGCTGCGGCTTCCCGGTCAACTTCCATTCGTTTACCGTCTGGCGATTTTTGATAGCCATACACGATACAGCCGACATAATACTCTCCCCGTTTCATACAGGTTTTGACGCCGCTCTTTACTTTATCGGACAAATCTCTGCTATACATCTCATAAATAAAGTTTTTGAAAGCAACATCCATTCCACCTGTCTGTCCCGAAAAGTCCTGACTGTCAAAACCGTCATTGATGCTAATGAACCGAATACCTAAAAATGGGAATATTTGTTCCAGATAATCTCCCACTTCCAGATAATTCCGCCCAAAGCGGGATAAATCTTTGACAACAATACAATCTATCTCGCCTTGTCTGCATAATCCAAGCAACTCCTTTATTGCCGGTCTGTCAAAATTAGTACCGGAATAGCCGTCATCCACAAACTCCCTGATCTCCGCTCCACGAAATTCCTCTCTTTGGCCTACAAAAGTTTGAATGTAATTTCTCTGATTACGAATACTTACACTCTCTGCTTTTTCTTCAGAATCATATAGATCCAAATCTTCCATGGAAAGGCGGATGTATTCTGCAAGCACATATTTTGTCATTCCCCTGCCTCCTGTCTCAAATCGGTTTCTCCTTCAATGTCCACAGGTGACTGTGTGCGTAAGTATTGTATCTGCAGATACTCATCTGCAAAGCGGAATACAAGATGAATACGCCCCTTTTCATACACTTCCACCCTCTCTATCAAGGCATCCACCATTTCTTGGGAAACTTTCATCTGACCGATATACTGCTCTGCTGCATGGGCCAATTCCATATTATCCCCATATTCTTTCTGCAACTCATTAAGAACTTGTTCTTTCCCTTTACGATCTGACTCAAGTTCTGCCAAGACAGCCTGATATTTGGCCTTCAGCATGAAATATTCCTGAACCGAGAGCAGTTTTTCCTTATAGTCAAGATAGATGCCGCTGATTTTCTGCCGGTACTGCATTTCCTCTTTCTTTAACTCCGCTATCTCCTGCTCCAACGCTTTCCGCCTTTTTTCTGTTTCAGCATCCCCGTTCCTTAATTGAATTGCCGCCTTATTCTCTGTAAATAAGCGCAGGTGCGTTTGTATAGCCTCTGTCAATGCTTTTTCCAGCTTTTTAATGCTAATACGCTTTTTTACACACCCCATAGCGCCATTTTCTTTATAATTGGGACAATAATAGCTCCCCGAATTTTGGCGATCAGCGGTATATCCCATAGTAATGCCGCAATCTCCGCAAAAGATCTTCCCTTTGAGCAGATTATCCCGTTTAGGATGCTCCATTGCTTTCTCCAGTCGCTCCCTATGTTCCTGGGTCTTCCTTTCATTAATTGCCTGTACCGCATCAAAAAGTTCTTTAGAGATAATAGGCTCATGCGTCCCCTCAACGATCGTCCATTCTGACCTTGGCACACGATGCCGCTTTTCTCCCCTGTACATGGCAGAATGCGTCTTTCCCCTAACCATATTCCCAAGATATACTTCATCCCGCAGCATATCCTCTATAGCGTAAATTTTCCATAATATTCCCTGCATCCGCTCGTTTTTAACAATTCCCTTTTCGTAACGATATGCGCTGGGCGACTTGATTCCTTTTTCATTCAGAATTTTCACAATACTGCAATACCCATATCCCTGGGATCGCAATTCAAAAATATAACGCACTACTTCTGCAGCTTCCCCGTCAATTTCATACCGGCCATCCACCACATTGGATTTCATGTATCCATAGGGGGCAACTCCGCCTCCATATCTGCCCTCTTTCTTCTTCATTTCTATAGCAGAACCCACTTTTCTGGAAATATCCTTTGCGTAAACCTCATTTATAATGTTCTTCAGCGGGATCTCCACTCCACCGGGCAGCGTCCCACCCTTTTCTGCCAATGCCGCAAACGTATCAAAATGATCTGTGACGGAAATGAATCGTATCTTTAAAAAGGGAAATATCTTTTCCAGATAATTGCCTGTTTCCAGATAACTGCGCCCAAAACGTGACAGATCCTTAACAATGATGCAGTTGATTCTGCCCCGTTTTGCATCCTCCATCATTCTTTTGAAAGCGGGCCGCTCAAAATTGGTGCCACTGAAACCATTGTCAACATAAACCTCATACACTTTCATATCCGGTTTATCTTTTACATGATCCTCCAATAGCTTTTTTTGATTCTCCACCGTATTCTGATTGTTTTTCCCGCCATCTTCCTTTGACAACCGGATATACAGTCCCACGGAAAACTCTTGTATTTTTACTTTAGCGGCCTGTTCCAGTACCTTATTTTCCTGCATCTTTCCTCTCGGAACCGGATAATTTCTTACTTTTCTCGCCATTAGACCACCTCCCTGGAACTCGCATCTTTCTTTATCTCCCTCATCAGTTCAGCTAACTGCTCAATTTCGTCCTGATAACGGAAAACAATCTCTATCCTGTGATCCTCATACACGAATATCCGGCTGATAAGTCGAACCAGCATGGATCGCTTTATTTCAAAGTCTCTTTTAGTCAACAATTCCTCCAGCCAGCTTTCCCTCTCATATCTGCCATCCAACAGTAAACGCTTTTTCGCCCCCAGTTCCGTAACCGCGCGTTGAGTTTCTTCTATTTTATTTTCCAACTCTTGCTTAAACAACAGGTATTCGTCCTGCGAAATAAGTCCGTTCTTATAGTCCTCATAACATTCCAGCTTTAACTGCTTGTTTTTTTCTATTTCTTCTTTCCTTTTTCCAAGCTGTAAAACCAACATCTCTATTTTATTTGAATGTCTGGATTCCTTTTGTATGTACTGAATGCTCTCTTGTAAATCGATCAGATATTTTAAATGCAGCCGTAAAGTTTTTGCCACAGCCCTGTTTAAGGCATTTTCACTGATTCTGTGATTGCTGCACATATCCTTATTTTTTTTATTGCCGGAGCAGACATAATATATGTATTCCATAGAGCCGCTGCACACCTTTTTCCTGACGATACTGCATCCGCAATCCGCACAAACCAGGAATCCGGAATATAGGGAAACTTCTCTTTTGCCTGCTGAGATTCGGGTGTCTTTCTGCAAAATATCTGAAATAACCTCAAAGTCAGCTCTACATATAATCGCTTCATGTGCATTTTCCACCCTGACCCATTCTTCCTGCGGTTTCTTCTGACGCACCTTGACCTTATAATTCGGAGTACTCTCCTTGCCCTGAACCAATGTCCCGGTATATATTTCATTCGTCAGAATACGCATGACTGCCATTGCAGACCATTTCGCCTTACTATGGGTCTGGAACACAGCTTTATATCCACTTCCCTGTTCTTTCTTATATTCTGCCGGAGAAAGCACTCCCATCTTATTCAATTCATCTGCGATTGCCTGCTGACTCATTCCGTCCATTTTCATACGGAAAATCTCTTTCACAGTCCCGGCGGCATATGGATCGACTATCAGTTTATTTTTGTCCGCCCCCCGCATATATCCATAGACCGCAAAGGCGCCTATAAACTCCCCCCGCTTTCGTTTTACTTCCAAATGGCTCCTGATCTTGATCGATATATCCCGACAATAAGCGTCATTGATCAGATTTTTAAACGGAACAATTATGTTATTGGATGCCGCCGTGTCATCCGCACTGTCGTAATTATCATTGATTGCTATGAAACGCACACCCAGCACTGGGAACAGTCTCTCTATATACTTCCCCACTTCAATATAATTTCTTCCCAGACGTGACAGATCCTTTACAATCACGCAGTTTATCCTGTTTTCCTTGATGTCCTGGAGCATTCTCTGAAAATCAGGCCGCTCAAAATTCACGCCGCTATAACCATCGTCTATATAAAAGTCTACAATTTCAAACTCCGGTTTGTCCTGCAAAAAATCTTTAATATATTCCTTTTGATTTGCAATACTGTTGCTCTGTAAAGTTTCACTTTGCACAGTAACTTCCTTTTCGGCTATTACATCATCGCTATGGGATAAGCGCAGATAAGCACCACATAGATATTTCTTAAGAAATTTATTTGACAGCATAAAAAATTCTCCTTATTTTTATTAGCCCGGATAATCTGCTATAAAATAAGAAGTGATTTCTATTCATTTAGCCCTACGCATATATTAGCATAGAACTTTCCTTTTTTCCAGACTTTTATAGCAATTTTCATTCTAAATTCCATCTGCCAGTTCCTGTAATCTCTGTTTCAAACTGACCCCGTCTAAAAATGAAGATTTTACTATCACATCACCAACCATAAAACAATACGGGTTTTTTACCTTCTCTATAAGTGTTTTCATCCGATTATTCCTGTCACTGCCCATATCTTCTTCCGACAGTTTCATAATATCTACTAATTCCTCCCGTTTCACGATCCGAATGTCTACTGTTTTCAATTTTTCCAAATCTTCCATTCTCATTCTCCGCAAATCGACAAGCTGTTTTAACACACTATATGTCTGCCAGCTTGTTCGATATTCCTCTAAGATTCCCCATTGCTTCCATGCACCTTCCCGCCCTGGCAGCCGCAATCCCGGCCACCAGGACCATAACAAGCAGGGCGCCTGTTACAGCGCCCGCCATGATCAGCATGATCTTCATTCCTATTTCCGCTCCTTATCCATAAAATAGCTGTCCGCTTTCTTCCTTATGATAAACTCCGCCACGTCTGAAAGCCTGTCCGTCACCGGCATGGCGGGCAGCGTGTCCAGGATCTCCGCCCTGTACCGCCCCCGCAGGGATGCCCTGTTGTCCAGGATGGAAAATACCGCCGTATCATCCTCCCTGCGGATGCCCCTGCCGAACCACTGCCTGAGTTTGATCAGCATTTCCGGAATGATAATATCCCTGCGGTAAGAATCGAAGTCCTCATACT
>JAMPFQ010000014.1:1878-112757 GCA_023664345.1 Lachnospiraceae bacterium | reverse complement strand
GCTGTCCCGGCTCCGTCCCTTTATCTGCAAGCCACCAGGTACCATCGCGGCTGAACTGTTACCGCCTTAGTTTTTACTGTTCACACCGGGCGAACAGTAACTTTTCCTCCGCATATGATAAAATAAATGAATCTGAAAAGGGATGTGTTATTTTGCAGACCATACTGGAATTGAAAAATATCGGCTATTCCTATCACAGCCTGCACGGCGAGACGCGGGCGCTGACCAACATCTCCTTCGGCGTAGGGGAGGGGGAGTTCATCGCCATCGTGGGCCCCAGCGGCTGTGGAAAGACCACGCTCCTGTCCATCATCGCGGGACTGCTCTCCCCGGAGCAGGGAACCATCGTGGTGAACAATCCCGACGGCTCCCTGGCCTACCCAAAGATCGGCTATATGCTCCAGAGGGATCACCTCTTTGAATGGCGTACCGTCTATAAGAACGTGATCCTGGGCCTGGAGATCAACCACATGATGACCCCTGACAGGCTGCAGACCGTTGACCGGCTCCTTGTGGATTACGGATTGGACAGATTCCGGGACAAACGCCCCAGCGAGCTCTCCGGCGGCATGAAACAGCGAGCTGCCCTGATCCGCACGCTGGCCCTGGATCCCCAGCTGCTCCTGCTGGATGAGCCTTTCAGCGCCCTGGATTACCAGACAAGGCTGTTTGTGTCCGCGGATATCTGCAGGCTGATCCGTGCCGCGGGAAAGACCATGATCATCATCACCCATGACCTCTCGGAAGCCATCAGCCTGGCCGACAGAGTCATCATACTGTCCAACCGTCCCGCCACGGTAAAGGCGGAAATGCCCATACACCTGACCCTGAAAGACGACTCTCCCCTGGCGTCCAGGAACGCGCCGGAATTTCAGCAATATTTTAATCAACTGTGGGAGGATCTGAACAATGACGGCTAAAAAAAGTAAATGCAGCGAAACACATGAACTGACCAAACAGGAAGAATTTGTCAAGAACCACAGGCGGCATCATCACCAGGTCTCCACCATGCGCATCATGATCTTTGTGTTATTCCTGATCCTCTGGGAAACAAGCGCCCGCCTGGGATGGATCGACAGCTTTTTCTTCGCAAGCCCCAGCCGGGTCCTGCTCTGCTGCCTGGAACAGTTAAAGACAAACAACCTGCTGTCCCACATCGGCGTAACTTTGTTCGAGACCATCGCAAGCTTTCTGCTGGTACTGCTGTCCAGCCTGGTGGCGGCCACCCTGCTGTGGTACTCGCGCAAGATGTCTGAGGTGCTGGAGCCTTACCTGGTGGTGCTGAACAGCCTGCCTAAATCGGCTCTGGCGCCGCTCTTCATCGTATGGCTGGGCACCGGGACCACCACCATCATCGTAGCCGGTATCTCCGTGGCTGTATTCGGTTCCATCATCAGCTTTTACACCGGTTTCCAGCAGGTGGATCCGGAGAAGGTCACCCTGATCTACACCCTGGGAGGCAGCAGGAGGAACGCTTTCACCAAGGTGGTGCTTCCCGGCTCCATTCCCATCCTGCTGAGCACCGCCAAGGTCAATATCGGGCTGGCGCTGGTGGGCGTGATCATCGGGGAATTCCTTGCGGCCAGACGGGGGCTTGGCTACCTGATCATCTACGGCTCCCAGGTATTCCAGCTGGATATGGTGATCACCAGCATCATCATCCTGTGTATCATCGCCCTGGGATTTTATAAATCCATACAGATGATCGAGCATCACATACGGAAGAAGTTTAAGATGTGATCTTTTTTCACAAAGAAAAAGGCCCAAAAGCAGCTGCTTTCAGGCCTTACATAACAACATACAAACTAATCACCCTTATGCGCCTTGATTCTGTCTATCTCCGTAAGGTTCACGCCGGATGAGGTAAGGATAACTTTCAGATCCACATACCTTTTTCTTAAAGACTTATATATTTCTGATTCTCTGTCGGCCAGTTCCATCCAGTCCTGTACTCTTGAAAATTCTTCCACCGATATTTTCAACATTTCCTTTTCTGACATGTAAACACGCCTCCTTACAAACGCTGACAATTTTCAGCAAAAAAACTGAACAATTTTCAACAAAAAAAGCTGAAAATGGGACTCGAACCCACGACCCCTTCATTACGAGTGAAGTGCTCTACCAACTGAGCTATTTCAGCACCACTAGAACAGTATACAGGTTCTATTTGAATTTTTCAACTGTTTTTTTCATTTTTGTATAGATTTTTGATTCCATATGCGCTTTTCTTTTATCCAACTGCGGGTTCAGTAACCGTCAATCCTCCTGCTCCACCAGCCGCTCAGATCATTTTTTAAGGGTTCCGGTTTACCAAGCCCTTTATATACATCTCTTTATATATCTTTTATGAGAATGTTAATTCTCTTCAATGCTGTCCTGTGCTGCCATTCGAGATACTCTTCCCATGCACGTTCCTCCCAAAGTATCTTCATGCCTTAATCCTCGATCAGTTCATGCTCTGTAAGAACTGATCTTCCTGCATCAATATCGCCCGTCACCTGTCTTAAGTAGGCCATATTGCTTTCAGAATAAAACGGATCCACCGATACATCAAACGGTATTCTTTTTTCCCTTGTCATTTTTTTTGCAAATATTGTAAATGCCGTCGTCATGCTCAATCCCAAATCTTTGCATGTTTTTTCCATATTCTTCTTCAGTTCCTCATCCATCCGAAAATTTATCATTGCCTGTGCCATAGTCATCACTCCTCTTTTCTTTATAACCTGATTTTATCACTCCCTTTCTCTTTTGTAAAGCATTTATCACACATATGCTTTACAATATTATGTCTTATTTTCTGCACATTTATTCCCGCGGGCAATGAACCATCCGCCGCACCCCAAACATCCCCCATGGCAGGAAAGCCGCCCACAAAAGCAGCAGATTCCCCTCCGGGGTCCCAGGGAAAAGTTCCATGACAAAAAAATAATAGGGCTCAAAAAACACCCACAGATTATACTCCCTCACCCATACAGGAAAGGAAAACCTGTGAAACAGGAATTCAAGGATCACCGCCATCCCCGATACGCTGACCGCAGTGACGGTGGTCTTCGCATTGTATGAAACAAACAGGATCAAAAGAGCAGACATAACGCTGGCGGCCATCAGGCTCATCAGGGAAAAAGCAAAATGCCGCCGCACCGTCCATACCGGGAAAAGTTCCAGTCCCGTGCCCACATACCTGACCTGCATGGAACCGTCGAACAGGCCGCCGCAGCAGGATATGGCAAAGGTTACGCCTCCCAGAAACAGACAGGCCAGAACCGCGAAAAGAACCGCCGCTGCCACCTTTGCGGCGCTGCGCCCTCTCCTGCCCGCCAGACAGGCCGCCGGAATCTGATCCACATTCTGCTCCCTGTCGCCTGCAAAGACAGGCGCCAGAGCGCCAATCAGTATCATCGCAAGAAACACAGGCGCCACAAAGTTAAGCAGCATCACCGGCACGCTTTCCATCATTGCGAAATAGCTTTGCCTTAGTTCCTCCCACAGGCAGATCACAAGCGCAGCCGCCGTATAAGCTGCCGTCATGACCCAGGGAACCTTTTTGCACAACAGATTTTCCAGTTCAAATCCAACGATCCTACGCCACTTCATCAATCTTTGACCTGCTTTCCCGTGTATGCCCTGTAACAAAGCGCCAGACAGATGACCATCAACAGGATATTCCATAAAACATTTCCCGTCAGCGCAGGGACAAGATGCCCCAGAATATCCGTAAAATGCCCCGCTGCCACCAGTTCCACCTGTGTCTGCAGCATGAACAGGCTCCATTCTCCCGGAAGCGACCACAGGGAGGATACATAGGCGGGGAAAGCGATCGTATTGGCATAAACGGCTGTCCCGCCGTAAAAGACGCCTGCGGCGAAAAATGGAATCAGCGCGTTCCTGCTGTACGCCGATATACACATCACAATGCTTCCCAGTGTAAAGCCCGCCAACAGCGTCCCCAGTATCTGCCTGACGCAGAAGCCGCATACCGAACCACCGTATGTGGTCATGGAAAGCCCATAGGCGCTGGCGGCGGAGATCACCGCGCCCTTTGCACGGAAGCAAACCGCCGTTACCAGCATGAAAAAGCATTCCATCGCCAGAACAACGCTCCCAATAAAAATACCCGCCGCCGTCAGTTTGCTGAAAAACACCCCCCTGCGGCCCCTCCGGGATGTCAGCAGCGCGGCCTGGGTACCGCTCGTATATTCATCCGCGTAAATGCCCGCCAGCCCCACAATGATCAGCAGCATGGTCAGCCCCGGGAAAACGGCGGAGTGGTTCACGTCGATAAAATTATTGGCGGCGGGCTCCAGGTTCAGCTCTATCTCCACCTGCTCCCGGCGGTAGATCTCAAGCAGCTTCGCTTTCGCCCTGTACAGACTGGTTTGGTCTGGAACCGCCGTTTCCTGCGCAAGTTCTTCCATGAGCGCCGTGCGGTTGTCCCTGCGCTCATAATAATTATTGATGATGTACGCCAGGTCGCTGTTCAGGGAACGGTAGATGCGCTCATCCTCCCTGTACTGCCCCATGTATTCAAAGATGGATGCCGGAAGAAACCTTTCCATTTCCTCCACGGTGCATTGATAGTTACTGTTTTGCACAAACGCGTGGAAATCCTCGCTCCCCACCGCCTCTGCCAATTCGGCGCGCATGGGCTCCAGCGTGTATTTTATTGCCTCCATCTCCATGAACTGCAGCTTCGTCAGCAGGAAAAGCGCCAGAAAAACAGCCATGGCGACCCATATCACCTTTTTGGAATAGATTTTATACAGTTCCGTTTGCAGCATTCTTGTATTCATCATGACCCTCCCTCCCGAAAATAATAGCCGAACACGTCTTCCAGGATGGGCTTTGCCGGTTCGCCGGGAAAATCCGGCCTGTCATCCCCCACAATACGAACCTCCACGCCGTCGCCTTTCCGGGTCAGATTTCCGATGGTATACCGTCCTTTCAATTCCCGGAGCATATCATGGGAACCATGGGAAACCATGGCAATCCAGACCTTTCCCTCCATCTCCCGCAACAGGCGGTCCGTGGTGTCAATGGTGAGGACGCCGCCGTTTCGCATGATGATGACCTCTCCGGCAATAAATTCCATATCGGAAATGATGTGCGTGGACAGGAGTACGATCCTGTTCTCCGACAGTTCGGAGATGATATTCCGGAAACGGATCCGCTCCTGGGGATCGAGTCCCGCCGTAGGCTCGTCCAGAATCAGTATCCGCGGGTCATTTAACAGCGTCTGGGCAATGCCCACGCGGCGCAGCATACCGCCGGAAAATCCTCCCAGCTTTTTTCGTCCCGCATCCTGCAGTCCCACAAGTTCCAGCAGTTCCGCAATCTTTCTGTCAGCGGCCTTTCCGGTCATCCCCTTTAAAGCCGCGATATACCGCAGGAATTTTCCGGCGGAGAAATTTTTGTAGACGCCGATCTCCTGGGGCATATATCCCAGCTTATCCCGGTAGCCCGCGCCCAGTTCGTGGATGTTCACGCCGTCCAGGGTGACTTCTCCCTCCGAGGGCGTCAGGATGTCCACCATCATTTTCATCAGGGTGGTCTTCCCCGCACCGTTAGGTCCCAGAAGCCCGTAAACGCCGCCGGTCAGGGTGAAGGACGCATGATCCACCGCACGCTTTGTTCCAAAATCTTTTGTCAGGTCACAAACTGATAATTCCATAAAGCCTCCTATTCCAGTCCCGTCTCTCCACTTCAACACCCAGGGCGGGGAAGGAAATTTCATCTGCAAAAAACGCAGCTGAAATTTCCTTCCGGGTGTTTCCGTTCCGAGACTGTTTTTCCAGTTCCCTTCATGCCAGTTCCGTCTCTCCACTTCAACACCCGTGGCGGGGAAAGAAAATCCATCTGCAAAAAACGCAGCTGGATTTTCTTTCCGGGCGTTTCCGTTCCGAGACTGTTTTTCCAGTTCCCACTTGTGGGAACTTATTCCGGTCTCTTCACTTCAACACTCCGCATACATCCGCACCGTGGAGCCTGTGGCGGCGGCTGTGAACAGGGCGAAACCGAGAAGCGCCCCGGCGGCCAGCGCTCCCGTGCCCGCGTTCAGGATGAATTCAAGTACCTCCTCCTGGCGCAGCAGGTAAGACGCTCCCAGGATCCACGCCGCCATCATCAGGGACAGGGGCAGCGCATTGTCCGAGAACGCCATGCAGAACAATGCCGCCGCTCCAAGGAAAAACATGGCGGTAAAAGCGCAGAAATAGAGTTCCAGCAGTTTCCCATAATGCGGGAACGCGGCCAGACCCGCCAGCAGTACGAATAACGCGTTCACAAACATGCCTGCCCACAGACGGACAAAATAGATTCTGGCGGGGGCATATTTGCAGGTTTTCTCCAGCAGAACCAGATTCTCGTCACGGTATTGCAGTTCACGGATCACATAGGCCAGTATCGGCGCAGGTGACACAGCTGTCATAAACGAAAATGTCATAGCCTCATCCCCCGCCCCCAGCAGCGAGACGACCGCAAAACTTCCCAGCAGGAACGCCGCCAGAAGCCAGAAAAACGCCGCTCCCGTTGTGGAACAGGAAAAAGCCGCTTTCCAGAATCCCGCATCCCGAATGCCCTGACTTTCCGCGTAATAGGAAACAGCCCTTTTACAGACCGCTTCCACTTCTTCCCGGGGTACATCAGGAACGGGCGCGTTCCTGATGCTCATAACGATCTGCCTTTCCCGTTCGGATAACTCTTCAGAATACTTATCTGCCTCTCTCATCATATTCCTCCAATTCTTTCCTTAACTTGTCCAGCGCATACCGTATCCTTGCTTTCACAGTGGTTTCCAGGGCTCCCGTGATCCCGGAGATCTCCTTTATTGTGAAACCGCTGTAAAAACGCAGGATAACGGCCTCTTTCTGCTCCGGCGGCAGATGCGCCAGGGCGGCCTCCACATCGTTTTTCAAATCCGCTTTATAAGTCTCCGCACCGCCCGCCTCCATTTCCTCCGAAAGTTCCATGCACTCAGGATGCCGGGAAAGGGTACGGTAATAATTTTTCAAATGATTGGAAGCAATCGTAAACAGCCAGCTTTTAAAAGCCGCCCTGGGCTTATACCGTGAGATGCCCGCCGCCATCCTGATAAAGACCTCCTGGGTCAGGTCTTTCGACTGATGATAGCTGCCCGTGTTCTTATAAAAATACGCGAAAACAGGCTGATAATAGCTGCTTATTAAGTTGTTCAGCGCATTTTCATCTCCCCGCTGTGCGCTTTTCACCCATTCAGTTTCCTGCACTTGAGCCTCCATGACGCCGCCCCGCCTCGTCTCAAATATCTGCGTCTCTATCATATAAAACACCGGACGCACTTAAAAAGATATAATCATGGGAAATTTGAACAGAATATACAGATCAGATAATTAAGACATCTCCCCCGCTTTGCCCTTAAGGCATTCCGCAGGGGAGAGAATTTATATGCAGCTTGATTCATTTCAATGCAGTTACGTTTCCCCTTGAAAACAAAGACGCTTCTTATTCGCTCTTTACATGCACATCCAGCTGGTTATAAGGGATTTCAATGCCCGCCTCGTCCAGCGCCAGCTTGCAGTTCTCCATGACACGCCACTTCCCGCTCCAGAAATCCTCCTGGGCAAACCAGCAGCGAACGCCCAGGACAACGGCTGACTCCGCCAGTTCGTCCACGAACACCAGCCTGTCTCTGTCCTTGACCGTCTTCTCATCCTCCTCCAGTACCTGCTGCAGCACTTCTTTCGCCTTTTTTAAGTCTGCCCGGTAGGATATTCCCACCCTGATATCCATTCTGCGGTGGGGTTCCGCGGACACGTTGACCAGACTGTTATTTGCCAGATTACCGTTTGGCAGGATAACAGTCTGGTTGTCAAAAGTCAACAGCTTCGTGTAAAAGATCTGGATCTCTGTGACGGTTCCCTCCTTGCCGGAGGAATCCTCCCTGATGTAGTCCCCTACCTTAAAAGGCTTTAAAATCAGGATCAGCACGCCTCCCGCCAGGTTGGACAGGCTTCCCTGCACCGCCAGGCCGATGGCCACGCCTGCGGAACCGAGCACCGCCACGATGCTGGCCGCGTCCAGCCCGAAAGAGGATGCGATCATCAACACCAACAGCACATACAGCGCCGCTTTCACAAAGGAATCCACGAACTGGATGGCTCCCACTTCCGCGTTCGCACGTTTCATGGATTTTTTGACAATGCTGCGTACCAGTTTGATCAGCTGCACGCCGATCAGGAATACAACCACTGCGAGCAGCGCCCTGATTCCCAGATTCAGCGCCTTTTCAGGAAGAACCGACAGATAAGACTTCAACACGCCCGGCTTCATCAGTTCTTCCATTTCTTCTATGATCTCCACATTCTCCGCCTGCGCAGCCGCCGCAAGTCCCGGAACATACCTCATTATGACCTCCATGATCTTGCTTCACAAGATCCGCCCTGCCGTATCTGAAGCCTTTGCTGCCGCGCCCTTTACCTGTTTCGTTTTCACAGTTTATGCTTCTGAGGCAGCAGTTATTTCTGTGATGGGAACCGCTCTCTATGCTGTCTCCGCATCCCCGACAGTTTTACTGTCTTTTGCAGCGCCTGATTTTGCTGCGGTTTCCGGTTTTGCGGATCCTGCTTTCTTTCGGGTCTTCTTTTTTGCAGTTTCCGCTTTCTTTGTGGTTTCTGCTCCCTTTGCAGGCTCCGCTTTCCCTGCGGTTTCCGCTTCTTTCGAAGACAGTTTTGCTGTCTTTGTTCCCTCCGCTTTCGCAGCCGCCGCTTTCTTCGCGTTCCCCGCCTTTTTCTCCGCTTTCCTTACCGGCACATTCTCCCGGATCCGCCTCTCGATCTCTTTCTCCAGTTCCTCCTCCGTAAAGGGAATGAACTCCAGAATGCTCAAAGAAAGGGGCGCAAGCTTTACGGTGATGGACTGATACCTGCCGTCATGCTCCCTCGGCTTCGTCTTCTTTACCCTGCCGTTCACCTCGCCGGAGCCGCCGTACTTTTCATCGTCCGTATTCAGGATCTCCTTATATTTTCCCTCATAGGGCACGCCTGTGGTGATCTCCTGGGGGATGCCCGCGAAGTTTGCCACCACCACCAATATCTGCTCGGGATCCCTGCCCCGCCTCGCATAAGTCAGGTAGCAGTCCTGGGCGGACACATGGTTGATCCACTCAAACCCCTCCGGGCTGTCGTCCAGCGCGGAAAGTTCCGGCCTTGTCCGGTACAGGTGGTTCAGGTCGCTGACCAGCCTGGAGATGCCCGCATGGGCATCCACCTTGCGCAGTTCCCACTGCACGGTGCGGTTCTCGTTCCACTCATCGAACTCTCCCAGATCCTGCCCCATGAAAAGCAGCTTCTTGCCGGGATGGGTCATCATATAACCGTAAGTGAGCCGCAGGTTCGCAAACTTCTGCTCCATATCCCCGGGCATTTTCCCCAACATGGTAGCCTTGCCGTGCACCACCTCATCATGGGAGAATACCAGCATGAATTTCTCCGAATAAGCGTAGATCATGCTGAAAGTCAGTTCCCCGTGATGATGGCTCCTGAAATAAGGATCGTACTTGATATACTGCAGGTAATCGTTCATAAAGCCCATGTTCCATTTCAGGTCAAAGCCCAGGCCGTCGTCCTCCACATCCCCCGTGATCTTGGGGAACGCGGTGCTCTCCTCCGCAATGCTCAGCACGCCGGGATCACGCTTTTTCAGGATGGAATTGAGATGCCTGATCATCTCGATGGCTTCCAGATTCTCATGGCCGCCGTAAATATTTGCCACCCACTCGCCGTCGTTCTTGCCGTAATCCAGGTACAGCATGCTTGCCACCGCATCCATCCGGATGCCGTCCGCGTGGTATTTTTCCACCCAGAACAGTGCGTTGGCGATCAGGTAGTTGGACACCTGGGGACGTCCGTAATTGTAGATCAGGGTGCCCCAGTGAGGATGGAATCCCTGTCTGGGATCCAGATGCTCATAGAGGCAGGTTCCGTCAAAATTGGACATTCCATAGGTATCCCTGGGGAAATGCGCGGGCACCCAGTCCAGGATCACGCCGATCCCCGCCTTGTGCAGTTCGTTGACAAAGCACATGAAATCCTCCGGCGTGCCGTACCGCGCGGTGGGAGCATAATAACCGATTACCTGATATCCCCAGGAAGCGTCCAGGGGATGCTCCATCACGGGCATCAGTTCCACATGGGTATAGCCCATTTCTTTCACATAATCGATGACCTTTGGCGCGATCTCCCGGTAGTTGGCAAAATCTTTTCCCAGCTTTGCCCGGACAAAGGAACCCAGATACATTTCATAGACGCTGACCGGGGCGTTCCCCTTTTGGAACTGCTCCCGCTTTTTCAGGAAAGCGGCATCCTCCCATTTGAAGCCGCTGATATCCGCTACCACCGACGCCGTGTCGGGACGAAGCTGCGCCGCGTTTCCGTAAGGGTCGGCTTTCAGGTAGGTCAGGCCGCTCTTTAACTTAAACTCAAATTTATAATTGTCTCCCACTTTCGCGTCCGGAAGGAATATTTCAAAGATGCCGGAATCCTCCAGCCTGCGCATCTGATTTGTCCTGCCGTCCCAGTTATTGAAATCCCCCACCACGCTGGCACGCAGCACATTGGGCGCCCAGACCGCAAAATAAACTCCCTTCACGCCGTCCAGTTCCATGGGATGCGCACCCAGCTTTTCATAGATGGTATAATGGATGCCGTTGCAGAATTTATCCATATCGTTTCTGGTGATCTGAGGCGCGAAACGGTAGGGATCCCCATGCACCGTTTCCATCCCTGCGTTGTCCGTCACCAGGTAATGGTAATCCTTCAGATTCTTCTCCGGGATCAATATGGCAAAATAGCCCCCCTCGTCCGCCGCTTCCATGGGCACGGCGCGGCCTGTTTTCTCCAGGATCACCGACACCTTTACCGCCCCCGGAAAATAGGCCTGTATCAGGGTCTGTGTCCCCGACTTGTGGGGTCCCAGCAGGGCATGGGGATCATCGCTCTCGGAATAAATGATCTCCTCGATTCCCGCCCAGTTCATCTGCTTATAAATCTTATTGGTCATATCTGTCTTCCTTTCTTGTGTCACCATTCACAATGTATGCAGAAACAAGCCGCTCCTGAGCTTCGGTTCAAACCAGGTGGATTTCGGGGGCATCAGCCTGCCCGCGTCGGCCACCGCGAACAGTTCCCCGATGGAGGTGGGATACATGGAAAACGCCGCTTTCATATCGGTATGCACCCTTCTCTCCAACTCCTCCAGTCCCCGGATACCGCCCACAAAATCAATGCGTTTGTCCGTCTTAGGGTCATGGATTCCCAGCACAGGCTCCAGAAGATGATTCTGCAATAACGACACATCCAACCCATCTACCGCGTCATCCGAAAGGATATGATCCTTTGCGGTAAGACAATACCACTGATCCTCCAGATACATACCGAACTCGCCCTTTCTGCCGGGGCGGAAAGGCTCCGTGCCTTTTTCCTCCACCTGGAAATCCTGCCCGATCCTCTCCAGGAATCCTGCAGCGTCATATCCGTTCAGATCCCGCACCACACGGTTGTAATCCATAATGCGCAGTTCCTCATCGGGGAACAGTACGGAAAGGAAATAGTTAAATTCCTCCTCTCCTGTGTAACCGGGATTTTCTTCCCTTCTCTTTAATCCGACCTTCACGGCGGAGGCGCAGCGGTGATGTCCGTCGGCGATATACACCGCGGGAATTCCCGCAAACTCCTCACGGATATCCGCGATCTTTGTATCATCGCTGACAACCCATACCCTGTGTCCGATACCGTCATCGGAGATGAGATCGTACATCGGCGGTTCCGCCTTCGCCCCCGCAATGATATCCCGCAGTGCGCTGCTGGCGCGGTATGCCAGGAAAATGGGACCCGTCTGCATGTTGCAGACGTCTACATGGCGGATGCGGTCCTGTTCCTTATCCGCCCTGGTATTTTCATGTTTCTTGATCACATTATTCCGATAATCGTCAATGGAAGCGCAGGCCACGATCCCGGTCTGGCTCCTGCCGTCCATGATCTGCTCATAGATATAGTAACAGGGCTTCTCCTCATGGACAAATTTTCCCTCCGCTATCCTGTCCCGGAGCAATTTAGCCGCCCTCTCGTAAACCTCCGGCGCGTAGGTGTCCACCTCCGGCCCGAAGCCCGTCTCCGCCCTGTCGATGGCAAGGAAAGAGTCGGGATTTGCCGCCACCACCTCGCAGGCCTCCTGTCTGTTGTAGACGTCATAGGGCAACGCCGCGATCTTTGCCTCCAGTCCGGGAGCCGGACGGTAGGCGGAAAAAGGTCTGATCTCTGCCATAAAAATATTCCTCCCTGTTCTTTCTGTTTTTATACTCTGTACCGGGGTTCTTTTTCTTTGGGCATTTCAAAAGCTTCTTGCCTGGATTTACTATTTATTTTATCAAAATAAACTATACATAACAAGCGTCAGGTGCTAAAATTATGAAAAAGATGGTGAGGGGACGGGGCTGATGAGGGATTTGGCTATGGGGACGGCGCCGGGGCACAGGGGAAGTTTCTGTGACGGCTCGATGGACGTTCCGATGAGCCTCATGCACGGTGATGCCCGCCATTGGACGGGCATCACCGGAGTCTCCTCTCCACATCTCGCTCACGCCACAGAAAATCCCCCTGTGCCCCGGCGCCTGTATCTTGCAGGTTGTAAGAACAAACACTACTCCTTACAGGTTCAGACCCGTCTTTGTAGGGAAAGTATGAAAGCTGGCCGCCGTCCCCTTCGCCACAATCGTACAACCGCACCCCAAAACAAACTATCACATAGAACAACAGTAGAAAGGAAAAACGCCATGACCGAAGAAAACAAAAAACTGTTAGCCAGGATCAACTCCTACGCGGAGAGCGCCCTGGGCGAGATCGATCCGCAGAAAGTTCCCGTCTCACAGCAGCTGGAACAGCTGAAACCCATTATGGAAGAGATTGCAAAAGAAAAAAACATGAGCCTGGAAGACCTGTTCATCCTGTATATGGACTTACAGAGTGAGGCAGCCTGCTCTGCCCAGAAGAAACTGGAAGACAGCCTGACAGACTTAAACGACGGAGCCGACGGCGGTATGCCGCTTTTGTTCCGCTAATTTTGAAAAGAGGCCTGCGCCACACCGCAGACCTCTCATTTTTCCGGCTATTTCACGATCCTCGCCCGGAACACGCCGTCTATTTTTTCCAGCGCCTCGATGATATCAGCAGTAGGCGCGGTCTCCACATCCATCATGGTGTACGCCACTTCTCCCCTGGACTTGTTCATCATATCGCTGATGTTGATCCCCTTATCACCAAATTCAGCCGTGAATTTCGTGATCATATTGGCAATGTTCTTGTGGAAGATCGCCACCCGCCCCGCCTTGGTGCAGACGCCCATATCGCAGGCGGGATAATTCACGCTGTTTTTGATATTGCCGTTCTCCAGATAATCCATCAGCTCCTGCACCGCCATCTTCGCGCAGTTATCCTCCGCCTCCTCGGTGCTGGCGCCCAAGTGGGGGATCACGATACAGCCGGGCTGTCCCGCTGTGACGGGATTGGGGAAATCGGACACATAACGGCGCACCTTGCCGCTCTTAATCCCCTCCAGAACCGCTTTCTCGTCAACCAGCAGATCCCTCGCGTAATTCAGGATCACAACGCCGTCCTTCATCTGGGAAATTGCTTCCGCATCGATGGTATTTTTCGTGGAATCCAGCAGGGGCACATGGACGGTAATGAAATCACACTGAGCGTAAATATCTTCCTTATTGGTCACATGCTTTACCTGGCTGCTCAGGCTCCATGCAGCGGCAACAGACAGGTAGGGGTCAAAGCCGTACACTTCCATGCCGAGAGCGATTGCGGCATTCGCCACTTTCGCGCCCACAGCCCCCAGGCCGATCACACCCAGCTTCTTGCCCTCGATCTCCGTGCCCGCAAACTTCTTCTTCTCTTTCTCCGCCGCTTTGGCGATATTTTCATCCGCTGCGGAACCTTTCACCCACTCAATGCCGCCCACCACATCGCGGGACGCCAGCAGCATACCCGCAAGCACAAGTTCCTTTACGCCGTTGGCGTTTGCGCCGGGAGTGTTGAACACAACGATGCCTTTCTCCGCACACTTATCCAAAGGGATATTGTTGGTGCCCGCACCGGCTCTTGCCACAGCCAGAAGGCTGCCGGGCAGTTCCATATCGTGCATGGCGGCGCTCCTCACCAGGATGCCCTCCGCCTCCGTTACATTGTCGGTCAGGACGTAATCCGCCGTCAGGCTGTCCAGACCGACCTTTGAAATGGGATTCAAACAATTTATTTTAAACATAATGCTCTCCTTCTTTTACTGCTCTCTTTTCGAGAAGTGTTCCTGTTAAAGTTGGTCTGTAAATGGGAAGTTACATCTCTTTCTTTCCAATCTTTTTCCAATTTACGATTCCGATAATGAGCCAGCTCACCGCGATTCCCAAGGTAACCATCACATTATTGGGCATACTCCCTAAACCGATCAGCACTGCGCATAAAATGGCTCCTAATGACATGAGCAAACTGATCAATACAATTGCCTTATGATTTTTCATGAAATCTTCTCCTTCGCCATACGCCGGTTTGCTGATATCATCATAACCTTTTTAGCGGGCATGCCATTCCGAAAAGACAGCTTTCCTATCAACTTATTTCAGGTTCTCGGCCTCAAATTTCTTCATGAACTCCACCAGCTTCTCCACGCCTTCGATGGGCATGGCGTTGTAAATGCTGGCGCGCATGCCGCCCACGGATCTGTGGCCTTTCAGATTCTCAAAACCGGCTTCCTTTGCTTCCTTTACAAATTTGGCGTCCAGATCCGCGTCCCCTGTCACAAAGGGAACATTCATCAGGGAGCGGTCTTCCTTGCGGACAGTGCCCCGAAACAGCTTGCTCTCGTCCAGGAAATCATACAGGATCTTGGCCTTTTTCTCATTGTATTCTTTCATGGCGGACAGACCGCCCTTTGCTTTCAGCCACTTGAACACCTTGCCGCAGATATAGATGCCGTATGCGGGCGGCGTATTGTACAGGGAATTATTATCCGCGTGGATCTTGTATTTCAGCATGGTAGGCGTGCCAGGAAGCACATCCTCGGTGATCAGATCCTCCCGGATGATCACGATGACCACGCCCGCGGGGCCGATATTCTTCTGTACGCCGCCGTAGATCACGCCATATTTGGTCACATCCACGGGCTCGGACAGGAAGCAGCTGGACACATCGGCCACCAGGGTCTTGCCCCTGGTGTTGGGCAGGGTCTTAAACTTTGTGCCGTAGATCGTATTGTTCTCGCAGATATAGACATAGTCCGCATCCTCGCTGACGGGCAGGTCGGAACAGTCCGGGATATAAGAAAAAGTCTCATCCTCGGAGGACGCGATCTTATTGGCCTTGCCGTAAAGGCATGCCTCCTGATAAGCTTTCTTAGCCCACTGTCCGGTGACGATATAATCCGCCACCTTATTTTTCATCAGGTTCATGGGGATCATGGCGAACTGCTGGCTTGCGCCGCCCTGCAGAAACAGAACCTTATAGTTGTCGGGAATGTTCATAAGTTCCCTTAAGTCAGCTTCCGCTTCCTTGATGATCGTATCATATGCTTTGGAACGATGGCTCATCTCCATAACGGACATGCCGGTCCCTCTGTAATCCAGCATTTCTTCAGCGGCCTCTTTCAGTACTTCCTCAGGAAGCACCGCAGGGCCTGCGGAAAAGTTATACACTCTTGACATTTCATAATCCTCCTCAGAATTTCAGTGATATACCTGAAACTATTTTTAAACATAGGTATAGAATAATCTCTTCATTTGCTTTCGTCAACTACATTGTTAAAATTTTTTCAAAAACCGTAACAGTTCAGCCCTCACATTCATAAAAGCGTCTGCTTCGCATCCGTCGCCGCTTTGCGGCTCATCTTTTATTTCATTTGAGGGCGCTCCGCTCATGGAATGATTCGCAATCAGTGTTTAGTGTGCAAGCACCCACGCACAGCTTGTGAATTATTCCATGGCTGAACTGTTACCAAAAACCTTCAATAAAACATCACCACCGGCGTCCCGATCTCCACCTGCTCATACAGCTGTGCCATGACCTCCGTGGGCGTATTGATGCATCCGTGGGAGCCGTTGGTCTTATAGATCTCGCCGCCAAATTCCGAACGCCAGCTGGCGTCATGGATCCCGATGGCGCCCTTGACAGGGACCCAGTATTTTACGGGAGACGCATAGCCCGACCCCCGCAGCACCCTGTTGCGCTGCTTGCTGTAGACAAAGTTCACGCCCTGGGGCGTCCCTCGCCTGCCGCCGGTATATCCTGTCACGATATCCGTTTCAATGACCATTTCTCCGTCCACATAATAATACATTTTCTGCTGGGTCATGTCCACTTCGATATAGGTATCCCCGATATCATTCTTTCCCCGCACCAGACCCTGCCGTATATAGGCGGGGATATGCACTTCCTCCCGGTTCTCCTCCAGAGCCAGCCTCAGATACTTAAACTCGGCCTCCTGATCGATGGTAGTGCCGTATGTGCCGTTGCCGGGCACTTGCACCACATCCCCCCTGGTACTCTGGAAACTGATCTCTTTCTCATAGGTATCGTACTCTTCCGCCAGCTGGCCAATAAAGGCCCTGATCCGTTCCGGGTCTGCCACCGGCTCTCCTGCCTCATCCAGAAAGGGCAGGCCCGTTGACGGATCCACCGCAAGGAAACTCCCCAAAATGCCACCCTGCAGGGACATCATCTGATCTCCCATATCATAGACGATGCCGCACTGCTGGAACGCATCCACCTTTTCCCAAAGCGCCAGCTGTGTCATCTGCCATGCCGTAGGGGACAGATCATAAATGCAGCCCGACCGTGCCATATCCACCTCATGGCTGCCGTCGGCCACGCTTTCCAGCACCTGCTGGAAAAGCAGTTCCGTATCCAGCCGATGTTCCAGCCCATTGTCCAGCACCCAGCCTTCCGCATCGGAAAAAAAGATCCTGATCTCCGCCTCTTTGCTCATCTCCCGCCGCACGGGTTCCAGTTCCTCCAGCAGCTGCCGCAGCTGCTCCTCATCAAATATGGGCTTTGGCAGCAGTTCATGGCTTCTCTGCAGCATGATATTTTCCAACCAGGACAAAGGATTCTGCTGATGGATAAAACGCTCCAGAGCCTCGGTATAATCAGCCACATAACCGGTCCCTGCAAGATCCAGCGGATAGATGTTCCCTGCTTCGTCCACAATATTGACAACAGGAGCCTCCGCCCTGGCGGAAAGCTCCTGATTGACTTCTTCCACAGATTTTCCCGTACAATAAACGCCGTTGATCCATGTGTTCACCGGAAAATTATCCCGGTAATAAAGCGCCAGCAGAACAAACGCCGCCGCGATCAGGAGAAATCCGAGCAGGAAAAATCTTATCAGAAATCGACGCAATTTCTTCATATTTCCCTCATTTATCACTGTTTCTTTAATCTTTCAGATCGTCTCCGTCAAATACCTCGGCGATGGGCGCCCCTGCGGGAACCATGGGAAATACCTTATCATCCTCCGGGATCATGCACTCGATCAGCACCGGCGCTTTCAGGTCGATCGCCCTTCTAATGGCGGGCTCCATCTCCTCTTTCGTGGTCACGCGGATGGCAGCGCATCCCAGCGCCTCGGCTACCTTGCAGAAGTCCACCTTGTCGTTTAACACCGTCTGCGAGTAGCGTTTTCCATAAAATAACGTCTGCCACTGGCGTACCATGCCCAGCACATGATTGTTGATGACCACCTGGATGATGGGGATATTGTATCTGCTGGCGGTAGCAAGTTCATTCATGTTCATCCGAAAACAGCCGTCCCCCGCAATATTGATGCAGATCTTGTCCGGCTGGCCCACCTGTGCGCCGATGCAGGCCCCAAGGCCATATCCCATGGTGCCCAGACCCCCGGAAGAAAGAAACGTGCGGGGCTTCGTATAGTGGTAATACTGCGCCGCCCACATCTGATGCTGTCCCACATCTGTGGTGATCAGGGCATCGCCTTTTGTCACTTTGTCAATGGTCTCGATCACATAAGGGCAGGAAAGCTGCACATCGTCGTATTTCAAAGGGAACTTAGCCTTTAAATCTTTCACTTTCTGCATCCATTCGCTGTGATCCTGCTGCTCCAGGCTTTTGTTTAACGTCTGCAAGATCAGCTTCAGGTCTCCGATCAGGCTGGCATCCACGCGGATGTTTTTATTGATCTCAGCAGGGTCGATATCAATGTGCACGATCTTCGCCCCTTCCGCGAACTTCTTCGGATTGCCGATCACGCGGTCGGAAAACCTCGCTCCCAATGCGATCAGAAGGTCGCATTCGCTGACACCCAGGTTTGACGCCTTAGTGCCGTGCATCCCGATCATGCCCGTGTATCGGTCGCTGTTTCCGTCAAAGGCGCCCTTGCCCATAAGGGTATCGCACACAGGGGCATCGATCAGTTCCACAAACTTCGCCACCTCGTCATAAGCTTCCGACAGAATGGCTCCGCCGCCCAGATAGATAAAGGGCTTCTTCGCCTCCTTGATATATGACTCTACCTTCGCGAACTCCTCTGAGGAGGAAAGGCTCACCCGTTCATTTTTCTTCACTTCACAGGGGGTATATTCGCAGACCGCCGCCGTCACGTCCTTGGTGATGTCCACCAGCACCGGGCCGGGACGTCCCGTCCTTGCGATATCAAAGGCTTTTCGCAGGATACCCGCCAGTTCCTCCACATTTTTCACGATAAAGCTGTGCTTGGTGATGGGCATGGTCACACCGGCGATGTCCACCTCCTGGAAGCTGTCCTTTCCCAGCATGGGAAGCGTCACATTGGCGGTGATCGCCACCATGGGAACGGAGTCCATGTATGCGGTAGCGATGCCGGTCACCAGATTGGTGGCGCCGGGGCCGCTGGTAGCCATGCAGACCCCCACTTTTCCGGTGGCGCGGGCATACCCGTCCGCCGCATGGGCCGCGCCCTGCTCATGGCTGGTCAAAATATGGCGTATCTCGCTGCTGTGCTTGTAAAGAGCGTCATAGATATTCAGGATAGCACCGCCGGGATACCCGAAAATGGTATCCACACCCTGCTCTTTCAGACATTCTACAACAATTTCCGAACCATTCAACTGCATCGCATCTATCCCCCTATTGTCCTTGTATTTCCAAGATAGCGCCCCTGTTGCCGCTTGTGACCATCTTCTCATATCTGGACAGATATCCGGTGGTCACTTTCGGTTCCCTGGGCTGCCATTTCTTTGCCCGCTCTGCCAGTTCCTCGTCGGAGACTTTCACATTCAGCGCCAGTTCCGGAATGTTGATGCTGATGATGTCTCCCTCTTCCACCAGAGCGATGGGGCCGCCCACCGCTGCCTCCGGGGAAACATGGCCGATGGACGCACCCCTGGACGCGCCGGAGAAACGGCCGTCGGTGATCAGCGCCACGCTGGAACCGAGACCCATGCCCGCGATGGCAGAAGTGGGATTGAGCATCTCACGCATACCGGGGCCGCCCTTGGGGCCTTCATAGCGGATCACGACCACATCTCCCGCCACGATCTTACCGCCCTTGATGGCCGCAATGGCATCTTCCTCACAGTCAAATACCCTGGCAGGGCCTTCATGCACCATCATCTCCTCCACCACTGCGGAGCGCTTTACCACAGAGCCGTCAGGGGCAAGGTTGCCTTTCAGCACAGCAAGGCCGCCTGTCTTGCTGTACGGGTTATCCACGGTACGGATGACCTCAGGATTCCGGTTCACCGCATTGGCGATATTCTCCCCGATGGTCTTTCCTGTGACGGTCATACAGTCTGTATGCAAAAGACCGATGTCCGCCAACTCTTTCATCACCGCGTACACGCCGCCCGCCTCGTTCAGATCTTCCATGTAGGTAGGGCCTGCAGGCGCGAGATGGCACAGATTCGGGGTCTTCTCACTGATAGGATTTGCAAAACTGATATCAAAATCAAAGCCGATCTCATGGGCGATGGCAGGCAGATGGAGCATGGAGTTGGTGGAACATCCCAATGCCATATCCACCGTCAGGGCGTTCATGATCGCGTCCTTTGTGATAATGTCGCGGGCGCGGATGTTCTGGCGCAGCAATTCCATGACTGCCATACCTGCGTGCTTTGCCAGCTTGATCCTCTCGGAGTAGACTGCGGGAATCGTTCCGTTGCCCCCAAGTCCCATGCCCAGAGCCTCCGTCAGGCAGTTCATGGAATTGGCGGTATACATACCGGAACAGGAACCGCAGGTGGGACAGACCTTGTTCTCAAATTCCGTCACATCCTCCTCCGTCATTGTCCCTGCAGCATAGGAACCCACCGCCTCGAACATGGAGGAAAGGCTCCTCTTCTGCCCTTTCACATGGCCTGCCAGCATGGGGCCGCCGGATACAAACACGGTGGGAAGGTTCAGCCTCGCCGCCGCCATCAGAAGTCCCGGCACATTCTTGTCACAGTTGGGCACCATCACCAGGGCGTCAAACTGGTGGGCGATGGCCATACATTCGGTGGAATCCGCGATCAGGTCGCGGGTCACCAGGGAATATTTCATGCCGATATGACCCATGGCAATGCCGTCGCAGACCGCAATCGCAGGGAACACTACAGGCACGCCGCCTGCCTCCGCAACGCCCAGCTTTACGGCGTCCACGATCTTGTCAATGTTCATATGGCCGGGCACGATCTCATTGTAGGAACTGACGATACCCACCATGGGCTTCTTCATTTCCTCCGCGGTAAAACCCAGCGCGTTAAAAAGGCTTCTGGCCGGCGCCTGCTGCATACCGGCTCTCGCGTTATCGCTTGTCATCATAAAAATTATCCTCCTATTCAATTGCCATTTATGGCAATTTGTTCCGGTCTCTTCACTTCAATGCCCTTGGCGGGGAAGAAATTTTATCCTCCATGCCTTTCCGCAACCTGCGGATTTGAACCGCAGGCACAAATTCGCGATTGAAAAATCTTTGATTTTTCAATCCAATCCCCATTCTTGCCGCAACCCGGAAATTTGGGCGCAAGCACAAATTTCTGATTGAAAATCTTTGATTTTTCAATCCAATTCCCATTCTTGCCGCAACCCGGAAATTTGGGCGTAAGCACAAATTTCTGATTGAAAAATCTTTGATTTTTCAATCTATCCTCTCAGCCAACAGGTCGCCCATCCGGCTGCAGCCTACTTTCGTGCAGCCCTCGGACATAATGTCCACAGTACGGAAGCCGTCCGCAAGCGCCTGCTTTACCGCTTTCTCGATAGCGTCCGCCTCCTTATCCAGGTCAAAACTGTAACGCAGCATCATGGCGGCGCTCAAAACGGTGGCGATGGGATTGGCGACGTCCTGTCCCGCGATATCCGGCGCGGAGCCGTGGCTGGGCTCATAGAGGCCGAATTTGCTGTCGTTTAAGCTTGCGCTTGCCAGCATACCGATGGAACCGGTGACCATGCTGGCCTCGTCCGACAGGATATCTCCGAACATATTTTCCGTGAGGATCACATCGAACTGCGCCGGATCTTTCACCAGCTGCATGGCACAGTTGTCCACCAACATATGCTCCAGCGTCACTTCCGGGTAATCCTTTGCCACTTCCTCCACCACTTTCCTCCAGAGGCGGGAGGAATCCAGCACATTCGCCTTGTCCACGCTGGTCACTTTCTTACGGCGCTTCATGGCGATGTCAAAGCCCTTGATGGCAATGCGCCTGATCTCATTTTCATCATACGTCAGGGTATCGATGGCTTTCCGCACGCCGTTCTCCTCTATCGTCTTACGCTCGCCAAAATAGAGTCCGCCGGTCAGTTCCCGCATGATCAGCATGTCAAATCCGGCCTTGCTGATCTCCTCTTTTAAAGGACAGGCCCCTGCCAGTTCGTCATATAAGATTGCAGGACGCAGGTTTGCAAAAAGGTTCAGCGCTTTCCTGATGCCCAGCAGTCCCGCCTCGGGTCTTAAGTTGGGGGGCAGCTTATACCAGGGGGAAGTGGTAGTATTGCCGCCGATGGATCCCATCAGCACGGCGTCCGCCGCTTTCGCCTTTGCCACAGCCTCCTCCGTCAGGGGGACTCCGTGCACGTCGATGGACGCGCCGCCCATGAGGATGTCCTCAAATATCATCTTATGCCCGTAGAGTTCCGCTACCTTTTCCAGTACCTTTTTGGCCTCTCTCACGATTTCCGGCCCGATCCCGTCGCCGGGGATACATGTAATATGCAGTTCCATTTTCTCCATCCTTTCCAGTCATATGATCTCTGCTCAGAATAATTACAGTCATAGTATTTTTCAGGAAGTGCCTCTGAGGCACTGTTTCCTCTAATCATACCTTAAACACTGACAAATTTCAACCGGATAATCTAAGTTTGTATCGTTCATCGTAACAGTTCAGACAGGGCACTGAACTGTTACGAGAATGCACACAAAACGCAAAAAAATGCGTTTTGGCGCCCGCAAGTCTCGCAAAATTGCATAGGAACGCAATTTTGACTTCGCGGGAGGGGCTGTCTGAACTGTTACCGTTCATCTCTATGCGGACGGGACTGCAGTTCACAGTAAAGCATGCAGCGCCATCATCGCCCCCAGAAACACCACATTCCCCGCCGTGAACAGCGCGATATATTCCCCTTTGCGTCCGCTTGTCCCTTTCGCGATATACTTGTAAGAGATCAGGCTGGCCATGGACGCGATCAGGGTTCCCAGCCCTCCCAGGTTCGTCCCCACGATCAGTCCTTTAAGATCCTCCGTAAACCCGGATAAAAGCAGCGCCGCCGGCACATTGCTGATGACCTGGCTGGCGGCAATGGCGGTATAGACCTCCCTGCCTGCGATCATATCCTGCAGGAAGTCCCGAAAAGCCGAAATCCTGCCCACATTCCCCACAAAGACGAAAAATCCCGTGAACGTAAGGAGCAGGGAATAGTCCACCTTTTGAAACACCTGCCTGTCCGTCAGAAACACCATAACGATCACTGCGAAAAAAGCCGCCTGCCACGGTATCACATGCGCTACCGCCAGCAGGCAGAGCAGGAACAGCGCAAAATAGACCGCCAGCGGATGCGGATCAAAATAACCTGTCTGCGGGCGCCCGGCTTCACTTAACTTCGGAACCTGCGGACAAATCCTGCCCTGGATCAGGCTCCAGGCCACCAGCAGCGCCAGCGCCAAAAGCGTATATGGCAGCATCAGCAGCAGGAACTCCGGGATGGAGAGCCCGGCTTTCCCATACAGGTAAAGGTTTTGCGGATTGCCGATGGGTGTCAGCATGCTCCCCAGGTTCGCCGCGATCGTCTGCATCACCACCACGGGCAGCAGAAGCCGGTGTTTCCTCTCCTCGCCGAGCATATCCAGGATAGTGAATGTAAAGGGCACAAAGGTGATGAGCGCAACGTCATTGGTAATGAACATGCTGGAGAAAAAGCACAGCAGCGCCAATGTGAGAATCAGGCTGCGACCGCTCCTCACATGGCTCAAAAGCTTTCTTGCTATCCGGTCGAACACGCCAATCTTCTGCAGCCCCGCCATAACGCACATAAGGCTGAACAGGATCGCCAGCGTCCTGAGATCAACGTAGCCCAGGTAATCTTTATCCGGCGGCACAAAGAACATTGACACCACCGCCAATATGAGTGCAGCGCACAACACCGTTTCTTTTTTGAAAAACGCCAGGATCCTGTTCATCGTCTCAGTCCTTCTTATTATGATCATCTGTAATGCGGAATACCATAAAATGCTGTACCCGGCGCATGGATACGCCTGTACAGCATCTTACTTTTCACATACTTTATTCCCGCGGGCAATGAGCCACAAGTCCAGGGAATCATGATTCCCTGGGACCTTGGCGAATGCCGCGAGGGTCAAATACCCCGCAGCTTGCTGCGTTGCAAGATTGATACCCCGTCAGCTTGCTGCGGGGTCTTTGATTTTCCTTTGCGGAATGCTCTTAATTTGTCTCCGGCTTCTCCACACGGCTGATAGCGGATTTCTCCATAGGGATACGGCAGTTCTTGTTATTGCCGAACTCCACAATGACCATACTGTCCTGGATATCGATCACGATACCATAAAAACCGGATGTGGTGCACACACAGTCTCCCACTTCCAATGCCGACAACATGGCCGCCAGTCTCTTCTTCTCCTTATTCTGAGGTCTCATAAAGAAAAACCACAGTGCCGCGATCATCAGACCGTATATGAGCAGTATGCTCAAAAAACCTGCTGTCCCGCCTGCAGCAGCTGCTGCGTCCGCTTCCGTCAATAATATGCCCATTTTTCCTCCATTCCGACGCACTGCGCCTCTCTGTCATTCCAAAAAACTATGATACACAAAAATGCAGTTTATGGCAAGCATTTTATACTTTTTTTACAGTTGGCCCGTAACAGTTCAGCAGAAGGCTGAACTGTTACGTTAGCCCATGCCCTCCAGCTTATGCCGCTTATATTCCGCAAAGCGCCCGTTATCCAGCGCATCCCGGATCTCTTCCATCATAGTATTGTAAAAATACAGGTTATGGAGCACGCACAGGCGCATGCCCAGCATTTCCTTCGCTTTCAGGAGATGTCTGATATAAGCCCGGGAATATCTCCTGCATGTGGGGCAGCCGCAGCCCTCCTCTATGGGACGATCGTCCAGTTCATACTTCGCGTTGAACAGATTGATCTTGCCGTGGCCAGTATACAAATGTCCGTGCCTGCCGTTCCTGGTAGGATAGACGCAGTCAAAAAAGTCGATTCCTCTCTCCACACCCTCCAGAATGTTCGCGGGGGTACCCACGCCCATCAGATACGTGGGCTTATCCTTGGGAAGAAAAGGCACTACCTCATCCAAAATGTGATACATTTCCTCATGGGTCTCTCCCACCGCAAGGCCGCCCACCGCGTATCCGTCCAGTTCCAGTTCCGAAATGCGTTTCGCGTGCTCGATCCTGATATCCTCATAGACCGCGCCCTGGTTGATGCCAAACAGCAGCTGATCATGGTTGATGGTATCCTCCAGGCCATTCAGCCTGGCCATCTCCCGCCTGCAGCGTTCCAGCCATCTGGTGGTCCGCTCCACGGAGGCCTGTACATAATTCCGATCCGCCTTACTGGGAGCGCACTCGTCAAAAGCCATGGCTATGGTGGAGGCAAGGTTGGACTGGATCTGCATGCTCTCCTCCGGCCCCATGAAGATCTTATGCCCGTCTATATGGGAATGGAAATAAACGCCCTCTTCCTTAATTTTTCGCAGTCCCGCCAGGGAAAAGACCTGGAATCCGCCTGAATCCGTTAAGATCGGTCTCTTCCAGGACATAAATCTATGAAGTCCCCCAAGCTGCTTCACCACCCGGTCTCCCGGCCTTACATGGAGATGGTAGGTGTTGGAGAGTTCCACCTGGGTCCCTATCTGCTCCAAATCCTCCGTGGACACAGCGCCCTTGATGGCCGCCACCGTACCCACGTTCATGAACACCGGCGTCTGGATCACGCCGTGCACCGTTGTAAACTCCGCCCGCTTAGCCCTGCCCTCCTGCTTTAGGATATGATACATTGACTCACACCTTTCTGCCGCTCTGCAAAATCTCAAATCCGGATGAAGAATGCCCTGATCAAAGCGAACAAGTTCGCTTTGGCATTCTTCGGTGTGAAGAAAGTCTGCAAAGCAGACTTTCTTCACACTATTCCTCCCACAGTTCATCCCAGAATTCCTCCAGGGTAATGCCCCTTTCCGTGATCACCGTGGCGGCATCCACTCCCACATAGCGGAAATGCCAGGGCTCATAATCGATACCCGTTATGTCTTCCTTTCCCTTGGGGTATCTCAGGATAAAACCATATTTATAGCTGTTTTCCGCAAGCCAGATCCCCGCCGGAGTATCAGCAAAGCCCTCGTTCAGATCCTTATAGGTATCCGACACAATGTCAAGCGCAAGACCCAGCCTGTGCTCGCTGGCCGCAGGCACCGCCACGATCCGGCTGCCCAGCTGGTATGCCTCCAGATAAGACATGCCCCTGCTCATAAAAGATCTGATCTTTTTGTCAAACAATGCTTCCTGTCGCTCCAGATCCCTGTAAGGGGAGCAAATCTGGAGAATGATCCCGTCTTCCTTTGCATCCTGGAGCATGGTCAACAGTTCATCTATGATACGGGCGTCACAATGCATCCGCCCTTTCATGGTCTGGATGTCCCCCAGCGGGAAATCATAGTCATCGGGGATGGAGTTCTGCTTATTGATCAGGAGCAGTTTCCAGTCGTCCCTGGAAAATTCCACAGTTTCTCCCGCCGCCGTAGGCTCTTCCCCGGCTCCGTTCGGCTGTGTCACAGCCAGGATATCATCCGCGCTGTATTTCGTCTCTATTTCCATGCCGTGGGAGGTTTCCACCATCTCACCCTCCAGGTCGATGGCCTCATCCTCCAAAAGCGCCAGTTCCTCCAGGTCGATCTCCGTCTCCTCCGCCAGCACGATGTTCTGTGCCTCCTCGGAAACATTGTTCAGGTTGATATCATTCTCCATGCCCGAAAGGAACATGGGGAAAGAAAAACTGCTGTACACCACAAACAGCAGACAGGTCATGATCAGCATGGAAAACCGCTTCACGTTCCCTTTTGCGTATGCAGCGCACCAGAACGGCAGCCTGCCCGCAAACAACACAGGCTTCATACAGATGCGGTGAAAGCGGCTTTTCTCTGACACATATTCTATTTTCCTGCGGAAGCGTTCCTCAAGTGTTGGTTTGGTTGTCATTTGCATTCTGCACCTACTGTTCCAAATGTGATCATAATCTATTTTATCATATCATACTTTTTTCCCATGTGCACTACTTTCTTTAAAAAAATCCTGGTAACAGTTGCTATTTTAAAAATATACCATTATAATCTAACTATACTGAACGATCCAGATCAACATACAACTTGCATTTCGGAGGAGGAACATATGGCGGGATCCACACTTGGAACAATTTTTAAGATCACTACCTGGGGGGAGTCCCATGGGATTGCCCTGGGCGTTGTCATTGACGGCTGTCCCGCGGGGCTGCCTTTATGCGAGGAGGATATCCAGAAATACCTGGACAGGCGCAAGCCCGGCACCAGCAGCATTGCCACTCCCAGAAAAGAGGACGACAAGGTGGAGATCCTTTCCGGCGTCTTTGATGGCAGGACCACCGGCACTCCCATCTCCCTCCTGGTCCGCAATACCTCCCAGAATCCCAGGGATTACAGTGAAATCGCGTCTTACTATCGGCCCGGCCACGCGGATCTGGCTTATGATGAAAAATATGGCTTCCGGGACTACCGCGGCGGCGGACGTTCTTCCGGCCGTGAGACCATCGGGCGCGTGGCTGCGGGAGCCATCGCCTGCAAAATCCTGGGACAGATGGGGATCACGGTCTGCGCCTATACCCGCTCCATCGGCGCCATCCAGGCGGATATGGCGCATTTTGACCGGGCCGCCATCCTGGAGACCGCCACCGCCATGCCCGACCGCAAGGCGGACAACGATGCCATCTCCTATCTGGAAGGAGCAAAGAAACAGTCCAATTCTGTAGGCGGCATTATGGAATGCATGGTGGAGGGAATGCCCGCGGGCATCGGAGATCCCGTCTTTGAGAAGCTGGACGCAAACCTGGCGAAGGCAGTCATGTCCATCGGCGCGGTAAAAGCGGTGGAGATCGGTGACGGCTATCAGGTCTCCTCCCGCCTTGGCACGGAAAATAACGATGCCTATTATATGGCAGACGGCAAGGTGACAAAAATGACCAACCACGCAGGCGGCATCCTGGGCGGCATCAGCGACGGCAGCGCCATCGTGATCCGCGCCCATGTGAAGCCCACCCCGTCCATCTATACGACCCAGCAGACCGTCAATAAGTCGGGGGAGGACATCCATGTGAACATTAAGGGCCGCCATGACCCCATCGTCGTTCCCAGGGCGGTAGTGGTCATGGAATGCATGACCGCTCTCACGATCCTGGACGCCATGCTGGTAAACATGTCCGCAAAGCTGGATAAGGTGGTGGATTTTTATAAAAGATAGGATAAGGTTCCAAAAGCAGCCGTTTAAAAACGGCTGCTTTTTCTTAACATAAGGGCAGTTCACGGAGCATGCTGCCCGTTGTTCGCATATAACAGGGGCTTTGTCTGTCCTGCCCTGGACTACGACAGTTTATGGAAGATGATACAGTTGGGCACATCCACCTTGATGGCCGGACCGTTCATGATCAACGTCTTGTTCAGAGGATCCACATGGAAAAATGTCATATCGTTCGTCTCATGATTTAATGACACCATATATTTATTGTTGGGGAACAGGCTGGCATCCTTGGGGTATTCTCCGCTGATTGGCAGGCAGAACAGCCGGGTCAGGAAACCGGTATCCTTATCCACACTGTAGAGCACCGCGGAATTATCTCCCGCATTGGTGCTCAGCAGGAAGTTATAATCGGCGGAAAACGTCAGCGCACTGGAAGCATTGGCCCTCACATTGCCGATATTCTGGACTGTCTGGACTTTCTCGAACACAGGGACATCGTTCCTGTCCTCATAGGAATATACGTCAATATAGCATTTCCACTCGTGGACGATATAGATGAACCTGCCATCCTCTGAAATCTTGATATGCCGGGGCGCGGACTCCAACTCGCTCCTGATGATGTCCACAAGCCTGACCTTGCCCTGCTTTGTGTCAAACCGGTACACGTTCACATGATCCATCCCCTGATCCGCCACCAGCAGATATTTATTGTCATGGGTCATTCTTGCGCAGGTGATATGGGGCCGGAAATTTCTCTCCGCCACGCTGCCCATGCCTTTATGATAAATTTCATCCGTTATTCTTCCAAGGGAACCATTCTCCTTCAGCCGCAGCACCGTAAGCTTGCCGTCATGATATCCCGCCACGAACAGGTAGCGGTCCGTGTAATCGGTGGAGACATAGCATCCCCGCATTCCGTTGATGGACGCGAAATTCATCATTTCCAGGCTGCCGTCTGCCTGGATGCAGTAGGACTCGATTCCGAGATCCGTGATGGAATAAAGGTACTTTCCATTATGGGAGATCGTCACATAAGAAGAATTGGTGATCTCCACCTTGCCTTTCTCGTGGAATCTTCCTTTTTCCATATCAACATCATATATCTTAATGCCGTGCTTGTCCCCCTGTGTATAGGTGGAGACATATGCCACATATCTATCCTGTTCCATGGAAATACCTCCTGCTGTGCTTTTCTCTAAATATAGCACAAATAAAAACAGCGGTCAACCTTCATAGGGACCGCTGTCTGTGGTTTAGGAAATGATGCAGATACTGACTACAGCTGCTTACTGCGCGTCACAGCCGCAGTCGTCATGGGACGAAGAACGGGAAACCTCAGGGAAATCCTGCCAGCGGGGAGGATTCATGTTGGGGACATCACAGCTGTTATTGTCAGCCATCCTGCCTCCACGTTCCTCTCTCGCCTCCGGGCAGCCGGGCTTCTCAGACCCGCAGTCACAGTCACGGTCGCGCTCGTTCAGGGTCCTCATCACTGCCCTCTCGCTGCCGCACTCATCCACTGCATTGTCCACAGCGCGCCTGCACCTGTTCCTCTGTCCGCCTCCGCTGCAGCCGCCGTTATCATCACAGCAGCGATCACTGCCACGTCCGCCGCCCTGGTTCCATCCGCAGCCTCCAAAACAGGATAACAGAAGAATGATCCATAAACAGTTCATAATCTTCACCATTTGTTCTATTTACTGTATTCTATTCTGCTATCCGAAAACCGTGTCTGTCCTCAGCGCCTTTTCCCCAGCAGTTTCCTGCGGATATATCGGAACGTCTTCTCCTCTCCCTCTTTGGCCAGCATCCTCAGTATATGCTCCAATGCCCTGGCAGTCCTGGGATGGATCGGCGCTTTGCCCTTTCCCCGGAGATAATATTTCAGCGGGGACGCGTCCGTATAATCTTTCCCTTCATACACCTTGCTGGCAGCGATCCTGTCCATGACCATCTCCGCCAGATATCTATCCGGCATGGGCACCGGTATCATGCTGCCCGGAGCCGCTTCCATACTGTAGTCGATCCAGTATTCATAATGATGCTTGTTCCGGCCTTTGTGGTGGAGCCACGCGCCGGAATATCCGATATCCTCGCGTTCCGCGTTGTTAGGGCTCCTGTTTCCCTGATAATATTTCATGCCCACCGCAAACTCCGCAGGACTGTACTTGGACAGATCATGCAGAATGCCCTGCTTATACAGCCCTACCCGGAAGCAGCCCTGAGCCACCAGGTACTTATGCCTCGTTATTGTCTTAAAATGCTCCCACGCCTTACCCATTTCTCCTGCTCTTCCTTCTGACGGTTTTCTCCTGCTCTTTCACGCTGCAATAGATGGCGGTGCTCCTTGGAGGGAGCCGCCTGATATATTCTTCCTCCGCCGCCGTTTCCTCCCCTGTGGCAAAAACACGTTCCCATTTCATGCCTTTTGGCAGCTTGGGCAGCGCCAGTTCATGGCTCTCCCAGTGCATGTTCATGGCAAGATACAGAAAATCGTCCTCGCTTCCATCGGGCCTTACCGCATATTTACCGCAGTAGAGGATACCGATATGCCGATTGTAGCTTTCCATCTGGGCACGCCATGCGTTCTTCCCATGATAGGACAGATCCGGATAACCGCAGGAAAGGTGGTCCATCAGCTTTGCCTCCTGCTCCCTGCGCAGGATGGGATGCGCCTGCCTGAACCGCACCAGCTGCTTCCAGAAATCATACAGCTCCCGGTGCTTCTGCAGATCCCGCCAGTCCAGCCAGGTCGTGGCATTGTCCTGGCAGTAGGGATTGTTGTTGCCACGTTGAGAATTGCCGAACTCGTCCCCCATGAAGATCAGGGGCATGGACTGGGTGCACAGCAGCATGGTATAGGCATTCCTGATCTGCCTCTGCCGCAGTTCCCGTATCTTCTGCTTGCGGCTGTTCCCCTCCTCGCCGCAGTTCCAGCTGCAGTTATAGTTGGTCCCGTCACGGTTCTCCTCACCGTTTGCCTCGTTATGCTTATAGTCGTAGGACACCATATCCATCATGGTAAATCCGCAGTAATTGGTAAGATAATGCACCCTCCCCATCTTCGGCGGGATCCTGCGCATCTGGTACATCACATTTTCCAGCATATTCTCATCACCCTTTAAAAAACGGCGAAGCGTATAAAGATAATCGTCCTGATAACATGCCAGGTTAGGCGCATCCGGTGCCTCATCCCTGCTATAAATAACATCTGTGTTGAAATAATAATACCAAAGCTTTGTATCTGCCAGCAGAGGATCGGAAGCCGCCACTTCCACCTGTAAGTCCGTTCCCATCAGGTGAAAACCGTCCACATGGTACTCCAGCACCCAGAAACGCAGTATCTCCGGTATGGAAGCCGCTCTGACCCCTTTGGGAAAATAGAACTGCATCACCAGTTCCATACCGTTCTTATGGAGCGCTTTCACCAACTCCTTAAATTCCGTAACGGCGTCTTCTCCTGCGGCGTATCCTGCCTTGGGCGCATAGTAATAGCCTTCTTTATAGCCCCAGTAATTCAGCCTCGGTTCCCGCTCCTTAGGCTGAGGGCAGTAATTTGTCACCGGATCGTTCTCCGGTTCCAGCTCCAGGAATTCATAGCTGGGCTGCAGTTCCAGGGTTGTGATCCCTGTCTCTTTCAGATAGGGTATCTTTTCCATGATACCCCGATAAGTTCCTTTAAAAGCCACTCTGGAGGATGCGTGCGCCGTGAAGCCACGGACGTGTATACAGTAGCCTACGCTTTCCGGATAACCCAGGCGGGGAGAAACGTCCCCCTCCCAGTCAAATTCCGCCGTAGGGATCAGGGTTTTCAGGTCACAGGTGTTTTTTGATTTGCCATACCCTTTCCTGCTTTCGAAGCTTCTGCCAAAGGGATCGGGAAGCTTCCTGTCGTCCTCATAGAATTGATATGATATCTGGTCTGCCCGCAGGCCGTCTATACATTTGCAGTAGACATTACCGATCTTTTCCCCGGCGGAAAAAGCCTCTTTCCGAAGCTGCTTTCCGGTCTTTCTGTCATATAGGATCACTCCGCAGGAAGCTGCCTTTGTGGCATAGGCAAAACGGATCCTGCCAGCTTCGACATGAGCACCAAGAGGGTAGGGATTTTGCTGCGTTCTAGTTTTTGTCATAATATCCTGCCTTTCTCTCCAGATATTTTTATTATAATGTATTGCAGGAAAAATCACAAGATATTATACTTAAAACTGTAGTGAAAAACGTATTACATGATGGAGGATGCATATGGCAAAGCAAAATGAGCAAGACGATGAAGAAATGACCGTGGAACTGGAACTGGACAACGGCAAAGTAATCAACTGCGCGGTCATCACCATAATGACCGTGGAGAAAAAAGATTACATCGCCCTTCTCCCCCTGAACGAAAACGGGGAAAATGAGGACGGTGAAGTCTGGTTCTACGCTTACAGCGAGAACCCGGACGATCCCAATGAGGAACCTGTGCTGGATTTCATCGAGGATGATGATGAATACGAGAAAGTGGCGGATGCTTTCGATGAATATCTGGACAACTGCGAATTTGACGAGCTTGTGGAAGAATGAAGCAGCGGATTTAAAAACCTGGAGGGAAGTCTGGAGCCTGTATCCTCATCATTGAGATACAGGAGTTCCAGACTTTTTGCCGCTCTGGTCATCGCCACATAGAAGATCCGCCTCTCCTCCTCGCAGGCCTCCTCGTCCGGCATCTTCCCATGGGGAAACACTCTCTCGTTGCAGTCCGGTATCAGCACATGGTCAAATTCCAGCCCTTTGGAGCCGTGAACCGTCATCAGCCTGACCGCCTCCTTGGACGCGGGATCGTCTGCCTGCCTATCTGAACGATCCAGGGAGCCGTTGTATTCCTCCTGGGCCGCCAGCCAGTCTTTTGCCGTCTCGAACCTTCCCGCATCCGCCCTGACCCATTCCAGCATTTCCTGCCACTCCAGCTGCCTGTCGGGATGTCCCTTGGACTGCTCCTTTAAATATCGCTCATACCCCACAGCCTTGCAGATATACGCCACCGCCGCCTTAAGGGATGCCCTGCCGATATACTGCAGCTGCTTTTCGAGCAGTTCCAGAGCGGCACGCTGTCTCGGCGCACTGGCGTAATATGCCCTGATCTGCCGAAAGGAATCCCCGTTTGCCACCGCTTCCCGGCTGATATACCGGGACGGCCTGTTGCAGATGTACAAAAACCTCTCCCGGCTCCACTCCCCCTGCGCCAGAAGGAGGTAAGAGACAATGTCCCTGACGATAAAGTGTTCATAAATACTCCGGACCTTTTCTTTCATGATATAGGGGATTCCTGCCCTGCGCAGCCTGGCTGCAACGCCCTGCATCATGATGTTGGTGCGGAACAGGACGGCGCGGCTCTGACGGTAAGGAGATTCCTCCAGGCGGCGCAACAGGTATGCATACTGGCTGTCTCTGTCGGGAAAGGCCTGTATGGCCACGGGAGGGGATGCTGGCGATTCATCACGATCCGCAGGGCACAGGTCTTTTGGAAAGCGGTTCTTATTTTCCCCGATCACTTTCCCGGACGCGGCGATGATCTCCCCGCAGCTTCGGTAATTCACATTCAATAACAGCTGTCTTGCATTAAAATCCTCCTGAAACTTCTTCAGACACTTCGGCTGCGCCCCACGGAATCCGTAGATCGCCTGGTCATCGTCCCCCACCGCAAAGAGATCATAGGGCGGCTTCGCCAGCAGTCTGATGGTCTCATACTGGATCGGATTGATGTCCTGGAATTCATCCATCAGGATATGGTCGAAGCGGTTCTGCCAGTACTGCCGCCTGCGGGGCTGTTCCGCAAGCATTTTCCTGCACTCACAGACCATATCATCGAAATCCACGGCTCCCAGCTTCCCCCTTGCCGCCTCATACCGTTTTAAAATCTCCGGAAAAGCTGACTGCCATTCTTTCGGCGCCTTTTGGGCCGCTTTTTCCAGGGACAGGGTATTTTTATAGAAACTCATGGCGTTCAGGATGGCCGCGGCATCCTCCTGCAAAAGGTCTTGAAAGGCCTCCTCCGACACCTCTTTCAATATGGGCAGCAATATCTTTTTCTTCTGGGATTGGTTTAAGGGATGTTCCGTCCTGATGCAGCCGGACTCTTTTAACATATGGTAGAACACGGAATGAAAGGTTCCGAAATTGACGGGAAGGCTGGCAGGGGAAAGCTGCCGGAAACGCCGCTGCATGGAAGCCGCGGCATCCTTTGTGAAAGTGATCACAAGGATCCGTTCCGGGGGCGTGCCCCGCTCCAGTAAATAGAGGATACGTTGAGTGATGGTGAAAGTCTTGCCGGAGCCGGGGCCCGCCAGTAACAGCAAAGGCCCCTCTCCGTGGGTCACAGCAAGCCGCTGTGCTTCGTTCATTTTAGACAGATCAGTCATTTTCCAGCATCTCGATCCCTTTCCGGATCCTCCGCAGGCTTTCCTCCCTGCCAAGCACCTCCATGATCTCGGTGGCGCCCGCGGGGGTCATCTGCTTGCCGGAAACCGCGGTACGGATGGGCCACATCACATATCCGTTCTTACAGCCCTTTTCCTCAACGTATTGCAGCAGCCTCTGATACAGCCCGTCATTACTGTAGTCCGACTGCTCCTCCAGGATGGGCAGAACCTCTTTCAATACCTCCAGGGAGGAAGCCCTGTCCGTCTTCATCTTCTTATGGGTGTACATTGCCACGTCATACTCCGGCAATTCCTCGAAAAAGTCCACATGCTCCGCAATATCGGGGAATACCTCGATGCGGGTCTTTACCATGTTGGCGATCTTTCTCAGGTCGAAATCCTTTTTCAGCACTTCTTTCAGGTAAGGCTCCGCCATCTCATAAAACCGGTCGAAATCCATGGCCTTGATATATTCGCCGTTCATCCAGCGAAGCTTGACCGGGTCGAACACTGCGGGGGACTTGCTGATCCTGTGGTAATCAAATTTCTCAATCAGTTCCTCCAGGGAGAAGATCTCCTGGTTATCCTCCGGGCTCCATCCCAGCAGCGCGATATAGTTGACGATGGCCTCCGACAGGAGCCCCTGTTCCACCATCTCTTCAAAGATATAGGAACCGTTCTCGCTTCTCTTTGCCAGCTTCTTGTGATTTTCATCGGTGATCAGCGGCAGATGCACATACACCGGGCTCTGCCAGCCGAAAGCGTCATACAGCCGCTGGTACTTGGGGGAGGAGGACAGATACTCGTTTCCCCTTACCACATGGGTGATGTTCATGGTATGATCGTCCACCACATTGGCAAAATTGTAAGTGGGATAGCCGTCCGACTTGATCAGGATCATATCGTCCAGTTCAGCGTTCTCCACGGTAATGTCCCCGTAAAGTTCATCGTGAAAGGTGGTCGTCCCTTCGTTGGGAATATTCTGCCTGATGACAAAGGGCTTTCCCGCCGCCAGGTTCGCCTCAATCTCTTCCCTGGAGAGGGACAGACAGTGCTTGTCATACACGGAGATTTCTTTCCCCTCCACCACTTCCGTCTTCAGGCCGGCAAGACGCTCCTTGTCGCAGAAGCAGTAATATGCCTCCCCTTTCTCGATCAGTTCTTTGGCATATTTCATATAGATGCCGGTCTTCATGCGCTCGCTCTGGACATAGGGGCCGTATCCGCCGTCCTTGTCGGGGCCTTCGTCATGGCGTATGCCCGTCCTTTCCAGGGTGCGGTAGATCATCTCCGTGGCGCCCTCCACAAACCGTTCCTGGTCGGTATCCTCAATGCGCAGCATAAAGTCGCCGCCCTCGTGTTTTGCGATCAAAAATTCATATAACGCGGACCTTAAATTCCCCACATGCATCTTCCCGGTGGGGCTGGGCGCGTACCTTGTCCTGATCTTCATTGTTTGTACCCATCTGCGCGTTGCGGCGCGCACTTTCACAAAATGTTGGATACGCATTTTTATCCAACAGTGTATTTATTCTATTCCCTTTTTCGGGAAAGTGCAACAGATAATAAAAGAATTTGCTTAGTAAAACTCAACCATACACTCCGTTAAAGGAAACGACCGCGTATCATTCAACACAATGGAATCCGTGTCAATATCAATTCCAGCCAGCTCTTCATTTAACGCCTTAGCTCCCTGTTCAAACTGCTGCCGCCACCCTTCAATATCCCCTTTATAAGAAACCGCCTCAAATATGTCACCATTTGGCAAAGTGATCTTACATCCTTCAACCAAAGCTCCTCCCTTCTGAGGAATCTTGGGCGGAACATTAAATAACTCGTGAAAAAGTTTATCGAAATTAACCTGACTTTTATTAGAAACATAACGAAATTCCCGACCTTCAACAAGGTATGTGCCCGGCACTCTTCTCTCCTTACGAATCGGATGTCCAAGCACATGCTCTAATAATTCTTCTGTATTCATTATTTTATTCATTATGAATGCTCCTACCGTCCCTTTGCCTGCAAGCCACCCGACCTGTTCAGGGTTAAACTTTTACACATTATGAAAGATTTCTCTCAAAATGACGTGTATTTTCAGAATTTTTCCATTTAAAAGTACAATTTCTGCAAGTATGTAGTCACTTTGCCGATCTTAGCCAGCATTCAGCAAATACCTACTGCCTTTCTTTCAGATAAAGCCCCACCCTGTTCTGAATGGCATCCACCGTATCCTCCACTGACTTTTGCCCACTGAAATATGCGGCTACCTCCTCAAGCAGGATCGCCGTCTCCTCTCCCCAGCCGGTCTCCTTCACTGCTTCCTCCGCCACACGCAGCACCTCTTCTCCCAGTTCCTCCGCCTGTTGGCTGTCTAATCCCATAGCGTCCGCCTGGGCCGCAAAATACTGCTCCAGCCGTCCGCGGTCCGCCGGGAACCCGAACACCATCCGGGTATTCTCTCCCTCCCACCGGACATGATACTCCACAAATTCCCATGCCTCCTGCTTGTGCTCCGAGCGGGAAGAGATCCCATACATATCGCCGCTCTGTGAAAGGATATGCCCCGGCGAACCATCGCCTGTGGGATAACCCACAAGATCCAGTTCCGTCGTGCCAAATTCCTGATATAACACCAGAAAGGATAGCGCATTGTACAGTTCCGCTTCCATCAGCAGCACCGATCCATCCTGATACTTCAATGGATCCGAAACAGAATCCGGCCTCCCATCCGGAGCAAAACTGCCTGCAAATTCCAGCATTTCATAAAACAGGGGCTGGTCAAAATCACATTCCGCCGCCTCCCTGTCAATAAAGGCCTCCGCCTGAAAATTACAGCACAGGGAGAACACAGCATCGGAAGACAAAGGATCCACAAGCAGGCTCTCCGGGTATTCCGCCGCCAAGGCCATCAGTTCCTCCACCGTCCACACATCCCGCTCTCCAAGCAGGCCAGCCTTTCCTGCCAGTGTCTGCAGGGCAAACCGCAGGGGAACCGCATACAATAAATCTCCCTGCCTGCCCAGTTCCCATACGTTGGGCAGGAAATCCTCCTGACGGATGACACTGCTCTGATCCACATAGGGCTGCAGATTCTCCAGGATTCCCTGCTCCGCCAGCGCCGCATGGTTTTCTCCGGGGCTGAGAGCGATCAGGTCGGGGCCGTCTCCCGACAGGAAATCTCCCATCAGAACGGAAACCGCCTCCTCCGAAGTCCTGGAACTGCCAGAAGGCTGATATTCCCGGATGGTCACATAGATATCTTCCCTGCTCTTGTTAAAATCCGCCACCAGGGAGCGCATCCGGTCATTGACCTGCAAAACTCCCAGCACAAGTTCTGTCTTATCCGCGTTCACGGAAGTCTCCGACAGAGTCAGCACAAAAAGCTCATAACTGCCCGCTTCGCCCTGGGAAGCCAGCACCGCTATCCTTCCGTCCTCCATAAAAACAATATCCCGCACCCGGTCTCTGCGGATCCCAAATTTTTCAAGGCCCGCCGCCTGCTGATGAAATCGTTCCGCTTCCTCCGCGTCCCATACATAGTCGTCCTGTCCAAGATAGTTCCCGTTTTCATCAAATTGATATACCTTGTCATACCGGAAAAAAGGTCTGCCCTGCTCATCCACATACATCTGCAGAAATGCCAATCCAATCTCTTCCGTGATCCTTTGGAAGTATACTTCTTCTCCTTCCGCGTTCTGCTTCATGATGTACCTGTCCCATTGGGCCGCGCCACTGTTTTCCGGCTTTATGGTGAAAGCATAATAGATATTTCCCTCCTGGTCTGCTGCAAAGCTGACCAGGTTAAAAGTGCGGCCTTCTATGGATATCGCCCTGCTGACGGTCTCACCGCTGTCTATATCCATGGAATACAGCGTATAGTCAGAACTGTCATTTTCTATCACATAATACACCTTTGTACCTGCCAGCAAGGGCAGACCATAGCCTGTGTTATAACCTGTCTCTATGGAAAAGGATTCTACCGTATATTTGTCGGATATGGTATCCACGGTCTCCACAGTTTCAACATTTTCCATGTTTTCATCCTGTTCGCCGCAGCCCGCCAAAAGGCAGACCAGGATACCAGCCAGCAGCAGGATCATCTTTTGACGCAGCATATTCTTTCCCTCCTTTTATCAGTCCGGCAAGGTTCTTTCGAAAACGCCTGATATTATTTTAGCATTCTGTGGCTGCGGACACTGACTCTGCTGTTGCAGCAGCTTTTTCTGTCGTTGCAGGCGCTGGCTCTGTTGTTGCAGACGCTTTCTCCGTCATTGCGGGTACTTTGTCTGCCGTTACAAGCGCTTTCTCCGCCATTGCAGGTACTTTGTCTGCCGTTTCGGGCGCTGTTGGCACTTTCTCCGCCGCCGCAGCCTTGAAGGCCGCCACTTCTTTCGCCGCCTGGCTGATGGCAATGTTAGTGCCCGCTCCGGCGATACAGCCGCCCGGACAGGCCATCCCTTCGATCAAACAGCCGTTCTTCTTCCCGGCTTTCGCCAGCAGGAGCATCTTCCTGCATTCCGAGAGGCTTTCCGCATGCTCGATCTTCACTTCCGTGCCGGGATAGTAGGTATTGATGCAGTCCTCGATGGCGCTTGCCACGCCTCCCGCCACGCCGTAGCCGCGCCCGGCTGCGGTGGCATCCCGCATCTCGTCCATGGCTTTGATCTCTTCCAGCAGGATCCCTTTCGCCTCGAACATGCCCGTCAGTTCCTCAAAAGTAACGACAAAATCCACATCCGAGCGGATGGTCCGGCGGCTGGCCTCCAGCTTCTTGGAGGCGCAGGGGCCGATGAACACCACCTCCGCGTCAGGATGCTCCTTTTTGATGATCCTGGCCGTGGCCACCATAGGGGTCAGCTGGTTGCTGATCTTGTCGATGGTCTCCGGAAACAGGTTCTTCGCCATCACCGACCAGGAGGGACAGCAGGATGTCAGCGCAAAGGCCTGATCGCCGGTGACAACCTCTCTCACATAATGCTCCGCCTCCGCCATACAGCCCTGATCCGCGCCCAGCGCCGTCTCATATACATCCGCAAAGCCCAGTTCTTTCAGCGCGGTCTTAAAAATATCCGGTGTTACGTTTTTGCCGAACTGCCCCACAAACGCCGGCGCCACCTGGGCAATGATCTTCCTGCCCGACTGCAGGGCGCGGATCAGCTGGAAGATCTGAGACTTGTCGGCAATGGCCCCAAAGGGACAGCTTACCATGCACTGCCCGCAGGACACACACAGGTCATTATCTATGTAAGCCCGCCCGAAACGGTCTGACTTGATGGCGCCGATGCCACAGGCCGCCTTGCAGGGGCGCTCCTTGTGACAGATGGCGTCATAGGGACAGACATCCTTACATTTCCCGCACTTGATACATTTCTCCTGGTCGATCACGGATTTGCCGTCCACCATGGCGATCGCGCCCCTGGGGCAGACGCTCTGACAGGGATGGGCCACACAGCCCATGCAGGAATTTGTGATCTCATACTTATTCTCAGGGCACGCGTTGCAGGCGGATGGGATCACCTGCATCAGGGGCGGCTCATAATATTTCTCCGCGATATTGCTCTCCTCCAGCCCCTGGGTCAGATGCCCCGGATGCTCCCTGTTCTCCGGCCTTAAGCTCATTCCCATGGCAAGCCGGATCCGCTCCCGGACGATCGCCCTGTCCCGGTAGACGCTCTCGAAAAACTGAGTTTCCTCGTAGTCCACGATCTTATAGGGAAGCGCCTCCATATCATCCTTTAAATTCGTGGAATGATATGCCAGGTTGGCCACCTCCCGGAACACCCTCCTGCGCTTCTGCCGCACAGGGGTGTCGATCCCTCTCATGCTCATAATATAACCATGCCTTTCCGTAACCTGAACCTACCGATCTCCGACCGCTTCATTGAAAAAGAAGAGCGCTTTCGTCAGGTCGATAAAAGTTTCCTCCTCTTTTATCGCATGGGCTCTGCCCTTCCACCACACCGTCTTATTGTCCGCCGCCACGGAAACCGACTCACCGTTTTTCAGGTAATATATGACGGTCACCATCGGCTCCCCGGATACATCATCCATGCCAGATAAAGAATATCTCAAAAATCCCGTCAGCTTTACCGCCAGTTCCACCTGCTCCCTGTCGGTGAACTCCTTCACTTCGCCGGTCATGTCCGGGCAGGAAATGGTCACCCTCTGCACATCGTCGATGGAGGGGATCCCCAGCAGATACATCCCGTCTTTCATGATGGATATTCCCATGATCAGTGCGGTTATGACCAAAACCTCACACAGGAATACCACGATCCTTTTTATCCAGATGTGTTTCATCTTTGCATTCCCCTCATTTTAAATTCCCAGCCATTCCTTTACTGTATCCATGGCATAGCCAACCGCCTGTGCTATTTTCTCGGCATCAATCCCCATTTCATGCAATTTTCCCGCTGTTTCCCGCGCTTTTTTCAATTCGCCATCACGCTCTCCTAAAAGCCTTTCTTCCCTCCGCATTTCCTGGATTGCCTGACACACATCGACCGCCTCCTCTCCCTGATCATATTTTATCCCAGACATTGCACATACACAAGGGGAAATTTATTGATGAGCGAGGGCTTTGAAGAACCTTGAGAGGAAGCTTCAGAACGAGAGCCGACAGCATAACAGGCAGCCAACTGTCAGCAAGACAGTTGAGGACGAAATGAAGGAAGAAATTTAATGTGAATTTTATTGTAAATGCGAACGCTTTTCTGTATAATTTAAGATGTGGCAGGAATGATCTATATTTTATTCTGCTACAGATTTTAAGCAATCGAGGTGATAAGTGTGCAAAGAGAACTAAAGTTCTCAGATACGAAGCAGGCACAGGAAGTCAGCGTGTTCCACGGTGTGCAGCCTGCGGCAAAGCGTACCGCAAAAAACAGTGTGTTTTTAGACCTCTTTCAAAACAAAAAGAATTTACTTGCGCTGTACAAGACATTACACCCGGAGGATGCGGATACAACAGAAGATATGCTGGATATTGTGACGATAGACAATGTTCTGACAGACAATTTATATAACGATCTGGGTATCATGGCAGGTAATGATAAATTACTTCTGCTTTTGGAGGCACAATCCTCATGGACGGTAAATATCCTGATCAGAATACTGCTATATTTGGCACAGAGTTACCATGAATATTTTGAGAGGACATCACAAAGCCTATACAAGAGTACAAAGGTCAAAATGCCCAAACCCGAATTATATATCATCTATACAGGAAATAAGGGCAGAAAACCCGATACACTGACATTATCCAAGGAATTTTTTGACGGTGCGGATATTGACATTGAGGTAAGGGCAAAGGTCATCTATGAGAGCGACACAGAGGACATTATCAACCAATATATTATTTTCTGTAAAGTTTTTGATGAACAGAGAAAGCTGTATGGAATGACAGAACAGGCGGTTAAGGAAACAATCCGTATTTGCAAGGACAGGAATATCCTAAAAGAATATCTGATGAGCAGAGAAGTGGAGGTAGTAACGATTATGATGAGTTTATTTGATGATGAGCAGATAATGAAAACATATTGGAAAGACATGGAAAACACCCTTACCCATGAGATCGCTCATAAGAAAGATAGGGAAACAGCGGAAAGAATGATCAAAGACGGAGAACTGTCTCTTGAAAAGATTGCACGCTACGTACCGTCTTTATCAATGAACGAACTAAAGGAACTTGAAGTCGAGGTTATGCAGTTAGCGTAATCAATCATAGCAACCAAAATAGAATATAGGAATGGCGTTAGGGCATATAGAAACCTAAAATCTATATGCTCTATTTTTTGCCATAAAGGAGGAGCATGAGCGACAACATTCACACTAATCATGCTTTTTATCTGTTACAGGTTTCATGTTATCGAGAGCATATTCACATGCCTGAATCACAAAACTCGAAAAAGTAACATCATTATTTCTAATTGCATCTTCTATTTTCTCTACCAAAGGAAGCGGAAAACGAATGGTTTTATTTTCACTCTCTTTCTTATTGGGCTTAATCTGAAAAGTCATTCCCCTTCACTCCTTTACATGCAATATAAAAATATTCTTTATGTGTTATATTGTATTGCACATTCATGAATAAATATGCATTGCATGTTGCATTGCATTTTAGGAGTCTGTGTCATTCCCACCCATATTATCAAGGGCGTATTCACATGCCTGAATTACAAAACCGGAAAATGTAGTTTCTGTATTTTGAATTGCTTTATTTATTCTCTTAATTAGAGGAAGTGGGAAACGAATCGTTTTATTTTCACTTTCTTTTTTATTTGATTTAATTTCAAAAGACATATGATTTACCTTTCACCATTATTATGTATTAATAGTAATGCAAAATATAACTTTAGTATGCACCGACTATTGTATTGCAATTTGCAATGTGATATTATAACAGTGAAACATAATTTAAACCGTAAAAAAACATTATGAGGTAAACCACAATGAGTGAATTTCTTGCATTATTAATGATTTTACTGTTTCTGGGATGTATCGTCGCATGGATCATCATATGGATCTGTATCACGATATGTAGAATAACCGGAAAATGCCCCAAAGGCAGAATCTGCAAAAAATCTATCTGCAAAAACAGGAGCTGGTGCAAAAAATACCAGCGTCAGGCGGATATATACTACTATGCCGGGGAAATATTGCGGGAAAAGAAAATGGAACGCAGGAAAAAAGGGTAACTGCATCTCTAAGTTGGCAAAACTATCTTATGACACCAGTTTTCCAAAATCATACAACTCGTCCGGGCATACGTCCTGTCCGTCAGGCCATACAACCGTATAACCATCCGTGGTAACACATTTAAAATATTCAAAAGACCGTAGCTTACTATACCATTCACCTTTTATATACGGTTCCATATCAAAACGCTTTTTTTCTCCATTATCAAATGTCACCATTATTTGATATTCACAGATTGCTTCTACTTGAACCGCAGTTGGTCTTAGCATAATAAACGCCTCCTGATCGTCTAATGTAATGGATCTATCTTAAAATAACCGTCTCCATTGCTTAATAGTTTCCAGTTTGCCTGTAATTCTTCTTCATGAATTGCCATCCATGCCAACAATAGTTTCGTTTGTTTATTTGGAAAACTTCCTTCTAAAATTTCACCATCTATTCCCACCACAATTTCACAATCTCCATACAGGGCATGAATCGTGAAACGCCCCAAGGGCAATGCGTCCATGGGACGCTATGGTATTGACCCTCGCGGCATTCGCCAACTGTCCGTGCAAACACGGTCGCCTGACTCATTGCTCGCGGGAAAAACACCTACTCTTTATACTGTACAGAATATCATAAAAGCCTTAACAAATAAAGAAAATATATCTCTTTTTGAAAAAACTCCCTGTAAAATACCCAAAGGGTCAAGAAAATCATTCCTTATCCTCCCCAAACAATTCCTCATAAGTATAAAGAACTTCCTCCCTTTCCTCTTCTGACGCCTCGTAAGCGTCCCACAGGAGCGTTTCCAACTCCCAAAACTGCTCTTCCGCCACCCGGAAATACCACTCATCCGGCTCCCTGGCATAGATCCCGCATCGCTCCATCCCGCGGGGAATATCCATTCCCAGATCCGGATCGGAATATGCGGGCAGCATCACCAGGCAAAGCTGCTCAAACATGCTTATGGGCAGGTAATAGAGATAAGCCTTGCACTCCTCTTCCCCCTCCCGGTCAAGCTGGTAATAGCCAAGATCCATCTTCATGTGAACCCCATCGTACTCCAGCACTTTCCCCGTTCCAAGGAGCCGGTCATAGGGCGGATACAGGGTGAGCCACAGGCTGTACTGCTCCGTATCCGCATCATACCGGAACAGGTAAAGGAACGCAGAGTGTCCGCCGGGATACTCCTCCAGGATGCCAAGTTCCGGGCTGCCGTCCCCGTCCGCATCAAAGAAATAGTACTCGAAACGGCTTGGATCGTAGGCTCCCTCTTCTGCAATATCCAGCTGCACGCCCTCATAATCCTTTAAAAGATACTCCTGCTTTGTCTCCCGGTCATAAAATGCCGCCTCATTCTGCACCAGCTTCCGAAAGGCCTCTATATAAATAACACTTGTTTCAGAATCGCTCTGCTGAAATTCACCCTGAAGATCCAGTTTTTCATAGGCCTCTTTCAGCCTCTCAAATGTCCTGTCATCCGCATAGGGCAGATTCCTTTCCTCCTCAAAATCCCAGCGGTTGTCATAGACAATGTATCCGAACTGCCCCACCCTGCGCTCGGAGGGCGCAAGCAGATCCTCTTCCTTTTCCGCCGCAAAGATTTCCCTTTCCGTCAGGACAAATCCCCCATCCGGCGCATACTGCCCCAGAAGCGTCTCTCGCTTCGGATTTCCGGACAGTTTATGGAGCATGAAGCCGTCGTATCCTTTTTCCTCCGAAACGCCGCTTTTCCAGCCATAGATGTAATAATATTCCTCCTCATAGCGGAAGATATGCGGAATATTGTCCTGCACATCAAACCCAGCCACCGTCACAAGCACATCATCCACCAGATCTGCCAGACGCACGGAATAGGCGCGTTTCCCATTGCTTTTCCCAGACTCATAGATCAGGACATACTTTCCCCTGTCCATCTCTGGCAGATAACAGATAAAAGAAAGGTCTTCGGGACCCTGATAACAATGCGAAACCGCGTCATACGGCTCATACTCGTAGGTCATCTGATCCCTGTATTCATTGATCAGCGGAAAATGCAGGAATAACTCCTCCTCCGTAAGCATCCCGATCTCTTCCAGCCATTCCCGCACGCCTTTCCAGCCGTTTTCCTTAAAAGCAGCCTCCAGCGCACTTATCAGTTCCGGCGGAAACAGCGGCTCCGATCCTGCCGTTCCCGTCTCTTCTGCCATCTGCACACTGCCGTCTGCATTTCCCAGCGGCACCATGATCGCAGCTTCCGCGCTCTGCAGCAGCCCGACAGGCATTTCAGTCCTGTCCCTGTTGTCGGAGCCGCAGCCTGCAAGGCTCCCTGATATGATCATGGCGAGCAGCGCTGATGATAAGATTCCCCTGTCTTTCAAAAAATACATCCGTTATTTCTCCCTACCAGATCAGGAAATCTTTCTCCAGCAGCCGCAAGATCCCCTCCACCAGGAAATAATCGCCGTAAATGATCGGCACTTCCCTGTCGGACGCCCTGTCATAGCGGGCGCTTCCTTTGGTGGTGATACCGTCCTCCTCCGTGTTCCAGTTGCAGAAACGCTCCGTCAGCCTCTGCAGCAGCTTCACCGCCGACCTCACATAAAGGGACTTCTCCAGTTCCGGCACATGCTCCGACAGTTCCAGCAGGCCGCATGCCGCGCAGGCTGCCGCCGTATTGTCATAATAGACAGGCTCCTTGGGCGCCCGGAAATCAATGACCACATCATAATCATTGAGCGCCGCGTTTGCCAGGAAATAATGGGCCGTCCGCTTGGAAGCGTCCAGAAACTCCTGCTCCCCGGTATACCGATAAGACAGCGCCATGCCGTAGATGGCCCAGGCCTGTCCCCTGGTCCAGGAGGAGCCCTCGCCATAACCCTGCCCGCCGGGCTTTTTCGTCACTGCCCCTGTCTGTCGGTCAAAAGCCACGATATGATTGCTGGAACCGTCCGGCCTGAGGATTTCCCTGAGAGCCGTATACGCATGTGCCATGGCATGCTTCTCCCAGGCGGGATCCCCGGTAACCTCGCTGCCCCAGTAAAGGAGCGGCAGATTCATCAGACAGTCAACGATCGCCACGCTGTCCTCCCCATGGTTCCACGCCCGGAAATAATTCCCCGCGGGCTGAAAACGGCTTGCCAGGACCGCCGCAGCACGGATCCCCCGCAGCCTGGACTTCTCATTTCCCGTCAGCCTGTGATCCGCCACCGCCGTGTGGAGCCACAGAAACCCCACATCATGATCCAGCCCCGTATACTCCTCCAGCGCCCGATCCAGCCTGGTCTCCGCAGCCGCCGCGTTGTCCGCATATGCCTGCTTCCCCGTGGCATGGTACGCCTGCCATAAGATCCCGCTCCAGAAGCTGTTCGTCCACCAGGTCAGATGCTCCTCCCCCATATCCACATACCTGCCATTCACGGGAATATAAGGCATCCTGTCGCCCAGCCGCGCATTCTGCGCCTCAATCTTCTTCTCCAGCTTCTCCCAGGTCTGCCGCGCCCATTCCAATTCCTGCTCCGTAATCTGATACCTCATCCTTCCTACCTTTCTCTTTCCCGTCCTACCTGCAAATCGCGGAAAGTCAGGCAGCGGTGCACCGCCGTCCCCTCTCCGCAATCCCATAAACCAGCCCTTGCCCTTGTCCTTTTCCCTTCCTACCCCACAAATTGCAGAAAGTCAGGCGGCGGTGCACTGTCCTGTTCCGCGCGGACTTTGGGGGGCGCCCTTAGCGGCGATGAAATCCACCGCCTACGCAGACTTAGGCGCATTAGCGCCTTAGTCGCAGTTGGCGGTTAGTTCATCGACGCGTTGCCCCGTCCGCGCGGCACAGGGCAGCGCACTGCCGCCGTCCCCTTTCTCCAAATTCCCCCTCACGCTTTCCGGAACATCCTCTCATCCATTTCCGCCACCAGTTCCACTGCCTCCTCCATGGTCTCGGGCAGCTCCTCCCTGATAAAATCCAGCGCCATGATCACATTCAGACAGAACTGCGCCACAAAATTCGTGGTGATCCAGGGAATCTCCTTTAACTGCTCCTGATTCCCGCAGTCCTGTAAAAATCTGTGGACAAATCCCTCATGATTTTCCCCGTTTATCTGGGTATGCAGCAGGATCTTCCAGGTACGCATAGCCAGCACATCATCTTTCAGGTACCATGCCCCGTATGCTGCGATTCCCGCCGCCATGAAAGGCAGGGTGAACATCCTGTTTCCGATCAGGCCGCCGGATTCTTCCAGCTGCTCTTTTCTTGGCAGATAATAGAACCGTCCCAGATCCGCCAGCATACGCTTCCATTCTTCATCTTCCATCAGGTCAGCCAGCTCCGTCCACACCTGCGGCGCTCCCATGCAGATCTGCAGGTGACAGCCACCCGTAGTGCGTTCTCCGATATAACGCAGATGGCAGGTCTCGGGATCAAATTCAAAATCAGGGCCTGACACAAGCTGCAGTGGCGCCTGCCGGATATCCTCGATCCCCACCCTGATCTTTTTTAAATAACGCTCGTCATTAAATCTTTCCCATCTGGTCATCCAGTTGGAGCACAGAGACGACCAGTCGGGCCCACTCCTGGCGTGGCTGGGATAGACCATGTCCTTTTTCTCATAAAAATCACCCAAAGGATCCCTGTTCAGGAAGCTGAGTTCATTGTCTTTCAACTCCTCAAAGATATCCTCCAGCCGCCTGTCTCCCGTCATATAGTAGAGATAACGGTGGTGGGAAGCCATGGCGATCCGGGCCTCCTTGCAGGGACAGCCCCAATGGCGCACATTATGCCTGGAACCCAGCCCCTTGTATTTTCCCATATGGTACACATCCACCTCGGAGGCATGGCGGGAAAGTTTTTCCGCAAAGGTAAACACATCCTCCCTGCCCGTCCGCATGAAATACTGCCACAGCCACAAAGTAGGCACAAGTTCCGTATTGTCCCATGCATAACCGCCGGTATCATATTTCCACTGATGGCGCACGCGGTCATAGGTGTGCATGATATCGCCGTAGTTGAACATGCCGTACCAGCCCCGCTGCTCCACCTCTCCCCTGTAAAACTCAAAAGCACGCTCCAGCTGCTCCTCCAGCCATTTTTCCATCTCCGTATTTTCAGAAGGCAGCGACCAATACCCAAATGCCCGCATCTCATGATAAAACTCCGGCGTCCCCACATACACGGGAGGCTTGTTGGCCTGTTCCGCAAACTGCAGCACTTCCGCGTCCCCAAGGATCATCTCATCGGAAAAACTGACAATGCATTCGCTGGTACAGGCTATGCCGTCGGGATCTGCGCCCTTGTAATCATATCCTTCATAGCAGACCTGATTATACCCCCTGTTGGCATAGTGCCTGAAATCCATGGGCGCTGCCGAGGGAGACCAGAACCAGACGCTGCATTCCGCCTGCCCGCTGTCCAGCCCCTTTACCGTATAGCCGGAGGGGTATTTTTCCCAGAAATCGCGGATGCAGACCAGAACACTGCCCGCCTCGGAGCCAAATGTCAGCGCTCCTTTCGTGCGCCTCCCGTGCAGGCTCTCTATGTAACAGCAATTATCCGGAGCCAGTTTTTTTCGTATCATAAAGTGACTGGCGCTGTCCTGGCATACATCATAAACGCTCCAATAAGGCGTATCCTGGAGCACTTTGTTGACATTGGCAAGTTCTTCCCCTTCCAGTACCAGCTTCTCCCCTCCAATCTGCGCCTCATATAAAGCTGCGGGCAGCTGGGGAATCCAGGACTGGACGGGCACCACAACCTCATGAAATACGCCGTGGTCACCCTGCATCTTGATATGCCGATTATAAAGTTCTCCCGACAGGGGCGTTTCAAAAGTGATTCCCAGCCCTTTCAGGAAATCCCTGTCCTCGTCGCCGTCATAGAGAAAGGTGTGCGTAAAATGCAGCGTAGGGCAGTTCCCATTGATACGCATACGGATAACAAACGGTATTTTTTCCTCCCCATTCTGATTCCTGTGACATCCTGTATATTTCAGGATGCACTGTAACGCTCCCTGCTCTTCGATCTCTATTTTTTTGATCACCCCGGCGTAGGGTTTGGTCACTTTCGCCTCATATCCGTCCAGCTGCGCGGGTTCCTCCAACTGCAGCACTGCCCTGCCCCTGGAAGCGTTCTCCCCCTTGTCGGTATACACTCTGTCAAACAGGCAATCGGATTTCCTGTTCACCTCAATACAATACCTTCCGTTATTTATCAGAATCTTCACGCCGTCATCCTCTATAGATATGCCGGATTCCGGTCTTTCTGCCACGGACTTCTCAGGCACAGGCTTTTCGGAAACATTGTCCCTTGCGTCATTCTCCCCGGAACCTGCCGCTTTATCCGTATAAATAACGTCTGTATTTTCCGGAAGAACCTCGATCTCCTCCCCCAGCAGTGCGCTCTCCGCAGTGTGGGCAGTCCATTTCACGGAACCGTCCGGCCAGTATGCCGTGACCCTGGACTGGATGGGTACATTTTTTCCCTCCGCATTGACACAGCGATAAGCTGTCTGTTCCGTACAGCTTCCTTTCCGCCACATACAGCCGAACGTGGCATAACCCGACAGGGTATCTTTCCGCAGTCTTCTCAGTTTCATTTTTTAAACCTCCTTGTGATAAGATAGGTTACTGTTTCCCCCGTTCACAGCAACTAAGTTAGTCCTCTGTGCCTGCCCAGACACAAGAAATTCGTTTTACTGACTTAACAAAGCAGCCATTTCCTCCTTACTGCAGCCGTCTTCCATACAGACCCTGTCCTCTCCCTCTGCGATTCCCAGGCTTTTCAGCTTTTCCTGATATGCTGCCTCATCAATTTCCTGCCCCATATAAAAATAATCAATAACGCCTGTTCCTGTATATTCGCCTTTCTCATTATAAGTGGCATTGTAACTGTAACTCAAGAACGCCTGGTCATCATTCGTAAGCGTCCTGTCTTTGGATACCTGCTCAAAGGAACTGCCGTATCCGCCCTCGTCACCGCCGCCGTTCCACCTGGAAAAGCTGGCTATGACGCCGCATCTTTCAAAATAGGTCATCTCCACCGTGTACAGGGAATCAACCATACAGAATAAAGCGCCATCCCTGACCGTATAGATGGAATATTCCTCGAAATAACCGTCCCAGAACACCAACTCCGGGACATCATCCCCATCCAGGTAGATCAGGGCATAATATCCATTATGATCGCTGTTGTTCTCATTGACAGCCTGTAGGTAAATCTCCCGGTTCCTATCGGATAAACCCGCCGCAGCGGTTCTGGCCCCGGCGCCCTCGGAACCATTTCCCGGTGCGCCGCTTTCCCTGGAAGGATCTCCGCCTATGCCCGCCGCACTGCCTGAACCATTGTTTGTTCCCGTCATTGCACTGCCTGAATGTCCGTCCGCGGCCGCATCGTCCGCTCCCGCAGAGGACAGATTACCGCCCGCGCCATTCACTGCGTCGTCCGCTCCTTTGCCTGTGCCCAACATCCCGGCCACGCCATTTCCCATGGAATGGGGTTCCAGCGATACCGCATCTTCCTCATCTCCTGAACTGCAGGCAGCCAATAGCACAAAAGCCAGTGACAGAATGCCTGCCAGTATGTTCTTCTTCATTGCAATTTCCCCTTTCCCCTGTCACATATTCCGGTTCTTATAATAACAGATGGTATTACTATAAAAATCCCTGATTTGCCTTGCAGAAAACGCGCAGTCAAAGCCGCATCTCTTTGCGGTTTTGCAAGACTGCTGTGTGTCAAACCCGCTGTCCCTGCAGGTTTGTGTGCATCTAATTATCTATCTCCTTAGTGGATGACTTCTGCCCCCTTGCCCAGAATACCACATCGGATCCCACCGTCGGTTCATCACATATCACATGCAGGCCTGCCACCTGCACAATGGCTTTCGCTTTCTGCCTCTCCTGTCTCCAGCCTTCCCTGCCGCTGACCCATACGGTCTTATCCACGCAGCCATAACATGACAGCACTGTCAGACGCAGTTTCCCCGCAGTCACCGGAGCATCAAATAACACTTGTTGTGATAGGCAGGTGTTCAGGAACACGCCCTCTTTCAACAGCTTCCAGTCCCCTGCCTGTGTGTCAAAACACTCCAGCCGATAATCCCTGATAAAGCCTTCATGTGCCCTGTCTTTCTGTTCCGGCAGATATAAAATCCCATTTAATACCATCTGTTTCTTTAAATTCAGCGTGATTATAACGGGAAACGCATCCTTCTCGATCCTTGTGGAACTATAGGGATTAGCCTGCGTCTCCGCCGAGGAGATCACATCCGCGTCCTCATCATACACACTCTCCGCTGCGATCTGTTCCATGCGCAATACGGGAAACAGCTTCTCCTCTATGGACTGGCAGGCGATTGTCACGGAAGGCGCAAATTCCTCCGAAGAGACATAATCCAATATCGCCTGTTTCAGGCACCAGGCCGCCGGACGCTCCTCAAAGCTTCCCTCCAGATCGGCGGACACCACGAACAGACTGCCAGGCCCCACCTTCGCCTCAAACATCAGCCCTAAGGACAGACTGCGGTTCCAGTCGTCGATGGGACGCACAATGGGCTCCACCCCATCCATATCCTTTAACCAGAATCCCCTGGAATGAGCCAGGATATCCTCCCACTGCCAGCCCCCGTCCCGGGCTGTTGGAAATGCCCGGAAAACGGGATGACTCTCCTTTGCCACAATGCCCAGATTCCGGATCCACGCAGGCCCCATCTGCCCGTTCCAGAAAATATTCCTGATGGACAAAGCCGGACACTCATAAGACAACTCCGACAGATACGGAGCATACACCACCCTGCGCCCCTGCGCCAGAGCCTCCTTTGCCTCCTGCCACTTTCTGGTGTAAAGAACTGCCCTTTCATTCGTCTCAAGGCAATTGACCGGGCAGGTCATTTCCGGTCTGGCAAACACTGTCAGCTGCCAGCTGTTCTTAACCTCCCCCAACTCCAACTCCAGGGTCAGCAGACTGCTCTTTTCTATCATGGAAAAATCAAGCGAGATACTTCCCACCTGCCTGCAGCTTCCGCAAGACATGCTGATATCGGGAATCTTCCCCGAAAAGATCACCTTTTCCCCCTCTGTCAGCCGATAGCGCAACGTCTCCCCGGACAGTTCCCTTTTTCCAAAATGACTGACCTCCACCGGAATTTCCACACGATCGTTATTTTTCCACACATAGGAACCAAACCGCGCCAGCAGAACCGTATCCCCGCAGAAATGCCTAAATTCCTCCGGCGCTGCATATCCCTTGTTTTCCCATAAAATATCCAGAAATCCCACCAGCGCCGTGCCCTGCCCCGCGTAATCATGCAGGTCAAGCAGTTCAAAGCCCTTTATCCCAGGCGTCCTGAAATCAGCCTCCAGTTCTTCCTTGTAAAGCCGCAGCTGATTTCTCCCGGAGCACCACAGGAAATCCTTCTCATGGGAAAGGACACCGTTCTCCTCCGCAATCTCCCGAAACAGTTCAAAATTACGGGGACGCAGATACCCCTTTCCCTCCATTTTGGAAAGGATCTTGAAATCAGGGTACACGCACCACTGCCCCAGTTCGTGACAGACAACGGGGAGTGTTACTCCCTCCAGGGACACGCTGTAATCCTTTCCCCTCCATCCCACGGCATTCCGGATACTGCCCGCTTTCGGCCCATAACCGGAACGATGAAAATAAATAAAGTCCGTTCCCACAATCTCTTTCGGCGGCATGGGATAGGGCCATCCAGACTGCATGGTATACAGCCTCCTGCCCTCATACCCCAACTCCCGGTCAAAAGCCCTGGTCTCCTCCACCCACTCCCTAAGCGGCTCATACCATCTTCCGTCCGGCTCATTGGATGGGGAAAAAAGCGCAAAAGAGGGATGATGCCCAAACTGCCTTAAGATGCGCCCTGTCTCCTGCCTTAAGACCTCCAGCATGGGGATTCCTTTTTCAAATGTATTCCACATACCGCATTCCACCAGCAGGAAAACCTCTTCCTCATCCGCCGCCCAAAAAGCAGCTTCCGGCGGGCAGTAGGAATGGCAGCGTATGCTATTTAATCCCCACTCCTTTATGGTGCGCATCCATTTCTTCCACCAGGCGATATCCGTCTCAGGATATCCCTTCATGGGATAATCCCCGCCGAAATGAGTTGCGCGGAAATAAAAGGGAATCCCGTCCGCGCAGAAATTCCCCTCCTTTACTTCCATGCGGCGGGGATGCTCTTTCGCATAGGCAGACCGCTCCTCCTGCCGCCGCTGCAATTCCTTTTCCGTGATCAGGGCAATCTCCCCCGCCATACCGTTCCAGGTAGCTCCCAGGGCATCGGAAACCCCATGCCCGTCAGGCCGGTAAGGATACTGCATGGAATTGTCCACGGACACACGGATCCTGTGCGTCCCCCGGAGCAGCCTGCCGCAGTCGATCTCGTGGGCGGTACACAGGGAACAGTCCTCCCCTTTCAGCACGCCGTCGATCCACACTTTTGTGCGCCATCTGGTCAGTTCGATCCGCAAGATCCAGTTTTCCCCGGAATCCGCATCCACCCGAAATTCCCTTTCATACACAGCCTCACCGATAAAATGCCGCACCGGCTGGCATAAAAAGGGCACCCGGCACTCCTCTCCATTTCCCTTTTTGAAAGGTTCCTGTTCATACCAGAAAGCGTCATGCAGACCGCTGACCCAGGGGGTATCTATCGTGACCGGATTGCCGTAACCTGCCCCCTGCAGGCTGCCGGGCAGAACGATCTCGCCCCTCTGCACCCCGCTGTCCGCAGTCAACTCGATATTCCATTTCCCTGACAGGTCAAGATACATGATATTTTTCTCCATTCCAGTAACGTCTCTGCACTTCAAAGCCCATACACTTTCAGGTTCCCATATTCCGCAACCAGCGGCGCAAGCTGGCGGAAACCGATCTTCCCGCCCTTAAGCAGGGGGCCGTAGGTCTCGCCATCGTCCTCAAACCGGAAAACCTCCAGTTCATTCACCGAAAAGGCGACCAGATTCTTCTCTTTCCGCACTGCCAACCTGTACGGCTCTTTCGCCTCGTCCGCGTCGGGAATGGGATCCCCGCCCTGGGCCACCAGGTGGAAGCCGTAACTCTTTCTCAGATTGCAGGTGTGAAAGGCTCTCTCATCCGGCTCTTTCCTGCGGAAATAGGACACATGAAAGGCATTGATGTCGCCGTGATGATACAGCGGGTACTCCCCCGTCCTCTTGGCCAGCTTTTCGTCAAAGAGATCCTCCCCGTTTCTCCCCATGGCTCCAAAAAACAAAATACAGAGCCCCGGCTCCCTTATGGGCAGGAAATCCCATGTGATCAGCACATCCGATGGAAAATCCTCCGGACACCACAGCACATAGTTGGCTTTCTGCCCGTTCTCCGCATCCATGGCATTCTCCAGCTGCATCCTGCCGTCCGGGAAGGAAATCTTCGCCTTCCCCTCCAAAATAAACTCCCCGATATCCGCCTCACAGGCAAGGGGATTCTCATAGATCAATTCCATACGCTACCTCCTATTCCTATTCAATTGCCGCATGCGGCAATTTGTTCCGGTCTCTTCTCTCCAGCACCATACACTACAACACCAGACTCCCAACCTGGAACACCAGCGCCGACACCGCCCATGCCAGCAGCATCTGAAAGGCGATCATCTTCCCCGTAAAGCCCCAGGAGCCGCTTTCCTTTTTCACTGTGGCCACGGTGGCGGCGCAGGGCACATACAGCAGGCAGAACAGCATCAGGCAGTACGCATTCAATGCCCCAAAGCCGGGATTCACTCTCTGGATATTGGCGACGATAGACGCCATGCCCGCCTCGGAATTTACATTGGACACCCCGAACAGCACCGTGAAACTGGATACCACCACTTCCTTGGCGGAGATGCCGGACAGCAGCGCCACGCCGATCTGCCACATCCCCAGCCCCGCAGGCGCCAGCACGGGCACCAGGAACCGCCCCACCGCCGCGCCGAAGCTGTCCGCCGGATCCTCCACCATGCCGGACATGCCGAAATTCAGCACGAACCAGATCACGATGGATGCCACGAATATGGTGGTTCCCGCCTTGGACAGATAATCTTTCAGCTTGGTCCATACGTAAATACGGATGGTTCTCCCATTAGGCCTCTTATATTCCGGCAGTTCGATCAGCAGGGAATCGTTGATCTTTCCCTTTTCCAGCTGATTGATGAACTTTGCCGCCACGATTGCCGTCACCATGCCGATCACATACATGGAAAAAGCCACCGGAGCCGCCGCTTCCGGGAAAAACATCTCCGAGAGCAGCACATAGATGGGCAGTCTCGCCGAGCAGGACATAAAAGGCGTCACCAGCATGGTCTTGCGCCTGTCCTGCTCCGTCTCCAGCGCCCGGGTAGCCATAATGGCGGGCACGGTACAGCCGAACCCCAGGATCATGGGCAGGAACGCTTTCCCGGAAAGCCCCACTTTTCCCATCACGGAATCCATCACATAGGCCACCCTGGCCATGTAACCGCTGTCCTCCAGGACCGCCAGCGCCAGAAACAGGATAAAGATATTGGGGATAAAAGTAAGGATCCCTCCCACCCCGGCGATAATGCCGTCCACCATCAGCGACTGCAGCCAGGACGCCACCCCAAGGCTTTCCAGCCCCGCAGCAACGGCCTCAGACAAATAGCCAAGCCCTGTCTCAAACACGCCTTTCAGCGCGTCTCCCACTGTGAACGTCAGGAAGAACACCAGACACATGATCAACAGGAATATGGGAATCCCGAAAACGGGATGGGTCAGCACCCGGTCGATCCTGTCCGTTCTTGCGGCTTTCTGTTCCCTGTGGAACAAAGTTTCCGCCACTACTTCTTCTATGTAGGCATATTTGCACTGTATGATCTCTTTCTCATAGCTTCTGTCCACCACGCTGACCACCGGGATGGGATGCTCCCGCTTTACCTCCTCGTCATCCTCCAGCAGCTTGATGGCGTGCCAGCGCACGGAGGAGTGGGTGGGATAATGAGCCTGCATCATGACCTCCAGTTTAGCAATCTTATCTTCTATGAAATCGGGATACTTTAAAATGTATTCCTCCCCGCCCTCCTCATAGTGATGGATCACCGCATGGAGCAGGATATCCAGCCCCGTCCGCTTTGCCGCCGAGACGGGCACCACGGGGATATTTCCCAGCATCTCCGGCAGACGGTGCATATCGATCTCCATGCCCCGTTCTTTCACAATATCCATCATGTTCAGCGCCAGGACTATGGGCTTGCCCAACTCCAGCAGCTGCAGGGTAAGGTACAGATTCCTCTCCAGCGAGGAAGCGTCCACCACATTGATGATCACGTCGATTTCATCATCCATGGCACACTGCCTGGTCACTTTTTCCTCGATGGTATAACAGGTCAGGGAATAAATGCCCGGCGTGTCGATCAGCGTGATATCCGTATCCTCATAGGACGTCTCCCCCTCAAAACGCTCCACCGTGACCCCCGGCCAGTTTGCCACCTTTAATTTAGAACCGGTAAGCGCATTAAATAAAGTGGTCTTTCCGCAGTTTGGATTCCCCACGCATGCCACATTGATATGCTTACGGTTACTCTCTTTGTTCATCCTGTTTCTCTTTTCTCTTCCCAAAAATCCGCAAAATTTAAAAAATCACGTCAGCGATTCTTTTCGCCCTGTACTTCCTTGATCTCTATATTGGAGGAAATATGCTTGCCCAGGGCAAGCCTTGTGCCCCTGACCTGGACGATCAGGGCGCCTTTTTTCTTCCGGTTCAATACGTTGAGCACCGTGCCGTCGTTCAGCCCCAGAGCCTGTAACCTCCTAGTGATCTGGGGTTCCACGTACAGCCCTGAGATACAGTACCGCTCTCCCTTTTTCGCTTCGTATAATGTCATGATATCCGACCTTCTTTTCACCCTCTGACCTGCCCGTTCCCCCGGATCGTATACTTATAAGAGGTCAGTTCTTTCAGCCCCATGGGACCCCTGGCATGAAGCTTCTGCGTGCTGATGCCGATCTCCGCCCCAAAGCCGAATTCATAGCCGTCCGTAAATCTGGTGGAAACATTCCAGTAGACACAGGCTGCGTCGATCTCATTTAAAAATTTCTCCGCCGCTTCCCGATCCTCCGTCACAATGCACTCGGAATGCCTGGTGCCGTAACAGTTGATGTGCCCGATCGCCTCCTCCAGGCTGTCCACCGTTTTCAGGGACAAAATATAGTCCAGATACTCCGTCCCATAATCCTCCTCCCTGGCGGCGGCGCAGTCCGGCAGGAACTCCCTGATACGCTCGTCCCCCCGCAGTTCCACATTCTTCGGCGCAAGGATCTCCGCCAGCTTCGGCAGGAAAGCCTCCCTCACGTCCCTGTGCACCACCAGCGACTCGCAGGCGTTACATACGCTGATCCGCTGTGTCTTTGCGTTATAAATGATCCGCGCCGCCATATCCAGGTCTGCAGCCCTGTCCACATAGACGTGACAGTTCCCCGTGCCGGTCTCGATCACCGGTATGGTGCTGTTCTCCACCACGCTGCGGATCAGCCCCGCGCTTCCTCTGGGAATCAGCAGGTCAACATACTGCTTCAGTTTCATGAATTCCACCGTCACGCTGCGATCCGTATCCCCGATCAGCTGCAGCACATCCGCCGGGATCCCGCTCTGCTCCAGCGCCGCCCTGATCACTTTCACAATGGCAAGGTTAGATTGCAGGGCATCGCTTCCTCCCTTTAAGATCACGGCGTTTCCCGTCTTAAAGCACAGCCCGAAAGCGTCCGCGGTCACATTAGGCCGCGCCTCATAGATAATACCGATGACTCCCATGGGCACGCGCACCTTTTTCAGATGCATCCCGTTGGGGCGGTCAAACTCCTCCATCACCTCGCCGATACAGTCGGGCAGCTCCGCCACCTGGCGCAGTCCCTCCGCCATGGCGCCGATCCTGTCCTCCGTCAGTTTCAGGCGATCCTGCATCCCCTCTCTCATGCCGTTCTTTTTAGCTGCTTCCATATCCTCCCGGTTGGCCTCCAGGATCTCCTCACAATGGCTGCACAGGGCATCCGCCGCCGCAAGCAGCGCCTGATCCTTTTCCTCCGTGGTCAGCCGGTTCAACTGCGCCTTTGTGGCAGCCGCACGCTGACCCATTTCCTGTAAATTTATCATGCTTTCTCTCCTTTTCACACACAGATCACCTGACAGGGCCTGATATCCGTCTCCTCCGCAGGCAGTTCCTCCACCAGCTGGCATTGATAGCCCACTGCAATGGAGCGCTGCTGTAACTCCGGATGCTCCGCCAGAAACCGGTCATAAAAGCCTTTTCCATAGCCGATCCTATTCCTATTCCTGTCAAATGCCACTCCCGGCATCAACAATAATGTCCTTTCCGCCTGCCCACCACCGCAATACTTTTCCGTATCTCCCCGGGGCTCAGAAATGCCTTTATATCCCTGCGCCAGTGCCGTTAAATCATGGATGCGATAAAAGGTCATACTCTCCCCCTCCACCCTGGGCAGAAAAACCTTTTTCCCCCCAGCCAAAGCTTTCAGTATCAACTCTCTGGTACTGATCTCACTGCCATAGTCCGCATAGCAGAGGATCATATCCGACAGACAGTACCACTGATGCTCCAATATCCGCTCCGTCAGCAGACAGGCCGCATGCTTCCGCTCTTCTTCCGTGAGGGCATTCCTGATTTTTAGTATCCTGCTGCGGATCCGGGATTTTGTCCCTGTAGTTGTACCTGCATCCCCTCCCAAGCTATTATCCTTTCCTCAACATGGCCTTTCAGTACTTCCTGTTATTTTCTATCCACAAATTCATCTTACTTATCATGAAGTCCGTTCACAAGATCCGGCAGATCGAAATTCTCATCCTCATGCGCCACAAACAGCGTTCCCTCATGCTCTCCCGCCAATATCCTGTGCAGCACGCCGATGTCCCTGCTGTTGGCAATGATCATATCCGCGCCAGATCTGGTGGCGATCTTCGCCGCGATCAGCTTGGTGTTCATGCCGCCGGTCCCCACGCTGCTCCCGGTGCTCTCCTTGCCCATGCCCAGATATTCGTCTGTCAGTTCATCCACCTGCTCGATAAATTCCGCCTCCGGATTCTTTCTGGGGTCGTCCGTGTACAGGCCGTCGATATCGGAAAGCAGGATCAGCAGGTCTGCGCCCACCAGCGCCGCCACAATGGCCGACAGGGTATCATTGTCCCCGATTTCGATCTCATAAGTGGCAATGGTATCGTTTTCATTCACAATGGGGATCACGCCCAGCTTCAGCAGTTCAGAGAAAGTATTGTGGGCGTTGTAGCGGTTCAGGTTATCCACAATGGTATTTTTCGTCATCAGGATCTGCCCCGCGATCTGGTTATACTCCGCAAATAATCTCTGGTATGTCATCATCAGCCTGGCCTGGCCCACCGCCGAGCAGGCCTGCTTTACCGCCATGGCCTCCGCCTGGCTCTCCGCTTTGATCTCTTTCAGGTGCATGGCGTTCTTTCCCGCAGCGATGGCGCCGGAGGAGACCAGCACAACCTCCCTGCCCTGATTCCTGATATCGCTGAGTTCCCGCACAAGCTTCTCCATTCGGATATAGTCTATATCTCCCGTCTCCTTATGGGTCAGGGAGGAAGATCCTATCTTTACCACGATCCGCTTCTTCTCCCTGATCAGTTCTCTTAAGTCGCTCATCTGTATACTGTGTCCTTTCCTCATATACCAGAACTATTGTACTCGCTTTTACCTGCTCCGTCAATCAATGTGCATCAGGATTTGAAAAAAGCGCCCGCATCATCCCATATGATATTCCGCCGCGATCGCCTCCGCCACCCTCAGACCATCCATGGCGGCGGATGTGATGCCTCCCGCGTACCCCGCTCCCTCGCCGCAGGGATAAAGTCCCCTGACCTTTGACTGCAATGTCTCATCCCTGCAGATCCGCACCGGGGAGGAAGTCCGGCTCTCCACTCCCGACAGGATGGCGTCCTCCCTGTCAAAGCCCCTGATCTGCCTGCCGAAGATCTCCATGCCCTCCACAAATGCTTCATTACATTCCACAGGAAGGATCCTGCTCACATCCGCCCAGCAGAACGCACCCCTGCACTGAGGCTGCAGGGAACTGTCCGGCATGGAATCTGCTTCTTTGGGCGCTGATGCCGTGTGGCTTTTTCCGCCGGATACAACTTCCTTTCTAAAAGCCCCGTATCGCTGCACCGGGATTTTCCCTCCGCCCAGGTCATACGCCCGCTTTTCCAGAAGCCTCTGGAATTCCACCCCTGCAAGGGGATGATCGCTGCCAAAATCCTCCGGGGTCACGGACACAATGATCGCACTGTTGGCATTACTGCCGTCACGCCCGCTGTAGCTCATACCGTTGACCGCCGTCCTGCCCGGCTCCGAAGATGCGTTTACCACATACCCGCCGGGGCACATGCAGAAAGAATAAACACCTCTGCCGTTGGAAGCCTTTGCTGCCACCTTATAGGGCGCCGCACCCAGACGATCCACTTCCGCCCCCATCCTGCCATACTGGCTCTCATCGATCATGGACTGGGGATGCTCCACCCGAAGCCCCACCGCAAACGATTTTGCTTCCATGGGAATCTGTTTTTCATACAGCATCTGAAACGTATCCCTGGCGCTGTGCCCGATGGCCAGTACCAGCTGTTCGCAGGGCAGAGTCTCTTTCCTGTTTATCTCCACGCCTGTGATCCGTCCGTTCCGGATCTGTATCTTTGTCACCTGGCTCCCGAACCTGACCTGACCGCCCAGCGCAAGGATCTCCTGCCTCATGTTCCTGACCACATGGCAGAGCACATCCGTGCCGACATGGGGCTTTGCCTCATATCGGATACTCTCTTTCGCCCCATACTTCACAAATGTCTCCAGCACCTCCCTGTTCCGGCCATCCTTATCCTTTACCAGCGTGTTCAGCTTGCCATCGGAAAAAGCGCCCGCACCGCCCTCCCCAAACTGCACGTTGGAAGCAGGGTCCAGCATCCCCGTCCGCCAGAATGCCTCCACGTCTTTCTGCCTTTCCTCCACGCACTTCCCTCTCTCTAACAGAATCGGACGATAACCGTGCAAAGCCAGATAATACCCGCAGAACAATCCCGCCGGCCCCATTCCCACGATTACAGGCGGATATTTTGATTCTTTCGTCCCCGATTCGGGGAAACGATACTTCACATCCTCCGCCCTGGAGATCTGCAGCCTGCCTTTCATTTTCCGTAAGAGTCTTTCTTCGCCCGCCGTTTCCACATCCACCGTATAGCTGTAAGAGATCTCCGGCTTTTTCCTAGCGTCAATGGACTGGCGCACAATGGTGAGTGTCCGTATCTCTCCCACAGGGATGCGGAGCATGTCCGCCACTTTCTTTCGTAAGTCCTGTTCTGTGTGATCCATTCTTATCTTTACCTGATTGATCCGTAACATTCCTGTCTCCATTCTGCAGAGTGCACCTTGTCCTGTTTTCACGATCCCACTGTTGTGCTCCACATCCCAAAGTGCGTTTACCGCATCTTGCCTGCAGACCCCTGTCACATTACTCCGCCTTGCTCCTCAGAGCCTTTTTTGTCAACCATGATGTCTGACAGAGGCTCCTCTGCAATATCGTTTTCGGCGGACAGCCCTGTCCCGTCATCCTTTGCCTGAAACATCAGCCGCCGCTTTCCCCGCCAGATAGCCGCTGCACCATGCCCACTGCAGGTTATAGCCCCCGCATTTCCCATCCACGTCCAGGATCTCCCCGGCGAAGAAAACACCCGGCGCCCTGCAGGATTCCAGATCCTCCGTCACCTGATCCAAGGGCACGCCTCCGGCGCAGGCCTGCGCACTGTCATAAGAATGGTGCCCAGTCACATGAACCCGCCATTCCCGGCACAGTCCATAGACCCTCCTCATGGCATCCTCGTCCGCCGTCCCCGCAGGCTCCCCCGGCTTTAACCCTGCCAGCTTCACAAACTGCTGCATCAGCTTTTTATGGAGCAGTCCGGTGAAAAATTCTTCCACTGTCCTGTCACTTTGCAGCAGCTTCCTGCCCACCTGCAGCGCTTCGTATTCCTCCTGCCCATAATCCGGCAGAAAGTCCACCGTTACTTCCACTTCTCTCTGCTTCTGCAATATGTAATTCACCTGCCTGCTCAGCTGAAAGACCGGTATTCCCGAAATCCCCTGATCCGTCAGCTGCAATTCCCCTCTCTCACAGGCAACGCATTTTCCGCCGTTCCAGACACAGATCATGGCATCCGCACGCACCCCTGACACCGCTTTCAGATAAGACTCGTCACAACGCAGCTGCACCAGAGCCGGGACCGTAGGGATCAGCTTATGTCCTATCTGCTCCGCCAGCTGAAACCCGCTTCCGTCAGAACCTGTCTTAGGCGCCGCTTTCCCCCCGCAGGCGATCACCACACTGTCAAAGCGGAAAGTCTGTTTCTCACTCTTCACCGCGATCTGTCCTCCCTGCGGCCGGATTCGGCTGTCTTTCCGGCTCGATGGGCTCCGGCTGTCCTCCGTCAGATCCCGTCCTGCTTTCTGTCCGGGCAGGATCTGCACCACCTTGCATCCGGTGATCACCTGCACGCCCAACGCCGCCAGTTCGAACCGAAGCACATCCAACACCGCCGAAGCCTGCTCGCAGGCAGGATAAAGGTATCCATTCTTCTCTTTTATGAGCAGCCCGATTCCCTGGAAAAAAGCAATCGTATCCTCCGTCCCAAACCGCTCCAGACATTTCCTTAACCGCTCCGGCTGCTCCGTATGATACTCCTCCAGCCCCTGCTTCCTGTTTCCCAGATTACACTTTCCGTTCCCCGTGGACAAGATTTTCTTCCCCACGCGGTCATTCCCCTCCAGCACCGTCACCCGCGCCCCCTGCCTGGCCGCCGTGATCGCCGCCATCATCCCCGCCGCGCCGCCGCCGATCACTCCTACTGTCTTTCTCATCATCCCATCCTCCCTGCCGCTTCCAGCCCACAAATCTCTCGCAAAAAAAACGCACTCAGGCGCTCCCCAACTCCTTTTCCCCTATTCCCCATCACTTACTACGTACCGCCACTCCAAACCAATATGTAAATCCTGCTTCCAACCCACACCCTCACACCTCAACCCCTGAAACTATCGCCTTCCGCCTTTCCGCTCTTCCTACTACAACCCGCCAGATACAGGCGCCGGGGTGTCAGGGTCATTTTCAGCAGCGTGAGTGAGATGTGAAGAGGAGACTCCGGCGATGCCCGTCCAATGACGGGCATTGCCGTGCCTGAAGCTCCTCGCAACGCCTATCGAGCCGCTGCTGAAAACGACCCTGACATCCCGGCGCCGTCCCTCTGCCCCCGGAAGAATCGTTTCACGATTCTTCCAGGCGAAACATAGATTTTCTTGGACGGTGTACTCTACCGTCTTAGAAAATCTTTTCGCCTTTAGCTGGAATAACTCTCCAAAAACTGATACAAACTCTCCTCATCCGGCATCCACATCATCTGTATGATCTCCTGCTGCACATTCTCCGGCAGAGAATCCAGCGGAATCTCTGTATTGATATAAACAGTCCGCTTGTCCTCCAGATAGACCACCACCTCATTATCATAAACAGCCAGATAAAAGCTGGCGCTGGGCTGCACATACCGATAGTCCATCCGCACTACCACTCTCTCCCTGGAAAAGGAAAGCACCTCCAGCCCCACAAATCCCCTCTCCCTCTCGGAGAGCGGCGGATGAGCCTCATACAGTTCCATCGTCTCCAGAAACTGCTGCCTGTTCATGCCCATATATTGGCGGGGCAGCCTCCATGTGGTCCGCACCACGGACTGATCCAGTATATTGGTCTCCTCCAACACATACTCCGTGTCCGCGGAAAGCGTCTCGGAAGCCGCCGCTGCCTCCAGCAGCAGATCCTCATCCGGAGGAACCAGTTCCTCCGGCAGACCATTTCCCGCCCTGTAATCCAGGTTCTCCGGCACCTCCACAGTTTCTCCCGTCATGCCGCCCTGCGATGGAGCCTCATATGCCTCCCCGTTTTCATGTGTCTGCTCTCCCGGATAAAAAAAATGGCTGGACAATACGCCACCATAAAATCCGATACATAACATTGCCATGGGATATATAAAATACAAGCTGATACCTTTTACAAATTTCATATTGATTCCCTCATGCCGCCATGTCAGGCTTTGCAATCAGTATCAGCTTTTTTCCGTTTTTTTATACAGTATTCCTATAAAAGATGGAGCATCTGCCCGAAAGATATGATCCACTTCCCGCCGGGAATATTTTCCAGTTCCTGTTCGCTGAAATTTCTCGCCAGCAGCAAAAGCAGCCAATATACGGCCGCCGAAAGGGCAATACATACAATCAGTGTCACGGCATCGCCCAGATGGGGAGAGATCAGTTTCGACAACAGCATGCACAACAGTCCGGTGATACAGGCCGCTCCCCCGGGGATCACAAATATCTGCAGCCACAGATCGCCCACCCGAAGCTGCTTATAGGTAATGACTCCTAACAGGATGCAGCAGACCGCGCTGCCCATGATACCCGCATAGACCAGCGCCAGTATGCCCGCTTTCCAGACATTCAAAAACAGGGTCATACTGAGGATGTATATGACATCAGAGATCACCAGCGCCCCCAGGACCAGAAGATTTTTGCCCGTCAATATCAGGAATCTGGCAAAATAGAATGCCAGCGCCGCAAAGGGGATCATCAGGGCCCCTCCCCGGAACAGTTTCCCTGCCAGCGCACCGTTGTCCGGATCCAGAAGATCAGCTGCCTGCGTCGAAAGCACCGCCAGGATGGCCGCAAGGAACAGCGAATGGATCACCGTGATATGAACGCCGCTCTGGAAGATCACCCTTGCGAACCGCGGTTCTCCTTTCCGCAGGGTTATCACTGTTTTGCTGCATATCTGGATAAAGGCCCCCGCGGTCAGCAGAACAATCAATACGCTGACTGCCAGATACTTTCCGCAGTAAGCGCCGTAATCCCGCATTCCCGCTTCCCAGTCCGGCACGTTCTTCTCAAAGAAAAGAAACCCTGAAAGGACTGGCAGCAGCAGCAACAACTGGATCCCCAGGAACGGCGCCCTGCCAGCGGTAAAACTCTGCACCGCCCCCATGAAAGAATCCGTGGCACGCAGTCCCTCAAGCTGTTCCTTTCTCCTGGAATACCTGCCGATCCTCCGGATCACCAGCAAAAACAAGATCACGATCACTTCGCTCACATCCACCGCGATACAAAAGCCCGCCGCAGTGTGCATGGACGCGAAATCAGCCTGCACCAGCAGCCTGCTGACCTTTTCACCGTAATCCCCCAGAAAGCGGCAGAAGATCAGGCTGAAGACCAAAATGAACACCTGGCGGAGGACACTTGCCGCCGCCGGGGGCATCTCGGAACCATCCCCCTGGCAATATCCCATCAGCACCGCGGACACTCCCCGCAGGAGCAGCGCAGGCGACAGCAGCATCATCAGATATATGCTGTAATGCACCTGGAACAGCCTGCCCGCGATCACTCCCGCTCCAAAAAGCATGACCGCGGTACCCGCCAGTCCCGCTGCCAGCTGGAACATCATGATGTTGCGCCGCATCTTTGCCGCGCTTTTATACTGTCCCTTGGCATTGCGCACCCTGAGAAGCTTGCCAAGGGTATCCGCCGTATGGCCGCAGCAAAGCGCCCACAGAACGGCGAACGCAAACGCTGTCACCGCGATATATGTGACGCCGTTATCTCCCGCCATCCTGCCCACAGCGATCATGGTGATTAGGAAGATGCTATTGGCGGCTCCCTGTATCTTTCGTCTCTTTATCTCATTTGAATTCATCCAATGTCCCTCAAAATCAGTCTCTGGTGATCCCCAGTCCGGTCAGCAGCGCCTCCTGCTTCCGCTCCATGACCTTAGCCTCCTCAGGTTCCATATGGTCATAGCCGCACAGATGCAGCATACTGTGCGCCACCAGAAAAGCAAACTCCCTCTTCAGGCTGTGCCCATAGCTTTCCGCCTGCTCCCGAATCCTGTCCACGGAGATCATGATATCGCCCAGCAGAAGTTCTCCCGTATCCGGATCGAAGCAGTCCGCTTCCGCCTCCTTGGGGATCTCAAATACGCCCGCCTTTTCAAGATCCAGATTGGGAAAAGAAAGCACATCCGTCTCCCTGTCGATTCCGCGGCATTCCCTGTTCAGTTCCCTGATCCCCTCGTTATCCGTCAGCACCAGATCCACCTGGGTCTCATAAGGACAGCCCTCCGACTCAAGGACCGCCTCGCACACAATCCTGCCCACTGTTTCCACGTCAAAAGGAAACTCTGTCCGGGTCTCATTCTCAACGTAAAAAGTCATAATACATCTTCTCCTCTCTGAAGATCTGATGCATGATCTTATATTCCCGCATGGAAATATCACACTGCCAGAAATAGCCGGAATTCACCAGTTTCCTGAACATATCGTCAATAAACGCCTTATAATCTATAGGCTCGTCTCCATTTTCCCGAAGCATCTGCGTGATGGAGGACACCACCATATCCGAACAGGCCAGGATCGCTGTCTCCTTATTCTTCGGCGGCTCGTTCTTCTTATATTCCATCAAAATCTCTCTCAGCTTGGGCGGAAAATGTTTCCTGACCATCAGTTTAGGCAGTTCATCCCCCATCCGGTGGTAATATGCCGCGCACTTTAGCATATTCTCGTCCATACCTATCTTTTTGCATATCAGATCGCAGAAATGAGCGGCATGGATACTGATAAAATAATCATCCCTGGATTCTTCTTTGAATCTTACCAACGCGGGATTGCTCGTGTCGTTGATCTCCAGATAATTTACCCGGTACTGATAGATCACCATGGAAGAAAACAGCCGCAGCCCTCCCACCAGCAGGATGGCGTTGATGATGATATTGGCCGCCGGGACAAGGAACATCTCCGCGTCCGGCCTGGCATTGGCAAGCAGCACCACATTGGCGGTCTCGCAGATCAGCAGGCAGAGAATGGATAGCGTAAGCGGCATCCCGATGGTAAAGTCAATCTCCAGATGCTGGAAAAGCGAGGCGGCAAAGCAGCCGCTGATCAGATACAGAGCATAATAATTCATGGGAACGCCGCTGAGTATCACGGAGATCATCAGCAGCACACAGGAAGCCAGAATCCCCGTGCTCATATTGCTGAACAGCGCCAGCATCACAAAGACCGTCAGGAAAGGCCAGCCTGACGCCGGCAGGAAAACACAGGCAAACGCGACCGCAAGCCCGATGCAGACGCACAGCCAGAACCGGAAAGGATACTTCCCGTTATTATAATCCAGCTTCCCTTTGACATACTCCTGACGCATCTGGAATCCGATGACCGCAAGCCCCGCCACCGTCATGACAAGTTCGGAAAGAAGCCTGTCCGGATCCGTCCGGCGGATCAGTCCGATCAGCAGAACCCCGCCGCCGCCCAACGCCATAATCCCCAATTCCGTCCATATTAACAATATCGTTCTGTTCCGCTTATTTTTTTCCATATTTTTCTCTGCTTCTGTGCTTTTCTTTCATCTCATAATCGTCATACGCTTTCACGATCTTCTGCACCAGAGGATGGCGCACCACATCCTTGTTCGTCAGTCTGCAGAAAGCGATATCGTCAATCTTCGCCAGCACTCTGGCGGCCACATCCAGGCCGGAGTTTGCGCCGACGGGCAGGTCTTTCTGGGTAGCGTCGCCGGTAACGATGACCTTTGACCCGAACCCGATCCTGGTGAGGAACATCTTCATCTGCGCCGGTGTGGTATTCTGGGCCTCATCCAGGATGATAAAGGCATTGTCCAGTGTCCGCCCTCTCATGTACGCCAGGGGCGCCACCTCGATCAGTCCCTTTTCCGTGTTTTTCGCAAAGTTCTCCGCTCCCATGATCTGGTACAGCGCGTCATACAGAGGCCGCAGATAGGGATCCACCTTGCTCTGCAGGTCGCCGGGCAAAAAACCCAGCTTCTCCCCCGCCTCTATGGCAGGCCGGGTGAGGATGATCCGGCCCACCTCCTCATTTTTGAACGCCGTCACCGCCATAGCCATGGCCAGATAGGTCTTGCCCGTTCCCGCCGGTCCCAGGCCGAACACGATCATATTTTTCCTGATGGCGTCCACATAAGCTTTCTGCCCCAGGGTCTTGGGCTTGATGGGTTTGCCGTTTATGGTGTGGCAGATACAGTCCTCATCTATTTCCGTAATGACTTCTTCCTGCTCATCCATCCCCATTGTGATAGCGTAATCCACGTTCTGCTCCTCGATCTCATTTCCTCTGTCGGACAGGATGGAAAGCTGCTCCAGCACTGACACGGCCTTTTTTACCATAGGCTCCTGCCCCGTGACCGCCACGCTGCCGTTCCGGTCCACTATCTCCACGTTAAAGTCCCGCTCCAGCTTCTTCACATAGGCATCCCGCATGCCGAATATGTTCTGCATCTGCTGAGAGGACATTTCCAGCTGCATCGTAAATGAACTGTCCATAACTCTCTATACCCAAATCTTTCGTTTCTGTTTTTGGAAACTGCCGTTCCATTCCGTCAGCAAGTTCTCAAAGCTTTCCTTTCCGCTCATTCTGCCGGTTCCGTCTGTTCTGCTTCCGGAGCCTCAGTCTCCGTCCTGTCGATCTCCGCGCTGAGTCCCGCCGGTTCCTGCACCAGAAATTCACCGCTCACAACCCATGAATCCCCATTTATATCTATTCTAACATCTTTTTCAATAATTTGTACCCCTTTTTCCTCTAAACTTTCAATATATTCGGAAATTTTTTCATTCAACAGTGTTTTCGCTTCCTCCAGCGTATAGTCATACTCTACATTCTGATATTCCCTGTGGGTATAACTGCCGATATAAACCGGGATCGAAAGCTTCTGGAACAACAGCGCCCGGCTCTCCCGGATCACGCTGTCGTAGATCAGGAAAGGCCTGTCTTCCGGCATTCTCCACTCCTTTTCCCCCAGTCTGAGATAGTATCTCTGCTCTTCCCTGCCGGTATACTCCTTTTCTATGTGATCCAGGGGCAGGGAATCCGTAAACGTCCGGGTGTGCTCCAGGATCACATCCGCATCTGCGTCCACATAGATATATTCCCGTATGGTGCTGTCATCGTTATAGACCGGCACCCTGCCCTCCACCAGCACTGTCCCTTTTTCCACGATATCTCCCGCCGCCACGGCGGGAACGCCGCTGCGCACCATAACGGATACCACTGTCCCTTCAAAGGGGGACACCAGATCGGCTCCTGCGGGCCGCTCCCTGGTATCGGTGATGATCGGGGCATCATTCTCCTTGATGGAGATCCTCAGCTTCGTCCCCTCCAGCTTCGCGGAAGCCCATGTCACCTGAGGAAACTGCCTGCGTATCTCCTTTTCCAGCGTTTCGATATCCAGCAGGTCCTTCTTCATTCCCTCTGACACCTGATTGTCCTTCAGAAAATCGTTGAACACATCCTGAGTGATCTGGAAATTCCCTTCCAGCTCGATATCCCAGATATGGGTGGAGGACCAGATCCAGAAAGCCACGGTCAAAAACAGGCCCGCCAGAAAAACTTTCCTTTTCAGGAGCCTGGGCAGAAAAAAGGGCAGTCCATATCGCTGCAATATGGCTACCCTTGTTCCGGTCTTCTTCGTGATCGGGCGAAGCTTGTAAAATCCCTTCAGGGTTATGTTCATGTAATAGACTTCCCCGTCCCGCACAATGTCCCACAAAAGGATATCCTTGTTGCTGCACAGATTCATAAAACGCTCCGGCGAAAATCCCCATACGCGTATCCGCAGATATCCCCGGATATACTTCAATAACTCTATCATGGCATTCCCCCGCTAATTCATATAGTGGACACAGGAAATGCATCCGCTGATCTTCATATCCTCATTGGTATAATAGTCTATGGAGAGTCCCGTTCCCTCGAAACAGACCTGGCAGGTCTTGCCCTGCAGCAGGATCATCTGTCCCGTGTACTCAAGAATGCCGCGATAATTTTCGATCCACGCCTCCCTGTTTCCCGTCATGGTGACACGCATGGCGCCCATGCAGATATCTTTGGGAAGCCTCAGGGAATCTATGATCATTTCTTTTTTCGGCTGTATGGTTTTATTATTTTTACTGTTTCTCATGTTCCCATTATATTATGAGAGCCTGGAAATAATTCCTTTGATCAAAGGTCTCTTTTCCGGCGGCGTCGCCGTAATGGCGCATGCCGCCAGATATCGTTTTTCCACTTCCTCCAGCTTGTCCTGCCGGTTGGCATGTATCACCGCGAGAATGTCCCCTTTTTTCACGAAATCTCCCACTTTCTTTTGCAGCACAATGCCCACGGACAGGTCGATCACGCTCTCCTTGGTCTCTCTGCCGCCTCCAAGGAGCAGGGAACAGATGCCCACCTCATCGCAGGCGATATGGCTGATATAGCCCTCCCCGGGGGCCTTGATCTCATGAACGATCGATGCCCTGGGCAGAAGCCCGGTGTCATAGACGGCTTTCGGATCCCCGCCCTGGGCCTCCACAAAGTCCGCCAGCTTCTTCAGCGCACTGCCGTCCTCTATGACTGCCTGCAGCTTTCCAAGCGCCTCCTTAGCATCCGCCGCCTTTCCGCCTGCGACCAGCATCTGGCTCCCCAGGGTCATGCACAATTCCACGAAATCAGCAGGCCCGTTCCCTTTCAGGGCCTCAACGGCCTCCTCCACTTCCAGCGCATTGCCCACCGCGTAGCCAAGGGGCTGATCCATATCCGAGATGACGGCGATGGTCTTACGCCCCGCGTTATTCCCAAGCCTGACCATCTCCTCCGCCAGAGCCCCGGCGTCCGCCTCCTCTTTCATGAAAGCGCCGCTTCCCGTTTTCACATCCAGCACAATGGCATCCGCCCCCGCCGCCAGCTTCTTGCTCATGATGGAACTGGCGATCAGGGACATATCATCCACCGTGGCGGTCACATCCCGCAGGGCGTACAGCTTCTTATCCGCAGGCGCCAGGTCCGCCGTCTGTCCCATGATGGCGATGCCGATGCGGTTCACATTTTCGATAAACTGTTCTATGGTCAGCGCCGTGGTAAAGCCGGGAAAGCTTTCCAGCTTGTCGATGGTGCCTCCCGTATGCCCCAGCCCCCTGCCGCTCATCTTCGCCACGGGAATGCCGCAGGCTGCCACCATGGGCGTCAGCGCCAGGGACGTCTTATCCCCCACGCCGCCGGTGCTGTGCTTATCCACCTTGATGCCGTCTATCCCTGAAAGATCAAGCATATCCCCGCTGTGCGCCATGGCCATGGTCAGGGCAAGGGTCTCCCGCTCCGTCATCTTCCGGAAATAGACCGCCATCATCAGGGCGGACACCTGATAGTCCGGGATCTCTCCTTTCGTATAGCCCTCTATGAAGAATTCGATCTCCTCTCTGGACAGTTCCCCGCCGTTTCTCTTCTTCATGATGATATCGTACATTCTCATGGGTGTATTCCCTCCTCCCGATCCATATCTTTTCATTCTCACCGTTATGTCCGCGCAGCTTTTATTTCCGATAAACCGCACTCTTTCTTTCCACTTTCCGCTGTCATACATCTCCTGCGGGCAGCAGCCGGCATGACCCTCTCTCCATGCACTGTTTTACCCATCCCTCCGCCTGATGTATCTCCAGATCAGTTATCAAAGCTAAACATCCTGTAATTAGCGGAAGACGGATCATCATGCGCTCCGATCATAAACTGAGCATAACAGATGATAACCGTATCATAACCATTTTGCAGGATATGCTCCCTTAAACTGAAAGAATCCGTGTAGTCCCTCATTGACAGGATATCTGTCTCCCGGATCCCCAGCGAGAGAAACGGCTCCGTAACCTGCTCATAGGAATCCCCGATAATAAGCACTTTTCCCGACTCGATATTATGATTAATGCAATCAATCTGTCTATAAGAATAATGCCAGCTTTCATTTTCATATACATTGTTCTCAAGGTTATATACGCTTTCGTTTATAAAATCATCAAAGGTACCCTCATGATCGCCATCATCGGATCTAAATGTGTACGATGTAGGGAAATCAGGACTGATCTCTGTATAATCATCCAGCCCTACATATGTTTCCGCGATCTTTCTGCCCTGCTCTCCCAGCCAGCATTCGGACCATTCCCTGAACGTATAATTCATTTCGTCATATATCGAGGTATCAATATCGTATCCGCAATACTCGTTCAATCCCCCCGCAATGACCTGTGCTGCCCATAAGCCGGCCCTTGTGGTCCAATGATGATCCGTCCTGTAGAACAGATCAAAAATATCCAGTCCGTCCGCCCGGATATCATCCCGCAGGTCTATAACAGGAATCCCCGCATCCCTGAGCCTTGCGATAAATACATCCGCATTGCGGTTACTGTACGTTTCGATCCCGAACTCCTCGCTGAACAAGGCATCATCCATGTACTTTGTGGGCTCGTTTACATATAGCAGGTTGATCCCGTTTTCTTCCAGAAATGCCGAAAAAGCTGCAACCTCATCAAACTCATAATCCGTGGACGTATCATCTGATGCGGACACAATGTACAGATCATCTGTTACATACATTCCCATATCACTGTAAAATCCCTGCATGTTAAGGAGCCTGGCCATTGACCCGTTCAAATTTATAAGATCCTGCTGATTCCATACCGTTGATGAAAATTCAGCTTCCAACAGGTTCAATACTTTTTCTGCATCCGATGGATCCATATCCTGCCTTAAGTAGTCCGCAAGTTTCTGGATCTCAAGATAAGAACCGCTTTTCACAAATCCCACAAAGAGAGCCATCACAAAAACAGCCGCAAACAGCTTTTTTATCATATTTTCCCTGATCATCTTCTATCCTCCCCCTATCAGAAATCCGCATACACAAAAGGATCATTCTGACCGGAAACCACGAATGAAACCGCCCAGACGAACAAGGCTGCGACAATGAGCAGCACTGAGATCTCATATATCGTATGTGCAGCCCTTTTGTTTTCCAGCTTTTTCCCTATCCAGGGGACAATGGGAAAACATAAAGCGATCGCAAAAAGCAAAAATCCCAGATAATCTTTGATCAGAAAGCGGGTCCTCAGATCCGCCAATGCATTATCACCACAAAAGAACATGCATTTGATGTACAGCAGAGCTGTCCTTAAGCTATCCGCTCTGAAAATAACCCACTGGAAATTGATAAATATCAGTGTGAAGATCCTGTATACAAACTTTCCGGCCCTTGTTTTAAATCTTTCTGGAAAACCGGTTGCTCTTTCGAGAGCGATCAAGATGAAATAACCTGATCCCCATGCCACAAATCTCCATGACGCTCCATGCCATATACCGGTAAGAAGCCATACTGCCAACAGATTGAAATATACTTTATACCTGTGCCCGAATCGTGATCCGCCCAAAGGGATGTATACATAATCCCTGAACCATTGGCTTAAGGATATATGCCATCTTCTCCAAAACTCACTGACCGATCTTGTCAAATACGGATAATTAAAATTTTCCATGCACCTGTATCCAAACATCCCTGATAGTCCTATCGCCATATCTGAATACCCGGCAAAATCAAAAAATATCTGCAAAGAATAACTGATGGCGCCAAGCCATGCATAAGAGACGGAAAAACGATCGAACGGACTGGAAAAGACTTCATTTGTGATATGCGCTAATACATTGGCCAATAATATCTTTTTGCTATAGCCTATCATAAACCGGATCACTCCGTCTGTGAAAAGCTTTATCCTTTCATCCGAACCGCCGCTTACGCCTACGTTTCGCATGTCATTATAACGGCTCAATGGCCCTGATTGAACCTGGGCAAAAAAAGACAGATACAATACATCATGCACCGGACTTTCAACTACGATCTTTTCAGAGTATACATCAGCCAAATAGGAAATTGCCTTAAATACAAAAAAAGAAATCCCCAGCGGTAATGACAGATTTGGGGATCCTATACTGTATCCTCCAATCCTGTTAACCGTGGAAACAGCAAGATCCGAATACTTATAGTATCCGAGCAATCCAATGTTTATCACCACGCCAAGCGCCAGAAGGATACGTCTGTTTCCTTTTCTTTCCGTTTTGAACAGCACCCGTCCGATCGCTACCGTAACAAGCGAAGCTGTGATAAAAAGCAGCAGATATTCAGGAGAGCCAAGTGAATAGAACAACAAGCTGATCGCTAATAATACATATTCCCTGGCCCTGTCATTAGCCACATAATAAATGCCTAGTGATAATGGTAAAAAAAGAAAAAGGAACAACATACTCGTAACAGGCATTCTGAAATGACCTCCTCTGCCTTTTTATCTTTCAGTCCTGATCATGATAATGATATGCAGATCACCCCTGTATCTTCGCAATGATAAGATTCACGTTTTCCTCAATGTTTTTTGTCCCATCGATCCGTATGACAGGACATTTTAAGAATCTCACCCACTCTTCGACCATATCCTCCGGCCTGGACTCAACAAGCTGAAAAAATCTCTTTTCCCGCTCATACAGATCCCCGCCGGGCTGCATCCTGTTGCCAAATTTCTGAAAGGAACGATCCCTCACCCGCCGCATCCTGATCTCCTTTGGCACGTCTATCGATACGGCATATCGGAAAAAGGGATAAATCTCTTCCCCATAGTCCCCCTTCACGGAGGCAAAGACAAAATCTTCATGCGCCCTGACCTCACTGAAAAGGAGCGTTCCCACCTCCTTGCGGGTGCGTGGAGCCGCATAGAGATACCCAGGGTCTGATCTGGGGAAATACAAGTCCTCATTGTCGATAAAATAATAGCCCATTCTCTCCGCCAGGGCTTTCCCCAGCGTGCTCTTGCCGGAACCGTTTAAGCCGCATATGATGATCCCTGTTCCCATAGAACACCCTCCCTAAAACATATCCCACTGGCAGTTTTCGCAGATATGCTCCACAAGCGCCCCCTCACCCGATGCTTTTTCAATGCGGTAACATTCATACCAGAACTCGATGCTTTCCTCCATAAGTTCGGGATACTCCTGCATCAGCCCATAAAGGTAAGTATCCTCCAAAAGCCCCGTGGCATCCTTCGGGGTCAGATTTTCTTTTGTCGATAAATAGGCCGTAAAAAATTCCAGTTTATGAAGCGCAGGGTAAAGGCCTTTCGTTTTCCAGTAAGCAAAACTCCCGATCTTCCAGCCATCCTCTTTCTTTCTCTTTTCCGCCGCTTCCCTGCGCAGTTCGTCGCGCTTTTCATAGAGAACATAATTGCCGATATGATCCCTGGAATGATCCCGCCATACGCTGAGCATGCCAAAACCTCCCAGGAAGATAACCTCTCCGTCTTTCACAAGGCACTGGATTCCCTCTTCTTCCTGCCAGTCACAGCCGCCATAAAGATTGAGCGCCCTTACATTATCAGAACCGGGGGCGGCAGGCGGTTCCTCTATGTACAGAATCTCAAAGCGGAAATATTGCAGCATCCCCAGCAGGCCGTCATGGGGAAAGGGCTCTCCCTCGCCATAATATAATTCTCCGATGGAAGTATTTTCCAGAGTGTCTTTGAGATAAAATTCCGCATATTTACAGATCTGGAGGATAAGCGTCTCATCCACCTCTTCCAGATATTCCAGGCACTTTTCCGCGTATTCGGAAGTCACCCCTTTTTGGCATACGACCCTGATCTCCCTGTTGAAATATGGGAAAAAGGCCGTTCCTTCCCTCTCGCCGGATTCATTTGTGTGTATATTTTTCAAACGCGGACTGTCCTCCATGAAATCACTCCTCCTGATAAATTTCATCACAATGCGATTTCTTCTGTATACTCAGCTTTAGAAATTAACTCAATTTCGTTTATTTATATTCTGTATTGACACTGTATCCTGTTCTTCTATACTAAATATGAATAAGCTTTGCAGGACAAACACAACTTTATAAAAGGAGGTACCGATTTATGTCATTGACAAATGAAGATTTATTATCAATCTCCAACATAGTAAAAGCTCAGATAGAACCTATGGAAAGACGAACCATAAACATGGAATTACTTTTGGAAAACGATATCATTCCCCGTCTTCAAAACATCGAAGCCTGCTATACATCAACATTCCGCCGCTATGCTAACCGGACAGAACAAGTTGATGCCATTCAGTCGGATGTGGACATCATCTCTCCCAGGGAATATCCAGCACTTCCTCTTTCTTATCCCTGAGCATCAGCTCCTTCACCGCCTGGGCCGCGCTCTTGCCCTCGAACAGCACCTTGTTCACCTGCTCGATGATGGGCATCTGGATCTGATATTTCTCCGCCAGTTCCATGGCCGCCTTTGCGGAATAGACGCCTTCCACCACCATCTGCACCTCCGCCATGGCCTCCTCATAGGATTTGCCCTGGCCGATCAGGATGCCCGCACGGCGGTTCCTGGAATGCATGCTGGCGCAGGTCACGATCAGGTCGCCGATCCCTGTCAGCCCGCAGAATGTCTCGAACTTTCCGCCCATGGCGGTGCCCAGCCTTGCGATCTCGGTGATGCCTCTGGTGATCAGCGCCGCCTTGGTATTGTCACCATAGCCCAGGCCGTCCGCGATACCCGCCGCCAGCGCCACCACATTCTTTAAAGAACCGCCCAGTTCCATCCCCAGCACATCGGGGCTGATATAGACCCGGAACACCTCGTTCATGAACAGATTCTGGATAAATTCCGCCGTGGCTCTGGACCTCGCCCCCACCACGATGGAAGTGGGCATCCCCCTGCCTACCTCCTCCGCGTGGGAGGGACCAGACATCACCGCCACATCCGCCTGGGGAATCTCCTGCTCGATGATCTCCGAGAGTGTCATCAAAGTATGCTCCTCGATCCCCTTTGCCACATTCAATATCTTCTGATCCTGCGCCACAAGGCCGCTGATCCGGTGCGCCGTACTCCTGGTATAAGCGCTTGCCACCGCCATCACCAGCAGGTCGCTGCCCTCCACCGCCTCTCTGTCGTCCGCGGTAAAAATCATATCTTCCGGCAGCCTGACGCCGGGAAGCATCTTATGCTCATGGGCTTCCTTCAGCATCTCTACCTCTTTTTCCAGGGCGGACCAGATCGTTATCTCATGCCCGTTCTTATGTAGCAGCACCGCAATGGCAATGCCCCAGCTTCCTCCGCCAAGAATCGTTATTTTCGCCATATTCCCTCTTTTCTGCGCCTTGTGCGCGATTTGTCAAATTACCTGATCCTATATTTCATGGGTGTAAATCTGACCCCATCTATTTCCTGTTCATCAGACAACGGTTCAAACCCAATATGAAGATAAAAGGGCCTGCCATATGGCGAGGAATTCAGTGTAATCTCTTTCAATGCCGGGTTCTCCTTTAACAGATCAGCTAAAAGATACTGAAAAATGGAAGTCGCAACACCCTGTCTATGATATTCTTTCTTCGTAAATGCCAGATTAATATGCGTCCTGGTCGCGCGCATCCCCATGATACCGATTATCTTTCCCCCATCAAATGCCGCATAGATCGGGCAGATGCCCTGCCTGCATTTTAAAATATAATCTTCCCTTTGCATAAACTTTCTGAAAGACTCAACCCCCTCAGCCTGATAATCCGGCGCCTCAAACTGCAAAAAAACTTCCAACGCCAGGGCAAGAGCTTCCTCCACTTCATCGGCATTGATTTTTCGCATTTCGTACATCACTTTTACCCCTCGAAACAAACATTTATCATTCTTCTCACACTTCCAGTCATGCCGTCTGCGGCGGCACAAACAATCCATGAACCGGTGCTAGGCCGGAGGAATCCGTCCTGCGGATTCTTCCCGGAATGACTTAGATTTCCTTAGGTTGTGTACTATGCCGAACACAGTTCGGCAACGACCTTAGAAAATCTTCATTCCGTATTCTTCTTCGTCAGATAGGTCTTTCTCTCATTCCCATGGATCAGCCGCACAATATTTTCCCGATGCTTCCAGTAAGCCAGCACCGCCAATGCGACAGTCAATGCATACATTTCGTAGAGCTGCGCCTGGGACATTCCCGCAAACAGCCCCATCTGCCCGCAGACGATCATCTCGATGATCAGCCCCAGATAGACCAGCAGGGAACCCAGGGACACATAATGGGTGGTGAAAAAGATGCCGAAAAAGATGACCACTCCCATAATGATAAAATAGGGATGAAAGGCCAGGATCAGCCCCGCCGTGGCCGCAATCCCCTTTCCTCCCTTAAAGCCCATGTAAAAAGGATAGTTATGTCCCAGGATCGCCCCGGCCGCCGCATAGAGGCTGAGCAGGTAGATAGTGTCCGGATGGGAACTGCCAAAAATGAGTCTTACCACCCAGATGGCCGCCATGCATTTCAGGCAGTCCCCCGCCAGCACGATCAGCCCCGCCTTCGTGCCCAGCACTCGCAGGGTATTCGTGGTCCCCGCGTTGCCGCTGCCATGCTGCCTAATATCGATCCCATGCAATTTCCCGTAAAAATACGCTGTCTGGAACAATCCGAACACATAGCCGATCAACACACAAATGATTCTTTCCATCACTGTCCCTTTTCCTTTCGTTCCCTGATGATGAATCGGAGGGGCGTGCCCTTGAAGCCAAAGGTCTCCCTGATCTGATTCTCAATATATCTTGTGTAGGAAAAATGCATCAGTTCCTTGTCGTTCACGAAAATGACAAATGTGGGCGGTTTTACGGACACCTGCGTGATATAATAAAGTTTCAGACGCTTCCCCCTGTCAGAGGGAGGCTGCTGCATCATCACCGCCTCCGCCATGATCTCGTTCAGCACTCCTGTTGCCACTCTCATGGCATGGTTCTCACTGACCATATCGATGGTCTCGAAAAGTTTGGGCAGGCGCTGTCCCGTCTGGGCGGACACAAACAGAATCTCCGCATAGGGCATGTAGGAAAGGACCATCCGCACCCTCTCGGTAAACCGGTAGATGGTCTTATCGTTCTTTTCCACCGCGTCCCATTTGTTCACGGCGATGATCACCGCCTTGCCCCTGTCGTGGGCGATTCCCGCGATCTTGGCATCCTGCTCGGTCACGCCCTCCACCGCGTCGATCACCAGCACCACCACTTCCGCGCGTTCCACCGCGCTGACAGTGCGGATGATCATATACCGTTCCAGATCCCCCTTGACCCTGTTCTTGCGGCGCAGGCCCGCGGTATCAATGAACACATATTCCTTGCCGTTGTAAGTGATCTCCGTGTCCACCGCATCCCTGGTGGTTCCCGCGATGTCCGACACAATCAGGCGGTTCTCCCCCAGAAGTTTATTGATCAGGGATGATTTCCCCACATTGGGCTTGCCCACAATGGCCACCCTGGGGCGGTCATCCTCTTCCTCGCTCGTCTCCGCATCCTCAAAATGCGAGATCAGTTCATCCAGCATATCTCCCAGTCCCGTGCGGTTCACCGCGGAAATGGGATGGGGATCCCCTATGCCAAGATTGTAAAATTCGTAGACATCCGCCATATATTTATTAATGTCGTCCACCTTGTTGACCACCAGCAGCACCGGCTTGTGGGAACGGCGCAGCATATCCGCCACCTTGGAATCCGCATCCACCAGCCCCTGTTTCACATCCACCAGGAAAATGATCACATCCGCCGTCGCCATGGCGATCTCCGCCTGGGCACGCATCTGGGATAAAATGATGTCCTTGCTGTCCGGTTCGATCCCCCCCGTGTCGATCAGGGTAAAATCCCTGTCCAGCCAGGACACATCCGCATAGATCCGATCCCTTGTAATGCCGGGAGTGTCCTTTACGATCGAAATATTTGCTCCTGCAAGCGCATTGAACAAGGTGGATTTCCCTACATTGGGCCTGCCTACCACCGCTACAATGGGCCTGTTTTTTTTATCAGCCATTCTGTTCCTCCTATTCCAGTTCCGTCTCTCCACTCCAATGCCCTTGGCGGGGGAAGAAATTTCCATCTGCAAAATGCGCAGCTGGAAATTCCTTCCGGGCATTTCCGTTACGAGACTGTTTTTTAGATTCCAGTTCCTGCTTGCAGGAACTTGTTCCGTCTCTCCACTCCAATGCCCTTGGCGCTCTCGCTGCGAGACTGTTTTTAACTTCCCAAAACTGCGTCCACAAAATCATATCCGCTTGATTTTACAATATTAACCGGGACTTGTAAAGCATTTTCCACGTCCGACACATGCAGGTCGTCCAGAAACACATCCTCACCGCTGCGCAGGATATTCTCCGGCAAAAGCAGCCGCTCGCCCAGCTGTTTCCCCTTTAACTGCGCCACCAGATCCTGTCCGGTGATCAGCCCGGACACCGTGATCTTCTCCCCGAAAAAGTGATTGGTGATGGGGTATACCCGCACCTTGATATTTGGATAAGCTTCGCCCATCCGTTCCGCCATCCGCCGGATATAGGGATAGGCAAGCAGCCCCGTGGCAATGGACATCTCGCCCCGGGGACCAAGATTGGGAAATCCCTGCGCCGCCTGGCGCTGTTTCAGGGCGTCCGCAAACTCGTTCAGAAACAGCCGCAGCATCCCCACGCCGTTTTCCAGCTGCGGATATCCGTCGTACCGCTCCTCCTTTGGCATCTCCATTTCCGCCATGATGTACCACTCATCGCTGGCATGGACAAAGTGGATTCCGTATTTATCATAACATTCCTTCTGATATCTTTCAATCAGCGCAATGACTTCTTTCGCGTCTTCTTTTTCAAAAGGCTCCAGCGGATACAGTCCCTCCCGGTACTTTGACAGTCCCACGGGCACCACCGACACACTCTCCAGATTAGGGATATACTTCATCAGTTCCGTGATGCTGTACTCCAGTTCTTTCCCGTCGTTCAGCCCCTTACAGAGGACAATCTGTCCGTTCATGCGGATATCCGCCTCCATCAGCCTGTCCACTTTTTTCAGCGCCTCCCCCGCGAAACGGTTGTTCAGCATCTTGCAGCGAAGTTCCGGGTTCATGGTCTGAAACGAGATATTGATGGGCGAGAGATGATACTGGCAGATCCTGTCGATATCATGCTCCGACATATTGGTCAGCGTCACATAATTCCCCTGCAGGAACGAGAGCCTGGAATCATCATCCTTAAAATACAGCGTATCCCGCATTCCCGGCGGCATCTGGTCGATAAAGCAGAACACGCACTTATTGTGGCAGTGCCGATACTCGTCCATCAGCCCGTTCTCAAAACCGATCCCCAGATCCTCGTCAAACTCCTTATCCACCTCCAGGAGCCACTGCTCCCCGTCCGGCTTCTCCACCAGCACCTCGATATACGTATCCTGTACCAGGAACTGATAATCAAAAATATCTTCGATCTCCGTATCGTCAATGGCGATCAGCCGATCCCCCGCCTCTATCCCCATCTCCTCCGCGATACTGCCGGGGGAAACATTCTGTATCACATGCCCTTTCCGCATAGCAAAACTCCATTTCTCTTATTCCGATCCTGCCACCATACCTGGATGCCTTTCCTTACCCACAATCCTGCCTTCCCTGCTCCGTCCCCTCCCGCCCCACCTCTAATTTAACCATAAATTCCTTGACGTGTCACTAGCATAATGTTATAAAATAAATGTAACGATACAGAACCAGCCTCGAAAACAGGACCATTCATCACATTACACCTGGAGGGTTATTATGCCTAATTTACACGAACTGGAAAACGCTATGCCTGTGGCCCCCCTGAAGATCGCCGCCCTGCCCTCTGCGGAGCACATGGGGCGCAGGATCAACAGCTACATGGTCGAATTCCGCAAGAAGATCCACAATGATAAAGTCAAAAAAGATCCCGCTTTCCACGGATACAGCGAGAATAACTATCTGGTGAACCTTTCCACTCCCCGCTTCGGCACGGGGGAAGCGAAAGCGGAGTTCGGCGAATCCATACGCGGCAAGGATCTCTTCCTGCTGGTAGACGTGTGCAATCACAGCATCACTTACGAAATGAACGGATATACCAACCATATGTCCCCGGATGACCACTATCAGGACTTAAAGCGCGTCATTTCCGCCTGCAACGGCAAGGCACACCGCATCAACGTGATCATGCCTTTCCTCTATGAGGGCAGGCAGCACAAGAGAAACGGCCGGGAGTCGCTGGACTGCGCCTACGCGCTGGAAGAGCTGCGGGATATGGGTGTCAACAATTTCATTACTTTCGATGCCCATGATCCCAGAGTGCAGAACGCGGCCCCGCTCAGCGGGTTTGATAACTTTACGCCGCCTTATCAGTTCATCAAGGCGCTGCTCAACTATGAGGACGACCTGATCGTGGACAAGGAGCACCTGATCGTGATCAGCCCGGATGAGGGCGCTCTGGACCGCGCCATCTATTTTGCCGCCGTGCTGGGGGTGGATACGGGAATGTTTTACAAGAGACGGGACTACTCCACCATGGTGAACGGCAAGAATCCCATTGTAGCCCATGAATTTCTGGGAGATAACATCGACGGTAAGGATATCATCATCATTGACGATATGATCTCCTCCGGCGGAAGCATGCTGGACACGGCAAAACAGCTGAAGGCAATGAATGCCCGCAGAGTGTTCATCTGCTGTACTTTCGGACTCTTTACCGACGGCCTCAAAGCATTCGATGCGGCATACGAGCAGGGGCATTTTGACAAGGTAGTCACCACCGACCTGACCTACCTGCCCCCTGAACTGTACAGCAGGCCCTACTTTATCGAAGCGGATATGAGCAAGTTCGTTGCTTCCCTGATCGACTTCATGAACCACGACGCTTCTCTCACCAACACGCTGGCTACCACGGAGAAGATCCAGGACATCGTCACCGCGTACAATAACCGGATGATGATGCAGATATGAATATCACTCTTCCACATACGCGGCAAACTCTATCACGATCTTAAACAGATCCCCGTCCAGATAGATCTGGAAGCTGCCTCCCTGTACCTGCACAAGACTCTGCGCGATGGACAGGCCCAGGCCGCTTCCTTCCGTGGATCGGGAGGAATCTCCCCGGATAAATCTTTCCGTCAGTTCCTCCGGGCGGATGTTCATCTGCTGCTTGGAAATATTCTTAAAAGACACTCCTGTCTTTCCGTCTTCCATAAACATATCTACATACACCCTGGTACCCTCCATGGCATACTTGCAGATATTGTTGAACAGATTTTCCACCACACGCCACATCCTGCGGCTGTCCGCATAGATAAATGCCGGTTCATTGTTATTTTCAAAGACCACCTGCAGATTCTGCTCCTCCAGCTTCTCGGAAAATTCCCCAAGGCTCTGATTGATCAGTTCTGTCAGGTTCAGTTTCTCTTTGTTCAGTTCGATATTGCCGGAAGAAATCTTGGACGCCTCCACCAGATCGTCCGTCAGCTGCTTTAGCCGCTGAGCCTTATTGTCCAGGATGCCGATATAACTCTTTGCGGGCTCCTGTTCGATCTTCAGGCGTTTCAGCAGATCCACATAATTGATGATGGATGTCAGAGGAGTCTTGATATCATGGGACACATTGGTGATCAGATCCGTCTTCATCTGCTCGTCCTTCATGCTGGTCCTGACCGCTTTCCGGATGCCCTCGCCGATATTGTTCACCGCATCGGCCATTTCCCTGTTTGCGCCATGTAGATTATCGGTGGCCAGCTTGAACTCCACTTCTCCGTCGCGAATCCTGCTGATCCCTTCCACGATCTCCACCTGTTCCGCGCCACGCTTGAACAACAGTACCCCTACGATACCGTCGAACAGTACGATGCCTGCCAGGATCAGCCCGGCAAGGAACCGCTCCCCGCGGAAACTGTAGACAGCGATTCCGCCGATCAGATTGGCAAACAGGAACAGGTTATAAGGGATCAATGTACTGATCACGGAATTTTTATGGCGGAATACATATACCACCGTATTTCGGACTCCCACACAAAAACGGTGAAGCAGGCTGTCCGACCACAGATTGCCGCATCTGACCCGGCGCACCAGGCTGTACCAGATCAGGCTGAAAGAAACGCTGACATAAACGCCATAGGCCGCAAACACACCGTATCTGTACAGCCTGGTCAGCTGGATCCCCCATATTTCCGAAGGGATTACCCCTTCCGTGCCACACATTCCCCGGAGCGTCTGATAGCCCAGGTAGCCCAAATATATCAATCCCAATGCCAGAAGCAGGCTTATCTCCGTCCACAGGCGGTCAAACCGGTTCAGGAATCCGATCCTCTCCCCCTCCTCATTGACAAAGACCCCTGTGACAGTGGTCAGATAGATGCATATCGCCATCCAGAATACCGCCAGTATGATGATCCCGGCCAAGACCTTTCCCACATTGGGCACGATCCGATTGTAGACCATTCCGGCATTGTAAAAAGCATCCTCCTGCACTTCGTAACCGGTATCGATGCCCAGCCAGATATGTGTCGTGTCGGGATAGGCATAGTCATAGACGCTGATATAATCGTCGATCTCTTCTTCGCTCAGGACTGTATTTCCCATAAATACCAGGCTGTCAGGATAATAGATCAGGTATCTTCTGTACTCGGAGAAAAATTCCGTCACAGCAGTATCCTCTTCTTCCTCCAGGTCTGAAACATTGGTATAGGTGCACATCCCCTCGTCCGTCATCATACGGACCATGTACTTTATATTGCTGTTCCCTTCCTTATAGGCGTCATTGCACACCTGATAACGCTGATAATTCAAGGTAAGCTGCTCGATGGACACTGCCACGTTATCCTGCAGCCTCATATAATCGAGCCAGTTATCCGCGCAGGCAAGCAGCTGCTTTTCCCCGTTCACGGTCTCATAACGGCAGTTCAGCAGCGGCAGGGTTATGGTGATTCTTGCATCATCCTCTCTGGATGAAATGATATCATCGATCCCCTGTCCCATGATATAAGAATAGACCTTATCTTCCAGCTGCTCCCGGGAACATGCTTCAAATTCTTTCAGAAGCTGCTCATCATGCTCCGCGCTCTGCTCCTCCGTCCCGGCTGTTCCGCTCTCCGCCTCCGGGTCTGAGGCGGCGTCCTCCTGCTTCTCTTCCTCCCTGACTACTTTGTTAAACCCGACAAAACAGAGGTTTCCCGCTTCGTCCAGTCCGAAATTTTCCACACAGATCACATCGCCGAAATAATTGATGAACTCCGACATGCTCATCATACGGGTGGTATACTCCACGCCATATTTGCCCCATTTGATCAGGTCATCCAGTTCATACACCACCGTCAAGGGACACTGCGCATCCTCGCTCACCTGTGCGGCATACTCTGTCACATCGATCCTCTTGGTAGACACGAAAACGCCGTCCGTCTCCAGCTGTCTCTTGATCATCACCAGCTGGGTGATATCTGACACCGCATTGCGGAACAGGTCATGAAATATCTCCGATTCCTCAAATTCCTGATCTGATTCAAAGGGAAATATCTTATAGACCTGAGGCCCGTCTATGGATTCCACTTCCACATAGGAATTCAGCAGAAGCCCCGCCGCAGCCATCAGGATGAGCGCCGCCAGAAAATGCTGCAGCAGCCTGATGCCGGTCCTTTTCAATATCGTTATCCTTGCTTTATTCTTCATGCTTCCCTGATCCCTACTGTTTGTCTATTTTATAACCCACGCCCCAGACCACTTTCAGGTATTTGGGTTCTCTGGGATTGATCTCTATCTTTTCCCTGATATGCCTGATATGGACGGCCACCGTATTATCCGCCCCGATGGCATTCTCGTTCCATATGCTTTCATAGATCTGATCGATGGAAAATACTTTCCCCTGGTTCTTGACCAGCAATAACAGAATGTTATACTCTATCGGCGTCATTTTCACAGGCTCATCATCCACCGTTACCTGCTTGGTCTCGTCGTTGATCACCAGACCGCCCACCTGATATATCGCTTTGTTATCCGCCGTGCTCAGACTTCCCAGGGAAGTATAGCGGCGCAGGTTTGATTTCACCCTGGCAGCCAGTTCCAGCGGGTTAAAGGGCTTTGTGATATAATCATCCGCTCCGATGTTCAGTCCCAGGATCTTGTCCGTATCCTCAGACTTGGCTGACAGGATGATGATGGGGATGCTGCTGTATTCCCTGATCTTTAGGGTGGCGCGTATGCCGTCCAGTTTCGGCATCATGATATCCATGATGAGAAGCTGGATGTCTTCCTTTTTCATCACTTCGATCGCCTGTTCCCCATCATACGCCTTGAAGATCCGATACCCGTCCTGACTCAGATAGATCTCGATGGCGTCCACTATTTCCTTATCATCGTCACAAACCAGAATATTTGCCATGGTCCTGCTCTCCTTTCCCTTTCACCTGATAGTTAACCAGATTTTTTTTAAATGTTCCATGGGATTTTTATGAAGATTTCCTTAACTATATTTTAACAATGTTTTTCAGCATGAGAAAGACTCCCAGATTTCCCCTGTGCCCGTTACTGCCTCTGTGGGAAAACAGATAATCGCTGTTATGGCAGGTGCAGATATCCGTGACGGATATCCTGTCATGTGGTATTCCCGCTTCTTCCAGGATCAGCCTGTTGGCGAGCCACAAATCAAGCTGGTATTTTCCCGCCGCTCTTCCCTCTGTGACGACCCCGCCGCAGCGCTCTTTTCCCCCAAAAAGCCGCCAGAACCGCTCCGCCACCTCTTCCCCCACTTCATAACACTCCCGGCAGATGGAAGGGCCCACCGCCGCGATCAGTTCCGCAGGCTTGCTGCCAAAAGCTTCCTCCATGGCCTCCGTCATGTGCTTCCCCATGCGGTCCACAGTGCCCCGCCAGCCGGAATGGGCAAGCCCGATCGCCCGATGCACCGGATCCAGGAACAGCAGCGGCACGCAGTCCGCATAGAAAGTGACCAGTGCGATCCCCTCTTCGTCGGTCACCAGTCCGTCTATATTTTCATAGTCCCTGGGAGCCACGATCCCCTTGCCCCTGTCCGCCGACCTGACATGGCGGATATTCACCGTGTGGGTCTGGTGGGATGTGACCATGTCCTCCATGCCGCATCCAAGCACCCTGCCGATCCGACGGTAATTTTCCAGCACATTCTCTTCCCTGTCTCCCCGCGTGAAGCTGAGGTTCATGGTGGCAAGCTCCCCTGTGCTGACCCCGCCCAGCCGGGTGGTGACCAGATGTTCCACCAGACCGGTTTCTTCCAGAGCGGGAAAGGTAAGGTATTCCAGTTCCTGGCCGTTTTCCAGCCTGATACAGTTCTGTTTTATGGTTTCACCGCCCTCTCCTGTGCGCGTGATCTGATGCATAACGTCCTCCGTCCCGAGACTGTTTTACAGCCCCGCCTCTTCTGCGCCCCTGTTTTGGTGCGCGGATCATCTGCGGCTGTAAATATGTGGGAATGCATTCTGGATCCAGCTGATCTCCGTCCCCTGGAACGCCACCACATCATACCGCACGGAACAGTCATCTCCCAGCCTGTGCAGATACCTGTAATGATCCGCCGTCCGGCATATCCTGCGCTGCTTGCGGAGATCCACCGCCTCCAAAGCGCCGCCGAAATTTTCTGTCCCCCGGTATTTTACCTCCACGAACACCAGATACCCATTATGATAACCGATGATATCGATCTCCCCCTGCCTGCAATGGAAGTTGCGCTCGCTGATATGCATGCCATGGGCCGCAAGATACTCCGCCGCCAGTGCCTCCCGGCCCGCTCCTGTCTCTCTTTTATTCAAACAGCTACCTCTTTGCCTTGCCGATCTTACTCTTTAATTTATCCATGGAATCCACAAATATGAGGATCTCCGCCACCACTTCATACAGTTCCGGCGGGATCATGTCCCCGATATCCAGTCTTGACAGGGTATCCGCCAGTTTATCATCCCTGTGGATCGGCACATCGCTCTCTTTGGCTTTCTCAATGATACGTTCCGCCAATGCGCCGCGGCCGCTGGCTATGACTCTGGGAGCGTCCTCCGACGGATCGTATTCCAGCGCGATGGCCTGTTTTAATTTCTGCCTATCCTCTTTCTCTGACACGATATCACCTCACAGATCGACCTATGTCCTTACGTCAAACGCATATTGGCTCAGCGCCACGCCCTTTTCCTGCTCCAAGATCGGTTCCAGGCCGCTTTTGGCCTCTTTCTCCCCCCGTATCTCCATGGACATGCTGCAGTCATATCCCCGCTTCTGGAGCCTTTCGGTGAGCAGATCCATATGCGCCTCCAGAAGATCCAGCATCTCATCGTCCGCTACATAGAACCGGGTACTGACCTTGCTGTTCTGCATCGCCACATATACGTCCACCGGCCCCAGATGTTCCATATCCAGATGCAGCAGCGCACTGACCGCACCGTCCCTTGCCGCGAGATTTTTCTTGTTCGTATAGACGTAGAGATCCCCGTGGGCATTCCCCTGCTGCAGGCGGAGCGGAAGCTGCACATAAGTGTACATCTGATTGAGCTGCTGCAGGAAATCAATGTTCTGGGACATAGCAGAAGCCGCCTTATATGCTTCGGAACCGCTCTGTCCCACCGTTTCCAATGTCTGCGCCAGGCCTTTCAGCTGGCGGTCCAGCCTTTTATACAGATTTTCCACCTTATCCGGCTCTGCCACATCCTGAGGACGGAGAGACCAGGAATCCTTCAGCGTATCCGCAAGCAGTGTGCTGACACCCTTTCCGGACATCAGAAGCCGCATCGCTTCCTTTCCGCCCGCTTGCCTGCCTGCGCTTTCCAGCATCTGCTCCACCGTATGGAACAGCTGTCCGGAATCGGAACCGCCCTCCGCAAACTGCCGGATCTGCTGCGCCAGCTGTTCCCTTTCCTGTGGCGACAGATCCAGCAGGGAAAGAGCCTGCCCAAGTTCCCGCGAGACCGCCCCGCGAAGTTCCTGAGAGATCTCCTGCGCCTGCGCACTGTCCTTGCTCTGTACCCCGATGTTTTCAGCCAGTTCGATCTCGCCGGCGTCCGCGGACAGCTTCACTGCCGTTTCCAGAGCCTCCGCCAGTCCGCCATCAACCGTTCCCTGATCCGCCTGGGGCGGGATCGTCTCTTCCATCGTATTTTGCGCATTGACATCCTGTGCATCCGCCGCGCCGTTTTCCGTCCCATCCGCCACGGCTTCAGGGATTGCCGCGTCCTGGGCCAGATTGCTCTCCCCGGCCATATGCAAGAGTTCCTGATAAAGCTTTGCGGCGCCTGCCATATCCCCTTTTGCGGTCAATTCCTCCAGCACGTCAGGAAGCGCGTCCATCACCGTCTCCATGCCCTGTATCAGCTGGTGGTTCAGCTCACGGTAAGCCGCCATCTGCTCCACATTCTCCCGATTCACCGAAAGCCCCAGCTTATGGAGGTTCACGATATCGGAGATTTCCGCGTCAGGAAACGCGTTGACCTCCCGGTAAAGCTGCTGGATGGAATTTCTGTCAATAGGAAGCCCCGCTTTCATCATCTGCTCCGTCATGGCCACGGAAGTAGGGTTTACGGAAATCCCCGCCATATCCAACGCTTTCAGCACATTCATATCCGTGGACACATTGGTGAACAGCGGACTCAAAGTAAGGGCGCTGCCATTATTCTTGACCTCAAAGGTCATATTCTTTCCCACTTCGATATTCAGGTTCTGATCCACCCTGGCATTCAGCACCATATCGTCAGCCATCCTGATCTGAACTTCCCCGCCGTTCCGGGATACGATCTCCCCTTGGATTGTCTGTCCGGGCACCATGGACCTGATCTGACGGTTGACGGAGGCCGCATTGGAAGAGACAGGCATCTTCTGCAGCCTGCCGATATCCTCATTTTTTGCCCTGCCGGTAAAAATATCCGCTAGTTTCATAGTATTTCCTTTTAAGTGATTATATTTTTGATAAAACTTCTGCGATGTATGGGTGAGGGACCATACTTCTTTATCGCCGCGATATGTGCCGCACTTCCGTATCCCTTGTTTCCCGCAAGATCATATTCCGGATAGACCCTGTCATATTCCACCATCAGACGATCCCTTGTGACTTTCGCGACAATGCTGGCGGCGCCGATGGAAATACTCTTGGCGTCCCCCTTGATGATGGGAACCTGAGGGATAGCCACTCCGGGGATCCTCACCGCGTCATTCAGCAGGATATCCGGCTGGGGCCTCAGTTTTCCGATAGCCTCCCGCATGGCTTCATAGGTCGCCTGTAAGATATTGATCTCATCGATCCTCTCCGGCGTGGAATATCCCACCGCGCAGTCCACCGCCTGCTCCATGATGACATCATAAAGTTCCTCTCTCTTTTTTTCGGACAGTTTCTTAGAATCGTTTATATATAAGATCGCGCAGTCTTTGGGCAGGATCACTGCTCCCGCCACCACCGGTCCCGCCAGGGGGCCTCTTCCTACCTCGTCGATCCCGCAGATCAGCCCACGGCTTTCGTATTCCTTTTCATAGACCCGCAGCTGCTGGATGCGCTGTTTTTCCTTTTCCAGTGCCGCCAGGCGCTTTCCCGCCGTCTCCACCAGCTTCTGCACGCCTGCCCGCCCGTCGCTCTCATAAGTATGTATGAATTCAGGCAGCCCGTCCATGGAAGCTGCCTGTAACTCCGTCCTGATCTCTCCTATGCCTTTCATACGAGTAACCATGCCTTTCCGCCGAAGCTCTTTTGCGCGGCACCGTGATGAGAAATTCGCGTGCTGTTTACAACACTGGGATTCTCCCATCTGCGATCCCATCCTGAAATATCCTACTGATGCTTCAGAATGCCTATCTCAGACAGCGGCCAGATGCGCATCCAGGCTCTCCCTATGATATCGTCCCTGTGGATATTGCCCACCACTTCCGTCCTGCTGTCGCTGCTGTTGTTCCGATTATCGCCCATGACAAAATACTCATCCGCCCCCAGCGTCACCGGACTGGCCGCAATCCCTATATTTTCCGGCTTTATGATTTCCCTGCCATAATTCTCTTCCAGCGCTTCACCGTTGATATAGATCGTACCGTCCTGACCGATCTGTACCGTTTCTCCCGGAAGTCCTATGATCCGTTTGATGTAATACGTGTTTTCCTCATACTGGAACGGAAACACTATGATATCAAATCTCTGGGGATCGCGGAACCGGTAAGTGATCTTATCCACGATCAGATTGTCCCCATGGTTCAGCGTCGATTCCATGGACGCACCCCACACTTCCGTCCTCTGGCCCACATAATTGATCACAAAGTAGGTAAGGCACAGCACGATCAGAAGATACAGCAGTGTGCTGATCATTTCCCGCAGAACTTTGTTCAATCCCTTTCCCTTGCTTTTAGAAGTCCCCTTCATACTCTTTTCCATGATCATTGATCTCTCTCCTCCGCCGAATGCTCTATGGTGATTCTGCCAAGCCTGCCGCTCCTGAAATCATCCAGCAGGATGGAAGCGGCTTTCTTCAGATCCGGAGTCTCGCCCTTCAACAGGCATCCCCGCGCCCTGGCGATCCCCTCCAGCATTTCCTCCGGAGAATCTTTCCTCTCCACACCGTAACGCTCTTTCACCGCATCAGGATACAGAACTCCCAGACAGTCCAACAGGTCACAGGCAAGTTCCTCCATGATGATGATCTCATCATTCATGGAACCGATGAACGCAAGATGCATCCCCACCCGCTGATCCTCAAATCTGGGCCACAGGATCCCCGGCGTATCCAGCAGTTCCAGGTTCTTGTTCAGGCGTATCCACTGCTTTCCCTTGGTAACTCCGGGCTTGTTCCCCGTTTTCGTACAGGCTTTTCCCGCAAAGGAATTGATAAAAGTGGATTTCCCCACATTGGGGATCCCCACTACCATGGCCCGGATGGGCCTGTTCACGATCCCACGCTTCCTGTCCCGCTCCAGTTTCTCCTTACAGGCCTCCTGCACGATTCCCTGGATCCCTTTGAGGCCGGCGCCTGTTTTGGAATTGATCTCCAGCACATGGACTCCCTGTTCCTTAAAATGATCGATCCACTGCTTATTGTGCGCAGGATCGGCCAGATCCGCTTTATTGAGCAGCACCACTCTGGATCTGTTCTTCCCCAGTTCATCGATATCGGGATTACGGCTGCTTACCGGGATCCTTGCATCCACCAATTCTATGATCAGATCGATCAGCTTTATGTTTTCCTGCATCATGCGCCGGGCTTTCGTCATATGCCCGGGATACCACTGATAATTCATATCGACTCCATTTCATAGGCCTGTACGCCTGTTTTCTATTGTCATTTCATGAATCTTCGATTCATGATCGCCATTCGCCGCTCGCTGGACATGCAAGCATTATTTCACAAATCCCATTCCCTGTTCGGGGCATTTCCCCCGAAACCAGACCTGCCCCACGATATCCGTCTCTTTCACCGGACCGATATTGGCGGAACGGCTGTCCTCGCTGTTGCCCGGATTGTCCCCGATGCAGAAATATTCGCCGTTCTCCAGGGTAAATTCATTCTCCGCGATCCCGGCGTCCACCAGTTTCTCCGTGACCCATGTACTCTCCAGGCCGTTGACAAACAGCATGCCGTCCTTTACCACCAGATGATCTCCCGGTACCGCCACCACTCTCTTGACATAATAGTGTGCATTCTCATTGCCGTTAGGGAGAAATACTACCACATCCCCCGCTTTTGGCGAAGAAAGGATATAGAGAAAACGGTTTATATATATCTTCTGTCCGTTATACAGGGTCGGTTCCATGGATACTCCCACCACGCTGGTGGTCATGCCCATAAAATAGTCCAGTACCGCCGCGATAAATATGGCGGCGACGATCCCGAACATCCAGCTGAAGATCTCCCTGATAGTAGCGGCGCTTATGGATTTCTTTTTTTTATAAAAACTAAGTCCCTTATTTTTTGCCATCTTCTGCTTCCTGTGTGTCAGATCACGCATTCAAAGATAGTATACCATGTCCCGTGCGCTTTGGCGCACATTCAATTCAGAAGTTGACACAATGCCCTTCTGTGTCAACATTATACCATGTTTCCGCAAGCCACAGGGCAGAGACCCGAAAAATCAGGGATTTTTCGGGTTCGCTTCACTCGTCAAATCCCCGAATAATCATCTGCCCGTGCAAGCACGGCAGCTGCTTCTTCGGGCACTTGACTCTGCCCTTTGCGGACATTATACCATGTTTCCGTGCGCTTTAGCGCACATTCAATTCAAAAGTTGACACAATGCCCTTCTGTGTCAACTTTTTACCATGTTTCCGCAAGTCACAGGGCAGAGACCCGAAAAATCAGGGATTTTTCGGGTTCGCTTCGCTCGTCAAATCCCCGAATAATCATCTGCCCGTGCAAGCACGGCAGCTGCTTCTTCGGGCACTTGACTCTGCCCTTTGCGGACATTATACCATGTTTCCCGGAAATAGAAAAGGACAACTACAAAAGTAATTGTCCTCTATCTTACTGTTCCTGGCAGCTATCTCACCAACTCTTTTACCTTTGCTTTCTTACCTACACGGCCTCTCAGGTAGTTCAGCTTCGCACGCCTTACCTTACCTCTCCTGACCACCTCGATCTTCTCCACATTGGGAGAATGCACGGGCCATGTCTTCTCAACACCGATACCGTTGGAGGTCTTCCTCACGGTGAACGTCTCTCTGTTGCCCCCGCCCTGCCTCTTCAGCACGATGCCCTCAAAGACCTGGATCCTCTCACGGTTTCCTTCCTTGATCTTGCCATATACCTTAACGGTATCACCCACATGGAATTCATCAACATTCTGTTTTAACTGTTCCGATTCGATTTCTCTGATAATATCACTCATATTGAGCCTCCTTCATAAAATGGATGTTCTTAATACATTCCGTAACAGAGGACCATCTCGTTTCCACAACAGTCAGATTTTATCACATTTGCGCCTTAAATGCAAGCACTATTTTCGCTCCAGCCACCAGACCGTCTTATCCGAGCGGTACAGGCCAAGCTTTTCCTGCAGCGCGAAAGAGTTCACATTCCCCACGATCACATGGCCGTAAGGTATCCATCCCTTTTCCAGTGCACGGTTGATGAGATAGGATTCCAGCGAAACGGCGATTCCCTGCCTGCGGTATGCCTCCTCCACGTACAGCATTCCCAGGCTGCCCTCACTGTGCGTACCCACAAATCCCACCTGCCTGCCATCCGCAAAAGCGCCGTACATGGCGCCCTCCCTGATCCGCGCTTCCACATAGGTTCTGTCATCATAGCTGTAATGGGCGCTGACATAATCCAAATGCTCCATCGCAAGCCGCCTGATATCCTTATGCTTCACGGGAAGCGGTACTTTCTGCGTGTAGAGAAGCTGGAGGCACTCGCTGTGGATCTCATATTTCCCGAAAGCGCCGCCCCCGCACAGCATTTCATTTAAGAACGCCCGGGAAGTCACGATGGAGACAGTTTCCTCCGGTATCTGTCCCAGCATTTTCTCCCCGGACGCCTCGGAAGAAGCCGTTATCAGACAGGTTGCGCATCTGCGGTCATAGAGCAGGATGTCATTTCCCTCCCACCAGAGGATCTCCGCTCTGCCTCTCCTTAGGCTTTCGATCATATGGATATGATTCCGCTTGTCTTTCATCAGCTGGCCGATCAGCTGCTGCTTTCTCTCATATTTCGCATAGAGATCCGGACGCACCCGGGCTGTCCGCTGCCGGGACTGCTCCAGACGCCACTGTGAGATCTTCCTGTGATCGCCGGAAAGCAGGATGTCCGGGACTCTTCTGTCATGCCAGACCTCCGGCCGGGAATACTGTGGATATTCCAGCAGATCGTTGGAGAAACTCTCCTCTTCCGCGGAAGACCCGTTCCCCAGCACGCCGGGGATCAGACGCGCCACTGCATCGATCATCACCATGGCAGGCAGTTCCCCGCCCGTCAGCACATAATCGCCGATGGAAACATAGTCCGTCACCGTTTCTTCCAGCACACGCTGATCGATTCCCTCATAATGTCCGCACAGAAAGACCAGTTCCTCCTCTTTGGCCAGTTCTTCCGCCATCCTCTGGGAAAAAGGCGTCCCCTGGGGCGTCACATAGATCGTCCTTACGTTTCTGCCCCCGGCCACATCCATCCAGGCATCAAAAACAGGCTGCGCCTGCATCAGCATGCCCGCGCCGCCCCCATAGGGATAATCGTCCACTTTTTTATGTCTGTCCAGAGTATGATCCCTGATATCCGTCACATGGAGAGACAATATCTCCCTTTGTACAGCCTTTCCGATGATACTGGACTTAAAGCACTCCCTGATCATATCGGGGAACAATGTCAATACATGAATCTTCATCGCAGCCCTCTCTTTAAAGCAATCCGTCCAGGATATGGATCTGAATGTATCCTGCCTCCACATCCACCGCAAGGACACACTGTCTGATCGCCGGCAGCAGCAGTTCCCTGCCATCATGCAGATTGATCGCGTAGACATCATTTGCGCCGGTCTCTATGACTTCCCGCAGGACACCAATCTCCTGTTCCTCCTCATCCAGCACCTTAAGCCCCATAAGGTCCGCAATGAAATATTCATCCCTGCCCAGACGCACCGCATTCTCCCTGGGCACGAACAACGGTTTCTGGCGGAACCGCTCCACCTCATTGGCATTATCGTAACCCTTAAATTTCAGGACGGCAAACTGCTTCACAAACTTGACGCCCTCGATCTCCAGTTCCAGGCGTTCCTTTCCCGTATCAAGGATCACTTCTTTCAACCGCTTAAAACGCTTCACATCGTCAGTGGTGGGAAAAACTTTTACCTCACCACGCACCCCATGGGGAGAGGTTATGATCCCCACCTGAAAAAAATCTTCCATATATGCCCTGCCTTTCGTCCAACGGATCTCTTTCCCGAAACAAAGAGGAGTTCCTGCCATTTATGCAACAACTCCTCCCATAGCCTTTCATTCCTTTTCGATCGAAAGCATCCTCAGATCAAACGATCTCAACATCCACTCTCCTGTTCTCTTTCGAGGATGCCGCTTTTACGACAGAACGGATCGCCTTTGCAGTCCTTCCCTGTTTGCCGATAACCTTACCCATGTCAGATGCAGCTACATGAAGTTCGATGACTGTATTCCTACCCTCATTTTTCTCAGTTACAACAACTTCATCCGGATTATCAACAAGTGCTTTTGCAACTACTTCCACTAATTCCTTCATAAGCCACCTCCTGCAACTCCAGTCTTATTTCTCGATACCAGCTATCTTGAAAAGCTTGCCCACCTGCTCTGTGGGCTGTGCGCCGTTTGCCAGCCACTTCTTTGCCAGTTCCTCGTTGATCTTGAACGTGCTGGGATCCGTGCTGGGATCATAGGTTCCGATCTCCTCGATAAACCTGCCGTCTCTGGGGGAACGGGAATCAGCTACGATGATTCTATAAAAAGGAGCCTTCTTCTGTCCCATTCTTCTTAATCTGATCTTTACCATTTTCTTACCTCTTTCTGCCGCTCCTGCGGCCTTATGTTCTTTGTTTTATTTATGAAAAAGATGCTGCCTGCCTTTATACAGGCCGTATCCCCTTCCAACGTGTATAACGGGCTGTCAAAAAGGAAATCTGCCGCCCATGCCGGGGAATCCGCCCATCAGGCCCCTGCCCCTCTTTCCTCCGCCGCCAAACTGCTTCATCATCTTCTGGCTCTGCTCAAACTGCTTGATAAAGCGGTTCACCACCGCGATATCCACCCCTGCGCCTCTGGCGATCCGGTGTTTTCTCTGGGGATTCAACAGCTTGGGGCTGCGCCGCTCCTCTTTGGTCATGGAGAGAACGATAGCCTCCATCTGCTTCAGCTGCTTTTCGTCTATCATGGATTCCAGATCGGCGCCCTTGATGCCCATGCCGGGCAGCATGCTCAGGATACTGCTTAAGCCCCCCATATTGCGCATCTGCTTCATGCTCTCCAGATAGTCCTCAAAATCAAACTTGCCTTTCTTCATGCGGCCCGCCATCTCGCGGCCCTTATCTTCATCTATGTCAATGCTCTCCTGCGCCTTTTCGATCAGGGAAAGCACATCCCCCATGCCCAGGATACGGTTCGCCATGCGGTCGGGATAGAACTGCTCCATATCGGAAAGCTTTTCCCCCATACCCACATATAAAATAGGCCTGCCCGTCACTGCCTTGATGGAAAGCGCCGCACCGCCCCGGGTATCGCCGTCCATCTTAGTAAGGATCACGCCGTCAACCCCTACTTTTTCATCAAACTCCTTTGCCACATTGACCGCATCCTGACCGGTCATGGCATCCACCACCAGCAGAGTCTGGTGCACAGAGACATTTTCCTTGATCTCCTGCAGTTCCGCCATCATATCCTGGTCGATATGGAGCCGCCCTGCGGTATCCAGGATGACTACATTATGCCCGTTTTTCTCCGCGAAAGCGATGGCCTCCCTGGCAATCTCCACAGGCTTATGATCCGTCCCCAGGTCGAACACATCAACCTCCTGCTTTTTGCCGTTGATCTGTAACTGCTCGATTGCCGCGGGCCTGTAGATATCGCAGGCCACAAGAAGGGACTTCTTTCCTTTCTGTTTCAGTTTTCCCGCGATCTTCGCGGTGGCCGTGGTCTTACCTGCGCCCTGAAGGCCTGCCATCATGATAACGGTGATGGCTTTGCCGGGCTGGAAAGCGATCTCTGTGGTCTCGCTGCCCATGAGGGCTATCATCTCTTCATTGACGATCTTGATGACCATCTGGCCGGGGTTCAGGCCGTTCATCACATCCTGGCCTATGGCTCGCTCCTCCACCGCCTTGATGAACTGCTTTACCACCCTGAAATTGACATCCGCCTCCAACAGGGCCATCCTCACTTCTTTCAAAGCGATCCTGACATCCGCCTCGGTGAGCCTGCCCTTGCTGCGCAGATTCTTAAATATATTCTGTAATTTGTCTGTTAAACTCTCAAATGCCACTTAAGACTCCTTGTGATTTTAAACGCTGTTTTTACAGTTCTGTCAGAAGTTCCCGGGATAATGTCCTGATGCGGACAAGATTTTCCCTGATCTGTACGCCGTCCTCCAGACTGTCCGCCGTCAGCTGCTCGATCTGGCTGACTGTCTCCCTTGCCCTGACAAAACGCTCTACCAGATGAAGCTTATCCTCATAGCCCTGCAGGATCCTGTCGCACCTTCTGACCAGATCGTGCACGCCCTGTCTGCTGATGCCCTGCTCTTCGGCGATCTCGCCCAGGGACATATCGTTGTACACCACGTCCTCATAGATCCGGCGCTGGTGCTCCGTCAGCAGTTCACCGTAAAAATCAAATAACATTGTCTGTTTGTAAATCTTATCCATTTGCGCTCCCGCCAGACTTTGCAACTCTGTGTATTTTACTACATAAAAAAAGGAGTGTCAAGTATTTTTTCTTGACAAACTCTTGTTCGTGTTGTTCCGTCTTGTGTTGTCATTGTATATCCGCTTCCTGCTCTCCCTTTTTATCTTCTGTCAAATCACAATTCGAAAAAACAAAAATTAATTTTCTGTTTCCCAATTCCAAACAATTCGTTATAGTCAACATTCCCGCGGCATTCGCCAAGGTCCAAGGGAATCATGATTCCCTGGACTTGTGGCTCATTGCCCGCAGGAATAAAAATTTTCATCAATATGGATCATCCACGTTGGTGGAAACGCGAGGCCGCTCCATATTATCTAAACCTCTAACACACGCCCGTTTACCGCAGCATCCCATATTCCCCCAGTTCCTGAAACCCTATCCTGTTATAGATCCGTCCCGCCACAGGATTGTCATAGAACAGGCAGAGATACTTCTTTCCCCGCTCAAAGCAGTCCCGGCACAACACAGAGACCACCGCCGAAGCATATCCTTTGCCTCGAAGTTCTTTCATGGTGGCCACGCCTACGACCATTGCACTCTCTGAATTTTCCGCGCTGGTGGAGGCGATGGACACCATGCGCCCGTTTAAAAAACCTGCCACCGCCGCTTTGCTGCCCTTATCCATCTCCTCTTCCATCCGCCTGATCTGTTCTTCCCGCTCATTCTTCTTATATGTCTTACCGAACTCCGCAATATCCGACAACAGATCGATGGCTTCCGGCACATCCTCTTTTTCCAGCCTGCGGATCACCAGACCGTCCCGCTGTTCCTTTCCGCCCTCCGCCTGATCGCAGCGGCTCATATAGGTGGATTCCAGCTTCCACTGGGGGAACGCGGTCGCGATCCTCTCCAGCAGAACGGTCTTTCCGCTGATACAGTCAGGATTCTGCCCGTTCAGGAAAGCGATGGCCTCCTCCGTGTTATAATCCTCGTACTGGCTGTATAAAATAAAAAACTGATGAAACCTTAATATCAGGAAATCCCAGCGATCCCTCTCTTCATGGAGATAGAAACTGACCGTTTCATTTTCCACCCCGAAATTCTCCAGATCGCCGATCAGGAACAGGTTCATTTCCGGTTCCTTTTTCACATAGCGCAGGATTTCTTCCCTGTCTTCCTCATGTAAAATACGCATACTTTTCCTCCCGCTCTTTCTCTGTCTTATCATTTTGTCTACAATACCTCTTTGTCACGGCAATGTCAAGCTTTGGATCTGCATATATCTCCTGGTAACAGTTCAGACAGCATCTCCTGACATAAGCGCTCTCTGGATGCGGGAAGCCCGCTCCAGTCCTCCTGCTTATATGATTGTAATACCTGGGAATCAAAGCACGGATTTTCTGAAGCTTATGAAAAAAGATAAAACAGATTAACTTTTATAGAAAATATACTTTTAATCAGTCTAGCATATTCAAAAAAAATTTGCAAACTTTTTTTCGGAATTATTTTAACATAAATATAGCAGTCGTTCGCGCCGCTCATATCCTTGCGGCAAACGCCTCGCACCAGACCTTGACCGACCCATCCTTTAATGTGGACTCATTCTGCCAGTGGAATCGATCGGGTGAGATTTCCGTAAACACCCATCTGCTCCGCCTGCTGTGTATATTGGTCAATACAATGCGCCCCTCCTCCTTTGTGCCCTCGAAGCGGCTCATGCTCTCATAGCAGGTATATACCATATCCCATTTATTTTTAGCGGGATTGAACATCCTGATTGTCGTCCCGTACTCCTGCGTAGGCTTCGTCCGCAGTTCCCTGGCCGGACAGATGAAAACATCCTGGATTCCCAGCCCGTCCAGGATCCGCGCAAAATGCCATTCGCCCCTGACATGCCTTTCTTTATCCGTGCCGCGTCCAAATACAAAATCCAGTTCCCAGCTGCCCAGCGCATCTTTCCAGTAATCATATTCGTCCGGGATCAGGATGCTCTTTCCCCGGCGGGCACATCAAGGAATATCCGGCTGGTTGTTTCCGTGACCGGTTCCGCCGGACAATCCGGGAAATATTCCGCCATCAGCCCCGCATCCCCTTTGTCAAACTGTAACTCGATGCGGATACAGGTCTGATAATATGCCCTCTCGGAATCTTTCATCCGCCTTTCCACATCGCCGTGTTCCATGGCGGAAACCGTACTTTCCATCCGCAGATTCTGCATCCTGGCGACCTTGAATGTCCGATATTGTTTCTTTTCAGGCACATAAGCGAACAGATACCAGGCATACCACTTATAATGGATCGTCAGGGGCTCTGCTGACGGCGTGGAACTCTCTCCCTCCGCGTTCCTGTAATCAAATGTGACGTATCTCCTCTCCGTGATCGCCTGTTCCAGCAACCTGTTCCTGTCCTGTACATGCCTGTTTTCCCTTGTCACGCCAAAATCCCAGAATATCTTCTGCCCGCCCTCTTTTTCTATGATCGCGTTGTATTTTTCAATCAGCGCATCCAGGGTATCGCTTGTGTAAGAAGTTGCCAGGCTCTCCAACGCCTTCAGGATCATCTGCTGTTCTTCCCCTTTCAGATTACCGTTTTTCAGCTTATAACCAGGCAGGATCGAGTATCCCCCGTATCTGCCTCCCTCCGCATAAACGGGGATCCCGATGGCGGAAATGCTGACGATATCCCTCTGGATCGTCCTTACCGACACATGAAAACACTCCGCCAGATAACTGGCGGGGACATTATCATGATTGATCAGGTATATGACAATCTCCAATATTCTGTCTGTTTTCATATATACACCTCCATGCTCGCCCCTGGCGGGCACTAATTTCAATATTTGGAAGTTTACTTCCAAACTTATACCCCCTTGCGTGCTTTGGCACGCATACCGATCAATATTTGAAAATTTATTTCCAAACTTTCTCCCGATTACTGCCGCATTTCAAAAATGGAATAAATACTTTACACTTTCATTCTGGATCGCTATAATAAAGACATCCTATCAACTGACACTTACAGAAAGCAGGTGATCATATGGGCATGACCAACAAACAGTTTCAGGGATTTGTAAGGCTGACTTTGGCTCAGATCGAACGGGCTTTAAAAGAAACGCCGGACAACAAAGAATTGCAGGAACTGAAAGATATTTTTCAAAATATGTTAGAAGACGGGAACTGATCCCTACAACTGCATAACAGCTGTAAACCAGGGTGTAAAGTCCATTGAACAACAAGGGCTTTACACCTTTTTCATCTGTCCCTTAACATCCCTGTCAGAGTTTAAATTTTCCTGCTTTCTGGTTCAGTCCGCCTGCTATCTCCAGATTAGCGCTTGCTTCACTGCAGTTCCCGTCACGCTTTCATGATTCCTTGGACTGGTGGCTCATTGCCCGCGGGAATCAAGCAGTTTTCCTTATATCCTCTCGCTGAAAATGCTCTTGTACCCCTCGCCGAATATCTCCGTGGCGCTGGTGATGATCATGAAAGCCTGCGGATCCTCCTCCTTGATGATCTCCTCCGCCTTGGGCGAAAGCGGCTTCTTCATGACGCACATGATCACGTTCTTTCCCTTGCCGCTGTAAGCGCCCTGTCCGGAGATATAGGTCACGCCGATATCCAGTTCCTCCAGGATGCGCTTCGTGATGGCCTCATGATGGTCGCTGATGATGAAGATCAGCTTCGCTCCGTCCCGCCCGTAGAGCACCACGTCCAGCAGGACGGAATTGATCACCACCACAAGCCCCGCATACATGGCTGCCTCAATATCCTGAAAGGCAAAAGCGGACAGGATCACCACCACGGCATCCGCGATCAGAAACAGGGAACCCGTCCTCATATGGGGGAATCTCAGCCGCAGCAGCTTGATGATGATGTCCATTCCGCCGGTAGTGGCGCCTGTCTTGAACACCAGCCCCAAGGCCACCGCCATCAGTGCGCCCCCCGCTACCGCTGCCAAGAACAAGTCGTCCGTGACCGCCCCGATCCGGTTCAGCAGATTGGTAAAAACAGAGATGGCAAAGGTGGCATAGGCGGTGGACAGGATAAACCGGATGCCAAATTTCCATATTCCCAGCGCCAGGATGGGAATGTTAATCAGGAAGATCCAGGTACCCGTGGCCACATGGGTCGCACGGTTCAATATCACGGCGATACCCGTGACGCCGCCCGGTGCCAGCGCGTTGGGATCCAGCAGCAGGCTGACCGCCACCGCGTAGATCAAAGAGGCCGCAGTGATGATCAGGTAGTCTGTCAGGATCCTCTTTCCGGTCTTTCTTTTCTCATACAGGATCTCTTTCTCCTGTTCCCTGCTCATTGTCATAAACATATTCCTTTCGTGTCATAGTTGAAGAAATCCGCATATATAATATATGCGGATTTCAGCTTCCCGACTCATGATCTTACATGATCGTCCTCACCTGTTTGGGCTTGTAGCCTTCCTTTTCCAGCGCTTCCATGATCTGATTCTTATGCTCCGTGCCGTAGGCCTCCATCGTGATCCGCAGTTCCACCGCGGCATTTCTGTTGATGGAGACGAACTGATTATGCTCCAGCTTGATCACATTTCCGTTTACGCCCGCAATGATGCCGGATACCCTGCACAGTTCACCCGGTTTGTCGGGGAGCAGCACGGACACGGTAAAGATCCGATCCCTCATGATCAGACCCTGCTGTACCACGGAGGACATGGTGATCACATCCATGTTGCCGCCGCTCAAGATACAGACAACCTTCTTATCTTTCACATTCAGCTGCTTTAATGCCGCCACGGCCAGAAGCCCTGAATTTTCGACCACCATCTTGTGGTTTTCCACCATATCCAGGAAAGCGACCACAAGCTCCTGGTCTTCCACGGTGATGATATCATCCAGATTCTGTTGGATATAGGGGAATAATCTTTCCCCGGGAGTCTTTACCGCGGTGCCGTCGGCAATGGTGCTCACTTTGGGCAGCGTGGTCACTTTTCCCGCTTTTAAGGAGGCCTGCATACAGCTTGCCCCCGCAGGTTCCACGCCGACCACCCTGATCTTCGGATTCAAAAGTTTTGCCAGGGTGGACACGCCAGTGGCCAGCCCGCCGCCCCCGATAGGGACCAGGATATAGTCCACCAACGGAAGTTCCTTGACAATCTCCATGGCGATGGTGCCCTGTCCGGTGGCGACCGCCAGGTCGTCAAAGGGGTGGATAAACGTGTAGCCGTGCTCCTTTGCCAGTTCATAGGCCCTTGCGCAGGCCTCATCATACACATCCCCGTACAGCACCACCTCCGCGCCATATCCCTTGGTTCGGTTCACTTTGATCAGAGGCGTGGTGGTGGGCATCACGATGGTGGCTTTCGCGCCGTAACACTGCGCCGCATAGGCCACGCCCTGGGCATGGTTCCCCGCCGAGGCGGTGATCAGGCCCTTTGCCCTCTCCTCCTCCGTCAGGGTGCTCATCTTATAGTATGCGCCCCTCAATTTATACGCGCCGGTAAACTGCATGTTCTCCGGTTTTAAATAGACCTTGTTTCCGGTCTGGGCACTGAGGAAATCGCTGTAGACCAGCTTCGTCTCCAGCGTGACTTTCTTCACGACCTCGGACGCCTCCTCGAATTTTTCCAGTGTCAGCATTTGCTCTTCCATCGCTCTTATCCTTCTTTCCCGGTTACTCTGTTCCTGATTCTCCAGATCTTCATATTCATTCCTGGCATAAGGCAGCTATATTGTACATCCGCTAGTCCATATGTTGAAAAAGCGGTTCGATCTCATCGTCCTCCGCCTCATCCTCATCCCGGTTTACGTCAAACAGCGCATTGACGAATTCATCGGAGTCAAATTTCTGCAGGTCATCAATGGTCTCACCCACGCCGATATATTTCACCGGCACCTGGAGTTCCGACTGGATGGCCACCGCGATGCCGCCCTTTGCCGTGCCGTCCATCTTGGTCAGCACGATGCCGGTAAGCTGCGCCACCTGCCCGAACTCCCTGGCCTGCACCATGGCGTTCTGGCCCGTGGTGCCGTCCAGTACGATCAGGTTCTCCCGATGGGCATTGGGATATTCCTTGTCAATGATACGGTTCATCTTGCGGAGTTCTTCCATCAGGTTCTTTTTGTTATGGAGACGGCCCGCCGTATCGATCAGAAGCACATCCACGCCCCTGGCTTTCGCCGCGTTCACCGCGTCGTAGACCACGCTGGCAGGATCCGCCCCCTCCTTGCCGCCGATCATGGGCACATCGGCCCGCCTGGCCCACTCTGCCAGCTGATCCCCCGCTGCCGCGCGGAACGTATCCGCCGCCGCGATCAGCACCTTTCTGCCCTGAGCCTTCAGCTTGCCCGCAAGCTTGCCCACAGTGGTGGTCTTTCCCACGCCGTTGACACCGATCACCATGATGATGGACTGCTCCTGTTCAAAGGTATACGCCGTCTCGTCCACCTGCATCTGCTCCTTGATGCTCTCGATGAGAAGCTGCTTGCATTCCATCGGTTCCTTGATATGCCTTTCCCTGACCTGCTCCCTCAACCGCTCCACTATGGCGGCAGTGGCGTTGACGCCGATATCCCCCATGATCAGGATCTCTTCCAGTTCCTCGTAAAAATCCTCGTCTATGGCGGAAAATCCGTTGAATAAGGAATCGATCCCCCTGACAATATTATTTCTCGTCTTGGTAAGGCCAGCTTTCAATCTGGCAAAAAAACCTTTCTTTTCCTCGCTCATACCAACCCTCCATAACATTTCAACTCCGGGAAGAATCACTCCGGCGATTCTTCCTTGTGAGACTTAGAGTTTCTCCGCGGAATCTCAAATTCGGATGAAGAATGCCCGGATTTGAGGCATTCTTCGGTGTGAAGAAAGTCTGCAAAGCAGACTTGGAAGTTCTTTGCGAAGCTGCCTATGCTGCGAGCATTTGAACTTCTCTTCACACTAATTCCTTGTCGATCAGATTGACGCTTACCAGCGTGGACACGCCTTTCTCCTGCATGGTGATTCCATACAGCCTGTCCACCTGCTCCATGGTCCCCCTTCTGTGGGTGATCACGATAAACTGCGTGTTCTTCGTCAGCTTATGTAAGTATTTCGCGAATCGGCCCACATTGGAATCATCCAGCGCCGCCTCGATCTCATCCAGCAGACAGAACGGCGATGGCTTCAGGTTCTGGATGGCGAACAACAGGGCGATCGCCGTCAGCGCTTTCTCCCCGCCGGAAAGCTGCATCATGTTCTGCAGCTTCTTCCCAGGGGGCTGGGCGATGATACGGATTCCCGCCTCCAGGATATCCTCATCCTCCATCAGTTCCAGCGTTCCCTTTCCGCCGCCGAAGAGTTCCTTGAACACCTTGTCGAACTCTTTGGTGATCTCCGCGAATTTCTCCGTGAACTGCTTCCTCATGGCGGCATCCAGTTCCTCAATGATGCCCTCCAGCGTTTTTTCCGCTTCCACCAGATCGTCATGCTGAGTCTTCATGAACGTAAAGCGGTCCATCAGATTCTTGAAATCCTCAATGGCATTTACGTTCACATCACCCAGACGTTTGATCTGCTCTTTCAGGGAGGAAATATCTTTCTTCATGGCGGACAGATCCGTCAGGCTCTCGTCCCGGACGGACAATGCATCGCTTAATGTAATCTCATACTCATCCCACATATAATTGATATGGGTCTCCAGATTCTCCTCCAGTTTCTCTTTCTGGCTGCCCAGGCGATAGACTTCCTTGTCCAGTCCCGTCATGCGCTCCGCCAGTTCCTCGCGCCTCTGGAAAAAGCTTTTCTGCCGCGCGGCCAGTTCTTCCTTGCGGGCAGCCTGTTCCTTCAATCTCATCTCCGATTCGTTCTGGGCATCATAGGAAGCGGAAATGGTCTTCTCGATCTCCAATATATTCTGCTGCTTCCGCTCTACTTCCCGCTCATTCTCTTCCAAAGCCTCCAATATCTCAGCAAGCTCTGACTGAGAGCGCTCTATCTCGCCGTCGATGCGGTCCACGTTGGCCTGCTTGAACCCCTGGGTCTGGCGCATCTTCTCCACTTTCAGATCCCATTCGGATACCTGGGCCGCCGCCCCGGTCTCCAATCCCCGCTGTTGCTCCAGTTCTTTCTGGAACTGCCGGATCTGCTCCTGGGTATTCTTCTCCAGAGTCTCGCTGTCCGCCAGTTCTTTCTGTATGGTCTCCTTGTCATTCCTGATCTCGAGGATCTGGCTTTCGATCTCTTTCTCTTCCAGCTTTAAGGAGGTAACGCCCTCCTCTTCCTCCTCCATGCGTTCCCTGGCCTGGCTGATATTTAATCGGGCGGTATTCTGCTCGATGGATTTCCTCTGGATCGCCGTCTTCACGGTCTCCACATCCATGCGCAGCTTATTGCGCCGCTTCTTGGTATCATCGATCTCACGGTTAGTCTTGTCCACCGCGGCAAGCAGCTGCTTCACATGCTTCTCCAGTTCCTCGATCTCACGGCGCCGTCCCAGCAGGTTGCTGCTGTTCTTAAAGGCACCTCCGCTGATGGCGCCTCCGGGAACCAGCAGTTCCCCCTCCAGCGTGACCATACGGATGCCGTGATCAAACTTTCTGGCGATCCTTACCGCATTGTCCACATTGTCCACCACCACGATCCGGCCCAGCATGGATTTCGCCACATTCCTGTATTTCTCATCGATCCGTACCAGTTCATCCGCCATGCCGATCACGCCCTTTTCGGACAGCGCCTCCGGATTCCTGAATTCCTGGGGTTTTGTGATGCTGGTGAGGGGCAGGAACGTAGCACGGCCCAGCTTATTGTCCTTCAGATACCGGATCATCTTTTTGGCCGTCTCCTCGTTGTCCGTGACGATGTTCTGGATATTGCCGCCCAGAGCCGTCTCAATGGCCGTCTCATACTTCTTCTCCACCTTGATGATATCCGCTACAACGCCGATGATGCCTTGGGTCTTTTCTTTCTGTTCCATGACTTTCTTGACGCTGCCGCCGTAACCCTCGTACCGCTCGGTCAGGTTGGAGAGGGCTTCCAGCTTGGACTTCTCCATATGATACGCCGCCTGGGCCTCCCGCAGCCTGGCATCCGTCTTCGTCAGCAGTTCGCGGATATCCCCCAGTTCCAGTTCCATGGAGGCTTCCTGCTCGTTCATAACACGCAGTTCCTCAGTGACGGCGGAAAACTCGTCCTCCAGCTTTTTGATGGTCTCCTCCCGTGCCGCCTCATCGGACCTGGCGCGGAGCAGCCTGGAATTCAGCTCCGCCCTGCGGATATTGATCTGCTCTATCATGGTGTCGAAACGCCCCATCTTGGACTTGATGGTGGCACGCTGGTTCAGTTCGCCGATAATGGTATTCTTCCCGGCTTCGATCTGCTCATTTAATTCCGTGATCTGGTCCTGGATCTGTGAAAGCTTCTCCTTCAGTTCATTGGCCGTCTCCGTGATCTCACGGACTTCCTCATCGGTCTCACCTTTCTCCTGGAGAAGGGTTTCCTTGTCTCTCTCCCTGGCGGCGATCTCCTCCTGCAAGGCATTGCGGCGGTTGGTCAGATGCGCCTCATTCCCTTTGGCGGAGTTGATCTGCTCTTTCAGGACATTCATCTCGCCCTCTAATCTGCCGCGCATCATTCCCGTATCGGTGAGGGTGCTCCTGGCCTGTTCGATGGCCTCATCCAGGCTTTCTATCTCCGCCTGGATCCGCTCATATTCCTCCCTGATCCCCTCATACTTCCCGCTGACCTCGGAGAGGTCGGCGTTTGCTATGCCGTATTTCTCCTCAACAGATTCCAGCTGTTCCCTCAACCGGGCGTTTTCCAGCAGGAACGCATTGATATCCAGTTTCTTCAGTTCTTCCCTTTTCCGCAGGAATATCCTGGCTTTTTCCGACTGCTTCTCCAGAGGCTCGATCTGCTTCTCCAGTTCCGACATGATGTCATTGACGCGGACCAGGTTCTGCTTCTCATTTTCCAGCTTCGACTGTGCCGCCGCCTTACGGCGCTTGAATTTTACGATCCCTGCCGCCTCGTCGAAAAGTTCCCGGCGCTCCTCTGGCTTGCCACTCAGAATCTTGTCGATCTGGCCCTGGCCGATGATGGAATATCCCTCCTTGCCGATACCGGTGTCGTAAAAAAGCTCGTTCACGTCTTTCAGCCTGCACGGGCTTCCGTTGATCAGATATTCACTTTCTCCGGAACGGTAGATCCGGCGCGCCACCGTCACCTCATCAAAGTCAATGGCAAGCTGATGGTCCGCGTTGTCAAGAGTGATCGCCACATAGGCATAACTCAAGGGCTTTCTGTTCTCTGTGCCCGAGAAAATGACATCCTGCATACTGGCACCGCGCAGCTGCTTTACCCGCTGCTCGCCAAGCACCCATCGGACTGCGTCGGCCACATTGCTCTTGCCGCTGCCGTTAGGCCCCACGATCCCTGTGATGCCGTTGTGAAACTGAAATGTTATCTTGTTTGCAAATGATTTGAAACCAAGTACTTCTATGCTTTTTAGATACATATTCCTCTGTCCCTCAGCAATAGCAGCGCCCTATAAGCAGCCTGCTGCTCTGCTGCTTTCTTTGATTTTCCTGTGCCCTCTCCCAGAATCTCTTCTTCCATGCACACCTGTACGCGGAAACATTTATGGTGTTCCGGCCCGCTCTCTTCCAGCAGTTCATAGCGGAATCCTTTTTTCAGCTTTCCCTGCATCAGTTCCTGCAGGGTACTCTTGCTGTCGTAAAACAGCTGCTTGTCCTCCAGATCCGCCATAATGAAGTTTTCTATGAAAGTCCTGGCCTGTTCCATGCCTCCGTCCAGATAAATGGCCCCGATCACCGCCTCCATGACATCGGCGGAAATGCTGTCACGCCCCCTGCCGCCGGTATAGAGTTCACCTTTTCCCAATCGGATGAAAGGCACCAGATCCAGATCCCTGGCGCAGAAAGCAAGGGACGGTTCACAGACCATGGCTGCCCGCAGTTTCGTCAGTTCACCCTCGGAAAGTTCCGTATTCTGTCTGAAAAGGGCCTCGCTGGATATCAGCTCCAGCACGGCGTCCCCCAGAAACTCCAGTCTCTCGTAGCTTGCGACCTTGTTTATCTTCCGCTCATTCGTATAGGAAGTGTGGGTCAATGCCTGCTGCAGCAGCTGTCTGTCCTGAAAATGATATCCGATCCGATCCTCCAGCTTTTCCAATATATGTTCTTCCTGCATCTCTTTCTCCTGATCTCTGTTTTTTTCCGCGGGCAATGAGCCAAAGGGCTCTGCCGCGAGGGTTAATGCCCATGTGCTCAAAGAGCACATTTTGCTTTGCAGCGGGGTTATTGACTCTATCAAAGGAAAGGAGCAGTACGCATAGCGGACTGCTCTTATTGAAAGCAAATAGTAAGGAACTGTCGCGAAATAATTTGTGCAGATTTAGACAAGCAAAATGTACAAATTATTTTGAGACAATTCCTAACTATGATAATGGCAACAATCTAATTCAAAGCGCCCTTGATCAGTTCCACCGCTTCCTCCACAGTGGTGATCTTCTCTGCTTTCTCCGCGGGAATCTCGATATCAAACTCTTCCTCGATCCCCATAATGATCTGGAACACATCCAGGGAATCCGCGCCGAGATCGTCCATAAAAGTCGTTTCCATAGTGATCTCCTCAGGATCCACGTTCAGTACTTCCGCAATTACTTTTTTCAGCTTTTCAAATTCCATGCCATTTCCTTCTTTCTTGATTGTTTTCTTAGTCTTCCAAAACTATCTTTTCTTTGATCTTCTCATTTATATTCTGCTCCTTGAACGCTATGCATTGCAGGATAGAATTTTTGATCTCAATGGCTTTGCTGCTCCCGTGCGTCTTGACCACAAGGCCGTTCAGCCCCAGCAGCGGCGCGCCTCCATACTCCTCGGTGCTGAACCCCTTTAAGGTCTTCTTCAGCGCCGGTTTTACCAGCAGGGCTCCAATCTTGCTTCTCAGGGAATCCATCATGCCTTCCTTGATCTTCCCCACAAGGGCGGCGCTCACGCCCTCCAGCATCTTCAGCACCACATTGCCCACAAAGGCTTCGCAGACCAGCACATCCGCCACCCCGAAAGCAACGTCCCTGGCTTCCACATTGCCGATAAAGTTGATTTCAGGACAATTCTGCAGCAGGGGATAGGTCTCTTTCGTCAGAGCGTTTCCTTTCTCCTCCTCCGCACCGATATTCACAAGGCCCACTCTGGGATTCTTCACGCCAATGACGCTTTCCATATATACGCTTCCCATCTTGGCAAACTGTACCAGCTGGGAAGGCCTGGCATCCACGTTAGCCCCGCAGTCAAGCAGCAGGCTGACGCCTTTTACATTGGGAATGATGGGCGAAAGGGGCGGTCTCTCCACTCCTCGGATACGTCCCACGATCACCTGTCCGCCCACCAGCACGGCTCCCGTGCTCCCGGCGGATACCAGGGCGTCACATTCCCTCTCCTTTACCAGATTCATGCACTTTACAATGGAGGAATCCTTTTTCTTCCGGATTGCCATGACCGGCGGTTCCGCAGTCTCGATCACTTCCTCCGCGTGAACGATCTCCAGCCTGGCAGCATCATAGGTGTATTGTTTTAATTCTTCCTTAACGACAGGTTCCCTGCCCACCAGGAATACCTTGATGCGCTTGTCCTCATTAACGGCTTCAACCGCCCCTTTGATGATCTCTGACGGAGCGTTGTCTCCACCCATAGCATCCACTGCCACATTTACCATCTCAGCCATTAAATCTATCCTTTCCGCCAACACTACATTTACTATACTAGAGTGATTGGTAAAAATCAAGAGGTTTCTTTCAGATATATGGGGGATTGCAAAGGGGACGGCGTCCGGGGG
>JAMPFQ010000014.1:0-1778 GCA_023664345.1 Lachnospiraceae bacterium | reverse complement strand
GGCGTCCGGGGGGGCCATGTTTACGCAGGCGCTTAAGCTGGCGGGGATTCGGACGGCCTGTTCTTTTAAGGCTTCGCCTTCCCCGGTGATGGAAACGATCAGGCTGCGCTCGTCCTTCGGGGAGCGCGTTCGGGTGATATATTTTTTTTCTTCCAGTTTTTTTAACAGGGGAGTGAGCGTGCCGGAATCCAGGTACAGGCACTCTCCCAGTTCTTTGACGGTCACTTCTTTTTTCTCCCACATCACCATCATCGCAATATACTGTGTGTAGGTCAGATCCAGCTTGTCCAGGTATGGTCTGTATCTTCTAATCACCTCTTTGGAACAGGCATAGAGGGGGAAGCAGAGCTGATTTTCAAGTTTTAAACAATCGTATTTATTATCCGGCATGGTATCATAACTCCTCATATGCCGCCCTGCAGGCCTTTGCAAGCTGATCCGCGCAGGATGTGGGACGGCGTCCGCAGATCACGCCTGAAAGCTTTTTCTCGATCTCTTCCACGGTCCAGCCGTCCACGAGAATCGGTATGGCTTTCAGGTTACCGTTGCATCCGCCGGTAAAGGAAATGTTCGTGATTACATTGCCCTCAATGTTCAGCTTTATCTCACTGGAGCAGGTATCATGTGTCTTATAGATGTATTCCATGACATTTCCCCGGACATCCTCCTGCTTTAACAGTCTTACGATCCTGTCTTCCATCATCAGCATATCCGCAGTGGGCTCAAAACGCTCCACCACATTCCCTTTCCGGTCGATCAGGAATTTTGTGAAATTCCATTTGATGTCGCTGCTCTTTGCATAATCCGAATCCGTTCTCCCCAGAACGCTTTCCAGCATCGGCGTCAACGGGTGTTCGGAATCAAAGCCTTTAAAATCTTTCTGTGACTTCAGGTAAGTATAAAGCGGGCTTGCGTTACCGCCGTTCACCTCAATCTTGGAAAATATGGGGAATGTGATGCCGTATCTGGAATCACAGAAACTGACTATTTCTTCATTGGTCCCGGGCGCCTGGTGCCCAAACTGATTGCAGGGAAAATCCAGGATCGCAAAGCCCTCTTCACTGTACTTTTCATAAAGATCCTGCAGGCTGTCATACTGCGGGGTAAAACCGCACTCCGTTGCGGAATTGATGATCAAGATCACTTTCCCCGCATAGTCTTTCAAAGGCACATCATTGCCCTCAATATCTTTTACGCTGAAATCATAAACATTCATCCTATCGTCCTCTTTCTTTCCTTAGTGTTACAGCAATCCTTTTACCTGTTCCTCTATCTGTTCCGGCGTAACCGTGGGAGCAAAACGCGCGACTACATTCCCTTCCCTGTCAACCAGGAACTTTGTGAAATTCCATTTGATCTTATTGCCCATCACACCCTTTTGCTGTGATTTTAAAAAGGCATACAGCGGCTCCTCCCTTTCCCCGTTGACCTCAATCTTCTTAAACTGCCGGAAAGTCACCCCGTACCGCGACTGACAGAAGTCCGTTATCTCCTCATCGCTGCCCGGCGCCTGATGTCCGAATTGGTTACAGGGGAAATCCAGGATCTCCAGCCCCCGGGACTGGTATTTCTCATACAGATCCTGCAATCCTTCATACTGCGGCGTAAATCCGCATCCTGTGGCCGTGTTGACGATCAGGAGAACCTTTCCCCGATAGTCCGCAAGAGCGACATCGTTGCCGTTCTGGGCTTTGACAGAAAAATCGTAAATGCTCAAGATGTTCTTCCTCCTACCTCAATATTTGAAATTTGTCAATATATCTCCCGATATATTTTTA
>JAMPFQ010000013.1 GCA_023664345.1 Lachnospiraceae bacterium | reverse complement strand
GGGCTGTCGCACTTGTTCAGGAATACAACGATATAAGGAACGCCTACCTGACGAGCCAGCAGGATATGCTCCTTGGTCTGCGCCATAACGCCGTCGGTAGCAGCCACAACCAGGATAGCGCCGTCCATCTGAGCAGCGCCGGTGATCATGTTCTTTACGTAGTCAGCATGGCCGGGGCAGTCAACGTGTGCATAGTGTCTCTTCTCAGTCTGATACTCTACGTGTGCGGTAGAAATGGTGATACCACGCTCTCTCTCTTCAGGAGCCTTGTCGATGTTCTCAAAATCTACTTTCTCGTTGCCTGCTACTCTCTCAGCCAGAACTTTGGTGATCGCAGCTGTCAGGGTTGTCTTGCCATGATCCACATGACCAATGGTACCAATGTTACAATGGGGCTTTGTTCTGTCAAATTTAGCTTTAGCCATTATTGAAATCCTCCTTAACTAATAAAACATATTGTTATTTTCCCTCGCCGAAGCGCACTTGCGCACACTCGGCGCTTCATAACTCGGCTACTCCCATTATATGGAATATAGCGGTTTTTTTCAAGCTGTTTTTATACTTTTTGCTATTTTAGATCTACTTAGTTCCTTTTGCAGCCAAAACCTTTTCCTGGACATTCTTGGGAACGGGTTCATACTTTTCAAAGAACATGGAGTAGTTGCCACGGCCCTGTGTCCTGGAACGAAGGTCTGTGGAATAACCGAACATCTCGGCAAGGGGCACGAACGCGCGGACCATCTTGCCTCCGCCGATATCATCCATGCCTTCCACACGCCCACGACGGGAATTCAGGTCGCCGATCACATCGCCCATATATTCCTCCGGCATGGTAACTTCCACTTTCATGATAGGCTCCAGCAGCACGGGAGCAGCTTTCTGCATGGCATCCTTGAACGCCATGGAACCTGCGATGTGGAATGCCATCTCAGAGGAGTCAACCTCATGATAGGAACCGTCGAACACGTTCGCGTGAACGCCCAGTACGGGGAATCCGCCAAGGATACCTGCCTGTGCAGCCTCTCTGATGCCTTCGCCAACCGCCGGGATATATTCCTTGGGGATGGAACCACCCACTACAGTGGACTCGAACAGCAATACAGGGGGCTCATTGATCAGAATATTCGCCTTGGGATCAAACTCAAACTTCTCGCAGTTCGCCTCCAGGGGCTCAAATTTCACTTTACAATGACCATACTGTCCACGACCGCCGGACTGCTTCGCATACTTGGAATCCACTTCCACAGCCTTGGTAAACGCTTCCTTGTACGCCACCTGAGGTGCGCCCACATTAGCCTCTACCTTGAACTCACGGAGCAGACGGTCAACGATGATCTCCAGATGGAGTTCACCCATACCTGCGATGATAGTCTGGCCTGTCTCCTGATCGGTATGCGCACGGAACGTGGGATCCTCCTCTGCCAGCTTTGCCAGAGCCTCGCCCATCTTGCCCTGGCCTGCTTTGGTCTTGGGCTCGATAGCCAGTTCGATAACAGGCTCGGGAAATTCCATGGACTCCAGGATCACGGGATGCTGGTCGTCACAGATAGTATCGCCTGTGGTGGTGAATTTAAAACCAACCGCAGCCGCGATATCACCGGAATAAACCTTATCCAGTTCGGCACGCTTATTGGCATGCATCTGAAGGATACGTCCCACACGCTCTTTCTTATCTTTTGTCGCGTTCAGCACATAGGATCCGGAATTCATGGTACCGGAATACACACGGAAGAACGCAAGCTTTCCTACGAAAGGATCTGCCATGATCTTGAATGCCAGCGCGGAAAAAGGTTCATCATCGGATGAGTGCCTCTCCACCTCGTTGCCGTTCAGATCCACACCCTTGATAGCAGGGATGTCTGTAGGCGCGGGCATATACTCAAGGATCGCATCCAGAAGCTTCTGGACTCCCTTATTACGATAAGCGGAACCGCAGCATACGGGCACTGCCGTACACTCACAGGTCGCCTTGCGCAGTACTTTCTTCAATTCCTCTGTGGAAGGCTCTTCACCCTCCAGGTACTTCATCGTGAGATCATCGTCCAGTTCGCAGATCTTCTCGATCAGCTCACTGCGATACAACTCCGCGTCTTCTTTCATATCTCCGAGATCATCGGTTACAGTGATGTCCTCACCTTTATCATCATTATAAATGTAAGCCTTCATCTCGAACAGATCGATAACGCCCTTGAAATCGTCCTCTTTGCCAATAGGAAGCTGAAGGATGATGGCATTCTTGCCAAGTCTTGTTCTGATCTGATCTACTGCGCCATAGAAATTCGCACCCAGGATGTCCATCTTGTTGATGAACGCCATACGGGGTACGTTGTAGGTATCAGCCTGACGCCAGACATTCTCTGACTGGGGCTCTACGCCGCCCTTTGCGCAGAAGACGCCTACCGCGCCGTCCAGTACGCGAAGGGAACGCTCTACTTCGACAGTGAAATCAACGTGGCCAGGAGTGTCAATGATATTGATACGGTGCTCCAGTGCGCCTTCCATGGGCTTGGTCTCTTTTTCCAGAGTCCAATGGCAGGTAGTAGCCGCTGAAGTGATGGTAATGCCTCTTTCCTGCTCCTGCTCCATCCAGTCCATGGTGGCAGTGCCTTCATGAGTATCACCGATCTTGTAGTTCACGCCAGTATAATACAGGATACGCTCGGTCAATGTGGTCTTGCCAGCATCGATATGAGCCATGATCCCGATATTTCTGGTTCTCTCTAACGGATATTCTCTTCCAGCCAAGATTTTTTCCTCCTAATTTATTTTTAAAACATAGCAGCGCTGCTGCGCTTAAAAACGATAATGCGCAAAAGCCTTGTTTGCCTCCGCCATCTTGTGCATATCTTCTTTTCTCTTGACCGCGGCGCCGGTATTGTTGGCAGCGTCAAGGATCTCATTCGCCAGCCTGTCCTCCATGGTCTTCTCGCTTCTCTTGCGGGAGAACATGGTCAGCCAGCGAAGGCCCAGAGCCTGACGTCTGTCGGCCCTCACCTCGATAGGCACCTGATAGGTAGCGCCGCCGATACGTCTTGCCTTTACCTCCAGAACGGGCATGATGTTGTTCATAGCCGTCTCAAACACTTCCAGGGCAGGCTTTCCGGATTTCTCCTCTACTTTTGCAAATGCACCGTATACAATCTTCTGTGCGACACCTTTCTTACCGTCAAGCATGATGTTGTTGATCAGCTTGGTCACAACCTTATTGTTGTACAAAGGATCTGCTAATACATCTCTTTTCTGAATATGACCTTTACGTGGCACGGTCCTTCCCTCCTTAACTAAAATCAGTTCGTTAAATCATCGGTACTCACATGTGTTTCCCCAAGTGTTCGTGCTGTATATCTGTATGACAGAATTCCAACACTTTCTTAGTTTCGTTCAGATTTGTCCCGAATCTCCTTTGAAGCGATCATTTCTTCTTTGCTTCTTTAGGTCTCTTAGCGCCGTACTTGGAACGGGCCTGCTTTCTGTTCGACACGCCTGCGGTATCAAGAGTACCACGGATAATGTGATATCTTACACCGGGCAGATCCTTTACTCTGCCGCCGCGGATCAGAACAACGCTGTGCTCCTGCAGGTTGTGTCCTTCACCGGGGATATAGCTGGTAACCTCGATCCCGTTGGAAAGACGTACTCTGGCGATCTTTCTAAGAGCTGAGTTAGGCTTTTTAGGAGTGTCAGTCTTTACAGCAGTACATACACCACGCTTCTGAGGAGCGGATACATTGGTCGCCTTCTTGTGAAGGGAATTGTAACCTTTCTGGAGAGCAGGCGCTGTAGACTTCTTTGCGGATGTCTGACGTCCCTTTCTTACTAACTGGTTAAATGTTGGCATTCTGTTTCACCTCTTTCTAAATCATACTATAGTATCCGCACACGGCTTTGCTCACAAAAAAAGAGCATCCGCACGCATGCTTAATAAGTATAGCCGCTTACGGATGCATTGTCAATCTTTTTTTATAAAATCATTGTTTTGATCTGTAACAGTTCAGCCATGGAAAGATTCTCAAGCTGTGCGTGGGTGCTTGCACACTAAGCACTGATTGCGAATCTTTTCATGAGCGGAGCGCCCTCACAATGAAATAAAAGATGAGCCGCAAAGCGGCAACGGATGCGAAACAGACGCTTTTATGAATGTGAGGGCTGAACTGTTACTTTGATCCTGCGATATACCGCTTCAGGGCATCTTCCCAGGAGGGCAGCCGTTCAAAACCGTTCTCTGTCAGCTTCTCCTTGCTCATGCGGCTGTTCATGGGACGGGTTGCCTTCGCCCCATATTCCGCCGATGTGACCGGGATCACTTTCACGTTCAGGCCCGCTTCCCGAAAGATCGCGCAGGCGAAATCGTACCAGGAGCAGAAGCCCTCGTTGGTGGCATGGTATACGCCGTACTTTTCCGTCTGGACCATATCCACCAGGAGCCTGGCCAGATCATAGGTATAAGTGGGAGAGCCGATCTGATCATTGACCACCGTGATAGTATCGTGGTTCTCTGCCAGCTTCAGCATGGTCTTTACGAAATTTTTGCCGTTACTGCCAAAAGCCCAGGCAATGCGCACGATAAAATATTTTTTCAGAAGTTCCCGTACCGCCAGTTCTCCCTCGTATTTGGTCTGTCCATACACACTTCTGGGCGCACATGCGTCCTCCGGCTCCCATACATGCTCACCCTGTCCGTCAAACACGTAATCCGTGCTGATATGGACCATCTTGATATCCAGATCCTTGCAGACCGCGGCGATGTTCCTGGGACCGTCGGCATTGACTTTCCGACATACCTCCACGTTTTCTTCCGCGGCATCCACTGCCGTGTACGCGGCGCAGTGTATCACTGCGTCAGGCGCGGCATCCCTTATCACTCTGTCCACACCGGACGCATCCGTGATATCCATTTCCTGGATATCCACGCCCACCGCTTCCATGCCGCGCTTTTCCAGTTCGATGACCACGTCGTGGCCCAGTTGTCCCCCGACGCCCGTAACCAATACCCTCATAACCGTCTCCACTCCTTTTGCAATAAGGGCAATGCCATATGGCATCGCCCTCAGATCATATTGTACTACTCACCGTCTTCCGCCACAGCAACCATTTCGCCTGCAGTTTCTTCCTCCGCTTCGGTCTCCTCGGAAGCATCTGTCTCCATCACGTTGTCAAGTCCAAATTCATCATCCATTCCGGAACCATCTTCGGAATCAATGCCCTCCTCCATGCCAAGTTCATCAAAAGAGATCGTCTCCACCTCATCCGTACTCAATCTGGTGTTGCGATATCTCTTCATACCTGTACCCACAGGGATCAGCTTACCGATGATAACATTCTCTTTCAGACCGATCAGGTTATCTACCTTGCCCTTGATAGCGGCTTCCGTCAGAACCTTGGTGGTCTCCTGGAAAGATGCCGCCGACAGGAACGAGTTGGTTGCCAGCGCCGCCTTGGTGATACCCAGCAGCACCTGCTTTCCCTCCGCAGGCTCCTTTCCTTCCGCCGTAAGCCTTTCGTTCATATCTTCATATTCCAAAACATCCACCAGCGTACCGGGCAGGAAATCCGTATCCCCATTGTTCTCAATGCGGATCTTTTTCAGCATCTGGCGCACAATGACCTCAATGTGCTTATCCGCGATATCAACGCCCTGCAGGCGGTATACACGCTGCACCTCGCGGAGCATATAATCCTGAACGGCGCGGATGCCCTTGATTTTCAGCAGGTCATGAGGATTTACGCTTCCTTCCGTCAGTTCGTCGCCTGCCTCCAGGATCTGCTCATCCATGATCTTGATACGGGAACCGTAAGGGATCAGGTATGTCTTGCTCTCTCCGGTCTCGTCATTGGTAATGACTACCTCACGCTTCTTCTTGGTATCCTTGATCTCCGCACGGCCACCAAACTCCGCGATGATCGCAAGTCCCTTGGGCTTTCTGGCTTCAAAAAGCTCCTCCACACGAGGAAGACCCTGTGTGATATCGTCACCTGCCACACCGCCAGTATGGAAAGTCCTCATAGTCAGCTGGGTACCGGGCTCGCCGATGGACTGCGCCGCAATGATGCCCACGGCCTCGCCCACCTGTACTGCCTCGCCGGTGGCCATGTTCGCGCCGTAACATTTCGCGCAAATACCCACATGCGAGCGGCAGGTCAGGATGGTACGGATCTTCACCGCCTCCACAGGCTCACCTTTCTCATTTACGCCTACACTTAAGATCCTGGAAGCACGGCTGGGAGTGATCATATGATTCCGCTTCACGATCACATTGCCGTCCCTGTCCATGATATCTTCACAGGAATATCTTCCCGTGATCCTGTCTTTCAGGTTTTCAATGGTCTCTTTTCCGTCCATGAACGCCTTGACCACCATTCCGGGAATATCCGTCCTGCCCTCGCTGCAGTCTACTTCACGGATGGAAAGTTCCTGTGACACATCCACCATACGCCTGGTCAGGTAACCGGAGTCAGCCGTACGCAGCGCGGTATCGGACAGACCCTTGCGGGCGCCGTGGGCGGACATGAAATACTCCAGTACATCCAGGCCTTCGCGGAAGTTGGATTTGATAGGCAGCTCAATGGTCCGTCCGGTGGTATCCGCCATCAGTCCGCGCATGCCTGCCAGCTGCTTGATCTGCTGGTTGGAACCACGGGCGCCGGAGTCAGCCATCATAAAGATGTTATTGTACTTATCCAGTCCCGCCAGCAGCACGTCTGTCAGTTCCTTATCGGTCTCGTTCCAGGTCTCAACCACCGCGCGGTAACGCTCCTCCTCCGTGATCAGTCCACGACGGAAATTCGTGGATATCCTGTTTACGGTAGCCTGTGCGTCAGCCAGCATCTGGGGCTTCTTCTCGGGCACGGTCATATCGGAAATGGATACGGTCATGGCCGCCCTGGTAGAATACTTATATCCGATCGCCTTTACATCGTCCAGAACCTCGGCGGTCTTGGAAGCGCCGTGGATATTGATGACCTTCTCCAGGATCTGCTTTAAGCCTTTCTTGCCCACATGGAAGTCTACCTCCAGTTTCAGCAGGTTCTCCGGCTTGCTCCTGTCCACAAACTCCAGATCCTGGGGCAGGATCTCATTGAAGAGGAAGCGGCCCAGCGTAGATTCCACAATGCCGGTAACGGTCTCCCCTGCGGCGTTCACTTTGCTCACGCGCACTTTGATCCTGGAGTGCAGGGTGCAGGCGCCATTCTCATAGGCCAGGATCGCCTCGTTCACATTCTTATAATACCTGCCCTCGCCCACAGAACCGGGTCTCTCCTGGGTCAGGTAATAGATCCCCAATACCATATCCTGTGAAGGGACGGCCACGGGGCCGCCGTCAGAGGGCTTCAGCAGGTTATTGGGCGACAACAGCAGGAACCGGCACTCGGCCTGCGCTTCCACGGACAGAGGAAGGTGCACTGCCATCTGGTCGCCGTCAAAGTCCGCGTTGAAAGCGGTACATACCAGAGGGTGCAACTTGATCGCCTTACCCTCTACCAGGATAGGTTCAAATGCCTGGATGCCGAGCCTGTGCAGGGTAGGGGCACGGTTCAGCATAACGGGATGCTCCTTGATGACCTCCTCCAGCACATCCCAGACCTGATCATCCATCTTATCCACTAATTTCTTCGCATTCTTGATATTCTGGCTGATCTGCTTCGCAACCAGTTCTTTCATAACAAAGGGCTTGAACAGTTCGATAGCCATTTCTTTGGGCAGGCCGCACTGATAGATCTTCAGTTCGGGACCTACCACGATAACGGAACGTCCGGAATAATCCACACGCTTGCCCAGCAGGTTCTGGCGGAAACGTCCGGACTTGCCCTTGAGCATATCGGACAGGGACTTCAAAGCCCTGTTCCCGGGGCCGGTAACGGGACGTCCGCGCCTGCCGTTGTCGATCAGGGCATCCACAGCCTCCTGGAGCATCCTCTTCTCATTGCGCACAATGATATCAGGCGCACCCAGTTCCAACAGCCTCTTCAAACGGTTATTTCTGTTGATGATCCTCCTGTACAGGTCGTTCAGGTCGGAAGTCGCAAAACGTCCGCCGTCCAACTGTACCATGGGGCGCAGATCGGGAGGAATGACAGGGATCACATCCATGATCATCCACTCAGGCATATTTCCGGATTCGCGGAAAGCCTCCACTACCTCCAGCCTCTTGATGATACGGGCGCGCTTCTGGCCGGAAGATTCCCTCAGGCCAGTCTTTAACTCCTCAGCCTCTTTCTCCAGATCGATGGCCTGCATAAGTTCCTTGATCGCTTCCGCACCCATCCCTACACGGAATTTATTACCATAAGTCTCTCTTGCGTCCTGATATTCCTTTTCAGAAAGGATCTGCTTGTGATCCAGACCGGTATCGCCGGCATCCAGTACGATATAGGACGCGAAGTACAGGACTTTCTCCAGCACTCTGGGAGACAGATCCAAGATCAGTCCCATGCGGCTGGGGATTCCCTTAAAATACCAGATATGGGATACGGGGGCAGCCAGTTCGATATGACCCATGCGCTCCCTGCGCACGCTCGCCTTGGTCACTTCCACACCGCAGCGGTCGCAGACAACGCCCTTGTACCTGATCTTCTTATATTTGCCGCAGTGACACTCCCAGTCCTTGCTGGGCCCAAAAATCTTCTCACAGAACAGGCCGTCCCTTTCGGGCTTCAATGTTCTGTAGTTGATTGTCTCAGGCTTTAAAACCTCGCCGTGGGACCATTCACGAATCTTATCAGGTGAAGCCAGCCCGATCTTGATGGCATCAAAGGTCATGGGCTGATAGGTTGCTTCATTCTTTGTTTCTGACATTAATGGCACTCCCTTCTATTTTCAAATCCACCCGGCTCTGAACTTACTCGTAGTCGTCCTCACCGCCGAAATCATCCGCATCCATCTCAAACGCGTCGTCATAAGCGTCTTCTTCCTCATCGGCGCTTACCAGTTCTCCGCTCTCTTCATCGAACTCCTGTGCCTGATAGCCCATCTCACCCAGAGATCCGTTATCATAGTCGTCATACTTGCGGTCATCGCCCATCTCATAGCGGTAATCCGTATCACCGTAATCTATGGTCTCCATGATCTCAACTTCCGTCTGGTCGTCACGGAGCACCCTGACGTCCAGGCCAAGTGCCTGCAATTCCTTGAGCAATACCTTAAAGGACTCCGGTATGCCGGGTTCAGGGATGTTATCGCCCTTGATGATCGCTTCATAGGTCTTCACACGCCCCACCACATCATCGGACTTCACCGTCAGGATCTCCTGCAGCGTATAGGATGCGCCGTAAGCCTCCAGCGCCCATACCTCCATCTCACCGAAACGCTGGCCGCCGAACTGTGCCTTGCCGCCCAGAGGCTGCTGCGTTACCAGGGAGTACGGTCCTGTGGAACGGGCATGGATCTTGTCGTCAACCAGATGATGCAGTTTCAGGTAATGCATGTGGCCAATGGTCACAGGGCTGTCAAAATATTCGCCGGTACGCCCGTCACGCAGACGCACTTTACCGTCCCGGGAAATAGGCACGCCAGCCCATACTTCCCTGTGGTCCCTGCCCTTTGACAGATATTCCACCACTTCAGGAAGCAGTTCTTCACTATGCTTGCTCTCAAAGGTCTCGCCGCCCCACTCCCTGCCGTCCGCGGTAGTGGTCCTGCCCTCCTCTTTCCACTGCGCCGCTTCCTCGGCGTCAAAAGGAAGGTTCACATAGTCGTTTGCCAGATCCAGCGTATCCATGATATCATTCTCGTTGGCGCCGTCAAATACAGGCGTAGCCACATTGAATCCCAGCGCTTTCGCCGCCAGGGAAAGATGGATCTCCAGTACCTGTCCAATGTTCATACGGGAAGGCACGCCCAGGGGGTTCAGCACGATATCCAGAGGACGCCCGTTAGGCAGATAGGGCATATCCTCCACAGGAAGCACGCGGGAAACCACACCCTTGTTGCCGTGGCGGCCTGCCATCTTGTCACCTACGGAAATCTTTCTCTTCTGCGCGATATAGATACGGACTGCCTGATTGACCCCGGGAGACAGTTCGTCGCTGTTCTCTCTGGTAAACACCTTGGCATCCACCACAATACCATATTCGCCGTGAGGCACTTTCAAGGAGGTGTCACGGACCTCCCTCGCTTTCTCTCCAAAGATCGCCCGAAGCAGCCTCTCCTCCGCGGTAAGCTCCGTTTCTCCCTTGGGAGTCACTTTGCCCACAAGGATATCGCCGGCACGGACCTCCGCGCCGATACGGATGATCCCTCTGTCGTCCAGGTCTTTCAGCGCATCATCACCGACGCCGGGGACATCGCGGGTGATCTCCTCAGGCCCCAGCTTCGTATCCCTGGCTTCCGCCTCATATTCCTCAATGTGCACGGAGGTATAGACATCCTCCTGCACCAGTCTTTCACTCAAAAGGACAGCATCCTCGTAATTATAGCCTTCCCAAGTCATAAAGCCGATCAGAGGGTTCTTGCCCAGAGCCAGCTCGCCCATGGAAGTGGAGGGACCGTCCGCGATCACCTGACCCTCTTCCACATGGTCGCCCTTAAATACGATAGGCTTCTGGTTATAGCAGTTGGACTGATTGCTCCTGGAGAACTTGGTCAGATGATATTCCATCTTCTCTCCATCGTCACAGGTCATACGGATCAGCCGGGACGACACATAATCGATCGTGCCCGACTTCTTCGCCAGGATGCAGACACCGGAGTCCACCGCCGTCTTTGTCTCCATACCGGTTCCCACCGCAGGGGCATCCGTCAGCAGGAGGGGCACTGCCTGACGCTGCATGTTGGATCCCATCAGCGCACGGTTCGCGTCGTCATTCTGCAGGAAAGGGATCAGCGCGGTAGCCACGGAAAATACCATACGGGGAGACACATCCATATAATCGAACATGGAACGGGGATACTCCTGAGTCTCCTCACGGTAACGGCCGGATACGGTAGTACGGACAAAGTGACCGTCCGCATCCAGGGCCTCATTCGCCTGTGCCACATGATAATTGTCCTCTTCATCGGCGGTCATATAGACCACCTCCTCCGTAACCCTGGGATTGGCGGGGTCGCTCTTATCGACCTTGCGATAGGGCGCCTCCACAAAACCATATTCATTGATCCTTGCATAGCTTGCAAGGGAGTTGATCAGACCAATGTTAGGGCCTTCAGGAGTCTCGATGGGGCACATTCTTCCATAATGGGAATAATGCACGTCACGGACCTCAAATCCGGCACGGTCTCTGGACAGACCACCGGGGCCCAGGGCGGAAAGACGCCTCTTATGGGTCAGTTCACCCAGAGGGTTGTTCTGATCCATGAACTGCGACAGCTGGGAGGATCCGAAGAACTCTTTCACCGCAGCTGTGACAGGCTTGATATTGATCAGGGACTGGGGAGAAATATCCTCCGCGTCATGAGTGGTCATACGCTCGCGCACCACTCTCTCCATCCTGGACAGACCGATGCGGTACTGGTTCTGGAGCAGTTCGCCCACCGCGCGGATACGCCTGTTGCCCAGATGATCGATATCGTCGTCATTGCCCAGACCATACTCAAGGTGCATATTATAATTGATGGAAGCAATGATATCTTCCTTTGTGATGTGCTTCGGAACAAGTTCGTGCACATTCTTTTTGATCGCCTCGGCCAGCTTCTCGGAATCGCCGCCAAACTCCTCCAGGATCTGCGCCAGCACGGGATAATACACGCGCTCATGGATGCCGAAATCCCTGGGATTGCAGTCCACAAAGCTGGTCAGATCCACCATCATATTGGAAAGGACCTTGACATTTTTCTCCTCTGTCTGTACATATACGAAAGGGACTGCCGCATTCTGGATCGTATCAGCCAGTTCCATAGTCACCTTATCACCTGCGGACGCCAGTACCTCGCCGGTGGAGGGATCCACCACGTCAGCAGCCAGGATCTGATGCCTGATCCTGTTCCTGAACGCCAGCTTCTTGTTGAACTTATACCTGCCGACCTTGGCCAGATCGTATCTTCTGGGGTCAAAGAACATAGCGTTGATCAGGCTTTCCGCGCTTTCAACGCTCAAAGGTTCACCGGGGCGGATCTTTTTATATAACTCTAACAGACCCTCCTGATAATTCTCAGCAGTGTCCTTGCCAAAACTTGCTTCTATCTTCGGCTCGTCGCCAAACAATTCACGGATCTCATCATTCGTGCCAACGCCTAACGCACGGATCAGCACAGTGACGGGAACCTTACGGGTCCTGTCCACGCGGACATAAAACACGTCGTTGGAATCGGTCTCATACTCCAGCCACGCGCCACGATTGGGGATAACGGTACAGGAAAAGAGCCTTTTGCCGATCTTATCATGTCCCACCCCATAATAAATGCCGGGGGAACGGACCAGCTGGCTTACGATAACACGCTCTGCGCCATTGATCACAAAAGTGCCAGTCTCGGTCATCAACGGAAGATCGCCCATAAAGATCTTATGCTCGCTGATCTCTTCCTTTTCCTTATTGTACAGACGAACCTTGACAGTCAGGGGCGCCGCGTAGGTGGCATCCCTCTCCTTGCATTCTTCAATAGAATATTTTACGTCGTCTCTGCACAGTTCAAAGTCCACAAACTCCAGACTCAGGGAACCACTGTAATCAGCGATAGGAGAGATATCATCGAAGACTTCTTTCAGACCCTCGTCCAAAAACCACTGATAGGAGTCCTTCTGGACTTCGATCAGATTAGGCATCTCCAGAACCTCTTTCTGTCGTGCATAACTCATACGCATAACCCTGTTGCCGGCTATGGGACGTATTCTGTTCTTTTCCATTGACATTTCACCCCGTTCTTTCTGATTTATGCCATGTTGCAATATACGCAGACATAGTTCCGCACAATAGTGCACTATCCATGTTATCACAAATCGGGGAGGGGGTCAAGCAGATTTTTGGAAGAATCAAGAAAAAAATACAGCAAAAAGAACGGCCCTTCGCCCATGCGCGGAACCGCCCTTTCGCTGTATCATACAGTCACCTGTTTGCCACGATCACTTCAATGTAACCTTAGCGCCAACTTCCTCAAGTTTCTTCTTGATCTCCTCAGCGTCAGCCTTGGAAGCCGCTTCCTTCACAACCTTAGGAGCGCCGTCTACCAGATCCTTAGCTTCCTTCAGGCCCAGTCCGGTTATCTCGCGGACAGCCTTGATAACCTTGACTTTCTCTGCCCCAACCTCGGTCAGTTCCACATCGAACTCGTCCTTCTCTTCCTCAACTGCTGCGCCTGCACCGGGTGCCGTCATAACAACGCCTGCTGCTGCGGATACGCCGAACTCCTCCTCGCAAGCTTTTACCAGATCGTTCAATTCTAATACGGTCATCTCCTTGATCTGATCGATCAATTCCTGAGCGGTCAATTTAGCCATTTTCTTTTCCTCCATTTTCTGAAATTGATGTGTGATAACTTTTGTTGTAAATATAACCTGCCTCTGTTACTCAGCCGCTGCTGCGGATGCTCCGCCTTTTTCTGCCAGCTGGTTCATAACGCGGGCGAAGTTGGTGATAGGGCTCTTCATGCTGCCAAGCAGCCTGGAAATAAGCACTTCCCTGGAAGGAATGCTTGCGATGGCAGCCATGCCTTTCGCATCATATACCGTGCCTTCCACGATACCGGCCTTGATCTCAAGCTTGTCAGCCGTCTTGGCGAACTCCGCCAGGATCCTTGCAGGAGCGGTTGCGTCCTCGCTGGAGATTGCGACCGCACTGGGCCCTTCCAGATACTGGGTCAGGCCTTCGCATTCCGTACCCTTGAACGCACGGGTCATGAAAGTGTTCTTGTACACCTTGTAGATAACGCCCGCCTCGCGCAGATTCTTGCGAAGCTGCGTGTCCTGCTCAACGGTAAGTCCTCTGTAATCCACCAGGACTACAGACTGGGCATCCTTGATATTGGCGACAATCTCTTCCACAATAGGCGCTTTTAATTCAACCTTTGCCATTTCTCTACCTCCTTATAGAATATAGTGGGTTTCCCCTGCCGAAAGGAGTTTTCTCTATGAAAAAAGCCTCCCTGAAGACAGGGAGGCGTAAAGTCTTAGCTGAAACTCTTTCCTCGGTAGGCGCTGCGCTTATCCCTTTGTCTTACAGGGACCTACTGTCTTCGGCATTGTCATATGACTTTATACAGGATACTATAAGATCCCGCATTTGTCAACAATTTTGTCAGGCCATGGCTAGAACTTCGCCACATTTACTCTCACACCGGGGCCCATGGTGCTGGTCAGTGTGATGCTTCTCAGATACTGTCCTTTCACTGCGCTGGGCTTCGCTTTGATAATCGCGTCCATCAGCGCGTTGAAATTCTCCTGGAGCGCTTCATCCGTAAAGGAAACCTTGCCCACGGGAACATGGACGATGTTGGTCTTATCCAGCCTGTACTCGATCTTACCGGCTTTGATATCGTTCACAGCCTTGGTCACGTCCATGGTGACCGTGCCTGCCTTGGGGTTGGGCATCAGACCCTTAGGTCCCAAAATCTTACCGAGACGTCCCACGATGCCCATCATATCGGGGGTTGCCACTACCACATCGAAATCAAGCCAGCCATCGTTCTGGATCCTGGGGATCAGTTCCTCGCCGCCGACATGATCGGCGCCTGCCGCTTCTGCCTCTGCGATCTTGTCGCCTTTCGCGATTACAAGGACCCTGACTTTCTTACCTGTTCCGTTGGGCAGCACCACCGCGCCGCGGATCTGCTGCTCTGCATGACGTCCGTCACACCCTGTCCTGATATGCACTTCAACGGTCTCATCGAACTTTGCCGATGCTGCTTTCTTTACCAAAGCGATCGCTTCTTCGGGCTCATAGAGCGCGGTGCGGTCTACAAGCTTTGCTGCTTCCGTATATTTCTTACCATGCTTCATTATCTTACCTCCTAGGTTCCAGCGACAACTTTTGTTGTCTCCCAATTATGAACAGTTAGTCTTCTACTACAATACCCATGCTGCGTGCAGTGCCTGCGATCATGCTCATGGCTGCTTCAATGCTCGCCGCGTTCAGATCCGGCATCTTCATCTCCGCGATCTCCTGGAGTTTGGCCTTTGAGATGGTAGCCACCTTGGTCTTGTTGGGAGTCGCAGATGCGGTCTTGATGTTGCATGCTTTCTTCAGCAGTACTGCTGCAGGGGGAGTCTTCGTAATGAAACTGAAAGATCTGTCTGCATATACAGTAATGACCACAGGGATGATAACATCACCCTTGTCTGCCGTCCTTGCGTTGAACTGTTTGGTGAATTCAACGATGTTCACGCCATGCTGGCCTAACGCGGGGCCAACAGGGGGAGCCGGTGTAGCTTTGCCGGCAGGAATCTGTAATTTAATGTATCCTTCTACTTTCTTTGCCATTTTGGCACCTCCTATGATGTGGTAAGCCGTCACGGCCCGCCGATGCCGGCCTGCGCGCAACGGTGACTCGGCGCAGGGGATCTGTCGTCCTCCTGCTCCCACTTTATTGCCTGGGCCTTATGCCCAATGTATGTCATGCCGGGGATCGCTCCCTGGCAGAAATACCTGAATCTCATCAAAGCTTTCTGACCTCTGCAAAGCTGATCTCCACAGGCGTCTCCCTGCCAAACAGTTCCACATTGATGGTGGCTGTCTGCTTGCCGTAATCCAGCTTCTGCACGACGCCGACAGTATCTTTCCACACACCTGCCACAACGGCGATGCTGTCTCCTTCCACGAAATCGATGGAGACATTTTCCGTCTTGATGCCCAGAGGCTTCATCTCAGCCTCGGTCAGGGGAACAGGCTTGCTTCCCGGTCCCACGAATCCGGTCACGCCGCGGGTGTTGCGGACTACATACCACGTATCGTCATTCATCTCCATATTGAGAAGGACATATCCGGGAAACATCTTCTTCTGGACAGTCTTCCTGGCGCCGTTCTTCAGTTCCACCACATCCTGCAGGGGAACCCTCACTTCCAGGATCTGCTCCGCCAGATGCTTGTTGTTCTCAATGGTCTTCTCAATATTGGCTTTGACTTTGTTCTCATATCCCGAATAGGTATGAACCACATACCATTTTGCCTCTGCCATATAAATAACCCTCGCTCTAAATTGATGTTAAGAAGTTCACGCCATATTTGGCTATATAATCAATAATGGCAATGATCACTCCGACAACTACTGAGATCGCGACTACAGCCACAGACTGTTTTAATGTGGACTTCCTGTCCGGCCATACTACTTTCTTAAATTCGGTTTTCACGCCCTGAAAGAAACTGGGGCGCGACTGCTTTTCTGCGGAATCTCCCATTTGAAACCATGCCTTTCCGTAACCTGCGATCCGAGCCGCAGGCCAATATTATGTTCCACACTGACTTCCCACTGCAGAGCGGATGATCACTTGGTTTCCTTGTGTATCGTATGCTTTCTGCAGAAACGGCAGTATTTCCTGGTCTCCATCCTGTCAGGATGAGTCTTCTTATCCTTGGTAGTATTGTAGTTACGCTGCTTGCATTCCGTACAAGCCAGAGTTATTTTTGTACGCATTTCGCTACCTCCATATGTTTTGTAAAAAAAGAGCATAAAAAAAAGACCTGAAACTTATCTCGCCTGTTTACTATAACACAGCTGCCCTGTTCCGTCAACAGTTTTTTTCATTTAAAGTATTGTTTCTGCTTATGTAAAATGTTATAATCCAACTATAAAGTAATGGCATGGAACTGCCGATAACAATACATAGACGTTTGCATAGAATAGATATCAGGAGAGGGGGCGGCGTGCTGTGAGTATGGCGCTGAATACAGTATACAACAATTATCTTTCCACGTATACACCTAAGGCTGTAACAAAATATGACACGCATAAGAAGAGTGAACTCCGCAAGGTTTATAATTCCATCGTAAAGATGAACAAGGACGCTCCCTGGTATCTTCCTACCACCAGCAGGCAGACCCAGCAGTACGCAGTGGATCTGAAAGAGAATGCCCGTGACCTGCACAATACCATCGCGCAGCTGGGCGGACTGGAGGAAGGCAACAGCCTGCTGAGCAAGAAACGCGCTTATTCCTCCGATGAAGATATCGTGAAAGCTGCCTATATCGGCCCGCAGCGGCCCAAGGACGAGATTCCTGACCTGCAGCTGGAAGTCAGGTCCCTTGCCTCCTCTCAGGAGAATCTGGGATATTTTCTTCCCGATGAAAAGGTCTCTCTGGCGCCGGACACCTACTCCTTTGATGTGGGCGTCAACGATATGAACTATGAATTCCAGTTTACCATCGGTGAATCCGAGACCAACCGCGAGATACAGGAAAGGCTGGTGCGTCTGATCAACAATTCCGACATCGGGTTGAAAGCATCCCTGGCGGAATCCGAGGGCCGCACCTCTATCAGGCTGACCTCCGAGTCTACCGGCCTGAGTCCGGAACGCTCACGGATCTTCACCGTCAGTGATTCCCATACCAGCAAGTCTTCCGGCACCGTTGATTATTTTGGGCTGGATTACGTCAGCAGGGATGCCTCCAACGCGCAGTTTTTGCTCAACGGCGAGGAGCGGACCTCCTCCTCCAACCATTTTACCATCGGCAAGATGTTTGACGTACAGCTGACCGGTATCAGCCCGGAGGACGAAACGGTCCAGATCGGCCTTAAGACGGACGTGGACTCTTTAACGGACAATGTGACACACCTGATCAGCGGTTATAACGGCTTCATCAAAGCCGCTTCCACTTATCTGGACTCTCAGGCCCAGAGCAGGAAGCTGGTCCAGGAATTCAAGGGGATCGCCGCCGTATACCGCCCGTCCATGGAATCCATGGGCATGAACATCGCAGAAGACGGCACGCTCAACGTGAACCGGGATCAGCTGAAACGATCCGCGTTACAGGCAGATAATATCAACGAGACTTTTGCTTACCTGAAAAGCTTTTCCACGACGCTGCTGCGCAAGAGCGATCAGGTATCCCTGAATCCCATGGATTACGTGGATAAGACCATGGTGGCTTACAAGAACCCCATCGCCAGCCGCAACTATGTCAGCCCTTATTCCACCAGCGCGTACACAGGCATGATGTTCAACAGCTATTGCTGATAGAAATGTTGAGAAAAGCTTCCTGCGATCCTCTCGCGGGAAGCTTTTTCTGATCCTTACGTATCCTGCAGTTCGGCTTTCGCCATTTTCAGCGCCTCGGCGATCACCTTATCCATATCATAATATCGGTACTGTCCCAGCCTGCCCCCGAAGATCACATTCTTCTCGCCTGCTGCCAGTTTGCGGTATCTTTCATAGAGAGCCATGTTCCTCCGGTCATTGACCGGATAATAGGGCTCCTGCCCCTTTTCCCAGGCGGAGGGATACTCCCTGGTGATCACAGTGCCCTTTCCGGCGCCAAACTCAAAGTGCTTATGCTCGATGATGCGCGTGTAGGGAACCTCCCTGTCCGTGTAATTGACCACCGCATTGCCCTGATAATTATCGCACTCTTCCATGAACTCTTCCTCAAAACGAAGGGAACGGTACTGCAGTTCGCCCAGGCAATAGCCAAAATACTCATCGATCATGCCCGTGTACAGTATGCGGCCAAAGGTATCCGGTTCGCCGCTTTTTGCATTTTGTTCCAGGAAATCCCGATAAGACACCCCCAGCCTGACAGGAATATCTTCCAGAAGCCTCTCAATGATCTGGGCATAGCCTCCTATAGGTATCCCCTGATATCTGTCGGTAAAATAATTATTGTCATAGGTAAACCGGACAGGCAGACGCTTGATGATGAACGCCGGCAGTTCCGTACAGCTTCTTCCCCACTGCTTCTCCGTGTAGCCTTTTACCAGCTTCTCATAGACATCCCTGCCCACCAGGGACAGCGCCTGCTCCTCCAGGTTCGCGGGCTCAGGGGCCGTTTCCGCGGAAGCGTCCCTGCCAGCAGCAGCCCCATACATGGCCCTGGCCGCATCCCGCCTCTGTTCTTCTATGACCGCTTTCGCCTCGTCAGGCGTCCTGACGCCCCACATCTTGCTGAAAGTGTTCATGTTAAAGGGCAGATTATAAAGTTCATCCCCATATACCGCTATGGGCGAGTTGACATAATGGTTGAACTCGGCAAAACGGTTCACGTACTCCCACACCGCCCTGTCGGAAGTATGGAAGATATGGGCTCCATATTTATGCACCTGAATGCCGTTCCATTCTTCCGTATAGATATTTCCGCCTGTATGAGCACGCTTATCGATACAATAGCAGTTCCTGCCTGCCGCTTTCATCTCATGAGCAAAGACCGAGCCAAAAAGCCCGGTCCCTACGATCAGATAATCATACCTCATTTACTCTTTTTACCTTTTGCCTTATATTTGTCGATCTGGACAAAATCATCCATCAGCTCCAGGATCTTGTCCCGCCCGTTCTGGTTCAGTTTGATATAGTACTGCATCACCCTGTTCTCCAGAAGCTGCGCTCCCAGGGAAGTATCTCTCTCCAGAGAGGAGAAATCGACAGGGTTCAGGCTCAGCTTGTCACACATCCTGATCACAGTTCCATATGCCATGCCTTCGATCCCGCGTTCCAGCGCCGTCACCAGCGTACTGTAAGGAATGCTCATCTCCATCGCAAACTGGCGCACACTGCGATACTGCCTTAAAATTTCTTTCTTTAAGATCTCTGCTTTTGTCATTTTCTTTCCTCCATGCCCGAAATGATTAAGTATATAGGATTAATATACGATATTCCGTGTTTATTTTCAAGTACAATCCTGAATTTTTAAGAAAATCCTTAAAAATATTTTCCAGAAAGACATATCTTACTGCAACAGCGATAAAATTCCCTGATTCATCCGGTTCGCCTGAGCCAGCATCGCCTGCCCTGCCTGCAGCAGGATATTATGGTTTGCATACTCTACCATCGCCGATGCCATATCCGTATCCCGGATCAGGCTTTCCGCCGCCTGCGTGTTTTCCTCCATATTCCGGTTACTGTTTGCCGCGTGCTCCAGTCGGTTCTGATACGCGCCAAACTCCGCTCTCTGAGCGTTCACCGTCTTTAACGCGTTTTTGACTGCCCCGATAGCGGCCTTGCAGTTATTGACCGTATCCGCTTTCGTATTGTTCAGCTTTAAAAAAATGCAGCTTAAGGCATCATAATAAATATCGATCTGCTGATCTGCTTCCGGTCCCGCCTGTACCCAGAAATGGACCGCCCCGCCATAGATGGGAGAATCGATCTTGTGGGTTGCTGCATATGCAGTATCAGCGCTGCTGCTGTCCTGATATCTGGAAGATGTATAAAAATCAAGCACTGTATCGCTTTTCAGCGCCGCATTGATCCTGTCCAGGACAGTCTGCTCCGTATCACCGGCCAGGACGGATACACGGATCTTTACCGAGCCCACATCCCTGGAAGACAATCCGTTTCCGAACGTGTATGCGCTGTCAGCAAGCAGTGAAAAATAGATATCGATATAACCTCCGTGATCGGATATGCCGCCATCCTTCTCCTGCAAAAGACCGGGATACCGCTCCGTCCTGCTTCCCGTCAGAGCATCCATGACGTTTCCCAGCGTACCTCCGCCTATGTATCTTTCTGTTGCATACTTTCTCCTTGTCCCATCCGCATAATTTACCCAATGCCACCACAATCCCTCGTCTTTCTCCTCTGTTGACGAGGGGGATGCATAATAGACGCCGGTGGACGTTGCCTTGACCGGGCCAACCCCTGACATCTCAAAAGCAAATGTCCATTTCTCACTGCTGACCTGTGCTACGCTCACATCACTTGTATTACCGGATGGTATGGACGTCAGATTTCCCGAATGAGACGTGGGCTCCAGGTACAGATCGTCTTCTCCGTCAAAAGTATGCTTGTCTGCTGTGGCCTGGCTGGACGCATATGCTGCCTGATAATAGAGATTGGCTGAATTCAGGCTGACGTTCGAGTAAGACACAGGGTTCGCGCCAGCATCCTCAAACCGGGGTGTATAATAAGCCCTGCTGCTCGATGTCATCGTCCGATTATTGATGCATGTGATGATATCATCTACCGTAGCCGCCTCCACAACATCAAAAGCCACCTTATGCGTAAACTGCGGGCTTCCATCATCTTTATAAAGCGACGGGTACTTGGCGCTTCCGCCAAAATAGTCACTCATCTCAAATTCATAGTTGTTCTCTTTCAGCGTATCCCAGTCAATAAAATCCGTCGTATATTTCGTTCCATCATACGCTGTCCAGGAAACCGATACCCCATCCGCCTTTGTCGCAGCGATCGTAAAATACGCATTGAAACCGGGATTGCTGGCCGGCACTACCCCACAGTTTTTATCCGTGACGTCAAAACTGTTATACGTATTTCTAAAAGTGACCGCCTGTAACAACTCTGTGCCGATCTGTACCCTGGTGTCCGGATCCGCTTCCCATATCAGCCGATCGTTAAAACTGGTGGTCCGGAATACTCTGTCCAACTCCTGCTTTAATGCCTGCACTTCCTTGTCGATATACTGACGGTCCTCCGCCTGCAAAGTATCGTTAGCGCCATGGACCGCCAGTTCATTCATGCGTTGCAGCATATCTTCCACTTCATTTAACGCGCCCTCAGCTGTCTGAATATATCCTGTACCCTCTTCAATGTTAAACACGGACTGACGCAGCCCCCGGACCTGACGCCGCATCTTTTCGGAGATGGCCAGTCCCGCCGCATCATCCGCGGAACGGTTGATCCGGTATCCGGAAGATAGCTTTTCCGTATTTTTCACCTGTTTCTTATTATTTAGGTTCAGCTGCCTCCCTACATTCATTGCTGCCATATTATGCAATATCGAGATCATGGCTTCCCTGCCTTTCCTGCTCCACTTGCAAGATTTCCTCTGCGCCTGCACTTCTTTCCCTGATTCCAGGCAAACAATCACTTATCTGCTATATCGGCGGGACTTGTTCATTACTTTAGGGAAACACTGATCAAGGCGTTTCCTCAGATATAAGAAACTTACGTATCCGTTATCACCATCCCAAAACCGCCACTTATCATCCTGAAAAATTAAATTTCAAAGATTAAGTCTCTCGCTTTAATCGCCGATATAAGTTGTGGAAAAGTAGATTATATTTTCTTGCGACTAACGAGCGGCTTTTCCGAAAAATGCCATGCTGATACGGGAAAACGAAAATATGAGTTTAGAAAAAGAATACCAGGAAATATCAAAGCTGAAACAAGAGATCAACCATCGATTGGCCGTTGGCACGGCCTATCCGAACATCAGGGCGCTGTCTCGCTTTCTGGATCAGGACAAGAGATATCAGGAGTTATATACCATGGATAACCAACTGATCAGGCTCCAGCATTTTCTCACTGTCTGGGAAGCCGAAAAGCAGGAACTCCCCGCGTTAGGCATATTTGAGGATATTTTCTACCAGATCCGCGACCTTGACGAGCTGGAACAGAAATACTATAAAATAGAATTTTACGGTCTGAGGATCGAGAACCATGTACCGGAACGATATTGCCAGGAATTAATGGATCAGCTGATGGAGCAGAAAGTCAGCGGTATTGCTTTTGGGATCATCATTCGTAACAGAACCGAAAACGGGCAACAAAACCTTCTTTCCATCGCCCGGGAACTCATACAACGGATGGATCTGCCCAATGCCATACTATTGCTGCAATACGCCAGAGCAAAATACCCTGGCACAGAAGAACTTCTCCTGACAGAGGCCCGCTGCTGGATGCAGGGAAAACAGCCTCAAAGAGCATATGAACTTCTGCAGGGAATGGAAGATCCATCTTCAGAGTCCTTGAAATTACTGGAAGAATTGCAGCAGGTGACAGGTTGCGGAAAGGCATGAAAGATAAAAATGAATGAACGGAAATTTTGCTTTATCATATGCACCAATAATGAGCTGTTGCTGCAGGAATGTATCCTTTACTTAAGCCTGCTGCATGTCCCGGAAGGATACGAGACCGAACTTATCACCGTCACGGATGCTGTTTCCATGACTTCCGGCTATAATGAAGGAATGAATGCTTCTGATGCCAGATACAAGATTTATCTGCACCAGGACAGTTTTATTGTGGAACCATACTTTTTGGATAAACTGCTGAAACTGTTCCAGGAAGATAAACGGATCGGCATGGTGGGCACCCTGGGAACGGAACACCTGTCCAGCGATGGTATTATGTGGCATGGGGAAAGATGCGGCAACGTCTATTTACCGGATCAGCATGGCGGAAGCAATATCAAGTTGCTGAAGCAGGGGATGCTGGAAGTGGAAGCCTTGGATGGCCTTTTGATGGCAACTCAATATGATCTTCCCTGGCGGGAGGATCTGTTTCAGGGCTGGCATTTTTACGATGTGTCACAATGCATGGAATTTCGCCGGGCGGGTTATAAGATCGTTGTTCCCGGACAGGAGAAAAACTGGATCATCCACAACTGCGGAATCTGTTCCCTGCAGCAGTATGAAGAGAACCGCGCACTTTTGCTGCAGGCATATCCGGAAATCATAAAGTAACGCCAGCCGTTTATGGCGACCGACGATCAGGAATGAAAATATTCCTCGATCTGCCTCTTCATCACGTCCACGATATCCCCGGCGCTCAGGTATTCCTGCCACCATTCCGCTGTCTTTGCGATCATTTCTTCCCGTCCCCATACAGGGCTCCATCCCAGCCTGTGTTTGATCTTAGAACAGTCCAGTTTCAGGAAACGCGCCTCATGGGGGCCGCCATCACCCAGATGCTTCCATTCCGTCTTATTTCCCGACAGTCTTTCCCACTGTCGGCACAGATCTGTCACCAGCCCGCCTGTGGTCAGGCAGGATTCCTCCCGGGGACCGATATTATAGCAATCCGCATATTCTCCGTCCTCATACTGCTTCTGTGCGATCAGCAGATAGGCTGTCATCGGTTCCAGCACATGCTGGTACGGCCTGATCGAATAAGGATTGCGCACGATGATCTCCCTGTTTTCCTGAATGGCCCTGAAGCAGTCCGGCACGATCCGATCCGCCGCAAAGTCTCCGCCGCCGATCACATTGCCTGCCCTTGCGGTGGAAATGGCTGCCCTGCCATCCGCAAAAAAGGAATTCCGGTAACTGTCCGTCACCAGCTCCGAACAGGACTTACTGTTGGAATAGGGATCATACCCGTTCAGTTCCTCATTCTCGCGATAACCCCAGTCCCACTCCCTGTTCTTATACACCTTATCAGTGGTCACATTCACGAAAGATCTCACCGATGGCGTCGTCCGCACGCACTCTAATACATTGACCGTTCCCATCACATTTACATCATAGGTGTATACCGGATCTCTGTACGATTCCCTGACGATCGGCTGTGCCGCCATATGGATCACTATCTCCGGCTGCGCCTGCGCGAAAACAGACCGCAGATGTTCCAGGTCCCTGATATCCCCTTCGATGGAATCCATTCTGTCCTCCATATGGGAAAGGGCAAACAGACTGGGCTCCGTGGGCGGCTTCAGCGCATATCCTGTGACATCCGCTCCCAGCTGCAGTAAAGTCTGGCACATCCATGTGCCTTTAAACCCGGTATGACCTGTGATCAGGACTTTTTTCTTTCTGTAAAATGCAGTATTCACCATATATTACGCTTCCCTCACCGCTTCCAAGATCCGATCCGCCATATGATCAAGCATCTCGTCTGTCATTCCCGGGTATACCCCGATCCAGAAAGAATCCCGCATGATCCGGTCAGATTCTCTCAGGTCGCCCACAATCCGATACCCTATTCCGGCTTTTCGCATTTCGTCAAAACAGGGCTGCTTCGTCAGATTGCCCGCAAACAGCATACGAGTCTGCACTCCTCCCTGTTCCAGATAACGTACAATACGGTTCTTGTCCACTCCATCCCGACAGGTGATCAGATAGCCGAACCAACTGGGATCGGAATTTTCACACGGCTCCGGCAGGATCAGCCGATCTGACGCTTCCTGCAGCCTTTCTGAAAGACGCGCAAAATTCCTGCGCCTTGCCGCAGCAAAAGACGGCAGTTTCTCCAGCTGCGCACATCCCACCGCCGCCTGCATATCCGTAGCTTTCAGGTTATATCCGAAATGGGAATAGACATACTTATGATCATATCCCATTGGCAGAGCCCCATACTGTCTGTCAAAACGGTGACCGCAGAGGTTATCCTGCCCGGACGCACACACACAGTCCCGTCCCCAATCCCTCATGGAACGGATGATCCTGTTCAACAGCGCATTGTCCGTGTATACTGCCCCGCCCTCTCCCATGGTGATATGATGGGGCGGATAAAAACTGGAAGTCCCGATATCTCCGACCGTTCCCGTAAACTTCCATTCTCCGTCTATAAAATACCGGCTTCCCAGGGCGTCACAGTTATCCTCTACCAGCCACAGGTGATATTTACGGCAAAAATCCCTGACTGCCTTCAGGTCAAAGGGATTTCCCAATGTATGCGCCAGCATGACTGCTTTCGTCTTCTCCGAAACGGCCTGCTCCAACATGGAAACATCAATATTATACTGGGGAATTGTCACATCCACAAACACCGGAATCGCTCCGTATTGCAGCATAGGAGTCACGGTGGTGGGGAATCCTGCCGCCACAGTGATCACCTCATCGCCGGGCAATATCCGCCGCTCTTCCAGCAGCGGGGAAGTCAGCGCCATGAACACCAGCAGGTTCGCGGAAGAACCAGAATTTACAACACTGCAATATCCGATCCCCAGATATTCTGCGAACTCTTTTTCAAACCGGGCAGTATATCGCCCTGTGGTAAGCCAGAATTCCAGTGCGCTGTCCACCAGATTGACCATCTCCGCCTCGTCATAGACACGCCCCGCATATGGGATCCTGTCGCCCGGTTTATATTCTTTTGTATTGTGATATGTCTTATGATACTCTTTTACCAGAGTCAGTATCTCCGCTCTGGCCTGTGATTCGCTTTTATTTTCAAACATAAATCCTGTCCTTTCCGCCCGCGTCCTATGGCAATGCAGAATGTGCCAGATCATGATCTCCGCACAAACGGATCCCCTCCTCATAAGATATCTTCGGATTCCAGCCGGGCACCGACGTGCCATAACCCGCCGGATCCATGATCTCTTTTACCATGTATTCCCGCTCACCCCACTGCGGCATAATGTTGCGCCCCGTATACTGTATATACTTCTGCACAAATTCCTTTAATCGGATCGGCTCGCTGCCCCGGACTGCATATTTATGATATGATCCCGGATCCTCCTGCTGTATCGATCCCAGTGTTTGCATATAAGCTTCTACCACATCATCCACATAGCAGAAATACATTTTCTGTTCTCCCGGCGACATTGCCAGCTTTTCTCCCTCCCGCATCCGCCGCACAAGGTTGAAAACCTTATTCCTGGTATCATCAGCGCCGTAAGTGTCAAAAAGCTGCAGCGTCACCGCGCATACCGCCTGAATGGATGTGTAATATCGCAGCACATCCTCAAAAGCCTGCTTAGTCGCGGCATAAAGGTTTAAAGGATCAAAAGGCGCTCCTCCATAACACTGCTGCACCGAAGAAGTGTGTATGATATACTTTCCTCCGGCCGCGATCACCGCGTCCGATACATATGTGGGCAACAGCATATTGCCGTCGCAGAGAAGCTGTATTTTCTCCGGGGTATGTTTTCCGCAATAATAGCCTGCCAGGTTGATATACACCTCCGGCTGGATCTCTTTCATCGCATCATATAACCCCAGATAGGGAGTACAGCATATGATATCCTCCGCATCCTCCCTGATCTCATCAATATCACTGCTCTCTCTCACAAGGGCATATACCCTGTGGCCTTCCTCACTCAGTCTTTTTAAAAGCTTTTTTCCAATATACGCAGTCGCGCCTGTCATTACAATATTCATACACTACAGCCCGCCATATTTATCCATAAATTCCGAGAATCCGCAAAACCCCTGATCCCTTTGTGAAATGATAACCTGATCCACCTGATCCGCAGGCCATTGTATCCCCAGCTTTTCATCATTCCATATGATCCCGGTGTCATTCTCTTTCAAATATACATTTTTACACTGATACATCAACACAGTATCATCCCTTAACGCCAGAAACCCATGGGCAAATCCCTCAGGAATATACAACCCTTCTCTGTTCTCCTCCGACAGATAGAACCCGCGCCATTGACCGCAGGTATCAGAATGTTTCCTCAGGTCTACCGCCACATCCCATACCTCACCCTTTATGACCGTCACGATCTTAGCCTGCGGCGCTCCCGTCTGGAAATGCAGACCCCTCAGGACCCCTTTTCGGGAAGTCGAAAACATGATCTCTGATGTTTCAAATGCCAGCCCGCATTTTGCATATTGCTGTTTTTCAAATGTTTTGACCAAACTTCCCCGCTCATCCCCCGCGATGAAAGGATGGATTCTCCTCAGGTCTTTCAATCCTGTTTCTGTGAATGTTATGCCTGCCATCTGTTATTTACCGTCCGTTTTCTCGCATCTATTTTTCAGGAAACCTTAACAGGATCTCCTCCCTGCAATCATCCAGATATTCCGACTCATCAGCGATCGCGATACAGGAAGAACAGGAAGAACAGGCCGGTATCGAAGCGTAACCGTCTTTCAGATTCTTACGGATCAGGCCATTTCTTCTTCTGTCATTCCAGATTTCCTGTAAAGTCTTCTCCTTCACGCACCCCATGGAAAATGAATCAGGAAGCCCGGGCGTGGAGCAGGGGAACGTCTCTCCATCAATGTTGACCTGCAGAAAATAAAACATTACCCCGCAGACAAACCTCTTCTCAACAACCTCGCCCATCAGATTCCTGGTAGTGTCGATCTCTCTGCCATGGTCGCCCATCTGCTGTTCCATGATCACCAGATGTTCCACATAGATAGTGTCACATATATTACTGAACATTTCGAAAAAATGTTCCCGGTCTTCCTCATTTTCCAGAATCGAGTCAATGATCTTCACATAGATCGTCGCATTGCCCCTCTTCCTGTAAAAATAGGAAATATTATCCCGCAGCTTCTCTATATCCACGGGCACCTGACAGATCTCCTTATACTTTTCTGTCGTAAGTCCCTGGACAGATATCTGGATCCTTGAAATTCCCGCCTCGATCAGCGCATCCGACATCTCATGGGTCAACAGGGAGCCGTTACTGATTACATCGATTCTTCCCTCAAACCCGGCTTCTCTGAGCATACGGATCATTTCAGGCAGCTTCGGATTCGCTAACGGCTCTCCCAGCCCTGAAAAGCATACTCTCTTCGGTATACTGGGAAATTGCATGATCTCTCTCACCAGCCTGGCATACAGATCCATGTCCATATGTTCCAGCCGAAATCCGGTCTTCTCCAGTTCTCCGCCCTGAATGCCGCGGGTAGAATGCATACAATAAAAGCATTTAAAATTACAGATCCTGGTAGGCTCCACATACATGCTCAAAGGGCTGTCCAGGGGCACTGCCTCCCGCAATATCGTTCTGTTCCTGTCCACGCTTGATCTTACCTCTGCCATAAATTCCTCCTGCTCTTATCTTTTCGTCAGTATTTATTTTTTAACTGCCCCGCGTCCGCGTCAAGCCGATCTTCCGCGTGCATATCATAACGGTACAGAATACACTTTCCGCAAACTTCTGCGGCTTTGTCAACACCCTCCAGCATATTTCGCTGAAAGCTGCGGTAGTTCTCTCCCAGCCATATATCCTGTACGCTCTCTTCCCTCACATTTCCCAGGATACAGGGATACTTCATAGAACAGCATGGAACCACATTACCGTCCGGATTTACCTGCATCATGTAAAAGGGCTGCGGACAGATCTGGGAATCCAGCAAGATCGTGCCGTTTTGCGGTTTATCCGTTTTCATGCCATGCGATACCTTATCGTAATCGATTTCTTCAATGGTCGGCGTCAAATGCTCGATCGCGATGCTATGTGTTATGGGCGAAAACATCTCCATAAATCTATCCTGCTGTTCCTTACTCTGCACCATATAATCAATGATCTTAATATACATGGTAGTCTGAGTCCCCTTGCATCGTTCAAAAAAATAACGTATATTTTCCACCATTTTCTCAAGATCGACCGCTGCGGATGTATGCTCACGATATTCGTCCGCGGATAACCCCTCCAATGAGATCCTCAGCTTTGAAAGTCCCGCGTCTATCAAACGATCCGATAACTCTCTGGTAAGCAGCGAACCGTTTGTCACAATGTCCACGCTGTCAGCAATGCCGCTCTCCCGGGCATATGCCACCATCTCCGCGATCTGCGGATGGAGCAGCGGCTCCCCGATCGCGGCAAAACGCAGCATTTTGATACGCTCGCCCGTATCCCTGATATCATCGATCACCTTTTTATATATATCCCATGGCATCATTGTGTCATGCGAAATATAACCATGCATGCTCCTGTCCAAAGAATGGATACAGTATTCACATTTAAAATTACATGCATACACCGGAAATATCTGTATCAGATATGGCATCCTGAGCGGCAATGCTTTCGCCAAAGCCTGTCTCTGTCCGCCAGGGGTAGGGTCTTTACATTCATTCTCCAACTCTCATTCCATCTCCTTCAACAATGATTGTAATTCCTCGCATTCATAATAATACAGAAAATGTCGGAATGAACTCTTAGTTCTTTCTTTATAGATCGGCAGGCAATCCTCCAAAAAGCTTCTGATCTCCGCCGCGCTCTTTTCCCTGATCATATCAAAAAAGGGCTTGTCCGGTCCTGTAAACGCTTTGAACCACTCAAATACAGTTGTACCCATAATGTGTGCAAAATCATGCTCTTTAGGCGGCAAAAGCATTATATCACGCAGACCGCCCAGGAATTTTTCTGTCGTATCCGCAATGGAATAATTTTTTATCACATGATCTCTTGCTGATGTCCCGATCCGCTGGCGCAATTCTTTTGAATGGTATAATCTGTCAAGGCGCTCCGCGTATTCTTCAGGCCCTTTGATCAGATACCCATTGAGATCATCCTGTAAAATATAGCTTTCCGGCGCGTTTTTGCACGTGATGACCGGCAATCCCACTGCCATTGCCTCCAAGATCACATTTTCCGTGGTGCCATAATTATCTTCGTTCAGCAGATACCCCATCACATCCATCCGATGATACTGCCCATATACATCATCCACATAGCCGGTAAAGCTGAAATACTCCGCCAATCCCATTTCGCGGACTTCATTTCGAAGATCTTCTTCCCGGTCGCCCACTATCAGGAAATGGATATCGGGGATCCTGTTTATCGCCGCCCGGCAATAGGCGAGATAATCTTTATGCAGCTTTGCATAATTTAATGTCCCCACATATCCTACTATAAATTTTCCCCCGGCTTCATAATCACGCTTTGGCACGATATCTTTCGGCCTGAAATCACCAACTCCGCTTATCAGCCGCGACTTCTTCCTGATCTCTTCCCGCTCCCCCATGCTCCACAACGGATTATCCAAAGTAAACCGGGTAGTCACGAACAACCTTTCAGGCACATCAGCAAATCCAAATGGCAGATATGGATAGGAACAGCCGTTTATGTGCGTCCATAGCGCCAGCCTGCATCTGATCTTTGAAATATCCATAAACAATCCGGACATGAGCGGGTGATCCCACCAGCTGATCACAATGACATCCGCCCAATCAGCCAGGATATCCAGATCAAAGCCCCTACCTATGATGATCTCCAGTTTATCCTGTCCCAGACTCTGTATATATTTGGACTTTTCGGGCGCCTCCAATACCAACAGCTTCTGCTCGATACTTTCCTGCTCCGCGCAGTGTGAGATCAATCCGGCTATCGCCTTGCCCGCCCCGCCCCCCATATGTGTTGTTATATGCACGATTTTCACGATGATACCTTATACTCCTATCCGGCGGCTTAAACAATGATCCCATCCTGCACATCATCCAGATCATCATCAGGATGCGCCACATCATCCGGTGCGCAGCAGCGAGCGCATTTCGGATTGTCCTTCCGCATTTTTTTTAACTGCATCTGCTGAAAAAGCTTCATCTTATCACCATTCCAGACCTGGGGAAGTTCGTCTTTCCAGACATTGCCCAATATCTCCGGCACATAGATCGTTTCACAGGGTGAGATCGTGCCGTCCGGCAGTATCCCCAACATGTAAAAGGGCAGCGGACAAACCTGTCTGGGCTCATGCGCCCTCCCATAACGATCCGTATCCGTCCGCATATCCTGTGTCATTTCCACACTGTCATATACCGGCTTACACTGCTCTATATACATCCTGTCTGACATTCTGTCAAACGTCCGATAAAAGAGATCCTCCTCACCCTCCCGCAGTGCAACATCCATTACCTTGACATATACCTGGCACTGCTTTTTATGTCGGTAAAAATAATCAATATTTGAAAACAGACCGTCCACTTTGATCTTTTTACCGCAAACATTAAAATAGGTTTCATCTGACATTCCCTGCAAGGAGATCCGGATGCAGTCAAGTCCCGCATCGATCAGGCGGTCCGACAGTTCATTCGTCAAAAGCGAAGCATTTGTGATGATCTCGATACGCTCCACCACATCCGCTTCCCTGGCATAACGCACCATATCCGCAATAGCCGGATTTAACAAAGGCTCTCCCTGTCCCGACAGATTAATGACTTTCAGCCTGTCTTTAAAATCTTTGATCTGATCGATCGCTCTGGCAAAGGTCTCAAAAGACATAGTTTCCGGTTTCAGGCCATACTCCGCCTCAAAATTTTTCAGTCCTCCCGAATGCGCACAATACCTGCACATGAAATTGCACAGGTTTGTGGGAAAAAAGTAAATTGCATAAGGGGTCCTGAGAGGGATCGCTTCTTTTAGTTTTTTTCGTTCCATGCCTGCCAAAGGCTTGATTTCTGCCATATGTCGTACTCCTGCAATTAAAGCAATGTCATTCCTTTCCCCGCTATTCCATCCTGAAAAACAAAGTTCTTCTTGACAGCATCCTCCAAAATCACATAGGGCAAGCGAAAACTTCCGAAAATCCTATCGATCAATTCCCTGTCCCACTCATAATTTAAGAAATCCGGAACCCTCTGTATCACGTCTTCCACGTATTTCTCTATCCCCTCATGACATTCCGCTATCCCGGTAAAATCACACTCTCTGTCTTCAAATATCGCTTCCCCTTTCCGGTCAAAACAGATCAACTGCCCTTGCGGAGCAGAAAAGATCACTTCTCCAAACAAATATCCTGCTAATAAATCTTCTTTCGAAGTGTGAGTTGAACAAGCCGTTCCATACCATGCGTAGATTCTGTTGCAATCAGGGAAAATATCCCCCAATTCTTCCCCTGCAAAATATAATCCTGTCATGGGCTCATGCGACAGCCGTTCCATGCAATATTGGCTTACTCCGCGGCACACAAAGTTGACAAATCCTTTCTTTCCCGACAAAGGCAGGCTTTTAATATATGCGAGATACGCCTGTCTTTCCTGTTCCGCTCTCTCCAGAATACATTTTTGGTAGTGTTGTAACACATATTGTATAACCTTCTCCTTGCCCAATTCCCTGACAGTCTTGTATCTCCACTCCTCTGCTTTTTTTATTTGCACCCCAAATGTGAAGCGCAGCAATTCTTCCAGATTGACTCCTGCCACATTACACACATTCTCTATCACAAATCGAATATCTTCTTCCGAACGAATCATTGCCACGCTTGCCGCGCGTCTGGAGGTCAGGAAATATACTCCTTTGGGCACTTTCCCTTCAATCGTCTCAGACAATTTGTCATATAATTTTTCCAACAGATAACCATCTCGAGCAGCAAAAAGTAACGTATCTATCCGTTGCGCACGCGCTGTCTTGACCAGCCAGCACAAAAATCCCAATACAAGCGGACCAAAAAACAAATACCCCATCTCATACATATTTTTGATCACCAGCTTCCCCCTGCTGTCAGATAACACAAAGGGGTCGTTCATCGCTTGAGCCGCAAAAAGCCCGCCCAGCATCCCGATGTCCTCCTTGTTCCAATATCCATAAATACCGGACCATTCCAGCATTTCCGCCGCCTTGGCCACTTTCCATGTATCTATGCCATGTCTAAGTGGTTTTTCAACATCTACCAAAACATTATCCCCAATGTGCAAAACACTTTGAGCGGGAAACAGTTCTTTTACATAATCCCAGATTGTCTCCTTGTATTTATCATGTTTGATCTCACAGGAGATCAACAATTCATCATAATCAACGACCCCGCATCTTTTTAACTGCTTCTCAATAAATGATGCTTCAAGATACATATCCGAAGTCAACAGAATCCGTTTGCCGCATTGTCTCGCAAACCGCAAAATATCTTTCATGCTCTCCCGCGGCAGCAGGGCTTTCTCTTCCAATGTTTCCTCCAGCTTTTTCCATTCCTTTAACACCTTACCCGGCACAGATAATTCCTTGCCAATCTCCTCATAGATCATCTCCAGGGTAAAAAACTCTGTGCGGTTCCTATAACAGCTTTTCTCGGCCTGTTTCCGTATCACAGTAAAAGACCTGCCATTCGCAAAATAACCGCGATATGCTTCTTCCCGCCCCAGCAAATCCGCCATTCGGCTAAAGAGATCCTCCGGTTTCCAGTATATACGCATTATCAATGTATCAAATATATCAAAGGAAATAATATCATGCTCTTGGATCAGCCTCTCCAACCGTCCTCTGCCCTTATCCCAATAAGGATTCCCGGCAAACTCAGTATTTTCTTTCATTGGTTGCATTCCATTGAGATAATATACCATGATCCCTTCCCGCTCTGTAAAATCATGGATTCTCTGATAAATCACAGGACTTACCGTTAAATTAGCCACAATGATCATCACTTTTGCTTTTTGACTGACTTCCGCCTCGCCTAAAACAGGAAGTCCGTAAACGATGCTGCCTGTCGCATTGACATCCATCAGTCCCACAAAATGATATTGAGGCAAATACTCCACTAACAATCTGGTATACTGCCCTATCCCGTAAAGCACCATGGGAAAATCCATCAAAAACCCAAAATTATGATGAAATTGTTTGAGAAACACCGTTTCACTCTGCTTCACTAATGGACCCTCGCTTAAAAACAATACCGCTCACCAGCCAATAGCCACCCTTTATCTGTTGATACCCGAACCAGTATCTTGGAGTCCAGGCGTTATAGGTTCTTCGCACCCCCGGCAATATTGACATACCGCTAAATATTCCTGATTCATAAGATTCCTGATCGCATCTCTTGTCTGTTCAATATTCTTGGTATCAAGCCGCACGGAATCCACCAACATTGTATTAACCTTATCCAACTTCCACGCAAAATATTGCCTGCCACATATGGCAAAATAATCATCCGGAAGCAAACAATAGCAATCAGACAATGTACATCTTTGGTACTTTTGGACAAGCAATTCTCTACTGTCTCCGTAATCACGTATCTCTCCAAAATCATACCATGTACCCAACGTGTTATCCAAAACAACATAGTTCACGGATTTCTTTTGAAACATCTCTATATTATCGTGAAACAAATGTTTCTGATGCTCTGACAAATGTGTTGTATAATCATCAAGCAGCACCACGATCTTATCATGATTCAACAAATCATAATCTTGCTCTTGTAATCGATATATACCATTCGTTGTTATCACAATATACCCAATACAGGAACTCTGAACACACCTGTCTAAAATGGTTCTCCATTGATCATTTAAACAAAATTCTCCCCCCAACAAAGTAACGGACCTGATATAACCGAAAATGTCCTCCAACGCGTCCATGGATCGCAGAAAAGCAGCTTTTTCAAATCCCCACTCCATTCTTCTCTTTCTAAATTCCACCTCAAGTTCTGCGCAATGCACGCAATTCAAGGTGCATTTCGAGGTTATATTAACATTAAGTGTCCTTAAAGGAATGTGTGCAACAGTACCTTGCTGCAGATAAGACTCGTATTCTTTGCAACCTCCCCCATTTAACATGCACTTATTGCATTCGCGCATATCATAGGTTTCTTTCTTGGCACACCCCAACAATTCACGAAGGGACATCTGCTCGTAATGGAACACTCTGGTAAAACCATGTTTATGAAGTTTCTCCTCAATGCCTTCTGCTGCCATCTTAGAATAGACACATATAATTATAGGAATATCCTTATCTGCATAATCATAATCAGGAAGCATTATTTGCGAAACATTGTTCATATTGTTGGCATTTCGATCCCATACCTGCAACACCTTAATATCCAGTTTCTCCAGCATATTCAACATCTGCTTGCCCAGTCTGCCACCCCCGAACAAGACCACTCCTGTTGCTCTCAAGTCTTCCATCCATGTATCCCCCAAAGTCTCTCCTATTATGAAACTATCTTATCTGACGAGCCGCCGGAATCAATTTTTTATTGGCACCATATCCCATACCATTGCACCTGTCGCACATATTGTAATAACCTTTATGCGGATATCCCAAAAAAATACGCAAAAGGCTTTTTACACGTTCCTCCGTTTTATCCCTGGGAACACTTAGATCAAAGTAATCCTCTGCTGCCATAGGCAATCCCAATCCTAAATTTGCATACAGCAGGCTGGAGCAATACCAGATCTTATTGTCATACAAACATCTGCAAGTCGGTACGCACGCTGCGAACAAACGTCTTAACTGCGCTTCTTCCAACTGGCGTTCTTTCGCGGGATCTCCCATATCATACCACATATTTGCTTCATCATTTCTCACAAAATCATCCTCAACAATATAGCCTATGCCGCCCTCCTCCAGCTTCTTCGCCACATTCTTATATTCCGTTGAAATACACGCGCTATAATCACTGATCACAAAATCCACGCTGTACTTTTCACATACCTCCAGCCATTCATCACCCGGTATTAATGTTCCGTTAGTGATAATATACATTCTGTCAATCCTGTCACGGTACCGCTCTCCCAGGTAAGCAATAATAGAAATAACCGCCTTGTTCAGCAAAACCTCCCCTCCTCCAAAATAAATGCTTCCCACATAATCCACATATCGGAACAGATCATCTGCTGTGCTCCTAAATTCCTCAAAAGTGATATTTCTCCTGATAACACTGTATGGCACATATGCGATACAGCCCTCACACTTCAGATTACAAACATTTCCCGTGACAATATTAACGGAAGGCAGTACCAGCCGCCTCTCTTTCAGCCAAAAATACAACATCTCCCATTCTGTATAGATATAGATCCTGTCTTCACTTATCCCGTGAGCAATCATCTCAGCCTTGATCTGAGGGTATGCCTGAGATGCGATAATGATACAGCTATGGCAGTCCTCCTCCCACAGAGCGGAAATATCTCTGACCGGAATTTCACCAATATACGATCTCGTCCGTATATCCCTGTCCACACAATACTTCACAGGAATCTTTCCCTGACACATATCCAACAATTCCTTGCATTTCTTGCCGGTTCCCCAAATGATAAAAGCCGTCTCATGTTCCAAAGCCACTTCAAAATGATGATATAATTCTTCAAATCTGTCTGCCATCTGACCGCTCCTGTTCCGCAGGTAGAATATAATTAGTATTCAGTCCCCCGTATCCATCGCAATACTCACAAAATGAGATATACCCCGTCTCGTTTCGTCCACACCCAAACGCTGATAACTTCTCTGCAGCCTCTTCTCTTCTCAGTTCCCCCAAGGCGTCAAGCGACAAATAGTCTCCCTCCACAGGCTCATACATTCCGGCGATCGCCAAGCTTGCCTCCCCGCCACAATAAAACAACTTTCCCTGATACAGACTCCTACATCTGGTATTGCAGTCATAGTAAATGGATTGCAGCGCCTCCGCATCTCTGTTGCGTGCTTCCCACGGCGAACCCAAACATGTCCATTTCTCCAACCTTGCAGCATCATATGGAATATGCCATCTCTCCAGAATCTCACATAAATCCCTCAATGTCTTCTCATAAGGAATCGTCTTGGTGTAATTACTGATGCTGACTTCTACATTGTACCTTTTTAAAGCCTGTAGCACTGTCTCTTGTATCTTCACCGTTCCGTTTGTGACGACTACCAAAGTCCCGATCCTCGCCCCGAATCGTCTTCCGATATAGTCCAATACTTCCACAAGGTCAGGGTACAGAAAAGGTTCGCCGCCAAGGAGGTGCAAAGTGATCAATCTATCCGTTATCTCAAATAAACGGCAAACATCTCCCTTGATCTCGTTTACGTCACGATGAAATCTTTGATCCATATGATTGGTATACAATCCGCAATACCTGCACTTTAGCGTACAGGCATTTGTCAGCATGACCTCCACATAGGGCAAAACAATCTCCCGCCTCGTCTCCCAAAAATATTGTCCGATAAACTGCTTATAAAAAGCAAAATCACAAGTTTCCACCAATCCCATATGCTCCAGCTGGGTCTTGATCTGACGGGCAGAACGCATAAACTCATTCGTAATTATAACAAACTGCCCCGCTGGTATATCACAGGGATTCCTTACCTCGATTCCCTCTATATAAGTTCCCCATTTTTCAGGATTATTGTCATATATACAAACTATCTGCTCGAATTTTCGAAGTTCCTTAAGACACAAAAGTGTCGTATCGGTTATAGAAAACAATGCATATGTCTTTTTCACCATGAGCACATAATCCTTTCTGCCTGTTCTCCTTCTTTAGCTTTCGCTTTGTTCCGCTGCAGGGACACTTTTGGCATTGCCGGTACAAAAACCGCAGACATCCAGGTAATCCCTTCGCATCAAAGTCTGTATTGCTGCCCGCAGTTCTCCAACATCCTCATAATCCCCGATCGACACATAATCCTTATCAAAAAGATCCATGCCCTCCAATTTCCTGAGAATATTCTGCCTCCCACAAATTGTGAAAGTCATATCTGTTTGAATCGCGTAGCATTCGCTGAAAGGACATTCCCGATACATGTTCTTCAGTCTCTGCTCTGAGTAACCACGTTCGTGATGATCCCCATGCTCATACCAAATCCCTTCCTCATTGTGCAAAACATAGTAATTGATGCCATATTGGGCAAACAACCCCTCCGTCTCTCGGAATATATCGTTCTGCCATTCAGATAATCTCTCTCCGTAATCATCCAAAGTAATAACGATTTTATCCTTTTTGATCTGTTCTATGTCCTCTCTTTGAAAATGATGAATTCCATTTGTCGTGATGTTGATCACACCGACCGCCTGCTCCGCTACGCAAAAGGCAAGCAATTCCTTCCAATGTGTATAATTAAAAAATTCTCCTCCCGTAAAGGTCAAGACATCGACCCAGCCAACAGCGGCGATAAATTTGCCCCATATCTCCCTAAAGACCTTCAGATCAAACTGCCAGTCAATTCCTTTTTTTCTGAACTCTCCTGTCATCTGAACACAATTCTTACACTTTAATGTACAGCGATATGTGGGGGTAAGCGCCAACAATGGCATATCTACATGGCTCTCATGACCCTGTTTGAGGATCGCAAGATAAGCAGGGCATCCGCCTCCCGTGACTACACAACAATTACACCTGCGTATATCCTGCCTCTGCAATCCGTCACAAACCCCGAACTGCCCCAGTGCGTCATCATTTGATTTCAACACATGGCTAAATCCATGCGCCAACAATGTTTCCCGGATATCTTCATATATCTTCCGGGAATGAACACAGACTACAATGACAACATCCTTGCGATACGTATAGTCCGGAAGCGTAACCTCCATCGCGTTCTCTATCTCCAAAGCCTTAGCCCTTTGATCCCATACCGCAAGAATCTTAATGCCGCTTTCCATATATTTCCCTGCGATCTGCTGACCTATCCGCCCGGCTCCATATAACACAACTCCTTCTGACCTGATCTTATGAATTATCTCTGACACATCCACTATCCTCCTGCAGCGCTACCGCGACATAATTGGGATTCAATACTTTTCCGAAACCAGTGCAACGGTTACACATATCAAGATATCCTTTGGAAAGATACCCCATATAATACTTTAAAATACTAAGCTTGTCCTCGTCCGTTCGGATGTTCTCTAAATCCAATACATCTCCTTCCTCATAAGGCAGTTCCATATTTCGAGTTCCCCCATAAGCAGGAGTGCAATACATGATCTTATTCTGGCACAAATGCCTTGAAACATTAGTACACTTTTCATACTTATCTTTCAATTCTTCAGCCGACAGTTTCTGTTCCGTTGTCGGATCTCCCATGCTGAACCATCTATGTTCACCGTCATGTATTCCAAATTTATTTTCAATAAAACAAGAAATTCCGTTCCGCTCAAATCTATCACGGATCTCATCCAGCAACTCTCTGCTCTGTAAAGTTCCATAGTCACTTATCACAACTTCAAAGGAAACTTTGCCGCATACCTCAGCAAAGGAATCATTCGGTTTGACCAGGCCATTGGTGATCAAGGTGATCTTGCCAAAACGATTGCCATACCTTTCGTCCAGATATAGTAATAATTGCTCCAGCTGTGGATAGAGAAAGGTCTCTCCTCCGGCAATGACAATCCTTTTTACCGAATCAACATTTTTAAAAAAATAATCTATACTGGTCTTCAACTCCTCCAAGGGAAAGTTCATGGGTCTGAGGGTTCTTGGAACATAGGATATACAGTCCCTGCATTTCAGATTGCACAAATTGCTGATAGGAATATCAATTTCATCCAAAACAATCTGATGATGTTTCTTCCAATTCCAACTGGAAACAAACTCCATAAAAATATAATATCGCTCCTCAGCAACCCCATACTCCTTAAGCTGCATCGCCACTTCCTTATAAGCCTGTGTAAATATCAGAACAATCTCATCCTGGTAACGGTCCTTGAGCACCTCAGGGTTCTCGATTCTATATTCTTGTCCCCCGACCACCGCAGCAGTCCCTTCTTTCTCAACGTCAGAGTCTATGATCGCCACAATTTTTAATTGCTCCGCCAACTCCTGGTCCATATCATATAATCTCTTGCCGGCTCCCCAAATAACGATCCCGCTATTGGAAACCGTCCGTACAACTCTCTTCATATATTGATCAAACGACTCTCTCTCCGCTGTCCAATTCATGACATTCACTCCCGCGTTATCCTTTTTCCCATATGCACTTTATCTTCTCATAGATTGCCTTTGCAATGATTTCATTTCCATGTTCATTGACATGACAAATATCATAAAACACTCCCACCTCATCATCAAACAGCTTTGTCATATTATATATTCTTTTCTCATCCTTGATACACTCCTCTGCCCGCCTATAAAAACGATTACGCATTTGGATATCACCACCGTTCATCTTATCAAGTTCTATGGAAACAGCCTCCTTCTCATCAGCACAAAAGACATTGTCCTTTCTTCCCTCAAACAGCATCGGCTGTAGAAAGCCAAAATAAGAACATTGATAAATTCCGCATATCGCCTCTGCTATCTTGCAATTCTTATACCAATGCTCAGCAATCTCCACCTCGTTTTCCAATCCCAGCCCCACTTTCGATACCCCCTTGATGGGCGGCTGTCCCTCAGCGTGTCGCGAAATAAACCCCTGTCTGACCAGGCTGTAAGAAGCGTTTCTTAAATAGCAGGATATATACGGATGTGTTTCTGAATTTATTTTTCCCGCCGCATCGTTAAACCCACTCCACTGGATCACAATATCCGGTCGCAAAACCGGTATGTCGCGCATCAGTTTCAGCGTCTCCTGGGCAGAAGCATATCCTGTTATCCCGCCATTGTATAAGATGAATTTGTGACTATCGGCAATAAGCATATTGCCTAACATCTCCGGCCACGAACGCAACCCCGACATGGAATGATCCGTTGTGGAGCCTCCCAGCGCCACAATCCTCAACCCTTCCCCTGACGCATCTCTATGATCTATGATCTTATACCCCTCAATATCATCATCTCGAGAACACCCAAGCAACGGGTCATATAGATCACACTGCTTCCCCATATGCATATACAATTTAAAATACTGCTTTTGTTCTTCCCAGCCAAAAGACTGAAGGATCGCCTCCGCTCCTTCAGGGGAACTCATCGCCAGGATCACCGCTATATTGTCTTTGTCTTCCTCCAGTAGATCGTAGGGAGATTTAACCATGATGCCGTTCAGTTTCGTTCCTTGCTTATTCTTATCTCCATCGACAAAATAGCTGATCTGTCTTCCCTCCCCCACAATGTCTCTTAGATATTGGACACCAACCCAACCAGCTCCGTACAAGACAGTCCTTTTATGTAATTGAAGCACTTCCACCAATCGCTTTTTCTGTGTAGTGTCCAAAATATCTACCATATTTCAGTCCTCCAAATGCTAAAATATCATTTCTTAAAACTCATAAACATAGGACGACAACCCTTCCCTTTTCTCCGTTGCCTCCAGATTCTTGTACTTGAACGCCGAAATGACAAAACGCTTAAACAATTTCTCATAAACAGAACTTTCACCATAATTGAGCACTTGCCGCATCACCTGCTCCAATTCCAATGGTGTGGTAAATTCAAATAACAGCAGTTGTGTGTCCACAAGTGCACGCTCACAATCAACAAAACAGGTATCCTCCCCGCCACCCCTGTTCCGATAGCGGCTCACCATGTCCTCATCAGTCAACAATTCTTTCCATTTCAAATAATCCTCATCAATCAAGTTCATACTGCTTTCTCCAATCTGCACTCTCTGCCAAAGCTTTCTGCTCTTCCTTATACAGAATCGCATTCTCCAATACTAACACATCCATATCCGTCCTCATAAAACATAAATAGGCATCTTTCAAAGTACAGACAATCGGTTCGCTGCGGACATTAAAAGACGTATTGATCATGACAGGACACCCGGTTTTTCGATAAAAGGCGTTGAGCACCCCGTAAAAGAATGGATTCCTTTCCTCATCCACCGTCTGTATCCGAGCGCTGTAGTCATAATGCGTAATGGCAGGCAAGGCAGATCTCTGTTCATTGACTACCTGAATCAGATCAATCTTCTCATAAGGCAAGACCTTCTTCACCATGCCACTGCACTCTCTCACTTGAGCCGTGATCAACATATATGGACTTTCCGCCTCCAAAGCAAAAAACTCCCGTGCCTTTTCCCGCAAAACAGCTGGCGCAAAGGGTCTAAATGATTCCCTGAATTTGATTTTCAAGTTGAGCTTGGACTGCATCTCACCATCCCGGGGATCCGCGATAATACTTCTTCCCCCCAACGCCCTTGGCCCAAATTCCATCCTTCCCTGAAACAGCCCGATCACCTTGCCCTCGGCCACCAGATCTGCTATCTTTCCGTACAATTCTTCCCGCTCAGCCACCCAAGTATAAGGATACTTGTTTTGCAATAAAAATCCTTCTACTTCCTGCCTTGTATATTGGGGGCCTAAAAAAGATCCTTTCTGGCTATCCTGAGGACTCGCTTTTCTCTTTCTTTCTCCCAGCATATACTCGGCATATAGGGCAGCGCCCAACGCGCCTCCTGCGTCTCCCGCCGCCGGTTGGATCCAAATATCCTCAAAGATGCCCTCTTTCAATATCCTGCCATTTGCAACACAGTTTAATGCTGACCCTCCCGCCAAAACCAGCTTATTTTTTCCGGTAAGGGCTTTCGCATAGCGAACCAGCTTCAGAATGATCTCCTCCGTCACACTCTGAACAGAGGCGGCAATGTCAATATAAATTCTCTCAATCCGCTCCTCTGGTTTTCTTCTTGGAACACCAAAGAGTGATTCCATCCTGCTCCCCACCATAACGTCCTGCTTCATAAAAGAAAAATATTTTCTGTTTAGCTTAATAGAACCATCTTCTTTGATATCCACGATCTCCTTTTTGATCAGATCCGCATAGACTGGCTCCCCATATGCGGCTAATCCCATGAGTTTGTATTCCCCGGAGTTCACCTTAAACCCACAAAAATACGTAAACGCACTATATAGCAATCCCACAGAGTCTGGATACATCAATTGCTTTAACAGCTGTACATGCGCTCCTATCCCAACTCCGATAGAAGTCGTTGCCCACTCTCCCACGCCATCGATGGTAACAATGGCAGCTTCCTCAAACGGAGATGGATAGAACGCAGAAGCCGCATGAGACATATGGTGATTACATATATAAAACTTGATGCCCTCCCCATCTGTATATTTCTGAATTTCCTCGAATATAAGTTCCCTCACCCAGAGCCGCCTGGCGAACACATCTTGAAAGCGCTTCTCGAAGACCTCCTTGTCCGGCTCTTCCAGCACACAGCTCCCGAACCACCGATCCATAGTCAGTATAGGATTGTCATAGTACACGACAGCATCCAGCTTCTGACCTTTCAATTGTGCCATACAGTATTTAATCGCTTCCCTCGGAATGGCGGCATCGTTTTTCTTTCTGCTAAACCGTTCCTCTTGTACTGCCGCCACAATTTTTCCGTCCTGGCATAATGCAGCCGCACTGTCATGATATAATGCCGAAACCCCAAGTATGTTCATAGCCTATTTTCTGACCTTTCAATGCATTTTCTTCTCTCACAATTTAAAACAATTCCTTGAACATTCTCTCCAGAAATTCATGTCAAATCATACTCTGTTTTTATCTTCTCATTTAATATGTTCAACCCCCTGATCATATCAAACCAGACATCATCATTCGCTACGGATTGCTTCATCAAAGTCTGCTTCTCAACACATTCTTGCAACAATAAATCATCACCCATTATTTTCATCAAGGTATCTATAGTTACCTCTACTAATTTTTGAAGTTCTTCCCGGACACTGCCGTCTTTCGCATAAGCCACAATTTTATCAATGCACTTTACTATCGAAAGCAAGTCCTTCTTTTTCTCCCGCCTAATGCTCTCCTGACGTACATAATACCAATATTTTCCCTCCCCGACTTTGAACTCATACTCATAAAGATCGTGTAATGTAAATTGATATTTTTCTTCCAATAATTTACTTACACCTTTATCATGAAAGTGACTCCATATATAGCCTAACGCAAAACTTCCGCTACCTGGTTTTGTTTCTGCCAGTCGCATATATAGCAAAATTCTTTGGCACATAACATCCTCTTTTTCTCCGAATACACATCCTTCTTCTTTAAATACTTTGCAAAAATCTTCATCATTCAGTCTTCTCCACATATCATATATAATATAGCCTTCTTCATTTAAAGTCCTGATAAAAGTATCTTCATTAGGAGCGCTGATATTTCCTCCATGGTTTCTATGTTTTACCAAAAACTTTTCCACAATATATATATCCTCTTCCAGAACTATGTTTAAATATTGCATCAAATCTGGAAGCTGCCGAAATCTGTCAGTTCCATCCCCATATCTCTGCCATCTTCCATCATTTTTAATCAACAGAGAACTTGCATCGGTTAATGTTCCCTTCATGATCATATCATGTATCCATTGATGCCGGGATTTATTGTTTTGTGCAAAACGTGTTCGATCTGTTACTTCACATAGTTCCTTGCCCGTTATTTCTGCCCATGTAAAAAAAACATTACACTTCGGGAACCGATCAACCGCTCTCATTTGTTCCTCTAATTTATTCGGATACCAGTAGTCATCACTTGCAATAAATGTAATAAACTCACCTTGAGAAGCCTCTATCAGCATTCGGTTACATTTCACAGCATCATTTTTCTCCAAGGTAATGATGCGCACTCTATCTTTATATTGCTCAATAATTTCACCACACCGGTCTGTACTGCCGTTATTGCCTACCAAAAACTCAAAATCCTGATATGTTTGTGCTAATACACTTTCAATCGCTTCCGCAACATACTCTTCATGATTATAGCAGCACATCACAACACTTACTTTTGGAATTTTGCCCTCCATGACGTCACACCCTCCAAATATTTACTATCATCTTTCAACCCAACTAACACCATTTAACCCTGCTTGATTGCTTATAACTATTTCAAGCAATGTCAAAATGACAAGAAATCTAAAACAGTCCTCCTACTTCCACACCTTCCAAGGCGCCTCACCATTATCCCACAACTCGTTCAACACGATCTTATCCCGCATGGTATCCATACAATGCCAGAATCCGTCATGCTTATATGCTTTTAACTGTCCGTCAGCAGCAAGTTTCTCCAAAGGACCTCTCTCAAATGTTTCATTGCTTTTCTCATCAATATATCGAAATATCTGCGGTTCCAGCACCATGAATCCGGCATTGATCCATCCACCGCCTTCTTTGCTTTTCTCCACAAATTTCGTGATATTTATCTGGCCTTCTATCCCCAGCACGCCAAAACGGCCTCCCGGCTGCACCGCAGTCATGGTGCCTATAGCGCCATGCTTCCTGTGGAATTCCACCAGTCGGTTGATATCCACATCTGATACACCATCTCCGTAAGTAAGCATGAACGGCTCTTCCCCAATATACTTTTTCACTCTCCTGATACGTGCTGCTGTTTCCGCATTGACCCCGGTATCTACCAGAGTTACCCGCCAGGGCTCCGCCACATGATTATGTACCGTCATTCTGTTATCGTCAGCGAAATCAAAGGTAACATCCGCGTTATGCAGATAGTAATCAGCAAAGTATTCTTTTATCATATACCCCTTGTATCCACAGCAGATGATAAAATCATTATACCCATATGCAGAATAGCCTTTCATGATATGCCACAAGATCGGATAATCCCCTATCTCGATCATAGGTTTAGGCTTAACGATACTCTCTTCACTGATCCTTGTGCCTCTTCCACCGGCTAAGATCACTACTTTCATCTGGTTTCCCCTTATCAAAAAAACTGCTACATTGCCATTGGCAACGTAACAGTTTCCCATCTCTTGTCCAGCTGCCTCCATGCACTATATCCCTATATGCCTCCATGCATTATATATATCGGTTTGATCTTCTGTTTTCTTAACCCTGTGTTCCAATCAACACCCTTTTTCCGCAGAACGCAAACCCGTACTTCCTTATCCTCTCCTGCGGGATCCCTTTCGCCACAAGAGACGCCTGGTAATCTTTCTCCTCGATCTGCCTCAGGGCCTCCCGCACCGTGTCCGACAGTTCCTTTTCCTCCTCGTCCTGCACCTTGAATTCGATGATGATGGCATCATTCCGGATACTGCCGTCTGTGGATACCTCCCGGGGCTCCAGCATGATATCATACCTGCCAAAGCCACTCTCCCGATTGGACGTGACCACATACCGGTCGGCCAGTTCCACCATCAGCCCAAGCACAAAGCCGTGGTAGAAACGCTCCGGTTCCCCCTGCTGCCCCCTGCCCGTGTCAAAATAGCTGAACATTTCCAGCGTCACCCTGTTCATGTAGGTGTTCATCGCCCTGACGTCACCCAGCAGCAGGGCTTTCAGGAAATCATTGTAATTGGAATACGGGCTGTCAAACCAGTCGCGCACCATACCCCGGAACATGACCCTGACCTCAAAGTTGGTCAACTCCAGTTCGTAGTCTTCTTTCCATTCTCCATATTCCTTTTCATACGCCTCATAATTCTTCACCTTCAGGTATCCGCTTGCCAACAGGAGGCTCCACACCGCATTCTTCTTCATGGACAGTTGGTTGTACACAATCTGCTCATCGATCTCCGTCCGGATGCTCCCACCCTGGAGCAGGCTCTCAAAAGCTTTCTTTGTTTCCGCACTGCCTTCCCGGATCAGCTTGCCTGCCAGGCTGTTGGAACTGGTATTTGCCCAATATGCCCCCACCTTTTTTTCATCAAGGAAGTTGATGATGGACCAGGGATTATAGATATCTTTCCTTTTTCCAAAGGTAAAGCCGTCATACCAGTCCTTGACCTGCTGTTTTCTCTCCGCCAGGCCGTATTCCTCCAAAGCCGCGAACACTTCCTCCTCCGTGAAGCCGAAGCAGTCCGCATAACTTTCCGAAGTTGTGGTCACCACTTTCAGGTTATTCAGGTCAGAAAAGATGGATTCTTTACTAACTCGCGTAATCCCCGTCATGACGGCGCGTTCCAGATAGGGGTTCGTCTTGAAAGTGGAATTGAACAGCGTCCTGATGAACGCCACTATTTCATCCCAGTAGCCACTCACATAAGCTTCCTGCATGGGCGTATCATATTCATCCAGCAGGATGATCACCTTTTTCCCGTAATGGCGCATCAACAAACAGGACAATGTCTTAAGCATACCTGACGTAAGCGTCTCCCCGGTTCCTGCGGCGGTCTGGCGAAATAAAGCTTTCTCATTTTCGTTCAGCTTCGCACTGTCTGCCAGAAAATCAAACTGATTATACAAATTCCTGATGATCTCGCCCATCTTCATTCTTGCATCCTGATACGACGTTTCCTTGATGTCCGCAAAGCTGAGCGCGATCACAGGGTACGTCCCCTGCAGCTGGCGGTACTTTTCCTCCCGCCAGATGGAAAGCCCTTCGAACAGGTCGCCGCGATTCGCATAATCAACAGAAAAAAACTGCTCCAGCATACTCATGTTCAATGTCTTGCCGAATCGTCTGGGACGGGCGATCAGCGTCACGCTGTCCCCTCTTTCCCACCATTCCCGTATGAAATTTGTCTTATCCACGTAGAAATAGTTTTCTCTCCGAACCGTTTCAAAAATCTGATTTCCTATGCCTATCGCCCGTGCCATGTCATGCCTCCTCGTTTCAATCTGCCGTCTTCGCAAACACTTCCAACAGGTATTTAGTAAACGGGATCACCGATTCATGCAGGTTGATCACATTGTCCCTGCTGTACGCGATCAGTTCTCTATACATTTTCCAGTCTTCACCGTCAATACCCAACTCCCGGATCAGACGCCCCTCCAACAGTTTATCCAGATATCCCGTTGAGATTTCCAACATTTCCGTCACTGCCCGGTATAACTGACCATTACTGTTTAAATCATTTTCTTCAGCTATAGCCGTTAATCTTTTCATGGAATCAATGATTTGCTCTGTCTGTTCCTGTGCAGAGATACCGCCTTCCGGTTCCGGATAGTGTGTTTCACCAACCAGCTTATCGACATCAACCTGATTCCAGTCAAAGCGTTCCGAATCTGAAACTTTCTTTCCAAATATTTCACTGTGACACCATAGATTTCCTATATTCTGCCCTTTCAGATAACTGCTTGCCTTACATGAAAACCTTGCCCGCATGGGATCGCTCACACCGGCTTCTATAACCTCAAATCCCAATTCCCTGTTAAAGAGGACCCTCAATGCCATATCACTGAACTGGAAAAACATCCACGGTTTTTCATGGTAGGAATAGCTGAAATGCGTCTCCACAAAAAAGCAGCCTCCCAGCTTTAACATCTTGCTGATCTCTTCTGCGACTTTCCAGGACATTGCCAAATGTTCAAAGACGGCAGAAGAAAAAATCAGATCAAATTTCTTTCCATCTTCAAAGTAAGAAGACAGATGATGTGCATCTCCCACCACATCAACATTTTGTCCGGCATAAATATCAAATCCCGTGTATTTTGCTTTCTTAAAATTACTCCGCACATCTCCCGAGGTCACTTTTCTTGACCCTATTTCCAGGATTTCCATCTCAGGTCTGTCAAATAACTCGACCAGATACGAAACCCATTTATCATGCGCGATCTTTTGTGAGATAGCCGGCCATGTTTCACATATGGGAGGGAAAACAGTATACATCACTCCCATACTTTCAAGCAGTTCCGCCATCTCCCAGTAATTTCCCGCACAAATGACCACTTCATGATCATCCATAGGCAGATTGCTTAATTCTGACATATCCAGCAATGGTATTTTCTCTGGCAGTTCTCCCGCAATCGGCAGCTTATCCACAAAATACGCTATCTGGCTTTCTCCATAATAGGACACTGCCATTTTTCCCCATTTTCCAGTACCAATTATAATTTTTTTCATACCTTGTTTAACTGTCTCCTCTCTCTGCCCTCATCAGGTGTCACCTATCGGCATATCGGCACCTTTTCCCACCGGACTTCACAGTCTTTCCGATAAAAGGAAATCCCATAACAGTCAATCTTCTTATAGCCCTCTGCACACAGTTCTTCCGGGTACTTTTTTTCGCGGATCTGGCACAATGCTTTCTCCGCATCAGCTTCCAGGTCATTGATGGAGTCGGACGCTTTCACTTCCAGTATAAACGATCGTCCACGCAGAGAAGGGCTTTTCACCATGATATCAGAACGTCCCTTTCCCGTTTCCCGGTTAGACTTTACCAGATACTCCTCGCTCTGGCTCAGAATCCCGGCAAGGAATCCATGATAAAAATTTTCCGCACCATCATAGAAACTGATAGTGGAAAACAGCTGCCCGCTTAAAATATCCCGAATCTTCTCCGCATTGCCCTCTTCCATGGCTCGGTACAGATCTCGAAAATCCTGTTTTTCTATCTGCTTTCTCATCCAGTTTAAGATAGTGTTTTGATAGATCGTCATTATCTCCATATTGGGAATACAGACTTTCAGGAATATATAGTTATCTTTGAAATACTCCGTCTTTTTCGCCAGATATCCTGTAAAATAAAGAAAATTCCATAAATTCTCTCCTTTGTCACACATATCTTCATATGTGACCTCTTCATGCACCTGTATATCCAAAGGTTCTCCTCGCAGAAGCGTTTCGATCTGCCCTTTCGTTTCCCTGTCAGCATGGGCTATCATATTCTTTATGATATCGTTGGAACTGGTATTGATCCAGTACGGGCGCGGGAAAGCATCCCTGTCAGCCTGCAGGTCGGACAAAAACTTTATCACACTCCACGGATTATAAACATCTGTATTTCCAAAAACATATCCATCATACCATTCTTTCATGGTCGCGAAACGGCTTTTCACTCCATAATAAGCCATTGCACGCAGCACTTCTGCCTCTGTGAATCCAAAATGCTCGCTATATTTTTTGTCAAGGACAGAAATGATGTTTAAGTGATTTAATCCTGTAAAAATACACTCCTTTGATATTCTAAGACACCCTGTGATCACCGCAAACTGCAGATTGCCATTTGTCTTCAGACCGGATTCAAACATGGAACGGATCAGACCCACCATCTTCTCATAGAACCCACGGAAATATGCATTTTCCAGCGGCACATCATACTCATCGATCAGAATGACCGTATTTTTGCCAGTTATCTTATGCATACACTGGCAGAACAACCGCAGCGAATTTCTGAACGCCTTTTCCTCCGCCTTTCCCTCCGCAATTTCAATATACTGTTCATATTCTCTTGAGGAGAGGCTGGCCTTTCCGCATTCCACGGTATCCCTGTGCCTTTCAAATCCCACGCTTATTTCCGTCTGTATCATATAATATGCTGTGTCATAATCTTCCTGCTTTGCCGACTTTAACGTCAGATCCAGTACCGGATACATTCCCATCTGCCCGGTATATTCCTCTCCAGCATCCAATATCTTCATTCCCCTGAAAAGGTCCCTGTTTTGGGCATTCGTCTGCTCATCCCCTGTATCCTCAAAGAAATATTGCAGCATACTCAAGTTCAGTGTTTTCCCAAAGCGTCTGGGGCGGGTAAACAGATTCACTTTTCCTTTCAGGTCCAATAGTTCCTTGATAAACAATGTCTTATCCACATAGTAATATTCGTTTTTTATCATATCCGCAAAATTTTCCACGCCTATGGGCAACGCTTTGTTCGGCATGTCACACCTCCTTTTCTGCTTCACCTGCCTCCAGGAACCTCATAAACTTCTCCTTGTTTTCCCTCGCCGTGGTTGTCGGCCTGCCCAGATCCGCCCTCGCTCCTATGGCGCATTTCACCTCTATCAACGTCAGATCTTTTCTCTCCTTTACGTGCGCCAGTTCCGCGTTCAGTTCCTCAAAGTTACCCACTGTGACTGCATGGGGATATCCGCAATCCCTCGCAATATCGGAAAATTTCAGATTCCCCATCACAGTGGGCTGGCCGCCAACCGTTTCATGGGAACCATTATTTATGATAACATGTATCAGATTTCGCGGATGGTGATTCGCGATCACCGGCAGCGCCCCCATGTGCATCAGCGCAGCGCCGTCCCCGTCGATGCACCAGACAGTCTTATCCGGCTGATGCAACGCGACGCCCAGGGCGATGGAACTGCAGTGTCCCATGGAGCCTACCGTCAAAAAATCCTTTTCATGGGACTGTCCGGCCCTTTCTCTCAGTTCAAACAATTCCCTGGATGCCTTGCCCGTAGTGCTGATGATCGGATCGTCACCGCTATGCGCCATGATACATCGTATGATCTCCTCTCGGAGCATGGGATCATCATTCCCGTATTCTGCCCGTCCGTCATATTCCAGCGCCCCCTTGCGGATAACAAAGGCAACATCCCTGCCCTCCGCCAGTTCCTCTCGAAAGCCCTGCATGCACCGCGACACTTCCTCATCCGGTGTTTCCCGGCCGATAATATGATACCTTATCCCCATATCCTCCAGCAGCCTACAGGTGATCTCGCCCTGATAAATATGCTGGGGCTCATCATGGATCCCGGGTTCCCCGCGCCACCCAATGATGAAGATCACGGGGATCGCATAAACTTTTTCATTTAACAGGCTGGCAGCCGGATTTATGATATTTCCTTCTCCGCTGTTCTGCATATATACCACCGGGACTTTCCCTGTGGCCAGATGATATCCCGCCGCCAACGCCGCGCAATTCCCTTCATTGGCTGCAATGATGTGATGTTTCGGATCAATGCCGTAAGCATTCATCAGATAGTCGCACAATGCTTTCAGCTGGCTGTCGGGAACCCCTGTATAAAAATCGGCTCCCAGGATCTTCACAAAATCCTCTGCTTTCACTAACGACGCCTCCCCATCTTTCTGTATAGATGATCCATGGCATTTTCGTCCAATGCCACCGGATTATTTTTCAGCCTGACCGGATTGACCGACCTTGTTAAGATCGCAAGATCTTCCTCTTTCACGATCGGAGCGGCCAGTTCCGATCTCCTGACCAGGGAAGAAAATTTTCCGGCTGCGGCCTGCGGATCCCTGCATCCCATGACTGCTGCCAGATCACAGAACATCCGCTCCAGATATTCCTGCCCTCTCTCGTCCGCACATCGGTTCATATGCTCCAGCATCCACGGCCACAGTTCGCTCACACACAATGCGGCGGCATGGCCGTGGGCGATCCCATACAGGCCTGTCAGCTTATAGCACATGGCATGACCGGCTGTGGTCTGGGTGATGTTGATAGCCTTTCCCGCAATATGGGCCGCCTGCAGCATATTAGCGTTTCCCGCATCATCGTTAGCCAGATAACGGTCCATATTGCCCAGGATCAAACGAATGGCTTCCGAGGCAAAACCCCTGCTCTCATCCGTACTGTTGACCGACCAGAAAGATTCCACCGCATGACAGAGCGCATCCATCATGGCGGCTTTCCTGTGATAATCCGGCAAAGTCCTTAATGCCTCCGCATCCATCAGCACAGTATCCGGGATGCAGCTTTCATGGGTCACTGACTGTTTCTCTCCCTGATAGTAGATGACCGCATACCTTGTGGCCTCGGATCCCGTCCCCGCGGTGGTCGGCACTGCCAGGAACCTGATATCATTCGGTATGATCTCCTGATCCAGATAACATTCATCGGGATCCATGTTCGAATACAGTTTGATGCATTTTGCCACATCCATGGCGCTGCCGCCGCCCACTGCGATCATGCCGTCCGCTCCTGACTGCGCAAAGGCCCTCACACCCTCCACCACAGAATCATAGGATGGATTGGGACCAAACGCACTGAACCGCACGACCCTGATCCCTGACCGCGCTGGCAGTTCCTCAAAGTATCTGTCGATCTTCATCTTCCGGATCGAGCCGCCGCATACCAGGAACAGGCACTTTCGCACGGATGCCCGGATCCACTCGTCCAACTGCGCATAACCATCTTTTGCATGGATTATTTTCTGCTGCATACGTCCCCTGCTCCCTTAATCATCTTCCGGTATCAGCCGTATGATCTCTTTGAACGGCATCAGCATACTGTCGCACTCCTCTGCCCTGTGATTTTCCAGAATCATGGCCGCAGCTTTCTGGACGGCGGGGACCGTAGCGCGCAACAGCTGATTTGCATAGATCACCACATTGACTCCCCGCCGTTTAAACTCATCCTCCGTCACGGAATGAAAGCTGGTAGGCACCACCACCAGATATGTTTTCTGCTCTTTCGCGCGGAACCTCTCCACAAACTCAAATATTTCCGCGGGGTCTTTCTTCCGGCTGTGGATCATGATCGCGTCAGCCCCCGCCCCGCAGAACGCGAACGCTCTCTCCAGTGCATCTTCCATCCCCCGCTCCAGGATCAGGCTCTCGATACGGGCACATATCATGAACTCCTGCGTCTTCTGCGCTTTCTTGCCCGCACGGATCTTGGCACAGAAATGCGCAATGTCGTCCTGGGTCTGCACGACTTCATTGCCAAACAGGCTGTTCCGTTTCAGACCGACTTTGTCCTCTATGATGACCATGGACACGCCCAGACGTTCCAATGTTCTCACCGTATAGACAAAATGCTCCGTCTTCCCGCCTGTATCGCCATCGAAGATGATCGGCTTTGTGGTCACTTCCAACAGATCCTCGATCGTGCGGTAACGGCTGGTCATATCCACAAGTTCGATATCCGGCTTTCCCTTTACCGTCGAGTCACAGAGGCTGGAAACCCACATGGCGTCAAACTGATGCGCCCCGCCATTCTGATATACCACCGTATTCTCCACCACCAGGCCGGTCAATCCGTCATGAGCCTCCATAGCTGTGACAAGCCCTTTCATCTCCAGTTCTTTCCTGAGCCGCCCTCTCCTGATATCCGGCATGGCCAGATCCAGGCGCGTCCTTGCCTCCAATTCCTTATACTTCAGATCATCCGCATACGGGAATTCCACCAGCCTGCCTCCGTAGGACGCCAGCACGGAAGTCACCTCATCGCGGATCGGTTTCTGAAATCCCGTCCGCCAGTCATCTCCGTGCACCACATAAAAGGGCTTGTACTTCTCCAGATTTGCTTTGTAGGAGAGTTGATCCTGCTCCACTACACGGTATACGCCCACAATATTCTCGAACATGGCCTTACGTTCCGAAAAAGGAAGCAGCGGATAACGCTTATAGGAAGAGACCACCTCGTCCGAAAGCACGCCCACGATCACCTTTCCCAGCCTGCCCGCTTTCCTGATCAGCGCCATATGGCCGGAATGCAGGATATCCGTACTGAAGCACATATACACCGTCCGGTTCTCCACTTCTTCCAGCCTGCTGCTCACCACCGCCAGATCTGCCGCATCATCGATCTCCGCACAGAGCAGGTTATCTACATCCAGGGGCCTGACCACGCATCTGTCCGACACAAGATTGAAAGCGTTTTCCGCATAGCACTTCCGTTTCTGCTCATCGCCGCTCTCACAGAATTTCGTGATCTGTTCCAGCCATACCTGCCAGTCCTGTCTGTTCAATCTGTAGAGAGGCTGGGCCGCCATAGCGTTGTTAAAGACATCGATCCCCACTTCGACGATCTGCCCGTCTTGCACTTTCGCCTTGAAATCTTTCTCGGGAAGGGGCAGCGTACTGCTGACCGCCATGCAGCTGTGCTCGCTCTCCATGATCCTGTCCATCACCCTGTTCTCAAAAACAAGATCCCCATGCATCAGCAATATATCATCCTCCAAAAAATCACGGGCACAATAAATACTGTAAATATAGTTGGTCTCCCGGTAGAGAGGATTCTTCACATATGTGATGGAAAGGGGGAGATTCAGGCTCTGGCAATAATTGGCCAAAGCGCCGTCGAAGAGTCCTGTTGTCATCACGACTTCCTCTATACCGGCTTCCATGACGGCTTTCAGCTGTCTGGAAAGGATCGTTTCCTGAAAACCAATCTCCGTCATGCATTTGGGATGCTCTGATGTGAGAACCCCCATACGGCTGCCCAGCCCGGAATTTAAGATCAACGCTTTCATCTCAGCACCTGCCTTTTATTGTATCTGTTATAAGCATGTTCTTCTCGCTAACGCTCATTGTATCATGGATTTCCCGGTTCAACAACCATATATCCGGCAAAATTATTATTGCATCACTTCATAAGATACTATATAATGGATTCATAAAACAGGAAAGGAAGAACATCATGGAAACAAACAGAACGGAACAATTGGAGGCCCTTGAGACTCTGTCCCAGTTCAATGACCGCCTTTTAAAAAATCTGCCCACGATCATCAGCGAATTGTCCGAAGAGCGACAGCCTGACACCGATACATATCTGAAAAGCATCCTTGATGCCATCAACTGGGAGATCAATGTCATGAATGCTACTTCCGACCTGCTCGCAGAGGGAGAAACGCCTATCGACAAGGAAAACTTTAATCAGTCCATCCTTGCCCTGAACGCCGCTCTTTCCTCCGAAACAGATTCCGCGATCTCCGATGCTTTCCGGAACCTGATCCCTCACTTTGAGGCACTCGGCGCTGCGGCAAAAGAAGTGACGGCATGATCAGGAACGGCAGAAACACGGAAGCAGAAGAATATTTTCGACAGCTGGCTCTGGATCACGACGCTGCCCAAAGCGCCTGGCAGCATATCATCACTGCCATAGATAACGCCCTGGGCACGAAAGATCTCGATGCCTTATGGAAACTGATCCCTTATATCGAAGAAGGGGACGGACACCTCGCTTTCCAGTATATCGGGAAAACACACCGTATCCTGCGCATCCTGAACATCCTCCGTCTGGAGCATAGCTACCATAAGATTCTATTCTGTCAGGGCTGTGACAACATGGATGCCCTCTGGGAAAAATATATGCTGACTCTTTTTGCTTTCCGCCGTATCCTTTTCCAACTCTCCGGGGAATCGCAGGAGGAGGCGGTCATTTATCTGCAAAACCACCCTGTTTCGCACTTTGCGGCATACATCATGACACAGGATGACCTGATTGTTCCTGATCAGTCTTTCTATGAAACACTGGCTCATATTTATGTTCAGGAATGGAGCGCTGACGACATGCAGCAATTCTTTGCCCTGACAGATGCAGATTCTGCGGAAAAGCAACAGGAGAACTCCCATGAACGACCATAAATTTGCCTTTATACTATGTACGAATGATGCATTGCTCTTAGAGGAATGCATTCATTATATCAACCAGCTGGCCGTCCCTGATGGATATGAGGTCGATCTGCTCACCATTGCAGATGCCGCTGGCATCACCCAGGGCTACAATGAGGCCATGCTGGCATCAGATGCCGGATACAAGATTTACCTGCACCAGGATGTATTTATCCTGAACAGATATCTCCTTTATGACCTTTTGTCTGTCTTTTCATCCGACCCACAGATCGGAATGGTCGGGATGGTCGGCTATGAGAAGATCTCTCCTGACGGGATCATGTGGCATGCCAGAAGATCCGGCGGTTTATATACGCGCAACCCTGACAGCCCCTACCCCAGGCTCGCCGACTACCGTTACAGCCTCACAGAGGAAGGGTACGACCTGGTCGCGTGCATAGACGGCTTTTTCATGGCCACCTGCCGGGATCTGCGGTGGAACACCGACAAGCTGGACGGCTGGGATTTCTATGACGCGTTTCAGAGCATCCGCTTTCTGTCCGAAGGCTATAAGATTGCTGTTCCCCGTCAGGCGCATCCCTGGTGCATGCATGATGACAACAGGTTCCCAAGCCTGTTCCATTATGATCGTTACCGACAGATATTTATGCAGGCTTATCCGCAGTTTTTAGGAAAGTCTTACAGGGAGATCATCCATTTTAACAGGTAAGATATCAATGTATTTTCATGGAGGAATTCTGCACAGTGACACGGCATACCGCATTGCACCATACCAAAATTTTATACATGGATTGGAACTGTTATGGCGGGCAGGATATGAAAGCTGCCCTGCAGGATTGCGGCGCCCTATTATCCCTGTATCCTTTTTCCCCCAGAACGGGGCGCAATAATGCTGTCTTTGAGGAAGATCTACGCGCTGCGATCCGTTCTTTTTCTCCGCAGTATGTCTTTTCTTTTAATTATTTTCCGATCATATCCAAGGTCTGTGATACTTTGGATGTGACCTATGTTTCATGGGTTTATGACAATCCCCTGGTTTCCTTATATTCTTACACATTGGCCAATCCCTGCAACAGAGTATTCCTTTTTGACAGGCAGGAATATCTGTTTTTCCGAAAAAACGGCATTCCTACCGTCTCTTATCTGCCTCTGGCCGCTGCGCCTTCCAGATTGAGGGCTGATGCCTCTTCTCCGCGTATCCATGAGAAATACCGGGCTGATATTTCTTTTGTAGGCTCCTTATACACAGAACCCAAACACCAATTATATGAGCGCCTTCAGGGACTGCCTGACTTTACCAGAGGATATCTGGACGCCATCATGCAGGTCCAAAAGAACGTATATGGCATTTCCATCATCGAAGACCTGTTAAACGAGGATATCCTCTCCAAACTGCGAAAGGCATATCCCTGCCCGCCTAATCACGATGGCGTGGAAACAGAAAGCTACCTCTACAGCAACTATTTCCTGCTGCGCCAGATCACAGCCATGGAACGCACTGAACTGCTACAGAGGATCGCCGGCAAATACCCTCTGCAGCTATATACCACGGATAAAACCTGGCGCTGTCCCGGCTGCACAAACCACGGAGCGATCGACTATTATCTGGAGGCTCCGTATGTATTCCGGCACAGCAGGATCAATCTGAACATCACTCTGCGCAGCATCAAGAGCGGCATTCCCCTGCGGGCCTTTGACATCATGGGCAGTCAGGGCTTTCTTCTGACGAACTATCAGGAAGACTTTCTCGATCACTTTGTTCCGGAAGAAGATTATGTATATTATACAGACGCAGAAGACCTGATGAACCAGATAGAATATTACCTGTCGCATGAAAAGGAACGGCTGGAGATCTGCAAAAACGGATATGAGAAAGTCTGTCGCTCTCATACTTATGAAAAGCGGATCCCCGTTTTGTTTAGTGATATACAATAGTGCAAAGGAGAGTTAAACTTATGCTTCCATTTCCAAAAGACTTTTTCCTGGGTGAAACAAGGGAAGGATTTTATGTTGAGCCTATGATGAAATGTGCCTGGGCCGCTCAGTTAGAAGTACTGGCCGTCATTGAACAGATCTGCGATAAATACGGTCTTCGCTACTTTGCGGATTGGGGGACATTACTCGGAGCAGTCCGCCATAGGGGATTTATCCCCTGGGACGATGATATGGATATCTGTATGTTTCGGGAAGATTATGATAAGTTTTTTGCCGTTGCGGGAAAGGAATTGCCGGATGGTTATCAGGTTCTTTCCCTGGATGCCACTGTAGAATGGCGCCGTCTTTTTTCGCGCATCGTGAATGCGGATTCCATCAGTTATGACGAAAAACGGCTCCGGGCATTCCACGGCTGTCCTTATTCCGTTGGCATCGACATCTTCCCTCTGGACGAATTGCCGGAAGACTCGCAGGAGGAAAACCAGTTCATGGATTACTTTACGAATCTCTACTTCCCTGCACATATCTACAACATGGTTCCTTCCGAAGTGGACGACATCATACCGGACATGGAAGAACTGTACCATATCAAAATCGATCGAAGTAAGAATGTGCAGAACCAGCTTCTGAAATTAGCGGAACGCCTGTCAAAAGCGTACCTGGGCTCTGGCAGTTCCCTTATCTCGCATCTATGCTTTCATGCATCCCAAAAGCTTTATTTTCGGAAAGAATGGTATGAGGACTGTGTCTATCTGCCTTTTGAACAGTTTGAACTTCCTGCCCCTGTCAACTATGACGCCGTGCTGACCACGCTGTACGGCGACTACATGACACCCGTCCGCTGCGAGTCGCACGACTATCCGTTTTACAAAAAACAACAGGAGATATTCAAGCAGTCCCTGATAACAGCGATAACGGATGGCAGCATGTTGCATTAGCATTCTGCCGCCTGCTCATTTCCACACATCCGGCCACAATCTCTTTACAGGTGGAATCAGTATAAGCGAGGTTGCTATATGAAAGTACTATACTATACTTGGAATGAAAATTCCTGTCAGGATATGGTAGGATCATTAAAAAAAGCGGGATGTGAGGTGACTCTTTTCACATCACCTTTTCAAGATTATTTTGATGACAGCCGTTTAGAAAAAAAAGCGGCTGACTTGTTCGATTCGCAGAAATATGATATGATTTTTTCTTTTGATTACTTCCCATTTCTTTCGAATATTGCCATGAAATACTCCGTCCCATACCTTAGCTGGGTGTACGATTGCCCCCACCTGACCCTGTATTCCACTACGGTTTCAAACAGCTGTAACTATATTTTCCTGTTTGACCGTAATATGCTCCAGGAAGTGGAGAACTTAGGCGGAAAACATGTGTACCATATGCCCCTTGGAGTAAATACAGAACGGCTCAACCAGCAGCTTGGGCTATCTGATCAGATGACAGCAGAACAATTTATGCCAGAGCGGTATCTGGATGAGATTTCTTTTGTAGGCAGTCTTTATGAAAAAAACCTGTATGACCAGATAAAAGAACTGCCGACATATTTACGCGGATACCTGAACGGCCTGATGGATGCCCAAAAGCAGCTTTGGGGCGTTGATCTCGTGCCGTCTATGCTGAATCCGTCCCTGGTAGAGCAATTGTCAAAATATATCAAGATAGAATATTCAAAAAACTCTACTTATGGCAATGAGATCGCCTTTTGCAATATGCTCCACGCGAAGATCACCTCCGAAGAACGTATCTCTGCATTGAACCTTTTGTCTGACTGCTTTCCGGTCAGTCTTTATTCCGCGTCCAGGAAAGAATTATGCCCAAAGGCGAACCATAAGGGGATCGTATCATATATCAACGAAATGCCGAATGTCTTCCGTTATTCCAAAATAAATCTGAATATCACCTTACGTTCCATTACCTCGGGTATTCCCCTGCGGGCAACGGATATCCTTGCCTGTGGCGGTTTCTTGCTGACAAATTATCAGTCCGAGTTGTGTGAGTTTTTGGAACCAGGCAGGGATTTTGTCTATTTTACCGACCTTGAGGATATGTGCCACAAAGCCGACTATTATCTGGATCATGAGCAGGAAAGGAATGAAATTGCCTTTTGCGGCTGGAAAAAGGTACAGGAACTGTTTCCCTACCAAAAACAGGTAGAGAAAATGCTGGCTGCACTTTCCTAATCGTTAAATTCCCTGTCAGAAAGACATATTATTTTATACAACTCCTCCTCAGGATAAGTTTCCTGCAACAAAAGTCTGTATAGTTCCATTTCTGCGGAATTATCATTTTTGACATATGGGTTTTGCAGAAAATCTGGGAATAGCTGCAACAATGTCTTTTTTAAGTATTGTAAATTATCATAAGAAAAAAACCTCTCATCCCTGCACATTCTCGCAACAGGTTCTGCAAATGCTTTGCTAAAATGCAAAAACGCGTATTCCTGCATACAATCCGATGCCAGTCCGCAGTCTAAAACGAATCTTGTCGTCATGTTCTGAACCTTTGCCGTATCCATATAGTAATCAGATATATGTTCGCCATACATTACTCCGGATGGATTGATACAATAAAAATAATATGTATATGGCACTCTGATATATGAATTCATGTTCAGCATGCAGAGTTCCGAAAAATAGATATCTTCCATATATGTGTCTTTCGGAAAGCTGATCTGATTGCTTTCCAGAAAATCCCTGCGGTATAATCGTGCACATGGCCCGGTTTTCCACCCATATTGCAGAATATACTTTTTCCTGTCAGCTGCGCTGCGCATATATTCCCAATTTCCTTTTTTCTCGACAGACAGGGCATCATTATCTGAGAACACTTCTTTATAAGCGCATTCGACGATCTCACATTGGTTCACTGCTGCCTGATCATACAGCGCCTGCAGCATCCGGGGAGCAATGACATCATCCGCGTCCACAAAAGTGATATAGTTTCCACTTGCATACATCATACCGATATTTCTGGCATTTCCCTGCTTCCCGTTTTCATCCAGCGGGATGAGCATGATCTTTTCAGAAAAGTTCTTTTCATACTCTTCCAGGATCTGCAATGTACGATCTGTTGATCTATCATCAATACAGATGATCTCCATATCGACTCCATGCAAAGTCTGATCCAGGATACTGTCAAGACAACGGGCTACCTGTTTTTCAACATTATAGCATGGGATGATAACAGATATTTTATCTAAAACCGCCATGACCGCTTCGCTGAACTCTGTGCAGACTTTCTGTTCTTCATAGTCGGCTACTGTTTCCCGGCATGTTTCGGGGCGGATGGAAGGCAATTTCCCCGATGATATGGCGTTCAGGATATCTGCCAATGCTGTGCTGTCTCCCTGCGGAAAAAGGAAACCGTTGATCCCCGGCTTTATCAATTCCACGATCCCATCCACCGGAGTCGAAATGACCGGTATGCCTGATGCCATACTTTCAATTGCCGCTACAGGAAATCCTTCATACTCCGAAGCCAGTACCAGTGCAGATACGTCAGCAGCATATTCCCAGGGGTTTTGTCTCCAGCCCATAAAAAGCACTTGTTCCTCCAGATGCAGCTTATTGACCAATGCCTGTAGTTTTTCTCTCTCATCTCCGTCGCCGATCAGCTTCAGATCCCATTTATCTTTTGCCTGACTGAGCGCCTGAATAATGGTATCAACTCTTTTCTCTTCCGAGAGTCTTCCCACAAACAGCAGTACCCTCTTAGTTTTATCTGTCTCTGGCGAAATAGTGCATCTGGAAAAATCCACCGGATTTTTGACAATTCTTGTGAGCGACCGTGGATCATATGCATTGATCACGTTTCTGCTCCGCTCTGTAAGCACAAAGATTTCATCTGCTTTTCCCAGACATTCCACTCCGCCATATCCGGCCGCTACATACCTTTCTATAGGAGCATGCAGCCACGAAATTATTTTGCACGGAAAATGCAATTTCATAATACATTGTCTGGCAACGAGCGCCATCAACGGCCATGCCGTTGCCAGGATGATGTCCGGCCTTTCGTCCGCCTCCCCTCTCGCCAAAAATTCTGTATATTTTGCCACGAACTGATCCACTGTATAATCGCCCCTGCCTTCCAAAAGCGGATAGAAAGGCACGGGATCTGCTGCCCAGCATACCCCTTCCCATACAAACTGGATCACTCTCACCTGCATTCCCTGACGCTGCAGATATAGCGCATATTTATTGACGACATTTTCCACTCCGCCTTTTTCCCCAACGGCAAGCAAAATATCGATATGAATGTTTTGCATCATTTCTGATCTCCCCTAAGCTTACATTTTCCACATTCATGCAGTACCTCCAGAAATACCCCATAAAGAATCTCTGCATTTTTATTCACTGCTTTTTCATTTCTTTCGAACTGCCAGTCCGGCATTTCTTTCAGGTAGGGCAGATGTGGATAGTACTTATGCAAATGTTCATAATAAGCATTGCCCACACAGTAAAAGAACATTGCGATACTCTGCTGCTTTTTTAAATACTGCTCATTCGGCAGCTTTTCATGAAGCAACAGATGTAACTGCTTGCAATCCAGCAGATTATAGGAAACATTATCCGTGAGAGTACACTGCTCAAACCCCGAAAGATCCGCGGTGATCAGCAGATCCGGACGCAGTGCCTTTATTTCGCCGATCACATCCTTTCGCTTTTCCAAAGGATAAGAAATGCAGGCAGTCTCGATATTGCTTTCTTTTTCCAGCCTCTCCATAAGATCTTTCAAAACACATCTGTTCTCTGTGTTCTGATCCAACACCACTGCTATCTTTATCTTTTTCCCATTCATTTTCCAAGATCTCCTTCCTGCATGAACAACGATCCCGCAGCCACGAGATCCTGCTTATCATCTATCTCGTATCATAACTGCCTCACCTATATTTCATATCGGTTCATTCTCTTTTTTTTTTACACAAATCAAATATTTATGTTATAATACTATTAGTTTGTATATCATGCAAGGATGCAGATTTTAATCATAACCTATGGGGGGACAAAGATATGCTGGATTTTCCTGCGGAATTTTTTCACGAAGAGGTAAGAAGTGATTTCCGGATCGAGGAAATGATGAAGCGCGTCTGGGCTGCTCAATTGGAAGTATTAGTTGTTGTCGGGCAGATCTGTACCCAAAATGATCTTCAATATTTTGCCGACTGGGGGACACTGCTTGGAGCGGTCCGCCATAAAGGATTTATCCCCTGGGATGACGATATGGATATCTGTATGTTGCGGAGAGATTACGATAAATTTCTTGCTGCTGCAGAAAAGGAATTACCCGATGAATACCGGATCCTTGACCCGAATACCAATACAGAATGGGATGAAGTCTGTGCGCGCATCATCAATTCCGATACTGTCAGTTACAGCGAAGAGCGGCTTGGGAAATTCCATGGCTGCCCTTATTCCGTTGGGATCGATATCTATCCGTTAGACGAATTACCGGAAGACCCGCAGCTGGAACGCTGCCACACAGAACTATTTTCCACTGTCTTTTCCTGCGCTCGTCTCTATGCAAAAGAGCCTTCCGAGGTGATGGCGATCTTGCCTGATCTGGAAAAACTCTGTAAAATAAAATTTGACCGGAGCAAAAGTATCCCGCATCAGCTTTTTAAATTAGCTGACGCCATAGGAAAAGAATACCGGGACTCCGGAAGCCCTTTCATCACTTACATGGCCTATCATGCATCAAAAAGGTTATTCTTACGCAAAGAATGGTATGCGAATCCTGTTTATTTACCATATGAGCATCTTGAAATCCCTGTTCCTTCCAATTATGATGCTGTCTTAACAGCGCAATACGGTGACTATATGACCCCTGTCCGATATGCTGCAGACCATGATTATCCTTTTTACAAAAAGCAGCAGAAAATATATGAGCAGCAGCTTTCATAGCGCACGGAAACATGGCATAAGGGGAGGCATGGTTATTTATTATGAAGATACTGTTTTATGATATGGGAAGTTATACCTATCAGGATCTTATTTATTATCTGGAACAGGCCGGGCATAGTTGCCAGACTGTCTACTATCATTTCCCGGATAAATTTGAGGATGAATTTTTCATGTACCGTTTTTCCAGGTATCTGACAGAAAATTCTTTCGATGCAGTCGTCAGCGTCAATTTTTTCCCGCTGGTGGCGCGAGCATGCCATGAGCATCACATTAAATATCTTTCATGGTGCTATGACAGCCCCCTGGAAGACCGCCTGAAAGAATATTTTTCCTTTGAGACCAATTATATCTTCCTGTTCGACCGCGTGGAAGTGATGCAATACCGCCGAGAAGGGTATACGCAGGTATTTCATCTGCCCCTGGCAGTAAACGCAGAGCGTTCAAACGCCCTGACCTTTACTCCCTCCCAGATTGCCGCCTGGCAGGCAGATATTTCTTTTGTAGGCCACTTATATGACTCCCCCCTGGATACGCTGTTGTATCCTGCAGACGATTATATCAAAGGCTACATCGAAGGGATCCTGCAGGCCCAGCTGAGGATTTATGGATATTACTTTCTGGAAGATATGATCACAGATGAACTTCTGGAGCGTCTGAACAGATCGTTTCAGCAGATGGGACAGACTGCCGTATCCTTAACACGCAGAGGATTATCCTTTGCCATTGCTGCTCAGATCACGCATCTGGAGAGGATCTTTCTTCTCGAACAGATGGGAGAACTTTACAAGACACATTTTTACTCTACCGGATCTTACCGCTTTGCCACAGCGGTCAAATCCTGCGGTCCCGTAAAGTACCACACGGAAATGCCCGGAGTCTTCCGCTGCAGCAGGCTCAACCTCTGCCCCACCTTAAAGAGCATCCAGTCCGGCATACCGCTGCGTGCTTTGGATATCATGGGCGCAGGAGGAGCGCTGCTCTCCAACTTTCAGCCGGAACTTGCAGAATATTTTGAGAATGAAAAGGAACTGATCTTGTATGAAAGTATGGAAGATGCCTTTGACAAGGCAGACTTCTATCTGAAGCACGAGGAACTTCGCAAGGAAATCGCGCGAAACGGATACCGACGTGTCTGCCGGGATTTCTCTTATCCCGACAGGATCCGGCAAATGTTTGAGACAGCACAGTTGGTTTAGGAAAAACAGCCTCGTAACGGAAGCGCCCGGAAGAAATTTTCACCTGCAGTGGGCGCAGAAGTGCAGAGGCGGAACCAGAATAGGAGGATATAGGATATGCTTGACTTTCCAAAAGAATTCTTTCTCGGAGAAACCAGAAGTGATTTTTATATTGAACCTATGATGAAATGTGCATGGGCTGCCCAATTAGAGGTATTAGCCGTCATTGAACAGATCTGTGATAAATACGATATTCGCTATTTTGCTGAGGGTGGGACCCTGCTTGGGGCAGTTCGCCACAAGGGGTTCATTCCCTGGGATGATGATGTGGATATCTGTATGCTGCGGGAAGATTTCGACAGGTTCCTTGCTGTCGCGGAGAATGAATTGCCTGACGATTATCATCTGTTTTCCATAGATACCAATCGCAACTGGACACAGTTTTTCGCGCGTATCATCAATGCTTCTTCCATTGACTATAGCAGCCAGCGGCTGCAACAATTCCACGGCTGTCCTTATGTAGTAGGAGTGGATATTTTTCCTCTGGATACAGTACCGGAAGATCCTCAGCTGGAAGAGACTTTCACAACATACTTTGCTGTCCTTTATCAGACAGGTGCGAATTATAAACAACTATCTTCTGATATAGGGGAACTGATCCCTGAGTTAGAAGAACTCTATCCTATCAAGATCGACAGAGACGGAGATATCCAAAACCAGCTTTTAAGATCCGCCAAACTCATAGCAAAGTCCTATCAGAATTCCGGAAGTCCCCTTATGGTCGAGTTCACCTCGCATGTGTCACATAAATATTTTTACCGGAAAGAATGGTTTCGAGACTGCGTTTATCTGCCATTTGAGCATTTTGAACTTCCTGCTCCCATTGACTATGATGCTGTATTGACCGCATTATATGGTGACTATATGACCCCCGTCCGGTATGCAGCCGAACATGATTACCCTTTTTACAAAAAGCAGCAGGAACTGTTTAAGCAGTCACTGATCAAGTCACTAACTGATGGCAGTATGCTGAATTAATGCTTAATGAAAATGAAAGGCAGAAAATATGCTTATATTTAAAGAAGATTTCTTTAAGGCCGAAACACGTGATGACTTTTATATTGAACCTATGATGAAATGTGCCTGGGCCGCCGGTTTGGAGGTTTTAGAAGTCATCAGGCAGATCTGCGCGAGGCACAAGATCCGATATTATGCGGCATACGGCACCCTGCTTGGAGCTATACGGCACCAGGGCTTTATTCCCTGGGATGATGACATTGATATCGTGATGTTTCGGGAAGACTATCACCGTTTTTTGTCTGTTGCGCCCGCTGAACTGCCGGTCGGATATCATCTTTACACTCCCTATAACACCGCAGAGCACAAGACAGCTTTTTCCTTTCTTGCCAACGCCACCTCTGTCAGTTATAGCCCCAAGCGTCTCCAGGCTTTCCACGGCTTTCCTTATATTGTCGGCGTAGATATCATGCCCCTTGACACTGTGCCGGATAATCCCGCGGAACGGGAAACGCTTTACCAGCTTTTTAACATTGTTATATCCAGCATGTTAAAGTGTGAGGAACATATGGATGAAGTATTGGAATCCCTGCCTGACATTGAAGAATTATGTCGTACTAAGATCGACAGAGGCGGGAACATACACCAGCAGCTATGCCTGCTCTCCGACCGGTTGAGCCAGTGCTATGATGATTCCGAAAGCCCCTATATATCCTGTGTGGTGCTGGGTAACCCTTCCAAGAGAACTTTTGTCAGGGATTGGTATTCAGATCTCAGATGGATGCCTTTTGAAAATGTGCAAGTACCTGTTCCTGTCGGCTATGACCAGATTTTGACAACACAGTACAACGACTACATGACTCCCGTATATGGTACCGCTGACCATGAATATCCTTTTTATAAAGCACAGATGTCAAAAGTCCAAAATATCATTACAGAACGGATCAGAAATGGACAACAGCCTTTTGATATTACAGATTAAAAGAATTTTCTAATGAAAAAAAGGGAATCGGAAACCGATTCCCTTTTTGATAGTTGCTGCATCACTATTCAGATTACTGCAGTAAGGAAAGTACGCCCTGGTTAGCCTGGTTGGACTGTGCCAGCATCGCCTGGCCTGCCTGAGCCAGGATGTTGTTGTTAGCATACTTGACCATCTCGGTCGCCATATCGGTATCACGGATACGGCTCTCAGCTGCTGTCGTGTTCTCCACCACATTGTCCAGGTTGTTGATCGTATGCTCAAGCCTGTTCTGTACCGCACCAAGGTTGGAACGCTGCTCGTTCAGGGTCTTGATAGCGCTCTTGATCGTACCGATCGCAGTCTTTGCGCTGCTCTGTGCCGACACCTTAACGCCGCCTACACCCAGGCCACTTGCACTCAAAGTTGCAATGGTCACGCTGATCTGATTAGCAGAAGCCTCCTCTGCGCCAACCTGAAGAGCTACATTGGTGAAAGTGCCATCCAACAGCATCTTCTCGTTGAAAGTGGTCGTTGCAGACACACGGTTGATCTCAGAGATCAGGTTATCCACTTCCTTCTGGATATAGGACTGATCCTCGGTCTGGTTCGTTCCGTTAGCAGCCTTAACTGCCAGTTCGTTCATTCTCTGGAGCATGTCATGCACTTCGTTCAGAGCGCCCTCAGCCGTCTGTACGCAGGAAACACCGTCCTGTGCGTTCGCGGAAGCCTGGGTCAGGCCTCTCACCTGGCGTCTCATCTTCTCGCTGATAGCCAATCCTGCTGCATCGTCTGCTGCACGGTTGATCTTGTAGCCGGAAGATAACTTCTCGGTTGACTTGTTCTGGCTTGCGCTGGTTAAACCAAGCATCCTGTTAGAGTTGACTGCGCGTAAGTTGTGCTGTACTACCATAATATATTCCTCCTTGAAATTAGATACCGCTTCCCTGCGGCATTTATTTTTCCTGAGGGGATTGAATCCCCTCAGGCAGTTGCTACATTACTGTCGAGATTACTGCAGTAAGGAAAGTACGCCCTGGTTAGCCTGGTTGGACTGTGCCAGCATCGCCTGGCCTGCCTGAGCCAGGATGTTGTTGTTAGCATACTTGACCATCTCGGTCGCCATATCGGTATCACGGATACGGCTCTCAGCTGCTGTCGTGTTCTCCACCACATTGTCCAGGTTGTTGATCGTATGCTCAAGCCTGTTCTGTACCGCACCAAGGTTGGAACGCTGCTCGTTCAGGGTCTTGATAGCGCTCTTGATCGTACCGATCGCAGTCTTTGCGCTGCTCTGTGCCGACACCTTAACGCCGCCTACACCCAGGCCACTTGCACTCAAAGTTGCAATGGTCACGCTGATCTGATTAGCAGAAGCCTCCTCTGCGCCAACCTGAAGAGCTACATTGGTGAAAGTGCCATCCAACAGCATCTTCTCGTTGAAAGTGGTCGTTGCAGACACACGGTTGATCTCAGAGATCAGGTTATCCACTTCCTTCTGGATATAGGACTGATCCTCGGTCTGGTTCGTTCCGTTAGCAGCCTTAACTGCCAGTTCGTTCATTCTCTGGAGCATGTCATGCACTTCGTTCAGAGCGCCCTCAGCCGTCTGTACGCAGGAAACACCGTCCTGTGCGTTCGCGGAAGCCTGGGTCAGGCCTCTCACCTGGCGTCTCATCTTCTCGCTGATAGCCAATCCTGCTGCATCGTCTGCTGCACGGTTGATCTTGTAGCCGGAAGATAACTTCTCGGTTGACTTGTTCTGGCTTGCGCTGGTTAAACCAAGCATCCTGTTAGAGTTGACTGCGCGTAAGTTGTGCTGTACTACCATAATATATTCCTCCTTGAAATTAGATACCGCTTCCCTGCGGCATATTATTTTTGCTTGCCGTTCTGTCGATTCGCACGTATCGCCGTCCCGGCAAATGTTACTGTAACCTTTCCCTGATTGTGCGGATCAGCTTCCGGCTACTGTTTAGGTAAGCTCTTGACGTCCTGTTCATTTGCTTTACTTGTAAAGTATATCGGAAGATTCCGGGAAAAGTTTAGGGCTAATCTAAAAATTTTTATTGCTTACTGTCCATAAATTGTGATGTCGGCATGTTAATGCCGCTCATCCGCTTATAGTAATCATACACCGCCTTGGAATTCTTCCTGTCCTGACGGATATTGCTATGCGCTTTGGCAAAGTACTGCTCCACCAGCTTCTTATTGCGCTGCTCCTGAGCCTGGATGGACACACCCAGTTCCGTCACCTGACGTATCTTATCCTGCAATTCCCTGATCTGCAGTCGGTACTTCTCACGGTTGCCCTTTAATTCTTCCGCCAGCCTGCCATAGACAGTTTCAAAGCCTTCGTCCAGCTTGCCCAGCCGTTCGATCAGGCGTCCCTTTTCCTCAATGGCGGCATCAAAGTCGTCCAGGTTCGCCGTCTCCTCCAGAAAACTCTGTTCCTGTCTCCTGTTATATTCCTGGATTTCATTCAGCACCTGCAGCTTTTTATCAAGGCTTTCGGATAAAATAGTCAGTTGATTCTCCATTAAGCATTTCCCTTCTCGCGATTAATGCGCATGACTTCTTTCCAGGTATCCCTGACGGACCTTAAATGCCCCAGGCATTCTTCCAGTATTTCCTTATCTTTCTTCAGGTTCGCCTGCACAAGGCGGCTTTCCAGATAAACATAAATGTTGTCAAAATCCTTTGCCACCGGATATTTCATATCCAGCGTCTGCCTGAGATAGTCTATTATCTTCTGTGTCTTCACAATATTAACGTGCGCCTTTTCGACATCCTTTTCCTCAATAGCCGTCTCCGCAATATTGCAGAACTTGATCGCGCCTTCATACAGCATCAGCGTCAGTTCCGCAGGGCTTGCCGTCAGTATCTTGCTGTTATTATACTGAGCATACGCATTAGGTAATGCCATATCATGAACCTCCCAGCAGTGCCGTCACGGCACTTGAATTCTGCTGCATCTTCGCCATCGCAGACTCCATGGCTGCAAATTTGCTGTACCATTTATCCTCATAATCGTTCAGCTTATCTTCCAGATCCTTGATCTTGGAAGTGTAGTCGTCATAATCAGACTTCATCTTCTTGTCGTCATAGAAACTTCCGTACGAACGATAGCCATCCACCGACTTGGACAGATCCGACATCTTATCATACAGATTCTGGGAGAGCTTCGTGAAGAAGCTGATCACGGTGTCAGGGTCGCTGGCGATCATACCCTTCAGCTGATCCGCATTTCCGGCAGTGTTCACATCATCGGGATCGCCATCGATATGATATGCGTTCTTCTCGTTATCAGCAGCCGTAAAATAGCTTAGCGTATCAATACCGAAGTCAAAGAGATACATTGTCTTACCGTTCACCTCAACTCCGGCAGACATCACGCTCTTCATCGCCGAGCTGACAGAGGAAAGGTTCTCATCACGGCGGAGCAGGGCATCCTTGATCTTCTTCTCATATTTCTCGATATCGGCATCGGACATTGCCTCCCGCTCTTCATCGGACAGGGGCTCATATCCCTTTGCGGACTCCGCATTATAAAGTTTATCCATCTCATTGATGATGGAATTGTACTCTTTCAGGAAGTTCTTCACCATGTCATAGATGCCGTCCACATCCTGCTCAGTGGTGACAGTGATCTGCTCTCCCTTTGTCTCATTGAGGGCGGTAAAGGTCAGTCCGTTGATCTCAAAGGTGTTGGTGCTGTTCTCGTACTCCGCACCATTCAGGTAGATCCTTGCGTCCTGTCCGGATACCTTGGTTGCGCCGGTTGCCGTCTTATCAGTAGGATCATATGCTTCCCAGACCTGCTTTGCCATATTCGCCTTGTCAACGTAGCGCTTTGTCACCTCATTGGTCAGCGCAGCCGTTTCCGTTCCGGCGTCCACATCCACATAAGTCTTGATATCAGCGATATCCGCATTCAGCTTAGTGATAGTGTCATTATGGGAGGCCAGGTTCTTGACAGCAGTCTGCTCCTCGGTAAGATTTTTCACTTTCTCCAGCTCCGCGTCGATCTTATCCTGGATTGTCTTCTTCTCCTCATCGGTAGAGGCAGCCGCCAGATCCTTATTCCACTGAGTGATATTGTCGTTTGCTGTCTTGATGTCATCGTCATAAGCCTCTGCATTCGCACGCAGGCTGGTGTACTTATCCGTAATGGCCTTGGCTGCATCCCTCGCAGACTCCAGTTCCTTGGATTTGTCCTCGTATGATTTCAGGTAAGCGTCTCTTCTGGAGGCTATGTCCGCATTGATCAGTGCGCTCATGTTTGCAGCGGTCGCAGTATCATCTGCCCCCACATACTTCGCATACTCTTCATATTCCTTACGGGTAGCTTCATCATCATTCAGGTTCACCTGCAGCTTCATGGCAGCCAGGGCGCTCTGCCCCTGCGCATCTACAGCGGTAACGCTGAAATCGTTGGCTGCGCCGGATTCCTTTGAACTGATGGAGAATCTCTTCCACTTGGCATCAAAGCTGGCATTCAGCCCCGCGCTCTTAAGCTGTGTCAGCACATCCGAGATCTTGGTATCCTCAGTGACCTTGATGTCCACGGAACCGCTTGCTGTCTTTACATTGATGGAGCCGCCCTGGCCGGTAAAGCCCAGTTCTTTCAGCGTAGTCATGGCCGTGATCTCACCATCTGTGCCATCCGCCCTCTTTACCACGCCGCCGGTCATGTATCCGGTCTTGGCCAGCTGGTCTATCTCCAGGGACTGCACGCCGTTCACCGCGTTCTCGCCTGTGATCACGCTTACCGCATTGGGGTTAGACACTTTGGTGGTTTTCTTGGTGTAAGCGCTGCTGAAACGCATGTTGCTCAGGAACTTGGACTGCAGATTCTTTAACTTGGTGTTCAGTTCTTTCCACGCATCCTGCTTCCAGCTCAGCTTTGTCTGAGATTTCTTCGCAGTCGTTACCTTTGTGCTCTTTGCCTCTACCAACTGTTGAATGATACTCTCCGTATCCATTCCGGACATCAGTCCGCTCAGTCTCATTGCCATCTTCCACAACCTCCTTAACGTCTTTCATCGACTAAGATTCCTGCCAATTCCCATACCTTGGCGATCATATCCAAAGTCTTCTCGGGCGGAAGTTCCTTGATGACCTCTTTCGTGCCCTTATCAACAATCTTAATGGTGACACGATTGGTCTTCTCGTGGATGCCGAATACCGCCTCCGAATTAGGCAGGCTCTTGTTTAATTTTTCCACCGCCTTACGGATCTGTTCATTGGTCGCCTGCTGATCCCTTGCCTGGTCGCCATTGTTCGACTGTCCCTTTTCCTGCGCGTTCTCAACAACACTGGTGGTCCTGTCTACTGTTTCTGCTGCCTGCACGGTGCTGGCAGCGTTCTCGGGCTTCTCCGTCTGTACGGGTGTCACGGGCTTTTGTACTACACTTCCCTGTGCCTGTACCGTCATAATGCTCGAAACTGCTTCAATTGCCATTTCCTTTCACCTCCATGTGATTGCTTTGTGTATTGATATTTGGGTACATCTCCAAAATTATTATCGGACAGCAGCCTGATAAAGTTTACAGGGAGGCATGATTTTTTTATGCCTCCCTGCCAGTTATCCCAACAAATTTTTTAACGCTTCCATGCCCTCCACATTCACAGCTTCACTGTTCGCTGCCTGGATCTGAAGATATACTTCTTTCCGATATATGGGCACTTCCTTGGGCGCATTGATGCCAACCTTGACCTGATCGCCCTTTACTTCCAGGATCGTGACCTCTATATTATTATTGATAACGATAGCCTCGTTCTTCTTACGGGATAATGCCAGCATCTTACACACCCGCCTTTCCACCCTGCAAGATCTCATAGATAGGGAACTTTACAGGAAAATCATTGCTGTCAACGATCACCTGGCAGGCCTTGTGTGTCTCCACATTGATAACAAGAGGTCCCCTGAGGTTCACGCTCATCTTCGTCAGGTCACTGGGCACGGACACTGTCACCATGACCAGAAAGCCGTCCTCCGCCGCAGATCCCAGTCCGGCCAGCAGTTCATCCTCCACTTCCGGGTCATAATCCGGCTTTACGATCAGCGGATCCATCACAGGCATGGCAAACCCCGCCTCGTCCAGAGACTGCATATACCGGATGCCCGCGCTCTGTCCCACATCCTCGTCATGGATCAGGGCAAATCTCTTCATATCCGGGAATCCGATGATGCCGTTCTCAAAGGTGATGATCTTGTCTTCCGAGATCTCGATCTCTCCAAATAATCTTGTATTGATCTTCATAGTCCCTCTCATTCCGCCGCATCTGCGGCCCTGCTTTAGATAAAGTTCAACAGCGACGTCTGCATTACCTTTCCGGTAGCCATCAGTGCCGCTTCATAAGTCAGTTCCGCACTGTTCAGGTTGATCGCCACCTCTGTGATATCGGCATCCTCGTTCTCACTCTTCAAGGTTTCAAAGGTGGTCTTCTGATTCTGCATACGGTTCTTGATCAATGCCAGTTTGCTGCTCCGCGTACCGCAGTTGGTGATACACAGGTTGGCATCATCCAGATATTTCTGGAATGTGGTGATCCCTTTCTCAAACAGGCTCTGCTCTTTCTGTTTCGCATAGGTCAGCGCCTTGCCGACCGCGTCCAGCTGATCCTGGATGGTCTTTGACTTGGCAGCATCACCCGCGTTCTCCTCCTGCAGCTTTTTCAGAGTAGCCTCGGTAGCCTCCAGATCCAGGACATCCTGCATGGCATTGACGAGATCGTTGGCCTCCCTGCCGATGCCGGGCCGGAAACATTCGTCCGCCGTGGAATTGACCCGGATCGTCTGGTTGAATCCCACATCATATTCGATCTCCTGATGGGACACATGTCCCTTCAGATACTCCTGGTTATAGTCAATGGTCTTCCCGTTCGCATCCGTAGTGGTACATGCGAAGTAGTGCTGGGGGCGGAGATTGCCCTTATCCCAATGGCTCTTCTCATATGTGACCTTGATCTCGCCTTCGTTCTCAATGGTGGTATCCTCTCTGTCCTTTACCGCCATCAGTTTCTTGTAAGACTCCTCGCCCAGCAGGATCTCGCCTGTTTCCGGCACGAAGATCACGGCATCTTTGTTGTTTGAATCCGAGGCCGCCTTGTAGGGGTCTGTCTCACCTGTGACGGCATCGGTGTCCGTGCCGTAGAGGCTCATCCTGGTCGCAGTCATGGTCTGTTCAGGAGGGGTAGCAGTCGGATCGATGTACGTGATCGTAGGCGCTGTGCCATTGGCGTCGCAGTCCTTGTAGGCCAGCCTGATACGATATACATCCGTGGCTGTGATCTGCGTCTCATCGACCGCAACGGTATCAAAATTGGAACTGTTGATATCCAGCAGCTTCCCTGTATCCACATAACTCAGCGTGTCGATGGCTTCTATGCCCAGCTGCTCCGTGATGGAATACTTCAACTCTGTCTCTTTGGGAAAACTCAGGGAGGTGTCGGTACGATAGCCGGTAAACACATAGCGGCCCGCGTAATCCGCGTCACCGGTGCTGTATATTTCCTCTCCCAGCGCTTTCAGTTCCTCCAGGATGATCTGCCTGTCCTTGGTCTGCAGGTCGCCCTGGGAACCCTTTGTACACCGCGAGATCATGTTGGTTATGATCTGGGACAGGTTGTTCAGAGATTCCTCCGTGACCTTGAGCCAGCTTTCCGCATCGGGAATATTCTTGGTATAATACTGTGTCACTTCCGTCACATTGCTTCTCAGGCGCAGTGCCCTGATCGCCACCACCGGATCGTCGGAGGGCCTGTTGATCTTCTTCTGGGTGGACATCTGTGTGCTCAGCTGATCCTGATATATCTTGTTCGTATTGATATTGGACAGGTTATTGCGCTGCATGATCTTGTTTGTGATTCTCATTCATTTGCCTCCATAAAAAATCTCTTAAACACCGGTCTCCAGGATCAGTCTGTCATAGATCTCCGTCAGGGTCTGGATCATCTTGGAAGCCAGGTTATATCCGTTCTGGTATTTTACCAGGTTCACTGCTTCCTCATCCTCATCCACGCCGGAGATCGAGATTCTCTGGTTGTCGATGGTATTTGCGATATCCCGGAAACTCTGGCTGAACATATTGGCTCTGGATGCGTTCAGCGTCACATCCGCCAGTATGCACTGAAGAAATTCCGATGCGGAACTGCCGCGAAAAGTCATCTTATCCTTATCGGTAGCCAGATCCCTGATATCCTCAAGCAGATCGTTCTGTTCCGGGCCGTCACTTTCCTTATATCTGTTAGCTATCCGTGTGGGATCGTTCTCCACAATAGCATTCACGCTGAAATTCATGGCCGTCACCCAGTAATAGCTGTCGCTTGCCACATTGACGGTAAACTTCACCGTCTTGAAAGCCTCTTTCAGGATATCCTCCGCATCCGTCAGCGTTCCCTCGTCCTCTATCTCTTTCTTTCGCGCCTCAACCAGCTTTTCTGCCAAATCCAGCGCACTCATGGGCACTTCGTTCTTCTCGGCGATCTCCGCCTTGGCCTGTTCCAGCGCCGCCTTTCCCTCATCGGTCCCCGCCAGGATCTCTTTCTTTGCATCCGCGATGGCCGCATCCCACTTGTCTGCATCCTTGATATCTTTTTCCGCCTGGGCGAGAGCCTCCGCTTTGTATTTCGCCTCCACCTCCGCCGTAGCTTCTTTCTCAGCCGCTGCCTGGATATCAGCTTCTTCAGCCGATGTCAGGGTAATCTGCGTCCTGCCGTTTGTGCCGTTCCTGAAATCATTTTCAATCTCTTCCCGGATCTGCTTCTCCGCAGCAGCTTTACTGGGCGCATTACCCGCCGCCACAAGCGCATCCGCCCTGGTCGTTATCTCGCTCTGGATCGTGGAAGCCGTCATTGCAACATTGATCTTTTCTTTGATCTTCGCCTCTTCCTTTGCTGCCTGCTTGGTCTGCTTCGCAGCGCTCACCGCATCCTGAAAAGCCTGTGTCTGTATATTGGCATCATAGATAGACTTCGCCGCTGTCTCCAGCACCATGATCTCCGGCGCGTTTTCATAGGCCTCCTGCAAAAGCTTATGTCCCTGCCGGAACAAGTCATACCTGTTCTCGTCCGGCAGATCATACTGCTCACCGTCCGTCGCATGGTTGCCGGTGAACATCATGGCTCCCTGCTCATTGTCGGAGTCAACGCCGCTTGTCATGATATCGTTGAACTTCTGGGAGAAAGTACGCACCCATTCGTTCATCTGTTTCATATAGTAAGGCACGCCCTGATAGGAAATGCTGGCGCCAATGGAAGCTACTTTTCCCACGCGGTCATTGGTCAGCCTGGCTGTGTTTTTCGTATTATCCGACAGAACAAAAGTATAGGAATATACCTCTTTCCCGGCATCGTCATAACTGATCTCGCATTTCCAGGAATCGTAATAGAACTCCTGATTGCCCAGCGTGATGATGCCGCCGGAATCCGACAGGTTGCATTTGTTCAGATCCTGAAGATAGGCCTTGCCCACCTCGACCGTGACCACATCGTGCGTGACGCCGCTTTCCCTGATGGTGTCCGTCCTGGTGATCTGCCCGGTAAAGTTCTCCCCGTTGTTGCCGTCCCGCATCTGAATCAGGCCCTGCAATGCGCCGCCCATAGCCGCATTATACAGGCTGAACCTCTGGCCGTTCTCCCAGTACACGTCATACAGGCCGTCCACATCCGTCAGGTTCACTTTCTCATAAGTCTCCCGCGCCCTGCACTCCAGGCCGTTGTACTCATTGCCGTCCACCAGCATCTGTCCGCCGGCGATCCTGACGATATATCTGTTTGCTCCCGTCTCGCGTTCCGGATTGTTCAGGTCAACGATGGGATACTCCGTGATCTTCACATCCACGATCTCCGAAAGCTGATCCACCAGAAGTTCTCTCTTATCCCGCAGTTCATTGGCGGTCACGCCGGTCAGTTCGATGGTATTGATCTGTTTGTTCAGGGTAGCGATCTGTCCCGCTATGGAGTTGATCTCATCCACCTTGAGTTTGATCTCCGAGTTGACATCTTTCTGCACATTTTCCAGATTTCCGGCAACCCCGTTAAAATATTCCGTCAGCGCCCCCGCATAACCCACGAACTGTGTTTTCGTGGTAGCATCGCCGGGATTATCCATCAGTGCCTGTAAGCCGGTGGTCATAAGCTGGTCAAACACGGTCTTAAACCCGGCATTCTTGCCGTTGTCGTCAAAGTAGGTCTCGATCTGCTGCATATAGTACTCTTTCATGCTATATTCGCCCACCTTGGCATTGTTGTTCCAGTATTTGGTATCATAGAACCCATCCCTGATACGTTCGATGGACAGAGTATCCACACCGGCGCCGGCACATCCATAGGTCTGGAACACCCGGAGCGCACTTGATGCCGCCTGATTTACCTCCTGCCTGCTGTAGCCCTTTGTCTGTACGTTGGCGATGTTGTTGCTCGTAGTGTTCAACGCCGCATTGCTTGCCAGCAGACCCGTATACGCAATATTTAATCCAAAGAATTGTGAAGGCATCTTCTTTCCCTCCCGGTATCGTTTACCTGTGAAAAACGCCGCGCTTTCGGCACCTCACACTATACGCCTAATGTATTGATGATATGTTCCAGCATCTCGCTGATCACATTGATGTAACGGCTGGATGCGTTGTAGGCATTCTGGAACTTGATCATATTGGAAAGTTCCTCATCAGATGATACGCCCACCACCTGCTGTCTGGAACTGTCAATGGATTCCAGTTCGGCCTGCTGGTTCTCATAGATGCCTCTGTAGATGAACCCATTGCTGCCCACCTGGTTCACCAGATCCGTATAATAATCAATGAATGTGGTCTTTCTCGTCACGTTGGGGTTCAGAGTGTAACCTTTCTCCTGGAAAGCGGCTTTCAGTTCTTCCGCGATAGTCTGATCCTCAGAACCGTCCTCTTTCCGGAATCCCAGCTTGGCGGGTTCCTGCATCAATATAGGATTGACCTGCAGGTTCTTCGCAGCATAAATGCTGTCCGGCTGCATACCGTCCTCTTCATTGAAGATATAATAATCTTTGCCATCATCACCTTTCACTTTGGTATAGCCCGCCGTAGTGATCTTGGTGAACATCTGGAGAGGGATGCCGTCGCTGTCCCGCAGATATCCGTCCGGTTCCACCTCACAATACCTGACTTTTTCTGTCACCTGTGCGGAAGTGGTCCCGTCCTCATTATAAACCGCATAGGTAAGGGTCCCGGTCTCAACGCCCGCTCCCTTCATCAGGATATCGTTGATCTTCGTGACCACGCTGTGGACCATCTGGTCAAATTCGCCCTGAATGTTCATCAGGATCGAATTGGAAATGCATTCATCATAATACTGGCGGCCATAACTTTCCGAATACTCTTCCTCCGTGATCCCCAGAGCCTCCAGCTTCTTCTGCGTACAGACGCTGGGATCCAGATCCGTGTAATCGGCCCTGTGGTCTCCTCTGGCATAAAGCATGGCCCGGATGCCGCCTATGTCCGTATCCAGATCGGATGAGATCTCCCGTTCCAGGTCGAACACTTCCGCCCCATCGATATCATATTCTTTCGTGCCGTCGTCCTTGATGCGATATTTTGCATCCGTGGGCCAGAAAGGCGTGTAAAATCCGGTGGTCTCGTCAGTGTACAGTCCGATCTCATAACAGGTTCCGCTCTTCACGAAGTCCACTCCCTCGATCTTCACCGACACGCTGCCATATATATCATATTCATAAGACATGCTCGCCAGCTGGGAAAGTTCGTCCAGGATCGAATTCCTGGCGTCCTGCAGATCGTTGGCATGCTCGATGCCGCCGCACTCAATGGCTCTGATCCTGTCATTTAAAACAAGCAGCTGCTGTCCGTATTTATTGATCTTGTCGATCTGCTGCTTGATCTGTGTGTTCAGATTGTCCTGATAGGAAACAAGGCCGTCATAAACAGCCGCCGCCCTCTCGATAAATTCCGACGATCTCTGCACCAATACTCCCTGCGTGATGGAACTTGCGGGATCTTTCGCCAGTTCTTCTATCGCCGTCCACAGATCCTCCATGGTGGTCTGGAATGCCTCGCCGTTCATTTCCCCCAGCTGGCTCTCTATCTCTTCCAGTACCCCCGTGGATACTTCGTAAAACATACTGCGCCCGGATTCCTTGCGATATGTCTGATCCAGGAAATAATCTCTCACATATTTTACGCGGGAATAAGAGACACCTATACCTGTCTGTTTGTTGTTTACAGATTTAGGGTCTGTAGAAAGTTTCAGGTAACTCCTGGTAGCCAGCTGTACCTGTTGCCTGGTATAACCGGGAGTGTCTATGTTAGAAAGATTATGCGCTGTGGTGTTCAGCGCATTTTGACTGGTCTGTAACCCGGATGCCCCTATATATAAACTACCCATCAATGGCATATCGATCACCTCAAAAATTATTGCTTTGCGTCGAATCCGCTGCGAGGCACTCCCATGGTATTACCGGAAGTATAGGCGCCTCTGTTATAATTTGCCGTCTCAGGCGCCGCTTTCATGGATTGAATCAGAGTCATCTCGAACTCCACCATTTCCAATGCATTCGTCAGCAATTCTCTGTTTTGCTCGTTGACACGCTGCAGGCTGTAAACAACCGTCCGCAGCCGGTCATGCGATGCTGCCAGCTGTTCCTGCTCCGCAGGCCTGGCGGCCAGCATCTCGATCAGATTCGTAAGTTTCAGATTGTCAACATCCCTGTTCAACACATTGGCGATATCTTTCGTAACTTCAATCCGCTGTTTTTCCAAGTGATTGATACGAACTACCACATTCTGTTCATCATCCGTGATTTTTTGCAGATCTTCCAGATTGCCGCTCGCGATGATCGGCGTCTTTTTCTGGGATAAAGTCAGAAGTCCCTCATATTCAGCACATTCCCGATCCAAAACATCGATCAGGTTCTCCATTAAACTAGCCACGGGACTTCCTACCTCATTTCATCCATTTTTGATAAAAGCTTCTCGGCAAATGCCGAAGTACTCACCTGATAAGTTCCATTGTCGATCCTGGACCTGATGGATGCCACAAGATCCTCCCTTATGTCAGGAACTGCTGCCACTGCGGATTTCGCGGTCTGATAATCCCTGCCCGCCGTACTGATCTGCAGCTGGTCGGAATCATGGGACGCCGCGCTCACCTGCTTGTTCCTGGCTGTCTGTCTGGGCTTATATATCTGCTGTACCTGAGAATACGCTTCAATACGCATATGAGTTCCTCCTTTCTGCAAGTCTTAGATTCATTGACCTTTCATGTATTATTTATCGACAGGATGAAAAAATACTTTAGAGGGGCGGTGGAAATATTTTTCATCCGGGAAGCGCCTTACAGCCTTTTCAAAACGAAAGGGACAGCCTCCACCCTCAGGTGACCGCTGCCCCTTTGCGCTTACTGTGCAAAGCTTATCCCATGATAGAGATATATTTCTTCTCCTCCACCGGCTTTTCCACATGCTTGGGAACATTCATGATCAGGACGCCGTTCTCAAACCTGGCCGAAATGTCTTCCTGCTGGACTTCCTTGCCTACATAGAAGCTTCTGCTGCATGTTCCGAAAAATCTCTCCCTCCGGATATACTCCTTGCTGCCGGTATCTTCCACACTGCTCTCATTCTTTGCGGTGATCACAAGATAACCGTCCTTGAGTTCGGCCTGCACATCCTCTTTCTTATATCCGGGCAGATCGATGTTGATCTCGTAATCGTTTTCCGATTCCTTGATATCGGTCTTCATGATGCTGTTGGACGGCGCGGGATATCTCATATTATTTCTCGCAGATCCGTTCCGATCTCCGAAAAAGTCGTCAAGTAAGCTTTCTCCAAAAATACTGGGCATTAACATATGTCATTCCTCCTATTCTAATTGTCGTTCACGACAATTTGTTCCGGTCTCTGCACTTCAGCGCGAGACTGTTTTGAGTTACAGGTGATCAGTTCGGGAAGTTTTCTTCCTGTTGATCTTGTTATAGCACTTTTATTAGCACTCGTCAATAGTGAGTGCTAATAATTTATGATTTGTTTATTTTTTACATTATTTTTATGATTATGATACCCGATCCGCCTGAAAAATATGTGATCAAACGTGCTGTTTGATCTCCATACATTTCCCGATCATGTCCATGCATTCCCCATAAAACCGCATGACCTCGCCATGGAACAACCGGATGTATTCCACGTCTTTCCGTTTCGCGGCGTATTCCAGCTGCCTGGCTTCCTCCGAGAGCCGCGTCAGCCCGATGCTCTGGGCCGTGCTCTTCAGTGCATGCATCGTGACGTGGTATCTGCCCCAGTCCCGCTCTTCATAATATCGCTCCAGTTCCGCCGTTTTATCCTGCTCCGTGAACATCCGGAGCATTTCCAGATAGAAATCCCTGTCTTCCAGATTGTATGCCAGGCCTGCCAGAACGTCCAGTTCCGGCGCCGCCTCTTTCCATTCCCGCAGCGCCGCCATGGAGAACGCAGAATCTGCCTGCAGCGCCGTTCCTGTGCGCGGCGCCTCTCCCGCCACACGGCTTCCGGGCTCCTGCGCCTGCTCTATCTTATCCTCAGGCAGATATTTCATCAGCATCATCTCAAGGGATCTCCCATCGATGGGCTTCGTCAGATAATCGTCAAATCCGCTTTCCAGATACATCTGTTTCGCGCCGGAGATCGCGTTGGCGGTCAGCGCGATCACTTTCGCAGCCTGACCGGGATGGTCTTTCCGCATTTTCGCCAGCGTCACAATCCCGTCCATATCCGGCATCATATGATCCAACAGGATAACATCGTAGGCTTTTCCATCCAGCATGGAAAGGCATTTCTCTCCGCTGTCCGCGAAATCCATCTTCACCAGCGTCTCCTTTAACAGCCCCCTTACCACGGCGCGGTTCATCGCATCATCATCCACCACCAGGATATGGGCCTGCGGCGCTGTAAACTGCTGCCTGTAAGCCCTTTCCCCCATGGGACGTCTTCCCCCCGTGGCAGTTGCTCCCAGTTCACCCAGTGCGCTGCTGCCCCGCACTTCCTGAAAGATGGTAAAATAAAAGTACGAACCTTTTCCATATTCGCTCTTCACCAGCAGTTCCCCGCCCATCATCCGGACATAACTCCGGGAAATGGCGAGACCCAGACCGGTTCCCTCTATAGCATGGTTGGCCTTCTCATCCACCCGCTGAAAGGCGTCAAAAAGCTGGGTTATATCTTCTTCCCTGATCCCCTTTCCGGTATCCCTGACCCCCATGGTCAGCCGGATATGCGTCTCGTCCGCATATTCCGCCGAAACGACCAGCGTAGCCATGCCGCCCTGACCGGTATACTTGACCGCGTTTGTCATGATATTGGTGAGCACCTGGCGGACCTTCATGCCGTCGCCATACAGCAGTTCCGGTATCTCTGCCGCCGCTTCCACATCGATCTTGATCTCTTTCTCCTCCGCCCGGGAATATGCCATGCGCAGAACATCATTCAGCAGGGAACGCAGGGAATATTCCTCCTCGACCAGTTCCATCTTCCCCGATTCGATCTTGGAGATATCCAGGATATCGTTGATCAGGGAGAGCAGGAACTTTCCGGAGGAATCCACATTGGAAGCGTATTCCAGAATGCTTTCCTCCGTGCTCTCCCGCAGGATCATCTCATTCATGCCGAGAACCGCGTTGATGGGTGTCCGGATCTCATGGGACATGCTTGCCAGGAAATCACTTTTGGCGCGGTTTGCCTTTTCCGCGTCCTCCTTATACTGAATGTTCAGTTTCAGCAGTTCATCACGCCTGTGCTCCACTTGTGCAATCTTCTTTTTGATCAGGATCGCCACCGCGATCTCCGCCGCATACAGAATGGGAAAACGGATCTCAAAGGTCCTGTTAAAATCATAACAGCACGCATTGACCGGAGTCCACAGCCCCACGGCCACGATCAGCCCTATCAGCAGCGAGAATATGACCGCCTTTTTCAGGTCAAGTATATAAATGGCAAAGGGCGGGATCAGCAAGATCCACAGGATGCTGAAGCCCTCCTCCCCGCCCGTGACCAGATACTGGACGGTGACCGCCACCAGGACCAGCATGATGATGGGCGCCGCATATTTCAGCGAATCACTTTTCAAAATAGAAAGATATCCCACCGCCATCATCAGGCTGATGCCCGCATTGATGAACGCCAGGGGAATATTGCCCACTCCCAGATTGATGGGCACAAACAGGGCGCAGACTATGGCAAATACAAGGCAGACCGTTTTGCCCGAAGGAACATAGAGTTCTTCCACCGAGTCTGCCATCCGGTCTTTCGGGATATCCTTACGTTTTATCCTGCTCATGCCAGCGCTTCCTCCACCTGTTTCTGCAAGACAGGGGGCATAAAGGGCTTCCTGATATAACCCACCGCTCCCAATTCGTCCATCTGCCTGCGCACCTCCTCATCATCCGATGCGGTCAGAGCCATGACTCTGCTCTCACGGATGGCGCTGCTTTCCCGTATCTGCCTCAGGGTCTGGATCCCGTTCATCACCGGCATCTCGATATCCAGCAGAGTAAGATCCGCCATCCCTTTTTCCAGGATCGCAATACCCTCTCCGCCGGAGGCCGCTGTCAGCACGTTATATCCGGCTTTGCTCAAAATAAACTCCGCCCTTTTCAGATTCATTGCGTCATCATCGATCACCAAGACCGTCTTTCCCATACTCATCCATTCCTTTCTCCATCTGCTTCGCCCCATCATGCCGCATCCCCTTATCCTGCATCATCCGATGCTCCGTTCTGCTCATGCATCCGGTACTCCGTGTCTCCGTCGATCATAGCCAGCATGATATCGGCATAATATGGATCAAACTGGCTTCCCCTGCCTTTTTCGATCTCTGCCCTTACTGCTTCCTGCGGCATCACATCCCGGTAGCTGCGCTTGGAAGTCATCGCGTCATAGGCGTCCGCAACGCCGATGATCCTTGCCACCTCAGGGATATCTTCCCCCCGGAGACGATCGGGATATCCCCTGCCATCATAGCGTTCATGATGCCATTTCGCGCCTATGCTGATGTCCGCCAGTTCCGAAATATTTTTCAGGATATTTCCTCCAATGACAGGATGGCTCTTGATCACCTCATACTCCTCATCCGTCAGGCGGGAAGTTTTATTGATGATCTCCTCCGGAATGCCTATCTTACCGATATCATGCAGCAGGCCCGCGTAATAAATATCTTCCTGCTCCTGTTCGCTCCTGCCGCTGCGCCTTGCGATCTCCCTGGAGTATTCCGCCACGCGGGCGGAATGCCCGTTGGTATAGTTGTCCTTTGCGTCTATGGTGGCCGCCAGAGTTTTCATGACCTGCAGGGACAGGCGCTCCACTTTCTTCCGTCTCTCCTCCGCCACATGGGTCTGCTTTTCCACCTCCTGCTGCAGATGCTTCTGCAGACGATCCAGCTGCAAGATCCGGCTGACACGCTGGATCATGATATCAGCCACAAAGGGCTTGGTGATAAAGTCCAGCGCTCCCGCCTGAAATCCCCTGATTTCCGTGTCCCTGTCGTCGTCTGCCGTCAGGAAGATAACGGGGACCGCCCTGCAGGCGTCGTCCTCCCGAATCCGCTCCATCACCGCGAACCCGTCCATTTCCGGCATATGCACATCCAACAGGATCAGGTCGGGTATCTGCGATTTCAGGAACTCCAACGCTTTTTCTCCGGAATCCACACTGCTCACCTGGAAGCCGCCGCCCAGCATCTTTTCCGCGATCTGCAGGTTCATGGCGCTGTCGTCCACGATCAGGATATGGGGCAGGCTTCTTTCTTCCTCATGGCTCTGCTGTGCCGCAGACTGCATGCTCCCGGCTGCCATCTGACCGCCGGCCTCTGGCGGTCGGTTCTCCGCCGGAAGCTGGCTCTGTCGATTTTCCACGGGCTTTCTTATCACCGCGTCCAGTTTATCCAACAGTTCCCGATATGCCGCCATCATTTCTCCATGGCAGTCCCGGATATGCGCGATATTCCCCTCTTTCGCCGCCATCTCCAGAGCCTTTGCCTGTTCCGAGAGACTGACCGCGCCAATGGAAAGGGATGTACTCTTTAAAGCATGCACCAGGATCCTGTAATTTTCCCAGTCATCCTTTCCATAAGCTTCCCCAATGGCCTCATATTTCTGATTTTCCATATAGGAAACCAGCATTTCCTGATAAAATTCCTCACTGTCACAACAGTACTCCATCCCCAGTGAAGTGTCCAGCAGACCGTCCAGCCGGGGAAGCAGCCCGGGATCCGCCGGTTGTCCCGTGGATCGTTCCTCCTTTCCCACGGGCCGGCACACGCGCTCAGCCCACCGCTCCTCTGTCCCGCCCGCAGGCATATCGTTTTGCACGCCCTCAAGTCTCTGACCCGCCAGCAGTTCTCCGGGCAGCCGCGAGCGCACCATATCCTTTAACTGTTTGCTGACAATGGGCTTCGCCAGATAGCCGTCAAATCCGGCATCCAGATATCCCTGCTTCTCTCCCGCCACGGCGTTTGCCGTAAGCGCAATGACGGACGTATTCCTGCAAAGCCCTTTCTCCCGGATCTTCTTCAGCGCTTCCATACCGTCCATGACCGGCATCATATGATCCATGAAGACCATGTGGTAGAAATTCTTCTCCAGCAGTTCCAGGGCTTCCGCCCCATTGCACGCGGTATCGATCCGTATTTCCGTGCCTTTCATGATCCTGCGGAACAGATCCAGGTTCATGGGATTATCATCCACTGCCAGGATACGCGCCGACGGCGCGGTAAAGTCTCCCTCCTCATATCTGGCCATCAGCATGTTCGTATCCGCAGGATCCAGTTTCCCCACAGGCGCTTCTTCTATGACCGCCTGCTCCAGCCGGAAAGAGAAAGCGCTCCCTTTCCCATATTCGCTCTCGATACGCAGACTGCTGCCCATCAGATCCAAAAGCCTTGTCACAATGGAAAGCCCCAGCCCCACTCCCTGGACATTACGGGTCCGGCGGGGATCAAATCGGGAGAAACTCTCCGAGATCCGGCGCACATCCTCCTTGCGCATGCCGATGCCGCTGTCCTTTATCACGGTTTCCACAATGCCCGTATCATCGCCCGTCTTTTCCCAGCCGATATGGATCTCCACAAATCCTTCCACCGTATACTTTACCGCATTGGAGATTAGATTATTATAGATCTGCATGAGCCGCACCAAATCCCCCGACAGCTGCCTGGGCAGCACTTCATCTATATCGACCCGCAGTTCCAGACCTTTCTTCCGGGCGTTATATTCCGCGTAAGTCAGGATGTCCTGCAAAAGCGACAGCACAAAATAAGGTTCCTGCTCCAGCGTCAGTTCCCCTTTCTCGATATCGGTAAAGTCCAGTATATCATTGACGATAGAGAGCAGCGTCCTGCCCGCAGCCTGGACATTGATGGCATATTCGGCGGTAGCGCTCTCCCTGGTCCCCCGCATGATCATCTCATTATAGCCCAGGATCCCATTGATAGGGGTTCTGATCTCATGGGACATATTGGCGAGGAACTCCGTTTTCGCCTGACTTGCTTCCCGGGCGGTCTGCTCCGCCCGCTCCGCTTCTTTCCTTGCCTCCTGCAGCTCCCCGATGGTTCTCACAAGCGCCTGATAATCCGGCGTTTCCATGGTGAACAATATCATCATAAGAGCCAGCGTGACCGAAAACAGCCCCAGCAGCACATCGGGGAAAAAGAGCATCTGAATGGCCGGCCCCATAAATGCCAGCACCAGATAGAGCACAATGGAGATCCGCTGCCAGGGCTTAAATTTCGTGAAATGGCTCAGAAGGACAAAAGCGGAACAGGCTATCAGGTAATAAGGCACCAGATAGACCATGACGTACAGCGTGCCGTGCACATATTCCCCTGCCTCTCCCATGGAGAATATGCATCCGTTCAGGAGATTTGCCGCCAAGATCACAAAATAAGCGCACATCAGAAGCCTGTTGATCCAAAGCATACGGCTGTTCCCGTTTTGCCTGCCAACGCAGAGCCTGGAATAATACATGAACTGGTATCCCACAAAGGCATCCGCCGCAAAATAGACGGTATTCAGGAAAAGATTGAGCCACACCGGCAGCAGGGCCGCATAACTGAGCGTGACCGCCGTGGACACATCCAGGATATCCGCGGACAGCACCAGCAGCGTCAGCTTCCGGAATTCCCGGTTGATCTCAGACTGCACGGCGTACTGCAGCTTCATGAAAATATACAGGATCACAAGGAAAACAGCGGAAGCAACTTCAAAATAGATATTATATATCAATGGCATAGATGATCTTCTCCTTCGGTCTGGTTCTTGTCTGCAAAATTCTTATCTGTAAAATTGGAGCATTATGTGAAATACTATGATAGGAAAAGGATTTGTATTTTTCAAGCCAAAATGCCGGATTGGCTTCAAAAATGCCAGATTGGAAACCGGAAAATACATTCTGTCCCCAAGAACCATAACGTGAAAAATATGTTTAAAAAAACATGATGTGTATGATATACTTTTAAAGTAATTCCATGGATTCCACACAAGGAGAGGACGTTATGCTGATATACATATGCGACGACACGGAGAGCGACCTGATACGGCTGAAAAAACATCTGGACAGATTTTCCCGGGAAAAAATGTTCCCATACGACATCACAGCCTTTTCCGCAAGCGAAAAACTGATGGCGGGATTCGGGGGAGCCGCACACCAGCCGGAACTGATCTTCCTGGATATCTACATGGATGGGAAAAACGGAATGGACACCGCAAGACAGCTGCGCGGCATGGGCTACCAGGGCGGCATTATCTTTACTACCTCCTCCACGGAACACGCCATGGACAGCTACGAGGTCAACGCCCTGTATTATCTTCAGAAACCGTATGATTATAAACATTTTGCGGCTGCCATGGAACGATGCGGCGGGATTTTTGAAAAAGCACAGCAACAATTTACTTTTACCGTAAGAAAAAAGACTTTTACCCTGCCTTACGCGGATATCGTCTTTTTTGAGACTGGCCGCCATACCGTCCTGCTTCACACGCTCTCCGAAACGGTGTCCTTTACGGAAAGTCTGTCAAATATCGTCAGGAAATTCCGCGGCACGGATACGTTTCTGCCCGTGGGCGGAAGTTATCTGATCAATCTGAACCATGTGGCAGGCCAGAGCGGGAACGACCTGGTCATGTCGGACGGCTCGGTGGTGCAGATTCCGCTCAAAAAGCGGGGGGAGATTCTGGCTGTGGTGAGACCACTTTTAAGTCACCACCAGATCCTCTCTCCTGAGTAAAAAGTCAATGATATTCATATGCACGATACCGTCATGGCTCAGATCGATCTTATCCAGGGACATCACATACTTCGGTGAAGCATCCGTGATCTTGCTGTAAGCGCCAAACTCGCGTTTGATCGTTTCTTCACCTGCCAGCAGATACGCCACCTGGATAAAACACTTTTTACCGCCTCTGACGGCAACCAGATCGATCTCTCCCCTGTAAGTCTTTCCGGCAAATACGGTATATCCCCTTGTGATCAATTCATTATAAATGATATTTTCCAGGAAAAAGGTGTCCTCGTAATTGATCGTGTTCGTATTGATCGTCCGGAACCCCACATCTATGGCATATTGTTTTTCCCGGTTACTGAGCGCCGCTTTGCCCGTGATATGATACCTGCCTACTCCATGGATCAGATACGCTTTCTTCATACGGGCAAGATAATTATAAACCGTTCTTCTGGAAACCTCCTTATTGTCTTTCCTGTAAGCCGCAATGACATTATCAATGGAAAGTTCTTTTCCCGCATTGGCAAGGATATACCGCGAGATATCCATAAAACTTTTCCTGTCCGCGCTCTTACTTTTCCCTATGATATCCCGGTTCACAATGCTCTCATAGAGATTGGAAAGATATCTTTGCACGGATGTCTCATCTTTATAATCAAAGCGGAGCGGAAAACCTCCCCATTTCAGATAGTCCGAGAACATATCTTCGCTCCACTCCATCCTGTTGATCTCGTAATACTGTTTCATTTCATAAAAAGAAAACGGAAGTATCTCAAACTCTACAGTCCGCCCGGTCAGGAGGGTTGCCAGTTCGCCCGATAATAAAGTGGAATTGCTGCCGGTCACAAACAGAGATACGTCCAGCGTTGCCCTGAAAGACGCCAGTGCTTTTTCAAAATCCTTCACATGTTGGATCTCATCCAGAAAAATGTAATACTTTCCCTGACGGACGATCCTACTCTTGATCTCTTTATTCAGGTCGGAGGCATCCACGATATATTCATAGTCCATATCTTCCAGGTTCAGATAGATAATGTTATCCCCCGGAATCCCTTTTTCCACAAGTTCATCCCTGATCGTATCAAGGAGGATCGATTTCCCGCATCTCCTCACTCCGGTGATAACCTTGATGATATCCGAATCATAATATGGGCGAATCTGTTCGAGATATACTTCTCGTTTCAATTTCATTTTGTGCACCTCCACAATTCACATATTAGCATCTTTTGTGGATTTGTGCAATATAATCGTGCACATTTTTCAAATTATCCCTCGTTTGTGCAAATCAATCGTGCACAAAATTTACTTTTTCCATCTCCCGCTTCAATTCCGACGGCATACTCCTTGGCCCCCGCACCGCATACACACCAAACTGTTTCATCCGCTCAAACGACCATACTCCCGGCTCATATTTTTCCAACAGTTCCACTGTCATCGCCGTCTTCACGGATAAATTTTCATCCTCATACTGCCAGGGCATGTCCACTTCGATCGCCCTGCACTTATACAGTATGGACGAATATGGCGCAGCCACATACATGTAGATCGTATCTCCCACATGAATATCGCTGCTCTGCTTCCATGTGACGACACGGGATTCCTCAAATGCCGCAACCACATCATAATATTTCGGATTCGCCGGAATGATCCAGTCCTTCGGCTCCGTGCGGCCAGATCTCTTTCGCGGAGCCATGCTTCCCGCTTTGGAAATGCCAAGCATCCTGCGGATCTGGCTTTCCGTGGCCGCAGGACAGATCTGCCTCGTCCGCTCCAGGATCCGCTTCCAGGATTCTACGGGGGACTCCTGATAGGCGGAAGTCACATGATCGTATCCCCACAGATGCTCCGGCGTGGAATATACGGCGATGGCCCAGCCATAATCCTCGCCTTTCTTATTCCTCCTCTGCCGGAAATCCCGCATACAAAGGTATAATTTCATTTCCAGTTCCGTCACGGTGCCTTCAAAATTCTTTTCGCCCTCTTTTCCAAAACCCGCATTCTGTTTTACTTCAAAAGAATACAGTTCCGCGTCCGCGTTCTCATCCGCGAACAGATCCATGATCTTCTTCTGGCGCATGGAAGCTTTCTCATCATCCCACAGGGCGTCAAAATCATATCCTTCCCTGCGGTAATTTGCAAAATACGGAAACCATTCCCTGGAAATAAACCCGGCTTTCCGGTCAAAGAACTTTCCATAAGCCACCTGACCGCCCCTGGCAATGATCTCACGCCACTCCCATGGATCGCGCTTCGGATCGCCGGTCCACCAATCCTCAGGAACCGTGCGCTCCTCCAGGGAAAAGCCGGGGATTTCATTCTGAAATAAGGGTAAAAAACCCTCTTCGTTTATATACGCGACCGCTTCTTCCACAGTGTGGATACACCTGGGGTCGTCTGCCGCCACGCCGTGCATGACCCATGTTCCTGATTCGTTCGCCATCTTATTTAATCTCCCAACTCATTCGCTGTTGTTCCTATCTCTCACATATCTTCTTTTGCAGTTCCGCTTTCAGATGCTCATATCTCAGCCGCTTCTCTTCTTTTGCGAAATGAATCTCCCGTGACTGCACGGGATTGTCCTCATAAGAAAGCGCTTCCTCCCCGAACTGTTCACTTGTGAGATCGAACACGCAGTCCCCGACCACATTGTAGCAATGATGATTTCCGTCAGGCCTGGGTATGCCATAGACCTCCCCGCCGAAAATATCCTGGGCAAGAAACGCCGTGATGGAGCACTGACCCAGGGTCCTGTTCTCTTTCGTCCAACTGTCCCGCATCCTTGGCGCACAGGTCTCCGCGCACCAGATCTCCGAAAGCAGATCGTAGAGATGCCTGGGATCCCTGATCTGTTTGTATGCATCGGCTATGGCAGGCACTTCTGCCTGCTGCCAGCCGTAAAATCCGTATGATCTCATCTGTTATCGCCCTCCTGTCATACCTTTCATGATTCCAATAGCAGCCTTACCCGACCATTATACAATATCAGCCTCTGTTCGTCCATCAAAGTCCGGAATATATTCCAAAAACACCAGAATCGTCACAAAAAAGACCGTCATTTCTCTCCGCATTTCACCTCCTGTCAGCTTATCTTCTGGTTGCAAGGGGAACACTTGTTGACTATAATATGATATATATGTGTTTTCAGGTTGGGAATCCGGAGAGAAGCTATTGTAAAAATAGATTTTCGCAGATCGAACAGGAACGGAGGCGCTTCTATGGAATATATCTGGTATATCATTGCTGCTTTAGGCGCAGGAATCGGCACAGGCCTTGCAGGACTTTCCGCCGCCACCGTTATGGTGCCGATCCTGATCGTACTTTGCCCGTCCTTTTCCGGAGAAACAGGAGCATATCACGCTACGGCAATCGCTTTAGCATCAGATGTCCTCGGCTCTGCCGTTACGACCGGCATATATATCCGCCATAAAAACATTGACCTGAAACGGGGCTGGATCATGCTTACCTGCATTATCGGTATGTGCATTGCGGGCAGTTTTGCGGCATGGTCGGCCGGAAATGTTGTGCTGGGCAGCTTTTCGTTATTCCTGACCTTTTTTATCGGCATCCGCTTTTTGCTGCGGCCCGATACGGAACGCAGCAAAACAGTTGCAAAAGGCACGGGACTGGACTGGAAAGGCGTCGCCATTTCACTGTTTTTCGGGCTGACAATCGGCTTTGGCACAGGTTTTGTCGGCTCGGGGGGAGGAATGATGATGCTGGTGGTATTTACCGCGTTTTTAGGGATGGACAGGAAACCCGCTGTCGGTACCAGTACATTTATCATGACTTTCACAGCGCTGATTGCATCGGTCAGCCACATTATGATAGACCCCTCCATCGCTTTGGAACGCTGGGATGCACTTTTGATCTGCATCGTAACAGCGACCACAGCTTCCATTGGTTCAGCCCAATTCGCCAATAAGGTCAATAACCGTACCGTTGGTTTAGTGACTGGCGCAATCTTAACGGTCCTTGGTGCGGCCATGCTCTTTCTGCATTATCAGTAGCAGCTTTCAGGCTCCTGTCCGCCATGAGTTTTTCTCTTTTCTGATAAGCGCTCCCTGCGGGCTTGATAAAAACCTCTGCCGCAGTTTTATGTCCATGATCGGGCCAGGATAAGATCCACCCCGCTTCGCTTAAAATTTGTTGCACTTTTGTTGCAGCAGCATAGCATCAGGTACTTGAAAGCCGCGTAAACACTGGCTTTCTCAATCGACTGTCCGCATTGTGGGGAACAGCAATACATCCCTGATCGCCGGGCTGTCAGTAAGCAGCATCACCAGTCTGTCAATCCCATACCCGATACCCCCGGTGGGCGGCATACCGATCTCCAGCGCGTTCATAAAATCCTCATCCGTGGTATTGGCTTCCTCGTCGCCTGCTGCCAGCGCCGCTTCCTGCGCCTTAAAACGCTCCCTCTGGTCAATAGGATCGTTCAGTTCCGAATAAGCATTGCACATTTCCCTGCCATAGATGAACAGTTCAAAACGCTCCACATACTCCGGCTTGTCCGGCTTTCTCTTGGTCAAAGGAGAGATCTCCACCGGATGATCCATCACGAAAGTGGGCTGGATCAGATGTTCTTCCACAAACTCCTCAAAGAACAGGTTCAAGATATCGCCCTTTGCATGGCGGGCCTCATAATGGATCCCTTTCTCGTCCGCAAGCTTTTTCGCGGCTTCCGTGTCAGGGATCTCGTCAAAGTCAACACCCGCGTACTTTTTCACCGCATCTGCCATGGTCAGCCGTTCAAAAGGCTTGCCCAAGTCTATCATCTCCCCGGCATAGGGCACCACGGTAGTGCCGCAGACCTCCTGGGCCACATAGCGGAACATGTCCTCCGTCAGATCCATCATGCCGTAATAGTCCGTATATGCCTGATACAGTTCCATCAGTGTAAATTCAGGATTGTGCCTGGTATCCAGTCCCTCGTTGCGGAAAACGCGTCCGATCTCATACACGCGCTCCATGCCGCCTACGATCAGTCTCTTGAGATACAGTTCCAGGGAGATTCGTAGCTTCACATCCTCGTCCAGGGCGTTGTAATGGGTCTCAAAGGGCCTGGCAGCGGCACCGCCGGCATTGGCTACCAGCATGGGGGTCTCCACCTCCAGGAAACCCTGCCCCTCCAGATAACGGCGTATGGCGCTGATGATCTTGGAGCGCTTTACAAAGGTCTCCCTGACCTCCTGGTTCATGATCAGATCCGTATATCTCTGGCGGTAACGGATATCCGTGTTAGTCAGTCCGTGGAATTTCTCCGGCAGGATCTGCAGGCTCTTGGAAAGCAGCGTCACTTTTGAGGCGTGCACGGAGATCTCGCCGGTCTTGGTGGTAAAGACTTCTCCCTCAACGCCTGCGATATCACCCACGTCATACTTCTTAAAATCAGTATAGGATTCCTCGCCGATGCTGTCCCTTGCCACATAGCACTGGATATTGCCGGGCAGATCCTGGATGTTGCAGAAAGATGCCTTCCCCATGATCCGTTTGGACATGATGCGTCCCGCGATGCGGACGGTCTTTCCCTCCAGTTCGCTGTAATGCTCTTTGATCTCCATGCTGTGATGGGTCACATCATATTTTGTGATCTGAAAGGGATCCTTTCCCGCCTCCTGAAAGTTTGCAAGCTTTTCACGCCTTACTTTCAAAAGCTGGCTGATATCCTGTTCCTGTACATTTGTATTCTGTCCTTCTGCCACGTCCGTCACTCCTTTATCCTATCATCAGTCAGGGCCAAACTCGAAACACTGCCTGGTTCTGAGCAGTTACAGGTTGCTTCTCTGGATCTCCAATACCTTATACGCAAACACGCCCGCCGAGGTCTCCACCTCCACGGTATCCCCGATCTTGCTGCCGATCAGCGCCTTGCCCACGGGACTTTCATTGGAGATCCTGCCCTTTAAGCTGTCCGCCTCCGTGGAGCCCACGATCTTATATTCAAATTCCTCGCTGTATTCGATGTCAAGGATCCTCACGCTGCAGCCGATGTTGACCTTATCCAGATCCACTTCGTCTTCCACGACCACCTCGGCATTTTTCAGGATCTTCTCCAGTTCCTCGATCCTGGACTCAATGTCGCGCTGTTCGTCCTTGGCCGCATCATATTCCGCGTTCTCGGACAGATCGCCCTGCTCTCTTGCCTCTTTGATCTTCTGGGCAACCTCCTGACGCCTTACAACCTTTAATTCATGCAGCTCATCCTCATATTTCCTGAGGCCTTCATAGGTTAAGATATTTTTTTTCTCCTGCATATTGCACACCCTTCCTGTTTCTTGATCATATCCCATAACATAAGCCTGTTTAGACTTAGGTATTATACTCATTTTTACCCGCAGTGTCAAGGCGATAGGTCCTTTTTTGCGTCCTGCGCCATATTTCCCTCAGGGAAACATATTGTATCCCCGCGCTACGTCCGGCTATCAGACGGCATTTTTCCTCCGAAGCCCCCAGATCCAGCCAGGCGCTTCCCTTTGTCGCCCATCTTGCGGAAACTTTATCCTCTCCGGTAAAGTCCAGTATATTGACCGGTTCCTTACAGAGAAGCCGCAATTTTTCAAAGCCGCCCTGGGCCTGTTCTATGGTGACTGCCAGTCCCTGTTCCTGATAGAAATCCTCCGCGAAGCCCTCCAGTTCCTCCGCGTGGGTCCTGCCCCAGGCTTCGCTGACGATCCAACGCAGGCTCTTCATCCTGCCCGCACACTGCTGTAAAAGTTCCGGGATGCAGGGGGCTTCCCCCAATACGATAAAATGGGGGCTGACGGTGTGGGGCAGCAACAGCCGCGCCCATTGGGTTTCCATAAATCCGGTAAATTCCCCGATATTCCACGCCTGCTGCCACAGTTCCGCCACCGGGCCGCCGCCGTGCAATACTGCCCTGACCGCTCTGTCATACACGCACTGACATTGGGAGCGTTCCTCCGCACAGAACGAGATCTCCCTCTGCATTTCCGCAAGCTGGCTTTCCACATTGCTGCGGCATCTGTCCATCAGGGAACCGATCAGCGCCTCATATCTTTTCCACTCCTTTTTGCAGCGCCGGATCTCCTTTCTTTCCCGAAAGTATCCTGGATCGATGCGCTTCCAGCCCGTCAGCTTTTCCCTTTCCATTGGAAAGATGTCCGACAGAGACCGTTTTCGGGGAAACGATTGCAGAAACCAGCGGTACGATTCCACATCCATGCCAATCTTGATCAACAGATATGTTTTCTGGCCGATGGCCTCCACCAGAGGTTTCTCCAGGTCTTTCTTTTGATATAAGTATAGAATCGTGTCCATACCCTATTCTATTCCCGCATCACCGAAAATAGTATCCACACTCTCCAGCAGTTTTTCCATGCTGTCCACGGCGTTGATCATCTGCCGGAACCTGGCGGAATGGGGCATTCCCGCAGTATACCAGGAGAGATGCTTGCGCATCTCCCTGACAGCAGTGTATTCTCCCTTGTATTCCAGCTGCAGCTTCGCATGACGTATCACCATTTCCCGCTTTTCCCGCGCATCCGGCGGAGCCGGGATAGTTCCGTCCTCCAGAAACCGTGCAATCTCCCGGAAGATCCATGGATTGCCCTGGGCCGCCCTGCCGATCATCACGCCGTCGCAGCCTGTCTGCTCTATCATGCGCAGCGCCGAATGGGGGCCGTTAATGTCGCCATTTCCGATCACGGGAACGCTCACCGCATCTTTTATCCGGGCAATCGTCTCCCAGTCCGCCCTGCCGCTGTAGTACTGCTCCCTGGTCCTGCCGTGTACCGCGATCGCCGCCACGCCGCAGTCTTCCGCGATCCTGGCGATTTCCGCCGCGTTACAGTGTGCCTCGTCAAAACCTTTCCTGATCTTGACCGTGACCGGCTTTTTTACCGCTTTTACCAGCGCCGTCAGGATCCGCCTGACCAGCGCCGGGTCTTTCATCAGAGCACAGCCTTCTCCATTATTGACCACTTTGGGGACAGGGCATCCCATATTAAAGTCCAATATGGCAAAGGGCCTGTCCTCGATCCGCTTCGCCATATCGGCCAGGATCTCAGGATCCGAACCGAACAGCTGCAGGGAAGCGGGCATTTCGTTCGGGTGGATCGTCAGGAGATCTTCCGTATTTTTATTTCCATAATATATCGCCTTGGCGCTGACCATCTCCATGCACACCAGCCCCGCTCCCTGTTCCCTGCACAGGAGGCGGAATGGCAGGTCAGTGACGCCCGCCATTGGCGCGAGGATCACATTATTATCCAGCGTTACGTTCCCTATCGTCAGTTTACTCATTTCCAGTCTCCCTGCTTCAGCGGCGGTTCTTATCATATATGATCCGCAGCCCGTCCAGCGTCAGGGAACTGTCATAAACATCGATGGAATCCGTCTCATCTGCGATCAGCCGTCCCAGACCGCCTGTTGCCACCACCTTGATATGGGGGATCCTGCTCTCTTCCTTGACTTTTCTGATGATATATTCCGTCTGTCCGATCTGCCCGTACACCAGGCCCGCCTGCATACTGCTGATGGTCTCCTGGGCGAGGATGGATCTTGGCTTTTTGATCTCGATATTGGGCAGCTTTGCCGCCTGGGTCCAGAGCGCCTCGGAACTGATACGGATGCCCGGCGCCGTGATGCCTGCCGTAAATTCCCCCTTTTCCGTGATCAGGTCGTAGGTGGTAGCGGTGCCGAAATCCAGCACCAGCACAGGGCCGCCGTATTTTTCATAGGCCGCCACCGCATCCACGATCCTGTCCGCGCCGATGGCTCTGGGATCCTCCGTCACAATGCGGATTCCCGTCCTGACGCCGGGACCCACGCTCATGGGCTTTGTCTTTGTATAGCGCACAAGTCCGCCCATCAGGGAATGCATCACATCAGGCACCACGCTGGCCACAATGGAACCCTCCAGCGCCGCAGTCTCTATCCCTTTGTTCTTCAAAAGCTGGGTGATCATAACGCCATATTCATCGGAAGTCCTGGGGGTCTTGGTGGTCATGCGGAACGTGGCTTTTAACTCCTCACCGTCATACACTCCCAGGGTCATATTGGTATTTCCCACATCGATTACCAGAATCATGCTACTCCTCTTCTTTCAGATACTCCGAAATATCTTCTTTTAAGATAAATACTTTATAATACAGGCTCAATGACTCGAAAAGTTCCTGGCGCTTCCTGCGCACCTCGGAAACCATCAGCCCGCTGCTGACCTCATCATAATAGATGTCGTCGTCATCCGCATTGGTCTCCAGCACCACATTGCCATCTTCCTCAAAAGCAATGACAAAGATGCCGCCCACCTCCTCGGTGAACAGCACGCACAGAATATGCAGTTCTTCCTTGATGGACTCCGGAATGCCGTCAAACTGCTCGTTAAAATAATATTTCATCTCATAGGAGTTGGCCCCGCAGAGCACCGTTTTATTCTCAGACATATCCGTAAATCCCCCTCACCGACACCTCGCCCGCGTAAACCGCTGTCTCCGAGCCGTCTGGCAGTTCCACCAGCAGTTCCCCGGCCGCGTTGATGCCCCTGGAGATTCCCGTGTATTCCCCCTTGGGATCCAGCACGCGCACCTCCCTGCCACAGTTTACCAATAGTCCGTCATAGGTTCCTTTCAGTTCGGAAAAGTCCAGCTTTTCCAGAAACTTCTCATAGTATTTCTCGAAAGCTTTCATAATATGAACGATCAGTTCCGCTCTGGGCACTTTCCTGCCGCACTCCCGCTCCAGACAGGCAGCCGTTTCCGCGATCTCAGGCGGGAACTCCTGGGCTCCCACATTGACCCCCGCACCGATCACCACATGCTGGATATATTCCTGCTGTACGCTGAGTTCCGTGAGCATGCCGCAGACCTTTTTCCCTCCGATCACGATATCGTTGGGCCATTTGATGCCAGCTTCCAGGCCGCAGGTCTCCGTGATGCCCTCCGCCACTGCCATGGCCATGATCAGGGTGAGCATGGATGCCTTATCCGGCTCGAAGTCCGGCTTCAATATCAGGGTAAAATAGGCGTTGACGCCTGCCGGGCTGCTCCAGCCACGGCCTCTCCTTCCCCGCCCGGCGGTCTGCATATCCGCCACCACCAGGGTTCCCTGGCACGCGCCATTCTCCGCCTCCAGCTTGGCACGGAGATTGGTGGAATCCAGCACGTCATAAAATCTGACCGGATGCCCCGCCCACCGGGTATCCATGCGGCTTTCCAGTTCATGCTGCCCGAACACTTCTCCCTCCTGGATCAGACGGTATCCGCGATTCTGTGCCGCCTCTATGGAGAAGCCTTCCTTTTTCAGTTGTCCGATGGCTTTCCAGACCGCCGTCCGGGAGACGCCGAAGAGCCCACAGAGTTCCTGCCCTGACACATAATCCCCTCGCTCCCGCAAAAGCGCCAAAATCTCAGACTTCACATTTCCCTCCAAATATTACAATGTGGCCGCCATCACGGCCTTGATCGTGTGCATACGGTTTTCCGCTTCCTCAAACACCAGCGACTGCTCCGATTCGAAAACCTCATCCGTCACTTCCATCTCTGTAATGCCGAATCTCTGCCCCATCTCTGCGCCGATCTTGGTCTTCAGGTCGTGGAACGCAGGCAGGCAGTGCATAAAGACCGCGTCCTTTCCCGCATTGTCCATAACCTTCTTATTGACCTGATAGGGAGACAGATCCCTGATGCGTTCCGTCCAGACCTCATCCGGCTCGCCCATGGACACCCACACATCCGTGTAGATCACATCCACGTCCTTTGTTCCCGCAAGCGCATCCTCGGTGAGGGTGATACTGCCCCCGGTCTGCGCGGCCAGTTCCCTGCACTGCTCCACCAGCGCTTTCTCGGGGAAATATCTGGCGGTGGTGCAGGCCGTAAAATGCATACCCGTCTTGGCGCATGCCACCATCAGGGAATTTCCCATATTATAACGTGCGTCCCCCATATAAGTCAGCTTAATGCCCTTTAGATGTCCGAAATGCTCGCGGATCGTCAACAGGTCAGCCAGCATCTGGGTGGGATGGAACTCATTGGTAAGGCCGTTCCACACGGGCACTTTGGAATATTTTGCCAGTTCCTCCACGATCTCCTGTCCATAGCCGCGGTATTCGATCCCGTCGAACATACCCGCCAGGACCCTGGCGGTATCCGCAATGCTTTCTTTCTTGCCTATCTGGGATCCGCTGGGATCCAGATAGGTGGTGCCCATGCCCAGGTCGTGAGCCGCCACTTCAAAGGCGCACCTGGTGCGGGTGCTCGTCTTCTCGAAGATCAAAGCCACATTTTTCCCACGCAGCGTATCCGTGGGAATCCCGTTTTTCTTTTTATCCTTCAGTTCTGCCGCCAGGTCTATCAGATAGGTGATCTCCTCCGGCGTAAGATCCAGTAATTTCAAGAAATCGCGTCCCTTCAGATTCATTTTCTTCACCCTGCCTTTCCGTAATGCCTTATTTCTTTTATTGGATCCTTGTATGCCAAATATTTTAATATCTTTAAATATACTTCATAATCCGGGGATTTTCAACCCCCTGTCCGGGAATCTGCAAACGGAGGATAACTGTTCAGCCCTATCTCACATAATGGCATTACAGCAATGTAAATTAATTGTGTATCTGCTAAAAGTGAGTTATAATCGTACTGACAGGCCGGTATTGATAAGCTGTTTAATGAAAGTAAAGAATGATAGCAATGTCAGATTTATGCGAGGTGTCGACAATATGGATCATTTGATCCGGAGAGTGCAACAGGGTGATGAAATTTCCCTTGCATATATACAAACTGAAAGCTGGAAAGCTGCATTTCGGGATATTCTTTCGACTGAGATCCTTCAAAAAACCACAAAGATAAATCGTGCCATACAAATGTATAAGCGATTGCTTGATGAACGCATTGGCAATGGCTATATCCTGGAAGCAGACGGTAAGCCCCATTGTATTGCTTGGTGGGATAAAGCGAGGGACAACGACATGCCCGACTATGCGGAACTCATTTGTATCCATAGCCTGCAAGATAACTGGAGAAAAGGTTATGGGACAAAAATGATGGATAAGGTATTGAACGACATAAAAAATGGCGGATATGACAAGGTCATGCTTTGGGTCTTTGCAGACAATGACAGGGCCAGAAAATTCTATGAATCCTGCGGCTTCGCGACATACGGCAAAGTCAGATCCTGCTTTGAAACACAGGAAATCTGTTACGAGAAAAAACTATAAACTATTTTGAATCCAAACGCATAAAGCAATCCCGGAAACGCCCATTTTATCAGCATTTCCGGGATTTTATCCGTCACTCGAACTCAGTCAGTTCATTCCGCAGGCATTCCCTTGGCGGTCTCCTTGAAAGCAGCCGCAACGCTTGCGATCCCCTGCAGTTCGGCGGGAAGAAGAATGGTGGTGGACTTGCCGTTGGCAACCTTTTCGAAAGCCTCCAGACTCTTCATCTTCAGCACCGCCTCATCAGCACCGGCATCTTTCAGCAGGCGGATACCTTCCGCATTAGCCTGCTGTACTTTCAGGATCGCTTCCGCTTCACCTTCCGCCTCACGGATCATCTTCTCTTTCTCGGCCTCTGCACGCAGGATCGCGGACTGCTTATCAGCCTCCGCACGCAGGATCGCGGATTCCTTAACACCCTCTGCCTCCAGGATCTTTGCTCTCTTTTCGCCTTCCGCACGGGTAACAGTCTCACGTTTCTCACGTTCCGCTTTCAGCTGTTTCTCCATGGCGGCCTGGATATCCGTAGGAGGCATGATGTTTTTCAATTCCACGCGGTTTACCTTGATACCCCAGGGATCAGTCGCGATATCCAGGGCGGAACACATCTTGGTATTGATGATCTCACGGCTGGTCAGTGTCTGATCCAGTTCCAGATCGCCAATGATATTACGGAGCGTGGTAGCCGTCAGGTTCTCGATCGCCATCATGGGATTCTCAACGCCGTAGGTAAACAGCTTGGGATCTGTGATCTGATAGAATACCACCGTATCGATCCTCATGGTAACATTATCCCTGGTGATAACAGGCTGGGGCGGGAAGTCCGCCACCTGCTCTTTCAGGTTCACTCTTCTTGCCACCTTGTCAACGAAAGGCATCTTTACATGGAAACCAACGGACCATGTTCCCTGATAAGCGCCCAGACGCTCGATCACATAAGCCTGTGCCTGAGGGACGATCTTGAAACAGGAGACAACGATCGCAAGGACCAACACCACCAATACCACTACTAATCCAGCTAACATATTTTACCTCTTTCCGTGCCGCCAAAGGGACACAATAATTTTATGATCAGGGAATATCTCTATTCCGACTGCTTTTCCTCCAGTTCTTCCATCTGGGACACGCTCATGGGCTCCGGCACGGACGGCGGGGCGGGATTTAAGCCTTTCATCCTTTCGTCCGTTTTCACGATCAGCTTGACGCCGTTGATCGCCACCACGTTCACCACTGCGCCTGCAGGAATGACCACACTGTTATCCATGCTCCGGGCGCTCCACTGATTGCCGCCTACCGTGACCTGTCCGGTCCCCTGTATATTATTGACCTCGCTGATCACGATCGCCTGTCTGCCCACCATGCTTTCCACATTGGTCTTCACCCGGTCTCTGTTAAAATATCTGACCGCCACAGGCCTGGTAAAGAACAACAGCAGCAGGGAAACGATAAAGAACAGGATCACCTGTATCGCAATGGGCGCATGGAGCAGTGTTGCCACAATGGCTACCAGAGCGCCGCCCGCAAACCAGATCGTTGTCAGTCCCATGGTCGCGACTTCCACTATCACCGCCAGTATCAGGATCACCAGCCAGATCATCATCATAGTCATAATCTCGGTCATTTGATCACCCCTTATATTGTTCCGTTCCGAGACTGTCTTGTTTTCATGCTAGACTCAGTTTACTACAAAACGGTCTTTCAGGCAAGCCATTTCTACGCACGATAAAGCCCTTTATCGTTTGAAACAAGGGGCAGCGCCGTAAAACGCTGCCCCTGACAGATCCTGCCATATAGCCTTAATAAAATACGTGATTTCCGATCACAAGACCATCTCGTCCGTTATTTCGCCTGAAATGCGTAAGGTCTCCTACATTGGACACGCCGGAGATTGCTTCCTCCGCAGCCTGGATACAGCTGGCCTTGATGTTCCCGGATTCATATACCGCGTTCACCCTGCCGCTCTGAGCAGGTGTAAACTGTCCTGACGCATAGATAACGCCGTGGATACTGTTCGGGTAAGCGCCGCTCCTGACACGGTTCATGACCACCGCGCCCACTGCTACCTGACCCTCGTAGGGCTCACCGCCCGCCTCGCACTGGATCAGCGCCGCCAGCAGCAGGGTCGTATCTGCATCCGTGGTGTAAGCGCCATAGTTGACATGGCGTTTCGCCTCTCGCTCGGCCTCCTCACGAAGCCGAATCTCTTCCAGGGTCTCTCCCGCGTCGATCTGGAAATCCAATACCACATAATCCGTTGACACATAACCGTCCGCGCCCTCGTAATCAACGCAGACCCATCCCTCGTTATCCTTGTTCAGGACCTCCACGATCTCGCCCTTGGGAAGCAGTCCCAAAACTCCCGCGTCCGTTCCCGGCTCCATCCTGACACGGAGCGTTTCCGTGTTGACGGTGGCCGTCATCCTGCCCACATCATTGGCAAGCGCACGCGCCTCTTCTCCAAACAACAGATACTCATCGGATGCCCAGCCGACAATGTTGCCCGACTGCAGCTTGGTCCAACCGTCTCTTCTCTCCAGTATGATACCCCCGCAGTCCTTATATAATTTTCCTACCTTTGAAGCTTCTTCGCTGGCATCACTCCTTACGTTCAGGGCATTCTGCACATTGGCCATGACCAGTGTGCCGATCTCTTCTTCCTCCTCCTGAGTCGTAAGATCAAGGTTCAGTTCTCTTGCCGTAGCGCTGACGATATCGGCGGAACTTGTGGATCCGGGATTCAATATCGATGCCACCCCGCCGCGCATGTTGTTCAGACGATCCGGGCTGCCGGCCCAAACGGTCATACCCGCCTGTGCGAACAGGATAAATGACAGCGCGATCCCTGTCAGCACTGCAGACAGTTTTCTGCTTTTTGCCATTTTGTATACCTCCCTAACAAATATTAACAATAATTATTTCCTATTTTTGTAAAGTTATTACAAACTTGTTAAATTTGTTACAGATACATCATAACAAAGCCAGAAATATTTGTCAAGTTTTTGCATCAAAGTTGTATCACAGTTCATGAGCAGGAAGAACTGCGCAAGCAGCGGAGAGCGCCAAAGGCATAATCTTGTGAATGACGCGGGCGGAACGTCACAACCCCCTGGATCTCTCGATGCAGGCCTCCATAGCGTCCATGACCGCCGCTCTCATGCCCTTTTCTTCCAATACTTTCACCGCCTGGATGGTAGTCCCTCCGGGAGAGCAGACCATATCTTTCAGTTCTCCGGGATGCATTCCCATCTCCAGCACCATCTTCGCACTGCCCAACACCGCCTGGGCCGCAAACTCGTATGCCTGCTTTCTGGGCATTCCCTCCGCCACAGCCTCATCCGCCATAGCCTCTATGAACAGGAAAACATACGCCGGGGAACTTCCGCTGACCCCCACTACCACATCCATCAGCCTTTCCGGCACCACGCTGGCCCTGCCAAAGGATCCCATCATCCTTACCACTCTGTCCACCTCTTCCCGGGGAACTTCCTCCCCGGCGCAGATCCCGGTACACCCCTCCAGGACAAGCGCCGGTGTGTTAGGCATACAGCGGATGATCTTCAGGTCAGGCCTGCGAAAAGCTTCTTTTAAAAATTTCAGATCCCGGCCTGCGGCTATGCTGACCACCAGCGCATCTTTCTTCACGGCGTCCCTGATCTCAGCGATCACCTCCGCCAGGGAAATGGGCTTTACGGCCAGGAACAGGATATCCGCCTCTTCCGCCACCTGCACGTTTGTTTCCGCCGTCATGATATGATACTTTTCCCTGACCCGGTCTCTTGTGGCCGCCGTTTTAGCCGACCCGATGATATCCTCCGCTTTCATGATCTGCTTTTCCAGCATCCCGCCGATCATGGCTCCTGCCATATTGCCCAATCCGATAAAACCTGTTTTCATAAGTATACCTCCTTGCGTGCTCTGGCACGCATAATAATCAATATTTGAAAGTTTACTTTCAAACTTATACCTCCTTGCATGCTTCAGTGTGAGATGTAGAGTTCCTCCGCCTCTGCCTGTAAGCCTCGTACAGCAACAGGGAAGCCGCAATGGCAGCGTTCAGGGACTCTGTCTTTCCCTCCATCGGGATCCTCAGATATTGTTCCGCACATGCCGCAGTGTCATCGTTCAGCCCGTTCGCCTCGTTCCCCACCAGGAATGCCGTAGGTTCCCGGAAAGAAAGTTCATCATAATATGCCTTGCCCTCCAGATGCGCCGCATAGGTATGGATTCCTCTCTGGCGCAGTATCCCTATGGTCTGGGGCAGGCTGTCCACATACAGGAAAGGCACTCTGAACACAGAACCCATAGTAGCCCGGATCGTTTTGGGATTAAAGATGTCCACTGTTCCGGCGCTCATTATAACGCCCGTTATTCCTGCTGCTTCCCCGGTCCTGACAATAGTTCCCAGGTTCCCCGGATCCTGGATGTCCTCCAGCGCCATCAACAGCGGCATCTCCGCCTGCAAAAGCTGCTCCATGGAATACTCGGGACGTTTGACAACACACAAGATCCCCTGAGGGGTCTGGGTATCCGACATTTTTTTAAAAACCTCTCCTGTCACCGTCTCATACCCCACATCCTTCAGTTTCCGCCCCGTTTCAGGCCGCCCGGCAGCACGCTCCAGGGCATCCTCAGACAGATAGACCTGCTGGATGCTTTCCTGCGGCGCTTCCTCAAACAGCTTAAACCCTTCTGTCAGGAAGATGCCCGCGCTGCGTCTCTCCCTTGCCTTATTCTGCCACTGTACGATCTGCCTGACCCTGGGATTGGAAAAACTGGTGATCATCCGCACTCTCCTCTCTTCTAATGTAAGTCAAACCCCCGCGGCATTCGCCAAGCCGATTTGACCGGCCTTTATGTCCATGCGGGCATCGGCGCAAAACCAACTGCGCAGGCTTGCCCATCGCCCGCGGGGATACAGGTTCTCTGACAATTTATAAAACGGCTGTCATATCAAAAGCAGCCGTTTCATAACATCTGGATTTAATTATATCGTCAGGACCTGCGCCACTTCGTACTGATATTCATCAATACTCTTCTTCATCTGCAGCGCTTCCTCAATGTCAAAATCAATAAATTCACCCTTGCGGTATCCCACCACTCTGTTGGTCTTGCCCTGCAGCAGGACATCCACCGCATAGGCACCCATGATGGACGCGTAAAAACGATCCGTAGCGGTAGGACTGCCGCCCCTCTGCATGTATCCCAGGATCGTGGCGCGGGTCTCCATGCCCGTAGCCGCTTCGATCCTGCGGGCCATGGAAGTAGAATGCCCGATGCCCTCCGCGTTGATGATGATGTGGTGGGTCTTGCCCCGCTTGCGGCTCTCTATGATGTGATTGATGATCTCCTGCTCGTTGTAATCGTACTTCTCAGGGAGCAGCACATCCTCCGCGCCGTTGGCGATACTGCACCAGAGGGCGATATAACCGGCATTGCGCCCCATCACCTCGATGATGCTGCACCGTTCATGGGAAGAAGAAGTATCCTTTACTTTGTCGATTGCCTGCATGGCCGTATTGACAGCGGTATCAAATCCGATGGTGTAATCGGTACATGCGATATCAAGGTCGATGGTGCCGGGAAGACCCACCGTATTGATCCCCTGTCTGGACAACGCCTGCGCCCCCCGATAGGAGCCATCCCCGCCGATCACGATAATGCCGTCGATCCTATGCTTCCTGCAGATCTGGGCTCCTTTTCTCTGATATTCCGGTTCCTTGAACTCCAGGCATCGCGCAGTGCCCAGAACCGTTCCACCTCTCTGGAGGATATCGGAAACATTGCGGGCCTCCATATCGATTATCTCTTCATTTAAAAGACCGTTATAGCCTCTCTTGATCCCTTTTACTTTCAAGCCCCTGAAAAGCGCCGTGCGGACCACCGCACGGATGGCAGCATTCATTCCCGGCGCGTCTCCGCCGCTGGTCAAAACAGCGATCGTCTTTATCTCTTTTGCCATGATCATTCACCATGCCTTTCCACACTAACATCTGAATCCCTATTTTAATCTATTTTTCCCCTCTTTTCAATAGGTCAAAATACATAGTTACCGAATTTTTACATTTTCCGCCCCGAAGAGTGCGCCAAGCTTCACCCGCAGGCTCTCATCCGCGGATACCCTGCGGTTGGGAGGCAGTACCTTGATCCCTCTGGTACTCTTCAAAAAGATCACCACATCATCATTGCCGTCAGAATCTGCAATAGCCGAGAACAACTCCTGTTCCCTGGCAAAGTAACTGTCCGCATCGGTAAACTGGAGCCAGATCCCCTTGGGCATCCTGCCCTGTTGTATGGCTGCCGCCGCCTTTCCGGCTGCAACAGGTGACTGGCCGCCGCTTCTGTAACTCTTGTTATTATAACTCCCGTTTTGAAATATCGGCCGACCTCCTGCGGCTGCCGCCTCATCAAATCCCACTATCTGCTCGCAGATCAGTTTCCCGTCCCGCTCTTCCTCCACAGAAGCGCGTCCCCGGATGAACACTTTCGCATCCTCCCGGAGCATACTGCCATACTTTTCGTAATCCTTCGGAAAGACCACGACTTCCACATTCCCCACCAGATCCTCCAGGTTCAGAAAGGCCATAATCTTGTCATTTTTCGTATATTTTATGGTCTTATCCGCTATCAGCCCGCCAAGCACCACACGGGACTGATCCGCCACGGAAACGGTCCCGCTGTCCTCGTCCAACGCGAAATCATTGGTGGTATGGGTGATATATTTCCGCCACAGTCCCTCGTCCGCCTCCAGCGGATGGCCGCTGAGATAGATGCCCAGAACCTCTTTCTCAAAAGCAAGCACCATCTCCTGGGAATACTCGCCCACATCGGGCATACGGATGTCAAACTCATCCTTCTCTTCCTCACCCGCAATATCAAAGAGAGACAGCTGGCCCGCCAGATTGTTCTTTTTATCCCTAACCACATGATCCAGGATCTGCACATAGACGCTCATGAACTGCTTTCTGGTCCCGCCCAGGCTGTCCAGCGCCCCGGCTTTGATCAAATGCTCTATGACGCGCTTGTTCATCTCCACATCCGCGGTGCGGGTGATAAAGTCCTGCAGATTGGTAAAAGGCCCTCTTTCCTCCCGTTCCCGGACGATTTCTTCTATTACGGCCCGCCCGATGCTCTTGATCGCCGTCAGCGCGTAACGGATGCCTCCCTCTGTCACGGAGAAACCGCACTCTCCCTCATTGATATCCGGCGGCAGCATCTGGATTCCCATATTCCTGCAGGTCAGGATATATTCCGAAACCTTTTTGGGATTATCAATAACAGATGTCATTAACGCTGCCATAAACTCCACGGGATAATAATATTTCAGATACGCCGTCTGCAGTGCCACCACCGCATAACAGGCCGCATGGGACTTATTAAAAGCATATTTGGCAAAGTCCATCATATCATTATAAATACCACTTGCTATTTTCTCATCGATCCCTTTTGCAACGCAGCCCGGAACATTCTCCTCCTTGTTCCCGTAAATAAAATTCGCCCGTTCTTTTTCCATCACCGCCTGTTTCTTCTTGCTCATGGCGCGGCGTACCAGGTCGCTTCTTCCCAGGGTATATCCGCCCAGGTCGCGGACGATCTGCATGACCTGCTCCTGATAAACGATGCAGCCGTAGGTGGGCTTTAAGATAGGCTCCAGCTGGGGACAGGAATATACCACCGCCTCATGATTATTTTTTCCCTTGATATATTTGGGGATAAAGTCCATGGGGCCGGGACGGTACAGGGAGATCCCCGCAATGATATCCTCCAGATTCCGGGGCCGCAGTTCCTTCATGAAGTTCTTCATGCCCGCGCTCTCCAGCTGGAAGACGCCGTCCGTCCTGCCCGTGCCGATGGAGGCAAGCACCTGGGGATCATTATAATCGATCCGATCGATATCGATGTGCTCCCCTCTGGTCCTCTCGATAAATTTCACCGCATCCTGTATCACCGTCAGCGTGCGCAGCCCCAGAAAGTCCATTTTCAGCAGACCCAGTTCCTCCAATGTGGTCATGGTGAACTGGGTGGTGATGGAGCCGTCGCTTCCCCTGGACAGAGGGATAAACTCGTCCGCAGAATCCGGACAGATCAAAACTCCCGCCGCGTGCATGGAAGTATGCCGCGGCAGACCCTCCAGCCGTTTGCTCATATCGATCAGACGGTGTACCTGCTCGTCCTCCTGATACAGTTTGCGCAGTTCCGGGTTCATCTCCAGCGCCCGGTCTATGGTGATGTTCAGTTCATTTGGAACCATTTTCGCGATAGAATCCACAAAAGCATAGGGCAGATCCATCACGCGGCCCACATCCCGGATCACGCCCTTTGCCGCCAGCGTACCGAAGGTTACGATCTGCACCACCTTGTCCGCGCCGTATTTCCTGCCCACATAGTCGATGACCTCCTGACGCCTGTTGAAACAGAAATCAATATCGATATCGGGCATGGATACGCGCTCCGGATTCAGGAAACGCTCGAACAGCAGACTGTACTTGATGGGATCAATATTGGTGATCTTCAGGCAGTAGGATACGATGCTGCCCGCCGCGGAACCGCGCCCCGGCCCCACCGGAATATCGTTGGATCTGGCGTAATTGATGAAATCCCACACGATCAGGAAATAATCCACATATCCCATGGTTTTAATAACACCCAGTTCGTAATCCAGCCGCTCCCTCAGCGTCTGGCCCGTATCTCCCGCCTGCTGGCTGCTGTCGCCATAGCGCTCCGCCAGCCCATCATCGCACAGTTTATTTAAATATGTCCAGGAATCATAGCCCTCCGGCACCTCATAATGGGGCAGTTTCGTGACGCCGAACTCAATCTCCACATGACACCGGTCCGCGATCCGCTGGGTATTCTCCACCGCCTCCCAGGCATAGGGGAAAAGCCCTTTCATCTCCTCCTCGCTCTTGACATAATACTGCCCGCCCTCGTAGCGCATACGATCCTCATCCGCCAGCTTCTTGCCGGTCTGGAGACAGAGCAGGATATCGTGGGAATCCGCATCCGAAGCATAGGTGTAATGGACATCGTTGGTGGCCACCAGCGGAATATCCAGTTCTTTGCTCATTTTCAGCAGTTCCATATTGACAAATTTCTGCTCCGGCAGTCCGTGATCCTGCAGTTCCAGGAAATAATTCCCCTTGCCGAAACAGGCCTCGTATTTTCTGGCGGCTTTCCTGGCCTCATCCGGGAGCCGCTTTGTGATATATCTCTGCACCTCTCCCGCCAGGCAGGCGGACAGCGCGATAATGCCTTCATGGTACTGACTCAGTACCTCCATATCCACCCGGGGCTTATAATAATATCCTTCCGTAAAGCCCTTGCTCACTATCTTCATCAGGTTTGAATAACCCGTGTTATTCTCTGCCAGCAGCACCAGATGGTAATATCTGTCCTCGCCGCCGGTCAGTTCCTTGTCAAAGCGGGAATTGGGCGCCACATAGACCTCGCACCCCAGGATCGGATTGATCCCCGCCGCTTTCGCCGCACGGTAAAAGTCAATGACTCCGTACATGACGCCATGGTCGGTGATGGCTGCGCTGTCCATCCCCAGTTCCTTTACCCTCGCCACATATTCTTTTATCTTGTTGGAACCGTCCAGCAGAGAGTATTCCGTGTGGACGTGAAGATGTGCAAATGCCATGTTGGGTGCTCCTTATCCGCCTGTCAACCGATTTCCGGTGAAACAATATTTACCATATTAATATACTGAATTTCCCGGAATTTGTAAAGGGGAACGGGACGATCACCTGGCATTAAAACAAGACCCCCGCTGCAGACAACGGGGGCCCTGGTGTGTAGTCCTATGATCCTATCCTATTTTATTCCGCAAAACGATACATCACTTCGCATTCCAAAACAACATGATCCTCATTTCCGTCCGCATCATGCCGCACTTCCTTTATCAGGCAGCGGTCATTCCCATCTGCTGTGCGGATACCGCTTATGGAATACGTATACTCGTCCCAATAGGAGATGCTGCCATCCGGTTTATAACTGATCTCTTTGATCCGGCTCCCGCTTTCATCATACTCGTACCCTCTCCGGCTTGAACTGCTGGAGTCCACATTATAAGATACACTTTCGATCTGATTTCCGCCCTCATCATACTCGTAATCATACCAATAGAATAGGCTGTTATTGAGATTGCAACGAGTAAATTTGGTCTGGTTCCCGCTGGCATCATACTCGTACTCATTCCAAGATGAGATGCTGCCATCTTCCCCGTAATAAATCCCTTTGATCTGATTCCCGCTGGCATCATACTCGCCCCGTCCAGAGAGGCTTCCGCCATATTCATAGCTTATCCGCTCGATTGGATTCCCCTCCGCATCATATCCATACTCGTACTCTTCCCAGCCTATGATGCTGCCATCTGACCCATAGCTTTCCATTTTGACCTGATTCCCATCAGCATCATACTTATATGCTTCCCATTGCAGGATACTGCCATCCGCGCTGTAGCTTACCGCTTTGATCAGACTCCCATCCATACCATATTCATACTCTTCCCAGGAATGGATATTCCCGGCTGCGTCATACTGTGTCTCCCTGGCCCGGTTCCCGCTTTCATCATACTCATCCTCACACCAGGAGGTGACACTGCCGGATGCGTCATACTGCGTCTCCCTGGTCTGCTTCCCGTTTTCATCATACTCCCGCACCCAATCAGTTCCGTTATCAGCCTGACCGGCTGCCCGACTCACATACGCCGTCGTATGCTCCCGGATATACTCTTCCCGCGCCGTCAGGGCATCCTCGCTGACAAATTCCTCCCCTTCCTCCAGTACGGTAAGCGCCGCCATGACGTCCTCGGACTTTAAGTAGATATCCGCCTCTCCCAGGTAAATCTCAGACCGTTTCGGGTTCAGTTCCCTCACCGTCTCATAATATTCCATGGCCGCTTCATAATCCCTGTCCCGGTACAGCGCATCCGCCCCTCCCAGGTACGCATCCTCAAGCCCCGTCTTTGCAGCCTCATTTTCCGGGAAGTAGTCCGATGCCTCCCTGTAGGCTTCTATGGCCTCCTGAAAGGAACTCTCCTGCATATACTTTTCCGCCTGCCCCAGGTACGCATCCTCAAGCCCCGTCTCCGCCGCCTCATTTTCGGGGAGGTAGTCCAATGCTTTCCTGTAGGCTTCTATGGCCTCCTGAAAGGAGTCCTTCTGCATATACTTCTCCGCCTGCTTTACACATTTTTCGCTCCGGTATTCCGGGCTTGTGATATGTACGACCAGCACGATGACGCCCGCCACAACCAGTACCGCGCACGCAGCCACAGCAATCAGCAGCTTCTTTTTATCAGGCGTGCCTTTCTGCGCCGGAACCGGAGCCGCTGCCCCTTCCTGCTTTTCTTCCACCACCGCTCCGCATTGAGGGCAGAACCTGCCTCCGTTTTCTATCTCTGCTCCGCACTTATCACAAAACATCTCTTCCTCACATTCCGCCGCATAAGCGGCATTTGTTATTTATCCTGCGCACTTTTTTATTCTACCCCCCCCCAACAGCAAAATGTCAACCCCATTATATTATTTGTCCGCAATACAAAAAGCCATGAAAACAAGCCCCCCGCTGCAAAAACGGGGGGCTTTGATCCTCACGGGAATCAATTCTATTCTTTTATCCTGTCAATTTCTGTAAGATTTACACCCAAACTTGTCAAAAGTACTTTCAAAGAAATATAATCATCCTTGAGATCGGCGTATGTTTCAGCAGCATTTTCTTTCTTTGCTAATAGCATACGCTTTTGCACTTTTGTAAAATCATTTATTGCTCTTTCTATGATTTCCCCATTACTCGGCATATGATCACCTCCAGTTATCGAAGTTTCGTTGCTATGTCATATTTAGTATAACATAACCGGGTGGTAAAGTCTATTTGTTTCCTGAAAACTTCGGTTGTAAGCCTGACATGACCCGCTTACCATTCCAGATCCCGTCCCAGGTCCGTGATCTCATCCAGTCCAAGGTCGCTGAACGCCCAGCAGCCGATGTACTTCCCTGAACGGAGTATGAGCAGGGTGCTGTCCAGATCGCCCAGTTCATCCAGCATTTTCTCCAGTTCCGAATCGGGCACTACTTCCATCCCCACCAGACATCCCCCATCGATCTTAAGGCTTATGTCGTAGTACCACTCTATCAGTTCCTCGCACTCCTCACACTCTTCCCTGTTCAGCATCCTGGTATCTGACACTTTCATGCTGCCCACTACCTGTTCCAGCAGTATGGCGGTCTCCTCATCCAAGTAACTCACTATGATTTCTGCGCTGTCATAAAATTCATCCAGCAATTCATCCAGCACTTCATCCGCCTCCGGCGGATAGCAGGCTTCCAGGCTTTCCCTCCATGCCTTCAAATCCTTTTTGTTTGTCGGTATCTTGACTGTCAGCTGCGCCGCCTTCTCATAATATGCCGTCGTATGCTCCATGATATACTCTTCCCGCGCCGTCCGGGCATCCTCGCTGACAAATTCCTCCCCTTCCTCCAGTACGGTGAGCGCCGCCATGACGTCCTCGGACTTTAAGTAGATATCCGCCTCTCCCAGGTAGATCTCAGACCGTTTCGGGTTCAGTTCCCTCACCGTCTCATAATACTCCATGGCCTCTTCATAATCCTCGTCCCGGTACAGCGCGTCCGCCCCTCCCAGGTACGCATCCTCAAGCCCCGTCTCTGCATCCCTGTTTTCGGGAAAGTTGTCCAATGCCTCCCTGTAGGCTTCTATGGCCTCCTGAAAGGAACTCTCCTGCATATACTTTTCCGCCTGCCCCAGGTACGCATCCTCAAGCCCCGTCTCTGCATCCCTGTTTTCGGGGAGGTAGTCCAATGCCTCCTCATAGGCTTCTATGGCTTCCTGAAAGGATTCCTCCTGCATATATTTTTCTGCCTGCCTCACACACTTTCCGCTCCGGTACTCCGGGCTTGTGATATGTACCACTAGTGCGATGACGCCAGCCACAGCCAGTACCGCGCATGCCGCCACAGCGGCCAGCAGCTTCTTTTTAGCAGGCGTGCCTTTCTGCGCCGGAACCGGTGCCGCCGCCCTTTCCTGCTTTTCTCCCACAACCGTTCCGCATTGAGGACAGAACCTTCCTCCGTTTTCTATCTCTGCTCCACACTTACCACAAAACATTTTTTTCCTCGCATTCCGCCGCACAAGGGGCATTTGTATTATTTATCTTACGCACTTTTTCATTATACCCCCCCCCAATCGCAAAAGGTCAACCCCATTATGTTATTTGCCCACAGCACAGAAAAGCAGTAGATCGATTTTTGAAATATACTTGACAGATCAGGGAAACTGCTTTAAGATAATAAATGTTAGAAACGAAACTAACCATGTTGACACACAAAGCGAAAACCCCAGAGGTGGCACCCTCTGGGGTTTTCTTTTGGGCTGGCTGTCTATGTATTTCCGTCCAGCCACTTGCAGATGTAATAGCTTATCACACCTGCCAAAACGGAAATAATAAACGAAACTATTATCTCCATGCTGACACACCTCCTCTCTGTTGCCAGTATAGGAGAGACAGCAATTATATTATCCGATAAAAGAGCATTAAAACGCAATCTTTTTTGATAATTTTCTATAATTTTAAAATTTACATTGTGAAAAGTAACGTCCTGACTTCCGCATATCATTAAAACATAAAAATATACTTGGCATATCAAAAAAATGCTTTAATATATATTTAAACGAGACTATTATCCCCGTGCTGACGCACAAATCGAGTAGGGGAGATTTTCTCACCCCTCTCACACCACCGTACATGCCGTTCGGCATACGGCGGTTCAATATAACTTCAAAGCATGGCGTCCCATGTAATAATCGTAGCAACTCACAAGTCCTGCCTGCGACAGCTTTTCTTTGGAGATTGCCCTGACAATACATGTTTTTGTCACTATCCATTGATAACGGTCTCCACAGTATGCTGTCACTCTTGCAAGGTCTTTCCCTATGCCAAGTTTCTGCAATCCCCACTGTCTCTTCTTAGGCAC
>JAMPFQ010000012.1 GCA_023664345.1 Lachnospiraceae bacterium | reverse complement strand
AACTGCAATACGCCCACCACGCCCACGATGATCTCCTCCATGCCCGTATTGAACTCCTGGAAGATCTGGATGGCGCCCTCCTGGGCGATCTGCTGGATTCCTTTCACAAACTGCTTCCTCTTCATGGTATCCATCTGGCGCACTCTGGCAAAATGCTCCGGGGCAAAGGTGGGGATCCCCTCGTACTGGAACTTATCCTTCGGCATGCAGAGCGTGTCCCCGATGGAAAAGATGCCCGGGTCGAACACGCCGATGATATCTCCCGCGTATGCTTCGCTTAAGATCTTTCTCTCGTCCGCCATGATCTGCTGGGGCTGGGAAAGGCGCATCACCTTGTTCCCCTGCACATGGCGCACCTCCATCTGGGCATCGAACTTCCCGGAACAGATTCTCATAAAAGCGACTCTGTCCCTGTGGGCCTTGTTCATATTGGCCTGTATCTTGAACACAAAGGCGCTGAACTCATTTTCCGCAGGATCGATCAGTCCGGTATCCGCCTTTCTGGGCAGGGGCGCGGTAGCCATATTTAAAAAATGCTTTAAAAAGATCTCCACGCCGAAGTTGGTCAGAGCAGAACCGAAGCAGACAGGGGTCAGCTTTCCCGCCCGCACCTCACTTAAGTCAAACTCCGCGCTGGCGCCGTCCAGCAGTTCCACTTCCTCCAGCAGCTTGTCCGCTGCCTCGCCGCCGATCAGTTCCCTCAGCCGCGCCTCGTCCTGGATGGGGATCTCCGTGGCAGTGCCCTCTTTCGTCCCCTTTTCCGTGTCGGAATAGGAGATCACACACTTCTTCTCCCTGTCGTAGACTCCCTTGAAGCCCTTGCCGGAACCGATGGGCCAGTTCACGGGGCAGGTGGCGATGCCAAGTTCTTTCTCGATCTCGTCCAGCAGGTCAAAGGTGTCGTTGGCGTCCCGGTCCAGCTTGTTGATGAACGTAAAAATGGGGATGCCCCTCATGCCGCAGACCTTGAACAGCTTTCTGGTCTGGGCCTCCACTCCCTTGGAGGCGTCGATGACCATGACCGCGGAATCCGCCGCCATCAGGGTTCGGTAGGTGTCCTCGGAGAAATCCTGGTGTCCCGGCGTGTCCAGGATATTGATGCAATAACCGTCATATTCAAACTGTAGCACGGAGGAGGTGACGGATATACCTCTCTCCTTCTCGATTTCCATCCAGTCGGACACTGCATGCCTTGCCGTAGCCTTGCCCTTGACGCTCCCCGCCAGGTTGATGGCTCCTCCGTAGAGCAGGAACTTCTCGGTCAGGGTAGTCTTGCCCGCGTCAGGGTGGGAAATGATGGCAAAGGTCCGGCGGCGGTTGATCTCTTCTGTATAGTTACTCATGTGTTATGATCCTCCATCAAATATCTGATCTCATATTACGCACGGATCCGCACAGTCAGCCCGCTGTGCGTTTATCCTCAGGCAGAACTTCCTGTCCCGTCAGGTCGGACTGCTTCCGAACTTTGGCGCAATACCGAAACATTGTAACACAGTCTCCCCAATTTTGGCAAATGTATCCAGTGTTCCAAGGTTTTTGGGCAAAAAATCCCTCTGTGAGGGCGCATACATCAAAAGAGGCACATATTCCCTGGTATGATCCGTAGTAGCCGTATAGGCCGGATCACAGCCATGATCTGCAGTGATCATCAAAAGGTCATCCTCACGCAGCTTTCCCATAATCTCAGACAGATTCCCATCAAAATAGCTCAGTGCTTTCGCGTAGCCGTCCACATCCCGCCTGTGTCCGTACAGCATATCAAAGTCCACCAGGTTCACAAAGCAGAGCCCCTCGAAATCCTTATCAAGACATTCCAGCGTCCTCCGAATCCCCTCCTCATTGCCGCTGGTGGGCACCGCTTCCGTGATTCCCTTTCCCGCGAAGATATCCCTGATCTTCCCTACGGCGATCACGTCCTTCCCCGCTTCCTTCAGCTGATCCAGCATGGTAACGGCGGGCGGCTCCATGGAATAGTCATGGCGGCGCGGCGTCCTCACGAAATGCCCCGCCTCTCCTGTAAAAGGGCGGGCGATCACTCTTCCCACGCCATGCCTGCCCTGTAGGATCTTCCGGGCGGTCTCACAGTACCCATACAGCTGTTCCACAGGGACCACATCCTCATGGGCCGCGATCTGGAACACGCTGTCCGCGGAGGTATAGACGATCAGGTCGCCCGTCCGCATATGCTCTTCCCCATAGTCGGCGATCACTTTTGTGCCGGAGTAGGGCAGATTGCACAGCACTCCCCTGCCTGTCCGCTGCCGGAAAGGCCAAAGCACTTCCTCCGGTAATCCATCCGGATAAGTGGGCAGCGGTTCGGGGGAATACACTCCCGCGATCTCCCAATGGCCGATGGTGGTGTCCTTGCCCCTGGAGGCTTCCCTGAGGCGGGCGATGGCAGCTTTATGCTTCCCCTCCCCCATGGGTTCTCCCACAGTGACGCCTTCGATATCAAACAATCCCAGTTCTCTCAGATTGGGAACATGGAAAAAAGGACTGGCGGACACGCTCCTTAAGGTATTTACATCCACATCCCCATAAGAAGCCGCGTCCTCCATAGCCCCGATCCCAAAACTGTCCAGTACGATCAAAAATATTCTCTTCATGTAGATCATGATCCTTTCACGGTCTTTGGCTTTTACAGACAGTATAACATATTATTTATGTAATTTATACTCAAAATTTACTGCACCACAGTACTTATGATGATATTTTCCGCCGGGACTTCCGTCTTTCTCTTTACGATGTCCTCGATCTGTGCTCTCATCACATCATCCAGTTCCGCCGCGTTTACCACCACGTCCACAGCGTTGCCGTTAATGCTCACCACCACATCCTTGAACCCCTTTGCCTCCAGCAGGATCTCTGCTGCCGCTTCCTTTTCCGCAATGGCAGTCATCTGCACCATGGTATCCACCGCCTCCTGCTTCTGAGCATCGGTCAGGCCCTCGCTGCTGATGATCTCCAGAAGAGTCTCCTTATTCCTGGCCCTGGTCTGCTCCTTTAAAAGCTTCGCATCGGAAAGGATCGTCACGCCGTTGGTGGATGTAAACACGGCCTCACCGGGAATCTCATCCTCATCGGGCGTCGCGCCCGTCACCTGATCCGTCCCAGCGGTCTGCGCTTCAGCCAGATCCGTTCCCTCCGCCGCGGTCTCCATACCTATAATCTCCATTCCGTCGTCCAGGTAATCTTCCACGATGATATCCACATCGGAATCCAGGCTTTCAATCTCCGTCAGCCCCTCCATCATCAGATCCTCCTCTGACAGATCCAGAAGTCCGTCCGCCGTGTAATTCTCCGTGATGATACCTCCCGAATCCACAGCGCTGGCGCCTCCGATGCCAACATCCCCCTCCGTGGCAAGATATTCCTCTTCCAGTCCTGTACCCGCAAACTGCAGATAGCCTGCAATGGCGATCATAATGGCAAGTGCGGTGATCATAAGCTGATTTTTTTTGATTAGGTTTTTCACGTCTTTCTCCTTCTTTGCGATTTACTACTTCATTGTATGAGCCTTTCCACAGATGTATGCTACTCTGCTGACTCCATTTTTACCACTTTTACTTTATGCGCTTCCACTCCGAACAGTGCCTGTATCATTTCCACGATCGTGCGATCCACAGTCCCGCTTCCTGCTCCCTCAGCGACTACCACCACTCCTTCGATCTGGGGCGGAAGCGTCTTGATCACGTAAGGCTCACTGACGCTCCCGTCCGTCCTGTAAACCGTATTTTCCTCCGTCTCCAGCTGGTTGACGGAGCGGGTCCCCCCCTGGGCGTCGCCCTCGTTGGTGGAGGATCTAAGATAAGGCTGCTCTTTCTCCACCACCAGTTCCTGGGAAGATTTCAGGGTGATCATGACGCGCACTTTCCCCACGCCCTCCATCCGGGTCAGTATTTCCCGCAGCCGCTGCTCCAGCTGTCCGGCATACTCCGCATCCGATATCACGGAGCCTGTTGTCTCCCCTTTATCCGCCGGAAGTTCCTGCGCGGAAAGATCTTGCGCCTGAGAGTCTTCGGTCTCCGTTTCTCCGCCGTCCCTTGTGGGCAGCGCGATAATGACCAGCAGCACCCCCACCAGGATCAGGACGATCAGATTGTCCTTTTTGAACCATTTTTTGAGATCGATATCCTTGCCCCATTTTTCCAAGATACTGTTCATGATAACTCCTATTCCTATTCCAGTTCCGCCTCTGCACTTCAGCCCCTTTGCTCTGGGCTCCCGTTCCGAGACTGTTTTGTCCAGTTCTGTCTCTGCACTTCAGTCCCTGCACTTCCGAGCGCTCCCGTTCCGAGACTGTTTTTCCAGTTCCTGCTTGCAGGAACTTTTCCTGCTTGCGGGAACTTTTCCTGCTTGCAGGAACTTTTCCTGTCCACAGGAACTTATTCGGGAATCTGCACTTTGATTTCTTCCACCTGGATCTGGTCGATCTGCACCGCATCACCTATGACATCATCCGCCATGCCGTCTTCCCGCCCTGCTTCCTCCTGCGCGGCACGGGCCTCTTCCACGCGCCTGCGGATCTCCTCCAGCGTCATCTGCTCCAACAGGGCATCCGCTTCATGCGCCCTGCCCTCCGCCGCCGAGATTTCCGCCTCCAGTCCCTCCAGAAAAGCCTGGGACTTTGCCGCGATCTCCTCGCCGTCCCCATGGAAAAGGAGCCTGCTGACAGGGAGGAACAGCTGGATCAGCACCATCGCGCTGACCAGAAGCTTCAGATATTTTTCATAGGTTTCCTGCGGGCGAAAGTGGATGACCGCCTGTGCGCAGATCATAAAAACGCCTATCCGGCAGATCGATCGAAATAAATTGTCCATAGTTTAGATAGCCCCTAAAATCTTCTAAGTGAGGCGGTGCACGCGGCTATGGCGATCAGGAAGAGGAACATCGCCGTTCCGGCGGTCCGCAGCAGCAGCAGGCTCCCGTTCCCGGTACGGTCAGCGCAGGCGGTGATCCGCTTATCGCTGACGATCTCCATAAAAGCGGCGGCGCATTTTAAGATGAACGCGATCAGAGCGATCTTGCACAGGGGAGCTGCACACAGCGCCACAAGCAGGAGCAGCAGCACCACCCCGATACTGTTCTTCAGGATCATTGCCGACCCCAGGACCAATTCCACCGCCCCGTCGGCCAGATTGCCCACTCCCGGCAGGGAGGACAGCAGCTTTTGCAGTGCGGAGGACTGGGCTGAATCCACAAGGGGCGTGATCAGCGCCTGAAAGAGGCTGATCCCCGTGACGACGCCTATGGCGGCCTTTAAGATCCAGCCCACCACTTTCCCCAGCAGTTCGATCAGCAGGGTCAGCTTTTCCTCCGCCCAGATCCCATTTATCATGGACAGCATGACATAGCTGTAGATCAGGGGCAGGATCGCGCTCATCAGGATGCACTCCACCCCATAGATGACCAGGAGCATCATCTGATAGGACGCTCCCGCCGTGACCGCCCCCGCCGCCACTCCCACGGAGATCAGGTAGGCGGGCACCAGCAGCTTCACGAACAGGATCACGTTCTCCATGGTCTCCTCCGCCACCTGCGCCGCCTGGGAAAAGCTTCCCAGCAGGACCGCCGAGAACAGAAGATACATGAAATAAAAGCTGATATCCGCCACCTGATGCCGGTCGAATATTTCCACAAAGTGATTCATCAGCGATGAAACGATCCCCAGGATCAGAAGCCACACCAGGATGTTTTTCATGCCGGAAAACTGCGCCTGGATCCCTGCTATGCTCCCTGTGAACAATTCCGCCAGCGCTCCCAGGATATCGCCGGATATCACTTTCCCGAGAAGCTGTTCCAGGGACAGGCTCTTCTGTGGGAACAGCGTGCTCATACCCTCCTGAAGCCTGTCCAGCCCATAATCCTGCCACACAACGCTCAGATCCATGATCCAACACCTCCCCTTTTATAAAAATCCCTGTATCTGTCCGATCACAGTGAACAGGATCGGAAGCCCCGCAAACATGACCGCCAGCTTCCCCAGAATCTCTATCTGCCCGGCAACGGACTGATACCCGGCATCCTTGCAGATGCTGGAACTGAACTCACATATGTATGTGATCCCGATGACCCTGAGGAGAACGGACAGATAGCTTTCGGCGCTCCCCAGATAATCCCGGATCCGCTGGAACTGGAGCAGGACCGCCTCCACCTGCCTCAGGCAGAAAGCGAAGATCATGATTCCCGTGCCAATGCCTATATAGATCCCATATTCCGGCTTCTGGCTCTTAAACTGCACTGCCAGAAGCACGCCCGCAATCCCCAGAAACGATACTTTGATCAATTCCGCCATCATGATCCCCCTGCATACGATCACATTGAAAACAGTGTCTCTATGGTCTGGAACAATTCATATATGTAGGGCACGATCCAGGTCAGCACCAGGATCAGGCCCGCAAGGCTGATGAGAAAAGCGTGCTCTTCCCTGCCGCTGTGCTTCAGGATCTGGCTGAGTATCGTCACCAGGATCCCCACCGCCGCTATTTTAAATATCAGACTTACTCCCATCGCCTCTCCACCTCTGCCTTCACCACAATATCAGGACCAGCAGCATTCCGCTCATTGCCCCCAGACCTAACGCCAGCCTGCACTTCTCCGCGTTTTCCTTTTCCAGTTCCTCCAGAGTGCTCTCCAGCAACGCCCTGCTCCTCTGTATGGACAGAAGCTGCATCTGCCTGTCCATATATCCGTTCTCCGGTATGAACTGAAAGAAAGCGTCCCTGTCTTCCTGTCGCAGGGGCAGGCCCCGCATTCCCTCTGTCAGGACTTCCCGGAATATCTTTCCACAGGATTCTCCGTTGGCCTCCCGCAGTTGCTCGTTGAGCCGCTCAAAACAGCTTCTGAAAGGCTCCCGGAGCTGTCTTTGCATACGCAGGCAGCATTCCCCCAGTGTGGCCTTGCCATACCGCACCTCGCTCTCCCAGAGATCCAGGATCTGCCGCAGTGTCCGCAGATCCCTTATCCTGCCCAGGAACTGGCCCCGGTACCATGCCCCCAGCCCCTGGCATCCAAGCAATATCATCATCGCACCCATTATCTTCAACACGAGACTGCCCCTTTCTCCAGACCGGTTCCGCCACAAATCTTCCCGACCGCCTCTGTATGCGGAAAACCACCTGAAAGATATCTTTCAACTCCGATCCCGGAATCCCGAAACGCCTTTCCATATCGGTGAGCGACTCCCCGTGGGCGGTGGCAAGGATCCGGCATCCGCAGGCAGCGGCCCTATACAGCGCTTCCATCTCCGCCCGGCTGCCCAGTTCATCTATGGCGATCACCTCGGGAGCCATGGTGCGCAGCAAAAGCAGCATCCCTTCCGCCTTCGGACAGCCCTCCAGCACATCCGTGCGGATACCAAGATCGTTCTGGGGCACTCCCAGAAAGGAGCCTGCCAGTTCCGACCGCTCGTCCACAACTCCCACTGTCTGTCCCGCCCCAAAGGCATTTCCGTCCGATACCTGTCGGATCAGTTCCCGCAGCAGTGTCGTCTTTCCGCATCCCGGAGGCGCGATCACCAACGTATTGAGGATCCTCCCCCTGTCATATACAAAGGGGAGCAGCCTGTCCGCCGCGTCTTTCACCTGGCGGGCTATCCGGATATTGACAAAGGCAATGTTCTTTATGGTCCTGATCCTGCCCTGCCCATCCAGTACCGCTTGTCCCGAAATACCGATCCTGTGTCCTCCCTCCACGGTCAAGAACCCCTGTTTCAGTTCATCCTCGAAAGCGTAAAAGGAATCCTGACAGATGTTTTTTAAAAAGGCCTCCAGTCCCTGCCTGTCCATGCAGGCCGCCTCTTCCCGGCATTTCACCGGATCGCCGTCCGGATCCAGGAAATACTCTTCTCCCGCCGCGTAAAGGATCACCGGGCGTCCGGCTCTCAGCCTGATCTCCTGCAAACCTGCCAGTCCCTGTACGGCTCTCTTCCAAAAAGGTCTCTGCTCCGCCGGGAACATCTGCAAAATATTTTCTTCCATGGCGTGTCCCCCTTTCTCAAATATATGAAAACCTTTCCCGGATATTCCTCCTGTGCGCAAAAAAAGACGATACGGTCTTGATATCCGTATCGCCTCTTCTTATCATAAACCCGTCAGTAGGTATATACCGTGTGATAGATGCGGTAATATCCTCCTCCCAGACGCTGAGCCTGTATCTGGATCGCGAAGTTATCCACATTCAATTCTTTCAGCACGGTCTCCACATAGCCTTTCCAGTAAGCGTTCGTGCTGTACGCGTTTTCCACTGCGGACCAGAAAGATTCCGGGACCACGCTGGTAAACTGCTTTTCACCCGTGCCCGCCGTTTTCATCTGCTCCACACAGTCCGCATAATATTCCTCCAGGCTGTCCAGGACCTGATCCTCCGTGATCCCGGCTATCCTGAGATTTTCCTCCTTCAGGGCCTCGGCTGCCGCGTCAGTCTCAGAGAGGTTTGGCCTGCCCCTGCTGATCCATCCCAAAGGCTGCTGGGGGTTCTCATTGATCAGATCCCTGATCCCCGAACTGGCCTCTCCCGTATTTCCCGCCACACTAATCCCACAGGCGGGCAGATAGACCGACAGGCCGTTCCGCACATGAGTGCCCGCAAATTCATCATCCGATCTGTTGAAATAATCATAGGTGGCAGGATCGGTATCATCCCAGGTGACATCCACATTATAATAAGCCTGATCCAATTGGATGATATTCCACGCGTGGTCTTCACCGGATGTGCCCGTGCAATAATAGCAAGGGACGCCCAGCTGCTGCATCAGATACTGGAATGCCCTGGCATAGCCCGCGCAGACGCTTCTGCCCAGCACCAGCGCACTGTACGCGCTCTGGTTCATGGCAGCGCCCTCATCATATTCCACCATTTCCATCAGCGCGTCATGAACATATTTCTCCTGGTTGAAGACACTTCCCTGTAACCTTGCGCCTGACAGGATCACTTCCGCCTGTGCGCCAAACTGCGCTTTTGCCTGCTCCAGATAATCCGCCGTATCGTTATATTTCAAAAGGATCTCCACACATTTCCCGCTCCCCAGATATTTGCAGGAGTAACCGGCTTCCATCCAGAACATTTCCGGATGATCGTTGTAGACCGCCTCAAAGACCGTTCTCACCTGACTGACACTGGCCTCCGCCGCCGGGACAAAGGACGTGTTCAGCGTCTGGGCATTGGCATAGATCTGGCGGTACAGCTGCTGCAGTTCCGGCTCCAGCATGGCATAATAAGGATACATGGCGGCATCAAAAGAAAGCCCCTCCCCCAGTTCTCCCGCAGCGATCACACCGGAGAGATTATCCGCTTCCTCCTCCAGTATCTGTTCCAGTTCCCCGCTGACAGGCTCATAGCCTCCCCTGCCGTTCACCGTATCAGGCGCTGACGGCTTATCATCCGGCGTTATATAGCCATGATCCCCCTGACCGCGGATCCAGCCGGTATCGATCCCGGTCCCGCCCTGCGTGTTCGGGAAACTCTGATCGGCCTGACCGATGGACAGCCCGTTATCCGATGCCACAGGCTGCTGCCCCGTCTCCAGAGCATTGACCACCTCCGCCAGCCGGGACGTAAGTTCCGGATTGAGCGCACAGACCAGGATCATCACACAGAGAGCCGTGATCAAAAATGCTATCCTGAAAAAAAGTTTTTTTATGATCTTCAATGTTTTCCACCTCTGTTCCCATTCGCCGCATCAGGCTCCAGTATGATCCAAAGCAGCCTCCATGGAGCGATCTCCTGATATACCTCCTCCTTCACGGCAAGTATGGGATGCTCCACGTCATTAGGCAGCACATACAACAACTGTCCAATGGTATGATCCGCCAGAAGGATCTTTCTATGTAAAATGCAGTGCAGTACATTTTCGGCCAACGCCCACTCCAGCATCTTAACGGAACCGGCGGGCTGATCGATGCCGCGATAACGCATCTGTTCCAGGAATACCAGCGGGATTCCGGCCTTTTCATGATTCGGATGGGCCGCCCTGGCGTCATAGAGATCCGCCACCGTCAATATCCTGGCATAGAGGATATCAAGGCGGCTCTGCCCCTGTGTCTCCTCATCTATCTGTTCCTGGATCCCCATCTCGATCAGTTTTCTGATCATCGGTTCGTCAAAATGAAGCCATTTTCCCATCAGTGCGCCCAGCAGCGCCAGGTTCAGCAAATGCCTGAACTGCTTTTCCTCTTCCGGGCGTTTCCTGTGGATACAGTTCAGGATCACGGCCTCGTCCATCTCCATAACATGCCGAAAGATATCCTCCGATAAGGCATGCAGGCTCCCTTCGTAAGTCGCCTGACCGATACTGTCCTGTAGTCCTGCCACTCTGTTCATCCAGTCCGTGTAGCCGTACGCCTGCTCCATCTGCTGCTGCAGTACATCATAAGAGGCTTCCCCATCGTCCGGGGAGAACACGGGTTCCACCTTATCGAACTTCTCGCCGTTCCTTATCTTCCGCCGGGCCGCTTCCTCCCTGCGCAGCTTGGGATCCTGGATCTCCTCGTCCTCATCTCCCTGCTCGACCTGGGGCAGGATATTGCGGCATCCATATTCCGCAGTCTCCTTGTTCCGGTTCTGGGATCTCACGATCTCATACTCGCCCACAAAAGAGTTCTGCTTTAAGCCCACCCGGACACGCACCTTGGAACCTCTCCGGAACGCATCGATATCGCTTCGGAAAAGGATCCCGTTGGCGCTGATGTTCAGGACGGAGACAGGCACAGGCTTGCGCAGATCGATACGGGTATCCCCGATCAGCAGGGCCTCCACACGTCCTTCCGTTTTCAGTTCATACCGCGTAAAATTCCTGCTTTCCTTTTTCCTCTCCCCATACAGCGCGATCTCCGCCATTCCGCCCGATATCTTCCGCAGGTTCCCGGAATACTCCAAAACGCCGCTTTTGGACAGCGCCAGCAGGGACAGCCTGTTTTTCGTGGGACCGTTCAGGGCTCCCGAGAAAACGGACAGCACGTTCCGCCTGGCGTCATATTCCTCGACTGCGGTATCCGCGACCAGCTCCCCTGATATGCTGTCCCGGATCAGCACTCTGCAATTGATGAGATCTTTACTATGATCGGCCATCTGTCACTCCCCCTGGCTCCATCATATCACAAAACTCCCATGAAAAAAAGTCCTGTTCTGCGCTTAAATTTTCTGAAAATTCAACGTATATTCCCGAATTTGCTGTAAACTTTTATCCAATATTTGCCGATATCATAAATACAAGGATCAAAAAGGCACTGTCGAAATATACAGCCAGGGAGGGATCAACGCAATGAAAGGATTTTCAGATCTCAAAGTGTACCGGGTTCAGATCGTTTCTCAGACTCCTAAGACAAAACGCGAAAACGGCAACTCTCCACAACGTGACCCTGATTCTTCCAGATCCGCGTCTTTTGCGCTGACCCTGGAAAGGGCATTGGATGAGAGTCAGCCCATGGACTGCCGCACCGTCACCTATGACGCAGGCAGAAAGCTCCGGACTTTCTTTTACCAGCCGGCCAGAGAATATATCAGGGACTGACCCTATCTTCTGACAGCCAAAGGGGCGCACATCTTTATCTTCAGATAAGATGTGCGCCCCTGCCGTTCTGACAAGGCTCATTCGCCCGTGATCTCCCTGTATTCCGCACAGCCGACCTGGGCCCAGGAGGTCTTGTTTCCCGCAACTACTGTCAGCGTGCCCTTTTCACAGGCATAGAATTCCCTCAGGTACGCATCGCCCGGACCATATCCCTCCGGCACCTCCGAAAGTACGAACAGATAGCAGTTCCCGTTTTTGGATTCCCTGTCATAGGTGAGGTAATAATCGCTCTCTTCTGTGTCGCTCTGCAGATCGTCCGCAGGCAGCTTTCCCAGCCAGATCACCAGATTGCCCTTGGCGTTGGCGCCCGGCTCATACCCGTAACCGGCATCCTTCAATCCTGCTTCCCAGATCGCCTCCGCCGCCTGACACTGCTCGGGATATTCCGCCTCCACCATCTCCCGCTCGGTGAGTTCCGGTGCGGATGCCTGCGCGGCTTCCGGGGCCAGGGAGGCTGACATGGCGGCTGCTCTCGCGCCGATGATCCCTATCTTTTGGATATCAGACCCTATTGCCTGCCTATCCTGCTGCGCCTGTATCCGCATGCTGTCAACCGCCCACTTGACCGACTGGGTCACTTTTGCCTCGTCAGACGGATACTGCCTTGTGGAAAGGCTCTCCCAGGACCTGGAACTGCCAAAGCCCTCCATGCCCCACTGTCCCCTGTATTCCCTGGATGACAGGTAAAGGTACACTTCCTGCTTTTTCAATAAGGGCTCCCGCTCCAGGGCATACTGCATCAGCCTGTATACATCCGCCCCGAAAGCGGTGATGTTCTCCTCATCGTCCAGCACCAGGCAGAAATGCGCCTCCCCCCGGCCCGTTTCCAGAATGCAAAAGTCCCATTTCAGCCCCAGCGCCTGATACCCCTCCTCCAGGCAATAGTCCGCCAGCGCCTGCGGATAGCCGTCATGCAATCTCCCACTCAGGTATTCCACCGATGTGCTGACACCCTCCCGTCCGGCATCCACATAAAGCGTTTCCCCGTCTTTGTACACAGGATAAAAATCCCTGTGATACCTGTCCGACAGATACTCCGCTATCCTCTCCTCCGTCAGGGAAATCTCCCTCCTGAAAAAGGGCCCCACGCTCTCGTAGACGGCATAGCTTGCAGGTTTGGGAAAGCTTTCCACCACCACAGATACCAGACCGCCCCCCAGATAATGATCCTCATGGCTTGAAAAGACCACAAACAAAAAAACCAGGCAGGACCAGACCAGGCAGAGCAATGTCACCGCAGCGCCAGCCAGCCTGACCAGCCACTTTCCCACCACATGTTCCCGGAAACGCCGCCAGAGCATCCAGATGCCTGCTCCCGCGATCCACAGCGGGAACACCAGGAGGCACAAACACTTTCCAAGGATGCTTACCCAGAACCGATATTCCAGTCCCATGGAAGAAGATACAAAGCCGCCAGCCAGATACAGAACGGCCAGTCCCAGCAGGGCGCCGCTGATACCAGCTATGTTTTTTGTGCTTTTTTTCATGTCAGACCATACCTTTCCACGTTTCAGAGACCCGTCAAAGCCTCGTTCACGTTTTAGTCTAACATGAAAAAATTTCTTTTTACAAAAGAACTTCTTAAGAAATCATAAAAATGACACTATATCAGTATCTGCTTTAAATGCGCATCTGTCCGGAGCAGTTCTTTGGCCTTTTCACGGTAAACCTCCTCATGCAGGTAGGTATGCCGGAAAGGCTTTATGGAAGGCGCCATGTCGATGGCATCCTCAAAGTCGCTGCGCTTCATCCCCAGCGCGCCCACATAGTCCCAGAAACCGGTCTGCGCGAAGATCGTATCCACCCTTTGATACCGATGATCCTGCACCAGGCTCATCAGGTATGTGGCGATCCCCACCTGCACTCCATGCAGCTGGGGCTGTTCCAGCAGCTTGTCCAGCGCGTGGGAGATCAGATGCTCGCTGCCGCTGGTGGGAGCGCTGCTGCCCGCTATCTCATTGGCTATGCCGCTCATGGCAAGGGAGTCCAGTAGTTCTTTCAGGAACAGATCCTCTTTGATACTGTGAAACGGAGTGCGCACAAAACTGTTCACCGCTTTCTTGGCGATCATCATGGCAAAGTCATTGACCTCCGCGTAACCGTGATCCCCCTCATACTTCCAGTCATACAGCGCCGTGATCTTCGCCACCATATCGCCGATGCCGGAATACAGGAATCTGTCCGGTGCGCTCCGGATCACCTCCGTATCCACTATGATGCCGTATGCCAGCCTGGCAGGTACGGACTTTCTGCGCCCCTCCACGATCAGGGACGCACTGGAGGAGGAAAAGCCGTCACTGGAAGACGATGTGGGCACGCTGATAAAGGGAAGGTTCAGCAGATGGCCGCAGTATTTTGCCGCGTCGATCACCTTTCCACCGCCCAGTCCGACTACTGCCTGAGTCTTATTCGGCATGGAAAAAGCCAGGCTGATCAGGTCGTCAATGCATACCGTATCCATCTCCTGATACTCCAGCACCTCCACCTCTGCCCGCTTCAGGGACGCCATGACCCTGTCCCCGAACATTTCGATCAGGCCGTTGCCAAACAGAATGACCGCCTTGGTCAATTCCATCTCTTTTAAATATTCACCGATATACTCCAATGTCCCCGCACCTATCTTCAACAGATTGGGGATATTGATCTCCTTTGCCGCCGCTCTGCCCATCATATGCATCTCCTTCCGTTTATGATCTGTTATCCATTATAAACACGATCGGCAGGAAATACAACCGCAGATCGGCAGGCGGAAAACGGCGGCCTTTATCGTCCGCATTCATTCCGCTTCTGAAAATCGTTCAGGATCTGGTTCAGCTTTGCGATCTCTTCCCTCTGCATTTCTTCGATCTCTTCCTCCGAATGCCTGTGGTATACGGAGGGCGGAAACAATCCGAAGCAGCTGCCTCCGTACAGGCTCCATATCTCGTCCATCCCTTTCAGTTTTCTCCGGAACCTTATCTTTTCGCATATGCCCCTGATCTTTTCTTTGATGTTCATGACCATATTTACCCCTTTTTGATGCGGCGATCCGGTTCTCACGCCATCCAGCTAGCCATATATAGCTTATATGGCAATTTATTGCTCCCATATACCGCTCTTGTCTTAATATATTTGTTATTGACGCTTACTTCGTTTGCTTAATTATATAACATTATTTGGCTATTGTCACTCTTAAAATTATTAAATATCCAAATTTTTACCTATTATGAGCATATATTGGAATTTTGCGCCAAAAAAGGCGCCTGCCAGCTTTTCTTAAAAAACAGGCTTGCCGCACACTTTAGGCATCTGATACGTTATACATGATGAAATGAATGTATAATGTAGGGGGAACAGGAGGCCGCACAGCATGTCCATGGATCTGGAAGAACAGTACGATAAGATCTATCGCTACTGCTATTTCAAACTGCATCACCGGGAAACCGCCGAAGATATCACCCAGGAAACATTCCTGCGATATTTCCGCGGCTATGGCCGCGCCTCCGGGGAACAGGCCCTGAAATGCCTGTACACCATCGCCAGGAATCTCTGCATAGACGAATACCGCAGGCGCCCCCTGTCACCGCTGGACGAAACCATGCAGGAAAGCCCAAGGGAAGAACAGATCCTCACAGGCCTCACGGTGCGGGCGGCATTATCGGAACTGGAACAGGAAGAGCAGGAGCTGCTGTTGCTGCGGTATGTGAACGAAGTTCCCGTCTCCGCCATCGGGCGGATGTTTGGCATCTCCAGGTTCGCGGCATACCGCAGGCTTCTGGCAGCCGCCGGAAAATTGAAAGATAAACTTGGAAAGGAGCCTTTTTGATGAAACAGTCATTCCAAAAAGAGTTGTCACATGTTTTTGAAGCCCCTCCGCCCTTGCACAAAAAGGAATTTCTGCGGAAACTGGGACTTTCTGAAATGACCATGGCGGAATTTGTCTTTTCGCAGACCGGGTATATCCGCAGATGGGTCTGGGCCGTTTCCGTGCTGGCCTTCCTGACCGCGCTGGCCGGAGCCCTGCTGCTCTCTGCGGATATGATATGGGCAATCTCCGCTTTTACCCCGCTGCTGGCGCTGACGCTCCTCTCGGAGAGCGGACGCTCGGAAAACTACAAAATGGCTGAACTGGAGATGGCCACGCGCTTTTCCCTGCGCAGCGTCCTGCTCGCCAGGACAGGGATACTGGGCATGGAAAATCTGGCGCTCCTCTGCCTGCTGATTCCCTTAGGACTGCGGAATAATACGTTCAGCCCTCTGCAGGCAGGAGCATATATCCTGACGCCCTTTCTGCTGACTACATTTACGGGATTGTGGATCGTCCGCAGGTCAGAGGGACGGGAGGGCATGTATCTTTGCGTGGGGATCGCGGTCTGCGTCAGCGTTTCCGTATTCTTTTTCCATAGAACCGTTCCGCAGATTTACGGGAGAAACCATCTTGCCTGGTGGATAGCGGGGGCGCTGCTGCTCTGCATGGGAACCGTCAGGCAATATTGCGATATTTTGGAGAGGAGGAGCACATGAAACTTGTCATAGACCGTCTGACAAAACAATACCAGAACCGGATCGCCGTGGACCGCGTTTCTTTCAGCCTGCAAAAGGGCGTATACGGCCTGCTTGGCGCAAACGGCGCGGGCAAGACCACTTTGATGAGGATGATCTGCGGCATCTTAAAACCCACCGGCGGCACCGTCACCTTTGACGGCACGGATGTGAGCGAGGAAAGCTACCGCGCCATCCTGGGCTATCTGCCCCAGGATTTCGGCTACTACCCTGAATTCACCGCGATCGATTTCCTGCTGTATCTGGCGGCGCTGAAAGGCATTCCCAGGGCGCAGGCCAGGCGGAAAGCGGCACAGCTGCTGGAACTGGTATCCTTGCAGGAGGTAAGCCGGAAGAAGATCAGGACCTTTTCCGGCGGCATGAAGCAGCGGCTGGGCATTGCTCAGGCTTTATTGAACGACCCGAAGCTGCTGGTCCTGGACGAACCCACCGCAGGGCTTGACCCGAAAGAGCGGGTGCGCTTCCGGAACCTGATCGAGGATCTGGGAAAGGATAATATCGTCCTGCTCTCCACCCACATCGTCTCGGATATCGAACACATCGCGGACGAAGTGCTGATGATGAAAGACGGACAGCTGATCTTTCAGGGAAAATGGGATGAGCAAAAAGGAAATCTGGAAGAATTTTATCTGGAACAGTTTTAACAATTCCTTAGGAACGGAGGTATGGCTATGAACCAATTCGGGATTCTTTACCGATATGAACTGAAAAAGATCGTAAAACGCAGGCTTGTGCAGGTCACCTTTCTGATCTGCCTGCTCCTGGTCCTGTTTATGGCATCCACAGAACTTATCGGCAAGTATTATGTTGACGGCCAGGTGGCGGATACCCATTATCACATGTTCCTGGTGGACAGGGAATATGCCAGAACCCTGTCCGGTCGAAAGATCGATCAACAGCTTCTGGAAGAAGCGGTGGCGGCTTACGGACAGATCCCGCCTGATGCGGATCGCTATACGCTGACGGAGGAATACCAGACCTACGCCCGCCCCTACAGCGCCGTTTTCAATATCATCCGTTCATGGACACAACAGGGTCTCTCAGGGGTTATGAAATGGGATCCGGATGAAAACGCCCTCTATTCCGCAAGAAGCGATCTGCTGAAAGCGGCTTGGGAGTCCATGCTCCTCTCCGACACGGAGAAAACCTATTGGCAGGAAAAGGAGGCGCAGCTGGAGATTCCCATGACCTTTTATTATTATGACGGTTACAGCGCTCTGTTAAATAATTTCGCGCCCATAGGGCTGATCGTCCTCCTGTTCGTTTCCATCACCCTGTCCGGCATTTTCCCGGAAGAACATGTGCGGAAAACGGATCAGCTGATGCTAAGCAGCGCCAGGGGAAAAGACACCGTTTACTTTTCCAAGATATGCGCCGGCATGACCGTGGCAGCGGTCTTCTCCCTGCTGGCCACGATGCTGAACGGAGCGCTGACCCTGGGAATCTATGGAACCGACGGTTTTGGAGCCGCCCTGCAGATACGATATGACTACTCCTATCCTCTCACTTTCGGCCAGGCCTGCATCCTCGTCTACGGTATCCTGATCCTTACGGCGGTTTTCATGGGCGTGCTGGTCATGATCCTGTCCGAGACGCTGCACAACGGCATTGCGACCCTTGCGGTCTCCGTGGGCTTCCTGATCATGGGAAGTATGTTCGGCATTCCTGTACAATACCGGATCCTGTCACAGTTATGGTCCGCTCTGCCCACCAGCTTTCTGGACATAGAGCGCATCTTCACCATACAGCCGGTCAGCCTGTTTGGCCGCTGCTGCACCCTCTGGCAGGCGACGCCGCTTGTCTATCTTCTGTGCGGCATTGCCGCCGTAGCGGCGGGGAAGCGTATTTTTGCGGGGTATCAGGTGTGGGGCAGGTAGGCCTGCCCTTTCACTGCTTCGTGTGATAAACACGCTTACCTATGTGTTCTTTATAAACATCCGTACTGGCAACTGCTGTCTCAGCCTCAAAATCTTCTTGTTACTTTAATTGTTCCGCAGGCTCTTTTTCCGACGAATCCTCATATTTATCAGCCTCTTCCTGCAAAATCATCAATTCCCTGATTTCGGCTATATGCGTCTGGGTGAAATAAATCATCTCATCTGCAAATAGTATTCCAACCGGATCAGAATTGTCAATCTCCACATCAGTAAGATTTTTGATTTCTGTCAGGAAATCCCTTAAACCCGTCTCATTTGTACGCATTTGCCTATATTTTACCGCACAGTTAGGACACAAGCAAAGATGCATCGGATCCAATTCCTTTTCTGGCAAATTTGCAATCTGACACATCTCCACGGTCGAAAACGAATCATAGCACATTTGGCAAGCATATTTATTTACATCCGTCCTATACATACTTTTTAAATAAGCTTTAACTTCATTCTCAGGTTTACTCACGCGAATACTGCGTATACACTCCGCATATTCGACTGGTTTCGCAAAACACAGCACTTCCGCAACATGTTTACGCAGAGAATCCCAATTTTTAACTCTTGCTGATGGAAACTTATAGGTATCCTCCTGATAAACTGGCGGTAGACTGCCTGAACCATTAACAGAATTTCCGCCAAAATTATTGTCAAGGTCTGTAACAGAAATTCCATAACGCCTCCGAAGTTCAATTTCCAAATACTGATTCTTCCGCTCCTCGGACAGACAGTCATAAGCTTTTTCTGCCTCTTTCAAAAGTTCGGCGTCATTCTTCTTAAATCCAAGTATCTCATATAATTTGGAGTTCGGTTTAATATCACCATAAAGCTGTGGATTCAGGTCGTACTTGGATATATCTTTTTGAGCAACAAGTTCTCCCGATTTTGCATAAAGCCATTTTCCATCCCATGGATAATTCTCATAACAAAGTTTCCCGCGAAGTACCCCTACAATCTCAGCATACTCATTATCCTTATCTGGAGTACTTCCACCAATATGAACTGTCCCTTGAAGCCTCGATTCATTATTTTGCAAAAATCTGAATATAAAACTGGACTTAGCCATAGAATCTATTTCTTTAGGATGTTTTGAAATATATTCAAGAATCCTTGGAAAATAGCACAGATTCAGTTTCCATCTAAACTCCCCAGTTGTATGCCATTCCGGTTGACCTCCTGGCTTTCCAGTAGAGTATGTACCATTAGTAGTATCTTCCCTTATAGCAACATTCTCCGTAACTCCAAGCACTTTCAATAAATCTCTATTAATACCGTTAGCCTCATAAAAGCCACTATCTACATACGCATAGACAACGATATGACTAAAATACAACTCTATACTCATGTTTTCAGAATTAACAGAAAAGTAAACCTGTTCCTTATACGGATTCACATATACAACCTTATCATCTTTCCTACATCTCAGCAAAAGATATTTCTTAATACAACGCTCTACTTCATCACGATAATCAACATTACCCCTATATTTCAAAAGCATTTTCACATCTTTGATATATTGCTGTTCATCTGTAGTACTTAATTTTTCTTCACATCTTTTCTTGAAATCCCTGATAAAAAAATCGTATTCATTTGGTTTTTGAAGATTCAAAATCTCCGTAAAAAAATGCTTACATTGCTCATAAATGTATCCGTCCACAAAAGCAATATCACCCATATCCCCAATATTCTCAGATGGCAAGAATACATTTGGAAGATATGACGCATTTTCATAACCACGCAACCAAAACGTGTTTCCGTCACTTCTACGATATGGGGCTACAAACTTTCCGGTAGAGGTTTTAACAAACTCCGCCATCAGCATATTAGAGCCACCCTTCTGTTTTGAAAAAGCCGCAGCGACAGACTCATACAAATGATAGAATTTCACCAGCCATTCATCATCCCGATTCAGTAAGAAATTTCGGTTCTTATTAAAATAGCTGCGCAAATTTTCCGGACGGATTACTTCAATCTTCAATATATCAGTCAGGAAATCATACAAAGTTTTATACTGTACGCTTGTTTCCGTAAGGTCTGTCGGGAGCCAATGATAATCTATCTCATCATTGATCAATTCAGTTAAAAGATCATCCGTGAAAAGTTTCGCAAAATCAGCACCTCTGGCTATCTTCACACATTCTGCAGATGCATATGTTCCGTCCTTGCACAACAGCAGCCTTTCCTCATGCATCATATCAACAATGGCCTCAAACATATTTCTAAACAAAGGGGCATTATTAAAAACAGTCTCATCAATGGGCAGAATGTTCAAAAAACTATAATCCAGCTTCCCGTTATCACGCAGTTCTATAATACTGTCCTTCAATAGCTGCGACGTTTGTTCTGCTAATCCAATATTATCCTCATCATCAGCCGGGACACTGCTTCGGTTCGGCGTGGTGCGATAAGGTCCCTGTACAATAAACTTCAACTTACTCTCTGTTTCCGTCGGAAAATATACTGATATGTATGGATGTATTGATGGTCTGAAATCATACCCGCCATCCTTTCTGACATTTAATGCAAAGGCAATATCAATTGTTCTTCCTGCCTGGATTCCCTGCACTTTCCTGGAAAATATCAGATAAGAATCAGCTTCCCCAATAGCTGATACCAATGTACAATGCTCATTGATCATTTCTTTTTTCAACACATAAGAACCGGATTTTTTAAACTGTGGCAGTTCTATCTGATATTCAACAGACTGCAGATTTTTCATAAAAAGGAGCGTGGTGACACCAAGGTTCTGGAGACGCTTTGACAAAACCTCATTTAACTTATCTACAGTCTCAAAACCAGAGAATGGCAATCCTACCTTATAAGGAAATATAAACTTCGTAGTATATCCATCCTCTACTTTCTGATCATCAATATCCACAGGATGAGTAAAATCACGGACTTCAACAGCAAACCGTGAATATCCCTCCGTCAGATCATCTTCTGTTGGATGGCTGAAAAGCTGAACTTTTTCACAAATGCCAAATACTGATTTGAAACCGACACCAAATTCACCAATCTGATTGAGGTCATTAATCTTATCTGATTTACCTATATCACAAAGTCCTTGCAGATTCTCCAGTGAAAATGGATGCCCATCATGTAACACAACTAATCGATCCGTATATTGTAAAAACCTGATTTTAGACGCACCAGCGTCCTCGGCATTTTGTAATAATTCATATACGAAATGTGACTTATCTGTATACAACTGGATAATTCTTTCCAGCGCACGCCGCAGCATACCATCCTTATCCTGGCGTTGTAATATCTCATTGGCTATGCTTTTATTCCCCATGGTATTTCCCTCCAATGTGTAGATTCTTATGTATCTCAAACGATCTCCAATATTCCATTAGCGATCAATGTAGTATGTATATCCGCCTGTGCCACCTGCTGACGAATAGACTGAACTTTGACTTCATACCTTTCCCGCGCAGATTCCAACTCACCGGTATACATCCTTTGAATGCTTTCACTTGCAGTATCAATGATTTTCTGTTCCAGTGTTCTCTGGAGATTACGGAAATTATTCGTCAAACTTTCAATTTTGAATGTAGCTGCATTTTCGGCCTCCTTAACCTCATTACGCTTTTCTTCCATCCACAGCTTTACATGTTTCTTCTCCAACGCATCCCAATCAGAGGGCAGCATTTTTACTGCAGGCGCTCCGTTTTGAGACTCTTGAAGGATATCCGGAAGTTCATCCGCAATGATATCGTTATCACAGATAATCATTAATCTAAAGTGCGGATTGAGGCCGACATAACTCCATGCGTAAACCGAAAAATAATATGTTCCTGTCGGTAAATCATCATTCGCATACTGTACTCTGATATATGCCTGCTTATTTAAATTATAATATTCTGCAGCCTGCCTGGCCAGCGGATGCATTGCCGTGATGAAAAAAGCATCCCTGTTTTTCTCTGCCGCCTCGGAATCAAAAGTGACAGGGTGCATCGGATTTTTCCCTTTTAAATAGATATCCCAACTCCGTCTCACTGCATTTCTGCCTGCGGGAAGTTTTCGGAAATCTTCTCGGAGCAATTCCCTTGCCGTTGCAGACAATCTCAACTGCTTCACGTCACTTTCGCCAAGGAAATATGTTCCTTTTCCAAGCCTTTCTTCCATATATTGCTCAATCATAATCTGTAAATTTTTCTGACTCAGCCATGGATTCTCAGCCTTATGTATTTCCTGACTTGTCATGTATTCTGATAAATCAAAGCCAAAGAATTCTTTTTCTTCCTCCTCCAGACGATTCATTTCCTGAATCTTCCGCACCTCATTATCTGCCATCTGTTCCAGCTTAATTTTTCGTTCTTCCTCCGTAAGTGTGGGGACAACTACTATCTGATCGATCCGCTCAGCAATTTCACCCAGAATTTCTTCACACTCGCCGATGCTGCTCTCGAATATCCCAATCCGCATCAAACATCTATAATAGATGTCCGCATCAACCGTTCCATTCGTAATAACATTATATATGCTAACCGCCTCACTTTTCTGCCCGCGACGATCAATACGGCCAATCCTCTGTTCAATTTTCATAGGATTCCAGGGCAGATCATAGTTTATCATCATGTTGCAGAACTGATAATCAAGCCCTTCAGAGCCAACTTCCGTAAACAGCAGAATATCAAGCGCCTCCGGATCAGACTTTGGCAATTCAAATCTTGCCCGTAAATCTTGACGTACAGCATCCTTTACACTACCATCTACCTGATCTACTCTGAAACCTGCTTTTATAAGTTTTTCCTTAAGATATCCGAGAGTAAAACGGAATGTGCTGAATATAATGATCTTATTATTTTCAGCAGCCTGCTTTTCGCGGATTACCGTCATCATCTGGTCAAATTTAGGGTCTTCTTCAGGAAGGCTATCCGCCATTTGTAACAGATTCTGTGCCAGTTCTTCTAATGCGCCTGCGCCGGTTCCCGAAAATTCAAACCCTGGCATCTCACTATCCGAATCTCCGTCCATCTGTACAAATCTTCGCCTGATCAGATCTCTGATATGTGGCGCCAATCCAAATATACAGCTTGCCGCCTGCCTCTTGATTGTTGACATCATAAAAGGAATCGACCTCGCATCTCCATGTAACTGCATAAGGGCATTCTGTTCAAAACGAAGAAGTTCATCATGCAGTGCCTGCTGTGCAGGAGTAAATTCCACTGCCAATGTAAAGGGTCTTCTGATACAGAAATCCTGTATGTCCTTTCTTCTGGTACGGTTAAGCATGGAATGAAAGCTATGCAGACTCTCCACATCAGAAATAAGCCTTACGCGTTCTTCCCTTGTAATCTTTTCCTGCTGCAAGATCTGAAGTATAGAGGCATATGCCGGATTCACCGCTATGACATTCTCTCCCCACTGTGTTTCAAGGACCCCCTCCAATTCCCTGACTGCCTGTTCCTGCCAGTTCTTCGCAGCCTTTCGTATCAGACTGGATGCTGCTGAAATGTGAGCATTCGGTCTCGCCATAAGATTGAAAGCAGGTTTGTCAAAAAACACATCCGGTCTCAGGACATTCAACAATGTAAACAAATCATCATCTTTGGTCTGTAAAGGTGTAGCCGTCAGCATGACAACTGCATCCGCATGGTCACAGAAATACTTAACACATTTATATTCAAATGCCTTTTCTTTCTCCATGCTGCCGTTTCTGATATGATGCGCCTCATCAACTATAACAAGATCAAAATGAGGAGCCGGATCCAAACCCTTAAGCCCAAAGAAAGTACTTTTTCTTCCGGTATCCCCATGATAAGTGCGACCATCCAAAACTGAATAGGGCACAATTGTTTTGCTATATCTGACAGGCCACTCTCCGTCCCTGTCCGTATCGGAAATAATCTGACGAAGTTCCGATCCGGTAACCGGGATAAACTCTTCATCAAATCTCTTCATTTCCAGTTCCCATTTACGCTCTGCCACCAGAGGCTTCGGGCATATGATTAAAATATTTTCAAGTTCACTTCTTGCCTGTAACTCCTTGATAATAAGCCCCGCCTCGATTGTCTTACCAACCCCCACACTATCCGCAATAAGGATACGTGGTTCGTCTGCATGAATCAACTTTAATGCCGGCCTGAACTGATACGGTACAAAATCTATTCTTGCAGAATTCAAGGAATACAAATCGCGATTGGATGGATTATTAATCTGATATGCCGTCAAATAGCTTCGGAATGTATTGATATCCACCCAGTTGCAGGAATCTGTCTCTGCCACAGGTGCGATCTGTCCGGAATAATAAGTCTTAAATTGCCCGTCAACAAATACATCATACTTTTTGGTATCACCAATGTCTGTAATAGACATTACAATGCCGCGCGTAGTGGGATCCCCAACTAAATAAACCAGGCTCTTCTCTGCTATCTCATTTTCAGCATCGGTTCCATATAGTACTTCTTCTCCCGATCCCTCTTTTAAAAGTACATCAAAATCAACCATGGAAGAAGATTTCACGGCTTCTGCCATCTGTTCAACTTCATTAACCAGCCCGCCATCACACCCCATCTGTTCAAAAAACCGATGCAGCGTATCAAGATCCTCAATAATAGCATCCTTGCCCGGAAGCACTGTGCTACAGTGTGCCCAGTTATTTCGCACACGCATCATATTTCTGATGCATTCCCTCTCTTGTGTGGAAAGATATACTATTTCCCGCATCGCATACCAAGACTTATCAGCTATTCTCAAAAGGGAAGCCAGATCAAATTCTTTAAGATTTGTAAAACCTTTTCTCTTAGCTGTCTCCCGCTGGGTATAGGTTAGTTTGTCCATCACACAGTCTTCCCACCAATCCGGTGTTGCCTTTGGGAGAAACTTACACAGCCACTCGGTCAATAGATTTGCTGAAATATGAAGATATGTTTTCATATTACTTATAATTTGATTGCTATCCATCTTGAAACACCCCACTTTTCCTTTGTATCTTTTCTTCTCAGAGTTTATCTGCTATATACACATCAATCGCATCCCGGACGCCATTTAATACATCTTTCCATTCCAGATTGCCCACAAAATAATTCTTTTTCTTAAATTGCTCCCACATCCCCGCCATTCCTGCATCATTTTCTATCAATATTAGAGTTTCGCTCATCTCCTCTTTTGAAAAAATAGTTCCCCTCTTTTTACAGGTTGCTCTAAATGCCTGCAGCAGGATATCTTTATCCACCTTGTCCATACATATTCTCATAACTTCATATACATCATAAAAATCTCTCAACCTGGTATTTGCGATTCCCCTCGTTAAAACTGTCTGTATTTTCTCCGCAAGCAATGTTTCCATATTATATGTAATAAGAGAAATCGTTCTATCTTCAAACATCAGTTTATATTCATATTCCACTGCTGAGGGTGTAATCACATCATCTGTTGAAATATCAATCTTGACAGGCTGCCTCATTCGTTCCAATGTAGCTTCAAGCATCATTCTGATGCCGGGATATTCAAAATCCGTCATAATATCTGACACAGAGGTAATGTGAAAACAGACCCCATCTCCCAATGGGATAGCGCATATTTCAGAAATCATTCTCTGTGCATCATCTGCATTCACGGGAAACGCTTTCACGGTTGCGTCAATATCCATGGTCGCCCTCATATCAACGCCTACGATGGCTGCAACCAGCATGCCTCCCTTAAGAATAATTTGATCGCGGTAATCAGACACAGATACCCTCTCCAAAAAACGCTCCATCATAAAATTTCTGATCAGCATTTTTGCGATATTATTATCTCCTTTTGAAATATTCCGCACCTTATCTTTCAGCTGTTTCGCTGTATGAATCATCCGAAAACCTCCACATATTTCATCACTTCATCCCGCATCCCAAGTTTTTCCGCATACTCGATCAGTCTGGACAATCTTTTGCCTTTTTCTGACATATATCCTTTCATGGCAGCCTGGAAATTCTGTACTTCTATTATATTTCTGTTTGACACCAGATCACAGATGCACCGTTCCCTGTCATAAACCTTAACCATATTTCCACTCGTTGATGGTACTGTGCATACTCCAAGTCCATAACTACTTTTTGATGCATATTTTATGCGCACATTTTCCGCTTTTAAATGTGTGGCATTATAGCCTGTAGGTACAGAAATACAGATTTCTGAATATTCCCTGTCTATCAGTCCATGGAGATAGAGCGCTGTTTCGCCTGAAAAGATAACCGCTGCATTCCGCACCTGCATGATATACAGTTCATCCGGCCATACATCCTCTGTAATATAGATGCCTCTTGCGACCCGCTCCAACCCATTTTCATTTACATATTTTGCCAAAAATGTTTTTGAAATATTTTTCTCTACTGCCATGGATGAGAGCAGATACCCGTTGTTTTCCTCTATCAGCTGCTGCAAAATATCGTTTTTGGTCATAAAATGGTCTCCTTTACTTTCTCGCTTAAATTGTATCATTTTTAAGCGAGAAAGTAAATGTGTACAAGACAACTGTTTTGTGGTATGCTTTAATCAAAATTTTACGCAGCAATCTGGGTTATGGGAGAAACAGCAATGCGGTATGGTTCCATTTACTTGATCGTCAAGGACTTTGATAGATCGGTTTCCTTTTATGAGAAACTTTTTGACAGGAAAGTAAGCGCTGTAAACGGAACGCGTTTCGCCATGTTTCATAATGAAGGACTCAACCTCTGCCTCATGAACGGTTATTATGACAGCGAAAATCCCGAGCAGGTAGTAACAAAAGGTGAGTATTGGGAAATATATGATAACCAAAGCGAGATTGCGAATAGCCTAAATACCCGTAAGGTATTTATCAACTTAGGAGTGGAAGACCTGAAAGCAGAATACAATAGGATAAAAGATTTGGGAATTGCAACGCAGATGACTGAAATCCGGTTTATAAATGTTTTTTCACCATACTGGTATTTTACCTTTATGGATCCTGACGGAAATCCTATCGAGATCACAGGCGGCTATACAGAAAAACTATGACAGGAGCATCAAATCCATGGAAAAGGATATTCATTTGGATCCTGACGGAATGGGGATCGTGTTCTATTCACCTGAAACGAATAAGAATATTCCTGAAGGCTGTAATTTTTTTGACGAAGAATACTCAAAACCGGAGGATGTGGCAAGGCACATCAAAAAGGGCGACGTAGTAGGCTTCTGTACGGGAAGCAGCGGAAAGTTCACACTAAAGTTCAGAGAGGGATATCCGACGGAAGACCTGCTGGCAGAATATCCTGTTGCGATCCGCTTAGGGATTGATATCCAGGACACAAAGCTATGTGTGATCGACCTGTTTTGGCTGATGGAGTGGAGTACAGAGTGTCCTTCGGAACAGATCGTTCCCATGAATCCGGGATATTATCATATAACATTATGCACAAGAAAACCTGATTCGGGGATCTGGGGAGATCAACAGACTATATTTGTCTATTTAAACAAATTGGATTCCATGCCGGAATTGATGTGGCCCGGCGTACCCATGCTGCTTCCACAATGATCATTGGAGGCGAAAATGGATACGTTGCAACAAGAGATCAAATATTTTCAGGATATGCTGCAGCCAATACTTCAAAAAATCCTGAAGCAGTATGATCGGGAAAACACACAGAAAATCTATCCTAGAATCGTCAGACCCTGCAAAAAGCTAATACAAAAATGCTCCTTTAAGAGCAGTTCGGATACAGACTGTTTATGCTCTTTGGCATATTGGCTCTATATTTACGGCGATAAAGAACTTGCGTTGGAGATCTGTGAGATCGCCCATAAAGCAAATTTTTCATTTGAATTTAAAACCTGGAATCACGGTATCCAGAATATTTACGGTCTTGAAATCCGTATCGCAAGAGAACTATCTGGTGAAGATCGAAGAAATGACCTTCCGTCAGATCTATTAGAATACTGTTTCTCAAAAAGGGTAAAAAAAGAACTGAGGTATCCGCAGATCTTGCGGGAAGCCGAAACTGCTGGCTGCAGCCGCGGCTTTCTGGATACGGAATTATTTTTGGCTCTCACTGATATGATCGGGTTTGGCGAAACAGGATTATATCCTGAGCTGAATCAAAATTGGGAGAAAATCGAAGAAACCATAAACATTTATATTGACTGCCTGAAAGAATAGAAAACCATAATCCGAATTTATGATCAGTCAGAAAAATCCCCGGCTTCCTGTGACCTGCCGGGGATTTTTCTGACTGTATCAGTTTGGCTCACTGCTTGCGGAAATAAAAATGTATACATAAAATTCAGACCATCAACTCCAGCACATCCTCCAGCCCTTCTTCCACAGCGATCTGTATGGGCGTCACTTGCCGCTCGTTGGCGATGTTATAGTCCGCGCCTTTCTTGATCAGGTATCGCGCTTCCTCACAGCTTTTGTTTTTCAGCGCCAGATGGAGGATGGTGTTGCCGTCCTTATTCCTGGCATTGAGATCCAGCCCCGCCTTCACCATGGGCTTCACCACGCTCATATGACACTGCCACTGCGCGTAAAGCAGGATTGCGGTGTTTCCGTTATCATCTTTCCGGTTCACATCGGCTCCCTTCTCGATCAGCAGCGGTGTGAGCACATTGGAGATAAATAAATGATAGTCCTGGGCAAGCATCAGCGGTGTCTGCCCACCTTTGCCCGGAATATCGATATTTTTCAGGGCTTTGATCATTTCCGCCCGCTCTTCCACGGTAATCTTCTTGAACCTGATCTTCTCGGAAACGGCCACATGGGCGGGCGTTTCTTCCTCCACGTTCTTCATGGTATCGTCCGCTCCCGCATCCATGAGCATCTGCACGATCTTCGGGAAACCATAGGCGCAGGCCGTATGCAAGGGAGTGGTTCCCCCTACGGCAGGCTGATCCTCCGTGATATTCACATCGATCCCCTTTTTGATCATGGCCTCCAACGCTTCAAAATGATTGTTTTTGACCGCTGTGTGGATAGCGGAACTTCCGTCCCTGTCCAGCGCTTCCATGGATCCCACGCTGAAAAAGTCCATGATCCGCGCCAGTTCCTGCTCTTCTTTTCCCCCCTGGAAAAAGGAGTTCATTCGGTTCCGGGACATCAGGATATGCACCGGGGTCTTGCCGTTGACCAGCGCCTCGTCCAGATCGATCCCCATCCGGGACAGCTTTTCGATCAGAGAATACTTGTCAAAGACCTGCTCGATCAGATGATCCCTGAAATTCGTCCTGTTTCCGCGGTAATACCTTGCCTCGGTAAAATCGATGTCCGATTCCGCCATAACATCCAGGAGTTCGAGCATTTTATCACTGTCAGGATCGTCACTGCCAAAATGGCTGGAAAAATTCAGCAGTTTGGGCAGGGCTTCAAAAATATATTTTGTCTCATCGTCATCATCCAGGTCGGCCCTGGCTATCATCCCCCGGAACATCTTCTTCATGTTCTCCGCGCGATCATCTTCCTCACCGTTCCTTATGTTATAGAACTGCAGCCGCTCGATCTCTTTCAGCAGCGTTTCCAGCGCTTTCTCACTTGGCAGGGTCATTACATCCACATCGTTTATGATCAGTTCCATCTTTCTTCTCCTGTCTTCAACCTGACCGTTCCCATGACAGCGGTTCACATACTGCCTCTGTTTTATGATTCATTCAGCAGGTGCTGGACAGCCTCCCACTGGATCACCGGAAGGTTCTGTACGCCGGAAGATGTCTGCTTCTTTTTCTGGTTGACCTTATTGATATTCAAAAGCAGGCTGACTATGGCAGCCACCGCTCCCAAGGCAAATACCGCCAAAGGTAAGAGAATCGACTCATCCGAATAGCCGAAAAATGCTATCAGGGCAAATACGATGCCGCACCCCAGAAAGACGATCGGATTCGTATACATATCATCCTTCACCCCTGACACCGCCCAGGACTGGGGCTTGTGGCAGAAAGGACAGTTATCGTGAAATTCCGAAGTATATACCTTCTTTTCCGTCACGTTTTTATGTACGTTCTTGATCTCTTTCACAAGGTATTGGTGAGCCTGTTTGCGCAGCTTCTCATCCTGCGCGTCGCTGATCGTCTTAAAATGACTGTTGTGAGTAGCGTTCGCCCCGGTAATGACCGCTACCATGGGGCCGCTGTCCTTTCCACACTGCTCGCATTGAAACGAATACGGCAGTTCCACTTTTTCATTTCTCCTATGCTCGTAATATGAACCCATTTGTAATCCTCCTATTCCAGTTCCGTCTCTACACTTCAGCCCCCTTGGCGGGGAAGGATTCTTCAGCCGCCAAAGCGTCTGAAAATCCTTCCGGGGGCTTCCGTTCCGAGACTGTTCTTTTTTCTAATCGCCACTTGTAGCAATTTGTTCCGTCTCTACACTTCAGCCCCCTTGGCGGGGAAGGATTCTTCAGCCGCCAAAGCGTCTGAAAATCCTTCCGGGGGCTTCCGTTCCGAGACTGTTCTTTTTTCCAATTGCCACTTGTGGCAATTTGTTCCAGTCTCTGCACTCTTATTTACAGGTTAAAATATCCAGTTCCTTATACTGCGCGATTCGTCGGTTGATGTCGTCCCATGTGATCTTGGAACGGACGAATCCGTAGTCGTCCTGGATACGCGCCGTCTCCTGGCTGATCTGGGGCAGCTGGGACAGATCCGTGCCACAGGTGCGCAGATAATAATCCGGCAGGAGGGCACAGGGCACCAGCCCCATTTCCGCTTCGCTGTTATCCTGCCCCTGGGTCAGAAGCCGCAGATGGCTGTCCAGATACAGGTTTAGTTCTGTCAGCACCAACAAGCCGTTTAAGTCAAACGCCTGGATCGGCATACCGCCCGGAACCTCCACCTGCTGCGTCATATCGGAGAAACATTCGTCGTCCCCCAGTTCATAAAGCCGATTGCAGGTATCCACAAGGAATTGGAATTCTTCCTGCGTGATGCGCTCCTGCAGGGAACGCAGGATCAGATCCACGGCCTGTCCCAGGTTCCCCAGCACTTCACAGCCGGGCAGTTTGGACAGACGCTCTCCCACCCTGACCAGACGGGCCATGGTCATCAGTCCCCACAGCCGGATCTGCAGATCGTCCAGGAAAAGTTCGGCCTGTTCTTCCAGCCGTGCGGGAATCTCATTGGTCAAAAGAAGCATCTCCTCCAGTTTCCCAATCCGCTCGGAACAGTCGTCACAGAGGGACTCCGATACCTGGTCGTAGACATCGTCCCGGGAACTGAAGATGGTGTCTGACCGGCTCAGATACATCATCGCCCGGTTGGGGTCATCGTTCTTCATGCAGTGAACCCCCATGTCATAGTAGATCTTTGCCAGCGCGGGCAGGTCGTTCCTCTCCTGCGCCCTTGCCAGCCGCTGCTCCAATTCTTCCATATTCCGTGTGGGAAGGACAGCCCGGAACAACTGCAGCAGGTCGAACAATTTGGAACCCATAGTTACTACCTCCTATATGTATTGATATTGAAACACTCTCAAAGCACAAACCGAATCAGCCATCCCTATCATAGCACCTGAAAGAAGTATATTCAAGGAATTTGTTTCCAGTTCTGTTGTTGACTGACTCGTTTTCACGTGCTATGCTGATTTCGGAAACTGACACAGTTATCCCGATACGTAGGCGTGACGCGCTTCGGAAGACCATTCCGAAAACAATTTGCGAAAGGGTATTTATCATGCTTTTCAGTTCTGTTTTATTTATATGGATTTTTCTGCCCATAGTGCTGACCGTCAATCTCATACTGTCCTGCATCCGGTTTCAAAGGGAAGAAAACCGGTTCCGTGCCAAGAACCTGTTTCTCCTTTTTGCCAGCATGGTCTTTTACGCCTGGGGCGGCATCGGCTATCTGTTCCTCATGCTGTTTTCCATCCTGCTCAATTTCGTCGGCGGATACGCGGTGGGACGGCTGGCCCGCTCCCCATCCCAGAAAAAGGCTTTTCTGTGGGCAGTCGTGGCGGTGAACCTGGGACTGCTCTTCTATTTTAAATACTTTAACATGCTGGGGCTGTGGGAAGTGGCGCTGCCCATCGGCATTTCTTTTTTTACATTCCAGGCTATGTCCTATGTCTTTGACGTTTACAGGGAAAAGGCGCCCGTTCAGGGCAGTCTCTCCGATTTCGCGCTGTATGTCTCCCTGTTCCCCCAGCTGATCGCAGGGCCCATCGTCCAGTACGGGGACATAGCGGAGCAGCTGAAAAGCCGCCGGGAATCCCTGTCCCTCTTTTTCTCCGGGCAGAAAAGGTTCTGCTATGGCATGGCAAAAAAGGTTGTGATCGCCAACACCATGGCGGAAGCGGCCGACCAGATCTGGGCGCTGGAGACGACGGAGCTGGGCGCTCCCGTGGCATGGCTGGGCATGATCGCCTATACGCTGCAGATCTATTATGATTTTTCAGGCTATTCCGATATGGCCATCGGAATCGGGCGGATGCTGGGCTTCCAGTTTAAGGAAAATTTCCGCTATCCCTATACCTCCCTGTCCGTCCGGGAATTCTGGCGCAGATGGCATATCTCCCTGTCCTCCTGGTTTCGCGAATATGTTTACATACCGTTAGGCGGCAGCCGGGGGACGCTTTTCCTGACCTGTCGGAATCTTTTTATCGTCTTTCTGCTGACAGGCATCTGGCACGGCGCCAACTTTACCTTTTGGGCATGGGGTCTTTACTATGCGGTGCTGATGCTGCTGGAAAGACTTATCCTGGGCAGGCTGCTGGACAAGAATCCCCTCAAGCCGCTAAACTGGGTCTACACAATATTTGCCGTGATGGTGGGATGGGTATTCTTTCGCTCCGACAGCCTCACGACGGCATGTGAATATATCCGGCAGCTGTTTCGCTTTCACGCTTCCGAATACAGCGTTCTTTCGTTTCTGTCCATGAAAACGTTCCTGGCGCTGACAGCGGCAGTGCTCTGCTCCGGGTTCCTGCAGCGGGCGCTTAAGAAGTTTTGGGTCAAGATCCGGGGCAATATCGTGATCATAACGGCGGATTCCGTTTTACAGCTGGCGCTGCTTGCCTATTCCATTGTGCTCATTGTCAGCGGCACGTACAACCCGTTCATTTATTTTCAGTTTTAAAAGCAGCGACCCAAAATTCCCACTGTTCCAAATGCCGCTTGCGCGGCATGACGGGAAGTTTGGAAGCAAACTTCCAAATATTGAAATCAGTGTCCGCCAGAGGCGGGCATGGGGGTGTAATATGAAAATAAGGTACAAAATAAAACTTGTCATGATAACGGCATTTATGGCTGTGCTGATCCTCCCGCCCCTTGCCTGGGGCATCTTACGGCTGATCAGCCTGAAAAACCCCGCCGTGATGGAAAAACTGGACTATAATCTGGGTGAGAACAGGAACAAGGCGTCTTTCCCGGAAAGCTTCGACCTCAATGAATACCCGAAACAGCTGGAAGCATACTACAATGACCGCGCCCCTTTCCGAAGCGTCCTGATCCGGTGGAACCAGAAATTTTCCGGAAAGCTGGAGGCCGCTTATCAGGCGGATATCGAGCCTGCACTGATCGCGTGGCTGTACGGAAACGGCGGTTCAGGGAATGCACAGACCCCGTCCCTGCCCCCCGCCCTCCCGGAAGGCACCGCCCAGCCGGAACAGACGCCGGAGAATAAACCCTCCGCCACGCTGCCTCCGGCGGACGGCCACGATTATCTTGTGGTGGAACAGACCCCGCCGACCTGTGTGGAAGAAGGCAACGTCACCTACCGCTGCGGGGACTGCGGCAACACCTACACAGAGGCATTGCCCGCGGCGGGCCATACCGCGGAGACGGAGGTAGTGGAACCCTCCTATACAAATTATGGTTACACCGTCTATTCCTGTACGGTCTGCGGAAAGACGTGGCGGGACGATTTTGTGGCAAAGCCCCTGGACGATTCCTATTTCCCGCCCAAACAGGCGGGGGATTACACGATCCTGGGGCGGTATAACTGGCTCTTTTACCGGGGCAACGCAACCCTCTCCTACTACCGGGGGACGAATATCCTGACGGAGGAGGAAATGGCCGATTACCTGGCAATCCTGCAGCAGCTTCAGGATGTGTGCGACGAAAAGGGGATCAGGCTCTGTTTTATGGTGTTCCCCAACAAGGAAGAGGTGTATGACGAATACATGCCCACCTATCAGATTGCAAACACGCCCAGGCGGGACGAACGGCTGGCCGCCTATATCGTGGAACATTCGGACATCGATTTTGTCTATCCGCTGGAGGAACTGAGAGCGGGAAAGATCTGCTATGATATGTATTATCAATACGACAGCCACTGGAACAACGCAGGCGGCTTTGTGGGCGCACAGGCGCTGTATGAGGCCCTGGGGATGCCGGTGACGGATTTCGCCGACTGGAACATCACCCAGACTGCAGGCGCTCCCACCGGGCTGATCGCCACGGGCGGACTGGATCCGGCCAATTATCCGGAAGACCACGACTATGCCATCGACTACAGGCCGGAGGTAAGGCTTACAAACACAGAGGGGGAGAAAAGCATTCTCTGCGCCTCGGGCATCTATCGCGCATGGTCCGATTGCGACAATGACCGGAAGCTGGTCTTTGTGGGAGATTCTTTCCGGGCGGCCATGCTGCCGTATCTGGAAAAGGATTTCGCGGAAATCTGCGCCGCCCACCGGGATGAAAAGCAGGACATCAAACAGGATATCAAGCAGGCGGATGTGCTGGTGGTGGCAGCGGTGGAGCGCTTTGACAGGACGATCTTTGAAGTTGCGCAGGTATTGACAGGTTATCTGCGGGAATAGGAAACAGCGGGACTTTTCAGTCCCGCTGTTCCAGAAATTCCCTCCGTATCCACACTAAAAGTATATCCTATTGACCTCATTCTCCCCGCTCACCATCTCGTCCGGAGTGGCAACCGTATACTCGATCGCGGAAGGCTCACAGGGCTTGATGAAGATAAACGCGTCCTTCCTCGGCTCGATGGCAATCTCCTTGTAGGGAATATTGTCGATCACAGGAGGCTCTTCCCGGACGTCAGCCGTGGGATCCGTGGTATAGTAAATGCGCACCGCCTGTCTGGCAGCGCCCTGGAAGCGGATCCATGTGCCGTAATCCGTTTCCGCAGGAGACAGCCTGCAGTCAAAGTGGTGTCTTCTCTCACGTCCCAGATAATACTTAAAGCGGGTCTGCTCCTCGGCGTCTGTCTCAAAGTTCTTTTCCACCTTGATGGAGCTTCCCTCCCTGCTCTTGATCAGTCCGTATGCCACGCTGGTCTTACCGTTAGGCACATACTCGTCCCCGTTTTCCCCGTTCAGCGGCTCCACCAGCTTAAAGCCGGATTCGCCCGAACCGGAAGAATGTTCCCGGATCGCTTCCTCAAACAATTCCTTTACGAAGATGGACTTGCTGGAATTTCCCGCCAGGAAAATATACATTGGGCCATTGTAATTTCCAGTCCTGTTTTCTTTCTGGAAAGCCTTGCCCATACATTTAAAGAAAGCGTCGATCCCCTTTTGTATCCTGGCCTTTATCAGAGTTATCAGGCCTTTTGTATCAACCGCGAACCTGCAGTCGGACAGCTTGTTCCCATCAATATCGTACAGGGCAGGCTCGATATATTCCTCATATTCCAGGTCTGCGCCGAGTCCGCTCCCGCCGGATTCGTGCCGATACTTCTGCTCCCAGTTCTCCTCCTGATGCCAGAGGGGCCTGAGTTCTTCTTTTAAAATGGACATATTCCGCTGCGCGATCTGGGAATTGGATATCAGGGTCTCACTGCCCAGGAAAGCCTGCTCCCCGTAAGGCAGGGAGCATGTAATCCTCTTCCTCCTGGCCACTCCGCGGTTCTTCTTGAACACGGCATATGCCAGCAGTTCCAGGATCTTCTCGCCGCCCAGCGTCACATCGGAATCCGCGCCGAAACATTCCAGCACATAGTCGTAGCCTTCCACCTCGTACTCATCCTCGCTGGCGCCTCTCCATATACCGAAGCCAAAATCAGCCGTGCCGCCGCCAAAATCGAAAATGCCGTACCTGTACCTGTCATTCTCATCCTCCGGCTCCAGATCGCTCATCTCCAGGGCCGTCACCGCATATGCCGCCGGTTCGCTGATCCCCAGCCGGACGCTGAACTCCTTCATGCAGTTCTCATCATCCAGGATGCACTGAGGAAGCGACTTCCTGATCCCCTGCTCAAAGCTTGCAACGATCAGCTGCCTTGTTCTCTTCGGATAGCCCACGGGGAATGACATCAGGTATTTCATGTAGATCCCATTCCGCATATTGTTGATATACATGCCGATATAATAGGCGTAAAGTTCGATAGGATTTATGATCCTGTCGTCTTTCACGCTGAACGGTCCAAACTGATATTCCTGTTTCTGTTTATCCCAGATCACAATGTTTTCTTTTTCATGGTTCGCCCACTGTTTCAGATCCGCATAATACGCATAAAACTCATTGGGCGCACAGGAGCGGTAATCCGTATACGCGTCATAGGAAACGAAAAAGTCGTCACAACTGGTCTCCGGCCTTCCCTCCTGCTCGAAGTACTTTCGCATGAATTCATCCAGATCCGTGCACTCTATGATAGTGGGGTTCTCATAATCATTTTCTTTCAGTTCGGCGGAAAGGTCGCCTGCGCCGATGCGGATGGGGATGATCGCGCTGGTGTCATCCTGGTGCACCACCACCGTGCTCTTTGTCCCGAAATCAATACCCACAATACCGGTCCTGATATCCTTTCTGGGATCCCTTGCCACCAGCCTCCCTTTCCCGGGAATCTCCACATTTTCCCCATAGCCACACAGATCCCAGTGGCCCCGCTTGATATCGTACAGCATGTTCTCCTCATAGGATTCCAGGCGGCATCTTCGCCTGTCGCAGTCCAGCAGGTCTCTGAGATTGACAGACGGTCTTTCTGTCCGGGGCGGAGTCTCTGAGGTTTCCGGAGCGGATTCCCCTGCCGATGTTCCTTCCGGTTCCGCTGCCTGTGCCGGGATTTCGCCTGACGCAGGTTCCCGTGTCAGCGTTCCTTCCGGTTCCGCTGCCTGTGCTGACGTTGTTTCTGAAACAGTTCCCTGACCGAACAACTCGTTCAGCAGGGCTTCCTGAAGTTCTTCTTTGTCCTGTCCAGGAGCCTGTCCTAAAACGGTGTCTGATATGGATTCCTGCACTTCCCCTGCCCCGGAAACGGCTCCCTGGGAAGAAGGTTCATTCGCTGCTTCCTGCGGTTCTTCTTCCGTCCCTGCTGCCTGTTTCAGGACAGTGTCCGGCGCAGGTTCCTGTGCCGTTCCTGTTCCCTGTAAAGAGGATTCGTCCGCCGCTTTCTGCGGCTCCTCTTCCGTACCTGCTGCCTGTTCCGGAGCAGCCTCCGGCGCAGATTTCTGTCCCAAAGCTTCCCCCGATTCCGTCTCCTGTACCGCCGATCCGCCTGCCTCTTTGCCTGCCTGGGATGCCCCTGTGGCGCCGTCAGATGCCGCTTTCGCCGCATCGGGCGCAGACTCCTGAGAAGACGCTTCCTCCGCTGCTTCCTCCTCTTCCGAAATCTCCTGGGGCAGAAACAGAGTTCCATCAGCATCCATTTCATAGGAATCAATATATTCCCAACCGTCAAAATTGGTAAAATTGCGTCTGTTCGTTGCGCGGTCTTTTACATACGCACACTTTAAAGTGCTTACACTGTCCAGGAACTGTTCCGGCCGTATCATCCTGATAGGCGCGTCATACAGCACGGAAGATGTGCTCTCGATCTTCCACAGCTGGCTTACGATCCCCAAGTCAGCGCATTCGCCGATCCTGCCCAGTCCGGAGAAGAAATCTTTTGCGCATTCCTCCGACGGCAGGCTGCAATCGCACAGATCCGTTCCGATCCTGATCTTCCTGTTTCTGGACAGCGCGTCCCGCATTCCGTAAGTTCTGTTGATATCGTCCTGCTGTCCCGGTACCAAAATGCCTTCCTTCTTATACAGATACCAGTAATTGCCATCCCCGTCACTGAACGCCACAAAGCCGGTCTCCGTAAAGAGCAGATCGCTTTCCAGCATTTTTTTAATGTTGCTGTCATTCCTGTAAATGATATCGTACACACTATATTTCATATGCTTCCCTTCCCCTTCCGCCTGCGTTGTCCTGGTCGGACTCCCCTGGATTCCTCGTCAGCAGAATCATTACACCCTGGTTTGTTACCTGCTTTTCATGTTCAATATTCCAGTTCAGAATAATCAATGCCAAAGCTTGATAACTTTACTTTCGCAACTTTGATCTGATAATCAAGTTCTTTGTTTTCACCTGTTTCGTGTGCCTTAATTCTCATTAAATCTACATATCTGTTAATGGCGACTTCTTTTTGTTCTTCCAAACTCATATCTGTTACCATCCTTTCACCACCTTTTTGGACTGACCATGTTTAGCGCTGCTGCAATCATTATAGCGGTTTTATCAGAAAGTGTAAAGCATCTATTCACAGTCAGCGCCCCATTATTTCTGCGTCAGTTCGGACAGCGGGGCGAACCGGTAGCCCATATCCTCCCACTTCGTCAGCAGTTCATCCAGGATCTCGCCATTGGTGCTCGACGTGTTATGCAGCAGGACGACAGCGCCCGGATGGATGCGGGAGGTCAGTTTATCCAGGGCGGCCTGATGAGTGGGCTGATGATCGGTATCCCAGTCCACATACGCCAGGCTCCAGAAACAGGTGGCGTATCCCAGTTCCTGCGCACGCTTCAGGTTCGTGGTCCCGCACTTTCCCTCAGGCGGGCGATAGTACGGAGACAATCCCGCGCCGGTGATCTCGTTGAACAGCGTCTCCACATCCTCCAACTCTTTCCGAAAGCTTTCCTCATCCAGCGTATCAACGTCATAGTGATGATAAGTATGGTTTCCCACCGCATGGCCTTCCTCCACCATGCGCTGTACGAGTTCCGGTTCCGTCTCCAGGAAATGCCCCACCACAAAAAATGTGGCTGGCGCATCATGTGCTTTCAGGGCATCCAGGATCTTTTCCGTATTGCCGTTCTCATAGCCGCAGTCGAAAGTCAGGTAGATCACTTTCTCCTCCCCCGGATTCAGGAAATAAGCGTCATACTGCACCATTTCCTGTGGGGATGCGACCCCTGTGGGCTGTGTGCCGGATTCCCCAAAGCCAAGCCCCCAGCCCACGCCCTCCGGCGTCAGCTTTTCTTCAAACGGCTCCATAGGTATGACCGGCACGGCAGGCTCCGAAACGGAGCCACTCTGGGCAGACGACCCTATCCCGGCCTGCCCGGACGCGGACGGATCCAGACCGGTTCCGCCCTGCGCATCTCCCGCCTGAGATGCCTGATCATCCGCCGCCTGGGAAGAGTCGTCCGTTCCTGTCTGTCCCGGCATGCTCTGCGCAAGGTCTTCCACCCCTACCGCGCCTGACGACAGCGCACCACCCTTATCCGCCTGTTCACCGCCGCAGGCCGTCAGCAATACCGCCAGCAGGAGGATCCCTGCGCTTTTCCATTTTATTCCTCTCTTTTTCATTCTGCTCTGCCTCCCCATCATTCCTCTTTTCCCATATAGTAACATCCTCAAAAAGAGATACAAGGCCGTTTCCAAATTCTTAAGAATTTTCCCATAATTTCCAACATAAGATAAGACCGCCGCCAGGGTCCTGCCCATATGCGGCGGTCTGAAAACACAGCGCATGCAGCGCCGCGTTCCTGTATTTTATCCTTCGGTCAGTCCAATCCCACGCTCTCGTCAACGGGCAGTGAAAATACCATTCCCTGAGCCTCGCTCTGAGCGCCGCACTTCTGCCCGATGGCCTGCATGATGGCCAGCTTATCTTCTTTCCGGGCAAGTATCAGCACCACTTCCCGCTCCTCCTGCACGCTGATCTTCCAGAACTTCATGGCCTCCTCGCTCCCGATCTGCCTGCTGTGGAACACTGTTCCGCCGGAAGCCCCCGCCGGCCTTGCCGCTGCCATGACCGCTCCGCTGAACCCCTGATTCACGATCGCCATGATCATATAATATCTGTTCTCTGACATTTCCATCCTGTTCCTTCCTAAAAGCTGTTGTTTGATCTCCGGCTGCAGGCTCTCCATGATCTGCACGAGACGGCCGCTTCCACCGGATATATTGACCGTAAACGCGATACCGGTGTTAGGCGCTCCCAGGTGCAGCTTTTTGCGCAGCCTGATCAGCATCTCATCCGCAAAGAACCTGGGCGCCATGCACATCAGCACATTTTTGTCAATCCCGTCCAGCCCCAGCATATCCATGACTTCGCTGGACGCGGTGCCCTGCGCATGGACGAAATACTGGACGGGCACATTTCCCTGCTTATAGAGCTCCACCGCCTTTTTCGCCAGCTTTGGCGTGGCAATGAGGATCAGCAGCCGGAAAGCCGGTTTTGGATCATTGTTCGTCATCTGCACACTCCTCCTCAAACTCAAAGATTTCATCCACAGCATCCGGCGAGATCGGCTCCATCACGGTCACCATCTCCGCCCTGTTCAGCTTGTACTGATACACCATTCCCATGATCTGGACGGCGATCAGCGGCGTAAGGGCCACCAGAGCCACCACGCCGAACGCGTCCGTCATGATATTTCCGTTTGTGGCATCACAGGCCCCGATACTTAAGGGAAGCAGGAATGTAGTGGTCATGGGGCCGCTGGCCACGCCGCCGGAGTCGAAAGCGATACCCACGAACATTTTGGGCACAAGCCTGGAAAGCAGCAGCGCAATGAGATAGCCGGGGATAACGATATAATAGATGGGCAGTCCCGTCAGTACCCGCAGCATGGCCAGGCCCACGCTGGCGGATACGCCCACGGACAGGCAGCGGTTCATGGCTTTCGCGGATACCGCGCCATTGGTCACGTCCTCCACCTGATGGTTCAGCACCTGTATGGCAGGCTCCGCCTTTACGATATAATATCCGATCAGCATCCCGATGGGCACCAGCAGCCATTTCCAGCTTGCGGAAGCGATCTCGCTCCCCATGGCGGAACCCACCGGCGCGAACCCCACATTCACCCCACAGAGGAAAAGCACCAGCCCGATATATGTATACGCGAACCCCACCAGGACTCGCTTGATCTGGCGTTTCCGGTAACGATGGCTGAACACCTGGAAAATGACAAACACCGCCGCCACAGGAAGCAGTGAGATCAAAACTTCCCTGACATAAGGCGGCATACTGGCCAGAAATTCCCATACCACATCCCGGGTAGTCACCACGTCCGCCACGGCAGCCGCCGTATATGCGGCTTCAGTAGGATCATAAAAGCAGCCCAGGATCATGACCGCCAGGACAGGCCCCACGCTGGCAAGCGCCACCAGACCGAAACTGTCGCTGGAAGCGTTCCTGTCGCCTCTGACCGACGCAAGGCCCACACCCATGGCCATGATAAAGGGGACTGTCATGGGACCCGTAGTCACTCCGCCGGAGTCAAAGGCCACCGCCAGGAAATCCCTGGAAACAAGAAACGATATCCCTATCAGGACAAGATAAAGCATGGTCAATATGGTCGATAATCTGATCTGGAACAGGATCCTGACGATCGCCAGCGCCAGGAACATCCCGACTCCCACCGCCACCGTAAGGATCAGCGTGTAGTTGGGAATGGAGGGAACCTGCTGCGCCAGCACCTGCAGATCCGGCTCGGAGATCGTTATGATCGTGCCCATGGAAAATCCGATCAGCAGGATCAATACGATCTTACGCGTCTTTGATATCTGGACGCCGATACCCTCTCCCAGAGGGGTCATGGACATCTCCGCCCCCAGCTGGAAAAAGCCCATTCCCACCACCAGCATGATCGCGCCCACAAGGAACAGCACCATCGTGCCCAGTTCCACGGGAACAAGCAGGATGCTGAGCAGCAGCACGATACCCGTGATCGGGAGGACCGCAGAGACTGACTCCAGTATCTTTTCTTTCAGTTTTTGGTTCAATGCATCACCTCATTTGACAATATGTTTTATCCTCTTTCTCAAACATACAGGCTCACATGGTTCAGATCCGTTTTGTATGCCTGGACTTTCGACAAGGGCGCATGAAAGCCTATTCTTCTCTTAAATTATCTTTGCGCAACACCCGGATCACGGCGTCATAGTTTTCAGGACGGTGGGGAAAAGTACAGTCCATGCAGTTCTTGATCCTCTTTCCGTCCTTCTCTATGTACTGCGGGTTCCCCGGACAGTCCTCCCTTGCATACATGGGGCAGTAGCAGAACAGACAGTTAAAATCCGCCAGCCCCTTATGGCAGGGGAAATATTCACATTTTCTATTTTCAAAAAAGCGGGATGAATTTTCCATTTTTATTCCAGTTCCTGCTTGCAGGAATTTGTTACGAGACTGTTTTTATATTTTAGTGTTTTCGCGACAAACGACCTCGCGAACATGGGGTTCGACGGATAATACAGATGGGGGAACCCCATCCAGTGCGTCTCATCTTCTATCATACAGGAATAATCCTTTCCTGTCACCGGTTTTATTGCGATTGCCCCGTTTCCGTTATCAGTGCTGTCGTAATAGTGGAACTCATGGCCCCTGATCTTCTCGCCCCGGGGCAAAAAGAAACTCTGCTTCTCCTGAATCTCCACATACCCGAATCTTACCAGTTTTCCGGCATAAAAGCAAGCCGCCGGGATCACTCCCGCCATATCATGGCAGATCCCTTCTTTATCCGTTATGGAGGAATGCAGATACATAAAACCTCCGCACTCCGCCACCACCGGCATCCCGCCTGCCGCCGCGTCCCTGACCGCCGCAAGCATCTTTTGATTCCGGCTCAGCTTCTCCGCGTACAGTTCCGGGTATCCGCCGCCGATCAGCAGGCCGCAACATCCCTCAGGCAGGTTCTCGTCCCGTAAAGGAGAAAAAGAACGGATCTCCGCCCCGGATTCCTCCAGCATACGGATATTATCCGCATAGTAAAAACAAAACGCCTCGTCCCTTGCTACAGCTATGACCGGGCGGCCGGCCTCTTTTACTTTCGAACCGCCGCTCCGCCGTATGATCCGACTTGCAGCGCCCGCATCTTCCGCCACGTGATCCGCTTTCCCCATTTTCCGCTTTCCCGATGCCGTTTCCCCAGGAAAATTCAGTTCTTGTGCCTCCTTCGCAATCCCAACGATCTTTTCCAGGGAAACCGTTTTGGAAAATTTTATAGAAGCAGTCCGCAGCCTGTGCCGGATATCCTTTAACTCGCCCGGCATGACAAGCCCCAGATGCCGACTCTCGATGCACAGTTCCTCCTGTTCCGGCAGATAACCTGCCACAGGGATCTCCAGTTCTTTCTCGATCAGCGGCTTTAAGATCTCGTAATATCCTTTCGAGATCCTGTTCAACAGCACGCCCCTGATCAGCCGCTCCTTATCATAGGCGAGGAATCCCGCGATCAGGGAGATCAGGGAGCGCCCCATCCCTTTCGCGTCCACCGCAAGTATAATAGGGGTTCTCGTCACCCTGGCCAGATGGTAGGAAGAACCCTCTTCCCGGACTCCTCCCAGGCCGTCGTATAGCCCCATGACCCCTTCCATCACCGCCAGGTCTTTTCCCTCCGCACTCTTTAGAAAAAGCTCCCTGGTCTGCTCTTCACCGGTAAAAAATGTGTCCAGATTCTCTGCCGGAACTCCTATCACCTTTTCATGGAACATGGGGTCGATATAATCCGGCCCGCATTTAAAGGAAACCGTCCGCCAGCCGGAATCTTTCAGCGCCTGGAGCAGTGCGCAGGTGATCACTGTTTTCCCGCTGCCGCTCTTTGGCGCAGCGATCATGATCCTGTTTATCTTCACTTTAACAACCCTCTCCTGTAAAGTCAAAGGCGCAGATCCAGACCGGATTCTCAGCCTGCATCATATGATAGTCTCCAATCTTCTTCGCCCTGTTTACCTGTAATTGCGCCACCTCTGCCCCTGCGATCTCCTCCATGGACAAGATCTTTCTTATCTCGGAGATGGTTTCCATGCTGACGGCGTTTAATACCACCCGCATCCGCGGATTGATCCGCCGCAGCGCTGCCAGGATCTCCTCTAACCTGCCACCGCTGCCCCCGATGAACGCGTGCGTTGCCATGGGGAGACCGGATAAGCCCTCCGGGGCCTCGGCTTCCACCACTGTGATATTCTGCAGCCCGAACTTCTCCCTGTTCTGCCCGATCAGAGCCGCCGCTTCCCTCTTTCGCTCCACCGCATAGACCCGGATATCTTCGGAAAGCCCCGCTATCTCCACCGCAATGGAGCCGGTGCCGCTGCCGATATCATAGACCACCGCCTGATCTCGCAGCCGCAGCTTGCAGATGCTGACCTCCCGGACCTCCTCTTTCGTCATGGGAACCCTGTCCCTGACAAATTCCGAATCCGGGATGCCATGGGTCAGCCGCCTGTCTGCGGCATGTGGATTTCTGATAAAGCAGGTGTAAAGTCCCTCCTCGTCCAGTCCACAGCATTCGGCGGGCGTATGCACGGTCACCCGCTGTTCCTCATAGGATAACTGATACCCTGTTATGACCTCGCAGTCCCCCATATCCGCTTCTGTCAAGAGCTGCCCCAATCGGTTGACATCCCCGACGCCGGAGGTCAGCAGGAATGTTTTCGGATGATTTCTGATCCTGTGCGCAAGATCGGGCAGCTTTTTCCCATGCATGCTGTAGACCGCTGCATCCTGATAACTCTCCCCGATACACGCCGCCAGATAAGCCACGGAGGAGATCCCCGGCATGATGCGCAGGGACGCCTCCAGCCGTCCCTGTCTGATCTCCTGTTCCAGCGCCGCGTGTAAAGCCTGGCACCCGCTGTAAAATCCGCTGTCGCCGGAAAAGAGGACGACGACCTTACTGCTTTCCGTGAGCGGGTTCTCGTCCTGAACCTCCCGCAGGCGGGGAATGATCTGTCCCGCCTGGTAAAAGGGATACGTTTCCGCCTTTGTGCGCAGGTTTGCCAGCATCCTTTCCGCCCCAAATACCAGATCCGCTTCCCTGACCGCCTTTTCCACTTCCCTGGTCATGGAATCCCCATATCCCATGCCGATACCCGCAAGGATGATCTCCATCCGGCCCCTCGCCCGGATCTCTCTCCCGCAGACTGCTGCCAGCCTGCCGCATACCTCCGCAAAGGAACAGCCCTCATCCTCCCTGGGACGGCCTATGACAAACACACGCGTTCCTGCTCTCCGGGCGGCCTCCAGCTTCTCCGGGTAACCGCCGGACACGCCGCTTTCCTTGGTCACCAGGCAGGAGATCTGATACTGGCGCAGGATTGCTTCATTCATTTCCACGCTAAAGGGGCCCTGCATGGCAATGATCTGCTTTCCGCGGATCCCCTGTTCCATGCACAGCGAAAGGCTTTCCATCCCGGGAAGGACTCTGACATACAGCCGCTGTCTTACCTCCCCAAAACCGCAATACTCGGCCAGTTCCTTACTGCCGGTGGTCAGCAGGAGATTCCCCTCCGTCTGCTCCAATGCTTTCGCGCAGGCCGTATTGGTCTCAAAAAAAGCAATATTTTCCGCTGTATCCGTTGCACCTTGGGCAGCAGAATCCCTGCGCAGCCTGAAATAGGACAGCGCGGCTGCTCCCGTTCCCTCATTCAGCCGGTTCACTGCCGCCTTTATATTGCGGGTGATCTCCTCCGCAAAGGGATGGGTCGCATCCACCACTGCAGAGAAATCGCCTGCTTTCAGGAACACTTCTATTTCCTCCTGGTTCATTCTTCCCCGGTGTATTTTTACAAGAGGATGCTGCCCTAAAACGATCTCCCCATATTCCGTGGCCACGCAGACAGTGTGCGGTACCTCCGCCTCCGACAGCCTCTCCGACAGAACTCTCCCTTCCGTTGTCCCCGCAAAGATCAGTATTTCCCTCATACTTCCTCTCATTCCCGCCGCGCAAACGGCATTTTCATCTTTCACCTGTGCCCATAGCCCCGCCTTGTGATCAGCTTTCCGCCTACAATCTCTGAGCCAGTACTTCCGATAAATACCGTGGTAAACATATTGACCTCCCTGTCCCTTAATTCCCGCAGGGTACAGGTTTCCGCTTTTGTTCCCTCTCTTCCGATATTTTCCACATATCCGCAGACCCGCTCTCCTTCCATGCTGCAAAGCAGGATCTCACAGGCCCGGGACAGATGATCCTTTCGCTTATGGCTGGACGGATTATAGAGCGCAATGACAAAATCACCTTCCGCGGCGGCTCGGAGCCGCTTCTCGATTGTTTCCCAGGGTGTCAGCAGGTCGCTCAGGCTGATCACACAGAAATCATGGTTCAGGGGCGCCCCCAGAACCGCCGCCCCGCTGCTTGCCGCAGTGACTCCCGCAACGACATGAATTTCCGTCTCCGGCTCCTCCTTCCCCATCTCATACATCAGGGAGGCCAGTCCGTAGATCCCGGCATCCCCGCTGCACACAAGGGCAACCTTTTTCCCTTTCGCCGCCTCCCGGAAGCAGATCCTGCACCGCTCCTCCTCCCCGCGCATGGGCGTGGACAGCAGTTCCTTTCCCCGGAAGCGGTCGTCCAGCAGATCCAGGTACAGCGTGTAACCTACGATCACATCCGCCTCCTCCAGCGCCCGCAGAGCCTCCCCCGTCATCATATCCTCCCTGCCCGGCCCCATGCCTACGATATCAATTCTGTTTTTCATACTGACCTCCATATCGCCGCCTCCGGCGGCACAAATAATTGGTGCAAGTCTGGAAGAATGCCCGCATTAGGGCATTCTTCCGTGTACATAGGTTCCGCAAAGCGGAACCGTAGATTTTCTTAGTCAGTGTACTTTACTGACTTAGAAAATCTTTGTACACTGCTACCGCTATGGTCATCCCATTTTCCCCGCGCTTCCCCAGGATCAGCTTCCCGCTTTCCCCGCAGGCTCTCAGCGCCGCCCTTTCGCACACGTTGTCAACGCCCACTTGTGCTTCCACAAAGGCTGATTCCGTGAATGTCCCCTTTACCTTCCGCAGTTCTTCCGGGGTATAAGTCAAAAACGGAACCCCTGCCCTCTTACACCACCCGGTCAGTCCCGCCTCCTCACGTTTCAGGGAAATGGAGGCCAGGGCATAAACCTGTGTTACGGGAATGCCCAGTTCCTCAAGGGTTCGTGAAATAAAAGCGGCAATCTCCTCCTCTGACTTGCCTTTCCTGCATCCCATCCCGATCACATATTCCCTGGGCTTTAACAGGATAGCGGCGTCAAACGCCCTGTCCTCAGACGTGATCACAATATCAACGGGCTGCGCGGGCGGATAGGGAACGATCCGCACTTCCTTGACATTGCAATCTGCCTGCATGTCTTTCCCAGCAACAGTTCCCATAAATCCCGGCGCGACAGACACCGTAATCTCCTGTCCCGCCAGCGCTTTCGCTGAAACCCTGGCGATTCCGTCCTTGTTTACAATGGCCAATCCGTTCCTTTTGGCAAAAAGATCCACCGCAAACTTTCCGTTCAGATCCGTTGCCGTTGTGATCACCGGCTCCGCGCCCATCCTCCGCGCAATGAGTTCCGCCAGTTCATTTGCGCCGCCCATATGCCCGGATAAAATAGGAATCACATGCTTTCCGATTTCATCCATCACCAGAACTGGCGGGTCATGCAGCTTGTCTACGAGGAATGGCGCTATGGCTCTGACCGCGATCCCGCAGGCTCCAATGAACAGCAGGGCGTTTTTCGCCTCCATCTGCGCCTTTGCCCATTCCCCCACGGAACTCTCCACAAAGGAAACCGGAAAAGCTGTGACCGTATTTCTGCAGGCTCCGCATTTTGTATACAGGTCGGCAGCCTCCTCCCCGCTCCCCGCATTCAGACATTGCGCAATCTTACCGGAAAGCTGCATCCCATTCTCTGTAAAGCTGATAATGCTTAATCTCATTTACGCCTCCCTGTGGTTCCATCCTTTTAGGAAGTGTTCTCCAGTACAGCATTGCCTGGGCTGTGCTAATGTTCCTGGCGGATTTTCTCCCGAAATCCCGTGGGAAAATCCGCCGCGTACAGCCTTGACCTTTCATAACTCTGATGGGCGATCGCATCCCCCACCAGGATCAATGCGGTTTTGATGATTCCGTGTTCAGACGCGGTCTCATCCAGCGTCCCCACCGTGCAGACATAAACCTCTTCCTCCGGCCAGGTAGCCTTATAAACAAGCGCCGCCGGGGTATCTTTCTCATATCCGCCCTCTGTCAGGCGCCTGCTCAATTCCCGGATCATCCCCGCGCTCAGATAGATCGCCATGGACGCATGATGGGCTGCGAAGCTTTCGATGCTCTCCCGCTCCGGCACTTTCGTCCGTCCCTCCATCCTGGTGATGATCAGGGACTGGGACACCCCGGGCAGGGTGTACTCCAGATTCAGCGATGCCGCCGCTCCGAAACAGGCGCTCACCCCCGGACAGCTCTCATAAGGGATCCCCAGCCTGTCCAGTTCGTCCATCTGCTCCCTGACCGCCCCGTAAACGCTGGGATCCCCCGTATGGAGGCGAACCGTCATTTTCCCCTCCGCTCCGGCGTCCTGCATGAGTCCGATCACTTCCTCCAGGGTCAGTTTCGCGCTGTTATGTATCTCGCATCTCTCTTTCGCATATCCGAGCAATTCCGGATTTACCAGGGAGCCTGCATAAATGATAACGTCCGCCCGCTCCAGCAGGCGCATGCCCCGAACCGTGATCAGATCCGCCGCTCCTGTTCCCGCTCCAACAAAGTAAACCATTTTTCCGCCTCCCTGCTCTTTGCCAGTTCCCCGAACCCATTGGCAAATAAGATACAATCCGTTTCCAGTTTTCCCCCGGAACGCTTTTCCATGTAATAACAGATGCGCTCCACAATATAATCCATCACAGAACGCAGCTTTCCGCTCTCTTCCAGGATTGGGATTGCTTCCTCCGTGGTGGCGCATTCCAGTATCTTACAGGCCCGGGCAGAGTCCATCCGCTCCCTGACGCAGAAGGCCGCCAGAAGTTCCATGCGGCAGTCCGCCTCCCGGGAATGGGTGTTCATGATCCCTCCCGCCACCTTGATCAGCTTGCCGATATGGCCTGTCAGGAGCATTTCCCGAAATCCCATCTCCACCGCCATGTCGATGGTGTTTCCGATAAAATTACTGCATTTCACGCTCCTGTCCAGGTCGTATCCATACTGCCTGCGCATGAAATCCAGGCCGTAATTCCCCGGCGAAACCGCCACATAGTCGAAGCCCTCCTCCCGCCTCTGGCGCAGTTCCACGCGGATGGTGTCCAGGATCGCCTGACTGCTCATGGGCTCCACAATGCCGCTTGTCCCCAATATGGAAATGCCGCCCACGATCCCAAGCCTGGGGTTAAAGGTCTGCCCGCAGAGTTTCTCTCCCTCCGGCACGGATATCTCGACTTTCAGGCCGCCCGTATGATCCGCCGCCGCACAGACTTCCATCACTTCTTTTCGGATCATTTCCCTGGGGACGCGGTTGATCGCAGCATTCCCCACCGGCTGATCCAGACCGGGCCTTGTCACCCTCCCCACGCCCTTGCCGCCGTCGATGAGAATCCCGCGCTGTCCGCGCTCCGGGAAAGAAACTTTCGCATAGATCCATGCGCCCGTGGTGATATCGGGGTCGTCGCCGCCGTCCTTTTCCACCGCGCAGCTTACCGCGTTTTCCTCACGGCGGATGTCAAGGATCTTCGCCCTGTAAAGGATCCCTTTCGGCGTTTCTATCGTGATCTCCGTTTTCAGCTGCCCTGTCAACAGCATATAGGCGGCGGCTTTTGCTGCGGCCGCCGCGCAGCTTCCTGTGGTAAATCCGTATCGCATTGTTCACTCCGGTTTCGTCTTTTTCAATAATCCATACAAGACCGCATTACAGATGGCTGCGGCGATACTGCTCCCGCCTTTTCTGCCACGGTTGACGATATGAGGGATGTCCGTGCCCAGGATCAGTTCCTTTGCCGCTTCCACGTTGACGAATCCCACCGGGACGCCTATGATGAAAGCAGGTTTCCAGTCACTGTCCCTGGCCATTTCATACAGCCGGATCAGTGCGGTGGGAGCGTTGCCGATGGCGAAGATGACCGGCTTATCGATCGCTGCTGCCTTTTCCATGCTGACTGCGGCCCGTGTGGTCTTCTTCTGTTTTGCCAGAAGCGCGATCTCCTCTTTGGCCATAAAGCAGCGGGCTTCCCCGCCGAACCGTGCAAGCGCTTTTTTATTGATCCCTGCCAGCGCCATGTTGGTATCCGTCACGATATCGGCGCCGCCTTTGATCAATCCCTCCATAACGGCCACCGCGCCTTTTGAGAAGCAGAGTGTTTCCGCATAATCAAAATCCGCGCTGGTATGTATGACCCGCCTGGTGACCGCCTCTTCCTCCGCAGGAAGATAGATGCCCCTTTCCGCCAGTTCCTGACCGATGATCTCAAAACTCCGCCTTTCAATTTCTTCCGGCAGCATATATTCTATTTTTTCCATCTCCATCCTCCTGTCAATTCTGTCCTGCGGGCTGCTCAATATCGTGACTGTCCAACTTTCCGCCGAATCACAACGCTGCCTGCACGGGCAATTGGCAAATGCCGCAAAATCTGTTTGTCCGCGTTTGAGGGTGCTCCGTCCACAAAATGATCCGCAATCAGTGCTTTATATACACGCATAAGCAAATCAATTCATAACTGAACAGCATCCAAACTCAAAAAATCAGGCTCCCAGCCGCCAGCCCCAGAACGCACAGCCCTTCACACAGCCATGCCGCCGCGTACATCAGACGGTTGGCCCGCCTGATATCCTCATACTCCACCCTGCGCCGCTCTTCCCCGATATAGGGCTTTTTCACTGTTTTGCCAAAGTAACTGGCATCCCCCGCAAGCCGAATCCCCAGTGCGCCGGCACACACGGATTCCGTCTGCGCGGAGTTGGGGCTGGCATGTTTCCTGCGATCTTGCCAATAGATTTTACAGGCACCTCTGCCTGAAAAGCTGCTCCCCAGAAAAAAGGAGGCAATAATCATCAGCCCTGCGCTGACCCTGGCGGGAATAAAATTCATCGCATCGTCCAGTTTTGCGGCTGCCCTTCCGAAATAGAGGTATTTATCGTTCTTATATCCCACCATGGAATCCATGGTATTCACCGCCTTGTAGAAAAAGCCCAGCGCCGGGCCTCCCACCGCCAGATACAGCATGGGCGCGATCACGCCGTCGGAAGTATTTTCCGCCACCGTTTCTATGGCTGCCCTGGCGACGCCTTCTTCGGTCAAATTTTCCGTATCCCTGCCTACGATCATGGAAACAGCGGCTCTGGCCTGTTCCAGACTGCCGCTTTTTAAGCGCTGGTATACTTTCATGCTTTCCACTTTCAAGCACTTCGTCGCAAGAATCTGGTAGGTCATAACACATTCCACTGCCATACCCGCATAGGGATGAATCCGATATGCTGTAAGCAGCAGGAGCATTACTGCTGCCACAGTAACGGCAAGGACAATTATGACCAGAACTGCTCCCTGCCATAATTCTGCCGTGTTTCTGCTCTTTTGGCAGACCGCTGCTTTTCCTTCCCGATCCGGCGCTGCCATCTTAAATTTCATGCTGCCTGCGTCTACTCTGTTCCGTTCCCGCATGCCTGCCCCGGCGCCGCCGGAATCCTTTCTGCGCAGCCACTTCTCCGCCGCCGAGATCAGCTTCCCGATCAGCCGGACGGGATGGGGCAGCCAGTAGGGATCCCCCAACATCAAGTCCAATAAAAATCCCATGAAAAAGGCCACCGCATGGTACGTCATATCCTCACCTCATCCTCGATCCGGGCGCTGTTCCCCCAACCTTTCATCCTGCACACAAAGCCTTTTCCATTTGACACCTGATAATCAAAGTACGCTTTTTCCCCATGGGAACTCATCAATGCCATGATCGTTCCTCCATGCACGATCATCCCCGCCCGGATGGATCCGTTCGCATCCTGCGCCATCCGCCGCAGTCTGGCGCACATCCTTTCAAACCCCCGCTCACACCGCGCGATAAAATGAGCCCTGCTCTCACCTTCCGGGAAGTCCAGAACGCCTCCGCTGTCGATCCACGCCTGATACCGCGAATCATCCTTCAACTCCTGGTAATTTTTATATTCAAACTGCCCGAAATCCATTTCCTCCCACTCAGGGATGACCATGGGACAGATATCCGGATACAGGATTTCCGCCGTCTCCAGGCATCTTTTCATGGGACTGGAAAACAGGCAGTCCACTTTCGGGCAGCCGTGCTCCCTTTTATACGCAAGCAGCGATTCGATCCCGCTTTCCGAGAGGCTTTCATCTGTTTTTCCCAGATATCTGCGCTCTCTGTTGGCCTGTGTTTCCCCATGCCGGATCAACACCAGCGTTATTTGATCTTCTGCCCGATTCCGCATATGACGCGCTCTACCTCCTCCGCTTTCTCCGCAAGCCGCACCAGGATCCTCCCCACACGTTCCCTGTACTCCCGCTCGAAAGGATCCGTGGGCACGATCCCGTTTCCTATCTCGTCGCAGATGATCACACAATCCCCGCAGCGCTCCAGAAACGCCATGATCTCCTCCTCCGGGCATCCGCCGCCCAGCATCCGGTTCCTGACCCAGTTGTGAAAATGGTCAATGACCACCGTTCCCCCGCCCGACGCGGCGCCCTCCGGTATAATGCCGTCCCACACCGCATCTTCCTGTATATGATATCTTGATAAAACATAATCCTTTTTCCCCTGCGCATACCCGCCTATTATCAATTTCATTTTCAGCCTTTCCCTCCCGCAATCTTTCCGGGAAAATTACAGTTTAGCCATGCTGCATACGGCCGCCGCCGCGATCATGCAGGCCTCGCATAAAAGGACAAAATACCCCGCCGTATCGCCCGTGACCCCGCCGAATTCTTTCCTGCAGCGGTAATCATAATATGCCAGCGCCAGAAGAGACGCCGCTGTCACGATCAGTCCGATCCGGAACGACTGCAAAACCATAAATCCAACGCATGCCGCTCCCTGTAAATATAAAGCGACCTTGACCGCTTTCCTCCGGGAACTGTCCGCAAAGAGACGGAGCGTTCCCTCCTTTTTCGCCAACGGAAAAGAGACCGCGCTGATCCCGCTGAGACAGCGCGACAGAAAAAATCCCGCGCACACGATCTTCAGCGCGGCGCCGCTGTCAACCTCCGAAAACGCTCCCAGATAGACCAGCCCGTACACCGCCAGCATAATGACCGCAAAAGCGCCTATGTGGGAATCCTTTAAGATTTCCAGCTTCCTCTCCCTGGGGCTGTAGGAATGCAGCGCATCCATGGTATCCATAAAGCCGTCCACATGGAACCCTCCCGTGATCAGAAGCGGGATAGCCGCCTCCGCCGTCACGCGGCACAGGATACCGATCCCGCACAGATCGCACAAACAATCCCACAGGCAGATGCAGACGCCGATCAGCGCCCCGATCCATGGAAAGAAGCAAAAGGTATACCGCATATCCTCTTCTTTCCACTCAAACTGTGGGACCGGGATCTTTGAATACATTGACACTGCGATAAAAAAAGATCTTATCACCCGCATAACAGATTATCCCCCGTCACTGTTTTACGGTCACCGGGATCCCGGCGACCACTTCCACTACCCTGTCCGCCATGGCCGCAAGTTCCCGGTTTATCATTCCCATCGTGCGGATATAAGCCATGGTGGTCTCCTCATATACGATACCGTCTTCAAACACCTTATTGCTGACCACGACCAGGTGTGTGGTATTTTCTTTCAGCAGTCCGATACCTCTTACGATCTGCTCCGCAACCGCTTCCTCCGGCACAGGGTGCGCTCCCCGGAACATTTCGTTCGCCGTCAGATTGGACACACATTCCAGCAACGCAACCCGCTCTCCCGCTTCCATCTTCTCCAGCGCCTCTTGGATCGTTCCGGGCTGCTCTATGGTAAAAAAGCCTTTTCCGTCCCTGCTTTTCCTATGCTTTTCCACTTTCTCCCGCCCCTCCCGGTCATAGACCTGCATGGTGGCCAGGTAATATTTTCTCATATCCGCGTCCACGCCGTCTGCTTTCTTCCCCGTCAGACCATCCGGAAATCCGAACGGCCCTCCTTCCCTGTGCGAAAGGCTCACGGCAAGTTCCTCCGCATAGGCCGATTTTCCGCTTCCGCTCCCGCCAACTGCCAGTATCATCATATTCCCTCAAACTCCTTTTACCCGCGCATTGCAAAATACCCGCACCGCACATCAGGCCTTGTGATAGTATCTCTCGTACTGCTCCACCTGAATATCCGAAAATAAGGTTCTCCCATGATAGACGCCCAGCGCCATATCCAGCAGCGCAAACAGCATGACCGCCCCCGTTCCCTCGCCCAGCGCCATCTTTCCGTCTATGACAGGCTCCAGATTCAACGCTTTTATCAGCCTCTCCACCGCCGGTTCCTTTCCCTTATGGGAGGGGAGCAGATATCGCACCGTTCCCGGCTTCAGCCTCTCCGCCAAAAGCGCCGCCACCATGCTGATCACGCCGTCCAGCACCACCGGGATATGATAAAGCGCCCCGCCGATGCAGATTCCCGCAAGCCCCGCAATGTCCAGGCCTCCAACGGTCTCCAGCACCCGGAGCGGTTCCGCCTCATAAAGCCGATAGGTTTCCAGCGCCTCCGCAATGATCTCCTTTTTGCGGCGCAGCTTCTCGTCGCTAAGACCCGCGCCTCGGCCGGTCACCTCTTCTGCCCCGCATTTTAACAGAGCGGCAGCCACCGCGCTGCTTGTGGTGGTGTTTCCGATCCCCATTTCACCCGTAGCAAGAATCTGATAGCCTTTCCGCTTATGATCCCTCGCCAGTTCCACGCCGATGGCGATCGCCCTGACAGCCTCATCCCGGGTCATGGCGGGTTCTTTCCTGAAATTCCGGGTTCCGCAGCGGACTTTCCTGTCCAGTACGCCCGGTATGGGCGTCTTCCGGTTGATCCCTATGTCAACGGGGATTGTGTCCGCCCCGATTCGCGCCGCCATCTTTCCCACCGAGGACGCGCCCTTTCCCATCTGTTCCGCCACCGCCGCCGTGACCTCCTGTCCCGACTGGCTGACGCCCTCCGCCACAATCCCGTTATCTGCGCACATGATCATGACCGCCTTCTTGGACAGGTCGATCTCATCCGTCCCCAGGATTGCTCCAATCTGCGCGGTCATGGCCTCAAACCGCCCCATGCCGTCCAAGGGCTTGGCTATCATATCCCAATTGCGCAATATTTTTTGATATATGCCGCTGTCCGGTGCATCCACTGACAGGCGGAACAGATTGTTGTCTGTACATCTTCCGCCGAGTTCAGCCGCTGCCTCCCTGCTGCCATATTTCATCCAAACCTCCCTGCGAATTTATTCCCGTGAGCAATGAGCCAGACAATCGTGCTTGCACGGACATAAAGCCAGTCAATGTCCATGCATCGCAGATACATTTTGCTTTGCTGCGGGGTTATCTCATACTGTTTTAGCCTCTCTGAGCATTCCGTAAATTTCCTCCATGTCCAGATACTGCGATAAAGCATCCGCCAGCTTATCGTACTGCTTTTCCTTAAAATCCCTGTAGTCCATGCAGATTTCCGTTCCGGTTCCGTCAGCCGGGGCAATGCCCTTCCTCTCCGCCAACGCTCTCACAAGGGCGGATGCAACCGTCCCCTTATCAAAGATCCCATGGATATAAGTCCCACATATATTGGAATTGCTCCCTGCCATGCCGCCATCCGCAGCAGAAACGATCGGCTCAGATCCGGGAAGATGCCCGCTTTCCCGAAAATTCGTCCAACCGCTTTGACTTCCCACGCTCTGCCCCATATGTATCTCATATCCCTCAAATTCCAGTCCTGACAGCACTGAAAAAAAACCTTTCACTTCATTGATCGTTCCCCTTACCTGCCTCCGTATCTTCTCACTCTGCAGCTGTGTGGCTATGGGCAGCAGTTCCATTCCTCTCATGGTTCCGCCCATTTCCAGTCCCTCCGGGTCGGAGATCTCCTCTCCCATCATCTGATAGCCTCCGCAGATACCGCAGATCGGTATCCTGTCCGCCCTTTTTTTCACGGCGTCCTCCAGCCCGTTTTCCCGCATCCACTCCAGATCCCCCAGGGTATTCTTACTGCCGGGCAGGAAGATCAGATCCGGCTCCCCCAGATCCGCCACGGAAGTTACATAACGCAGGGAAACGTCAGGTATCTGTTCAAACACATTAAAGTCCGTAAAATTAGAGATTCTGGGATACCGGATGACCGCCAGATCAATCTTTCCCCTTTTCCTTTTCCCGAAACGCTCCGTCAGGCTGTCCTCATCCTCCAGCGACACTTCCATATAGGGAACGATGCCCGCCACCGGGATCCCCCCTTTTTGCTCCAGTATCTCAATTCCGGAGTCAAGCAGTGTGGGATCGCCCCTGAATTTATTGATGATCAGTCCCTTTACCCGCTGCCTTTCCTCCTCCGAAAGCAGCATCAGCGTCCCCAGAAGCTGGGCGAACACGCCGCCCCTGTCGATATCGCCCACCAGCAGCACGGGGGCGTCCACAAGCTCCGCCAGTCCCATGTTTACAATATCATTCTCCCGCAGATTGATCTCCGCAGGGCTTCCCGCCCCCTCGATCACGATGATATCCGCCAACTCCTCCAGCTGCCGGAACGCTTTCAGGATCTCCGGGATCAGGCTGCGCTTATAGGCAAAATACGCCCTGGCGCTCATATTGCCCAGGACTTTCCCGTTTACGATCACCTGGGAACCGGTATGGCTGGTGGGTTTCAACAGGATCGGATTCATGCAGACCAGAGGATCGATCCCCGCCGCTTCCGCCTGCATGACCTGGGCGCGCCCCATCTCCAGCCCCTCCTTTGTGATAAAGGAATTCAGAGCCATATTCTGGGATTTAAAGGGAGCCACCCTGTAGCCGTCCCGCTTCATGATCCGGCACAGTCCCGCCACGATAAGGCTCTTTCCCGCGCCGGACATGGTTCCCTGAATCATAATAACTTTCGCCATATCTGCCCTCCTATTCCTGTTGCCGCTTGCGGCAATTTATTCCGCTCTCTGCATTTCAGCACCCTGCTCTCTTTCATGTGCCATCCTTTGGCACATTGGGCTTCCATTCCGAGACTGTCTCGATTCCAGTCCCGTCTCTGCATTTCAGCACCCCTGCTCTGAAAGAAATTTCATCTGCAAAAAACGCAGCTGAAAATTTCTTTCATGTGCCACTCTTTGGCACATTGGGCTTCCATTCCGAGACTGTCTTTTATTCCCCCATCCGCCGCACGTACGCCAGAAACCGCTCGTTTCCCGCAAAACTGCTCTCGTCAATCTCAAAGAGCCGCCGGATAAATCCCGGTTCAAAGACCTCCTCCGGCGTGCCATATCGCTCCACATACTCCCCTTTCAGGCAGAGAATCCTGTCGGAGACGATCCGGGCAAGTTCCAGTTCGTGCAGGGACATAATGACCGTAAGCCCCCTCCGCTCCCTCATTTCCTGCAGTACGGACAGAAATTCCAGCTTATGCCTGATATCCAGATAAGAAGTGGGCTCGTCCAGTATCACGATCTCCGGCTCCTGACAGATTGCCCTGGCCAGCATCACCCGCTGTTTCTGCCCGTCACTGATCCTGTCAAAGTCCTGCTCCCGGATATCCGTCACATGGGTCAGTTCCATCACCTCATCCACGATCCGCTCATCCTCCTTGGACAACACCCCAAACCAGCCCGTATAAGGATACCTGCCTGTGGCAACCACATCCCGACAGCTTTTTAATTCCGCCCTTACCTTTTCCGTAAACACCACCGACATTTTCCTTGCCAGTTCGCTGCCTTTCATCTCCGACAGCAGCTTTTCCCTCAGGCACACCGCTCCCCCCAGCAGCTGCAGCTGTCCCGCGATGCTTTTCAGGACTGTAGATTTCCCCGCGCCGTTGGGGCCGATCAGGCTCAAGATCTCCCCTTTTTGCAGGGAAAATTCCATATCTTTTATCAACGGTTTCCCATCGTATCCCACACACACGCCCTTCGCGGCAAAACAGTATGATCCCATAATTTCCTCTTCTCCGATCCTGCCCGGCTTCTCATTCCGCCCCGTCACTGCTTTCGCCTCTTTACCATGATCCAGAGCACCACCGGTGCGCCGAAAACAGCCGTCACCGTGCTGATACTCAGTTCCGTGGGGGCAAACAGGGTTCTTGCCAGCAGGTCGCAGAACAGGCAGAAAACGCTTCCCCCCAGAAAACAGGCGGGGATCATCCACAAAGGCTCCGCCGTGTTGAACAGCCTTTTCACCAGATGGGGCGCAGCGATCCCCACAAAGGAAATGGGACCTGCGAATGCCACGATGCAGGCCGATAAAATGCTGGAAAAGACCACAAGACACACCCGCAGAAGCCCCAGGTTCACTCCCGCGTTTCGGGCATAGGCGTCTCCCAGCTGATACGCGCCCAGGGGCTTCGCCATCAGGAACACGGCGAGAAAAGTAAGCAGCACCACTGCCGCCATGGCCCTTACATTCTCCCAGGTCATCCCGGAAAAACTTCCCCGGGACCAGTTATGAAGATTGACGATATCCGCGTCATCCGCAAACGTCACCACCAGTTCCGTCACCGCCGAACAGATATAACCGATCATCACGCCGCTGACCACCAGCATGGACATGCCCTGGACTCTGCGCGACATAAGCAGCACAAACCCCATGGACAGCATGGCACCCAAAAACGCCGCCAGGATCATGACTGCCGACGTCACCCTGACAGCCTTTCCCATGAGAAAGACCATCACCAGCGCCACCACCATCTTTGCCCCCGATGAGATCCCCAGCACGAAAGGGCCTGCAATGGGATTATGGAAAAATGTCTGCAGCAGATATCCCGCCAATGCCAGCGCCCCGCCCAGGATCAGCGTGGCCGCCGCCCTGGGAAGCCTGATATCCCATAAGATCCTCTCTGCCGCCTCATCCTGCTGCCGTCCCGCCAGAATCCTCAAAATATCCGGTGCCGCGATCCTGACGCTCCCGATGCAGACATTCAGGATCAAAAGGAGCAGCGCTCCCGCCCCAAGCAAAAGGAACGCCGCAATAGTTCTATATTTTCTGTTCTTGCCCGCCTTATTCCAAATGAAAAAGATAGTGCATATCCTCCTTTTCTCCCCGGAGCATCCCGTGGATATCTTCTATCAGGTAGCCGATGGATAAGGACTGCTGGTACAGATCGTTTGTGGTGCACCACACATTTCCTTCTTTTACCGCCTTAAAATCCGCCAGCAGGCCGCATTTGTCGAGAAGCGCATCCACATCGGGGACGCCGCCGTCGATGGAACTGTTATAGATCAGAAAGTCCGCGTCCTTCGCCCCGGCGTAAAAGTCCTCCACCTGCATATTGACGGTGGAACGCTTGGTCTCCGGATCGCCCAGATCCCCAAAAATATAATTTCCGCCCGCCAGTTCTATCATCTTAGGCACATAGTCGTCGGACTGACGCACCTGCACCAGGCCGTTGGAAGTAATGAAAAAAAAGGCTGCCGTCTTGTCCGTTTTCTCCTCCGCGTTCACTTTTTCAAGGATCTCACACTGTTCCTCAAATATCCTGTCCGCTTCCTCTTCCTTTCCAAGCAGCGCCCCGTAAAATCTGACCCACTCCACCCTGCCCAGGGGATGGGATTCATAGCTGGAATAGTCGATCATCACAGGGATGCCGAAATCTTCCAGCTTCTCCACCACCTCGGGAGAATGGGAGATCATCGTGTTTTCTATGGCCAGGGTACAGTTTCCCGAGACAATCATTTCGTAGTCCGGCTTGTTATATTTTCCCGCGTAGAGGATATCGCCCCTCTCCATGGCCTCCCTGGCGGCCTCAATGTACCAGCCTTCCGCTCTCTGCCCGGAAAAGGAAACCGCGTCCAGTCCGTCCAGCGCACTGAACAGATCCATCACCGACGACGCCACCAGATAGATGCCCTCCACCGGACGCCGCAGCACCGTGATTTCCCTGCCCCGGTTCGCCCAGATCTGATTCTCCCCCTGCGGCTCTCCGCTCTCCGGCGTCCCTTTTTCCAGTTCCGCGATCAGAGCCTGCGGTACTTCCTTTCCCTCCGGCACTAGCAGAAACCTCTCGCCGTCCATTGTGGTGGTCAGCAGGGTATATCCGTGCTCATAATAATCTATCGTGAAATTTTCGGCGTATTGCAGTTCCATGCTGCGCTCATATGCAGGCATGGGCTCTGCTTCCGCAGGAACTTCTGTGGCAGTATCCACCTGTGTATCCGAATCCGCTTTCCCGCCGTCTTTCTCCCACGCCAGGCCGGACGCCGCATTTGTTTCCCCCGGTTCCTCAGATATGGTTCCTGAACCGGAGGACGGACCGCCGCAGCCATACAGCGTCAGCAGTCCCGCACAAAGTAACGGGATCATTCTTTTCCTGCCCGCCATTTGGTTCCCCCCATTCTCCTGTCAGGAAGTGTCTTACCTCTCCAAATGGAACGTGATCTTATATTCCACCTCATGAGGCTTACTCATTGCCACGGTGTCGCCGATCATGTCCATTGGCTCGTCGAAGCACAGAACAGGAATCTCAAAAACGGAATCTCCCTCCGCGTTCACGGGCAGGTACTTTTCTCCGTCAACGATCATATAATCATAATTCGGGCTGCTCCACTGTACGGTAGCCGTTGCCTTTCCATCCGTCACCGTGACTGTTACAGGGGATAGGATGTACGCCTTCCCGCTTCCGCCCTCGAATGTGATATCCAGGCTGTATGTGCCATCCGCAGGGCTGCCTGCGCTTTCCTGCGATTCTGACTGACCGCCTGTGCCTGCCACCTGACTGCCCGCGCTTTCTCCCTGCGATTCCGTCCGGCTGCCCGCGCCCGCCGCCTGATCGCCCGCGCTTTCTCCCTGCGGTTCCGTCCGGCTGCCTGCGCCCGCCGCCTGCGGTTCCAACTGACCATCCGCTTCTCCTGACCGCAGATCATCCTCCAGAGCCACCGGGTCGGACACGCTGACCTTATGGTCATACCACACCCCTTTCGTCCCGATCAGCGCCAGATCAAACTCCTCCCCCAGCACAGGGACAGGCACGTCAAATCCGTAGACCACTTCCGTCATGCCGTCGCTGTATGTGACCGTATCCTCCGTGGGCTGGAGCAGTTCCTCGCTTTCCTTTGCCGCGTCCGCTGCAAGCCCAGGATAAAGGTTCACTATCTTCTTTGATCCCAGTGAAATATGGATCGTCATTTCGCCGTTCTCCACCGTCAAAGTTCCCCTGCCGCCGCAGGTTTCGTTGACACGGAACATACTGCTGTCCGTTGAAAATTCCGCTGAATATGTCCCATCGGGCAGTTCCGCCGTTCGGGGCGCCTCCGCCCCGAAAATCCCGCCGCTTTTGGCGTCCTCCGACGAGGATGTCCCGCCGCTTTTGGCGTCCTCCGCCAGGGTTGCACTGCCGCTTTCGGCATTCTCCGCCAGGGTTGCGTCCGTCCCCGGCGCAGATGTCGGCGACACGTTCCCATCGTTCCCGGAAGCAGACGTTCCTCCGCAGCCAGCCAGCAGCATGACAGAAAGCATCACAGGAAAGAACACACATATCTTACTCTTTATGATTCCCATACCTTTCCACATAACCTCTTCATCCTATTCATTCATGGCATCCGCCGTATGCTCCACATAAAGCTTCTGAATCTCCGCGATGGAGCCAAGCCCGATGATCTGCACATCCACGCTGTCAAACTTACCAGACGCCCTGAACATGCTGCGCCAGGAATCCTCATCGTCGCCCGCCATATCGTTGTTGGCATGGTCGCCCGCCACCACCATCAGCGGACGGAGAATCACCTGTCTGTAACCCGCCTGCTCCACTGCCTCCATGACGGCCTCGCAGGAGGTCTCCTCCGGCTCTCCCTCCACAGTACCGATAAACACATTGTCATACCCCAGCTCCGCCATCTGGGACTGCATCTGGCTGTAGGAAACTTTGGCCGTATGGGAGGTGCCATGCCCCAGGAACACAAAGGCCTCTCCTGCCTCTTTCGCCGCATCCAGGCTGGCATAACCGGCCTCTTTCACTGCCGCGTCCGTAAGCGCCCTGGCAACCGCCTCCTTATCCGCGTTGATCACAGCGGCGTCCGTCCCCACCTCGCCAAGAAGCGGCTCCGCCACTTTCACGGTGTCAAATCTGTCACGGTATGCTTCCACCGCCTCCATCAGTTCATCATACTCCGCACCGTGCATCAGATGGGTGGGCTGCACCACCAGATTCTTCACACCGTTTTCCGCCGCCCGCTCCAGCGCCTGATCCATATTGTCGATAAATTCACCGTCCCTGGCCTGCACATGATTGATGATGATCTGCGCCGTGAAAGCCCTTCTCACGGACCAATCCGGATTCGCCTCCTGGATCGCGTCCTCGATCCCCTTGATATCGTCCACGCGGCTGCCGTTAAAGGATGTCCCGAAGCTGACCACCAGTATCTCATTCTCGCCAATCTCATCCTGATTGCGGGGATCGTCCTTCGAGGCATCGCCCGTATCCCTGCCAAAGTAATCCGGGTCGGCATTCTCCCCCTCCACCAGTTCTTTCTGGGCATCCGTCAGCGCATCCCACGCCGCCTTCGCCTGGGCGCACTGCGCATCCGTATCCTCCGTCCTCTGCTGGACATAGATGGCGTCGATCAGCGCTGCTGCCTGATTGGCGGCATCCTGGTCGGAAACCGCCTCAGGGGAAGCCTCGCCGGACTGCTCCGAAGAACTGCTGCTTCCTGCGGATTCCGCATTCCCATCATCCGCCTGCACAGAATTTCCGGCGGTCTCCGCATCCGCATTGGAACATCCCGTCAGCGCCAGGGAACAGACCATGGCGCCTGTCAACAAAGCTGCTGTCAATTTCTTTTTCATTTTCTCAATCTCCTATTCCAGTTCCGCCTCTTCACTCCCGCGCCCCATATCAGGGAAGTGATCTTCAGACGCTCCCGCGTCTGAAATCACTTCCGGGCGCTCCCGTTTCGAGGCTGTTTTTTGATTCAATTGCCATATATGGCAATTTGTTCCGCCTCTTCACTCCCGCGCCCTTATCAGGGAAGTGATCTTCAGACGCTCCCGCGTCTGAAATCACTTCCGGGCGCTCCCGTTCCGAGGCTGTTAGATGCATAAAAAAATCCCCTGCCATAACAAAATGCTGCTACGGTAAGAGATCTGCACACAAAACAAGCCCGCAGGATATCGCCAAAACGCCAGGAATCGTATCACAAAAAGCGCATCGACCGATGAAATCCTGCAAGTGCAAACGTACAGCCAGTTACTCGTGGCCCGAAACAAATGTTTCCGTACAACATCCAGGCAGGTCTCCCGGCTTATAGGTTCAGATCCGCAGATCAGCGCGTCCGCCATCTTCCCAGGAAAGAAATTCCTTTCCCAGTGACATATCGGCTTCCACTCCCTAATCACGGTGACGAGTTCGTACAGGACTTTCACCTGTTTCCCTTTTCACCAAAACCAACGCTCACGCAATGCGTCTTTTGACACCTGTATGTTATCTGTTCAATTTTTCAAAAGTATATCATAAATTTCCTTAATGTCAATATGGGCGGACAGAATTATCGATCCCGAAGATCCGACTGTACCCATAGGTCAGCGGCATATCCGCCGCCCCGGCCAGCCGCTTCCGCACGGAATCGTCGTCCGTGACTCTGTTAGGACAGTACAGGTTACCGCACCCCACGCAGATCCCCTGACAGCGCACGTTCTCGTCCCTGGTCAGTTCACAGACAAACGCCACGCTCTTTTTGGGCACCATGCAGAAAGCGGGATTGCAGGTAACCTCCCGCGTCAGTTTCCCCAGCAGTTTTGGCAGCATTTCCAAGGGGAACGCTTCCTCGCTTCCCGGAAAATGGTATCTTGCCACATGCAAATCCGTGTTCTTTCTGACATAGCGGTTATAGGCGCCATACCCTTCAAGCAGAAGTTCGCCCGCCAGCACCTCTATCATGTAACTCTGCGTCAGCAGCCCCTTTTCGCTGTAGCTTTCCTGCAGCCGGTCTATCCCCTTTCCCAGGGACATGACCACGTACGCAAACTCCGCGTCCGGTGCTTCTGTCCGGCATGGCTTCCCCGAAAAAACGCTCCTGCTCTCCCAGAAAGCCTCCTCCCGCATCAGGGGCAGCATCTCCTCCGCAGCCGCCTGCAGTTCGGGCAGCTGTTCCTCCGCGTAATGAAACTTTCCGCGCACCTTTTCCAGAAAGGCAGGCGCAGGAAATTCATCCAGCGTCTCCGCGAAAAACGCCGCCATATCAATTTCCCCCTTTATCTCCCCTTGCCCAGAATTCCTCCATCGCCCGGTTAAATTCCCGGGGCACATCCATATTGACACAATGTCCCGCATTTTCGAAGATCACGACCTTACAGTCAGGCTCCCCCTCTTTCCACATTTCCACCGCCGTCAGTTCCATGGGGATATCATGCCGCCCGCACCCGATCAACAGGGGATACTTCCGCTGTCCCGTCTGATGCACATTTACCATGCTGTTCAAGGAGGACAGATACATAAAGGACTTTTTGGGAAAACGAAGATTCATTTCATAAAATTCGTCCTGCGCCTGGGGAGTATATGCGGATATCTTCTTATTGGCTTCCGCAAACCATTTGACGGAAAACAAAGCTTTCAGCATCATAAGCATCTGCGACGCGCCGTTCTGCTGCTGCAGCTTTATGTCAAAATGATTGATGTCATAGCCGCCGAAGCAGGCCAGCGACTGCACCGCATCAGGATAATGATTTGCGAAGTCCTGCGCAAGGACGGCGCCCAGCGAGATTCCCACAATATGTATCCTTTCTATCTTTTCGGCTTTCAGGATATCATATATCCAGGCCGACATTTTATCGATACTGTCGCCCTTTCTCGTATCCGTAGACTGCCCGTGGCCGATGATATCCACTGTCAGAATGTTGTATTTACCTTTAAAATATTCTACCTGCGCCCGGAACATTTCATGACTGACAAAAGCGGCGTGCAGGAAAAGCACCCACTCCTTATTTTCCGTCCCGCTGACATAGTATGTGATGGGGGAATCCTTTAACTTTCTGCATTGATCCATCTTTATACCTCCCTAAAAATTTATACTTTGCAGACTGAACGCTAATCGTCTATGCTGTCTTCGGACATGCCCGCCACAAAGCCCGGAAAACTCTCTGCAAGGCAATGGAAACATTTATCCTCCAATTCGCCCAGATCCATATACACAATATAGATGCCTCCGTCCTCCAAATTGACGCAGATCGGATTAGATCCGTAGTCATTAGCAAAGGGAAAATAAGATGTCATCAACGGGGATTTTCCTTTGAACAATAAATATTTTTCCTCTGCTGTTTTTAATGGAAGAAAAACCTGAATTTCTGTTTCAATATCTTCCTCTTCGGAATAGAAAAACGGCTTTGCAGGTATTCCGCCATTACAGGACAGATAGTGTTCCACAAAATCCGCTGGAAATGTAAGCCCCAGATTGACTTCGATTTCCGCTATATCTGCTCTTGTAAGCGCTTTGCCCGTTTTTTTTAACATAGACACCTCCTCCATCAGAATTTATCAGTGCGTACTGGGGAAATCATACCACAACCAATAAGGAAAAGCAATCTGCATTTCATTCCGTTCCAAGGACAAAACCTGCCGCTTAGAGTTTTGATCAGAGTTCCTATTTATTCCCTTGATGCAGTTCGCCCAAACGGCTATAATATATATGGTATTCAAATACAGAAAAAGGAACGAATGCATGAACAAAATATTGATTATTGAAGATGATGTAACAATCAACAGGCTGTTACGGAGTGTGATTGAAAAAAGCGGATATGATGTTGACAATGCGTATAATGGGATAGACGGGCTTGCCATGGGACTGCATGAAGATTATAGTCTTATCCTGTTAGATTTAATGCTGCCAGAGAAAACGGGAGAAGATATCGTAAAAGAGATACGCAAGGTGAAAGGAACTCCCATCATAGTATTGTCTGCCAAAAGCGAAACCTGTAACAGAGTTGAACTTCTTCGGTTTGGGGCAGACGATTACATCACAAAACCTTTTGATATTGACGAGGTGCTTCTGCGGATTCAAGCCGTACTCCGAAGAACTTCGGGACAGGATACCAAGGACATTATGTTTCATGAACTTGTGATAAATACGGATTCAAAGCGTGTTGTAGTAAATGACGAGGAAATTATCTGCACTGCGACAGAATACGCTATATTGGAACTGTTGATGAAAAACCCCGCCAGAATATTTTCCAAGCGGACTTTATATGAGCTTGTGATGGGTGATGACTATTTGCAGGAAGATAATACAATGAATGTCCATATAAGCAATCTTCGCAAAAAAATAGCGAAACATACGGATAAAAAGTATATTGAAACGGTATATGGCATGGGATACAGGCTTGTCAGATAGAAAAGCATATCTTTAGGTTTTCTTTAGGTTTTGTGAAGAATTCTCTTAACATTGCCCCGTATGATTGTTTTGGGAGGTGGCAGAAAAATGGAAAATGTAATATTGCAGACAAGAAGCATTGTGAAGTCCTACCGCCATTTTAAGGCTTTGGACAATATTTCCATTACTTTGAAAGCAGGGCATATCTATGGGCTGATCGGTGAGAACGGCGCAGGCAAGACCACACTGATGAGAGTGCTGACGGGACTGCTTTATCCGACAAGCGGCGCTTTCTCGCTGTTCGGGAAGAACGAGCCGTCCGACATTCTGAAAATGCGCCGTTATATCGGTAGCACCATTGAAACTCCTGCCCTTTATCCAGAATACTCCGCTTACCGTAATCTTGAATTACAGCGTATCCTTATCGGCAATCCCGACAGGGAAATATGTGATAAGCTGCTCGGAATAGTGGGGTTGACCGATGCCATGGAAAAAGGGCATTCCAGGAATCAGAAGGTAAGAAAGTTCTCCATGGGCATGAAGCAGCGACTCAGTATAGCGATGGCTCTCGTCGGCAAGCCGAGACTGCTGATACTCGATGAGCCAATAAATGGTCTTGATCCCAAAAACATATCCGAATTGCGTAACCTGCTCAAAAGGCTGAATAAGGAAAATGATGTAACGCTGCTCATTTCAAGTCATATCCTTAACGAGCTTTATCTGCTTGCCACCGATTATTACATTATCCACAAGGGGAAGATAATCGAATCGCTCACCCATGATGAACTTGACGAAAAATGCCGACAGTACATAAAGATAAAGACATCCGAACTGCCGAAATGTATGACCGTTATCGAGAATGCGTTTCATGATGCCCAATACACTGCCATCGATGATGAAACCCTGCACCTGTTCTCACACACTGACAGGGCAGAGAGCATAGCAAGGCTTCTCATGGAGAATCATATTGTCACTAAGGAATTTTCCGTTATGGGACAAAGCCTTGAAGAATACTTCCTTGGTGTCACGGGAGGTGACAGAAATGCATAATCAGCTGATCATCGAGAAATATAAAGCGAAAAGATTTATTATAATGTATCTTGCGGCGGCTGTTCTTGCAGCAGCAGGATTTTTCCTCGGATTGCTTAAACTCCCCGAATATATGGATACGGCATATGTGTTTTCTTTATCAATTTGCGATACATCTTTTATGTTTCTCATTTCACTTGCTGCGGCCTGGTTTGCAGGAAATGATTTTCAAAACCGGACGATACATAATGAAATTAAAATAGGATACAGTCGTTTTTCCGTATTCACGGTACGAACGATCACTGCCGCCATCATGGCAATGCTGCTTCATTTGACCTATGTTTTTGCAACGGTTCTGGGATTTTCCGTTAAATATCGGTTTGACAGCAGTATACTTTCTGTTACAGATTTTGTCTGGCTGCTGGTAGTTATGCTGCAGATATGTGCCAACATCTGTATTGTTATGTTGATTGTTTTTTCCCTCAAAAAGGTGACATCGGGAATAGCAGTAACGGTTGTTTTCAGCTTTGTGTCCTGCAATATCCTCAGAAACTTTATAAGCAAGAGCGTTTTCAGGCTGACCTGTTTCAGCCTTGCACAAACCAGCGATAGCAGAACACTTGCATTGTCAGCGGTGTTTGCAGCAGCGGTGATTGTTATTTCGCTGACAGCAACGCACTTTGTTTTCAGAAAAGCCGAGATAAAATAGGGAGATGATGCAGTGGTGGAATATTTGATTATTTTCATACTTTTTGCCGCTGTCATATTTGTGGCGGGAAAATATTATGGGTTGAAGAAACAGTTAAAGGCTGTTTGCGCACAGTTAAGGGATGAAGCGAACTCGCTTGTGACGGTCGCGTTTATAGACAGCGATATGGAAGCAGTCGCATCAGAAATTAACAGGCTGCTTGAAAAGATACGCCGGACAATCATCAAAAGTAATGCATCTTCTGCGGCATTGAAATCTTCCATAGCGGACATATCCCACGATATGAAAACACCGCTGACGTCAGTCATCGGTTATTTGCAGTTGGCAGAAAGAGAATGCAATGACGAAAAAACAAAAGAACTCCTAAAGATATGTCTGGAGCGGGCGCATTATTGCAATTCTTTAATCAATGACTTTTTTGAATTGTCGGTATTTGAAACACAGGGCTGCATTCCCAGGTTGGAAAATGTAGATGTGGCAGGAATGATTTGTGAACAGATACTTGCCCATTATCCTATCTTTGAGGGTAAACGCATCACTCCGTATTTTCAAGATTCAGATAAGCCAGTTATGGCTTTTGCCGATGTCCGCTTACTGAACAGAGTGATCCAAAATCTGATTTCAAACGGCATAAAAAATACAAGCGGAGATATCTTCTTTCATCTGTTTCAGAAAAATGAGCATGTATCCATAGTTGTATCCAATTCCATACACAACCATGTTGATGTGGCACACATATTTGATAGATTTTATACGACAGACAGGCCAGGGAACAAAGGAAGCGGCATCGGGCTTTATCTATGCAGACAATTGATAGAAGCCATGGGCGGGAGTATCAGTGCAGAAGTAAACGGAAAAATTTTATCCATAAAAGTGACACTCCATTCTGCATGAAAGAAACCCACAGCCTAACGCCCCTGCCCTTCCTACAGCCCGCCATAAACAGGCGCCGGGGAGGCAGGGTCTTTTCCTGCGGCATTGGCGAGATGCGGAGAGGAGACTCCGGCGATGCACGCCCCCTGCGGGCATCGCCGCGCCTGAGGCTCCTCGCAGCGCCCATCGAGCTGACGCAGGAAAAGACCCTGCCTCCCCGGCGCCGTCCCCCTACTCCACGTTTTTCAACGCTTCCTCCATGGGGATCTTCCGTATCCTCCTAAAATCAAACACCATCACGATCAGATACCCGATCAGCACAAACGCGAACATCTTCACATATCCCGCCGGTCTTATCACAAAGGTGAACCAGCCGCTGTACTCGAACATGATCGTTTTCCACGCCTGCCCCATCACAAGTCTCCCCAGGACCACCCCCAGGGCGTCCGCCGCCACCAGGAACATGGTGGTGGAAAGCAGGTACAGGCTGGCAATCTCCCCGTTCTCGTATCCCAATATCTTGGTCATGGATATGGCGTTCTCATTTTTTTCAATGATGATCTTCGTCAGCAGATAGATCAGTACCGCCGACAAAAGGATGCACAGGTACTGGAAATACTGCATATAAGCCCCCATGGAATGATCCAGCTGGTCGCACATCTTGGTAATGTCCCGCTCTGTCAGGACGGTGGCGATATTCTCCTCCTCAATATCCGTGATCTCCGTATCGGACATATAACCGCCAAACGCATCCTCCTCCAGGTCAAAGACAGTGCGGTAATCCTGTATCGGCATGAAGACCGCAAGGCTCTGGCATTTGTCATAAATCCCCGCCACTGTGAACTGATACTGCATGCTCTCATACTTTTCATCCAGGGAGACCACATCCCCCGCTTCCAGGCCATACTTATCCCCGAAAGAGGCGGAGATGTATACTTCTCCCTCTTTCAGCAGCTGCAGGCCGTCAATGACCACATACCTGCTGCCATCCGAAATGCCATATATCGATATCTCCTCGTCCAGCATATCGCTCTTTTTCAACAGGGATTTCATCGCAAATTTTTCAGCCTCAGCGCTCTCCGTTTCTATCAGATCTCCGTCCTCATCCTCGTAGGACTTTAACACGTACTGATAGCGGGCAAACATCATATCCGCGGCATTGTCCTTGTAGAATTTAAGGGTATCCGGCATTCCCACCGCCATGGCAAGCATGACCATGATGAAAGCAACTCCCAAAAACAGGATGAGATAATTGGGAATATTCTGCAGCATGATGCGCAGGCGGAACCTGCCGAAAAACTTCCATGCCGGAAGGCGCATTGCTTTCTTGCGCTTTGTTTTCTTCAGATCCCGGCGCAGGAACTGCAGCGGCGTATGCCCCATCATTTTCATGATTACGGCCAGGTTCACTACAAACATCAGCGCCACGGGTATCAGAGTCGTCTTCACAAACGCTTCCGGATTCCATATGGTCGCGTAGGCGGGCAGGCTATAGCTGTTATAATACATGGACACCACTACATTTTTGAATGCCGTATATCCCAGGACATTTCCAGCCACCGCCGCGATCAGCGTCACAATGACCGGCATGGAAAGGTAATGCCTGACCAGTTCTCCCCGGCTGTAACCGGAAGCCCGAAGCGTGCCGATGGTCTGGGATTCCCTGGCGATGGTGTTGCTGATCGTGACCGCAAAGATAAACGCGATGATCACGATCAGGATATCCAGGAGGACGCCTCCCATGGCTTCATCCGATCCCATGTCATCGGTGGCAAAATTGATCGCCTGGTTCGCATACCGGGGAATGTAATCCTCGATCTCATTGTCAGCCACAACGGTCTGGGTCAACAGCGCTTTCAGGAAATTGTCCGAAAGAATCTTTTCCTCTTTCTCGTCCGCAGGCTCCTCCGCATACTGCCATGCATAGGCATAGTGGATTGTCTTATCCAGACGCCCGAAGCCGCTCTCCGTCACCATCGCCACGTCAAATTTCAAAGCGTCAAATATCAGGTCCGTATTCTTCTCATGAAGTGTGGAATAATTCACATAAGCGATCAGACCCACAACCCGGAAAGGCTGTCCGCTGACGGTGATCGTATCCCCCACCCTGATCCCGGCGTTGTCCGCATGCATACGGTCGATCGCGATCTCCTCTTCCGTCACGGGAAAGCTTCCCTCCATCAGGCAGGCCAGATTGACGTCCTCTGTTTTCACATAGACGCGGATGGTTCCGTCAGCCACCCCGTCATTGTCGTGATCCTCTTCCTCGTTCCGGTAAAAATTTTCATACACTTCCACCGGGACGGCCTGAAAATCAGGATCGTCCAATCCGTACTTCTCCTCCGCATCCGCATATTTTTCTTCGATCTCCTCCTGAATCTTCTCCCACGCTTCCTCATAGGCCTGCTGGTACGCCTCGTCGTAGGCTGGTTGATACGCTTCCTCATAGGCGGCGTCATAGGCTTCTTCATAGGCCGCATGGTAAGCTTCCTCATACGCGGTATCGTATGCCGCCCGGTATTCCGCCGTCTGTTTTGCCTGGGCAACCGCCCCGGGAGCCATGGCCTGTACCTGCCCCTCGCCAAGCCCCTGCGCCATCAGGGAAGAGATGACCTGCATTTCAAATGCCGCGTCAAATTGCTTATCAAAGCCAGCCTGAAACTCAGGGTCGAATCTTTCGGTGAATTTCAATGCAAATTCTTCCCCGAACCTGTCGTTGAACTCCTTTTCAAACTCATCCTCGAACTTCTCATCCAGTTCTTCCCTCGCCTTATCCAGATAGTACTGCTTTACATCCGCCATCTCTCCTGACGCGATGGCGGTGAGCAGTTCCCCTTCCGCCTCATGCTCCAGTTCAAAATGCCCGCTCTCCAGCCTGTACTTATACACACTTTCATCCGCCGCTGTCATCATGCTCTCGTTGGCAACGTACATTCCCGACACGAACCCGATCGTCAGGATTAAAAACAACCCTACCACCAGATACTTTCTCCAGTCTCCCAGCAGTTCCCTTGGAATACGCTTCACCAGCGGATTCCCTGTTTTCTTTCCGTGATCTTTACTGTTTAACTCTTTCATCTCTATCCCATCCTGTCCATGATCCGTCAGCATCCCGTCACCACTCCAGATCCACTGCGGATATTTTATTTTCATTCCTGTCATTATGCCGGATGCCTCCGTCGCGGAGTTTGATCACATGATCCGCCATATTTCTTATGGCCTCGTTATGGGTCACCATAATGACCGTGTTCCCATACTTGCGGTTGACATCCTCGATGAGTTTCAATATCTCCTTTGACGTGTTATAATCCAGCGCCCCCGTGGGTTCGTCACAGAGCAGGATATCAGGGTTCTTGACGATCGCCCGGCCAATGGAAACCCTCTGCTGCTGCCCGCCGGAAAGCTGGTTGGGAAGTTTATATCTGTGATCATAGAGACCAAGCGTATTCAAAAGTTCGTCGATGTCAAGGGGATCGTCCGACAGATACGCGCCCACCTCGATATTTTCTTTTACATTCAGATTTCCGATCAGATTGTACATCTGAAAGACGTATCCCAGATGCTTTCTGCGGTATTGCGTCAGCTTCTTTTCATTCAGGTCCTCCAGCCTGTCGCCATTGATGGAAATGTATCCCGAATCGGCGCTGTCTATCCCGCCGATGATGTTCAGCAATGTGGATTTCCCGGAACCGGACGGCCCCAGCAGCACACAGAATTCTCCTTTCGCAACGGAGAAATTCATTCCCCGGAGCACCTCCTGGCGGGTATCACCGCTGCCGAATCCTTTCTTCAGATCCACGATCTCCAAAAATTTCCTCTCTGTCTCTGACATGACTTCTCCTTTCTTTCCCTGGCATTCTGCTCGTATGTATAGTCAGCAGGCGGCTGTTTGCGCTAACTTCTATTAGTCTAAGCTAACCCGCAATGCCAATATATGCGGCCACTTTGTGTTAGTGACCGCTAACTCCTTTTTAGTATACTACACACAGGCATTTCTGTCAATCACCATCTTATGGCTGGCAATGGCTCGAACTCGACCGTGACAAGCGGTTTGTCAGTTTATAGCTGCTGGCTCAGTTTTTCAATATAGATGAATTGACTGCACCGAAAGTGCTATGGTAAATTATTGTAAAGGTAACATCCAAACCAACGCGAGGCACCGCAATGAAAACCCCTTTCCACATAATACAGAAAAAAATCATTCCCTATCTGGCCGTGATATTCCTGCTCACGTCCTGCCATGCAATCGGAAACCATTCCACACCGCTGGAAAGTTCCGCTGTTTCGGAACTTGCGGATCCGGAAACGGTAAATCTGCTACCTGCTCCCGAAAATAAGGATCCCGCCCCTGCGTTATCCGAACTGCAGGTACACTTTATCGATGTGGGGCAGGGGGATTCCACCCTGATCATATGCGGGAATGAATCCATGCTGATCGATGCAGGGAATAATGAGAAAGGCACTTTCATTCAGCTGTATCTGCAAAAACAGGGCATCGATCACCTGACCTATGTGATCGGCACCCATCCTGATGCCGACCACATTGGCGGCCTGGACGTTATCCTTACCAAATTTGACTGCGGTACGGTCATCATGCCGGAAGTCGCTTCAGATACCGCATCCTGCCGTGATGTGATGGCTGCCATGGACTACCGGAACTACAAAAACACGCTCCCACAGGTGGGGGATGTTTATGTTTTGGGGGATGCGGAGTTTACTGTCATTGCGCCAAACGGTGACTACTCTGACGATAACAACTGCTCCGTAGGAATCAAACTTGTACATGGGAATAACAGCTTCCTGTTCACCGGAGACGCCGGGGCAGAAGCCGAAGCAGATATTTTACAGAACGGTATCGAGATAAAGGCGGATGTCCTGCACGCAGGCCACCATGGAAGCAGCACGTCCAGCAGTCAGGATTTTGTCAGCGGGGTATCTCCCTCTTATGCCGTGATCAGCTGCGGAAAGGATAATCCATACGGGCATCCCCATGAACAGACTTTAAAAACGCTGCAGGAGAACGGGGTACAGATTTTCAGAACGGACGAACAGGGCAGCATTGTGGCTGTCAGCGACGGACAGTCCATCTCCTGGAACACGGAGCCGTCCCTGAACCGGAATGCCGGAAGCGCTGCAGGCTCTGAATCGTCTGTTTCTGAAGCAGTTATTCCTGATGATGCTTCCGAAATGCATGTTCCTGAAACAACTGCCCCTGGAATCGTTGTCCCTGAAACATCCGTCCCGGAAGCCGACGCCATAACCTACGTGCTGAACCGCAATACGCACAAGTTCCATGAACCGGACTGTAAAAGCGTCAACGATATCAGGGAATCCAACCGCGAAGACACCACTCTGTCAAGGGACGAGATCCTTGCAGCAGGATATGTCCCCTGCAAGATCTGCGATCCCTGAGTCAATAACCCCGCCAGGCCGACCATTCCTGTTGAAAGCATCATATGCCGCCGTTGTTGCGACTTATTCCTTAGAGAAAAGAATGGATCACAGCAGCGGCGCAACCGCTTTCATCAGCTTTCCCGTCAGCTTAACGGTCCACTTTTCCTTACGCACGGTCTCCCTTGTGACCTGCCTGCACTTTGCAAGGGTGGACTGGAAATCCGCTTCGATCTCCCGGATGCAGTCCGCCTGATACATATAAGTGGCACACTCAAAATGATGATACAGGCTGCGGTAATCCAGGTTGATGGTACCTACCACCGCTTCCGCCGAATCGCTGACAAATACCTTTGCATGGACAAATCCGGGCGTATATTCGTATATTTTTACCCCCGATTCCAACAGCGACGCATAATGGGTCTTGGCCAGCGCATAGGGAATGGCCTTGTCCGGTATCCCCGGCAGCAGCAGAACCACCTCCACGCCCCTCTCGGCGGCAAATTTCAAAGCGGTCTCCATCTCGCCATCCAGAATCAGGTACGGCGTCATGATATGTACATAAGACAGGGCACGGTTCAGGATATCCATATATACCCTCTCCCCCAGCTTATCATCATCCAGCGGACAGTCCCCATAGGGAATCACATATCCTTTCGCGCTCTCCACAGGCAATGAGGGATAGGACAAAAAGTGTTCGTACTCCTCCTGTCTCTCACCGATCCGCCACGTCTGCAGGAACATCAGGGTAAAACTTTTTACCGCCTCGCCTTTCAGCATGACGGCGGTATCTTTCCAATGTCCGAATTTGACTTTCTGGTTGATATACTCGTCAGCCAGGTTCACCCCGCCGTTAAAGGCCGTATGTCCGTCGATCACCAGGATCTTCCTGTGGTCACGGTAATTATAGCAGGTGGAGACAAAAGGCGACACGGGCGCAAACACCTTGCACTTGATCCCCAGCGCCCGCAGACGTTTCGGATAATCCCGGGGCAGCAGGGCAAACTCACAGGTACCGTCATACATCACCCGCACATCCACTCCCGCAGCAGCCTTTTTCGCCAGGATCTCCAATATCCTGCCCCACATAAGCCCCTCGTCCACAATAAAATACTCCATGAAGATAAAATGCTCCGCCGCCTCCAGCTGTTTCAGCATCTCCGCAAACTTGTCCTCCCCCAAAGGAAAGAAAGTGACGGATGTATGCTCATACACGGGATGGCATCCGCTCCGGTGCATATAATGCGCCAGCGCCGCCACTCCCGGGTTTTCTTTGGTCAGATGCTCCATGGCCTCCTCCGACTGGGGGATGATCTCTTTCGTGTCCGTGATGACCTTGTGAAAAAATCCTTTCAACGCTCTGTGCCCCAGTTCGCTCTGGGTATAGCAGAACAGGAGCACGCCGAACACCGGCATGAGCATGATCACGATCAGCCATGTGATCTTGGACGTGGGATTGATCTTACTGTTCAGGAGGCATATCACAATGATAAAGGTAAACAGCACCGTACCCCCGAAAATATGGGGCAGAAATTCCCCGAACCACCGGAAAACGCCAAACAGGATAAACACCTGCGCGGCAAGCATCAGCAGCACCAGCCCGAAACGGCTGAATATGGCATGTATGATGCCCTTCTGTCCTTTCTTTAAAAGAGTAAGTCCCATGTTCTTGTAATCTGCGCTCATGATCTGCCTCTCCTGTCAGTGAAAATTGATCTGAAACTCTTCGATCAAAAGTTTCCAATGTCCCTTCCCGAATAAGGATATTTTATCACAAACAGGCATACTACGGAAGAATAAATAACGGAAAAATATTGTAGTCCTGTTTCAGATGGATTATAATTTTCTGAAAATCTGCCGATATAAAATGAAATCGGTTGAAACCGGATATATGGAGGACTTTCGAGATGATGACGGATATGAGACAGCTTATGGCTTCTATGGAAAACACGCTAAAGCTTCAGAACCGCGCCCGCGCCCAGAGGAGAGCCGAGGAGGCGGAACGGGACAAAAAAGAATTTCAGGAAAAGCTGATGCGCGCTGCCGCCAGCAAGATAGAACTTGAAGAGTTGGCATCAAAAGCCAAAGGTTCTGACGATGCCGTCCAGCGGGATCAGCTGGTCAGCTTAATGACGCCTGTTTCAAGTCCTTTTTAGATTCCTGCCTTATCAGTGCGCGGTCAGCAGACGCCCTTGAGGTCATGAAAACAGCTTCTTGACCTCCTCATAACTGCGGGCTGTCATCAGCGCCGACATCCCGCAGTCCCGGAATCTCACCACATAAGTCCATCTCCCGTAAGGCTCGATCCGCGTGATCCTGGAGAGGTTGACGATATAGGATTTATGGCAGCGCATAAACTGATCCGGGGTCAGCTTGGCCTCCAGATCCGACAGGGAAATGGATGTCCTGTACTGCTCCTTTGCCGTCACAATGTTCGTGCAGCCCTCCGTCCGCTCGATGAACAGGATCTCTTCCACATCCAAAAGATACGTCTGATCCTTTCCCCTGATGAAAAGCTTGCCCCGGTAATGTTCGGAACGGGACACTTTATCCTGTGAAGTCTCCTTTTCCGAATCCTCCCCATCACATGGTATGCCCTTCCCACCGCCCTTTCCGCCCCCCGGACAAAGTGTCCCGGATGCGGTCCAGCGTTCTGGTCAGCCTGTCCATATTGAACGGCTTTACCAGATAGTCAAAAGCATAGATTTCAAAGGCATTTGCCATATATTCACTGTGAGCCGTTGCAAAGATTACTTTCAGCTTCGGATCCAGTTCCGTCAGCACCCTGGCGCAGTTCAGTCCGTCCTCTCCGTTCAGGTCAATATCCACAAACACCACATCCGGCCTGTACCTGGCAAATTCCGCCACCGCTTCCGCGAAACTGCCGCACTCCGCCACCACCTGATAATCCGGCTGCTTCTCCACCATCCTGTGGAGAAGCCGTCTGATCTCCTGTTCATCGTCGATCAACATTACCTTTATCATTCTCAGGATTCCTTTTTGCTCTCCGCATAGGCATTGGCGCCTGTGCCGATATTTTTCTTCATCTCCGTGTCCGCCAGCACATTCTGCAGCTTATAATAATCCAGCACGCCGATGTTGCCCTCCCGCAGCGCCTGAGCCATGGCTTTCGGGATCTCAGCCTCCGCCTGCACCACCGCCGCGCGCATCTCCTGCTCCAGGGCCACCGCCATGGCGCGGCGTTCCTCCGCCCTCGCCTGGGCAATCTTATTGTCCGCCTCCGCCTGCAGGCTCTGGAGATGGGCTCCGATATTCCTGCCGATATCGATGTCCGCAATGTCAATGGAAATAATCTCAAAAGCGGTTCCCGAATCCAACCCCTTGTCCAGCACCAACTTGGAGATATCATCGGGATTCTCCAGCACTTTGCTGTGGTCAAGGGACGAGCCTACCGTGGTGACGATACCCTCCCCGATCCTGGCGAGCACAGTCGCCTCCCCGGCGCCGCCGATCAGTCTTTCCAGATTGGTGCGCACCGTCACCCTGGCTTTTACCATCAGCTCGATCCCATCCTTTGCCACCGCAGAGATCAGGGGCGTCTCTATCACTTTGGGGGTTACGCTCATGGTCACGGCTTCAAAGACGTCCCGGCCCGCCAGGTCTATGGCGGATGCCTTCTCAAAGGACAGGTTCATGCCCGCCCGTTCCGCCGCAATCAGCGCGTTGACCACGCTGTCCACATCGCCGCCCGCCAGATAATGCGCCTCCAGCTGGTTCACTGTGACCTGTATCCCGGCTTTCGTCGCCTTGATCAGCGGAAAAATGATCTTCCTGGGCGCCACACGGCGCAGCTTCATTCCCACCAGATTGAAGATTCCTACACGCACATTGGCCGCCACAGCCGATATCCACAGTCCCACAGGCACAAAGACAAAAAAAATGACGATCAGTAAAAACACGATACAAAGCAAAATGATCCTGATAACTATACGATCTCCCTCTCTTTCCTGCGGCAAAACGCCGCCTCTCCCTATCCTTTTCTGTCCCTTTTTTCTTTCAATCCCTTTACGACCAGTCTGTTTGAACTGATCCTGTGAATGACGATCGCGCTTCCTTTTTCAATATAAACTCCCTCGGAAACCACATCCAGTTCAATCCCGTCAAAATCACCTTTCCCCGCGGGACGGAGATCTGTGGCTGCGATTCCCTCCCTGTCCAGCAGATAATCCAGATCCGACGCTCCCAGGGAAGCGTCCTCCGAACGCAGCGCCGTATCCAGGATGATCGGCGACCTGAACTTCCGGTAGTGCATCAGTCCCATGATGACCGCCATCAGTATGCCCAGAATCACGATCACCACCACGGTCACCAATATCCCCTCCTCCAGGGAATCCGTCACCAGAAACACGCCCGCCACCAGGCAGATAATCCCTGCGATCCCCGGGGCTCCGAATCCGGGCATCACCATTTCGATCCCGATCAGGACAAATCCCGCCACCAGCAATACAATGCCGATCCATACCAGCGTATCCATTTAATTCCTCACCTCCTGTTCCAAAACCTCTTTCTTCAACCTGACGGTAAAGACCGTTTCCTTTTCGTCAGATTTGAGCAGAATACTTCCGCCGTTTCTTTTGAGCACATTTGATACAATATACAGCCCCATCCCGTGCCCCGGTTCCTGTTTCGTGGTAAAGCCCGGCCGGAACACAGCCGCCTGTCTGTCTTCGGGAATCGGTGCGCCGTTATCCGCTACGGAAAACAGGTAATACTCCCGGTCCTCACTGATTTCCAGCAAGATCTTCCGGTCCGCTCCTTTCACAGACAATGCCGTGATGGCGTTATCGATCAGATTGGAAAGCACCTTGCATAATTCCCATGGCTCCATTGACAGATGCCCCAGATCCGATCTTACCTCCACATAAAAGTCGATCTGCGCCGCCTCGGCTTCTCCCATCTTTGCCATCAGCAGCGCGTTTATGGCAGGAACGGAGGTACGGATAGCCTTTCCCACTTTCATCATATCCCTGTGGACAGGCTCCAGATAAGCGCGAAGTTCCCCATATTCCTCCAGTTCCACCATCCCGTACACCACCTGCATATGATTGAGATAATCATGCCGCTGGCTCCTCAGTTCACCGTTCATCCTCTGCATCTGCCCGCTGCTCTCCAGCAGGCTGTCATAACGCCTGCGAAGCCTGTTATACAGCAGCGTCATCCACACCAGGCAGAGCATCAGTATGACCACTACGATCAGACAAAAATAGAGCGTCGTATGCATTTTCTTTTCTCCGTATATATACTTCAAAACCAACTTCATTCTATCACAGTTCTCTTCCTTTCCAACAGGAAACTTTTGAAAGATACATTTTCCGCGCTAAAATGTCATATATCGGGGCACAAAAAAGCGTCCTGACGGACGCTTCGAAGAATGCTTTGCATTCTTCCCCAACCAGAGCGAAATTTCCTATAAAAAAGTGCCGCAGGCGGCACTTTGAAGAATGCTTCGCATTTTTCCCCGGCTGCCTGCCGATCAGCTTTCTTCCGGAAGATACCTCATAAACTTTTCATCCACTTCCTCGTCCAGGAAGACGATCCCCAGGATGCCCGCCCCGGTATGCGCTCCTATGGCGCACCCCACCTGGGTCTCCAGGAATCCTTTCACATGATACCTTTCGCGCAGCTGCGACTTGATATAGGAAAACGCTTCCTGATCCGTCCCGCAGCAGACGCCGACGATCTGCTTTTCCAGGCTTTTCCCCTGCTGTCCCACCATATCAAGCATTTTATTCTGAGCGTTTTTCCATCCTTTTACCCTGCCCACCGCTTTCAGCGATCCGTTTTCATCGACTACGATAATGGGCTTGATATTCAGGACATTGCCCATGAGGAAAGAAGTCCGGCTCAGCCTGCCGCCTTTGAACAGGTAATCCAGTTCCGCCACCGTGATCACGTGGACCATATGCTCACAGAAGAAATGCGCCGCCTCCAGGATCAGTTCCCTGGGCGCACCGCTGCCCTGCATACAAAGCAGCCTCTCCACCACCAGCCCGTACCCGATGGAAGCGCACTTGGAATCGATGATGGTCATCTCAAAGCCAGGGAATTCTTCCTTCACTTCCTGATACGCAAGGCGTGCGGCATTATAGGTTCCAGCAATCCCCGTGGAAAAGCATATGTATAACACCTCGTCCCCTCTCTCCGCAAAGGTTCGGAAATGCTCCTCAAACATATACTGGCTGATATGGTAGGTTGAAATATCCGCGCCCGACTGCTGGATCCGGTAAAATTCGTCCGCGTTCAGATTCTTCCCGTCCAGATATTCTTTCTCGTCGATCACCACCGGCGTGGGCATGACATACAGCCCATATTTTTCGATCACACTGCCCGGAACGTCCGATGCCGAATCGGTAATAATGCAAAATGCCATGATCTTTCTCCTTATCTATGAATGCTATTCTGAAATGCCCTCAAATATCTCGCCCAGAGTCATCCTGATATGAGGAAACGCTCTCAGGCGTATTTCCGTGTCAGCATTATACTCCTCATCTTCCTTATCATCCTGAAGCATGTAACTCTGCTCTAGGACATACCTGCCATCCTCCAGGTAATAAATCTCCACAGAACCCTGCGGCGAAACGATCCAGTACTCTTCCACACCGGCTTTCTCGTAGATATCCTTTTTTTCTGACTTGTCCCGCCTGGCTGTGGAGGGGCTCAAAGTTTCTGCAATGAATTTGGGAACACCGCTGTAGGAACCGCCTTTTAAATGCTTCCGATCGCAGATCACCATAATGTCAGGACACAGGTAATCATCATTTTCTTCCGGATGGTACTTAAAATCAAGGTTCTCCATAAACACGAGACACAGGCTGTCTTTCAGTCCCTGCCTGATGACCGCATATATATTGCCGTTAATGATTCCATGCCTGTATCCCGGCGCTGGCGACATATCATAGATCACACCGTCGATTTTCTCGTCTTTCCTGCGTTCCAATCCGGCCAGACCCATGTCATCACATCCTTTCCTGCTTTCGATTATAGCACATTGCCAAATGCAAAGGAAGAAATATTTACATTCATCCCATAAAAAGGGAACCGTTCAGCCACAATGGCCGCTGAACGGTTCCCTGAAAAATCTCATCTCCTCTCATCCAGGTACAGCTGCACCCGGTTCTCGATCTTCTCCGCCGTCTGCTCTGCGGTCAGGATCCCGGCATTGTAGCCGCCAATCTCCTCCGCAATGATCTGTCCGATGGCGGACTGATCTTGCAGGGAGCGCCTGTCCGCCAGGGCGATGATTTTGCGCAGTTCCTCCACATCCTCCGCCGAGTTGGCGTAGAAGTCCGGCACTTCCCCTTCCCCCTGCATCAGTGGAACAGGTTTCCCCTCATAATACCGCTGTACCATGGACTGCTCCAATTCTTCCTCCAGCCGCTGTCTGTTGACGGGCAGCCCGTAAAATACATTGGAAAAAATATGGTGATGCTCCTTATCCGTGTCCTCGATCCACCCCCCGTCGATAAAAAATTCCACGAAATCCCAGGCTCCCTCCGGGCATTTGCTGTACGCGCCGATCCCCAGGGTCAGACCCGTGGAAAAACCGACGCACACACCCGTGCCCTGGCTGCAGGGCCACCCTTTCACCGCCATGTTGTCGCCGAACAGCCAGTGAAGGTACTGCACATCCGCCATCTGCCCGATCCCACAGCAGTCAGCCAGATGGATCCCTGATGCCACGCTCTCCCTTGTCGTCCTGACAAATTCGCCGCTGTCGGTGGCCCTGCCAAATTCCAGGATGCGGTAAAATTCCTCCTTGCAGAAATCCGCCGTGCCCGCATCCCAGTCCACATAGTCCTCGATGGAATACTGGACCAGCCGTTCCACCGTCCGCACGCCGCCCCTGCCCAGCGCCGATCCGTCCCGTCCGCACCGTTCAAAGCTTTCCATCATCTCTTCCATGGTCCAGCCGGTTCCCATGCCAAGCCTGGAGCCGTCCCCTGCAATAAACGCCAGAGTGAAAGCGGGCGAGATCTCGTAAAGGGCGTCTCCTGTCTGTCCGCATTCCAGGATATTTCCCAGATACTTCTGCTGCTTTTCCTCCGGGGTCAGCAGCGCATTGAGATCCAACAGCGCCCCCGCATATCCCATTTCGTCCGCGACCAAGTCGCCAAAGAGGAGGATATCCGTCTTTCCGGCGGCAAGATCCATGCGCAGCCTGTCATAGGCGGCCTCATATACGCCGTCAGACCATTCCGCAGGCAGATAATCCACGATCTCAACATAATAGTTTCCGTTACGGGCATTGTAGAGTTCCACCGCGTCCTCCAGCTGCCATGGCACATAAACTCCTCCCAGCGTCAGGATGATCCGCCCGCCGTTTTGCGCCTGCTCATCCTGGGCCTGGCCGCTCTGTCCCTGTCCGTTCCGGGGCTGACCGTTTTGATCCCGGCTTTCCTGTTCCTGATCTCTTTGTGCCAGACTGCCCTGACCCTGATCCCCTGGATCGGTCCCAGCCGTCCCCATGGTCTGCCCGCTCAAGGTTACCGCTGCCGAATCATCGCCGCACCCTGTCAGAAGCGCCATGCACCAAACCATTCCCAAGGCCATCGCTTCCAAAGATTTCCATGATTTCTTCATACTGTTATTGCCCCTTTCTTCACCATTGCGGCCTGCGGCGATCTGTTCCGCCCCCGCGCTTTCGGTTTCCTGATACCGCTTTGAGACACACTTGCATTTCATTCAGCATCAGCTTCACCACCCCGGACTCTATCACGTTTTCACTCCGCTTTGTGGATTTCTGCCCACACAAAAAGGAGACTGCCCAAAACGCTTTTCGCAACAGCGTTCAGGCAGCCCCGCTTTCATTCGGGCGCTATTCCCTTATATCGGCTATTCCACTTTTATCGCAAATCCTTCATAAATCCCGACCGGAACCTCCTCGCCAAAGGGATACTCCTCCATGGTCTCCTTTTCAAAATCATAGACGGTAACACATTTCTTCTCCGGATCCACGATCCAGTACTCCCTGACCCCGGTCGTGCCGTATTTCAACACCTTTTTCACATAATCCTTCTGTTTGCTGCTGGGGGATACGATCTCGATGATCCAGTCGGGTGCGCCGTGACAGCCCTTTTCATCCAGCTTTGACCGGTCGCAGATCACGGAAATATCCGGCTCAAAGTAGTTGATGTTATCCTTATTTAAAAAAACGGCAAAGGGAGCCGCCAGGACTTCACATTGTCCGCCCTTGCCGTCAATATAATTCGCTATCGTCTGGTATAGTTTTCCGCTGAGGCTCTGATGCCTCCAACCCGGCGGCGCCATATCATACATCTGCCCGTCGAACAACTCCGCATGGCGCCCCTCCGGCAAAGCGTAAATATCTTCAATGGTGTATCTTTCTTCTTTCCTCGATGCATCCATTCCCTGCACCTCCGTTTCTGATTCCATTATAGGCAATGATCACAGCAAATACAACTCTCTTTTTACAGTTCCTCTCACTTCCCGACCCGCAGGCACTGCACAAATTCCTCCTCCCTGAAAAAGGAATTCAGAAGCACATTGCCGTATTTTCCCGCAAGCCTGTCCACGATCAAAAGCCCGTTCCCCCGGCCCGGGCCTTTGTCCGTGATCCCGGCGGCCACGCCTTTTTCCCTGGTCTGTCGGCGCACCGTGTTGCTGACCATGAACAGATACTCCCGCTCTTTCTCCCGCATGGAGATTCCCACTCTCCCATTGCAGAGTTTCGCCTCCTCCACCGCATTGTCGAGGAGGATCCCCAGGATACGGATCAGATCCGCCTGCCCGATACAGGAAATACCGCCCGCGTCCGCAAACTGTATCTCCAGATCCATGGGCACATCCTGCTCGATCCCCTGCATGACCTTAAAATACAGAAAGGACTTCAGACCCTCGCTGTGTATGCAGGACAGCTTCGCATACAAGTCGTTTTTCTGTAACTCCCTTTCCGCAAAAGGGACGATGTTCTCCCCATAAAACGCTTTCATTTCCGCGTCACTGCTCCTGTCCACGAATCCGCCCATGGTAAGGAACATATTCCTGATGTCATGCCGGATGGCCCGCATATCTTCCATATTCTGTTCCAGTTCATGGTTGTACTCCGCAAGCTGCAGCAGATCCTTTTCCTGCAGGCGCATTTCCTCTTTCACCGAAATGCTCTTTACCAGCAGGCGGATATAGATGATCTGGGTGACGATCAGGATGGCGCATAATGCCAGTGTCAGCTGCGGGGGATCGCAGGGACTTCCCAGCAGGACGCCCTCATTTGGAAAGAACGGCCACAAACGCCACATCAGCCCTTTCATGGACAGTGCGCCTAAAGTAAGGATCGTCACCAGCATGACGGAACGGTCGATCTCCCCGTATGCCATGCTGTATTCCTGCAGTTTGTCCATCCACCTCCCCGCAAGAGCGTTCAGGCAGCGAATCGCCAGAAAAACAAGACCGGAAAAAAGCGCCATGCACAGCAGCAGATACAGCGCTTTCACGGCAAAGCCAAAATCCCCCTCCCGCTCATAATAGGGGGCTAAAATAAGATCTTTCCACTTCTGATATGCAAGGAGGACGCCCAGACAGCAGGATACCGCGTATCCAATGGCAATGCCGTAGCCCCTTTTCCTGCGGTGAATCCCCCTGACCAGCACAAGCAGCTCCAGGGAAAGAAGGAGCAGAAAGGGAACCATATCGCTGTTTAGGATCAAACAGGCATACTGTATGACCACCCGGTTAAAAACCATGCAAAATACCACCGCTGCCATATCGTTCACGGACAGTCCCAGGAACGGCATGCTTTTCAGGACTGCTGCCAGGATCAGGAATCCGCAGAGCCGCATGGCAAAGACCAGGCTGCGGATCTCCATCTTCCACTCCAGGAACAGTACCGCCGCCAGAAACAATGATTCCACGAAAAGCGCTTTCTTATTTACACGATCCACTTCCTCACCTCACTGCGCATCCGGAAAGAACAGGGAACCTCCCGCTGGTCAGATAATTTCAGGAAGCCGTCTTTCATCCGTAAAATATGCCTTTTGTTCACCAGATAGGAGCGGTGCACCCTGATAAAATCCCTGCCCAGTTTTTTCTGTTCCTCGTCCAGGGCGCCGATGATGGTGATCACGGAGCCGTTGACGGTATGATAAGTGATCCCGTGGGACACGCTCTTCTCCGTCTCCAGATAGACGATATCCTCCAGGAACACGGAGATCTCCTCATCCATGCCGGGATTCAGGGAAATAACCGCCCTGGAATCTTCCGCTCCTGCCCGGTTTCCGGTTCCCGCCTGCCGTGACAGCATGGCGATATATCTGCGGTATCCGTCGGCAAGCTTGGAGATGTCGCTGGTCTTTTCCAGAAAGCCAAAGGGCTCCACCCCGCTTTTCAATACGTCCATCGCCATCTCCTGATGGTTTGTGGCAAAGACCACCTTGCAGTCGCTTCCCGTCCGGCGCAGCGCTTTCGCCACGTCGATGCCGTTTAATTTCCCGTTCCCAAAATCCAGGTCGAGGAAGACCAGGTACTGCGAGGGATTCTTTTTCACATAGGAAAACAATTCCTGGCTGCCGGAGGCAAGGCTGACCACTTTCGCGTCAAATCCCTGTGACGCGATCAGATCGCTGATCTTCTCCGCGCCCAATCTTAAGATAAACGGATCGTCGTCGCACAGTATTATCTTCAGCATACTTCCCCCTGATTCCATTTAAAAAATCTCATCACTTCCAGGTCGCTCAAATCTCCTTTATTATAGCTGTTTTCCTGCTCCTCTTCAACAGGCAGCATGATACATCCTCCGTTTACTCTATCATGTTTCCCTCTCTCTTTGTCAATTCCCGCCCATACAAAAGGATTGCTGCCTTAAATACTTTCTTAGAATAGCGTTCAGGCAGCCCCGCCCTCATTCAGGCATGAAAGCTGCATGATTTCCATTGCATTTTTCCCCAACTGAGTATAAGATTATTAAAAACGTAACACACGATCATATAAAGTTCGATCCAAATCGATTCAGACTGTGGCAGATCACTATTGAGAACAGGCCATACAAAACGGAAAGGTGAAACACAAATGAAACTATTACATCTGGGAGATCTCCATATCGGAAAAACCGTATGTGATTTTCATATGATCGAAGATCAGAGATACATGCTGGAACAGATTCTGGATCTCATTGAAACACAGAAGATAGACGCGGTTCTCATAGCGGGGGATGTCTACGATAAATCCATTCCCAGCGAGGAAGCCGTGAGACTGCTGGACTGGTTTCTATGCCGACTTTCGGAAAGGGATACGGAGGTCTTCCTGATCAGCGGGAACCATGATTCGGACGAACGGCTCCACTTTGGCAGCAGCCTGTTTGAGGCGAACAAGATACATATCTGTGCCAGATACGACGGCACGGTCTATCAAAGGACGCTCCAGGACTCGTTTGGCAAGGTAAACATTTACCTGCTGCCCTTTGTCAAGGCGTCCCAGGTCAGGTATTATTATCCCGAGGAGGAAATTGCGTCCTACGAGGATGCGGTAAAGACCGCCCTGGCGCATGGGGACATGGATCCGTCGGAACGAAATATCCTGGCAGCGCATCAGTTCGTCGCCGGGAAGAGCGAGGAGCCCCGGCTGGGCGGCTCGGAGGGCGCGGCCACGCTCCATGTGGGCACGATCGAGAAAATCGGCTACGACTGTTTTGACGATTTTGATTATGTGGCGCTGGGGCATATCCACTCCCCCCAGAAGATCGGCAGGGATACGGTCCGATATTCCGGCTCCCTCCTCAAATATTCCCTCAGTGAGGCGGACGACACAAAATCCGTCCCCGTCATAACCCTGGCGGAAAAGGGCAGGGTATCCGTTGACTTGATCGAGTTGAAACCCCTGCGCGACATGCGGCACATAAAAGGCCGGATGGATCAGCTGCTGGATCCGAAGAATATCACATCTCCGGAGGATTACATCTATGTGACGCTGACGGACGATGCCCCCATTGATAACGCAATGGGAATCTTCCAGCAGTATTACCCGAACACCATGAAGATCGTCTACGATAACGCGCACACAAGGGAAGTGCAGACCGTGGACATCACCAATATAACCCGGGAGAGATCCTACCCCCAGCTGATCTCCGACTTTTACCGTATGATGTACGACTGTGAAATCAGCGACGAGGAACTGCGGATCATGAAAGAAGTTGCAAAGGAGGCGGGTGTATCAGATGAAGCCGATTAAACTGATCATCAGCGCGTTTGGCCCCTATGCGGAGCAAATGCCGGAGATCGATTTTGAACTCTTTGAAAATAAGGGGCTGTTCCTCATATCCGGTGACACCGGAGCAGGAAAGACCATGATCTTTGACGCCATCTGTTTCGCATTGTACGGCAAGACCAGCGGCGTCTACAGGGACACGAAAAACCTCCGCAGCGAATATGCCGCGCCGGAGACGAAAAGCTTTGTGGATCTCTATTTTTCCCATCAGGGGAAATCCTACCATGTGTACCGCCAGCCTGCCTATGAGCGGCGGAAACTGCGGGGAGAGGGAACCGTCACTGAAAAAGAATGCGCGGAATTTTATTGTGAAAAGGAACAGCCGCTGGAAGGCACGGAAAATGTCAATAAGGCGGTAAAAGAACTGCTCAAGGTGGATTTCCAGCAGTTCAAGCAGATTGCCATGATCGCCCAGGGGGAATTCTGGAACCTGCTGAACGCGTCCACAGAGGACAGGACGAAGATCCTCCGGACCATCTTTATGACCTCCGGCTATCAGAGCATGGAATATAGACTCAAGGACCGGAGAAATGTCAGCCTCACCCAAAAAAACCGGATAGAATCCGGCATCATCCAGTATTTTCAGGAAGCCGCCGCGCCGGAGGAGGGCGAATATTCGGCGAAATTACACTCCATGCAGGACAACGCCAATGAAAACCATAGCGCGTGGAACATCCGGGAAATGCTGGACATGTTATCCGTTCTCATCAATGCGGATCAGACTGTTCTGAAAGACTGTCAGAAAAAAATCACAGCGGAAAACAAGAGCCTGGAAGAAAAAAGAAAGGAACTGCATACTGCGCACACAAACAATGCGTTCCTGACCCGCTATGAAGAAGCACTGGAAAAGAAAGAACAGCTTGCCGCCGGACAGGACGAGATTCGGGAACTGGAAATTCTTGTGGGACGCCAGAAAGCCGCCCTCCATAAGGTAAAACCTGTTTTTGACCTGCTGGAAGCAAAGGAAAAGGAACTGGATACCACCCGGAAAGGCATTGCCGACAAAACACAGAAACTGGCGGATGCGACGGCGGATGCCGTCTCTGCGGAAGAAAACCTGCAAAAGGCCCTGGCGAATGCTCCCAGGGCGGAGGAACTGAACCGAAAAGCGGAAAAGCTGAAAGAAGATTTTGAAAAATATGCAGCAAGGGATGGATTGACTTCTATGGTCAAAGCCCTGGAAGAAGCGTTCCAGGCCCTGACTGCGGAGGGAATCGCGCTGGCTGGGGAAGAAAATGCTTTCAAAGAGAAGATCCAGCAGCTGGAACAGACCATTAAAGAACTGCGGGAGCGCCCCGCCGAACTGGTCAAGGCTCAGAATGAGGGAAAAGAACTGACAGCCCTGAAAACGGAACTGGACGATATGATCCTGCACGCGATCCCTGACTGCCGGACTGCGGCAAAGACGCTTGTAAAAAAGCAGAAAGCTTTTCAGAAAGCGCAGGAAGAATATCATAATGCCGAACAGGAACGGAAACGCTGCGAGGATATTCTTGATGACTGCCGCGCCGGCATCCTGGCCCAGGGACTTGAGGATGGAAAAAAATGTCCCGTCTGCGGTTCCACCCACCATCCGGAGCCTGCCGCTCTCTCCGGGGAATCCGTGTCGGAAGAAGAATTAAAGGAATTACAGGAAACAGAGGAACAGGCAAAAAACCGGAAAGAGAAAGCCCTCGGTGAAGCTGAACGCGCAAAGGCAGAAGCAGCTGCCGGAGAAAAACAGCTGCGGGCAAGGATCCTGGCTGCCCTCGAAAAAGCAAAGAGGCCTGCCGCTGAAGATCCAGAATCTGCTGGCCTCACGGAAAAGGATGCCCCCATAGAGGACTTGTTTCCCCTCGTTTCCGCCAATCTGGAAGAGGTGAAGGACATGATCACCGCCGGGGATGCCGAGATCAGGCATCTGAAAAAAGAATGCAGACAATACGAGCAGGCTGTTTCGGATCTGGAAAAGGCCAGAGGAACGGAGACAGACGCTCTGGAAGAAAAGAAAAAGGCTTATCAGGCAAGGAAGGAACAGAATCAGGAAAAATTGGTTGAAAACCGGACGGCGCTGAAAGAATATGAGAAGCTGGAATACGCCGACCTGGAAACCGCACGCACGGAACAGGAAAAGGCCGAAACGGAAGCCCGGACAATCCTGGAATCGATTGAAAACGCCAAAACAACAAAACAGAAAGCGGAGGAAAAGAAAACCACCCTGTCTGCCGCCCTCAACACCCTGGAGGAAACGCAGAAATCTCAGGAAAATAAGGTGGAAGAATGCCGGAAAGATCTCGAAAAGGCTCTGCGGGACCAGAAAATGGCATCTCGGGAAGAATTTCAGGATTTCCTCGCGGACGAAATCGAGATAACGGAAAACGAAGAAAAAGTAAAAGATCACCAGCAATCCGTCAAAACGAATCTGGAACTGCTGAAACAGGCAGAAAAAGACGCGGAGGGCAGGACAAGAATAGACGAGGATGCACTTCAGGAAGAAGTCACCAGACAGAACGGCATTGTGGAAGCGCTTCGGGCAGACGCCGCAAAGACAGAGCACAGGCTCAAAAATAATGAGCGGGTACGGCAAAACATATCCGATCAGGAGACCCCCTTGGAGACCTGCCGCAGAGAAAGCGAACAGTACAGCCGCCTCTACGACCTTGTGGCAGGCCAGATCAAGAACAGGGCAAAGGTCACGCTGGAGCAGTACATACAGGCGGCGGGCTTTGACAATATCATTGCGGCAGCAAATAGACGGCTCCTCCCCATGAGCGACGGCCAGTACGAACTCTGCCGGAAAGATGAGGCAAATGACCAAAAGAGCAAGACGATCCTGAACCTGGAAGTGCAGGATAATTTCACCGGCCACAGACGGCCTGTAGGGAATCTGTCCGGCGGCGAAAGCTTCAAGGCTTCCTTAAGCCTGGCGTTGGGACTCTCGGATACCGTATCCTCCCACCTGGGCGGCGTGCAGATGGACGCCCTCTTTGTGGATGAGGGCTTCGGCACCCTGGACAGAAGATCCATTGAAAGCGCCATGGACATCCTCATCAATCTGTCCGGAGCAAACAAGCTTGTGGGCATCATCAGCCACCGCGAAGAACTGACGGAAAATATCCCCCAGCAGATTCGGGTGACAAGGACAAGAGCAGGCAGCCGGATCGAGGTGGATGCGGGGTTTTAAGATCAGGAGGAGATTCTATCTTCCATTTCAGCCCACACCCATATTCCTCAGAAGTCCCGAATGCCTGCCTGTTCCCGGAATGATCAGTTTGTGTGCTGATGCAGAGGAGCCCTCGGTCATATCCCATCATAAGGTAGAACGACGGCTCCAGCACCGGGTATCTGCATCTCTCGCCGCTCAATCAAACAAACTGATCTGGGTATTCTTTAATGATCTTACTTTTCGATCTGTTATCTTATCTTCTGAACCAACATCACCACACAATAATGGCGATCCCACATGATACAGTTTCAAATTTCCTCTTACTTTTTCATCATTAAAATTTGCATAACAATATTTACATCCATTTAAGCATGTATTGTAGGTTCCAACTTCGACACTTTCTAAGCATCCGCATTCTTTTCTCTGATTTTTATCCTTTTCACCGATCAGCCTGCAACCCACCAGATCTTCGATCAGTTTTTTATCTATACAGCACCCATGATGAACTCCAATATTCTGAAAGTCGATCTGTTCCGCACAGGTTTCTATGATTAGGTCATATCCTGAGGCGATCTCTTTCATTTGCTTTGCCATATCGATCATACTTTCATCCGTCATCTCTTCCATATCAAGCCCTATCATATTTCGCTGCGTCTTAGCGTACAGGTCGATAAAACTTATGACTACTTTTTCTGTATAGCCGGCCAGATCACCAGCGATCTCCTCAAAAGCCTTTAAATGATACTCCTTTGTATATTTCTTGCTTATAAAAATAGGATCATATCTCCATATCACTTTCTTCTTTCCTGTTTTTTCTGATAATCTTTGAAATATCGAAATAAGTTTATCTCGCTTATTTGGAATACCAGGTTCAATATCCCTGCCATATCCGGTAAGCGTAAACTGAAAATAATATATATAATCTCGCAGATGATCCAGCGCTCCGATCATGTTCTCAGGATTTTTAGTCCAAAACACGATACAATCCACCACGTCCGGCGACAGATCGATCTTGCTGATCTGATGTGCATTCATAGGATTTCGCACGTATAAGTACCCTTGTCTGATCCTATTTATAAACCATTCAGAATAATAATTGGGTATATCCGTCCTTCTGCTTACACTCAATATCATACCGTATCCTCTCTGTAAGATCATAACATCAGATATCATATCCCGCAATACAAATCTGTATGAAACCCACAAAAGAAATGCCCTTTATGCCGAAACATAAAGAGCATTTTTATCTTTTTGACCTCAGTGGACTACTGTTGGTTGATAGCCGCCTGTGCCGCCGCCAGCCGTGCGATAGGTACCCTAAACGGTGAACAGGACACGTAATCCAGTCCGATCTTATGGCAGAACTCCACGGAAGAAGGATCGCCGCCGTGCTCGCCGCAGATTCCGATGTGCAGCTTGGGGTTAACAGGCTTGCCCAGCTTGATGGAAGTTTCCATCAGCCTGCCTACGCCGGTCTGATCCAGTTTCGCAAAAGGATCGTTCTCAAATATCTTAGCATCATAGTATGCGTTCAGGAACTTGCCTGCATCATCACGGGAGAAGCCGAATGTCATCTGGGTCAGGTCATTGGTGCCGAAGCAGAAGAAATCAGCCTCCTTTGCAATCTCGTCAGCGGTCAGCGCCGCTCTGGGAATCTCAATCATCGTACCAACTTCATATTCCAACTCGATACCTGCTGCCTTGATCTCCGCATCAGCGGTCTCCACCACGATATTCTTCACAACCTTCAACTCTTTCACCTCGCAGATCAGAGGAATCATAATCTCAGGCTTCACGTTCCAGTCAGGATGTGCTTTCTTTACATTGATTGCCGCCCGGATGACCGCCTTGGTCTGCATCTTCGCGATCTCAGGATAAGTCACCGCAAGACGGCATCCCCTGTGTCCCATCATGGGATTGAACTCATGCAGGGAAGCGATTATGGTCTTGATGGTCTCAACGGACTTGCCCTGCGCCTCGGCCAGCTTTTCGATATCGGCTTCCTCGGTGGGAACAAACTCATGGAGAGGGGGATCCAGGAAACGGATGGTGACAGGGTTGCCCTCCAGGGCCTCATACAGCGCCTCGAAATCACCCTGCTGGTAAGGCAGGATCTTCTCCAGCGCCGCCTCTCTCTCCTCTACGGTATCGGAACAGATCATCTCACGGAATGCCGCGATCCTGCTCTCCTCGAAGAACATATGCTCGGTACGGCAGAGGCCGATGCCCTCGGCGCCCAGTTCACGGGCTTTCCTCGCGTCGGCGGGAGTGTCCGCGTTGGTACGCACTTTCAGGGTCCTGAACTTGTCCGCCCAGGCCATGACACGACCGAACTCACCCGCGATCGTAGCGTCTACCGTCTTGATCTGGCCGGCATAGATATTGCCTGTGGTCCCGTCGATGGAAATAGAATCTCCCTCATGGAACTCCTGTCCTGCCAGAGTAAACTTCTTATCTGCCTCATCCATGGCGATATCGCCGCAGCCGGATACACAGCAGGTACCCATACCACGGGCAACCACTGCCGCATGGGAGGTCATGCCGCCGCGGACAGTCAGGATGCCCTGGGACACTTTCATGCCGGTGATATCCTCAGGGGATGTCTCCAGGCGCACCAGGACCACTTTCTCGCCCTTTGCCGCCCATCTCTCCGCGTCTTCCGCGGTAAATACCACCTTGCCGCAGGCCGCTCCGGGAGAGGCTCCCAGGCCCTTTCCGATAGGAGTTGCTTCTTTCAGCGCCGCAGCGTCGAACTGGGGATGCAGCAGGGTATCCAGATTGCGGGGATCGATCATAGCGACCGCTTCCGCCTCGGTCTTATGGCCTTCGTCCACCAGGTCACAGGCGATCTTCAACGCCGCCTGAGCAGTCCTCTTGCCGTTACGGCACTGGAGCATGTACAGCTTCTTATTTTCAACGGTGAACTCCATATCCTGCATGTCATGATAATGGTTCTCCAGGATCTCGCATACCTTGATGAACTCTCCATAAGCCTCAGGGAACTCCTGCTCCATCTGGGCTATAGGCATGGGGGTCCGCACGCCTGCCACCACATCCTCGCCCTGAGCGTTCTTCAGGAATTCGCCCATCAGTTTCTTCTCGCCGGTAGCGGGATCGCGGGTAAACGCGACTCCGGTGCCGGACTCATCGTTCAGGTTGCCGAACACCATGGGCATGACGTTGACCGCGGTGCCCCAGGAATAGGGGATGTCGTTATCCCGGCGATATACATTGGCGCGAGGGTTGTCCCAGGAGCGGAACACCGCCTCGATGGCCAGTTTCAGCTGCTCTACGGGATCAGAAGGGAAATCCTTGCCAAGCTGGCTCTTATACTCTGCTTTGAACTGCTCCGCCAGGGTCTTCAGGTCAGCGGCGGTCAGTTCCACGTCATACTGGACGCCCTTTTCCTCTTTCATCTTATCGATCAGCTGCTCGAAATATTTCTTGCCCACTTCCATGACCACGTCCGAGAACATCTGGATGAAACGTCTGTAGGAATCGTATACAAAGCGCTCAAAGGCGGGATCCGGGTTGCCTGCGATCATGGCGGCCACTACTTCATCGTTCAGTCCCAGGTTCAGGATGGTATCCATCATGCCGGGCATGGACGCACGGGCGCCGGAACGCACAGAAACGAGCAGGGGATTCTGCAGGTCGCCGAACTTCTTGCCGTTGATCTTCTCCATCTCGGCCACATACTCCATGGTCTGTCCCATGATTTCGTCATTAATCCTGCGGCCATCCTCATAATACTGGGTACAGGCCTCCGTAGTGATGGTGAAGCCCTGGGGAACGGGCAGACCTATGCCAGTCATCTCAGCCAGGTTAGCACCCTTTCCACCGAGAAGATTCCGCATGCTCATGTCACCTTCACTGAATAAATAAACCCATTTTTTCATCTAGTTTCTCCCTTTCAAAGATAGTTGTGGCCGTCCAGGATCCGACAGGGGAAACAAGAATATTCCCACCACATCCCCAAACGGTCAGCACGATTTTAGACAGCCGAAAAAACGGCTGCCTCGGAACAGATAACATACAAAAACCAGTTCATTATGTGCATATTTTATCAATTCGCCGAAAGAATATCAAGCCGAATATGGCAATCTTTTGACAGGGATCCGATTTTCGTGCAATATGTCCACTTTCCATTTTTTACCTGCTACAGTTTGCACAACAACAGGAAAAATATACCTGTATACAATCAAAAAAATCATGCGCTATTTTTCAGGGACAAAACTGTCAAAAATGCAGATGTCAAAATATTTTTTTGCCCGTTCCAGTTCGCCGGGCGTTTTGATCGTCCATGCCACGGCTGTATTGTGGTAAAACCTGCGGCAGAACCTGCGGGAAAATCCTTTCGGATACTTGTGGTTATATGCCACAAAATCCGGCTTTCCCATCCAGTTGAACAGGAGATTCTGTAAAAGGAAACACAGCGGCCTGTTAAATTCCCCTTCCTTCAAAAAAGCGTCCGACAGCTGTCCCCGCACGATCTCCCTGTGGTTCTTCCTGTACCAGCGCACCGCCAGGGGATGGAAAGATTCGATGCAGTACATCCCTTTATATTCTGACAACAGCCTGTCCGCCGCCTGGCATACGGCAGTGTCCATGGAAGGCAGCTTCAGCTCCACGATCAGGGGAACCCGACCGTCCACCAGTTCCAGCACCTCCTGAAAACGGGGAATCCGCTGCTCAGAGCCGCAGAGCCTGAATTTCTGTAATTCATCACAGGTGTGATCGCATACTTTCCCCTCCGCGCCGCAGATCCTTTTCAGGGTAAAATCATGGAACACCATCGGTATGCCGTCTTTGGACAGTTGCACATCCATCTCGATGCCAAAGCCTCCCTCCACTGCCCTGCGGAACGCCTCCAGAGAGTTTTCCGGCGCATCGGAGCCATTGTCGAAAAGGCCTCTGTGGGCATAGAGCCATTTCCGATAAGAAGAAGTATCCGGCTTATTAAATATCCTTGGCATGATCATATATAAATACAGAACTGTCAATAACACCAAGCACAAACATATCAATACTAATATCAATATTCTCATTCCTGCCTTTCTGCACTGCGAACGGGGCAATCCCACTCATCCGAAGACTCTGCCGCAGGCATAATATTTGCAGCCACCTACAGCCTACTCCTTTTGCCCGGGAATTTCAAGCACCCGGGATAATATTTAGGCTCCCTTAGGCAATTCTTTCGTTTTTCTTAAGGATATCCTGTCACAGTCCGGCTTTCCGCTGAACTGTGACGAGATCTATCCTCAAACTGGCGATTTTTCTTGAAATATCAGTGTTTTTATGTATAATAGAATTTGACTGCATAAAAATAAAGTGAAAAAGAGGAATCAAAATGATACAGGCAAGCAACGTGACGTTACGAATCGGCAAGAAAGCATTATTTGAAGACGTGAATATTAAATTTACGGAAGGGAACTGCTATGGCGTCATCGGCGCCAACGGCGCGGGCAAATCTACTTTCCTGAAGATCCTTTCCGGCCAGCTGGAAACTACTTCCGGCGACATCATCATCACACCCGGCCAGCGTCTTTCCGTGCTGGAGCAGGATCATTTCAAATATGATGATCACTTGGTGATGGATACCGTTATCATGGGCAATGAACGGCTCTATCAGATCATGAAGGAAAAGGAGGCGCTCTATGCCAAGGAGGATTTCTCCGACGAGGACGGCATCCGCGCCAGTGAACTGGAGGCGGAGTTCGGGGAGATGGACGGCTGGGAGGCTGATTCCAACGCCGCTACGCTGCTGAACGGTCTGGGGATCGACACGGCCCTGCACTATTCCATGATGAAAGATCTGGACAGCAATATCAAGGTGAAAGTACTGCTGGCGAAAGCCCTGTTCGGCAACCCCGACATCCTGCTTTTGGACGAGCCCACCAACCATCTGGATCTGGATGCCATCTCCTGGCTGGAAGAGTTCCTGATTGATTTTGAGAACACGGTCATCGTAGTCTCACACGACCGTTATTTTTTAAATAAAGTATGTACCCATACCGCGGATATCGATTATGGCAAGATCCAGCTATACGCAGGCAACTACGACTTCTGGTATGAATCCAGCCAGCTGCTGATCCGCCAGATGAAAGAGGCCAATAAGAAAAAGGAAGAAAAGATCAAAGAGTTACAGGAATTCATCTCCCGCTTCTCCGCGAACGCATCCAAGTCCAAACAAGCGACTTCCAGGAAGCGCGCCCTGGAGAAGATCGAACTGGATGAGATCAAGCCCTCCAGCAGAAAATACCCTTATATCGACTTCCGCCCCGAGCGTGAGATCGGCAACGAAGTCCTGACCGTGGAGCATCTTTCCAAGACCGTGAACGGGGAAAAGATACTGGACGACATTTCCTTTATCGTTGGACATAACGACAAGATTGCCTTTGTGGGAAGCCAGGAACTTGCCAAGACCACTTTATTCCAGATTCTGATGGGCGAACTGGAGCCGGACGAGGGCACCATAAAATGGGGCGTTACCACTTCCCAGGCTTACTTCCCCAAGGATAGCACCGCGGAATTCGATAATGATCTGACCATCGTGGACTGGCTTACCGGCTATTCTCCCATCAAGGACGTGACCTATGTGCGCGGCTTCCTGGGACGTATGCTGTTCGCAGGGGAGGACGGCGTCAAAAAAGTAAAGGTGCTGTCGGGAGGCGAAAAGGTTCGCTGCCTGCTCTCCAAAATGATGATCAGCGGCTCCAATTGCCTGATCCTGGACGAGCCTACCAATCACCTGGATATGGAATCCATCACCGCCCTGAACAACGGTCTGATCAAATTCCCCGGCGTGGCGCTGTTCTCCTGCCACGACCATCAGTTTGTAGAGACCACCGCCAATCGGATCATGGAGATCCTACCGGACGGAAAAATGATCGACAAGATCACCACCTATGACGAATATCTTGCCAGCGATGAGATGGCAAGAAAGCGCACTGTCTTTACCGCCAACAAGGACGAAGATGAGAACTGACTGCTCTCCTGAAGCAGGATCATGGAGGTTGCATCATGGAAACAAGACCTGTAGACCTGCATGTGCATTCCAACCGCTCCGACGGCACCTTTTCTCCCACGCAGCTGGTAGACTACGCTATGGAGAAAGGGCTGGCCGCCTTTGCCCTGACCGATCACGACACCGTTGACGGGCTGGAGGAGGCACTTGGGTACGCAAAACAGCTTCGGGGATCACTTCCGCCGGACAAGGCAGGGAGCGTTCCGGAAGTGATCCCCGGCATTGAGTTTTCCACGGAATACCAGGGCAGAGATGTGCATATCGTAGGATTATACATCGATTATAATAACGCGCGTTTTCAAAAGTATCTGCGGGACTTTGTGGCCTCCAGGGACAACAGAAACCGAAAGATGTGCGCGCTGCTGCAGGAAGCCGGTATCGATGTCAGCTATGAGTCGCTGCTGGCGGAATTCCCCAACGCGGTGATCACCAGGGCGCATTATGCCAAATTTTTATTAAACCATAATCATACAAGCAGCATGAAAGAAGCGTTTGACCGCTATATCGGGGATCATTGCCCCTGTTATGTGCCCAGGGAAAAAGTCTCTCCCGAACAGGCGGTGGAATTGATCCTGCAGGCCGGCGGCATTCCCATCCTGGCTCATCCCATCCTGTACCATATGAGCGACGAACGGCTGGAAACACTTGTCGCCCGGCTGAAAGACGCAGGCCTTATAGGCATCGAGGCCATCTACAGCACTTATAATGGGGCGGAGGAACGCCAGATCCGCAGGCTTGCCAAAGCCTATGGGCTCGCAGTCAGCGGCGGTTCCGATTTCCACGGGGAAAACAAGCCGGGGCTTGATCTGGCCGTGGGCTATGGCAGGCTGTTTGTTCCCTATTCCGTACTGGAAGCATTAAAGGAGTCGCTCACATGAAGAAAAAAACATTTTGGATCAGAACCGGTTTCCTGGTAGTCGTCCTGCTCTTTGCCGTCCTGGGCGGCAATCTTCTCTATACGGGAGTGGAAAGCGCCTCTCCATTGGACATGCTGGAAGATTCCGTTCCGTTAAGCGACGGCTCTGCTCTGGTTCAGGTCTTCTCTCCTGCGCACAGCCAAGTTACCTCCATTGCCCTGGCACTGCGGGCGCCCGATCCTCTGACGCCGGATGCCATGACGGCAGGTCTTCCTGACCGCATGACGGCTGACTCCGGAGATCTCACGGTAACTCTGTCCGACCATGCGGACGGCGCCTGTATCTACACCCGGACTGTCTCACTGGCAGGCGTACCGGAGGGCTGGTATCTTGATTTTCCCGTAAACTGCCGCCTGGACACGAACGCGCAGTATGATCTGTGCGTCTCTGTGGAAAACAATCAGGAAAGCAGAACCCCTTCTCTCTTCACTGTACCTCAGTCCGCACAGCTCCCCGAAATAACAGGAGATTTAACCGCAACCGCTTCCGTTGACGATACAGGCACAGCAGGGAAGCCGTCAGACTTTCCCTCCGGTGCGGCGGCAATACGCCTCACCTATGATGTTCTGGTACCTGCGCGGCTGGCCGTATTTCTTGCTGTTCTGGCAGTGACCTTGTCATGTACGGCTGCCACCGCTTTTTTCTCCCATAAGAAAACAGAAAACGGCACAAAAGACCTCACTCTGGGGAAGCTTCTGGCTGTACGGATCCATAAGATCCCCCTGATCCATATCTTATTTTTTGCAGCTGTTACAATAACTGCCGTTATACTTCGGATCGCTTTCTTTCCGGTAAAATGCAATGACTACTATATCGCTTATGAGGTTTGGATCAACGAGATCCGGAGCAACGGGGGACTTGCCTCCCTGGGAATGGATATCGGAGATAATCCGCCTTTATATATGACCCTTATCACACTGACAAGCTACCTGCCTTTTGCCCCTGTGGTCATCGTAAAACTGCCCTCCGTCATCTTTGACTTCATCCTGGCACTCGTCTGTGTCAAATTATGCGGGCAGCTGGGCGTCACCCCGCTCCACAAGAAGCTGCTGCTGTATGCCGTGATTCTGCTGAACCCCCTGACTCTGCTGGATTCAGCGGCATGGGGACAGTGTGACAGCCTCTATGGTTCCATGATCCTGCTCTCATTGCTCGCCATATGCGGTGCAAAACTCTGGAGTACCGAAACGCCCCCTCCAGTGGGCCGATATCCCTTCTGGAGGTCCGGCGACGGCATCTGTCTGTTGTTCGCCGTGGCGATCTCACTTAAATTACAGGCGATATTCTTTCTCCCCATCCTGTGCCTGCTGTGGATCATGCAGAAGCGGAGCGTGCTAAAACCCGTGCAGCTGCTGTGGGTGCCCATCGTGTATACGATCAGCTGCATCCCCATGTATCTGGCCGGGCGCAGCCTGAAAGTCATGTTCAGGATCTATCTGGGACAGGCAGACCGCAACTATGGCACTCTGACGCTGAATTACCCGAACCTCTATCATCTGATCGGTACCTGGTCGGAGGAACTTTACGACAGTTATTTTATATACGGCCTGCTGCTGACTTTCCTGCTGCTGCTCGCACTGTTTTACCAGCTGTACTGCCGCAAGGTGAAGCTGGATGGCCTGACCCTCTGCAAGGTGACTGCCCTTTCCATCCTGACGATCTGTTTCTGCCTGCCCCTGGTGCATGAACGATATGCTTATGTGGCGGAGATGCTGCTGTTCGTGATCATGATAAAAGAGCCCAAGCACATCAAAACGGCTCTGGCCACGATGCTGTGCACCCTGTTTACCTACTGCACCTACCTGATGCAGCTGGAACAAAGCTTTACGGTCCTGCCGGAACCGGTCATCTCACTGATCCGCCTGGGTGTCATCTGTTATCTGACAGGGGATATTTTTCAAAAGAAACAGCAGAAAACAAAATGGGACAGGTGAACCGCAGTTCACCTGTCCCGCGCAAACAGATCGTGTGTCCATGCGGCGACGCACTTATCCCTCAACGATCAGATAACGCCCATCCCCCACGTCGAAGACTTCATCAGCCTCCAGAATCTCATCGTCCATAACGCCTTCCGTGTCGATCCCTTCCTCCTCGAAATATTCAATAACCTCATCAACGGAATTGACCACCACAGCCATACACTCTTCCAGAAAACTTTCCGCTTCATCCAGAGTCTCTGCTACCTCCTCAGGAAAAAGCTGCAGCTGATTCTCCAGAAAACACTCCAACACCGCATCATCAAACTCACGCATACCCGCACCTCCATTCCAGTTCCGTCTTGTGGGAACTTGTTCCGGTCTCTCCACTGCCTGTCGCTACCCTTATCATAGTATGCCTGTATGCTTCCGTCAAGCCCCTACAGGAACTTTAGTACATCCAGCGGGTGGGCGATGATCGCGTCCGCGTGGTTCTCCTCCAGTTCCCGGCGTTCCCGGAAGCCCCAGAGGGCTCCCAATGTAAAGGCTCCGGCGCTTTTTCCGGTCTTCATGTCCGTGGAAGTATCCCCCAGATACAGCACATCTTCCGCCCTCAGGCCAAACTGTTCCAGAATCTGGAATACGCCCTCCGGGCTTGGCTTAATGGCCACATTCTCCTTTTGCCCCTGTATCGCATCGAAACAGCCTTTCCCAAAGAGTGTCTCGATCACGTTCACGGTCTCCGCGTGGGGCTTGTTGGAAAGCACCGCAATCTTCACTCCCCTTTCCTTCAATGCCGCCAACAGTTCCCTGATGCCGTCATAGGGCGTCACTTCATACATGCAGTTTTCCCGGAAGATCTCCTTATATCTGGCAAAGGCCTCCTCAAAATGGATCCCGTCCACATCGCCGCCCGCGGCAAGGGCACGCCTGACCAGATTCGCCGCTCCGTCGCCGACGAAATACTTGTACTGCTGTTCCGTGAACGGCCCGTACCCAAATCCTGCCACTGCCCGGTCCGCGCAGTATTTGATGCTGTGAATGGAATCGGAAAGGGTTCCGTCCAGATCGAATATCACGGCCTTTTTCATGTCTGTAGCCACTCCTTTATCTCCTGATAGAGCCGTCCCACCGGAAGCCCCACCACATTATCATAGTCTCCCTCAATCCCCCTGATGTATCTGGCACAGAATCCCTGGATCCCGTATGCGCCCGCCTTGTCAAGAGGATCGCCGGTGCTCACATACATTGAGATCTCCTGTTCTGTCATAGGGTAAAAATGTACTCTGGTCTGTTCGTGAAAGCGCTTCTTTGTCCACTCCGCGGCTCCTGCCGGTCTGTACAGGAGCGTGACGCCCGTAAAAACCTGATGCTCCCGTCCCTGAAGGCGCTCCAGCATTTGAAAGGCATCCCTTTCATCCTGCGGTTTGCCCAGAATGGCGCCGTCCAGCGCCACCACGGTATCTGCCCCGATGATAAGGAGCGCTTCTTTCACTGTCCCACAGATTATTTCCCTCACTGCCTCCGCTTTCTGACAGGACAGTTCTTCTACCACTTCATCCGGCCTGACGGAGGAAATCCGCTCCTCCACATGGCTGGTCAGAACCTCAAAATGAAGCCCTATCTGCCCCAGCAGTTCCTTTCTTCTGGGGGATGCGGAAGCCAATATGATCTTCATCCGTACGTCATTCCTTTCCATAACGCCGTTTTGCTCTGCGTCATTATCTGCTTTTCCACATTATTTCTGATGTGTCTCCGGTATGAACGTCCTGGCCGCCAGAGGATTCTCCTTGGAAGCAGCCCTGGCCGCCTCAAGGGCTTCCCTGCAGAAGACCTCCTGGGACTGAAACAGAGATTTCCCTCTCTTGTCCACTTTCACATAGGCGCCGTCCTCCTGCAGTACGGAGGCTTTCACATTATCTTTCAGCTGGCACTCTAAGATATGCATCAGCTTATTTTTCAATTCCGACCTGTCAATGGGAAAGAGAATCTCCACCCGGCGTTCCAGGTTCCGGGGCATCCAGTCCGCGCTGCCGCAGTAGATCTCATAATCCCCGCCGTTCTCAAAGTAAAAGATCCTGCTGTGCTCCAGAAAATTCCCCACAATGGAACGCACCGTGATATTCTCGCTGACGCCTTTGATGCCCACTTTCAGGCTGCAGATCCCCCTGACGATCAGTTCGATCTTCACCCCCACGGAACTGGCTTCATACAGCGCCGCAATGATATCCCTGTCGCAGAGGGAATTCATCTTTGCGATGATATGGGCAGTCCTGCCCTCCTGGGCAAACTGCTTCTCCCGTTGGATCAGCGTCAGGAATTTATCTTTCAGCCACAGCGGCGCCAGGGAAAGCTTATTCCAGAACAAAGGCTCGGAATAGCCGGACAGCATGTTAAAGACTGCCGTGGCGTCCTCACCGATGGATTCGGAACAGGTCAGCAGCCCGATATCCGTGTACAGCTTCGCCGTGGCATCATTGTAATTTCCCGTCCCCAGATGAACGTACCTGCGGATGCCGTCGCTTTCCCTGCGGACCACCAGCGTGATCTTGCTGTGGGTCTTTAAGCCCACCAGGCCATAGATGACATGACAGCCCGCTTTCTCCAGCATCTTCGCCCAGACAATGTTGTTTTCTTCATCAAAACGGGCCTTTAATTCCACCAGCACCGTCACCTGCTTGCCGTTCTCCGCCGCCTGCGCCAGCGCCGCGATGATGGGCGAATTGCCGCTGACACGGTACAGGGTCTGCTTGATGGCGAGCACCTCCGGATCTTTTGCCGCCTGGCGGATAAAGTTCACCACCGGCTCAAAGGTCTGATAGGGATGATGCAGCAGGATATCTTTCTTGCGGATCTCCTCAAAGAGATTGCAGCCCGCCGGAAGTTCCGGCACCGCCTGGGGAGTATATTTCGGAGTCTTCAGATGCTCAAATCCATCCAGGGCGTATATCTTCATCAGGACGGTCAGATCCAGAGGGCCGTCGATCTCATAGATATTCTGCTCCTGCATGCGCAGCTCTTCCGTCAGGAAACGCAGCAGGCGCCTGTCGCAGCCGTGCTCTACCTCCAGGCGGATGGCCGCGCCCCACTGGCGCTTTTTCAGCTGCTTCTCTATCTCTTTTAACAGATCCGCCGCCTCATCCTCCTCGATGGTAAGATCCGCGTTGCGCATGATGCGGAAAGGATGGGCGCAGATGATATCATAATTCAAAAACAGTTTATCTATATTCCGTTCTATGATCTCCTCCAACAATATGATGCGCTTCGCCTTGCCCTCCGTGGGCAGCACCACCACCCGGTCCAGCACGCTGGGCACCTGCACCATGGCAAATTCCAGTTCCTCTTTGCTGCTCTTCTTATGCACCATGGCGCCGATATTCAGCGTCTTATTGCGGACCAGGGGAAAAGGCCTGGAAGAATCCACCGCCATGGGGGTCAGCACAGGATATATGTTCTCCTCAAAATAACGGTCGATATATAATGTTTCTTCTTTCGTCAGTTCCTCATGCTGGCGGACGATCTGCAATCCGTTCTGGGCAAGTTTCGGCACCAGGGAACGGTTGTAGGTGGAGTACTGTCGCTCCACCAGCGCATGGATCGCCTGGCTGAGCAGTTCCAGCTGCTGCACAGGCGTCAGCCCCGAAATATCCTGTTTTCCATACCCCAGATCGGCCATATCTTTCAGAGATGCGACTCGGATCATGAAAAATTCGTCCAGGTTTGAAGCCGTGATGCTCAGGAATTTCAACCGCTCAAACAGCGGTATCGTCTTATCCCTGGCCTCGTTCAGCACACGATGGTCGAACAGGATCCAGCTCAGTTCCCTGTTGGTATAATATTTTGGATTGCTGAAATCTTTCTTAGACATAACCCTTACCCCTCCTGACCTACAAGATGATCTATGAACTGCTGTGCGCTCCTGCCGGAAAGCCCGCCGTGAGACAGTTCCCATCGGTTCGCCTCAAGCAGCAGTTCCTCCTCCGGCATGGAAAGTCCCTGTCGCTGCGCCAGCGCTTTCACGATATTCTGATACTGTTTCTTGTCCGGCGCCCCGAAATAGATGGTAACGCCGAAGCGGGATACCAGCGAAAGCTTTTCCTGCACCGTGTCCCCGGTGTGCATATCCTCCCTGATCTCCTCCCTGTCACCATAATTTTCCCGGATTAGGTGGCGTCTGTTGGAGGTGGCGTAGATCAGCACGTTTTCCGGCTTCTTTTCCAGGCCGCCCTCGATCACCGCTTTCAGATATTTGTATTCTATCTCAAAGTCCTCGAAACTCAGATCGTCCATGTAGATGATAAATTTGTAATTGCGGTTCTTGATCTGGCTGATCACATCATTCAGATCCTGGAACTGATGCTTATAAATCTCTATGATGCGGAGCCCTCTCCCGTAATATTCGTTAGCGATCGCCTTGACGCAGGAGGATTTCCCCGTTCCGGCGTCCCCGAACAGCAGGCAGTTGTTAGCCTTTCTCCCCGCCACAAAGGCGTCCGTATTATCCGTCAGCTTCTTCTTTGGGATCTCATAGCCCACCAGTTCGTCCAGCGTCACATGCGTTATGTTTAAAATGGGATCGATGTGCACTCCCGTCTCGTCATGGGACACGCGGAAAGACTTATGAAGTCCGAATTTCCCCACGCCGTACTCTTGATAGAACTCCGTAAGCGAAGCTTTCATCTCCTCCGGCGTGTGATCCTTGCAGAACTTCTCCGCCAGCTCGCAGATGCGGGCACAGATCCTGGTATTGTAGACCTTGCTCTCCCGACTGCTGCTGACATAATCCTGTACCAGGGAAAATTCCGGCACATGCAGCGTCTGCGCCATATCCGTGAAATCATAGTCAAAAAACTCCTTAAAGATCACGATATCATGAAGCGCCGCCTGATTGACGGTTCCCTCGATCTCCCCCCTGATCTCGCAGCCGCAGCTGTAGCTGTTCTCATTGTTCACCAGCAGATTGGTGAGATAACAGTGCCAGAGATTGCCGTGGAAACCATATCTCCCCGCCAGTTCGATGAGACGGTGGATGCAGTCGTAGAAAAGTTCCGTCTTATCTTCCATCCGGCAGGCGGCCCTATCCTGCAGTTCGCAGGCGGGCACATCATAATTTGCCATAAGCCACGCCATATCATGGAGAAGTTCTCCATCCTCCATATTCCTGTATACGATCAGTTCATTCTGTCTCATATCCCTTACTCCTCCCCAGATCCTTTCATACGCACCGGCCTGCCTCAGTAATTCCCAAGGATCTTCATATTCCGGGCTTCGTCCCGCAGCCCCCTGAGAGCGTTCTTCACGGCGCTGTCCGCCAGATTTCCCTCAAAGTCGATGAAAAAGCGGTATTCCCAGTTGCGTCCCTCCAGAGGACGGCTCTCGATCTTGGTCATGTTCAGGTTATTATAGATAAAATGGGACAGCATATGGTACAGGGAACCGCTCTCGTGGGGCACCTCAAAACAGATGCTTACCTTTTTCGCGTCTTTCCGAAAAATCTTCTGATTGGTCACGATGATGAACCTGGTGGAGTTGGTTCCGGAATGGTTCACTCCTTTCCGGAGCACCTCCAGGCCGTATACCTGCCCCGCATACTCGCTGGCGATGGCCGCCTGGGTCTTGAGCTGCTCTCCGGCCACTTTCTTTGCCGCGAAAGCATTGTTCTGCATACTGATCTGCTGCCAGTCATAGCCAGCAAGAAAACGGGAACTCTGCATCAGCGACTGGGGGTGGGAATACACGGTCCTGATATCGGACAGTTTTGTGCCGGGAACTGCCAGCAGGCAGTGCTCGATGCGGATGATCTGTTCTCCCACGATATAGTTTTCATATTCCTGCAGCAGGTCGTATATCTCATTGACGATCCCCGCAGTGGAATTTTCTATGGGAAGCACCGCGAAATCCGCGCTGCCCTCGTCAATGGCGCTCATGGCGTCACGAAATGTGTCCACATGGAAACTGTTGACCTCATTTCCGAAATACCGGGTCATGGCAGCCTGGGAATAAGCCCCCTCCGCTCCCTGAAAGACCACTCTGGCTTTCTCCGTCTCCAGCTCGTCCACACCGATAAAAGGAAGTTTTCCGAGACTGCCCTTCTCCGCCAGAAGCTGGTACTGGAGCTTCCTGCTCATGGACATGATCTGCTCAAAAAGTTCCACGATGCCATGGCTGTTGAAGTCGTTGTGGATCAGGGCTTTCACCTTTGCCAGCTTCTCTGCCTCCCGCTGTCTGTCAAAGACTTTTTTCCCCACCTCGATCTTATATTCCGCCACCTGCTTACAGATATCCATGCGCCTCTCATACAATTCCACGATCTGCTGATCGATTCCGTCCAGTTGATCCCGTAATTCCAGTAAATCCATGACGTCCTGCTCCTTTGTGGCAACAGTTCAATGACCTGTCTGAACTGTTACGTATTTAACCTAATCTTATACCAAAACAAACTTGATAGCAAGTAAAAAGAGTTGTATACTTAAGGTTGCAAGGTGAATATGATTCAGAAAGAGTTGAGGCATGATTTATGAGAACAAAACAAAAACGAATCTTAATCGGTGTTGTAATCGCGTTACTGCTGGTCACGCTGTTTGTGGTGATGTTCTTTTTAAACCGCGTGGCTATGAACCCGGAGGGCACGGTGGGCAACACCGCCGGTAACCTGAATAACAGCGGGCTGTTCTGTGAACATAATGAGACCGTATATTTTGCCAATTCATACGACGGCAGCAGCCTGTATGCCATGAGCCCCGACGAAACCGACATCCGGAGGCTGAGTTCCGTGGAAGTGCAGAATATTCTTGCGGGAGGAAAGTATGTTTACTATTTCCAGACGGGTTCCACATCCACTTCCGGTTTCGGACAGGTACAGGGCAGGCGATCCCTTAACCGCTGCAACCTGAAAGGCAAAGATACCCTTACCCTGACCACGGATGTGGTGGTTTCCGCGCAGTTAGTGGACAATTACCTGTATATACTGACCTCCACCAGCGCCGGGCCTTCTTTTTATAAAATGAAAATCGACAAGACAGACAAAAAAGTGCTGGGGGCGTTTGCCATCAATCCTGCCTGCGCCCGGGATGGTGTGATCTATTATAACGGTACGGAGGGCGACCATTATCTGTATGCCCTGAATACCGCCAATGATGCCCCGACCGAAGTATGGGCGGGCAATATCTGGTATCCCGTTCTGTCGGATGACTATGTCTACTACATGGATGTGGCTGAAAATTACAGGCTGTGCCGCTATTCCCTGTCCCAGGATATCGTGGAAGTGCTGACCAATGACCGGGTGGATTGTTTTAATGTGGGAAGCGGGTATATCTATTATCAAAAAAATGACAGCATGCCGCAGCTGATCTGCATGAGAACGGACGGCTCCAATGCGTTCGTTGTCGCAGAGGGCACTTACACTGATATCAATATGACTTCACAATATGTATACTTTAAAGCATTCGATGACAAATATACCACATACCACGCTTTCCTGGGAGGCAGTAATTACTCTGAATTTATTGCCGCCATGGAAGCGATACCAGAAAAATGATATATAAAAAGCAGCTGTTACGGCTGCTTTTTAATTGACGTTCACTCTTCAATATGATCCAGTCCCTGGCTGAGGATCGTTACAACATGGTCGTCCGCCAGGGAATAAAAGATAGTCTTACCGTCCCTGCGGTTCTTCACCAGATCCATCTGCTTCAATACTCTAAGCTGGTGGGAGATCGCGGACTGGGACATGCCAAGCACGGATGCGATATCGTAGACGCACATCTCCGAGCACAAAAGGACATACAGGATCTTCAGCCTTGTACCATCCCCGAAAACCTTAAAAAGTTCCGCCAGATCCTGCAATTCCTCCTCCGGCGGCATTTTTTCGTCTATGGTCTTTATGATCTGTTCTTTTACATGAATGTAGGTGGGTGTTTCCATTGACGCTTTCCTTTCGTTGATTCTATATTAGCACAAATGGGAGGGGAATCGCAAGTTATTTGTCATACACAGCCAAACTAAAACTCCCCTCTTCATTTTCAACTTTCTATCTGCTATACTGAAAACATCTAAAGCATTACAGGAGTCTCAGGTTGAAAACGGATAAAAATTATAGAATAACAATAGTTATAATTGTGGTCATGCTCTGCCTGGTCATCGGCATCAGCCTGGCAGTCATATTTTTCCCTGCATCTCGGGGTACAAACTATGTTGCAGAGATCTATCAGGATGGCGAATTACTGACAAGCATCCCTCTGGACGGTATGGACGCGCCATGGCGCTTTACCGTAACCGGGGAAAACGGATGCACCAATGAGATCGAAGTACGCTCCGACAGCATCGGCATTGTTTCCGCCGACTGCCCGGATAAGCTCTGCGTGCACCAGGGCTTTATCAGCAATGCCAGCCTGCCCGTTATCTGCCTGCCGAACAGGCTGGTGATCCGGCTCCGGGACGCGGATTCTGAAAGCATCGACACGATTGCCTATTAAGGGATGGAACAAGCTGATGTAAATCAAAGACCCCGCAGCAAGCTGACGGGGTATCAATCTTGCAACGCAGCAAGCTGCGGGGTATTTGACCCTCGCGGCATTCGCCAAGATCCAAGGGAATCATGATTCCCTGGACTTGTGGCTCATTGCCCGCGGGAATAACTGCTGAATGTAAAACAGCTTTGGAACGGAGACATCACAAGAATGACCTTGCGAAAATTGACTGCTCTAGCCTTATACACCACGCTCTCCCTGGCCGTCTATGCCATAGAGAGCGCCATCCCGCCGCTGGTCCCCCTGCCGGGCATCAAGCTGGGACTGGCCAATATCATCACACTGATCCTGCTACAGCATGATACCCCCCGGGACGCCTTTCTGGTACTGACCGCCCGGCTGCTGCTGTCCACGCTGTTGTTCGGTCAGTTTTTGAGTCTGCTATACAGTCTGGCAGGAGGTGTTCTCAGTTTCGCAGTCATGTATATAGCCAACCGGCTGTTACGGAAAAGGCTGCCTTTCCTCACCGGAGCCCTGGGAGGATTATCCCATAATCTCGGGCAGCTTCTTGCCGCTTTCGCCATCACTGCCACCACGGGCGTGTTCGCTTATCTTCCTTATCTTGCCATAAGCGGCATCCTGACCGGACTGTTTACGGGGCTGTGCGCCCACTTTGCCGGGCGGTATCTGCTTGTGCATTTAAAAAACGCAGACAGCGCATGAGCGCTGCGAAAACTCACTTCCGTTCCGTCTGTTCGCGCAACAACCGCGCCACCGTCTTTCCCAGGACGGGATGCCTGTAGTTGGGGGCCAGTGTGCTCAGAGGCTCCAGCACAAAGCTACGGTTCTCCATATCCTGATGGGGGATTATCAGGTCATCGTCCTCATACACCAGCTTGTCATAGAAGATGATATCAATGTCCAGTGTTCTGGGGCCCCAGTGCACCTCTCTCACTCTCTCCGCCGCCGCTTCGATCTCATGCAGCGCGTCCAGCAGTTCATGGGGCGTAAGCAGCGTCTCGATCTCCAGGACTCCATTCAGGAAGTCATCCTGCTCCACCCCGCCGTAAGGCCTGGTCTCGATCAGATCCGATACTTTGCGCACAACGATCAACGGATGTTCTCTCAGCGCCTGCACTCCATCCAAGATATACTGCCTCTTATCTCCCATATTGGAACCCACACTTAAAAATACCAGGTGCCATTTCCTGTATATCCTCACGGAAACACATCCGAAAGGTTGTTCGATAGGCGCTTCCGGTTTTCGAATCTCCAAATCAATGGCACATATTAAATCATATTTTAACAAAACTGCCTGTGCCAGTTTTTCTGCCACTGTCTCTATCAAATCACAATTGTTATTTACCATCCATTCCTCAATAAAATGGCACACATCACCGTAATCCGTAGACTGTTCCAGTCGATCTGATTTTCCAGCCTTTCGCGTATCCGTGTATAGTACCGCATTAATAACAAAAGGCTGTCCTCTCTTCTTCTCTTTTGGGAACACGCCATGATAGGCGTATACCTCCAGCGATTCAATACGTATCTCATCTTTTGCATTTTCCAGATACATGATACCCTGTCTCCTTCCAAACCTATACTCCGCATCCGCCGTTCCGCGGCCTGTACATCATTTCATGACCAAACTGCCCTATTACGCGCTGCCATATAAAATAGCTTCTGTCATTTTGATTGCCCGGACATTCTCCTTTATGTCATGGGCCCGCACGAACATGCACCCTTTCATCACTCCCACGACGGTAGCCGCCAGAGTTCCCTCCATCCGCTGATCCACAGGCAGCCCCAGCGTGATGCCCACCACAGACTTGCGGCTGCATCCCAGCAGGATCGGACATCCCAATCCATGCAGGCTCTCCAGATGGCGGATGATCTCCAGATTCTGCTCATAACTCTTGGCAAATCCCACCCCCGGATCCAAAATGATCCTTCCTTTGTCAATGCCCGCCCGCTCTGCCAGCCGCAGGGACTCTGACAGATCCGCCGCCACATCCTCATAAAAGGAATCATAATCGGCATCCTCCCTGTTATGCATCAGACAGCAGGGCAGGCCGCTTTTTGATATAACACGTGCGATCTTATCATCATGCTTCAGCCCCCAGATATCATTGATCAGATCCGCTCCCGCGGCTATCCCAGCCTCCGCAACTTTTCCCTTATAAGTATCCAGCGAGACCGGCACATCAAAATTCGCTTTCACCGCCCGGATCATCGGCGTCGTCCTGGCGATCTCCTCCTCCATGGAAACAGGCGTATATCCGGGCCTGGTGGACTCGCCGCCGATATCGATGATATCAGCGCCCTCCCGGAGCATCTCCTCCACCCGCCCTAACGCCCTGTCCCTGTCATTCCATCTCCCGCCGTCGGAAAAGGAATCCGGCGTCACATTCAGGATCCCCATGACATAGGTATGTCCTTTTGTCTCAAATTCCCTGTTTCCAATCCTCATATCTGTCACCAGCCTTGATTTCTCCGCAAAACGCCCTTGTCAGGAGCCTCCTCTGCCAACAGCAGCCACAGATCCCTCTCACGCCTTGATGGTAAGATTCTTCTTATCGCCTTTCCAGTTACATTCTCTCTCCGCCTGGCAGGCAAAGCAGGCGCGGCTCGCCTTGTCCGCACGGTACAAGATCCCTGCCAGGCCTTGTGCCGAAGCGGATCTGCTGTCCCTATGGGCAAGGATCGCTTTTATTATAACATCCGCTTCTTTTTCGTCAAATCCGCAATCCCGCAGGATGGGCGGAGCCAGTTTTGCACTGGCCTGTTCATGAGGAATCCCCTGGCTGTACTGCATATGTTTCCCAATATCATGCAGAAGTCCCGCGGCATAAATCATTTCCTCCTCAATGCCCTGCTGTTCTTTCAAGTTCAGTATCATTCCGATTCTTGCCACATCCAGAAAATGTGCCATATCATGATGGCAGAAGCAACGATCCGCTTCTGCCGCCCTGTTTTTTTCTAAACATCTATTAAACAAATCATGATTTAATATTCTGTCTATTCTATCCACATTCTCACTCTTCCCGTCATGCCGCCTCCGGCGGCACAAACAATCGATGAACCGCCGCAATATTTGACTTAGATTTTCTTAGGTCATATACTTTACGACCTTAGAAAAATTTCATCACATTCGCAGCATCTGTAAAAAACGATCCTGCAGGTTCACATCCTGTTCAAAGACGCCCCTGACCGCGATGCTCACCGTCCTGCTCCCAGGTTTCTTCACCCCCCGCATGGTCATGCACATATGCTCCGCTTCCAGGACTACCATAACGCCCTGGGGTGAGAGTTCCTCCATGATGGCATCCGCGATCTGACCCGTCATGCGCTCCTGTATCTGCAGCCGTCTGGCGTATACTTCCACAGTTCTCGCCAGCTTGCTCAGCCCAACCACACGGCCATCTGGAATATACGCCACATGGGCTTTCCCGTAAAACGGCATCATATGATGCTCGCACATGGAGTAGAACACAATATCCTTCTCCAGTACCATTTCATTTTTTTCCACAGCGAATGTTTTGGAAAGGTGCTCTCCCGCGCTTTCCTCCATTCCGGAAAAGATCTCGCCATACATTCTGGCAATCCTGTCCGGAGTTTCCAACAGCCCTTCCCGCCCGGCGTCCTCGCCGATCCCCTCTAACAGCAGTTTCACTGCCTCCCTGATCTTGTCCTGATCTATCATTTTCTTACTGCCTTTCCTACCTTTTTCCCCGCGTCTCTCTTCTCCACAATCTCCATCAGCCTGCCCAGATAGGACAGAGAGCCAAAGGCTATGATCACATCCTCTTTTCCGGCCAGAAGCGCACTCATCTCCACCGCCTCCTCCAGACTGTCTGCCGCCGTCACCTGGGGATGTACCAGAGCCGCTTCCTTTGCCAACTCGTAGGCAGGCAGAGCCCTTGGGTTATCCGGCGGCGTCACAGTGATGATCTGCGCCGCATAACGGGCGGTCAGACGGAGAATCTTCTCATACTCCTTATCTTTCAACACCCCTATTATATAAATGATTCTCTTATTTGTAAAATAAAATCCGATGGACTCCGCCAGCCTTTTTGCCGCGTCTTCGTTATGAGCGCCGTCCACTACAAAACAGGGATTCTTCCCGATCACGGTAAACCGCCCCGGCCATCTGGCACCCGCCAGTCCACGGCGGATTGCCTGCTCCGGCACGGAGATTCCCTTTTCCGCCAGGGCATCTATCACATCCAACGCCAGCGCCGCGTTCTCAGGCTGGTATTTCCCTGCCAGCCTGATCTCCAGCTTTTTTCTGTCCCGATAGTCAAAGCGCTGTCTGTCCAATCCGTAACGCACGTTCTTTATATATTGGGGTTCCGTCACGGTCAGCGGACATTCCAGGCGCTCCGCCCTGTCAGCAATGACTTTTGCCGCTTCATCCGCCTGTCTCATGCTCACCACGGCGGCGCCTCTCTTCATAATGCCCGCTTTCTGGGCAGCGATCTCCGCCAGCGTGCTGCCCAGAAACTTCATATGATCCGAGCTGACGGACGCGATCACTGACACAAGCGTATCTTCCACGATATTGGTGGCGTCCGTCAGCCCGCCCATGCCCGTCTCCAAGATCACGACATCGCACTGTTTCTCTTTAAAATAGAGAAAACCCATGGCAGTCTTGATCTCAAAGAGCGTGGGATGAGGCAGCCCTTCCGCCGCCATCTCGCCACAGACGCCTTTGATCCGCTCCATCCCCTGACAGAGCGCCTTGATGGTGATATTCCTGTCATTGACCTGGATCTCTTCCCGATATGTAAAAACAGCGGGAGAGATATATTTCCCCACCTGATATCCGGCCTCTTTCAGGATGGAAGCAAGGTACGCGCAGACAGAACCTTTCCCGTTGGTTCCCGCAACATGTATGAACTTCAACTCTTTCTGAGGATCGCCCAGACGCCTGCATAGTTCACGGGTGCTGTCCAGCCCCGGCACGATCCCGTATCCGGACGCCTCCTCCATAAATGCCAGAACCTCTCTTTCATTCATCCGGCTCCACCTCCTGCAACAATATGAAAGAACACTAAGCAAGCATCGGCATAAAGTCAACTACGTTGACTTGGCTCATTGCCCGCGGGAGTCAACAACCCCACTGCAAGCACAATGCGTCCACAGGCCGCTATGGTATTGACCCTCGCGGCATTCGCCAAATGTCCATGCAAGCATGGCCGTTTGACTCATTGCCCGCGGGAATAAATACCAGGCATATGGGACATGCTAACTCCATGATCTTGCAGGCCGCTTCAGCGCCAGAATGAGAGGAACCATGAAAAAATCCCTGCTGACCTTTTTCCACAATTTTATCAAATGCGGCCTTACCGGCTGGTGCATGGAGGTCATATTTACCGCGTTCCATTCCTTCCGCCGCCGGGATATGACCCTGAAAGGGATCACCTCCATCTGGATGTTCCCCATCTACGGCTGCGCCGCCATCCTCGCTCCCCTCAGCCGTCTGCTGGGCAAAAAACCTTTCTGGATCCGGGGAACGGCTTATATGAGCCTGATCTTCTCCGCGGAATATCTCTCAGGACGTCTCCTGGAAAGACGGCAGCTCTGCCCCTGGGACTACAGCCGCAGCCGTTGGAACATCAGGCATCTGATCCGCCTGGACTTCGCCCCTCTCTGGTTCGGCGCAGGGCTCCTGTTTGAAAAGATACTGCAAAACAAGAGTCCCAACCATCAAAATGCCCTACAGTAATAGTCTTGCCATACTGTAGAGCCATATTTTTTCTATGCAGGCTTCCCGACCGCATCAATCCGCATCATCCAGATCCGAGATCTCACCGGAACCGATATCCAGCATATTCACAGTGCGCCTCTTCAAGCGCGCTTCCTCCGACTTCTGCAGGATAAAATCCTTGACCGCCCTGGAATTCTTGATATGGGACAGCACAAGGGTGGGGTGCGTGGTATCCCCGGTATAACAGGTCACCGTGCCCAGCCCCGCCAGCTTCTCCATAACGGTGGCGCTGTGCTCCACATCCTGCACCTTGTACATATAGCAGTCATTCTCCACGGTCTTCAACAGCCCCTCGTCGATCGTGATCATATCCTCTTTGACAGTATACTTGGTAAAAGTAAAGGGCAGTCCTAAAAATAACCATCGTTTTCTTTCCACAAATTCCATATGAGCACCATACCTTTCCGTGACCTGCAGGCACACTGTTTTATATCTGTCCGTTCCTCTCTATTATATCCTGATCCCCACAATATGCAAGCATGGATTTGCGCACATTAAATCCCCTATCATGCGGATTTCCCTGTTTATCTTTTGCAGCCCCTGTGATATGATCAAACTATAAAATGTCAGAAAGAGAGGGATACAAAATGAGTTGTCTGGGCAATCTGTTATGGTTTCTCTTCGGCGGATTCATCAGCGGCATCAGCTGGTGCCTGGCAGGAGTCCTCTGGTGCATCACCATCGTGGGCATACCGGTGGGCACACAGTGCTTTAAATTCGCGGGCTTAAGCTTTTTCCCCTTTGGCAGGGAAGTGAATTACGGGGGCGGCGCAGGCTCGCTGATCCTGAACATCATCTGGCTCGCGGTATCAGGATTGCCTCTGGCGATAGAGCACCTTACCATAGGGCTGGTCCTCTGTATCACCATCATCGGCATTCCGTTCGGGCTGCAGCAGTTCAAGCTGGCCAAACTGGCGCTCATGCCCTTCGGCGCAACGGTGACCTGAAAACACGCCCCACAGACAGCACATATATCAATCCAGTAATTCCTCCACTTCCACGAAGCAGGCTTCCGTCCTGTCCTCGCTGACGGGATGATTAAAGTAGATCCGCTTCCCGTCACGGGAGAAAGTGGGATTTGGATGCACTTTCTTTTTCCATGTGATGTCCTGAAAGTCCTGTCCCCCAAAGACAGCCACAGGTTCGACCTGTCCCCTCCTGTACAGGAAAATATCCGCCGGATGACCGGGATACGCCCTGTCCCCGGTAAAATACTGCCTGTCAGGAGAACCGTCGATATGATTGCCGATCCCGCCCAGCGTCTCCAGGCATTCCCCATCCACCGTGAAGCGCTGGATGCGGCTGGTCTCCATCTCGATCTTTGTGCCGTCATGATACTGCCTGGTGGCCATATAGGTATCATCATCAAACCAAAGCTGGTGCACAGGCTTGTCCGGGATCACATGGGTCTTCCCCGTCTCCAGGTCGATACAGCCCAATGCGCCGAAAACAGGACAATTCTCCACGCTCAGGCGCATCATCACCCTGGTGGCGGAGGGATTCAGCTGCACGTGGCTCATGGAAGTGGTGTGCTCGTTGGGCACACAGCCGTGCTCCACCACCATATCATACACCATCTTCTTGTCCGCCACCCGCTTCACTTCTCCCGTGGCCAGATCCAGCAGATAAATGCCGCATCTGTCGATCTGGGGATGATCCGGGTTCTTTCCCAGAAATTCTTCCGAAACAGAAAAAGGATACCAGCCGTTCTCCGCACAATGGCTCTCCTTGGCGAAAATGGGGCCATATTTTATCTCTCCCGTATGGATGTTCAGGATCCGGAAAGCCGACAGGCCATGGATATTGTCCCGAAACACAATACAGTCGTTATCGATAAAGGTAGCCGAAGGGCCGTTATGGTTGCCGCAGGACACGGTAAATACCTTTCTCTGGTCTCCCAGCGTATTCCGGTCACAGACCCAGATCTCCGTGAGTTCCTCCTCCAGATCCGGCTTTCGGGCATACACAAGCAGCTGACCGTCCGGGCTCTCCGGCTGCCCGCCGTTCATGCCCAGAAGCGTGGAACCCTCATAATCACAGATGTTTCTTAATTTGTTTTCCATAAAATGTCCTTTCTGCGTTTTATTTTCAGCAAGCATATCTCTTACTGATTTTATCACAGATCCGCCAAAACAGAAACCTTTCCGGCCTGAAAAAAGTCACAAAATGTAACAGTTCAGCCATGGAATTTGTGACTGAACTTAATCATTTCTTAAACATTTCCCCAGTTTATATTTAATATCCCCTTTGCTAAA
>JAMPFQ010000011.1 GCA_023664345.1 Lachnospiraceae bacterium | reverse complement strand
ATTGTGTCAACTTCTGAATCGAATGTGCGCTGAAGCGCACGGAAACATGGTATAATGTTGACACAAAAGGGCATTGTGTCAACTTCTGAATCGAATGTGCGCTGAAGCGCACGGAAACATGGTATAATGTTGACACAAAAGGGCATTGTGTCAACTTCTGAATCGAATGTGCGCTGAAGCGCACGGAAACATGGTATAACCCAATACAAGTATTGAATTGGAGCAAACATGAAGCAGATCAACGAGGACATCAAACAGGGAAATTTCAAACAGGCTTACCTGCTGTACGGGGAAGAGCGTTATCTGCGCAGGCAGTACAGGGACAGACTGCGGAAAGCCCTGTGCAGCGGGGATGACACCATGAACACCCACTTTTACGAGGGAAAAAATATCTCTGTGGGGGAGATCATCGACCTGGCGGAGACACTGCCCTTTCTGGCCGAGCGGCGGGTCATATTCATCAGCAACAGCGGCCTCTTTAAATCCGGCGGCGAAAAGATGGCGGAATATCTTGCGGCGCCTAACGAGACTGCCTATTTCGTGTTCACGGAAAGCGAGGTTGACAAGCGCAGCAAGCTGTTCAAGGCGGTTCAGTCCAGGGGCTATGCGGCGGACTTTACCGTACAGGACGAAAAGACGCTGAAGCGCTGGATCGCGGGCTCGCTGGGCAAGGATGGGAAGAAGATCACCGAGAACACGGTCCAGCTGCTGCTAACCAAGACAGGGTCCGATATGGAAAATATCCAGATGGAACTGGAAAAGCTGGTATGCTACTGCATGGACAGGGATGTGGTCACGGACGAGGATGTGGAAGCCATCTGCACCACCCGTGTCAGCAGTCATATCTTTGACATGATCAACGCCATCGCCGACAGGAAACAGAAAGAGGCACTGGATCTGTATTATGACCTTCTGGCGCTGAAAGAGCCTCCTATGCGGATTCTTTTCCTGATCGCCAGGCAATGCAATATGCTCCTGCAGGCAAAGGAATTAAAGTCCAGGGGAAATGACCAGCGCACCATCGCCTCCAAGATCGGAGTGCCGCCTTTCGCAGCCGGAAAATATCTGGCCCAGGCATCACGCTTCAAGACCGGGAAACTCCGCGGCGCCGTTGCCAAATGCGTGGAGGCGGAGGAGGCCGTCAAGAGCGGACGCATGAACGATGTGATGAGCGTGGAGATCCTGATCCTCTCGGTGTTATAGCAAAAGTTTTGTCTGTAGCATTTCACCGAAATGCCTCCACCCCGATCTTTCCCTGCTCAGCGCTGACACAGACAGCGCCCCGCTCACTTGTGGTCAGGATAACGCATTCCGTATTTTTCAGCCGCTCCAGCAGTTCCTGATGGGGATGCCCGTAGCGGTTATTCCTGCCGCAGGATATGACGGAAAGCGCGGGAGCCGCCTGCTCCAGAAGCCTCTCCGAGGTAGAGTTTTTAGAGCCATGATGCGCCACCTTCAACACATCCACACCCTGAATGCCCCTGCCGCGCAGTTCCGCCAGCAGTGCCTCCTCCCCTGCATCTTCCACGTCTCCCGTCAGCAGAAAGTCAAACTCCTCTTTCCCTTTTTTATCAGTAAACAGACCATAGATACAGATGGAACAGGCATTTACTCCCGCCCCGTCCCATCCGCTTTCAGGATGCAGGCAGAGAAATCCGGCGCTGTCACAATGAAAACTTTCACCTGCGGCCAGATATCCTATGGGAATCCGGCTGCTCCAGTCCTCCTGCTCCGTGAACTGTCCCAGCTGTTTTAGCATTTCCGCCTTTCCCTTTTCCGATAATTCCGGCAACACAAGCTGCTTTATCTTAACACCGCTGTTCTGCCCCATGGACAATAATTCCATGGCGCCGTTCACATGGTCGGCATCAGGATGGGACAAAATGACTGCGTCCAGCGTCTGAATGCCATAATACCGCAGGCACGGGAGAAGCACGTACTTTCCCACCTGGCTCCGGCTGCTGCTGCCGCCGTCAAAGAGGTAATTCTCACCGGAAGCGGTGCGCACCAATATGCCGTCCCCCTGTCCCACATCCAGGAACAGCAGTCTGTTTTCCGCAGAAGGCTTCCATGTAAAGATGAGTGGGGCCAAAAGCATCCCTGTCAGGCAGACGATGATCCCTATCCCACATCCTCTGCCTGTCCCGGCATCCGAGACTTTTTCCTTCATCCTTTCCAGATACGCTTTCCAACTGCCGCAGCACGTTCGCGGTTTTTTCTCCGGTGATCCTCCGGACATTTGCCCTCGCTTCTCCTGTGCGTTCCTGCTCTGATCCGCCAGACACTTTCGTCCCCACACCGCTGCCCCAAGCACCAGATAATAGACGATCACCTGCCAGAGCCGGGGCTTTCCGGGGTTCCATGTGTGGAAAGGGAACCTGTCGAACACCCCGCACAGCATTTCATACCCCCGCAGTATCAGCAGATCCGCCCAGACGCAGGCGCCCAGCCCCGGGATCAGGGTCAGAAAACCTGCCATCATCAATATCTTCATAAAGGGAAGCACCAGGATGTTCAGCAATACGGAGTAGCTGGGCACCTGATAATAGAACCACAGCTGTACCGGAAGCGTGGCAAGGGTAATGGACAGCCCCGATAGAACAGGTTCCAGAAGCCGCTCTTTTACTGTTTTTTTCTTCCCGTTCTTTTCCATGGCGGGATACACTACGCCGATCCCGATCATGGAGGTAAAGGAAAGCAGAAAGCCCGCATGGCGCAGATAATAAGGATTCTTCACCACCAGCGCCGCCGCAGTGACACCCATGGCGGTGGGCATATCGTAAGTCCTGCCCGCCGCCTCCGCCATCATCCGCAGCAGATACATCCCGATAGCGCGGCACGCGGATACGCCAAAACCCGTCATCATGCCATACAGGATCAGCAGGCAGCATCCCCCGGCTGCCGCCGGGCACACTGGCATCCTGCATCTGCGCAGCAGCCGGTATACCGACATGCCGATCATGGTGATATGAAGTGAGGAGATACTGAGGATATGCAGGATCCCGTTCCTCTGATACAGTTCTTTCAGTTCAAGGTCCAGATCCTCCTTATCCCCCAGCAGCAGGGCACACATCACTGCCGCCTCTCTCTCCGGAAATATACTTTCCAGGCGCTGTCCGAGCAGATTCCTCGCCTGGTACAGAGCCTCCCTGAGACGCCAGCAAGACTCCCCCCGAGCCAGCACGGCGGCATCTCTCACCCTGCCCCCGATGCCCAGCGTCCTGTAATACTCCCGGGAGTCAAACTCTCCGGGATTTGTGGCGATGGAAAAAGGCTGGAAGATTCCCCTCATCATCACGACGCTCCCCAGAGGGATGTCCGTTTCCTGTTCCGGGATACAGATGAAATTGTCTTTACATGGAATGTCCGGCTGTGAAATTTCAGCCGAAGAAATCATACGAACGGATCGAAGATAAAACTTTTCGGAATCTTTCTGGTATACCTGTCCCGTAAAGGTCACGGGCTCTCCCGCAGTCAGCGCTTCCGCGCCGATCTGCCCGTCCGGCACCCGGTCGAACACCCCCAGGTGCAGCAGAAGACCCATGACCGAAACCAGACATATGGCAGCCAGCAGTAAAGGTCGCCGCATAAACAATGTCCTTTCGTTATTTTTATCTTTAGTTTTTCAGGGAAGTTATCATATCCAGGTTCCTTTCAAACGTGGAATTCTGAAAGATCGAGGATGTGGTGGGCACTTCGCCGTTGACCATGATCTGAACCTTGTTGATATTGCTCAGTTCCACCAGGGAATTCACGATGGAATAGACCGCCGCTTCCATGGAAACACTATCCGGCACCGTGAGGAAATTCTCGTCCAGATTCACATAACAGATACCATCCTTGGTCGTCACATTGATGACTTTTGTATTGGGATTCAGCGTGGGGTGCAGTCCCGCCACCTGCCCGCTGGGACCGGCGATCAGCTCCTCCACGATAAAGCGCTCTATGGGCGTGTTAGTGGAATAATGCTTCTCACGGTACGCCGCTATCAGCTGGGTTCCGCTGTCACTGGCGAAAAACAGCTTCACTCTGGCAAGTTCATAGGTATTGATCTCATTGCCGTCATTGTCGATGAACTGATCGGCGCTCATCCTTCCCACCACATTGCTCATACTGTCCACCAGCGGCTCTCCCTCCACGGTGATCTCCACATAGCTGATCTCCGGAAGCTGGGCCAGCGTCCGCACGATAGCCGCCCGTACCAGCACCTCTGTAGTGACCGACAGGTTCTTATACGCCGCGTTCACATCCATGGTCATCTTCCCTTCATCCAGATCGATCCCCAGAATCTCAAATCCCATGGCAAGGGGCGCCTGATACTCCAGCTTCTCCGGGGTTGTGGAAAGACACTGCATCAATTCCCTCAGGATTGCCTGACGGCTCTCCGTCTGCGTCCAGTAAGGATGCATCTCCACTTTCGTCTCCGATCTGCTGATATAATAAACCTGATACTCCGTCCCCTCAGGAACCTCCTCTTTCCCGCAGGCCGATGCCGCCATCAGAAAAAGGAGCATTCCTGTGAGACATAATAATTTTTTCACATTAACCTCCATGTCGCCACTCTGCGGCGACTCAGATTCGCATGAACCCGATCGTCATGTTGCGATATAAGTCAGAGGAATCCTGACCGTAAAGCAGGAGCCCTCCCCCTCCACACTGGTAGCGGTGATGGAACCGCGGTGCATCAGCACTGCGCTCCGGGTGATCGCCAGCCCCAGTCCCGTGCCGCCGATCTCTCTGGAATGGGACTTATCCACCCTGTAAAACCTTTCATAGATATGAGGCAGTTCCTCCTCCGGAATCCCCAGCCCCGAATCGCTGACTTTGAAGATAAAGAACTGATGGTCGGCATCCAGTTCCACTTTCACCCACCCGTGTTCCTTATTGTATTTGATGGAATTTTCCACCAGATTTGTCATCACCAGAGTGATCTTGACCTCATCCACCTCCGCCACTACGGGGCGCATGCTCTCAAAGACCACCTCCACATCTTTCTTCCGCGCAATGGGGCGCAGACGTTTCAGGATCAGCTCCGTCAGGTCATTGATGTTCAGAGACACGATATTGAGTTCCTGCACCTTTTTATCCATCTTCACCAGCGCCAGAAGATCCGTGATGATCCTGTTTTCCCTGTCAATCTCAGATACGATATCCTCCATGAACTCCCTGTAAAGTTCCGCCGGTACATTGCCCTGCGCCAGCAGGGAATCCGCCAGCACCTTGATGGATGCCATGGGGGTCTTTAATTCATGGGACACATTTGCCACGAACTCCTGCCTGGAATCATCCAGAGTCCTCATCTGCTTCAGCAGCTGGTTGAAAGCGTCAATGATATGGGTCGTTTCCGTATAATCCGACACGGAGATGGCTTCATCGCTATAGCCTGCCTTGATCTCATTGATGGCGTCCGTGACCCGGGCAAAAGGCCTGGCCAGCATAACGGACAGGACCAGCGCCAGAGACACGATCGCAACGATCATCAGCTCCTCTATCACCATGGACTTGCTGTTCAGGATCTCCATGGTCTCCACGATGGAGCCATTGGAAATGCTGGTCAGCATGACACCCACGATCTTGCCCACATTCTTCCCCTCTTCGTCCACGGAAGAAGTATCCGTGATGGGCGTGGTCATTTCAATATAGCCGTGCTCCTGGTCATAATTGTAAGTATTCTCTCCCCGGAGGCACCGGATCACTTCCTCTGAGATAATCGTTTTGCCCTCGCTGATCCCATAGGTATCCTTGACCACTTTCAGGCTGGAATCTATGATCATGACGCGGCCCTCATAAAGGTTGGAGATCATCTCCAGTTCCGCGTCCACCACCGCTCTGGAATTCTGATAACTCAGTTCGTCCGACCGATATGTCGCCAGATAGTTATTGTTCAGAAGGTGGTTTCCCACCACCAGAAGCTGGTTCTGGACTGTGAAGATCCTGTTGTCCACCGCGCGTTCCTCATAGTTGTTCACTATGGCGCTGCGCATAAAGATACTGGGTACGATCCCTACGATCAGGATGATCACAAAGATACGTACCTTTAAGCTGCGCAGAGACAACAGATCTTTCAGTTCACCGAATAATCTCGCAAACATCTTCTCTCCCATACCCTGTCATGCATCCGGAAGCAGTTCCGTCCTCACGCACAGCCGATCATTTCATGGCTGAACTGTTACAAAAATAGTAGCCCACGCCCCATTTTGTATGTACATATCTGGGCTCGCTGGGATTCTGTTCCACTTTCTCCCGCAGGCGGCGGATGTGCACGTCAACGGTGCGGACATCTCCGGGATAATCGGCTCCCCAGACGATCTGGAGCAGGCTCTCCCTGCTGTACACCTTGTTGGGGTTCAGCATCAGAAGCTCCAGCACCTCGAACTCTTTTGCCGTCAGGCCGATCTCCTGCCCGGATATATAAGCCCGCCTGCCCTCGCAGTCCAGGCGCATCTCACCGCTCTCGATGACTTTCGGCGCTTCTCCCGCGACCCGCTTCGGCTCTATGCGGCGCATGATCGCCTTGATACGCGCTTTTACCTCCAGAATGTTAAAGGGCTTGGTGATATAATCGTCCGCCCCGTATTCCAGGCCCAGGATCTTGTCCATATCATCGCCCTTTGCTGTCAGCATGATGATCGGCACATTGGAAAACTCCCTGATCTGCTGGCAGACTTCAAAACCTGTCAGTTTGGGCAGCATTACATCCAGCAGAATGATATCATATTGATTATTGTGCGCAAAGTCCAGCGCCTCCTCACCGTCATAAGCACAGTCCACCTGCATGTCATCCTGTTCCAGACTGAACCGGATCCCCTTTACGATCAGTTTCTCATCATCTACCACCAGCGCCCTCTTTCCTGCCATTACGCTCTCCCTCTCATTCACTCTTTATGCTGTTGTTGTCATTATTCAGTTGACCGTTATCTTACCGCTTATTTTATTGTACACGCTCTCTTTAATGCCTGACACCCGCATGATGTCCTCGCAGGCGGCAAAGTCCCCATGGGATTCCCTGTACGCAATGATATCCGCCGCCCTGGATTCCCCGATGCCGGGAAGCGTGCACAGTTGCGCCGCATCGGCGGTATTGATGTTTACCAGACCCGATGCGGTGGCTTTTTCCTGCTCTGCCTGAATCTCATATTCCCCTCGGGCAGGGAAATACAGTTTTTCCCCATCGGAAACCTTTGCCGCCAGGTTCACCGCTTCCTCCGCCGCCTCCGGAGCAAAACCTCCCGCAGCCTCCAGGGCGTCCGCCGCCCTGCTGCCAGCAGGCAGGAACACCACGCCGGGGGCTTCCACCGCCCCGCAGACATAGACGCAGATCTCCTGCACCACCTCAGCCTGGAGCGCCTGCCCCCATTCCCGATCAGAACCGGAATATCCCGCTTCCTGCCCTTCGGCCTGCATGTTCTCCCGGTCAGTTCCCTGCTGCCCGGTTCCCTGCGATCCGCTCAACACGGTTTCCCGTTCCGCTTCCTGCTGCCCGATCAGCAGCATCTCCTGCTCCGTCCCGCTGCAGGCGGCACAGTTCACCACGAAAACAAGACTGCACACAGCAGCCAAAATCCTGTTTTTTCTCATCATAGCCCCTTTCCGATGGGCCGACTCCACGCCGCGCCTCCATCCAAAAGGGCTGCCTCTCTATGCTGATGTATTTTATTGTAAAGGAATCAGGAGCGTTTTACAAGTGCTATTTCCACTTAAAAATTATAATTCCCACAATGGCCACCGCCATGCCCGCGGCTTTCCTCCACTCCCAGGGCTGCTTCTCCACGCCGAACCAGCCAAGCAGCTCGATCACGTAAGCCACGATCAGCTGCGCCACCACGATCAGCATGACCGCTTTCGCCGGCCCCAGCATATCCATGCTCTTGATGACCGTATAAGTGATAAAGGCGCCAATGGCCCCTCCCAGAAGCATGTATTTGGGCTGTACCGCAAACACTTTCATCAGATCGCTCCTGTCCGTGCTCGCCCACGCTCCCAGGCAGACCACCAGCGCCGTCAGCTGCACGAACGCGCTTGCAGCCCAGATACTGGACGCTTTCGTCACCTGGGTGTTAAACACACCCTGCACGCTCATCAGCGCCCCGGATATCAGCGCAATCAAAAAACCAATCATAGAAGACACCTCCATTCCAGTTCCGTTTCTGCTCTTCAGCGCCCGAAACTGTCTTTCCAGTAAAAGTGTATCCCATGACTGGCTGTTTATTCATTTGATCAGATCACAGGCTACTGTGACGCGGTCACCTGAGTGACAATCTGGTCATCCAGTTCTTCCACCATAGCAGTCACGTCCGCGCCGTTCCACACACTGGAGAACAGCCTCTCAAGCTGCAGCCAGAAGTTCCCTGTCTCCATCATCTTCGGCAGGGAAACGCTCTCGCCGTACTCCAGCATGAAGATTTGCAGCGCACCGTTCTGCTGATCCGCATTTATGTTAGCGGATGCCTTGCCGCTCCTCTCATACAGGGAATCCGCGCACTCTGTCACAAGATAAGACGCAAACCTGTTGGCCAGTTCCTTATTGCCTGAATAACCGTTTACCGCCACTGTTTTCGTGACGGACATGGAACGGCTCCGCAGTTCTTCGCTGACATCGGGCATCATGGCGATGCCGTAGTCGAAAGTCAGTTCCCCGTTCTGCTTCGCCTCCGCCAGACGGGCCGCCGCATCGGTAGTGACAATGGTGAACACCAGCTTTCCGTCTATAAAATCCTGCAGCACGGAATCATATGTCACCGTATCGGATTCAATGAAGAAGAACTGGTTCAGCGCCTTATAAACCTCCAGGCACTGGATCGTCTCCGGATTATTGATATCGATCTGTGCCTCATCATCCCCGGCATCCCCGCCTACTATCATATGATCTCCCACGATCCAGTAATTATAGAAAATATCCGTCACATCCCATTTCAGGACGTCCACGCCCTGGGGCACATCAAACGTATTGGCAATGTTCAGGATGTCGTCCACCGTGGAGGGAACCGCATTCTGGAAATACTCTTCTGTGAGAGCCGCCAGTTCCGCCTCATCCACAGGAATCCCACTGTCATGCTCGGCGGAAGCCAAATCCTCCCCGGCGTTCAGCAGGTCTTTCTGGGCGATCTGCGCCGCCCATTCGGCCAGATAGGTCTCATTGTAGGCCAGGGCGCTGGTCTCATAAGAGAGCGGATATGCCACCGTTTTCCCCTGATACTCCACCGCCGACAGAGCCGCAGCCGGGAAATTGGATGCGTTACAGACACCTCCCTCATCCCTGATCTCTTCCGCCAGTCCCGCCAGATACGCTTTCTCCAGGGAATCATTGTTGATGATATAGGCATCCGGCACCTGATCGGAGTGCAGCGACGCCTGGTTCAGGGCTTCCAGATACTCGCTGTCCGCAGTCAGCACAGGAATGACCCTGACATCCTCCCGTTCCCCGAACGTAACGGCTGCACTGTTGATAAAATCCGTCATGGAGTCATCCGTGTAATAAAAATAAATGGTCTCTGTCTTCTCGAACCATCTGTGATGGCTCTCTGTATCCTCTTCCTCCGCCGTGCGCATCTCCAGGGTGCTTCCGTAAAAAAGCGCGGCAGCCATAGCCACTACAGCTGCCACAGAAATCAGTCTTTTATTCAATTGCATAAATATACCCCTTACGTGCCTTGGCACGTATGTCGATCAATATTTGAAGGTTTCCTTTCAAACGCTCACGAAAACCGCCCACAGACAGTTCCTGCCATCAATCCCCGATAGATATGACCTGTTCCAGGATCGAGATCATATCATCTATATTTTCTTTCGTAACGATGAGAGGAGGCACGAAACGGATGATATCCGCTCCCGCGTTGATCAGGATCAGCCCCCGATCCATAGCCGCCGCGATCATGTCCCTGACCGGTCTGTCAAATACCAGTCCCTGCATCAGCCCCGTCCCACGGCGTTCCATGATACAGGGATACCTGTCCTTCAGTTCCTCCAGCCGTCGCTCCAGGTAAGGCGCAACCTCTCTCACATGTTCTATTATATGGTTCTTTTCAAATAAATCAAGCACTTTTTCAGCCGCCGCGCAGGCAAGGGGATTCCCGCCGTAAGTGGTCCCATGGTCGCCCGCCTCCAGGGAATGCTGCGCCACATGCTCCGTCAGCAAAAACGCCCCGATGGGCACGCCGCAGCCCAGGGCTTTCGCGGTAGTCATGATATCGGGCTTTACGCCGTACTTCTGCCATGCGTACATATAGCCGGTCCGGCCCATGCCGCACTGTACCTCGTCAAAGATCAACAGGATATCCCGCTCGTCACAGAGTGCACGGACTTTTTTCAAAAAGTCCTCCGTGGCAGGATACAGGCCGCCCTCACCCTGCACAGGCTCCAGCAGGATAGCGCAGGTCTTGTCCGTCACCTGGGAGAGCACGCTGTCAAAGTCATTCAGATCCGCAAACCGGATATTGCCGATCAAAGGCTCGAAAGCTTCCCGGTAATGAGCGTTCCCGGTGACCGCCAGGGCCCCCATGGTCCTGCCATGGAAAGAATTGTTCATGGCAATGATCTCGTGATCCGTGGTCCCGTCTTTCAGGAAAGCGTATTTCCGCGCCGCCTTGATGGCACCCTCGTTGGCCTCCGCGCCGGAATTGGTGAAAAACACCCTGTCCATGCCGGATGCCTTTTTGATCTTCCTGGCTGCCTCGATGGCAGGCACATTGTAATAGTAGTTTGAAGTGTGGATCACCTTGTCGATCTGGGCTTTCAGGGCATTGTTGTACTCCTCATCATGATACCCCAGGGCAAACACCGCGATACCCGCGCAGAAATCCAGATATTTTTTCCCCTCAATGTCATAGAGGTATACGCCCTCACCCCGGTCCAGGACGATCTGATATCGGTTGTAAGTATGGAGCAGGTCTTTTTCCGCCTGCTCGATATATGCTTTCATGTCCATGATCTTTTCCTCACTTTGTTAATCGTTGTCCGTACAGAACCTGTCCCGCTTGATCCCCATTGCCAGGTTATCATCATCCGCGATCAGGGCTGTGCCGATGCCCTCCTTGGTAAAGATCTCCAGAAGCAGGCAGTGGGGCACACGCCCGTCCAGTATATGGACTCTGCTGACGCCGTTTCTGATGGCGGAAGTGCAGTTGTTCAGCTTGGGCAGCATACCGCCGCCGATGATGCCGCTGTCGATCAGTTTCTCCGCCTCGGAGGCGGTGATCCTGGAGATAAAGGAACTCTTGTCGTTGATATCCCGGTAAAGTCCCTCGATATCCGTGAGGAACGCCAGCTTCTCCGCGGAAACGGCTTTCGCGATGGCGCAGGCCGCATCATCCGCATTGATATTATAAGTCTGGAAATCCTCATCCAGTCCGATGGGCGCCACGATGGGCAGGAAATCTTTCTCCAGCAGGTCGTAGAGCACCTTGGGGTTGACCCCCGTGATCTCGCCCACATAGCCGATATCCTGTCCGTCGGCATATTTCTTCTCCACCCGGAGCAGGCCGCCGTCCTTGCCGCTGATGCCCACCGCCTTGACGCCCAGCTCCTGTACCATGGTGACCAGGCTCTTGTTTACTTTGTTCAGCACCATCTCGGCGATCTCCATGGTCTCGTCGTCGGTGACCCGGAGGCCGTTCACGAACTTTGCCTCCTTGCCCACTTTCCCCACCCAGCGGCTGATCTCCTTGCCGCCGCCGTGGACGATGATAGGCTTGAAGCCCACCAGTTTCAGCAGGGTGACGTCCTTGATGACATTTTTCTGCAGTTCTTCGTTGCTCATGGCGCTGCCGCCGTATTTGACCACGATAATCTTACGGTTGAAACGCTGGATGTAGGGGAGGGCTTCGATGAGAACCTCCGCTTTTTGAAGTACTTTTTCCATGTCTTTTTCCATGATATGTGATTCCTTTCCGGTTAGTCTTCTGCCTGGGATAATCCCGCCATCGGAGATGGCACGCTACGCCAGTTCCTCGTTGACAAAGTCTTTATACACCGTTCCCGATCGCACGCCTTTCAGTTCGATCACGACCCAACTCCAGATATCCGCCCTGTCAGCCATGGTAAAATGAAACTCTTCCTGGCATAATTCATCTTCCACGACTTCCTCACGGAACTGTTCTTCGTCATCATATTCCAGGGACATTTTTATCTCAAACAAGTTGTCCGTTTCCGTCATGAAATCTTCCAGCATTTCATCGGGAACGGCGATCCCGTCCCCGCAGAGCAGCCCGTCATAGCTGTGAAGCGCAAAATCATATAACAACCAGTCTGTTCCACAGTCCGCGCAGACTGCCCGCACCGCCTGTCCGTATTTACCCTTGTATTCATTGACCGCCATTTGGTTTTTTTTATAAAATTCACCGAAGCACCGAAGCTGAAACGCCCTGCACCCACACTCGCAGAGGATTTCTCCCTCCATCCCCTCGTCGTCGGTGGGATGGTAGATTTTTGCAAGATGTTTTGGTTTGATCATAATGTACTGTTCCTTTCCCGCAATCTGTCAGCTTCTGTAATCCGCATTGATCTTCACATAATCGTATGTCAGGTCACAGCCCCAGGCGGTGGCCGTCTCCGTTCCCATCTTCATATCCACCAGCACCGTGACCTCGGGCCGGGAGAGGATCTCCGTGGCTTTCTCCTCGCTGTAGTCCGCCGCCGTCCCATCTTGATAAATCAGCAGTTTTCCCGCGCTGCTCTCAAAATACAGTTCCACCTTTTCCGGGTCAAAGGTTACGCCGGAATAGCCAAGGGCGCATAAAAATCTGCCGAAATTGGCGTCATGTCCGTAGATCGCCGCCTTGCAGAGGCTGGAGCCGATCACGGACTTAGCAAGAATCCTTGCCTCCTGCTTTGTGGCCGCATTGACCACCGTGGTCTCGAACAGCGCCGTTGCGCCCTCGCCGTCCCCCGCCATCTTCCTGGCAAGAAACCTGTTGACAAAGTCCAGCGCCTCGCAGAACCTGTCGTAAGCCTCGCCCTTTTGTGCGATCTCCTCATTGCCCGCAAGACCGTTTGCCAGCGCCAGGCAGGTATCGTTGGTGGAAGTATCGCCGTCCACCGAGATCATATTGTAGGAATCCACGATACTGGCGCTTAAGGCCTCCTGCAAAAGCGCCTTGCTGATGGCGGCATCCGTTGTGATATAGGCAAGCATGGTGCACATATTGGGGTGTATCATGCCGGAACCCTTGCTCATTCCGCCCACCGTGACAATCTTTCCGTCCAGTTCGAACTGCACGGCGATCTCCTTATTGACCGTATCGGTGGTCATGATCGCCCTGGACGCGGTCGTGCCGTCCGCCAGGCCGTTCCCTTTCGCCGCCGCAAGCTTTTTGATACCCGCATTAATACGATCCATGGGAAGCTGCATACCGATCACACCGGTGGAACCCACCAGGACGGAATCCTCGGGAATGTTTAACAGGCTCGCGGCTGTCCGGGCCTCTTCGCGGCAATAGTCCATGCCCTGCTTTCCCGTACAGGCATTGGCGATCCCCGCGTTTACCACAACCGCCTGGGCATAGGGGCTGTTTTCCACGATCGCCTTGTCCCACAGGACCGGAGCTGCCTTCACCACATTGGTGGTGAAAGTTCCCGCCGCCCTGCAGGGCGCCTCGCTGTAGATCAGCGCCATATCCATCCTGTCCTTATACTTGATATTTGCCGCGGTTCCCGCCGCCCAGAATCCTTTTGCCGCAGTTACGCCGCCTTCTATCTGCTTCATTTCTTTCATCCTCCCGCATCTCATTGATTGAACGCCGTAATGTTGGCCTCATTCAACGTAAAGTCATAATAATTCAGATCTTCCCGCTTTGTCCATCCGATGCAGTTCCAGAACGCGTTGCCCACGTCATTTTTCGTAAACGCGATCAGGCTTACCTTATTGATCCGCTCCGCTTTCAGCGCATTCATGCAATACACCACCATGGCCTTGCCGATGCCCAGCCGCCTGTGATCCTCCCTGACACAGACGTGGTACAGGCAGCCCCGCCTGCCGTCATGGCCGCAGAGGATCCCGCCTACAATGGCGCCGTCCTCCCCCACCGCCACCACGCTGGTGTCCGGATTCCTCTTTAAAAAGCGCTCCACACCCTCCCTGGAATCATCGATGCTGCGGATGCCGAAGCCTTTGATCGTCATCCACAGAGCCTTCAGCCCGTCATAGTCCGCCGCCGTCATTGTCCTGACGGTAAAAGATTTCTTACCCATCCTCTTATTTACATCCTTTCCAACGCTTTTCCCGATACCGGCTGACACAGGCGCAGACACAGGCAGCCACTGCCGCTCCCAAGGTAAGCCAGACAGCGCAAAACATGGCAGCTATCAACAACAGCGGCCCCGGATGGCCTTCCACCGGCCCCTGTTCCAGCTGTTCTATCCAGTGAAAATCCTGTATGTAGAGTGCCCACCCAAAGAGCAGGATGTCCAGCAGACACTGGGCCGGAATCATCCAGAACCATCGCAGGGGATTTCTCCGCACGATCTGAAGGCCTGTGTCCCGGCGCTTCCGTTTCAGCCAGTTTGCCCTGCAGATCAGCAGCGCGGACAGCTTTATGGTCATGATCACAAGGATTGCCCCGGTCACAAAACTGACGCATTTTACCACATCCGACGCGTTCCATCCGTGGAAGGGATCCTTTTCCGCCGACAACCCCTTTATGGTCAGCCAGTTCAACAGGATTATCCTGCCAAAGGCCGCCAGATACCAGACCGTTATCTGGATCATCACCGCTCCGCTCAGCCAGTTCCAGTCCTTTCGGAGCCTTAACTCCTCTTTCCAGTCGTCATTCTGTTCTTCCCTCTTTGAAATATCGGTACAGTACATATTCCTAAATCTTTCCGCTTTTAAGGGAAACAGGGGATCAGTTCCAGTCCCTCGCTCTCCTCCAGGCCGAACATCAGGTTCATGTTCTGTATGGCCTGGCCTGCGGCGCCTTTTACCAGATTATCCAGCGCACCCATCATGATGATGCGGCCAGTACGCTCATCGATCACGAAATTGATATCCACATAATTGCTGCCCTCCACCCACTTCGTCTCCGGGCAGACACCTTTCTCCAGGACACGGATGAACTTTTCCCCGGCATAATATTTATCATACACTGCCCTGATCTCCTCATAGGTGGGAAGCGTACCGTCCGTCTTTTTCCGGAGCGTGGCATATTCCGTGGAGAGAATCCCCCTGTTCATGGGAACCAGATGAGGGGTAAAACTGATCGTCACCTGACAATTTCCCGCATAGCCCAGCTGTTCCTCTATCTCCGGCGTATGACGGTGGCTGGCAACGCCGTACGCTTTCATATTCTCATTGACCTCGCAGAACAGGTTGGGCACTTTCGCCCCTCTCCCCGCGCCGGAAGTTCCTGACTTGGCGTCCACGATCAGCGTGCCGACATCGATCAGCCCCTCTTTTACCAGCGGATAGGCCGTCAGGATGGAACAGGTGGTATAACAGCCGGGATTCGCCACCAGGCGGGGCTTATCCGTGATCTGCCCCCGATTGATCTCACACAGGCCATACACTGCCTCGGGAATGAACTGGGGCGACTTGTGCTCTATGCCATACCATTTCTCATAGACAGCCACATCCTTGATGCGGTAATCCGCGGACAGATCCACAATCTTTACCTTCGAGAGAATCTCCTCCGTCAGGATCCCCGCCAGAAAACCCTGGGGCGTGGCGGTGAAGATCACGTCTGCCTGCTCCGCCAGTTCCGCCAGATCATCGTCCCTACAGATATCCTCCACGATCCGGAACATATTCTGATATACTTCGCTGTACCTTTTATCTATGTAGCTTCTGGAGCCATACCATACGATCTGCGCCTCTCTGTGGTTCGCCAACAGACGCACAAGTTCCCCGCCCGCATAACCGGTTGCCCCGATGATACCAACTTTGATCATCCTGTCCTCCTGTTCGATCGCCCTTGATGGCGATCTGTTCCGCCCTCCGCACTTCAGTGCCTGTCAAACAGTGTCTTTTGTAATCATACCACTTTTTGCGCAAATGTCCACTATATTTTTATCTTTATGCAAAATTTTTATATTTGTTGAATATTTATTCATTATTCATTGAATAAATATTCCTTTTGTGTATTTTTATTCATTTTATTGTCAGACAATAAGACCGCTGCATGATACAGCGGTCCCCGTTTCTGCCAGTCATATGATAGCCTGCTCAACCCTTATCTCAAATCCTTCATATATCCCCACCGGGACTTCCGTTCCAAAAGAATATTCTTCTATGGTTTCTTTTTCAAAGAAATAAACCATCACGCGCTGTTTTATGGGATCCACGATCCAATATTCCCTGACGCCGGCTGTCCGGTACTTAAACAGTTTTGTAAAATAATCCATGGACCTGCTCCCTGGCGAAACGATCTCGATCACCCAGTCCGGCGCACCGTTACATCCCCGATTCGTGATCTTGTTCCTGTCGCAGATCACGGATATGTCCGGCTCCACATAGGTTGTGTCATCTTCATTCAAAAACACGGCGAACGGGGCAGGAAATACCCGGCACCCGCCCTGACTGCGCCTGATATAATCTTTGATTTGATAATGCAACTCCGAAACAAGCATTTGGTGTTTTGTATTTGGCGGAGCCATATAATAAATCCTGCCATCTATCAACTCCGCCCGCTCTCCGTCCGGCAATGCGTAAATATCAGCCGTGGTGTATACTTCTTCTTTTCTCAGTGCGTCCATCCTTACCTCTCTTTCCGCCGCGCGGGCGGCATCTTGATCAATGGGAACTTTGGGACATGCAGCAACATGAATTTCAAAATTAAAATTCCAATTTTCAGGCCTTACCTACTTTCCAAGCACATTATATACCATCCGGTCATAAATTACCATGGCTTGCGCAAGAAAAATACTTGCCAAAAACAATATTTGGCAAGTATCCCCTATCACCTGTGTTTCCCGCACCAGAATTTCCATCGGCATCCGGCATCCCGGCAAATGCCGTCCTGCGGGCATTTGCCGCCTGCCCGGCGTATCCGCTTGCCGATAAAGATAACGATCCACCAAAGCATGCAGAGAAACACCAAACATACCACCGCGAAAACAAGTAAATCTTCCATAATGAGCCTCTCCCGATATTTTCACTCATAATCCAATCCGCCGTCATTAATGTATCCGTTTGTTGATCTATTATTCATATTCCTGGGAATCAACATCACCGACCTCACTGTTTTCGAAAATGGCAACTGGCACTATTTTAAGATCCTGTATCACCATATTATCAAGAGCATATTGCAAAGCCATGCCAATCAACTCATTTCTGGAACGGTTGGTTTTGGCGGCAAGTTCGTTATACTGCTCCTGCAATACTCTGTCTATACGAATCGTCATGGTAACGGCTTTATCCTCTTTTGGCACAACAACGAATTTTTCCATAAATCGTTATTTCCTCCATAATGTTATAAAGCCATTATAATTTATATTATCGTGTCGAATCTATGACACAAAATGAAATAAATTATAATGCAACAACGGAGTAATATACGAACACATGATTCCCTGGACTTGTGACTCATTGCCTGCAGGAATAAAAATACCCATCGCTCTACAAAAAGCGATGGGGGATGATTGCATGGTTACCCATGGGGATAATTCTATATTAACTGTTTTATACATTTTTTAGCAACCCTACATCTCGTCTCACGGATTCGTGACATACAAAATCACTTCGCCTGTTTCATGGTTCACAAAACCAACGCCGGATTCGCCGTATGACACCACATTTCCTTCCACTCTCTCATTGAACTCCTCCCCGGTCAATCTTTCCGGGTTGGATTCGGCGTATTCTTTCAATATCTCACGGATCTGCTCCTGCGTCAGGCCATTCGGATTGCCCTCCCTGTATTCCCTCAACATGGCTTCTGTTTCTTCTAATGTGGAACCCTCCGGTTTTGAGGCGCTGGCATTTTTATAGATAAGTATCCCTGATAGCGCCAATAATACGACCGCTACCACCATACACATTCTCTTCATTTGCGATACCTCCTTGATGCCAGCTGTCATATAGATTATCTTCACTTGCTTCCTGATGCAAGAAAACCCTTGAAAATCAAGGGTTTTCTTAAGCTGCTGACGGGAATCGGACCCGTGACCTCCGCACTACCAATGCGACGCTCTACCGACTGAGCCACAGCAGCATCTCGCGACTGCGCGACAATATATCCGCCACAGCCACCATGAGTTATTCTACCAAACACCCTCCTGTTTGTCAATAAAAATCACAGATTTTTTTCAACAAGCATTTACCTATCGCTACCATTAAAAAACATTTTATTATTGACATTATCCTGAAAAGATGTTATTGTTTTATTAAATTAAGTCATCTAATGACTTAATGTCCTGCGGCGTTTCGCCGCTTATACCCTGTACCACAAAGATCACAAACTGCATTTTAATCCTCCATGTCAGAGCCGTTTACTGCGATGACACGCGCCGAGAATTTTAAATTCCCGGCTGCGATCAGGGCATATTTGAGGCTCTGACTCAAATTGCCGATTGAAAAATAAGCTATCAAGCTTATTTTTCAATCTATTTCCTTGGAGTTTCGCGTTATTTTGCGCATGTTGCAAAGATCTGCGATCCCAATCGAGTTAAAATGCCATGTCACACTTGCAAAGGAGAATGTATATGAACAGCAAAAACACGAACCATGTACCCATCGATCCGGCTTCCGGCATCATAAGGCCTGATGTCTCACCCGGAACCATCTCCGGCACGGATCTCGATTCCGCCACCGGCCCTGTCTCCATCCCCATGTACAATGACTATCTGTTCCGTGCCCTGCTGCAGCAAAACAACCGCGTCCTGAAAGGCCTGATCTGCTCCCTGCTGCACCTGGACAGCGAACAGGTCCGCACAGTGTCCATCAGGAACCCCATCGAACTGGGTGATACCATTGACAGCAGGGACTTTTTCCTTGATGTCAAAGTACTGATGAACGACCAGGCCTATATCAATCTGGAGATGCAGGTCATCAACGAGCACAACTGGACAGACCGCTCCCTGAGCTACCTCTGCCGTTCCTTTGACCATCTGGAGCATGGCCAGGACTACCGCTATGCGAAGCCGACCATCCAGATCGGCCTGTTAAATTTTACTCTGTTTCCGGAAAACCCGGAGTTTTATGCCACTTATCAGTTCCTCAACGTAAAAAATCATATGTTATATAGTGACAAACTGCGCCTCTCTGTGTTAAACTTGACTCGTATCGATCTGGCCACCGAGGAGGACCGGTCATATCATATCGACTATTGGGCTTCCCTTTTTAAGTCCACCACATGGGAGGAGATCAAAATGCTTGCACAGAAAGATGATCTGATCAATGACGCATCCAACACCATCTACCAGCTGACCCGGGAAGAGAAAATACGTTTACAATGTGAAGCCCGCGAAGATTATTATCGCCGGCAAAACTATGTGGAAGAGGAGTTTTCCAGGAAAGAAGCTGCACTTGCTGATAAGGATGCAGAGCTTGCTGAAAAAGATGCCCAGATTGCGGATAAGGACGCCCAGATTGCGGATAAGGACGCCCAGATTGCAGATAAGAACGCTCAGATCGCAGATAAGAACGCTCAGATCGCAGATAAGGACGCCCAGATCGCAGATAAGAACGCTCAGATCGCAGATAAGAACGCTCAGATCGCAGATAAAGACGCTGAAATTGCATGCCTTAAAAGGCTTCTCTCAGATAAGGAAAGCGTAAAATAAAGAACTCTTCACTTGTCCTAATGGTAAACAGACTAACGGCGCAAAGTTAATTGTGCGCCGTTGATCCAGTGTTTGTTTTGTGCTCTGAAACCGCCACTCCCCCGCATTCCGAGGGATTTGTTCACAGATTTTTTTCACCTAATCCCTGCATGATCTGGCGATATACAAAAGGTTTCATTTCAGCCGGGCTTACATGGAAGCATTCCTCCGTGCTGATGCCCAGCATATAAGTCAACAAGCCCGAAAAGATTGTGTACACCATAAATTCCACGGGCAGGTCGTTCCGAATCTCTTTCCGCTCCACGCCACGCTTCAGGATATTTCCAAAGACATTGACCGGGTGATATCTCTCAAAGGGCCTGGACATCATCTTCTGACGCACCAGCAGGCTGAATTCGGAATTGTCCGTCAAAATATGCACCATGCGGATGAAACAATATTTCCGTCCGCTCTCCCTGTCCATCTGATCCAGCAGCCAGGACAGCTGTTTTTCAAAACTTTCCTGTTTTTTAAGTTCCCGCTCCAGGAGACGAAATGCCCGCTGGATATGGAATACCACCGCACAGGCGATGATATCCTCCTTGGAGTCAAAATAATCGTATGCAGTGCCCTTGCCGATCCCCGCCCGATCCGTGATCGTGGAGACGCGGATGCCTGACACATCTTCCCCCTCCTCGATCAGCTGAATCACCGCATCATACATGCGCAGCACCTTGGGCGGGATTTCCTGGAAATCTTCCAGACCTGTCATTTTAGCCATAGTCATTCCCCTCACCGTCAACCGCTCCTCTTTAAGAGTCAAAGTCCTCCAGCGCGATCTCACCTTTCTGTTTCTTCTCCCTGATCATGATATCATAGACGCAAGGGATCACCACCAATGTCAGCAGGGTACCGTAAAGCAGTCCGCCGATGGTCACGATGGCCATGGGTCTGCCCATCTCGGAACCCATATCGCTGCTGAATACCATGGTGGACAAAGCCAGTATGGTGGTCAGCGCCGTCATCAGTACGGGACGGAGCCTGGTACGGCCCGCAGTGAGGATCGCTTCCCTCTTTTCCATGCCACCCTCTCGCAGCTGGTTCATGTAATCGATCAGCACGATACCGTTATTTACGATGATACCTGCCAGCATGACGAAGCCGATCATAGCAATGACGCTGACCTCGCTGCCGCTGACGAACAATCCCAGGAAACCTCCCGTGAACGCCAGAGGAATCGTGAACATGATGATGAATGGAGACAACAGGGACTGGAACTGAGCCACCATGATCAGGTACATGAACGCCACCGCCAGAACCAGCATCAGCACCATCTGTCCCATGGCATCCTCTATCATCTCATTCTCACCGGAAAATACCAGCTGGTATCCGCTGGGAACCTCATAGCCCGCCAGCGCTTCCTCCACATCATCCGACACAAGTCCCACATTATATCCCTCCGCAATCGCTGCGGATACCTGCACATATCTGGTCTGTTCCGCGCGGTTGATGGATGTCAGCGCGTAGGAGGGTTCAAAGGACGCCAGGTCGGACAGGGGCACTTTCACGCTCTCGCCGTCCTCGTCCGTGCCTGTGATCTCAATCTCTTTCACCAGTTCTCTGGTCAATTCTATGTCACTGCCGTTCATCACATAAACGCTGTAGTCCTTATCCGCGGCCACCAGTGTGGTGCTGCTGCTTGCCGCCGCCAGTTTCGCGGCGATCTGGGTGAAGACCTGGGCAACGGTGAGGCCGTAATCCACCGCCTTCTCGCGGTCGATGAGCACGCGAAGTTCCTCCTCCGCCTCCTCCAGGCCGTCGCTGACGTCAGCGGTTCCCTCCACACTTTCCAGGATCGCTGCCACTTCCCCGGCGATCCGCTGCAAGGTATCCAGGTCGCGTCCCCGCACCTGGATGGAAATACCGCTGCCGCCCAGAGCGGACATATCCATGCTGGAAGTGTCAATGGTAATCTCCGCATCCAGTCCCGCCGTCTTTTCCTCAATGATATCCGCAATCTCTTCATTGCTCATGGACTTGTCATCCCTGGTCACCACATAGATGGATGTGGCGTTTGTGGCGCCGCCGGTGCTGCTGCCGCCCAGCAGCGACAGGTCGGAGCCACCTGTCATGGCGCCCACATTCTGCACATCCTCTATGGAAAGGATGGCATCCACCACCTGGTCGGTCAGCGCCGCCGTCTCCGACAGGGCAGCATCGTCCGCCAGCTGCACATTGACGGTCAGCTGGTTGGAGTCCATATCCGACATAAAGGCCGTACCGTTGGAAAACGCCAGCGCCACGCTGACTGCCAGCAGCGCCAGCACAAGGACAAATACCACTGGCTTTACTTTCAGGGAGGTGGATAACAGTTTTTCATATCCTTTCGTCATGCCTTTGAAAAATCTGCCCTCTTTCTGCTCTTTCGTCTTCACCAGCAGTTTGGAGGACATAGCCGGCACAACGGTCAAGGCGATCGCAAGGCTGGCCAGCAGCGAATAGGCGATGGTCAGACCCATATCCACGAACAGCTGTCTGGTGATTCCCTCCGTAAATACAATGGGCAGGAACACGCAGACGGTGGTCAGGGTGGAGGCCATGATCGCGCCGGAAACCTCCTTGGAACCTTTTATGGCAGCTTCCTGCACAGAATATCCCTCGCTCCGCAGCCTGTAAATGTTCTCGATCACGACAATGGAGTTATCCACCAGCATACCGATACCCAGCGCCAGACCGGACAGGGAAATGACGTTCAGCGTCACGCCGCTGAAATACATGCATACAATGGCAGTCACCAGGCTGATGGGGATGGAAAAAGCCACCACCATGGTGGGCCTGAAATCCTTTAAGAATACCAGCAGGATCAGAATCGCCAGCACAGCTCCAAAGAGAATATTATTGATAATGGAATCCATCACCAGGTCTATGTAGATACCCTGGTCCATCAATGTGATCAGGGACAGATCTGGATTATCATCCATCAGTTCCGCAAACCGTTCCGCCAGCAGGTCGGAAACCTCCCCGGTGGAATATCCCGTCTGTTTCTGGATGGTCAGCATGATGCCTGCGCTGCCGTCCACATTGGCGTATATCTCATCGGAATTATCGGTGTAAAACACATCCGCCACATCCCCCAACGTGATCACGGGCACGCCGTCCATATGCAGGTTCAAAAGGGGCAGAGCCTGCAGTTCTTCCACAGTGGACGGCTTATCGCCCACGCGGACCATATAGTCGATGCCCTCCTCCGTCACATAGCCTGCGGGCATGGAGAAGTTCTGCGCCGTCAGCAGTCCCTCTATGGCCTCCACGGTGAGAATACCGTTCAGGTCGGCGGAATCATAGGCATGCTGCCTTGCGTCTTCCAACTGTTCCTCGCCCTCTTTCAGCTGGTCTTCCGCTTCTTTCAACTGATCTTGGGCCTCTTTCAGCTGATCCGCCGCGCTGTCAAGCTGCTCCTGGGCGTCTTTCATAGCGTCCCATCCGCTATCAATCTGCTTCTGTGCCGCTTCCAGCTGGGAATCCGCCAGGTTCATCTGGTATTCCCCAAGGGAAATGGAAGCCTTTCCGTTGGCAAACTCAATGGCCGCAGTCATCTCGCCTTTTTCCAGTTCTGCCAGGCCTGCGTTTATCGTGGCAATGGCAGTGGTCAGATCAGTCATGCCCATGGCGGCTATCGCTGTGTTTATCTCTTTCACATAATTTTCATAGCCCTGGCCGTAAGTCTGAACCGCAAGTTCCGCTTCCAGATCAGGAAGCAGCGCTATAAGCGCCTCCAGACTTTCTTTCTGTTCTGTCATGGCATCAATCGAATTCTGCAGCGAACTCTTGACAGAATCCATAGTATTCCAGTCGATCATTTGCAAAAGTTCCTCGCTCATGCCGGGCATTTGCATCACCTGGACTTTTATATCATCAGGATTTGTTTCTGACGGTAAATTATTAACCTGGCTTTGAATTGCTTGAAGCCCCCCAATAGCTTCTCCCAATTTGGCAGGCGTATCCTCATCTTTCGCTTTAGCGATCTGATTGATCTGGTCCGATAACTGTTTCACCGAATCCAGATTACTTTTCATGTTGTCCAGCTGTGCTTTCAGCGCAAGCAGTTCTGTCTTTTTCGCCGCCAGCTGCGCTGCGGTAGCCGCCTGTGCGTCATTCAGCTGTTCTTTCCCTTCCGCCAGTGCATCCTTGCCCTCGTCCAGCTTATCCTTGTTTTCGTCCAGTTCCTTCTGTCCGTCCACAAGTTCCTGTCTGCCGTCCTCCAGTTCTTTCCTGCCGTCATTCAATTCTTTCCAGCCGTCGGAGATCTCTTTCCTGCCGTCCTCCAGCTGCTTCCTGCCGTCCTCCAGTTCCTCCTCGGCTTCTTTCATCTTATCGTCAACGGCGGCAAATACTTTCTCATTCAGTTCATCCACCTTATCCTGCCGGATGATCACATGGACGCTCTCCTCCAGCAGACCGGTGGCGCTGACGCTGGCCACGCCCTCTATGCTCTCCAGTTCGGGCATGATGGATTCCTGGACATAGGTGCTAATTGCGCCGTTATCCATGCCGTCCACGCCCACTGCCGCGATCATCACGGGCAGCATATCCGGGTTCAGCTTCATGATAATGGGATTTCCCACGGAATCATCCCAATAACTCTTGATCTGATCCAGGCTTTCCCTGATCTCCAGCGACACCGCGTTCATATCCGCGGTCTGGGCGAACTCCAGGACTACCATGGAATAATTTTCAGCAGATACAGAACTGATACTCTCGATATTGCTGACCGTCGCCATACTGGCTTCCACCGGCTGGGTCACTGCCATCTCCACTGTCTCCGGACTTGCGCCGGGATATGTAGTCATCACGATCACATAGGGAAGACTGATGCTGGGCAGCAGATCTGCCGTCATCCTGGTAAAAGATACCACCCCCAGGATGATTGCCAGCACAACGCCCACCAGCACCGTATAAGGTTTTTTCACGCTGAATCTTGAAATCATCTCACCTGCTCCTAAACTGTATTTATTCCGTCTGACCAGTCGGTCGGTTTTACGCTGTAAACAATAGAATTCACGCTTCACGAGAATTCTATCGTCATGAATTATATGACCCTGACTGTTTAAAGTCAAGGTCTTTATAATTTTTAATATTTTTATAACATTTTTTTTATTTTTGCTTTCAGTCTCTGCAGCGCGTTGTCGGTGGCTTTTTCCTCCCTGCCCAGCACTCTGGCGATCTGGGAATAGCTCATGCCCGTCATATAGAGATCCAGCACCTGCTTTTCAAAGTCGCTGAGTTCCGTCTCGATGGTCTTCTCCAGATACGCCACCCGCTCCTTGTCCAGTACCATCTGCTCAGGGGTGAGTTCCGCCCTGTCGGCGATCAGTTCCGCCAGCGTGCTCTCCTCCCGGCCTTTCCCGTCCATACTACTGCCCGCATCCAGCGAAACATACGTGTTCAGCGGGAAATGTTTCTGCCTCTTGGCGGCCTGTACCGCCGTGTACATCTGCCTGCTGATGCACAGTTCCGCAAACGTAAAGAAACTGGCATCCCTGCCCATATCATAATCCCGTACCGCCTTGAAGAGCCCGATCATGCCCTCCTGGATCAGGTCGTCGCTGTCTGCTCCTAAAATGAACATGGACTTGGCCTTGCTCCGCACCAGGTTCTTATATTTATCGCAGATATGATCCATGATGGCATCTTCCCCGTGCCGGAGCCGGTCTATCAGTTCCTCGTCCGTAAAAGAGCCATAATCCACATTTCCGTAAGCCATTTCAATCCCCCTGCTCCCTTTGCCTACATTCCGGGAAGAACTTCTTGGCATCCCATTATAGGATGCCTTTAGAAGTTCTTCCCGCGCTGCCGCACAATCTCGTATGCCAGCACGCCCGCTGCCACGGAAGCGTTCAGGGAATCAATATTTCCCTTCATGGGAATAGCAGCCGTCATATCGCATTTTTCCCTGACCAGCCTGCCCACACCCTGCCCCTCGCTGCCGATCACAAGCCCGATCGGGCCTTTCAGATCCAGCTGGTACATGGTAGTCCCACTCATATCCGCGCACACGAACCAGAGACCCTCTTTTTTCAGATCCTCGATGGTCTTCGCCAGATTGGTCACTCTGGCCACCGGTACATAATTCAGCGCCCCCGCGGACGTCTTTGCCACGGCGGCGGTCAGCCCCACCGCTCGGTTTTTGGGGATGATAACGCCATGGGCGCCCGCCAGATCAGCGGTACGGATGATGGCGCCAAGATTATGGGGATCCTCGATATTATCCAGAATGAGGATGAAAGGATCCTCCTCTTTCTTCCGGGCTGCCGCCAGGATATCCTCCACCTCCGCGTACTCATACGCCGCCGTTATGGCAATGACTCCCTGATGTTTCCCCGTATCGGACATCTGATCCAGCCGTTCCCTGGTCACATATTTCACTATGGTATCCTGTTTCCTTGCCTCACGTTTGATGGTCATGACAGGGCCGTCCTGACAGCCATCCAGAATATATAGTTTGTCGATCGTCTTTCCGCTGCGGAACGCCTCTATGACAGCGTTGCGTCCCTCTATGGCAGATTCTTCGTATGCCATATGTACACCTCCTTGCGTGCTCCAGCACGCATACAATCAATATTTGAAAGTTTTATTTTCACACTTCCCGTCATGCCGCCTCCGGCGGCACAAACCAATCCCACGGAATCCGTCGATTCCGGGAAGAATCGCTGCTCTTGCGATTCTTCCGTGTGAGATTTAGAATTTCTTTGCGAAATGCCCTCTGGCATGAGCATTAGAAATTCTTCTCACACTTACACCTCCTTGTTTTTGATCAGATCTCCATGCCCGCCAGTTCCAGGCCTTTTTGCACCAGCTCCAGCGCCCTGTCCATACGGCCCGTCAGATAGAGATAACCTATCACCGCCTCAAATCCGGTGGCTTTCAGATAATCCGCCAGGGAGGCATTTTTCGCCGTGGTATGGGGCTTGGAATTCTTCCCTCTCCGGTAGATCGACTGTTCCTCCTCGGTGAAGCTTTCCATAAGCGCCTGCACAATTGCTGCCTGTGCGGTGGCGCTGACATATCTCACAGTGATACGGTGGAGATTGTTTACCGGACGGTTTGCCCTCCCCACCACTACGGTGCGGATGATCAGGTCATAAACCGCATCCCCAATATAAGCCAGCGCCAGGGGCGAATAGGTCCGAATATCCTGACGCTTTCCGGGGAAAGTCTCCAGGATCTTTGCCAGGAATCCGTCCGCGCCGCTGTCTCCCCGCTGTTCCTCCTGCCGCTCTTCCCTCATTGCCGCATGGCTTTCCGTGTCTCTTACACTTTCTTCCATTTCACACCCTCGCGTGTATCCTCCAGCGCGATACCCTTTTCCAGCAACTCGTTCCTGATGGCATCGGCCCTGGCAAAATCTTTCTCCTTCTTTGCCGCTTTCCGTTCCTCGATCTTGGCCAGGATGTAGCTTTCCAGTTCGGCATCCACGCTGCTGCCCGCCTCCTTTGCCGCATGGGCGGTGGTCAGGTTCAGGGAAAGAACCTCGTCAAAACTCTCAGCCAGGGCGTATTTGGTGGCATCCGATATATCCGCCTTCAGCATATCATAGAGCACGGTGATGGCCGTGGCGGAATTCAGGTCATTGCAGAGGGCCGCCTCAAACTGCTCCCTGTACGCCCCGAACTTCGCCTGATCCACCTCGCCCTCTTTCCGCAGGCTGCCGATCTTCTTGACCAGCTTGTCATAGGCGGCGACCATATTGTCCAGATTTTCATAGGAAAATTCTAACGGCTTGCGGTAATGGGACTGTAAGCAGAACAGTCTGTATACAATGGGGTCATAACCCTTGGACTCCAGCAGGGACACGGTGAGGAAATCCCCCCTGGACTTACTCATCTTGCCGGATCTGTCATTTAAATGGTGCACATGGAACCAGTAATTACACCATTTGTGCCCCAGGTATGCCTCGCTCTGGGCAACTTCGTTGGTATGGTGGGGGAAGATATTGTCCACGCCGCCGCAGTGGATGTCCATATATTCCCCCAGGTGCTTCATGCTGATGCAGGAGCACTCGATATGCCAGCCGGGATATCCGACGCCCCAGGGGCTCTCCCATTTCAGCTCCTGATCGTCGAACTTGGACTTGGTGAACCACAGCACGAAATCACTCTTGTTCCTCTTGTTCCTGTCCTCGTCCACATCATCCCGAACGCCCACCAGCAGTTCTTTTTCGCTCTGGTTGGAGAACACATAGTACTCCTTTAATTTAGAGGTATCAAAATAAATGTTCCCGCCGCTCTCATAGGCATATCCTTTTTCCAGAAGTCCCTCTATCACGCGGATAAAGTCGTCGATGCAGTTGGTGGCGGGCTCCACCACGTCAGGGGTCTTGATGTTCAGCTTTCCGCAGTCGCCAAAAAAGGCGTCCGTGTAGAACTTCGCGATCTCCATCACGGTCTTATGCTCCCTCTTCGCCCCTTTCAGCATCTTATCCTCGCCAGTATCCGCATCGCTGGAAAGATGGCCCACATCGGTGATGTTCATAACGCGTTTCACGTCGTAGCCGAGATAGCGGAGCGTTTTTTCCAGCAAATCTTCCATGATATAGCTTCTCAGGTTCCCGATATGGGCATAATGATACACGGTGGGGCCGCAGGTATACATGGCCACCTTTCCGTCCTCATTGGGGATGAACCTCTCTACCTTTCTGGTCAGTGTGTTGTACATCTGTAATCTGTTTTCCATAATCATAACTCCTGTTCCATTGCCGCCTGCGGCAATTTGTTCCGAGGCTGTTCCTTTATGCCGTTTCAATTTTTATCCTCGCGGATGATCCGCTTCATCTGCTGTTCCAGTTCCAGGACGCGGTTGATCAGTTCGCTGTTGGCCCGCTGGAGGTCTACGATATCTTCCCGCACGGGATCGGGCAGATCGGTCTGGTTCATGGTCTCCTGGGGCAGCGCCACATTGCAGCGTTTCACCACTCGTCCCGGCACTCCCACCACTGTGGAATTGGAGGGCACATCGCTGAGCACCACGCTGCCCGCGCCTATCTTGCAGTTGTCCCCGATGGTACAGGAACCCAGCACCTTGGCGCCTGCGCCGATCATGATATTGCTGCCCAGAGTGGGATGGCGCTTGCCGTGCTCCTTGCCGGTCCCTCCCAGCGTCACTCCCTGATACAGAGTGACATTGTCGCCGATGATCGTTGTCTCCCCGATGATAACGCCGTTTCCATGGTCGATAAAGAACCCTTTTCCAATCCTTGCACCGGGATGAATCTCTATGCCGGTCTTTTTCACCCCTCTCTGGGAAACCCATCTGGCCCAGAAATAGTGCCCGTTCTCATACAGCTTGTGTGCCAGACGGTAATGCAGCATCACCTTAAAGCTGGGATAGAGGAACACTTCCATGGACGAGTGAATCGCCGGATCCCTCTCCCTGATGATCTTGATCTCTTCCTTAATACTGCCTATCATTCCCATAATCGGTCTCCTGCGGACATATTCCCTGCGCAACTTTTCAAAGTCGGCCCCGGAAACACTGCGTGGTTCCGGACAACCGCAAAAACCGCGGACGACCCTTCCCTGTTCAGAGACGAATTCATCCGCGGTTCCACTCTACTTAAAGGCATATGCCTTTCACTCAACGCGTCTAACGCCCGCCTGCGTGTCCGCCTTTCAACGGACCTGCTCCCGGGCGCACTTCCCTTTTCTCCCGTGAAAGCCGCTCACAGCGGTCTGCGGCTTCTCTCTGGCACGTTGCAAAAAGGTACTCTTCCCGTTCATCGCATTTTACTTTTCTTTTTATTAGGATATGCAAAAATCCTGATTTTGTCAACCCTTTCTGCTGCAGCCGCTACAACCCTCACAGCCCCCTGCTATCTGTCCGGCTGTCAGGTCAAAGGGACTGGTCAGCATGCAGACCGCCTGAGAGGATATGCCCTCTCCGGTTCCCGTAAAGCCCAGGCCCTCCTCCGTAGTAGCTTTCACATTGACATGCTCGGCATCCATCTCCAGCGCCCTGGCGATATTTTCCCGCATGACGTCAATATAGGGACGCATCTTCGGCGCCTGGGCGATAATGGTGGCATCGATATTCTCAATGAGAAAGCCTTTCTCCGCAAGCAGTTGTCCCACCTTTTTCAGCAGCGTCAGGGAAGAGATCCCTTGATACGCAGGATCCGTATCGGGAAAATGTTTCCCGATATCTCCCAGTGCGGCAGCCCCCAGCAAGGCATCCATGATGGCATGGAGCAGTACATCCGCGTCCGAATGCCCCAACAATCCCTTTTCACAGGGAATGGACACACCGCCGATGATCAGTTCTCTGTCTTCCACCAGACGGTGGACATCATATCCCATTCCGATCCTCATAAACGATTTCCTATTCCGATCCCAGATCTGTCTTTATGGTTCAGTCCTCTGCGCCGCTTCTGTCCCGTCTCCTCCTGGGAGGCCTGCTGCCAAATTCCTGCTCCCTGCGGCTGCTCTCACGGAGGCTGCCGTCGCGGCGCACATCACGCTCCCTGGGGGCTCTGTCGCCCCACCTGCCGCTTTCCCTGCGCCTGTCGTCCTCGCGCCCGCTGTTCTTTCTCCTGTCACGGCGGCTGTCGTTCTCCCAGCTGTCTCTCCAGCTGCCGCCCTCTCTTCTGTCACGGCGGCTGTCGTTCTCCCGGCTGTCTCTCCAGCTGCCGCCCTCTCTTCTGTCACGGCGGCTGCCGTTCTCTCTGCCGTCACGACCGCTGCCGCCCTCTCTTCTGTCACGGCGGCTGTCGCTTTCTCTTCTGTCACGGCGGCTGCCGCTCTCTCTTCTGTCACGGCGGCTGCCACCGTCTTCTTTGCCGTCACGGCGGCTGCCGAGGCGCAGGCCTTTGCGGCTTGCGGGCTCATCTGCCAGGATCTCCGGCCCCTTGTCGCCCACCTGCAGCTTCAGCATCACCGCGGCGATCTCCAGGGCATCACAGCCCTCTTCCTCCATCTTGCGCTGGACATAGGACTTCATCAGTTCCATATCCTCATGCTCATGGAGCTCCCACGCGCGGTTCAGGTATTTGTCCGCTTTCGCTTTCAGCACTTTAGCGGCTCCGGGCAGCTTTTTCTCTTCAATGGTGGTATGACAGACCCTCTCGATCTCGCGGATTCGATGAAATTCCCTGTTGGTGACAAAGGTAAAAGACCGCCCTGTCTTGCCCGCCCTGCCCGTCCTGCCGATGCGGTGCACATAATATTCATTGTCCTGAGGGATATCGTAATTGATGACCACCTCTACATTATCCACATCAATGCCTCTGGCCGCCACATCCGTGGCGATCAGTATGCTGGTACTGCCGTTGCGGAACCGGTTCATTGCCACATCCCGCTGATGCTGGGACATGTCCCCATGAAGCCCTTCCGCCTGAAAGCCTGCCTTTTTCAGCACTTCCGCAAGTTCGTCCACCATTCTCTTCGTATTACAGAAGATCAGGCACAGCCTGGGCTGATAATACTCCAGCAGGCGCACGCAGGCCGCATCCTTATCCCGTCCTTTTATCCTGTAATACCGCTGGGATACCAACGGTATGGTCAGTTCCTTTGCCGCTACCCGTATCATCCTGGCGTTGTTCTGGAACTGCTTCGTGATATCCAGGATGGGCTGGGGCATGGTAGCGGAAAAGAGCGCGGTCTGGTGCTCGTTAGGGATCTGCCCCAGGATCGTCTCCATATCCTCCCTGAACCCCATGTTCAGCATCTCATCCGCCTCATCCAGCACTACCATGCTGATATCATCCAGCTTGATGGTACGGCGGCGCATATGATCCATGACACGTCCCGGTGTGCCTACGATGATCTGCACCCCTTTCAGCCCCGCGATCTGCTTTCCGATCTCCTGGCCGCCATATACAGGGAGTATCTTGATGCCATGCATATACTTGGCCATCTTGCGAAGTTCCTCCGCAGCCTGCATGGCCAGTTCCCTGGTAGGGCACAGGATGATCGCCTGAAGCTTTCTCATCTCCGGGTCCACTTTCTGCAGGATCGGTATTCCAAAGGCCGCCGTTTTTCCGGTGCCCGTCTGAGCCTGTCCGATCACGTCATCCCCCTCCAGAAGGTAAGGAATCGCTTCTTTCTGAATCGGGGAAAGCTTCTCAAATCCCATCTCCCTCACCGCATGGGCAATGCGCTCATCCAATAAATCTTCCAATAAGTCTTCCATTAATAATTCTTCCACTGTGATCTCCTTCTAAAATATGTGATTCCAAAGTTTTTCAGCAAATATGAACATTATAACAGATTCAGGAGAAATTGTACAATACAATTTCTCCTGATTTTTCTTTCTATTTTATTGCACTTTGCCTCAACTTTGCCATAATGTAATCTTTCAGTTCTCCTACGGGCATCAGTTCCGCCGTTCCCACTCTGTAGCCGCAGGCCTCCGGATCCTGTTCGTTTGCAAGAAAAATCCTCTCTCCCGATGCCGCATCCCTGATATCGAAATAAATTTCATAGTCTCCCTCCGCCTTACCATTGAGCATCAGTTCCACATGGACCGTGTAAGACTGTTCCGCGTCATTTCCGCCTGTCAGGACTCCCAGATTACAGTCAACAGGATAATAATGCACAATGCCGCTGTCTGTTTCTTTCAATACAATCCACGTATCCGTCCCATGGTACAGGGGCGCAAATCCCACATTCCGCAAGGTGACATCCGCAGAAAGCGTATCTTCCGCAAACTGATAATCCAATACCGTTTCACTGATCAGCAGCCGATATCCCAAATGCCTTTCCATGTAAGACAGGCCATCCATACCCTGAAAACAGCCCTCCTCCGTTACTGTATGCGCCGCCCACTTATCCAGCACATTCCTGTCAAAATCCTTATTGAGATAAGTGACATGCATCCGCTTCATATCCTGCAGTGCGTTTTCAAAATCATTGTAGGAATTATCGACAATCACCTCTCCCCCGATAGGTACCATTTTACAGAGTTCCTCCTGAAACTCCAGTTCCTCCTCCCTGCTCCAGTACGTAAAGTCACCGTCTTCCTCCCTGGTATGCTCTCCATAAGTGCCATAATCGCTCCAACTTCCCAACATTCCGTCATTAAACAGTCCCAGTCGGGACGCAAGCGTTCCGTCTCCTCTCGCCACTCCCGAGACCTCCCCTAGCCGGGTCACCATCCGCCACTGCATGGGCATCCGCACGGAAAGGAACGTAGATGGGTCTGTGGCGTTCATCAGTTCCTCTGCCAGCATCTGCATACTTTGGGGATCGGAATATTCCGTTCCGTTCATCTCCCCCCAGTTGCCTATGAACAATCCCTGCATGGCAAATATCCTGTCCTTATACTTTCTCAATGTCGGTCCCACCTGACGTATATGCTCCAGAATCACATCGATGTTCTCAGGCTCCACCTGCTCATTCTCCCCGTTCCAGTCATACAGGAACCTGACGATAAGCCGCTTATCCACCTGTTCCAGCGCCTGGAACAAGGCTTCCAGATTCTCAAGCCCCTGTTCCGAGATCGGCCTGTCTCTGAAAGTCTGTAGATTGAACTCTATCATGGTCAGCATCGTATCCTCATCTCGACAGAATCTATCGGCAATATTCTGCCGGAAATCCGTCTCTTCGTCATTGATATGAAAACCATGCATATGATAAAAACCCCTGTTGGGATTGTAAAGCTGTCTGTCAGATTCCGTGAAGACACAGTTCTCCAGTTCCACATCACCATGTCCTCTTGCTGCCAGAAGACCATTCCCGCACCTGTACAGCAGCACGCCGGACGCTGATATCACAGCAAGTATAAATAAACATATCGCGCTTCTTGTCAAAAACTTCTTCAAGGCTCCTCCCATCCATCACACAGGCTGTTTTATTGATATATCGCCAACTGATACAGCCTCATAATGTTTTGTTTAAAATAAAAACATACAAAGTCTTCATCTTCATAATACACATTCAGCTCATTCGGATACATCTGTTCAAATTTTCTGCACCATTCGTATAATCTGGATTCCACTATGGTACGGGTCGTTAGATTAGAATAAATCTTCGCGGAATCAGGCAAAAGGACCATATTATCTTCCGCCAGTTCCCTTGATATTTTCGATGCCGTGATATCCGGGCACTGACTGACGAAAGAATCATAATACATGGGATACTTTTCCCAGGCCAGCCACCGGGGGCCCGAAAAGAAATGGCTCTGTCCATATTGGAGAGGCTTTTTCTCAACAAAGATAAATACATACTCCGAAGGCAGGGTGTAATCTTCCGATATACTTTGATTGATAAAAGTTATCGCCTCCTCATGAAAACCGTATTGAATAATCTGATACAGTTCATCTACAGATGATACAATGGTAAAATTGCCCTCCGGCAGGTTCTCCACAATGGAATATGTTGTCATAACAGCGGCATTATAGCGTGTCAGTTCATAATATAAATACCCGTGAAAAGTTCCTGTCACCATGGTCCCCAAATATATCCCCGCCATGCACAAGGCAGCGACCACTTTCATGACTCCCTCATATACCATAAGCCCCATCAGGGAAAACAGTAGATCGACAGGAACCGCCATCACGGAAACAATCAGAAGCTGCGCCACCGAACACAGCCTGGATCCTGCAACCAGGGAAGGCAATCCCAGAGCGCTGGCACAGTACAGTGCCATAAACAGCACCGATGCCACCGTTATGGAAAAATACTGATCATAATATCCCGGATCAATCTTCTTTCTTTTTTGCAATAGCCGCTTAAGGACAGACGCGATCATCCTGCACGCCAGCCAGATTATCAAAGCCAGGAACGTAAACGCCAGAATCACATTAGCGCTTGTCTGTCTGTACAGGGTCACGTACGCTTCATCGTACAGGGCTCTTGCCTCCCGCAAGATAAAACCTCGCAATTTCTCCGCAAATCCCTGAAGCCGTTCCTGAAAAGACAGTTCTGGCTGCGGCGGTTCCTGAATCTGCGCGAGTTCCTCTCCCACGGAGGTCTCTTCCCCTTCTGCACGCTCCGTATCTTCTGAGGATTCTTTCTGGGAGCCGCCAAACAGACTGCCTGTGATTTCTTCTCCGGTATTTTCATCGATCACAACATTGCCGCCACTTTCCTCGTCCGTGCCATTGATGACGTTCATGGCCCATCCTATGGAGCCCTGAAAAGGGATGCCTGAAGCAAGGGCGCCCGCCATAGGTAGCACTGCTATAAGAAAACCGCAGACCACCCCTGTCACAAGCGGAACAAACCGCTTGCGACAGAATATTTTCCTGAAAAACATCGGTACAAAGGCCGCGCAGAGGAAAAAAGCCATAATGGTAGCATAAAAATGAATGGCAAGAGAAGCCGCCAAAGTTAGAGAAAACACCACAAGATTTTCATTCCAGTAAAATCTAGCGCGAGGCTTGTCTGCCGGAACCTGATTTGCTTCCCGGAGATATTTGATCAGGAACGCAGCACACAGGAACTGGGTATAAAGCGCAAATTCCTGAGGGATTGACCACTGAAGGCGGGACATGCTGTATATTTCGTTAACGCATACTACTTCAAGCGTGAGAAACATCGTCAATGCCAGTATCGGGGTATACCGCCAACGGAACACCTGTCTCAACAGAACATATGCCGACAGCAGAAATGCCACGATATGGATGCCTGCCGTAAAAAGCAGAACACTATATACTCTTATTCCGAACAACACATGGATCGTATATAGAAAACAATGCATTCCCTCTGGATACACACCTGCCGAAAAAATTTTCCCCTGAACGAGCCCGTAGATCCACGCATTATGGGGATACATATCACCAAAGCCGTAGGAATAATCCTGGAACGCCCCATAAGTAAAGTATATCATGCCATAGAGCAGTACGATAGCCAAAAGCCCGTATTCCCATATATGTCCTTTTACCATAGAAAAAAATTTCCTGAGACATGCCCTCATCCCTCTTTTGATACCGGAAACACCGTTACATACAAAAAGTTTCAGCCCGTATGTTCTGTTCAACAGACAATGTACCGTTTTGAGCGCACCTTCTTCAATCAGTATTTTTTTAAGGACACAGTATAAAAAAATGCCATAGACCACTGCTCCTACCATAAAAGGATACAACAAGTGGATAAGCCCCAGACACAAAACGACCGTGTTCATCAAAACCGGCTGTACCGTAACGCAGAAGCCGAAACGAAATGTCTTCGTCTTCCCCTTCAGATAACCTCTGAAGACGACGGATGGCCAGATAAACATGATGAACATATATGCAAGGAATACTTTTACATACTCTGTCACCCAATATAATGTGATCAATATTTTTTCTCCCAACTCCGCCTTCTGAAAAAGCCGACAAAGCAACCTGTATAATGTATCATTATACATCAAAGAAGTTCTTATTGATAGACATCAATCCTAATTTTTAAGAAAATCAGTTTTTCCATAACCGCATCTGTTCTATCACTTTTCCCCGTTTCCCCGCTTTCTTCAGAACAGTTCTGACAGAAACATGACGAATCTTGCGGTTATTATACAGGAATCTGGCCAGTGTAGCCGCCCACAGGACCGGCCAGCAGACGATGCATTTTGACGCTTTGGGGTAATTGAGAGACATCTGATGGTGAAACTCTCTGGCATACCCAGTCAGGCCCGTGCCCCGCAAGGCCACCATGCGATCCTTGGATGACTTTCCAAATTCCTCCGCCTCCAGAATCTCTGCCATAAATTCATTTGCCTGAGTTTCTCCATAACTCACTTTCATCCACTGCACCGCCTCACGCCGAAGCCCCAGGAAACGACAGCACACTTCCGTGACCGCGTCAGAAAAACCTTTCAGTCTGCTCTCCGTTACCAAACGCAGATAGTTCTCTCTCTCTCCGGGATCTTCTATCCTGTTCCACAGTACCACCCAGTCACAGAGAAGCTTCAATCCAAACCCAGAACGCAAAAAATGCTGTAGCATATGCAACAGTAGTTCATATGCATGATACCCGGGTGTAAGCATGGGTATTTCCACTCCCATCGCATCTGTCCTGACCAGATGCTCCGCATATGTTTTCTGGGTCTGCCGAAGGAACTCATTAATCTCATTGTTGTCAAAAGGTTCTACCAACATTGTGTGAAGTTCTATCTCTATCGCGTCTTTCAAATAAAACTGTATATGGTGCAGGGCATTCTGGACATCGCTCTTCCTGCATCCGTTCTCTTCCAGAATCTGACACGCTTCCTCCAGCCTGTCCATTTCCGGCAGCAACAGATCTATATCTCCTGTTTTGCGCACTTCCGGCACAGGATACAAGGAAGCTGTCCCAACACCTTTCAGTAAGATTACGGTAATCCCTGCTTTTTCCAGCGCAGAGACCAGATAACGGCCGACGAACAGCAAATGATAACTCTGCATTGCCACACGCTTTGACACTTCCTGTGTCCTCTGCAGGATATCTGGCGGAATGAGATCTTTTCTTTCCTCGAGCACATCATAGAGCAAAGACAACACATTATGGTTTTCCGCCAGTTTTATAAATTCAAACCAATCCACGGGAACCTGAAAAATGTCTTCTTCAAGATTTTTCTGTTCTGTCAATGCTTCTTTCAGCAGCTGCATGACATAAAGCTGCTCTGTCCTAAACGCTCTTTCCAACGCTATACTCCTTTTCTGGCATGACGCTGTGTTTGCCTGTCCTGTATGATCTTCCGTGCTTTTTGTGCCAGCAGTCGAAATTCCCTGGTCCTGTGATATATCAACAGATATACTGCATTCACTCCCAGCAGGCACACAATCGATCTGAGAAAACATATTTTCCACAATCCACCAGTAATACAGCCGCACAGAAAATCGATCGCCTGCCAGATTCCAAAAGTAACCGCTGCATATAGACCATACCTGCAGAAATACCCACGAACCGGCATTTCCAAACGATACTTATACAATACCAAAGGCTCCACCCAAAAAGAAGTCGTTATCGTACTGACCATTGTCCCCAGGAAAATGCCGAAAGTTCCCCAGTATTTCCCCAATATAATGGACGCTGTCAAATTGATCAACGCTTCCGCAAGCGATTTATACCGATCATACCAAAACAACCCCATGGAGTCGTGAAATACCAATACGGGCTGACGCATCCCCGTGAGATAAAAATTCAGACACAGAATCAGCGTCACGCTGCGCGGAAATACATACTGAGGGCCAAAGCTGATCTCCACGAACACATCGCAGAGTTCAAAAAGGCATATGGCTGTCAAGCCAAACATCCACTGTCCCATAAAAAAAGAGGATTCAAATATTTTCCTGATTCGCTCCCTGCCCTCCTCTACTCCCAAGTTGCCAACGCTGGCCGTAATGCCCTGAAAAGCCTGATCCAGTACCTGACGGACGGAGCCAATCACCAAAAAATAATTTGAGTATTTGCTGACGCTGACAATTCCGACGATTGCGGACAGTAACAGGTTATCTGAATCATTTACCACTACACTGCCTATCTTGTGCATCAGCATTGCCCTGATGCTGCGAAAAATGGACCTTTTTTCATTCTCCGGCAACTTCTGTACTTCTTTTTCTTTCAGATAGGGATACATTCTGTCAGCTTTGCGGGAGATACTAAGATTATTTCCCAGCGTACACGCCAGCTGTATTGTCACGAAAAGCAGGAAATTACCGGTAAGTACGAGAACCGTTACCTGCACCAGATTCTGCAGGAGCAAAAAAACCGTCTGATATAAAGTGACAATATAACTGAGTTGATGTGCCTCTATCAGCGTTTTCTTATAAATCAACAGATATGACAGCACAGAATTCAGCAAATACAAGAGATAGATCAAAACCAGATGATCCACATCCGGCTGGTTTTTTATCAGCTTTCCGAAAAAAGGAATCACCAGCAGCCCGCAGACTAACACAATCACAGCTATGATTCTGTAAAAATGCCTGTACATCCGCATCAGGCTTTTCTGCTTTTCCACATCCCGTCTTGAGATTGGAAGATACAGCGCATAGGTGATTGCTGTTCCTACACCGAGTTCTGATAATGCCAGCACATTCAAGATATTGGTGAGTAATCCGTTAATCCCCACATAATCCTGGCTGAGCGTGTGAGTGAACACTACCCGGGTTACATATCCTGCCAATATGGCGATAATCTTTGCCACCACTGCTACTGTGGCATTACGTGCGGAATGCTCCGTTCTACTGTTCTCACTCAAGTCTTATCCTCCATTTACCCTATTCAAAGGCTGATCTCTCCGGCAGTATCTGTTGAAAAGCCGCTTTTAGCTGGGTGTCGGCGCTCTCAAATTCACTATGTGAAACCGTGTCATTTATACAGATCACTCTCTTCCTCTGCCTTGAAATCGTGCGCAGCAATCTTGTATTATCACTACCCACGCCAAAATAGCGAAAATCCTTTCGTATGTTCCAGGGATAAAAGCGCCCTGACAATTTCTGCCATTCCCTGAACAAATATGGGGTCAGATCGCCCTCGCTCCGAAATCTGTTAAACGACATTTCTTCCAAAGCTTCCCTTTCTTTTTCCCATACTTCCTCAAAGGTACTCTTACAGAAAGGTGAAGGCCCGTGCACTGTGTAAAAACCCGTATATAGCGGAAAGGCCAGTTCCAGCAGATTATAAAAGAAGTACAGGGGCGGATACCTGAGATTAAAATATTTTCCCGGCTGTCGCCGTATATTTTCTCGCTTCACAAAATGCCTAGACAATGCCAGTGTATTGTTTAAATAGAGATGGGACATCAGCGGATTCGCAGGATTCGCCACCACAGGCTGAAATGCCAGCATATCGCAAGGCTGTCCGTGACGGAAGAAGTAAGATGGCCTGACATTGCGAATCAAGAACATATCATCATTAAAATACACAAAATGCTCCGCCAATCCCTCGATCCTATGCATATATATCTCAAGGACATTGCTATTGTAAACGGGAAGGTATTGTTCCGGGACATAGTCTTTATGTTGGACCACGTGCAGCCTGGGATTTCCGGTATTGAGCCACTCCGGCACATATCCCCATGTGATGAAATGAATCTTTCTTACCCAGGGCGCAAACTTGTCCACTCCTCGAAACCAATATTTCAATAATCCCCAATCCCTGTAACGCGCCTCCTGGTCATCATCGCGCCTGTCAGGTTGAAACATGCTCTTTTCCTTGCGCCATGCCTCGTTCTGTCCGTCTATCCATGTAATCACAAAATCTATCTGCTGATCCATATCATCTTTCAGGTGCATTATGCTTTCATCCTCAACTCTCACCAAGATAAATCCATATCGCCAAAATATACGCGCGAACACCACAGCAGCTTGCAAGGACATTAATCACCGTAACTCCCCAGCAACAGGCTCTCACCAGCTCCTTCGTTGGCAAAGGCTATCACTCGCCGGTCCCTCACCCGCTGTAATCTTCCGTAAAGACATGTCCCTCTCCGCTGCATTTCTTCTTCCAGAGGAATCTGCAGCGTCATGCTCTTGCCTCCCTCAAGCTTCCCTAATCCACAGTCAACAGGGATCTGGCGTTCCTCTCCTCCCCGCCGCAGGCATAGGATAAACTGTAATTCCTCCGTACAGCAGGCAAAACCGCGGTTGGCGACTTTCACCGCCAGATGGGCTTCCTTTTTCTTCCTCTCGCACACGGCTTTCTCCACCACAAACCGATAGCCCAAATGCGCGCCTATATAGTCATAGAGGCTGATCCCCGGAGCGTATTCCGTCTCACGCCACTCTTTAAGCCTTGCTTCCTCGTGCACGCAGTTTAAGTAACTGACATGGAGCCCGCTGAGCCGGCGCACCGCATCCGCCGCTGCCATGCCGTCCTCCCCGCTTAAGACCTCGCCTCCGAACGGGACTTTTTCCGCCAGCTTCTCCAGAAACCGGATTTCCTCCTCCGGACACCACGGGCCATCCCAGCCCGCCTCCTGCCTCTCCTGGATGCCAAAGGTCCCCATATGGGTTTCCGATGCAAATATGGCATCGTCAAAACAGCCCGTCAAGGGCAGCCTCTCGCACTCAACCCCCTGGATCAGACGGTATTGCACCGGTCTTCTTACCGCAAGCTTTAACCTGTTCTCTGTCAGGAAGAAAAAGTTCTCTGCCAGCTGCCGCAGGTATTTTTCCGATACAAATTTCGAGGTGTGCATTTCCCCCCAGCTTCCCACAAGCAGCCCCTGATAAACAAAAATGTGATCACTGTATCTCACCAGCAGCGGCGCCATCTGTTCCATATGCCGCTGCACCTGGGAAAAAAGAGCGGGTTCATGCTCCATCCCTCTGCCCGCCGTATCATAAACCACCCGCAGGATCATCTCCCGGCCGCTTTCGGCAAAACACCCCAGGATCCGGTCCATATCAGACAGACCCTGATCGGATATGGGCCGCTCCTGATACGCGCTGATGTCGATCAGCACCAGCGCAAGCGTCTCCCCGTCATACAGCGCCGGAGGAAGTTCATACTGTCCGTCTTCCGTCAGGGCATAGGTATAAATGCGGTACCAGCCCCTTCCGGGATTCAATACATTGCCCGGCGTCTCGCGGAACTTCTCCTGTCGGAAAGCAGGCATGCCCTTATTGGAAAAAAATATCATCTTTCTTCGCTCCTGTCCCGATATGTAAGACCTTGATCCGGAAAACCACCGCCATGATGGAGAACATCATGCGGAACATATAGACAAACGGCTTCAATCCGGAATGCATACTGACGCCATGGCTCCTGTTATGCATCACCGCGGGCACTTCCACTACCTGATATCCCAGCAGCAGCATCTGGATCAGCATATTGGCATCGGGATACTTGTTGTCGAAATTGCCGAACTTGGAATAAAATAACGCCGCCCGGCTGCTCAGTCCCTGCAGGCCTGTGGTGGGATCGGAGATCCATCGGCCCGTGGTCATCCTGATGCAGCGCCTGAACAATGCGTAAGCGATCTTCTTGGACAGTGATATGGGAAAATCACCGCTTCCTTCCATGAAACGGGAACCCAGCACGATATCAGGACACTCGCCGCCTGCCCCCGGCATCCGCAGCGTCCTGTACAGCGAGGGAATGTTACAGACGTCATGCTGCCCGTCTGCGTCCATCTGGATGATGTATTTATATTTCCTGCGGACGGCATATTTATACCCCAGCTGGATGGCGCTGCCGTAACCCAGGTTAAAGACATTCGTCACCAGTTTAAAGCCCTGCTTCTTTACGATCCAGTTCGTGGAATCCGAAGAGGCGTCATTCATCACCAGCACATCCGCTATCTCTTTTATCTCCGGCGCGGAAAGCTGCTTCAACACCTCAGGTATATTCTGTTCCTCGTTATATGCCGGCATAATAATCAGCAAATCTTTCTGTTCCCCGTATTTCACATCCATCTCTCCCTTTTAATCACTGTCCAGTATCTCCGTCAAAAGTCTGATGTCTTCCTCATAAGTTATTCTTTTACAGGCCGCCGCATGCTTCAGCTTTTCACGCAGCCCGCTATCTTCGATCAATCTTAACACGGCATCTTTCACTGCCTGGGGGGACAGATCACATAAGAGACCGTCCGTCCCATGAACGATCTGCTCCCTGTTTCCCGTACAGTCTGAAGCGATGATCGCGCATCCAAGGATCTGCGCCTCCTGTATGGCAATGCTCTTTCCCTCGAAACCGGTGGCATGGACATAAAGGTCTGTCTGCTTGTAATAAGGAAACGGATTCTCGACCGCCCCCATAAGGACAAAATCTTCTTCCAGGCCGTATTCCCCGATCTTTTTCTCCAGGGTGCGCCTCTCTTCCCCTTCCCCAAGCACATACCATCTGGCCCGGCATCCACCGGCTTTCAGCAGCTTCATGGCCTCAATGGCGACAGGATACGCTTTCTGCCGTGTCAACCTCCCGACCGTCAGAATCCTTGTCCCCTGATAGCCATCCGTAAAGCCCTCCCCCTCTTTTGCTTTCTCCAGGATTTTGTCCCTGTTGATCAGATTGTGAAAGACTCTCGTCCTGTCAGCACATTCAGGGTAAACCTTTAACAGCCTGTCCCTGATTTCCTCCGCTATGGGGAAGATTGCATCAAACCGCAGATAACAGTCCCTGTCAAGTTCCCTGGTATATCCCGCCTGTTCATAGTCGATATGTATGAAAGCGGCCTTTTTTCTTGCTTTCACATGGTCAGCCACATAATACGCGGAGCCGCCCTCAATGAACGCCACCGCCAGGTCATATTCCTGATTCAGGCGCATACCGCCGTCCGACAGAACCCTCCAGAGTAGCTTATCTGCCTGCACCCTGTGCTGTCCCAGCATCGCAAAGAAATTTCGACACAGGTAGGGGAGCAGGCGTATCCCCGCTGCGCGGCAGAGAAAGGCTTTCATGACCGTACCCGCCATATGCAGGCGGCCTCTGGCAGAAAGGACGGAACAATCATTGAAACGCCTGTTCAAAAGATGCACGCCCGGCGGAAGCTTTGCCGCCATCTCCCCCTGTCCCAACAGCACATAAAGGTCAATCTCACAGCTGTCCTTCAGCCTCTCCAACAATTCCAGGAGCGCAGTCTCCGCCCCTGCATGCCCCAGCGTATTTATGACAAACAGGACTCTCTTACTCATGGGTATTTTCTTCCTTTTTCGCTGTAAACATACGGATAAAACTTTCATTTTCCTGGTTCAGCAGCGACACCTGCATGGCAAGCTCCTGATTCTTCATGACCAGAATGGATATCACCCTGCTGAATCCAAACAGTCCCGCTACCAGCAGCACGCCCAGAAAGACCGTTACAACAAACAATGCGGTGACACTCTGTCCCATCGCGATCAGCACGATTCCCCCCCCCAGGAAGCAGACCGCTACGATCACCCATATCATGCCGAAATCCTCTGTGAGCTTGCGGCGCGCATACGCCGTAAAACTTCCGACCAGGAGCATCGCCCCCAACACGGTCAGGACGATTCCCGCTATCCTTGCCATTTCCATAACGCACCCCCATCTCTTTCCATTTTAGTTCCGTCTCTGCACTACAGCCCCCTTTGCCGGGGGCTTTCGTTCCGAGACTGTTTCAGACCTTAAGAAGACGCATCGTCACCCAGCCCATACAGCCAGTTTTCATCCACCAGCTTCTTACGCGCTTTCCGCCAGTCATATACTTTGGAATCCGGCTTCTTTCCCTTGCCGGACGGGAACAGAACGCCCCGGCAGAACACATGTTCATCCAGATGTTTCTCCACCCAGCGGATCCGCATGTATGCCGTCGTCAGCCCGATGAAACTGCTGAGCAGCAGCCCCAGGCCATACCAGATCTCCGACAGGTTCCTGGAAATCAGACTTCCCAGCAGAGTGACCATGCAGAATGCCATGGAAGTCAGCACTGCCCCGTTCAGGTCATTGAAATAATACAGGAATATTATTTCCGAATACATGACAAACAGGATGAAATACCCCGCCGCGAGACAGGGGTAGATCCTCAGTACCGTTCCGGAAAAACCCAGCCTGGGCAGGAACACGAGCATCAGCAGATACAGTACGATGGATATGATGAACTGTATGCGCACCAGGTTCTGGACTTCCCGCGACAGCTGGCGGAACATCCGGTTCTTGGTGTTGATGATGTCCTGCCATCGGCCGCCCGTGACCGCCTCCGAATATACCTTATATCGTCCGTGAAAATGCATTTCTACCCTGGAGATAAAGATGACCGTGGCGGAAATGTTTGTAAACATGGCCAGACAGGTAGCCATATCATAGATCGGCGCCATTACGAAAGAATCAGCCACCACCATCCGCATCCTCGTGTCCCAGAACACAAAATTATGGATGTACAGTCCCAGCGTGTATCCTGTATTGACCACTACCAGCTTCCAGTATTTTTTAAAATATTGAAATACCTTTTTATAACGGTTGCTGTTCCGTTTAAAATAACGTCGGATTGTTGACATCTCCAGCACCGCCGTCAGCAAAAAGCTCAGGCTCAGGGACAGCAGCATACTGTAGGTCAGCCCGGCGTTCAGCACCATGACCAGCACTACCGCGATCACAAAGGCCAGCAGCATGCCTGCGAAAAAATACAGGGAGATCTTCGCGTAATCCTTGCAGATAGATAAATACAGCATGGAATAGAACACCAGTACCAGCGCGATATACCCACAGTACCCGGTGAACACAAAATGCAGCGCCACATTTCCCACCAGATATTCCCGCACACAGAAAGGTATGCCCAGCAGGCTGCTCAGGACAATGTTCAGGGCCAGTCCCGCATAATAACAGGGCATGATATCTTCATAATGTTCCTCGTAGATCACATCGGAAATATACCGGGACAGTACCGCGTTCAGGGGCGCCGCCGTCAGCAGGGCAAAAATGAAGATATACAGTATCGTAGCGGAAAAAAGATTCCTGTCCACATATCCCAGTTTATCATATCCCAGCACGATACTCATCAGCATAATATTTCCAATGACCACCATCATGGGCGCAACGGTGACCACCATGCTGTACCCAAAGCCCAGCAGATTCATTGTAATGCCGCCCTTTTCGTAGATCCGGTTCAGACGTACCCCTAATCCTGCCATAGTTCCTCCTGTTCCCGGCTAATAAAGCCAGTCCTCGATATCCCTGTATATCTTCTGATATGTCTTCCTCATATCCTCTATCTTATATTTTGCCATAAGGCGCTTGTAGCCGTTCTCTCCCATCTCCACGCGCTTTTCCTTACTGTATGCCAGTTCCAGGATCGCCGCCGTGATCTCCTCCACGTTCATCACATGGGTCAGGATCCCCGCTGCGCCGAAAGAATCCCCCTCCCCATAGATCAATCCTCTGCAGTTTCCCACATCGGTGGCTATGGCCGGTTTATGGGCCGCGTATCCCTCCAGTATGGTCAGGGGCTGCCCCTCGCTGATGCTGGTCAGGATCGTCATATCCATCTGCCACAGATATTCCGTCACGTTGATCCTACCCGTAAAGACAATATCCTTGACCTCCAGCGCCTGTACCAGATCCACGCACTCCTGCGCATATTTCGGATCCTCGTCCGTGGGACCCATGATCCAGAGTTTCAGGGCAGAAACCTTCTCTTTCGCAAACGAAAATGCCCTGATCAATGTCTTCACATCCTTGATTGGGGTTACCCGCAGCACCGCGCCCACATGGATCATCCCCTCATCCAGTGTGCGCTGCATATCCTCCGTCACCACAAAACGGGACGCATCGATCCCATTGGGTGTCACCATCGTGATCTCCTTGGGGCATCCCAGTTCTACCTGCAGTTCCCTGGCATGTTCATACAGGCTTGTGACCAGTTCCGCCTCACTGTACGCCAGCCGGGACATCTTCTTAAACTGCTCGATCCAGATGTTTTTATAAATGCCCTCCACCCACTTTGCGCGGATCAGTTCCTCCTCGCGCTCTCTGGTATAAATGCCGTGCTCCGAGATGATCAGACGGCTTCTGTGCTTATATCTGGCCATACAGCCCAGGATTCCCGCATATCCCGTAGCCACGCAGTGATAAAGATGGGCTTTTGGCACATCCGTCTCCATGACCAGGAACAAAGGCAGATAAATGGAGCGCATGGTCCACAGGAAATCGGAAAACACCACTTCCGGATAGCGGATCTGATAACATTCTTTCACGGCTCTCAGGAAATCCGGCCCCATCAGCAGTTCATTCAGGGAGAACTTCTTGCTGGCAAAAAATTTAAACAGTTCCCGCCATTTTACATTCTGGTTCAGCAGCAGGCTCTTAAGCGCCTCATACTCCTGCTTCTCCAGACGCTTATGCCTGTCAGCCGTTCCTTCTTTCTTCCAATCGCTGTCTTCCAGGTACACTTCATGGACTTCCAGCAGATTTTCAGGCAGTTCATAGACAAACTTCCCCCTGTAAGACCGGTTCGCCACAATGGTCAGGAGGATAAAATCCTGATCCGGGAATGACTTTATCATACTGTGTACCCAACTGGACACGCCGCCCACCACATAAGGATAGCAGCCTTCTGCAACAATACAAATCTTCATCTTACGCCCTTTTCCACATCACGTTTTTTCATCGATAGAAATACTCCATTTCAGGGGAACCCATATCGATCGTCACTTCCGTCTCTGTTGCTTCCAGAAGATAATACCCCCCGCCCATCTCCTGAAGAGTGCCTCCCTGCACCTCCCCCAGTTTTCCATTATTGAGTTTTACAAGGAACCACACGGAATCCTCAAACTCATTTATGTGCAGCAGGATTCGATCCCCGCTGCTTTCCGTCCGATAATCCAGCGCAAGGAATCTCCTGACCCTGGCATCGCTTTCCGCCAGCGTCGTCTGGGTAAAAGCTTTATAATCTTTCCAGTAAGTGCAGAGATTCTGGGAGATCGTCCGGGACAGATTCTGCCAGTAATCCTTCTCGTTCTTCGGATAAGATACCTCTTTCATGTTCAGCACAATGTTGGAATACCCCAACGCTGTCTCATAACCCATAATCGCCAGGTTCGCGCTGTAGGGATGCTCTCTTCCAATGGCCGTGGCCCGCTGCAGCGTCACATCCCGACTCAGATAGTCAATGGGCGGAGCGCCGCTGTCCGGGGCGGTGGCAACAGTCCGCAGCTTGGGAAAATACTTCTCCCAGGGTGCTTCCATCACTTCGTCCAGATCCTCCGCATACATGGAAAGGATCGTATAACCATCCGCGCCCTCCATGTAAAAGGGCACGTCCCTTGACATCTTGTTTTCCAATGGGGTCTCAGAAACCCTTCCCATGGAAGCGCCTATCTCGCCGTATTCCTCATTGACAAGCGCCATGTACTGTGGAAACAGCGCATTGTCCGGTTCGTTTCCATCATCGTAATCCAGCTGCGGCGCTGCCATCAACGTCATATGCGCCCCCGTCCTCTCGGTAACGGATATCAGGGACGGCCATATCACACTCTCGTATAACGCGGGCTGCTTGCTGCTGTAGATCGACATCAGTTCCTCCGTGTTATCTTCCGAGAAAGCGGAGAACTCCGCCACGGTCATGCACTGCGCATTGACGATGGGATAGATCTCATAAACGTCCGTTTCCGCCATCATGGCGCTCAAAAATCCCATGCCGTACATATTAGACATATAATTGGCATTCACGCAGAAAATATAAGCGCTGCCCGTGCTTTTCCTCCAGACGATGGCCGGCATCTCTTCATTCTTATATTCATTCTCATCCAGCATCCCCATGACATACGTCTTGGTGCCGCTGCCCAGCATATACCAGTGGACCACCATCTCCAGATCCTGGAGGCCGGATTCGTCGTCCATTTCCGTCGCATAGATCCGCTCGCCTCCCAGCAGGAAGCCGTCAAACAAATGGACGCCGTCCACCAGTATCTCTCTTCTCCTTACACTCCTGATCCCCAGGAAATCGCAGAACTCCGGATGATCCGCCATGGTCAGGTGATGGGGCATCCGCGCCATGATCAGGTGCACCCCTTTCTCCGTCAATTCCTGCATGAACGGAAATTCCGTGTCCACATCGATATACTGGCCGTCCACCACCACCACTTCCGGGAGATCGTCCTCCGGCATCGCATGATCCGCCAGGGACTCACATTCCTCATACCCCCTCTTGGTATAGGTGCACCAGCTGCTCACCACTGCCCTGATGTCCTGGGAATATTTCGACCCCACAAACAGGACGTATTCCCTTGGAATCGCAAAGCCGTCGTTTTTTTGGTCTTCCGCACGTACCATGCTTTCCCCGGTCAGCCCTGTTTTCGTCGTGTCTTCAAATCTGTTGACATCATACTCATTCAATGCCTCCTTGATCACCCCTGTAAACATGAACATGAATGTAAGGATCAGCAGCAGCATCGTAATCGTCACAAAATTCCTGCGTGATACCATAGCATATCCTCTTTCGCGCCGTCATCCGAATACTCTGATCAGATCCAATGTATCCTTGTCGATCACGACGTCCGATTTCTTTAACCGATTCATAGTGTCAAAGAACTTCTCCCTGTCCTGGATACTGAAATACAGCTTGAGTTGGATCGTATAACTCGTCAGTTCCTCAGGATATATTTCCATACAGCGGCTGCACCATGTGCCCATGCGCTCATATTCTTTCAGGCGCAGCAGCAGGTCGGCAATCCATTCTATATACTCGCACTGCAGGCGGTATCTGTGTTCCTCGCTCCTGTAAAGCCAGGTACATGCCTCTTCCATCATGTCCACATAGCTGCGCTGCTCGATCTCGGGAAAAACATCCTGGCTCAGTACCTGGTTCATGTACTCTATCAGCATGCAGGCATAATCCGCCGCCCTGTCATCACCTCTGTGGAGCGCGTTGTATATCTCCTGCGCCTCCTGGCGGAAATCATTCAAAGCATCCCTCAGCACGGAAGCCGCATAGTGGGAAGTCTCCGTATCCTCACTGTTCAGGGCAAGGGAAATCGTGGCCAGGGATTTTTTGACATCCCCCTTTACCACATCCATGACCAGCGAACGCAGGCTCTCCTTGTCCGCCACAGCCAGCGCTTCCTCTATGGGTACCCTGTTCTTCTCACTTTCCTCGTCCGCTCTTCGGTTTGCCACCACTTTCTCTTTGCCAAAGATAACGTCCGTCAGATCGACCTTGGTCCGGAAGAACAATACATACATCAGCTGGACGGTCGTGAAGAACAGAACGCCCACCACCGGACATAAGAACATCACAAGGGCTTTGAAAAAGTATCCTGTCCGGCTGAGCATCCTCCACTCCGGCCAGTCATTTTCCTCTTCTTCCTGTTCCGATCCGGTGTCTTCGTTTGTTTTCCCTTTCCCGGCTTCTCCCTCTTTCGCGTTTTCAGTCGTTGGTTCACCGGTTTTACTTCCCCCGGCTTTTGTATCCCCGATTTTCGTCCTGCCCGCTTCCGGCTTTCCCTTCGCCTTTCCCCGGGCGGCATGCTTTCCAGGCCGGACTGCCTGTACCATGCATCCCCAAACAAAATACGCAATGGAGATAACGGTATTCAACAGCAGGATGATCAAAAAAACCTTTTCAGCAGTTGTCATACCACCAACGCCTCCTCAACCTGACATCCCATGCCCACATCTTCAAATCTCTTCTGCACGAACCGCGCTCCCTCCACATCAGTATTGGCCAGCAATACATGCAATTTCCCCTTGGAATCCTGTCCAAGATAGTCGGTCTGCCTCACCAGCTTGCCGAGTTTCTCATTGACCTCCTCCTGAGACAATTCTCCCGGATCAAGGTTCAGCAGCGCACAGGTAGTAAGGTTCCGGCTCCTTGCACGCATAAACGCGGACAGCAGTTCTTCGAAAGCCTCCGGTTCCAATATATGAGTCCCCTGGATATACCGCTGCTGCTCCAATGCCGCCATATAGCGGTTGGCCCTCAGCACGGCGTCCTGGATCAGATGTCCCGTGATTGCCAGCATGTCCGCCTGGCCCAGCGTCATCCGCTCCCAGGGGATATCCCAGACCATCAGTATCATCTGCATCTCATCCCCCTCATAGATGGCGCTGGCCATCAGCGGATATTTCTCGGTCATATTCTTATTGATATAAACCTTATGTTCCTGGATCGCCCCATACAGTTCCGTCATCTCCGAATAATTCACAGAATTCCCCAGGATCCTCGCCCTGTCCGATGTGGCGGAAAACAGTCTCGCATAGGAGCGGTTCGCCACGGAATAGATTGCTACGTCTTTGCTCCGCATGATCTTGGAAAGCACTTCCGCCGCATAGAACAAGACCTCCGCCGGCTGATAGCTGCCAAGTTCGGAAGTGATCTCATAGATCTTCCCCATGCTGTCGTTCTGGTTCAGCAGATGATCCGACAGGACATCCTTTACCCTGACGTTGCTGCCGTTGATCTCCGACAGGTCAGCCAGCTGTTTCGTCAAAAACTGTATCTCTCCCGCATGTTCCTCCCGGATGGATTTCAACTGGTCCCTCATGTATCCCACTACCAGTCCGAGGATCAGGATCTGCGCCATCCAGACGTATGTGTTGTAGTCCAGCATGACATCAAAACCGCTTCTCTGGTACATCTGCCGGAAACAGTAGCCCGCGATGGCCAGCAGGCTGGAGAAGATAGCCTGCTGCTGTCCATAGACGATGGCAAAAAGCAGCACATACAGCAGATAAAAGTCAAGGCGCGTAAAATATTTGCTTCCCACAGCCCTGTTGTTCAGCATGAAAAAGGGAACAAACATGATCATGTTCTCCAGGAAAGGGATGAAAAGCCTTACGATCTCTTTAAACCCGCGCTTCACCTTTTCTGTCAGGCTTTCTTCCATATCCGACCGTCTGGAAAACTGCGCCGCGTTCTTCTGAAGATACTCGACCAGCTTGGGGATCACCTTGCCGGGCGGGTTAAAACTCTTCAGATTAAATTCCTCCATGAAAGCGAGACCGGACAGGACCACACTGTTCACACCTTTTTCCGGGGCATTCACGATCTGAACGCCGTCCTCGTCTGATCCTTTTGTCTTTTCCAGTTCTTCCGGTTCCCTCATCTCCCCGGATATCCCCGGTGCTTTCCGTTCGTCCGGCGCCTTATCTTTTTCCGGTTCTTTCTGTTCGCCTGGCGCTTTCTGCTCTTTCGATTCTTTCTGTTCTTTCGGCTCGCTCTGCTCTTTCGGCTTCTTTTTTTTCGATTCTTTCTGTTTCTTTGATTCCTTCTGTTCTTTCGATTCTTTCTGTTTCTTTGATTCTTTCTGTTCTTTCTGCTTTTTCGATTCTTTCTGCTCTTTCTGCTTCTTAGACGCTTTCTGCTCGTTCGGCCCTTTCTGCAGGTTCTGCTTTATCATGCCGGCGAGCTCCGCCTGGGTCACTACTCTGCTGCCGGACACCTGGTAAACGGATTGTTTATACTCTTTTGCCGCCGCCACCTGATAAATATATTCCACGGCGTCAGCCAGATACACAGGAGAAAACTCTTTCTCCTTTTCCACCGTGAAATGCGACTGGTCGATGGTCTCCACCGCCGCCTCCGCTTCTTCCACATAGATTCCCTTGTCGCCGTCTATGGTGATTTCGCCCGTGTCTATGGCTTCCATGCACATCCGGGCACAGATATTGTCAATCTCCTCCCGGCGGGTAGGAATCCCATATAAATGATCCAGCCGCAACACCATGACCGTCCCATCCACCATGCGACCATAATCCAGGCACATCTTCTCACCCATGGCTATGGCCTGGGCCTTGGGATACTGTTCCGTCCGGTTTATGACCACATTTTTCTCATTGATGCTGAGACCCTCGAACACTTCCTCTGAAGACAGGTAGATGAATTTTCCCTTTTGCTGGGCAGAAAAAGCCATCAGCATATTCAGGATAGCCGAGGAATAATCAACAGACGTACTCTGCCTGCCTTCCCAGTTGAAATTCCAGTCATATGCCCCCAGAAAGATCGTCACATCCGGCTTCACACTGTTGAACACTTCACGGATGCAGGCATTATTGTAGCTGAAACGATATGTTTCAAAAGTTCTTCGATAACCCGGGACTTCCTTGCCCTCTTCCGTCAGCACAAAAACCCTGTGCCTTTCTTTATCCAATTTGTCTATCAGCTTTTGCATCAGGTTGCCTGTGCTTCCCACCAATAAAAAATCCATTCCCTATGCTCCATTCCCCTTTATGCAGACAACTGCACCGCACGCACTGTCTGTCCAGCCATGCTGCAAATCACTGCTCTGGAACGATTCCCTGTTCCTTAAGCTGTCGCAAAAAGCGCCTGATATCCGCCAGGGCTTCCTGCACAGGCACCCCATGCTCCCTGTACAGTTCTTCCGCCACGGCTTCTTCCGACTTCAGACATTGATATCTTTCCCAGATATACGCGCCGCTTTCATTCATGACCGCAGGTTCTTTCCAATCTGGACCGTCCTGTTCCATATCAAGCAGCCAAAATAAGCCTGCTGCCTTGCGCATCTGGTAACGGTTCCTTTTTTCCATAGTTACGCCTCATGCCCGCTGTTTGCGGATACCTGCTGCAGAGTCTTGGATCGACTCTGCCAGTTTGTCCCTTTCGGTTGATGACTCGTCAAGTCAACATATTTCCGCATAATATCACCCGTTTTCAAAAATAATATCACACTTTAGCATAAATAGGAACCCTTAAAATAAATTTTCTCAGCAGTTTTCCACAAAATAGCCTCTTTCTCGCCCTCCGTGAACACCGGACTCTCCAAAATATAGTCAAAAAGATGTCGATATGTGTCCCTGCACAGGTTGCTGGGCAGGTCGCTCCCCCACATCATACGGTCCGCTCCCAGGATGCCCATGGCTTCCCTGATAAACCATATGGCGGTGGGATAGGGATAAGGCTCCGGCCTCTGATTGCCGCTCAGACTGGCCAGGTCAAAAACTACATTTTCCAGGTTCAACGCCTTTATCGCCTCCCGCCAGTCATCCTCATAACCGCGCCCCTGGGGAGCCAGCAGATGACAGACCACGAACTGTATCCGGGGATGGCGCTTCACAGCCGCTGCCAGTCTCTGCGTCTGCCAGCAGCATCCCCCATGGCGCCCGATATCGACTACTACAGTCAACCCCAGGGATTCCGCGTAGCAAAGCTGTTCCTCCATCATTTCCCCATCCAGGGGAAACTCCCTGTGGTAACTCATCAGCCCGCTTCCGTCGCTGACCTCAAATTTTACGATGGGAAATCCCAGATCTTCGAACAGATGCCTGCGGACATCCTCATATTTCCTGCAAAAGGGATCGTAGCACGCCGCTCCGGTAAAACGATCCGGGTATTTCTGCATGGCCTCCCATGTGTAGAGATTCTGGGGGCCGATAAAGTTCCCCTGGAGCATCACGGCTTTCTCCACGCCTTCCCTGTCCATCAGAGCAAGGACAGCTTCCGGCGTCACCCGGTCTTCCCCCAGTTCCTCCGGGAACATCTGAAAGCGGCTCCCGTCCGCATATTCCACAAATCCGCCGCCGATGCAGCGCAGTTCCCCTTTCGCGCCAAAGCCGTTCAGGCTCTGACAGAGATGAATGTGCGCGTCTATAATCTTCATATGGTTGTCCTCCCGTCCGATTTTGTCCTGAGACTGTGTTTATCCTGATATCATCCGGCAGATGAAAGTCCATTGACCCATCTGGTCTATGGTTCCCCGGATATGGTTCCACTTATCAACATGTTACCACAGATCACAGGAAAAGTTTACAAAAAAATTTGCAGGCATGTGAAGGATAATTTTCCAAAAGCGCTTTATACTAAAGCCAGGACTGACACGCGAGCCGTAACAGACGATACGGTCACAAGATCATATAAGAAAGAAAAGAGAACAGGACGATGAGACAGACCTTGACCTTCCACGATAGCAGAAATAATCCAAAAGACAGCCCTCGCCCCAGGGATATCAGGCTGGAAATCCTTGCGTCAGGAGTCCCGGGAGACTGCGCCTCCTTTACGGTAGATGTCACGGATATGCCTGATTCGCCGGATAAGGAGAAGTCCGCCGCCATCACTGTCACTTTGGACAGAAAGACCGGAAGACCGGAGGTTTACACGCTTCCCCTGAAAAATGGCGGGGCCTGCGCGGCAGACTGGTTCGACCGTATAGAGACCGTGGCAAGCGATGCGCCCATGGAGTTTTCCGAAGAGTGCTTCTCCGTCTGCGATACCCTGGGCGATATCACCGCGGACGGCAACGCTTTTCGGATTCTGGCCGATGCCATGTACTCCATGAGCGGTATCAAGATGACCAGACCCCTGGCGGCAATGTTGGGAGACAGGACACTGCTGGAACTTGCCTCCGCGCTGGATCCCGCAGGCGGCTCAGGCACGGGAAAGAAAGCGCCTGAGAACGCTCTGCAGATCATCAACGCCGAACTGAACAAAGTCAAAAAAGGGAGCCGTCAAAGATCCTCTGCCAAAGCCGGAAAGCGCTCAGGAATTTCTGCGCAGTAATATCAATATCTCGTGGGCGAACAACGGCACTGCGGCCAGAACGCTCAATCTCAGCCATTCGCTTCCCGAGAGATGGGACGTGCCGAACGCCCGGATCAGGAAAGGGATCTCCGTCACGGCGAACTGTAAACAGAAACCTGCCACACAGGCAGCTATCATCAGTTTATTTTCCAGATGCTTCATGCGAAATACGGATTTTCCCGTATCCCGCATACCGATGGCATGGAACAGCTGCGAGATTCCCAGCACCGTAAACGCATAGGTCTGCGCCTTGGAAAGTACATGAGGGTTTCCCAGCAGATGAGATATCCCCCCAGGCGTCAGGGGCTGGCCGCCTGCCCGGAGCAGGGCGCAGGGCAGCATCAGAAAAGCGGTCAGGCTGATGGCACCGATCAGCACCCCGTAAAAGCAGGTACAGACCAGGCCTCCTCTTGCGAAAAGGCTTTCCTGTGCCTTTCTGGGCGGCTGGCGCATCAGGCTTTTCCCGTCATTTTTATCCACCCCCAGAGCCAGCGCCGGAAGGGAATCCGTGATCAGATTGATCCACAGGATATGGCTGGACTTTAAGGGAGATGCCAGGCCGCAGAGCACCGCCGCGAACATGGTGATGATCTCGCCCAGGTTGGAGGATAGCAGAAATATCACCGATTTTCGGATATTTTCATAGACGCCCCTGCCCTCCTCTATGGCTTTTCTGATGGTGGCAAAATTATCATCCGTCAGGATCATATCCGCCGCCTGCCTGGCCACATCCGTACCGTTCATCCCCATGGCGATGCCGATATCCGCCTCTTTTAAGGAGGGAGCGTCATTGACCCCGTCCCCGGTCATGGCAACGATCTCTCCCCGTTTCTGGAAGCCGTCCACAATGCGCACTTTCTGCGCCGGGGAAACCCTGGCAAAAACCCTGTTTGTCTCCAGCCGTCTGATCAGGTTCTCCTCGGACATCCGGGCCAGTTCCTCCCCTGTCATGCACTGGTTCCTGTTTTCCACGATTCCAAGCTGCCTGCCGATGGCAAAGGCAGTGTCCACATGGTCACCGGTGATCATCACGGTGGTGACGCCCGCCCCCTTAAAGTCCGCAACGGCGCCTGCGGCCTCCGGTCTGGCGGGATCTTTCATTCCCACCAATCCTAAAAATACCAATCCTTCTTCCCTGGCCTCCGCCGCGTTCCGCCGCATGGCGATAGCCAGCGTGCGCAGCGCCTCCCCTGACATTTCCCTGAGGGCTGCCTGAAGCTGTCTGATCTGCTGCGCACCCATGCGGACGATGCCCCTGGAAGTCCAGATTTCCGTGCACCGCTTCCACACCTCGTCGGGCGCTCCTTTGGTAAAGCTGATATTCTGATAAGTGCCGTAGCCCGCGGCATGAAGCTCTCCCCCACGGGAAGTGGCCATCCTGTGTAAAGTGGTCATCATCTTTCTGTCCGAATCGAAAGCCAGTTCACCGATCCTGGGCATCTGACGCTCCAATTCCTCTTTCTGTATCCCCACCCTGGAAGCCATGTCCAAAAGCGCCAGTTCCGTGGGATCTCCCATTCCCTGTCCCAGGGAAGCGTCGTTGCACAGCGCCATTCCCTGAAAAAATTCCGGACAGACCGCAGGCGATATCTCCGATGCTCCCATGCATCTGCCGCCTATGGCCACCTTTTCCACGATCATGCGGTTCTGCGTCAGAGTCCCTGTCTTGTCGGAACAGACCACGCTGACGGCTCCCAGCGTCTCCACGGAAGGCAGCCTCCTCACGATAGTATTGACCTTGACCATCCTGGTCACACTCAGGGCGAGGCATATGGTCACCACTGCGGGCAGACCCTCCGGCACTGCCGCCACCGCCAGGGAGATCGCCGTGATCAGCATTTCCCCCACATTGCGGCGCTGAAACACTGCCAGTCCAAACAGCGTGGCACAAAGGAGCAGGGACAGGAAGCTTAAGACTTTCCCCAATTCCCCCAGCCTCTTCTGCAGAGGTGTCATTTCCTCTTTTGCCCCGGTGATCATTTCCGCAATCTGTCCCAACTCCGTCTGCATCCCCACCGCGGTGACGATTCCCTCGCCTCTGCCATAGGTCACTATGGTGGACATATAGGCCATGTTATACCTGTCCCCCAGAGGCAGATGCTCTCCCCGCCTGCCTGTGAAAGCGGCGTCCTTTTCCACAGGCAGGGACTCCCCCGTAAGGGCGGATTCCTCTATCTTTAAATTTACCGTCTCTGTCAGCCGCAGATCCGCAGGAACCTGGCACCCCGCCTCCAGACAGACGATATCGCCTTTTACCAGTTCCGCCGCAGGAATCTCCCTGCGCTTCCCGTCCCGTATCACGATTGCCCTGGGGCTGGTCAGTTTCTTTAAGGATTCCAGGGCCTTTCTGGCTTTTCCTTCCTGGAGCATGCCTATCACGGCATTCATGCAGACCACCACCCCGATGATCGCCGCATCGCTGATCTCCTTGAGCAGCACGGAAACCACCGCCGCCACAATGAGCACGTAGATCAGCGGGTCGTTCAGCTGCGCCAGAAAAGATTCTATGACTGTCTTTTTCCTCTCTCCCCGCATCTCGTTCCTGCCGTCCCTGGCAAGACGGATGGCGGCGTTCTTTTCCGTAAGCCCCTGTTCCAGGTCGCTTTCCAGTTGTTGTAAGGTTTCCTGTATGCTGCACTGTTCAAACACGACAAATCCCTCCCGAAGCTTGGTTGCTGATGCATTTTATGCTTCCGGGAGGGAAAGTAGTCCAAGTTTTATGAGGTTGTCTCAGGATTTCCCAATCAAAGACCCCGTAGCAAGCTGACGGGGTCTTTGACCCTCGCGGCATTCGCCAAGGTCCAAGGGAATCATGATTCCCTGGACTTATGGCTCATTGCCCGCGAGAATAACAGTTTCGTATAGTCTTCTTTGGGATGAGCAAATATCTCCTCGGTCTCCCCGCTCTCAATGATCCTGCCGTCCTTCATGACCATGATCCGGTCGCACATTCGATAGACCACGTTGATATCATGGGAAATGAACAGGTAGGACAGGTGCATCTCCTGCTGCAGCTTCTGCATCAGTTCCATGATCTGCGCCTGAATGGTCACGTCCAGCGCGGACACCGGCTCGTCCGCCACGATCATGCCGGGATGGGTGATCAGCGCCTGGCCGATGCTGACGCGCTGTCTCTGTCCTCCGGAAAGCTGGGAGGGCTTTCTGTGAAAATACCTGTCCTCCATGCCCACTTTGTGGAGCATGTCATAGGCAGCCGCCTCCATGTCCTTGCCGGTCATGGCAAAAGACCGGTCCAGCGCCGCCCTTGCCCGCAGCGGCTCCATCAGCAGCCAGCCGATGGTCTTAGAGGGATTCAGGCTGCTGTAGGGATCCTGAAAGATCATCTGGGGGCGCAGGGTAGTGTGGACAATCTCCCCCTCTATCTCCTTGTTCATGCCCAATATGGCTTTGGAAAGAGAAGTCTTGCCGCATCCGCTCTCCCCCACCAGTCCCAGGCTCTCCCCGGCATACAGTTCAAACTCCGCTCCAAAGACCACGCACTGCTTTTTCCTGCGGGAAAACAGACTGTTGCCGCCGTCCTTATAATAGACGGACAGATCTCTCACCCGGAGGATCGGCTGCCCCTGAACGGCAGCAATGTTCCTCCTGCGCTTTACCCGGGAGGGAACCGCCTCTATCAGCCGTTTCGTATAAGCTTCTTTCGGATTCCGAAAGATTTCCTCCGTCTCCCCCAGTTCCACTACTTCCCCATCCTTCATCACTGCGATCCTGCTGCACAACCGTCTCGCCAGGTTCAGGTCATGGGTGATAAAGAGCATGGCGTTATCCTGCTTCCGGTTGATCTCCCGGAGCAGTTCGATGATCTGGTTCTGTATGGTCACATCCAGCGCCGTGGTGGGTTCATCCGCCACGATCAGCCTGGGATGCAGGATCACCGCCATGGCGATCATGACCCGCTGGCGCATCCCGCCGGAAAGCTGATGGGGATAACAGGAATAGACCTTCTCCACATCCCGCAGTCCCACAGACCGAAAAGCTTCCAACACCCTCTCCCGCATTTCCTCTCTTTTCAGCGCCGCGTGCAGCCGGAGCATCTCCTCCACCTGCCTGCCCACTCTCTGGGTAGGGTTCAGGGAAGTCATTGGCTCCTGGAACACCATGGACATACGGACACCCTGATAGGCCCTGTACAATCCCTTGTCACAGGGCTTTCCCGCTTCCCGCAGCGCCACATCGTCAAAGAGGATCCGGCCGGAAGTGACCTGCGCGGAATCGGACACCAGGCCCATCAGCGTCAGCGCCGTCACGGACTTTCCCGAACCGGACTCCCCCACAACCCCCAGGATCTCTCCGTCAATCAGGTCCAGACTCACATGTTTTACCGCTTCCGTATCCCCAAAGGACACGGAAAGATCTTCTATCCTGATCATTTCTCCCTCTCATTCCGCCATCCCACGGCACTCCCGCTTCTTGTTCCAGATCTTCACACCACGCCGTCCCCATCTCTACTCGCTCTTTCTCCGGATCCCCTCGCTGAACAGGGCGAATCCCAGCACCACCCACACGATAGCCAGCCCCGGCGCCAGGGCGTACCAGGGAGCCGTCCGCAGGTATCCCTGGGCATCCGAGAGCATCTTGCCCAGACTTGCATCAGGGGGCTGCACGCCGATCCCCAGATAACTCATGCCGGACTCCGCCAGGATCGCGTTGTTGAACCCGATCATCACAGATACCCAGAACACGGAAAAGACATTGGGCAGGATGTGCACGAACAAGATCCGCATCCTGCCCACTCCCATAAGCCTTGCCCTCCTGATATAATCCGCGTCCCGCAGACGGATGAACTCGCTGCGGACGATCCTCACATAGCTTGGCACGAACACGATCCCCAAAGACAGGATCACATTCTGCCTGCCGCTGCCCAGAAGACTGATGATCACCAGCGTCAGCAGGATGCTGGGAAAGCCATTGACCGCATCGGTCACTCGCATCACGATTTCGTCAAGCAGACCCCCGAAATACCCTGTCAGAGCCCCCAGCAGGATGCCGGCGGAGCCTGAAAACAGCACCACAAGGCTGCTGATGGCCACAGTGGTCCCCATGCCTTCCATCACCCGGGAGAAAATATCCCGCCCGAAATTATCCGTGCCGAAAATATGGCGCAGGGAGGGCGCATCAAATTTCTCCGCCGCGGACATGGCCGTGGTGCTGTAAGGCGTCCAGAACATCCCCACAACGCCGAGCAGCAGAGCAAGACCTGTCATCAACAGGCCCGCTGCCAGATACTTATTCCATTTTCCTGTGCTGCTTTTTTTCATGCTATTCTTTTCTCTTCTCACACTGTCATTGTTCGCTGATCCTGGGATCGATCACCCGATACAGGATATCCACCAGAAAATACACAAAAATAACTACAAATGTAATATACAAGATCAATATCTGCACCACCGGGAAATCCCGGGTGGAGATGGAACTGATCAGCAGCCGCCCGATGCCGGGCAGCCCGAAGACCTGCTCGATCACAATACTGCCCGCCACAATCTCCGCGATGATCATGCCCAGAAAGGTGACCACCGGCATCATGGCGTTGCGCAGCACATGGCCATACATCACCCGCCGTTTGGTGCAGCCCTTGCTGTACGCGGTGCGGACGTAATCCGACTGTAACTCCGTCAGCATGGAATTGCGCAGAAATCTGGCTGTCATCGCGATCTTCGGAATGGCGATGGACAGCGCCGGGAACAACAGGTACTTTATAAACCCGCCGAAATCTTCCTGATAGCTGATATAGCTGCCGGGAGCAAAAAATCTCAGCAGGATCCCGAACAGATACGTTACAAGGATGCCCAGAAAGAAAGACGGGATCGCCATGGAAACCTGCGTCACCACCCCCAGCACGGCATCCAGGACATGGCTGCCGCTCCTGACCCACAGCACCCCCAGAGGGATGGCCACGGCCACGATCAGCGCCAGCGACACCGCCGCCAGCCAGAGCGTCACAGGCAGTTTATCCCCGATCAGCTCCGCCACGGGCATCATCTCATTCATATTCTTGGAGTAGCGGTAGCTTTCCCCCAGGTCCCCCCGGAGCACATCCGCCACCCAGTCAAGATACCGCTCCACGGGCGGTCTGTTCAGTCCCAGTTCTTCCCGAAGCTGTTCCTCCCTCTCGGGAGTCGCCTCTGTCCCCAGGATGGATGTCACCACATCTCCGGGGATGATCTGAAAAGCCAGGAAAGCGGCCACAGAAACCAGGAACAATGTCATAATGAGAGTAAATAGTTTTTTCAGGAAATATTTCATGTGGCCGCCACCTCCTTTTTATTCAACAAAAAATACCGTACTCATATCCTGCACATACACAGGATAGAACTTGTAGCCTGCAAGTTTCTTATTGATTGCCGTCATATTGGCAGGAACCTGCAGGAACGCGCTGCCCGCCTCGTCGCACAAGATCTTCTGAAGCTGCGCGTAATCCTCGATCTTCTCCTGCACGTCAAGGGTTGACTGAGCGCTCAGATACAATGTGTCATACTCCGCGTTGGCAAAGTTGATAAAGTTCTTTTTGGAGTCTGTCTGGAACCGGTTCAGCAGATATCCGGGCGTGGAATCACAGGTAATGCCGCTGATGGTCGCCTGATACTGGCGCCCGTTGTAGATCTCGTCCAGCCAGGTACTCCACTCCACCGCCTTGATGGTCGCGTTGATGCCCGCTTCTTTCAGCTGCTCCACCACCACCTCTCCGGTCTGCATATGGAACTCGTAGTTGGAGGGAATGGCAATCTCCAGATCCAGTCCGTTCCCATAACCCGCATCGGCAAGCAGTTCCTTCGCTTTCTCCACATTTGCCGTGGTACCGTACATATCGTTCAGGTCCACATAATTGTCCTTCAATGTGGGAAGCATGGCCGAACTGATGATGGTCCCGTTCCCGCCGCCTACGAAATCATTGATGCTGTCCTTGTCAAGGGCATAGCAGATCGCCTGGCGCACCCGCACGTCATCCAGGGGCGCCACCGCGTTGTTCAAAAACAGCGCCTGCACCACATTGGATGCGGAAGCCTCCACATTAAAGCCATCCTGCAGTTCCTGTGCCTGGGAATCCGTCAGATAGGCATAGATATCGATCGTCCCGCCCTGTAACTCCAGCACGGCGGAGTCCGGGCTGTTGACGATCTTGAAGTTGACCTCATCCAGATAGGGCAGGCCCATCTGCCAGTAATCGGGATTCTTCTTCAGCACGATGCCCACCTGAGGGGTATAGGAAACATAAGAAAACGGTCCCGTGCCAATGGGTTCCGCCTCCGCGTCCTCCCCGCTCCTCGCGGGAATGATCGCCGCCACAAAACTGTAGATCAGCTCTGTGTTCGCGCTCTCCACTGTTACCTGAACCGTCTTTTCATCCAATATGTCTACGGCCTGGATCGTTTTCAGCGTGGAAATGAGGGGCGTGCCGTCCAGAAGTCCCGACACTCTCTCCAGAGAGTACTTCACGTCCTCACACGTCACAACATTGCCATTGTGGAACTTTACGTTGTCCCTGAGGGTAAAGGTATATACCAGACCATCCTCGGAGATCGTATAGCCACTTGCCACCGCATCGATCAGATTGCCGTTTTCATCAGGCTTTACCAAGCCTTCAAAAATGTTAAACAAGATTTCTTTCGTTCCTGCCGCCGTTGCTTTATGAGGGTCAAGACTGTCAATATCCTGCTGTATGCCTACAACAACGGAGCCTCCGTAAACAGGCTCCTTAGAGGAATTATCCCCCGAAGACTCTCCTGTGCCGTCTGCGCCGCATGCGCCCAGTACAGCCATTGTCAGAAGCGCCGTTAAAAGAAAACAAATACGTTTCATCATGCTCTTCTCCTCTTCGATCAAATAAACCTCTCACTATTCAATTGTCCCCACTATTTTACCATAGAATATTCCGATTGCAAGCAAAATATCAAAAAAATGCCCCGGCCGTATACGCCGGGGCACATATTTTCCAGATGATTGCTACATTTTAAAGAAATTCATATCTTCATTCAGCCCATTTGATATCTGTTTCAGTCTGGCAGCTTCTTCCGCCATCATATTGATCGTGGCATTCAGTTCTTCCATGGAAGCGGCTGTTTCCTCAGCGGAGGCCGCATTTTCCTGCGAGATGGCGGAGAGATTGGAGATAACGTCAATGACCGTGGATCTGGAGGTATCAGCGGAGTCCGCGCTTACACGGATCTCTTCCGTCCCTTTCCGGGAGACATCGATGCCGTTGCTCACATCATTGAACTTATCCTTGGTATCCTCCAGCTTCTCCTGCTGCTCCTTCATCAGGACTTCCGCGTTCCGCATTTCATCCACAGTCTTCTGTGCCTCATCCTGCAGGGTGGATATGATACCCTGGATCTCCACAGCGGCGTCATTGGACTGCACGGAAAGCTTCTGGATCTCTGTGGCGACCACCGCGAATCCCTTTCCTGCCTCCCCTGCCCTCGCAGCTTCAATGGATGCGTTCAGGGACAGCAGGCTGGTCTGGGACGCGATGGAAGTGATCAGTTCCGTAGCGGCTCCGATCTTCTGTACGGACTCATTCGTAAGCTGTATCTGCTTCGCGATGCTGTTCAGCGCCGCAACCGTCTTATCATTGGATTCACTGAGCTGGTGAATGGTCTTCATGGATGCGTCTCCGGCCTTGCCCATAGTCACGGATACGGTCGTCTGTCTGCCCACGCACTCCACGATGCTCTCGATCTGGCCGCCCATTTCCACGATCTGGCCGGAAGCATTCTCAATCTCTTCCGCCTGCATCACAGCGCCTCTGGAGATTTCATCCACTGCCCTGCTAATCTCATCCGTCGCCGTGCTGCACTGAGTCGCCATCTCATCCATGGATTGTCCTGCCTCATTCAGCCTGTTTGCGGAATCCTGCATATTGCCCACGATATCGTGCAGTCTTGCGATCAGGCCGCTCAGGGAATCTCCCATGGCTCCCAGTTCATCGTTACGTTTCAGGATGGAATCGTCCACTTTGGTGTTCAGCTCGCCTGTGGCCAGGCTCTCCAGACCGTTCTTCGTCCTGATCAGGCAGTTCGCGATCCTGTTCGCCAGGAACCAGCCGACCACCACAAATATCGCGCTCAAAAGCACCGCCAGCCCGACGATCGCTGATACTCTCAGACCAATGAACGCGTCGATCTCCGTCCTGGGCTCTCCCGCGAACACAATACCGATAATAGTGCCGTCCGGATTCTGCAGAGGCACATAGCACGCCACGTAATCCTCGTTATTGATCGTGATATGCGTGGTCTCATAGACTTCCCCTTTTTGTACGGTCTCCCACACCGCGTCCGATACATTCGTGCCGATGATGCGCTCGCCGGTGGAGGGATCTGTCAGTGTGGTCATCACACGGGTAGGGCCGTAACACACCGTGACCGCGGCATCGGAACCCTTGACATAATTGTCCAGTTCCTCCATGCCTGCTGTCAGGTCTGTCTCACCCTTGTAGAAAGTGTCGTTCTCAAAGCGATAATCGCCTTCCATATTGCTGTAGCCCGCCATGGTAGCCATTGCCAGCATGTTCAGGCCGCTCTGGGTCTCCGTTTCCAGGCCGTTGATCAGACTGGCCCGCGCAAACAATGTCAGGACGATGGCGATGACCAGCGCGGGAAGCACAGTCTGTAATATCAGCTGTATTTTGATCCCCGACTTTTTTCTGGTCTTCTGTCCTGCCGGATTCGTTGAAGATGCAGGTGTTACGGGTGCTGCGGATATTACAGTTGATACATTCGTTTCTTGCATTTCCATTCGCGAATTCCTCCATGATGTAATTTTGAGTCTGCGTTTACATTGCTCCTTCCACGCAGTTGTTCATAAGCATGGCAATGGTCATGGGGCCCACACCGCCCGGAACCGGGGTAATCGCCGACGTATGAGGCGCCACATCCTCAAAGTCCACATCGCCGCAAAGCTTATTGTTTTCGTTCCTATGGATCCCCACATCGATAACAACGGCGCCCTCTTTGACATATCCCGCATCCACGAACTTTGGCTTCCCGATCGCCACTATGAGGATATCCGCGCGCTTCGTAATCTCTTTTAGATTTTTCGTCCGGGAATGGCACACCGTAACGGTGCCGTTTTCCCGAAGCAGGAGCATGGCCATAGGTTTCCCCACAATGTTGCTCCTGCCAAGCACTACACATTCCTTTCCTTCGACCTCGATCCCGGAACGCTTTAACAGCTGGATCACCCCGGCAGGGGTGCAGGACACATATCCGGGCCTGCCTATGCTCAGATTTCCCACATTCATGGGATGAAAACCGTCCACATCCTTGGCCGGATCGATAGCCAGAAGGATCTTCTCTTCATCAATATGTCCGGGCAGCGGCAGCTGCACCAGAATGCCGTTCACTTCCGTTTTCGCGTTCAGTTCGCCGATCAGCTTCAGAAGTTCTTCTTCCGTGGTCTCTTCCGGCAGTTCATATGCCAGCGACTGAATGCCTATGTACGCGCATGCCTTTTTCTTGTTATTGACATACACGCTGGAAGCGGGGTCGCTTCCCACCTGTATGACCGCCATGCAGATTTCCTTTCCCTGGATCCTCAGCTTCTCGACCTTTTCCTTCAACTCATCCCTGATCTGCTGTGAAATTGCTTTTCCGTCAATCAGCTGGTACATTGGTATCACCTCCTGAGTTTATAATAAACTCTCCTAAGTATATATTAACTGAATTTTCAGAATCTTGCAACCCTAAACCACCTTATATTTCGGTCTCGCGCTGAACATCTAATACACGTACACCTGTCGCCCCGTGATCTCCTCGTAGGATTCCAGTATGCCGTCCAGAGGGACGCACCAATATCTTGTGGGATCGGTGGAATAAGCGTAGGCCATGGAGATCAGATTGCCGCGCCCGTCCAGTATGGCGGAGCCGGAATCTCCATGCTCCAGCTGCACCGTCACCTCGGTGTGATCCTTTCCGTCATACCATTCGAAAAGCTGTTTGACCTTGATCAGACTGCCGGTGGCCACATGCAGGATACCGCCTTTCCTGTCCACCCTCTCCAACCCCAGTTCCAGAGCCTGCTCGTCCAGCCTGCTCCAGTAAGACCTATCAATATGTACCGTCATAAGCTGTTCCTGCAGTCCTTCCGGGATATCTTCTCTCCTGACCGTGACCACGCCCACATCATAGCCCTCGCTGCTGCCCAGATGTTCACCGTCCACCCTGGTCCCGTCATAAAAGAACACATCCCAGTCGTCATACTTTTCCGCCACATGGCGGTTGCTGCAGATGTAGACCGTATCCTCCGTGATCTCCATGATATAGCCGGAACCCGCGCTGTATCCGTTGTCCCGTTCATGATACAGCTGTACCAGCGCCGGGCGCATATAGGCAAGAGCCGCCTCCAGGTCATCCTCCTGCATAGCGCCGGCGTCATAAGGATTCGGTGCCCCCAGGATCACATCCTCCCATCGGTTGATCCGTCTGGAGCCGATCATCTTCTGCAGTTCCCCGGGGGACGCCACCGTGACCGTAGCCTGCTTCTCCGTCACCAGGCCGCAGTCGTCCTCCACGCTGTAGCTCAGTTCATAGACGCCCTCCCTGCCCAGATGGATCTCCGAATCATCTATGATGATGCTGGCTGTCAGATCGCTGTCCGCCTTGTCAGCCGCCGTCACGCTTTCCAGAAAGTCCGGCTCACTGCCGGGAGTGACATAGAAATCCCTGACGCCCACGATCTCAGGAGGGATGTCCACCGTTACCGCCAGCATGACCCTGGACTGATTGTTGGAGGAATCCCTGGCGCCAACCTCCAGGGCATACTCTCCCGGTTCTTCGAAAGTTATGGCATCCTTTTCCTGGCCGTCCTGGATAAAATACGCTTCCGTGTCGCGATCCTTATCCACGATCTCAGCCACCGCGTCCTCCGGCCGGATCTCCGCTCCAGCCGCCAGAAACACCTGCCCTTCCTTTTGCCGTATCTCAGGCGGCGTGGTATCTTCTATGATGATCGTATAGACAAAGGCTTCCCTGCCATGATAGAGCACCGCCTCATAAACGCCCGCATGCCTGCGGTCCACCCCGGACAAGTCAAGCTGCGCCAGACCCCGGGACCACTCCGTACCCGAAATGTAGTCCATGGTATCATTGCTGACGCGCTCTCCCAGTTCATAAGTGGCGGTGCTGAAAACCGGCTCCACCCGGTATATTGCCCGGTAAAAGACCACTGCCATCACAACTGCCGCCGCGACTACGCCTGCGGCTGCCAGGATCACTTTTCCTTTCCTGCGCTTCCCTGTCTTCATTTCCCCTTGTGACACCCCTTATTTAATGATGATCACGTTTTTCAGTACCGTCATATCCCGTATCGGATTGTTTGTACAGACCAGCACCCTGAACTGTTCCAGGCCAGCCAGAGGAGACAGGTCGGTGACATAATTGTCCGTGATATCCAGGTAAGCAAGCTGCGTCAGGCCTTTCGCAAACTCCACGTCCTGCAGTTCCTGTCCGGGCACTTTCAGCACGGCCAGATTCGGCATATGCTCAAAGAACTCCGTATAACCGCCCAGCATGATCTGTGTGCTGCCGGCGCCGTAATCCCAGCTTCCGTCCTCTTTCAGCCGATGGACGCGGGCATCCCGCATATCCAGCTCCTGCAGGCTCTCGCTGACAGGCATCCCCTCAAGCCTTAAGCCAAAATTGGCATCCTCCAGGATCAGCGTTTTCAGGTTGGGCAGCCCAAAGGCCGCGTTGAGATCCCCCCAGATAAAGCTGTCCGTCAGATCCAGCGTTTCCAGCGAAGGCACACTGGCAAAAGATTCCAGCAGCCCAGGCTCCATGGACATATCGATGAAAGAGAGCGTTTTCAGGCTGGCAAGCTTCTCCAGGCCCTCCAGGTCCGCGTCACTTCCAAAGGATCCCGCTCCCGCCAATGTCAGGCTCTCCAGCGCCGTCAGTTCCCCAAGGCCGGGGTATTTTTCATAATTGCCCAGCGTCAATACTTTCAGCCCTGGCATCATGGAGAGATCCGGCATCACCATCTCTTTCTCAAAATCATAATCCACATACAGTTCCAGTTCTTCCAGCCCCGTACACTCAAATACCGGGCTGTAATCCTCCAGCGAATAATTCTGGTGGAGCCTGAGACATTTCAGGGTATCCGCACGATCCGCTATGGCTGCCGCCTGCAGCAGCCCCGTGCTGACAAGTTCCAGACTCTCCAGGCCGGACATATCCCTGATAAAGCCGATATCACGGAGTCCGTCCGATTCAATGGACAGTTCTTTCAGCTGCGTCATGTCGTAAAGTTCCCCGAAATCCGTAATGAAATCCCCGTCTTCAATGATGAGGGTCTCCAGGGAAGATGCCTGGGAAATGCCGTCCAGAGCCATACTGTGATCGCCGCAGTCCAGTTTCAGATATCTCAGGCCACTGTACGCTCCCAGGCCGCTGCAGTCGTTCATCAAGAAATCACAGCACAGGCTTAACGACGTCAGCTGGGAAACATCCATATATTCCTCCAGATCTTCCAGGGAAGAATCACAGGACAGCGAAGTCAGGGAGGTCAGATTATGCCAGTCCGTATCCCAGTCCAGGGATTCCCTGCCCAGATCCAGGGTCTGTATCCTGGGGAAACATTTGAAATCCTCAGATTCCACATAGGTGGTCGAGAGATAACAGGTCCCTGCAGTCCCGTCAGACAGTTCATAGCTGACTTCCAGGCCATTGTAATGATACGTATCGCGGATCTTCAGCCCGATCACGCTGTTCAGTTCCTCCCGGGTGACCGACGATGCAGGCTTGCCAAACAGCTGGCTCACAAACTCCTGCAGGAGCGTGCTCTCCGGCTGGTGCAAAGTCAGATGGCTGACATCGCTGACACTGCTCTGGACTGACGACGGAACAGAATACTCCTCAACGGAAGTAACGGCAGCGGCTGTATCCCGATAGCTGCTCCCTTCTGCTTCCTCCTGGCCGGTCCGGGACACAGCGGAATGGATCAGGACACCCAGCACGGATACGATCACCACCAGCGCCGTCACGGTGGTCATGGCAACGATCACGATCGCCGCGGTGTTCCTTTTCTTTTTCTCCTTGCCGGAGGGCCGGGGCGCCGCAGTATAAGAGCCCGTTTGGGGCTGTCGGCCATACCCCGGCTGCTGGTGGCTGTAGTCCGCCTGGGATGGCTGCCAGCCGCTGCCCGCCTGGGATGGCTGCCAGCCGCTGCCCGCCTGGGACGGCTGCCCATAGTTCATCCGGGGCGGCTGACTGTGATCTGCCTGGGACTGCGCACCGCCTGAACGATATGGGTCGCGGTAGCCGCAGTCCGGACAGGTGGGCACCCCGTTCTTCATCACCAGCCTCTTATTGCACAGTGGACATTTGTTTTTCTTCTCTTCCATTCTGACCTCCTGAATTCTTCTAACCGATCATTATCAGCCTTCCTTGCTGCATTTTCTCATGTATCCTGTGGGAGATGGAGATCACGGTCCTGCCCTCCGACGCCTTCTTAAGCACTTCCAGCACTCTGGCTTCCGTCACGCTGTCCAGATTGGCAGTGATCTCGTCCAGCAGCATGATCTTTGGTCTTGCCACCACTGCCCTGGCTATGGACAGAAGCTGCAGTTCCCCCTGGGAAAAGTCTGCATGTTCCATGGGCGTGTCATACCCCTGTGGCAGCGCCAGTATCTTCTCGTGCAGTCCCACCATTTGGGCGGTCTCTTCCACCGTCTTTCTGTCAAAAGCAGGGTCATACAGAGTGATCTGATCCTCCACCGTTCCCATGCAGGGATGGAACTGCTGCTCCACATATCCCAGGAAATAACGCCGCTTTTCCCCGGAAATATGGCCTGCGGCCACTCCCCCTATGGTAACGCTTCCCTCCTGGGGCTCATACAGACCCAGAAGCAGCCGGAACACAGTGCTCTTACCGGCGCCGGTCCTGCCTGCCAGCGTCACGTTCTCTCCCTCTTTCACAGTAAGATTCAGATTCTCCAGCACCGGATGAGCCGGGTCATAGGCAAAGCTGACGCTCTCAAACCTTACGTCCGTGCCCCGGGTCTCCTCTTCCTCATACCATGGAGCCTCTTCTTCCTCCAGAAACTCATCAATCCGCCTGATACCGGCGATGGCAGTCTGGATGTTCTGGATCTCCATGCCGATGCTCTCAATGGGATTGAACACCTTTCCCACATAGGCAATGATCGCCACCGCGCTGCCCACCGTGATGCCGAAAAACTGCTGCATGGCGCTGCCCATGGAGGAACACACCATCATCACGGCGATGACGCAGGAACTGAGGCTGACCACGATGGGCGAATAAATGGCATTGTAAAAATTGGTCTTTTCCAGCGCCCGGTAGCTTTCCTCAATATAAATGTCATATTTCGCTTCCATATATTTCTGGATGGAGAGGGTGCGGATGCTGCGCATATTGCGGATCGTCTCCGGCACATGATTGTTCACCTTTCCGATCGCTGCCCTGTTGGCCATCTGGGCTTTCAGCATCCGCTTCTGGATATAGCGGGTCATGACGAACAGGCAGGGCATGATGCACAGGAGCAGGATCCCCAGCCCCAGACTCTTATAGAAGATTACCGCAAGGATACCCACCACCTTGCAGGCATTGGCGAACATTCCCACAATCCCGTTGGAGAAAAGGGTATCCACCGCGTCCACATCATTGACGAACCGGGAGGTGATCTTGCCGGATTCCACTTTTGTAAAATACCCTGCCTGCATCCTGGAAAGCTTTCCGCACATCTCGCTGCGCACGCTGTGGGTCAGCTTCTGTCCCATCACCGTCAGCATCACGTTCTGCAGGGATTCCAGCAGATTGGAGACTGCCAGCATGCCCAGATAGGCAAAGGCAACGCTTAAGACCAGCGCCTCTTTCTCCGTCAGTCGGTTGACGATCTCCTCCAGGATCAGGGGCGGTATCAGCGTCATGACCACGGACACCAGGATCACAAACAGCGTCACAGCCACGGTCTTTCTCGACTTTTTCACCAGTTTCCAAAGGATCGCGATCATATTATTGTTCATACACACACCTCCTGTCACGGACAGAACGCTGCTGGATCCGGTAAAGGGAGGCGTATTCCGCGTTTTCCTCCAGAAGTTCCTCATGCGTGCCGAAAGTCCCTGTGCCGTCATGGAGATACAGCACGCCGTCCGTCTCCGAAAACAGCGCCAGCCTGTGGGAAAGCAGCAGGACGATCCTATGCTCCGCCAGCCTCCTCAACTCTTCAAAGATCTCCCGCTCCGTCCGCTGATCCACCGCGGAGAAAGGGTCGTCCAATATCATAACGCTCCTGCTGTGGCAGAGAGTGCGGGCAAGAGCGATCCTGGCCTGCTGGCCGCCGGACAGCTGCTGGCCGCCGCTCCCCACATAAGTATCCTCCCCGTCAGGCATGAGTCTCACTTCCTCATCCATATGTACCATTTTTAACAATGCCGCCGTATCCGCCTGCTCTCCCAGAAGGATGTTTTCGCGGACACTGTCGCTCATCAGTTCCGGCTCATGCCCCATATAGGCGATCAGCCCGCTCTTTTCCACATCGCTCAGGTCACGGAGCTGTCGCCCGTCCAGCCGGATAGACCCCTCATAGACGGCATCCCCGATAAAAGTCTTTGCCAGCGCCGTCTTTCCGCAGGCCACGGCGCCCGTGATGCCGATCACCTGCCCCTTCGCCGCTTCAAAGGAGATCCCCCGCAGGACCGGCTCGCAGCCGGGATAAGATACCGCCACATTTTCCACATGGATCTTTTCAACAAAAGCCTCCTGGTCGGGCCGGGGCAGTTCCACATATTCCCTGAACAGCGGTTTGATGCGCCTCCAGGACACCAGCGCCCTCTGCATATTGTTGAACATCCGGGCGGAGGAGGATACTTTCTGCGCAAATTTGGTAAAACAGGATACAAACGTAGTGAACATGCCGATATCCCAGACAGTCCAGCCCGTACCCAGCACACTTTTCCCGCCGAACCATATGATGAACAGGATGCCGCTCATGGCGATGGTGTTGTAAATGGGGGTAGTGGCGCTCCCCCACAGATTGGAGGCCACGGCGTTTTTCTCATATTCCGTCAGAATCTTCTCGTACGACCGATCCCTGTCCTGTTCCCTTCCGTACACCCGGTAGGTAATGGCATTGTTCACCCGATCCAGAGTCTCCTGGTTCAGCCGTCCCGCCGTCTGCTTGAACCTCTCGTTGATCCTCGTGACAGGCCCTTTCAGACAGAGGGCGATCACATACGCCACGGGAATGAACAGACAGGCCAGCAGCGTCAGCCGCCAGTCATAGACCAGGAGCATTCCCAGATAGGAACCCAGCAGCACGCCTGTATCGAAGATCTCCGTAGTCACCTGCTGCATTCCCTGGGCGCTGGCGTCCACGTCCGCCACCGCCTTGGTCATCATGGCCCCGGTGTTCTCCCGCTCCACTTCTTCCCTGCTCATATGGACAATGCCGTTGTAGAGCATATGCCGCATATTACGGCCAAGGTCATTCCGCAGCCTGGCGCCCGAAAATCTCTTTAACGAGCGCATCAGCTGTACAAAGAAAATGACCGACAGATATACGCCGGCAAGCCTCAGCATATCTTTGCCCGTGGCCTGTCCTTGTATACATTCATAGAGGCACTGCGCCAGACGTCCCTCAAAATAAGGTCCGGCGATCATGCCCCCGTTAAAACCGATCCCTCCTATGGCGATCAGCAATAAGATCTTTTTCTCCGGCTTAAAATAGGACAGCACCCTGTCAGGGCGTTCGATCTTCCTGATCCCCGCCGTCTTTTTTTGCAGCACTTTTCTGTTTCCTCTTTTCCGGAACCGTTTTTCTCTCTTAATTCTCTCTCATACATTATACTAATGATCATGCTTTTCCGCAACCCGCGAACTTTGGGCTGCAGAAATTTCCAGGGGATACTCTCGGGAAATGACCGTTTTGGCCAATGATCCCACCTCCAGTTCCACCGCGATGTCCTCCGGCACAGGGGAAAGCCTGTCCGCCTCCTCCAGCGCTTCCACGGCTTTTGTCCTTTTCCTGATCAAAATTGCCCACATAAAGATGTATCGACTGCTCTATGAGATTCATTGGCTGATCTTCTCTGTCTTTCAATTCTCCGCCCCTGCCATCAGCAGCTTCTCCACGATATCGTTGTTGCCGGCCTCGGTTGCGTAATAGAGGGCCGTATGCTCCGCCAGATCCGTGTAAGCAACATCCGCGCCGTTCGCCAACAGGGTTTCCACGATATAATTGCTGCCTTTCCTTGCGGCGATGATCAGCGCCGTCTCCCCGTCCTCATCCCGTTCGTTGATCCGGGCACCGCTCTCAAGCAGTTTCTTTACCAGATGCTCATTCATATTGCCTGCGGCCATGTGCAGCGGGGAATAGCCGTTATTGCCGCTGATGTTGGGATCTGCCCCCGCCTCCAGCAGCAGTTCCGCGATCAGCAGGTTATCCTCCGCGACCGCCACATAGAGCGGGGTCTGCCTGCTGTCATTGCGGGCGTTGATGTCAACGTCCCCCTTTGCCAGCATGGCCTTTACCACTTCTCCCTGTTCATGATAGCAGGCCTGATGGAGCGGTGTGTTGCCGTAAGCGTCCGCGGTTCCCGCGCCCTCCTTTGACATGCTCTCGATCAGCTGTACAAGCCCCAGGGCATTGGCATAATCCAGCGCCGTATGATTCTCGTTATCCATAACGGAACTATCTGCTCCGATCTCCATCAGATATCTGGCAGCCTCCGCTTTCTTAGCTTCCACAGCATAGATCAGCGGCGTCTTTCCGTTCTTGTCGGTGGCATTGATGTCCGCTCCCGCGTCCGCCAGAAGCTTGATGATCTCCTTATTTCCCGAATGCACCGCCATGTGGAGCGGCGTCACGCTGGTATTGGATATCAGGTTCACATCCGCGTCCTTTTCCAGCAGCATTTTCACAATGTCCCTGTAACCCTTGCCGCAGGCATAATGGATCGGCGCCATCCCCCGCTCGTCCACCGCGTTGACATTGATCCCATCCTTTTTCAGGAATGCCATCACTACCCCTTTTTGTCCGTTCTGGCAGGCCTTTAACAACAGTTTTTCCATCTGATACCTCCCCGTTTATGATCTGAATGTATACTAACAACTATATAACAATTTCCGCAGGTTGTCGAGTTTTTTCAGGCGGTTTGTTTACTCCCTCTCCAGCCGCAGCCCGCTCCCGGTCAGCCGATAGACTTTCCGGCACACTTCATCGATATACTTCCTGTCATGGGAGATACTGATGATCGCCCCGGGAAATTCCGCCAGCATCCTGCGGATGACCGGACCGGACAATGGCGAGAAATTCCGCGTAGGCTCGTCCAGCAGAAGCACATTTGCCCCCGACAGGCTCATCTTCAGCAGCAGCACTTTTGCTTTCTGTCCCCCCGATAACTGCGCTATGGGATGATCCATCTCATCGGCGGTATATTTCAGAGAACCCAGATATGTCCTGATCCTGGTGCGTTCTTCTTTCTCCCCGGAAACATCAAGATAGTCCACCGGGGTCAGCGCCAGATCCAGCAGATCCTCGTAATCCTGGGGCATATATTCCGCACGGATATCCTTCCTGCCCAGGAGCCCCTCCGCCATCTTCCTTAAAAGCGTGGTCTTCCCCGCTCCGTTGCTTCCCACAATACATATCTTCTCCGACCCTCTGACCAGAAGCCGGACATTTTCCGCAAGAATCCTCCCCTCCCCCGGCGCACATAATCTGTCCAGGGAAAAGTCAATGACGCCCTTTCCCGCCGGAATCGCGGCGCTTTGATCCCCCAGCCGGAAATAGATAGCGCTCTCCTCCTCCGGCATTTCCGTCATCTCCCTGTCTTCCCTGGCAAACCGCCTCTCCATGGACTTCACCACGTGCATCTTCTTTTTCAGAAGCTTGCCTTCCCCCGGGCTTTGCCTTGAAACATTGGCCTGGGCGTATTCCACGCTCTGGCAGATCCTCTGGAATTTTTCATCCCGGATCTTCTTTTCCCGCCGCTCCTCCAGCGCCCGCTGCTCCTGCTTCGCAGATCGGTCCCGCCGCTCCTCCAGATACTTTCTGTAGGGCAGGCGCACCACTGTGTATCTGGTCCTGGTCTTTCTCCGGATCTGCTCTATATGAATCACCAGGTTGGCCGTGTTTTCGATCAACGTCTCATCGTGGGATATGAATAAAATGATATGCTCCCATCCATTGATCATCCGCTCCATCCATTCCAGCGTCTCCACATCGATATCGTTGGAGGGCTCATCCAGCAGGAGCACGGTGGGATCTTTCAGAAGCAGCCGCATCAGCTGCGCTTTCACTTTCTCTCCGCCGGACAAGGTTCCCATAAGCTGCTCCCCATAAAAGAACTCCGGGGAGAGATTAAGCTCCTTTGCCAGCTTTCCCAGTTCTTTCGGCGTCTGCTCATAAAAGGCCGGTTCCTCCGCAAAAAATTCATAGACCGTCTTTCCCAGATCTTCTCCGGGCAGTTCCTGCGGCAGATATGCCAGCCGCTCACCACCTGCGATCCTCTCTCCTGCGGCTTCCGCGTAATCTTCTATGAGTTCAGGGGCACAGATCCACTTTAACAGCGTGGATTTCCCATCCCCCTCCTCCCCGATGATCACAGCCTTATCCCCCGCGTTCAGCACACAGGAGAAGTCCTGCAGCAGGACGCGCAGATCCTTTTTGTGTGTGATAGTCAGATTCCTGATCTGTAACATAAAATCCCTCCATTAAATAAGCAGACTCGAAAGGCTTCGCCTTTCTCGTTCGCGTTGCTCGTCATAAATGCCCTCTCTCATCTGCTCATGCGAGCATGGCAGATGTTCGTGCGCATTTCTGACTCTGCTTATTCGCACATAGGAAAAGCCTGTTTCCGTTGCCGGAAACAGGCTCACATACAGATCAAAGACCTCGCGGGGATAAAGCCCCTGGCAAGATCAACGGCCCTGAAATGAGTGAGATAATCTGATCCGGCGTACACAAACGAAACCAGGCTGGCATCCCAGCCTCTGTCGTGGTCAATGTCTGTCCTTTCCTTCTCAAACTATCTGCTGCTCATCCTCTCACCCTGCACAATTCTGTGCCTTTCTCTTTTATGTGCCTATAGTATCACAACGGGCAGTGATCTGCAAGGGAAAAATCATATTGACTATCCTCCCATAATCTGCCAGAATAATCTAAAAAGGAAATCAGCGATGAGTGAAAATACAAGGAAAACGCCGATCATGGGGTGGGCGTCATGGAACTGTTTCCGAACGGATATCAGCGAACAGAGAATGAAAGAGCAGGCGGATGCCCTTGTAAATACAGGGCTTGCCGAATGTGGGTATACTTACCTGAATATGGACGACGGCTTCTTTGGCGGACGCGATGAAAAAGGCATCCTGCAATTTCATAAAGAAAGATTCCCCAACGGCATAAAACCCGTAGCCGACTACGCGCACAGCCTGGGCTTAAAAGCGGGAACCTATGCGGAAGGCGGCGATAAGACCTGCGGCTTTTACTATGACCGAGAGGGTCAAAACGGCGATAATGTAGGATTGTACGAGTATGAGGAACAGGATCTGGCCATGTACCTTGAGGAATGCGGCTTTGACTTTATCAAAGTTGACTGGTGCGGCGGGCTGCGCCTTGGCCTGGACGAGCAGGAGCAGTACACCAAGATCGGCAAGATCATAGACGAGATCAGGGATCGGACAGGCAAATGCATTGTATACAACATATGCCGCTGGCAGTTCCCCGGGGCATGGGCCGCGGACATCGCCGATTCCTGGCGGACAGGCGCGGATATCTCACCGGATTTTAAGTCAGTGCTCCATCAGATAGACAACATCAAGCCCCTGGCAAGATATTGCAGGCCCGGACACGTCAACGATCTGGACATGATGCAGATCGGCAACGGGATGAGCGCCGTTGATGAAAGAACCCATTTCGCCATGTGGTGCATGATGTCCACGCCCCTTATGATCGGATGCGACCTGACGAAGATCGACGGGACAACGCTGGAGATATTGAAAAACAGGGAACTGATCGCGATCGACCAGGACACCGCCTGTATCCAGGCATATGTTGTAAAAGAATTCCGAAGCCGCACGGGCGAACTGCTGGGAGAGATCTGGGTGAAAGATCTGGGCACCGCCCACTCAAACCGCAAGGCTGTCGCCTTTCTCAACAGGAGCGAACAGCCGCTTTGGATGGACTTTACCTTTTCCGAACTGGGGCTGCAGGGTGAGATCCGCTCCATACGGGATCTGCAGGCTCACGAAAATATCAATATGCCGGCGGACTTATGCGTTGCGCCCCACGAGACAAAAGTATTTCAGATAGAAAGCGAATATTCCGCTGCTGCAGCGGATATCCATACCGGATCGGGAGAAACGCCGCAGACGGCGGAAACGATCTCTCCAGAGACTGCCCGGTCCCTGATGGATCAGGGCGCGTCCCTTGTGGATGTGAGAAGCGCGGAGGAATACAGGATCGGTCACCCGGAAAACGCCATCAATCTTCCCTATACGGAGATCCATGTGACCGCGGAACAGACTTTTCCGGATAAGGCCGTGGACATCATACTATACTGTTCCACAGGGAAACGCAGCAGACAGGCAGCCGCCACTCTGAACTATCTGGGGTTTGAACATGTATACTGTCTGAAAAGAAACGAGCCGTGACCGCTCACAGGGAGTTTCCTGCCATTACCAGCGTCGCCGCAGTCATCAGGCATAACCCGGCAAAGGCTTTCCTGCTTAATCTCTCGTGAAAGACCCGCCCGGAAAACAGCACTGTCACAAGGATGCTCATTTTATCGATGGGCACCACCACGCTGACCACGCCGTTTTGTATGGCATAATAATAACAGAGCCAGGATGCGCCTGTGGCCAGGCCGGAAAGGGATATGTAGCATAACTCTTTCCGGTCGATCTCTTTTACCTGACTCTGCTTTCCTTTCATAAAAACGATCGCCCACGCCATGAGGAGCACCACGCCGGTGCGCAGAGCTGTGCCCAGATCAGACTCCACGCCGGTAATGCCCACTTTGGCCAGAACGGAAGTCAGCGCCGCGAACACGGCGGACAGGACGGCGTAAAGCATCCACTTCCTGTCAATGTCTTTCTTCTCCGTCTGCTTCTTTTCCACCATCAGGAAGATGCCCACCGCCAGCACAGCCGTACAGCAAAGCTTTACCGCAAGATGCTCCGTCTCCCCGAAACAGATGATGGCGAGGAGCACGGACAAGATGGTGCTGGACTTGTCAATGGGAACCACTCTGTTTACATCCCCCATGGAAAGGGCCTTGAAGTAACAGAGCCATGACGCGCCGGTTGCAAGCCCCGACAGGATCAGGAAAAGGAGCGATTTCAGCCGGATCGTCCCAATCTGCCCGTAAGAACCCACAACGAACACCATCACCCATGAAAACAGCAGGACCACCACCGTCCTGATCGCCGTAGCCACGTCCGAGTCCGTCTTTTTGATGCCGCATTTGGCGAGAATGGATGTCACCCCCGCAAAAAATGCCGATAAAACCGCCATAACAAGCCACATACGCATACGCCTCCTGAAGATGTTCTTCTCGCCAATGCTTATTATATCAGAAAGCTTCGATTTATGGAATCCGCCCAAAATACTATTTGCCATATCCCCGCAAGCGTGATACTCTTTTAGGGAACTGACCGGAAATTTTACCGCGGACACCGAAAGGAGAACAGATAATGGCTGACCAAACATACCATGTTTCCAAAAAAGGCTCGGACTTGAATCCGGGGACAGAGGAAGCCCCTTTCCTCACCATACAGAAAGCGGCGGACACCGCACAGGCAGGGGACAGGATCATCGTCCACGAAGGCGTATACCGGGAGTGGGTCAGACCGCGAAGCGGCGGCCAAAGCGATGACTGCAGGATCATCTATGAGGCCGCGCCGGGAGAACATGTTGTCATAACAGGTTCCGAACGGATCACCGGCTGGAGCCGCGTCACGGGGGATGTGTGGAAAGTATGCATTGACAACGCTTTCTTTTCCGGCTTTAACCCCTATGCGCATCCGGTAAAAGGAGACTGGATCGTGGGGCCGTCCGATCATGACGTCCATGTGGGCGAGATCTATCTGAACGGCACTTCCCTTTACGAGGCAGCGTCCCTGGAGGAGGTCTGCCATCCGGTGCGGCGGGACTACAGCCTGCTTGAGACCTGGGGCGGCCGCAGGGAACAGATCCTGAAACCGGAAAACACCTTATTCCAGTGGTACTGCGAGACCGATCCCCAAAACACCACCATCTACGCCAATTTTCAGGGGGCGGATCCCAACAGGGAAGAGGTGGAGATCAATGTGCGGAAATGCTGCTTTTTCCCGGAGAAAACAGGACTGAACTATATCACCGTGCGCGGCTTTGAGATGATGCACGCCGCCACTTCCTGGGCGCCGCCCACAGCCATGCAGGAGGGACTGATCGGGGCAAACTGGAGCAAGGGCTGGATCATAGAGAACAATGTGATCCATGACTCCAAGTGCAGCGGCATCAGCATCGGCAAGGAAGTCTCCACCGGGGACAACGATTTTACAAAATACCACAGGAAACCGGGCTACCAGTACCAGATGGAAGCCGTTTTCAAAGCCCGGAATATCGGCTGGGGCAGGGAACGGATCGGCTCCCATGTGATCCGCGATAATGTGATCTACGACTGCGGGCAGAACGGCATCGTAGGCCATCTGGGATGCATCTTCAGCGAGATCTATGGGAACGAGATCTACAATATCGCGGTAAAACATGAATTTTACGGGCACGAGATCGCCGGGATCAAGCTGCACGCCGCCATCGACGTCCGGATCCATCATAATTATATCCATAACTGCTCCCTGGGAACATGGCTCGACTGGCAGGCCCAGGGAACCCGGGTAAGCGCCAATATCTATGACAGGAACAACAGAGACCTGATGGTGGAAGTAACGCACGGTCCTTATCTGGTGGACAATAATATCTTCACCTCGGCATATACCTTTGACAACGCGGCTCAGGGAGGCGCTTATGTCCATAACCTCTGCTGCGGGTTCACCAACAGCTATCCCGTCCTGGACAGGGCCACGCCCTATCACCTGCCCCACTCCACGGAGGTCCTGGGAACGGTTCCCGTGTATGGATCCGACGACAGATGGTATCAGAATATTTTCATCGGGGGAGAGGAAGAAGACCGCGCATACGGAACCGCCCGCTACAACGGTGCGCCTGTTTCCATGGAAGAATATACGGAACGGTTCCTTGCCCTTGGCAACGGGGATGTGGAGCAGTTCGCGCGGATAACACAGCCTGCCTACATTAACGGGAATGTGTACCTGAACGGGGCATGCCACTTTGACAGGGAAAAATACTATACGGTAAATGATATGGATCCTAAAGCGCGAATCACGGAAGACGGGGCAAATGTTTACCTGGAGATCACCCTGCCGAAGGAAGCGTTGGAAATACAGACAGAGATCATCACCACGCAGAAGCTTGGCGCGGTGCGGATCGTGGAACAGCGGTTCGAAACGCCGGAGGGACAGGCCATCGAACTGAATGAAGATATGAAAGGAAGCCCCAGGACCGGGAGACCCCTGCCGGGGCCCCTGGAGGGACTTCATGCGGGAAGAAATAAGGTGGAGGTATGGCGCCGCCACACTTTTTCCCAAAATAACTGAAATATCTGAAAACAGTGGAGTGACGCACCCTGTGCGTCACTTCACAAACTTTCGCAGTACATCTATGAACACATCCATATCAAGCGGTTTCGCAATATGCGCATTCATCCCGTTTTTCAGGGCCGCCTCTTTATCCTCCTCCAGCGCGTTCGCCGTCATCGCAATGATCGGAAGATTCTTCACATCTTCCCTGGGAAGCCTGCGGATCGTCCTCGTGGCCTCATAGCCGTCCATGATAGGCATCTGTATATCCATCAGGATCACGTCGTAATAATCTTCCTCCGCTTTCTCCATCATGGCCACAGCATCCGTCCCATCCGGCGCTGTGTCCACAACAAAGCCCGCCTCTTCCAGAATGACCTGGGCGATCTCACGGTTCAACTCGATATCCTCCACCAGAAGGACACGCTTTCCGCTGAAATCAGCCAGAGTCCACGCCGGGGCTTCCTCTTTCTTTTCCAGCAGGTTGTTGGCGGCAAGCAGTGCCATCTTCAGGTCGGACTGGAACAGAGGCTTCGCGCAGAATGCCGTAACGCCTGCCGCTTTTGCCTCCTCCTCGATGTCTGACCAGTCATAAGCGGTCAGGATGATGATCGGAACCTTGTCGCCCATCGTATTCCGAATCTTTTTGGCAGTCTCTACGCCGCTGAGTCCCGGCATCTGCCAATCAATGATAAATGTATGGTAGGAATCGTTTTCCGCATGGGCAGACTGGGCGCGGTACACCGCATCCCGGCCTGAAGTGGTCCATTCCGAGCGCAGCCCGATCTTCCTGAGCATCTTACAGACGCTGTCGCAGGTGTTGAAATCGTCGTCCACAACCAGCGTGCGCAGACCTTCCAGCTCCCTGATCTGTTCCTCGTTCTTTTCTGTGTCCTGCAGCTTCAGCCCCAGTTCCACAGTAAAGGTGCTGCCCTCGCCCCTCTCGCTTTCCACGCTGATCGTGCCGTTCATCATTTCCACAATGTTCTTGGTGATGGCCATGCCAAGCCCGGTTCCCTGTATGCCGCTCTGGGTCGCCGTGGCCTCCCGCTCGAAGGGCTCAAAAATATGCTCTACAAATTCCGGGGACATGCCGATCCCGTTGTCCCTGATGATAAATGTGTAATCGCCATATCCATGCCGGAACGTGGTCTTCTGCATGATACGGAACGTAACCGTGCCTCCTGCGGGCGTATACTTGACCGCATTGCTCAGCAGATTGATGAACACCTGGTTCAGCTTCAGAGGATCCGCGATCACATCCTCGTTCACCACCTCAAACGTATCGATAAACAGTTCCAGCTGCTTCGCCTTGATCTGCGGCTGGATAATGTTTATCAGATTATGTATCAGTTCCGAGATATTGCACTCCTGCTCTTTGATCTGCACTTTCCCGCTCTCGATCCTGCTCATGTCAAGCACATCATTGATCAGACTGAGCAGATGGTTGCTTGAGGAAAGGACTTTGTGCAGGCTGTCCAGCACCTGTTCCCTGCTGTTAATGTGATTGATTGCTATCGTGGTAAATCCTATGATCGCGTTCATGGGCGTGCGGATGTCATGGGACATATTGGACAAAAATGTGGATTTGGCCCTGTTTGCATGTTCCGCCTGCATCAGGGCATCCTGAAGCGCCTGCCTTTCCTCCCGCTCCTGCTGGATGCGCAGTTCTTTTTCCTTTAATTCCGTGATGTCCTGGCGGATGAACAGAACCTTGGAAACCTTGCCTCCCTTTCTTTCCAGGCAGATCACATTGAGATGCTCCCACTCCTGGCGTCCGTCCCTGGTCACACAGCGCTCATACCGCAGGTCGTTATGCTCCGCCATGGCCGTGATGATAGCGTCTTTCTCCATAAAATCAACAAACTCCTGGCGGCTTTCCTCCGGCGAAAAGGCGGCCAGATGGTTTACGATATTCTGGTATTTCCCATGGTCTTCGATATCCGTGCCCTCCGGTTTTGTCCCTGCCAGGTACTGATATGCCCCCTGCTCCAGGTCGCCCATGGCAAACCGTGAAAACAGGGTATTGACGCCGCTTGTAATGTAACCCATCTCCCGGTTTTCCTTCTCCAGCTTCTTCCGCCTGCGTCCGGCATAGATCAGAATCATGACAATATAAATGACAAAAAGAGTAATCAGCATGATCTCCAGCTGGATCCCCACCATATTTTCTTCCGCGATCATGCGCTGCGTCACATCCTTGGGAAACGTCTGCACAAGCACATAATCGTTTTGTGGCAGATATGTGACGCAGATATTGTCCGTGTCGCCGGAAGAATCGCATATGAACGCACCTGTGCCACCATTGTCAAAAATCTGCCTGGCCTGGCCGGAAACCGCCTGGTCTATGACGCCTGTTTCCGTCAGGGCATCCAGCAGATGGCCTTCATAAGTCCTGCCATCGGAACTGGCGATCACCCTGCCGTCCGGCGAACAGAGAAACACCTGAGCCGCCTCCCCAAAATAGGTGGTGTCCAGCATCTCTTTCAAATATTCCTCCGCCAGGAAAGCTCCCCGCAGCACACCGATCACTTCTCCCTGGAATCGCACCGGCGCGTAAAAGCACGCCATGGTCTCGTCAAAAAAATGAGGGTCAAATACAATTTCAATATCGCTGTTTCCAAGGATGCCGTCCGTATAGAAATGCCGCCACGCCATCTCGGCGGTCCTCCCGTCAGACGCATAGTCCGTGCCGTCACTGTCCGTGTACATAATAGCGTCAAACTGGGAATTTTCCTCCATCCTGACAAGCATTTCCGCCGTGATCACGGGTTCCGTCAGGCTTTCCCCCACAAAATACGCATATGTGCCGATCTGGCTCAAGGCATTACTCAGTTCGTCGTCAATATGCTTTGCCTTTAACCGCGCGGAATCCGCCGCATAATTTCTGTTCTGTTCCTCTGTCCGGCTGCTGTTGCGCGCGGTAAACCAGAAAAACAGAAAGATGATAGCGGCAAAAAGAATCCCGGCATAAACCATCACCTGTAAAGGCAATTTTCTTTTGTTGTTCATTTCCTGTTCCCTTATTCCCTTTCCCTGTTTCCATACAGGAAATCCTGCACAACACAATTATACTCATGCAGCTGTGATTTTTCAAGTCTGTATCCCAGCCCGGGATCCTGAAAACTGTTGCGTTATAGGACGAACAGAATAGAAAACAGGAGGATCTTAAAAAAATCCTCCTGAAATCTGCTTCCGCCTTTCACCTGACAGCATAGACCCTGTTCTCTTTCCTCGCGGGGGCCTCGGGATAACCGTCCTCCGCATAGCCCAGGGCACAGTGGCCGATCCCTTCATATTCCTCCTCGATGCCCAGGGATTTTAAAAACTCTTTTCCCCAGTCCGTCTCAAATTCCTCCTTCGCCCTGTGGATCCAGCAGCTGCCCACGCCCAGTTCATGTGCCGCGAGCATCAGGTTCCCCATCACAAGACTGCCGTCATACACATGGGTGGGCAGATCCTTTTTCGCCAGCACGATCAGCATGGCAGGCGCACCATAAAAGGGATCAAAGCCCTCTTCCCATCCCCCGATCCGGCAATTCAGCCTGGATATCTCATCCCGAAGTTCTTTTTTCGTGACCTGGATGATGATGGCGCCCTGCTTTCCCATGCCGCTTGCGGCATAAAGCCCCGCCTCGATGATCTGATCCAGGATCTCCTGGGGTACCATATCCGGCTTATACTTGCGGATGCTCCTCCTGCGTTTCATTTGTTCCAGCAATTCGCTCATTGTGTGATCCTCCTGTCTGATCGACGATATTTTTCTAAAACAAGCATAACAAATGCTACAAATATTTTCAATAAGTATTCCAATTGGCAATATCATAAAAAGCGGCTTAAACCCTTGCAAAATTACTACTCTCCAAGGATCCAAACCACTTTTGCAAAAAAGCCCTCGTATTTCCCATATACTCATTCAGTTTTACAGCATTTTCATAAATCCTTTTAATACGCTGTTTCTACGAATATTTCATGCCACCAATAACCTCTCCTTCATAATGACTTTATAAAAATTGCTATCCTTGTTTCTTTCATTTATCTCAAACACATCCACATTTTTTTCAAGGTCTCCCGCAATTCCTCGGCAAGTGAAAAAATCATAGTAAGCTTGAATCCTTCCCCACCATACACCAGAAGATCCAAGGCACTGCTTTCGTCTGCCTCCCCTCTCGCATAAGAGCCAAATAAATATATTTCTTTCACTTTATATTTTTGAGCGATAGGTTTAACCATATCTTCAATATCCTTAATTGTGAATACGTCATGATTCCTATCATCATTTCCTTTCCGGTTCCGAGACTGTTTTTAATCAGGTTCCGGTATCCTCACGACAGATATTTCCCCAGAATACTCAGGAACAGATCCATATCCAGCGGCTTTGCGATATGGGCGTTCATGCCGCTCTTGAGGGCATTTTCCTTGTCCTCCTCCATGGCGTTGGCGGTCATGGCGATGATGGGCAGGGTCTCCACGTCTTTCCGGTGCAGGGCCCGTATGGTGCGGGTAGCCTCGTATCCGTCCATGATGGGCATCTGGACATCCATCAGGACGGCGTCATAATATCCCTCTTCCGACTTTCTGACCATCTCCACCGCATCGGTGCCATCCGGTGCGGTCTCCACCACGAAGCCGCTCTCCTCCAGTATCACCTGGGCGATCTCACGGTTCAGTTCGATATCCTCCACCAGCAGGATCCTCTTGCCGCCGAAATCCACTTTCGTCCACGGAACTACCTCTTCCTTTTCTGCCAGGTTGTTGGCGGACAACAGGGCGGCCTTTAAGTCAGACATGAACAGCGGCTTCGCACAGAAAGCGGTGACGCCCGCTTCCAGGGCCTCCTCCTCGATGTCCGTCCAGTCGTAGGCGGTAAGGATGATGATGGGGCTTTCCGGGCCCACAACGGCACGGATGCGCCGGGTGACCTCTATACCGCTCATCTCCGGCATCTGCCAGTCGATGATATAGGTATGGTAGGAATCACCCTCATTGTGGGCGCTCTTTGCCCGGTAGACGGCCTCCCTGCCGGATACGGTCCATTCGGAGCGCATTCCGATCTGGGCCAGCATCCGGGTAACACTCTCGCAGCTGTCACAGTCGTCGTCCACCACAAGGGCGCGCAGACCTTCCAGTTCCCTGATCTCAGCCGCATTCTTCTCCACATCCTGCAGTTTCAGGCTCAGTTCCACCTTAAACTCGCTGCCCTTGCCCTTTTCGCTCTGGACGGAAATGGTTCCCCCCATCATCTCCACGATATTTTTGGTGATGGCCATGCCCAGGCCAGTCCCCTCGATCCCCGTCCTGGTAGTGCTCTCTTCCCGTTCAAACGGCTCAAAGATATGTTCCACAAAGCCAGGCGTCATTCCGATACCGTTATCTTTCACCAGGAACACATAATCGCCGTAGCCCCGGTGGAATGTGGTCTGCTGCCGGATACGGAAGCTGACCGTCCCGCCTGCGGGAGTATATTTGACCGCATTGCTCAACAGGTTCACGAAGATCTGGCTCAGTTTCAGTGAATCGGCGATCACATCCTCGTTCGCCACATCGAAAGTATCGATGAACAGTTCCAGCTGCTTTGCCTTTACCTGGGGCTGGATGATATTGACCAGATTGTGGGTCAGCTGGGAAATATTGCATTCCTGCTCCTTGATCTGCAGCTTTCCGCTCTCAATGCGGCTCATATCCAGGATATCGTTGATCAGGCTGAGCAGATGGTTACTGGAGGCCAGTACCTTTTGCAGGCAGTCGATCACCTGGGACCTGTTGTCGATATGGCTCACCGCAATGGTGGTAAACCCGATGATCGCGTTCATGGGCGTGCGGATGTCATGGGACATATTGGAGAGGAACGTGGTCTTGGCGTTGTTGGCGTGCTGGGCCTGCATCAGGGCCTCCTGAAGCGCCCGGGTCTGTTCCCGCTGCTTCCGGACCTGGGCCGTGATGTCCCTGGACACTACCATGACCATGATATCCTCTGTCTGCTCATCCCGGGTCATGAAAAAGGACTGACGGACGCACATCTGCTGCCCATCAGACAAGCTGCCCCAGTAATCCGCCGTCACTTCCGCTTCTCCCTGCTCGAAATGCTGCTTCAGGCTCTCCGGATTGACTGTGGCGGCGTATTCCTCCATGGACTCCGGCAAAACAAATTCTTTCCACTTCTCAAAACATTCCGAAGCGGAGCAGGGAGCGGACAGGCCAACCCTCTCCAGCAGGGAAAACTGACTTCCGTTTATGTTACAGATGATATCCTGTTCCACCAGGTTCCGGGTAAGGTTAAACTCAAAGGTACTGAAAGCCGCGGAGGTGATGGCTATGCGGTACTGGCGCTCCTTGCGGTTCATGGTGGCCTGTACCCTCTCCGTCTCCATCTCCTTGAGTTTCAGCTGTGTATTGTCCTGACGGACGTAAAGGATCTTGGAAGCCCTGCCCTCTTTCCGCTCCAGACAGACGGCAATCAGCAGTTCCCACATTTCCTTCCCGTTCCGCATCACATGGCACTCATAGGTGAGGACATCGGACTTTGCCAGATGCTCGATGACCGCATCGGTTTCAAAATAGCGGTAGAACTCTTTCTTCCCCTCTTCCTCAATGATATCGGAACTGTGGATCTTCAGCACATCGGCATAGGGGCCTTCCATAGACAGATCGCTGCTCAGCGGGCGTTCTCCCGCCATATAGGAATACTGCCCTGTCTCCAGGTCTACCGTGAGATATCGGGAAGAAAAAAGCGTGTTCAGACCCTTGAGCACATACTTGAACTGATCATTCTCCTTTTCCAGCGCCTTGCGCGCCCGCCATGCCCGGAACACCAGGAGCACGATATACGCCACGAACAACGCGATCAGGATCGTCTGCAGGATCATACCGTTACGGTTGGCGCTTTGGACCATCCTCTGGGTAACGCTTTTCGGGAAAGCCTGGATAAGGATATAATCCGTATCCGGCACATTCATGGCACACAGGTTGTCCGTCAGGCTGCCCTCGCTGCAGATGAATCCTTTTGACTCCTCCTCGCCCCGGAACACTGTCCAGACATTTTCGGATGTTTGGGCATCGATCACCCCGGCATCCCGCAGCACATCGGGCAGCAATTCAGATTCCTCATATTTTTCCCCGTTGGAGGAAGCAATGACCTCCCCGTTCCGGGTACACAGCCAGACGTCCGCCGCCTCCCCGAAATAACTTGTCTTCAGTATTTCCTGAAGATAATCCTCCGCAAGGTACAGCCCCAGCAGCACGCCCACCGTTTTGCCGCCTCCCTGCACGGGGGCGTAAAAGACCATGGTGGTCCTGCCGGTGATCCGGGAATTCAGCACCATGGTGGTGCCGCTCTCGCCATGCATTCCGGCCTCAAAGTAATCCCGATCCGCGCTGTCGGAAACCGTCCCGTCGGAAGTCAGGTTCTGCCCCAGGGCATTGATAAACCGTATGGAGTCAAAATCCACATTGCTTTCCAGTTCTCTCAGCATACCCGCGTCGATCGCCAAAGCGTTCTGCCCCACGCTGAGAAAATAAGCGTAATTACGTACCCGCCGCCCCGCATTGGCAAACTCGCTGCTGATGCCCTGGGCCGTCTGGCGGGCGGAGTCCATGGCGTAGTTCATATTGCGTTCCTCGATCTGCTCCCTGTTTGAAACAGAGTACCATCGGAACAGCGCAATGACCGCTATCAGCAGGATCCCAATGTACAGTACGTTTTGCCATGATCTTTTCGTTGCAACCATAAATATACTCTCCTTTGTCCCAACACATCCGCAGGTAAGACCGCGAACGCGTTACACCAATTCGAGTACATTATATCACTGGATCAGAGTGTTTGCCATATTTTTTATTCCTTACTCAATTCCGGTTTCAAAAGCCCCTGGATCACATTCGTTATAAATTTTATCCTGATCTGTTTCGGCGGCATCGGCAAATATCCTGATCGTGGGCCCGCCCTTTCCGCCCTCTACCACTGCGGTCAGATCCGCCCGGTTCAGCCAGTCCAATGCGGCGCTGTCGGTCTCGATCACTGGCTTCCAGTCATTCCCGCCCCATTGGTTGACAATGTGGATATGGCATTTTTCCCCATCCCTGTCCAATCCGTCCAGGGTGTATTCCGCCCGCACTTTCGTCTCACCGTCAGGATACTGCCTCCGCGCGTCGCAACCGCCCGGCAGGACGACTCCCTGAAAATATCCCGTCTCACAATAGCCGGTAAAGTAGAGATCTGTTCTGCGGACTTCCCCCTCCGGGACTTCCTCGCTATGTGTAATGATGATGCGGATGGTCAGAATCTCTTCCCTGCCTGCCAGAAAGTACCGTATACTGGAAAAAGCGCTGTCATGCTGCTCTTTCGTGAGTCCATGCCCCATATCACGGATGATCTGCAGATGGCACTGCCCCTCCCTGTAATTTTCTTTTGCGCGGATGGCGTAAGAATAATTTACCACAGGATCTTCCAGCCCCTGCAGGAGCAGCACCGGCCCCTCATAGGCTGAAAGCCCCAGATAGGGATCCATCCCCGCCACATCCTCATGAAAGGCTCGCCCCAGCAGCGTATGGCCGCAGTCCAATATTTCCGGGACATTATCCGTCCGGTAGCTGGAACCGCCCAGATGCCCCTGCCTTGCGTGGTCGGGAATGCACAGCGCCGGGAATATCATGATCAGCTTTTTGATGCCGCTGCCGCATTTGGCGGCTGCCAGCCCGGACACAAAGCCTCCCTGGCTCTCTCCCATCAGGATCAGGTCTCCCGTGTCCACGGAAGGCTGCCCTTTCACAAAACCTATCACCGCCAGCAGGTCGGCAATCTCGGTGGAAATGTTCATTTCCGTGCTTTTCCCGTCACTTTGCAGGGCATCGTCCTTTACCGACCTCGCGCCGCCGCAGAAATTGAAACCAAACGCCATATAGCCGATCCGGGCAAAGTCCCGGCACCAGCCCGCCATATCCAGGCAATGCCCCATAAAGCCATGGCTCACTATCACTCCGGGGTATTTCTGTCCCTCTTGATAGTCCTCCGGGTAATACTGCATCCCCCGGATCGTCCTATTGTCCCTGTTACATGAAAAGCACTCTTCCCGCATGTTTTTAAATCCCTTCATACAGATTATTTGCGTGAACCGCCACAGTGTTCCGCTTTGAAGCATACAATCCATTTTTATTATAATTCATCAAAAGGAAAGGTGTCAATTGCGGGCAAGCATTGACAAAGCTTTTGCTAAAGACACATTGATCAAGAATCTCAAGGCAAAATCTTGATCAGTTCGATTCCCTCCCCGCCCCCAAGGTTGCGGCTGTACTGCTTATCCGTGGAATTATTCCAGTGTTCATGCACCCCCAGATTGCCGAGAGGCTCCCCATTGCCGTTATAGTAAACAGTCCCCGATGGCGCGTCCCCCGCCAGACCTGCCTCGTGCAGATAATTTTCACTGCAGAGATCTCCCACAGCGCCGTTATACCGTCTGACCGCCGGTTCGTTTGTGAGGAAGTCCGCTCCCACGGAATCAATGGCCACCGGATCCTGTGAGACAATGACGCTGGCAGTGTAACCTCCGTTAAAAGGTGACTGCTGCCATGTGGAGTTTTCCCTGGTGACGGATGCGCCCTCGGAGGGAGCACAGATCAACCCGTCCAGCATGTACAGGACTGTCTTTCCCCCAAGCTGGTAATTCCCCATCAAATCTACCAGCGGGCTGTAAATGCCCATTTCACTTTTCGTCAGCCACTGGTGCAGGTTCGCCCCTTCCGGCGGCCGCATGGCATTTCCGTTGATAAAGGAGCCGAAATGGTTCTTGCCGCAGAGGGTGATTCCATAGCTGTGCCCTTTCAGGTTCGCCAGATTGATGACATAGGAGGCCTCCGTAACGCAGGCAGGCAGATGATTGACAGCGCCGCTGAAAGAATATGACCAGTTGATGGGCGCGTTTTGATTTGCGTTTCCGTTATCGCGTCCCACAAAATGAACGCCCTGCAGTTCCCCTTCCGTGCACATTTCCACCATATAGTCCGGAAACAGGCGGGACACATCGTACACGGTGATATCCTCCGGCGCCGCGCCTGCCTCCGTCACCAGGGAACGGAGCAGGGCTTTCAGCAGTACCGGATTGGTATAACTCATATGAGTCTCACCGGAGGTGTCATCGTCAAAGACGCCGGAACCGTTGATGTTGGCCTTGATGGCAATCTTTTCTCCTGCACGGAATGAGGTTCCCCCATTGTGGTAACGAAACAGAGCGTCCCATCCACTTACGGCGTCTGTCTCTCCCGCCAGGGCGGCAATACTCTCATCCACCATGCGCAGCGCCGCAGCCTCGTCAAAGTGCTCCGTTTCCCACCAATAGCCCTCACCGTCCCAGGAGACGGCGGACGGGTCATAAGCCCATACCACCCGCCCGGGCATGACGCCGACGCCTGCGCCATAGGGCTCGTGCTCCGGGTAGATGCCATCGTAGGGAACTTCCCCATCCTGTATTGTCATTCCGTACAAGCCGCTCTCCTGCCCTGTCCGGTCTTCCGCCGGGCTATCGGTCATATCCCCTCTGTCGCCGCCATTTCCCTGTCCAGGCTCTCCGCAGGCTGACAGAAACGCCGTAAGGCCGAACACGGCGATACCACATAGCATCTTTTTCGTTCCGCTGCCGATATACCGCGGCATAAGTCTCGCCATATTGCGCCTAAGACCACTTATTTTTGTCCCATATCCCATCCCATGCATTCCCGTTCCTCCCATCCTGCCGCATCTTCACCGCCATGAACCATAAATACACCCATATCCTTAAGCTCCGGACAAGCCAGTCGATCCCCTGACCGGAAAACATCGCACAAAACTCCCGGGCGGAAGCATCTCCGCACCGAGAGTATCCGGTCATATCATTTCAAATATTCCCCGAAAAACCGCTCCAGCTTATCAAAGGGGATGGCGTCCTTCCCGCCGCCGTCATAAAGATCCGTATGGACCGCGTCAGGAATGATCAGCAGTTCCTTGTTATCCGCCCAGGGATTGTCTTTTACCATGGCATCGTAGGCGTCCCGGCTGAAATAGCAGGAATGAGCCTTTTCCCCATGCATGATCAGGACAGCGCTCCGAATCTCATTGCTGTACTGCAGTATAGGCTGGTTCATGAAAGACATGCAACCGATCACATTCCAGCCTCCGTTAGAATTCAGGGAGCGTTTATGATATCCCCTGTCCGTCTTATAATAATCGTGATAATCCTTCACAAAGAAAGGCGCGTCCTCCGGCAGCGGATCCACAACGCCGCCCCCCAGGGCATATTCGCCGTTCTGATAATCCAGGATCCTCTGGGCGTTCATGGCCTGCTTCTTCGCGTAGCGTGCATCGGCGGAATCCTCCGCGTCAAAATATCCCCTGGCGTTCACGCGGGTCATATCGTACATGGTGGACGCCACGGTGGCCTTAACACGGGTATCCAGCGCCGCCGCGTTCAGCGCCATGCCGCCCCAGCCGCAGATACCGATAATGCCGATCCTCTCCGGATCCACATTGTCCTGCACGGACAGGAAATCCACCGCCGCCTGAAAATCCTCCGTGTTGATATCCGGCGACGCCATATAGCGGGGTTCCCCGCCGCTCTCGCCGGTATAAGAGGGGTCGAAAGCAATGGTGAGAAACCCTCTCTCCGCCATCGTCTGGGCATACAGACCCGAAGCCTGCTCCTTTACCGCCCCGAAAGGGCCGCACACAGCGATCGCCGCAAGCCTGCCCGACGCGTCCTTCGGCTCATAGAGGTCCGCCGCAAGCGTGATGCCGTAACGGTTGTGGAATGTTACTTTCCTGTGATCTGCTTTCTCGCTTTTCGGGAATACCTTATCCCATTCCTTTGTCAGTTCCATAGTTGTAGTACCACCCTTTCTTTCTCAATTTTTACGACTGAATCTTCTCCAACTGGTAGACCAGATAGTCCAGACAGTCCACTCTGTGCTGGCTTTCATGCAGGTCGTCCATCAGGCCGCAGCGGTGTCGGCGCAGGATCCTGACCGCATCCCGGATCCTGCCTGCGTCATACAGCCGACAGATATCCGTGATAATATCCGCATCACATCCCGCGTCATACAAATTCTGAACAATATCCATGTTACGGCACCTTCTTTCCCTGCCCCATATCTGCATTATAACGGATTGACTTATATCTCGCTAATGGTTATAATTCATATCATGATATTCCATTCAGGAATATCATACGCATCAAGAAAGTATCCGTCCGCAAAGAATGTACTGTATGGGATTTGCTCTTAACCATCGGGAGGGATGTTTATGGAAATAAGGACACTGCGATATTTTCTGGCGGCTGCCAGAGAAGAAAATATGACCCGCGCCGCGGAAATGCTGCACGTCACCCAGCCCACGCTTTCAAAACAATTAAAATCCCTGGAAGAGGAGTTGGGGAAAAAGCTGTTCACCCGGCACAGCTTCAGCATCCGGCTGACGGAGGAGGGCATGCTGCTGCGCAAACGGGCAGAAGACCTGGTAAAAATGGCGGATAAGATTGCCACCGAATTCATCACTCTGGATGACGTCACCGGCGGCGATGTCTATCTGGGACTGGCGGAATCCTATCAGATCCGCTTTCTCGCCAGACAGATTCATGCTTTTAAAAAGACTTGCCCCGGCCTGCGATACCATATCACCAGCGGCGATACGGAACAGGTCACGGAAAAACTGGACAAAGGAATCCTGGATTTTGCCGCCCTTGCGGAGGAGCCGGATGCCGCTAAATATGATCACCTCTGCTTCCCGGAAGCGGATGTGTGGGGCGTGGTGATGCCGGACGACTGTCCGCTGGCTGCAAAAAAGGATATCTGCGTGGACGATCTGACAAATCTTCCCCTGTTCTGCTCCGAGCAAAGCTGGAATAAGGACATCCCCCGCTGGTGCGGCGGCCGGATGGACGAACTGCGTCTGGAGGGTTCTTTCCGGCTCTCCTACAACGCGTCCCTTTTTGTGAAAGAGGGGCTTGGGTATCTCCTGACCTTTGACCGCCTGATCGACACCGGCCCGGACAGCGGTCTGGCATTCCGCCCGCTGTTCCCAAGGCTGGAAACAAAGATGTACCTGGTCTGGAAAAAGTATCAGGTCTTTACGCCGATCGCGGAAAGGCTGCTGGAGAGCCTGCGTCAGTCCTCATAAAGAGACACAGATCGAGCATCCTTCATAAATCCCCACCGGCACTTCACTGCCAAATGCGTACTCTTCCATGAGATCATGTTCAAAATCATATACCGTCACAGTTTTTTTGTCCGGGTCAGCCATCCAGTATTCCCGGACCCCTGCCGTGCGGTACTTAAATAATTTCGTATAATAATCCATCTGCCTGCTGCCGGGCGAAACGATCTCAATGATCCAGTCCGGCGCTCCCTGGCAGCCTTTATCCGTGATCTTATCTTTATCGCAGACAACGCTGATATCCGGCTCCACATAGGTTTTGTCGTTCTCGTTCAGGAACACGGCAAAGGGGGCGGGGAACACCTCGCACTCACCGTTATTCTGGCGGATGAACAGATTGATCTCCGTGACCAGAAAATTGACCAGCCTCTGGTGCACAGTGCTCTGCGGCGCCATGTAATAGATCTTTCCGTCGATCAGTTCCGCACGCTCTCCGTCAGGCAGCGCGTAGATATCGTCGGTTGTATAGAAATCTTCTTTTCTCAGTGCATCCATATGATCTTTCCGACCTCCTTTTTGACTTTATCATAAACAACTTATATTGAAAAATCAACTGCTTTTTCATCCCTGTTTGAGCGGTTTCGTGATCAGCCCCGTTAGCGCTTTTCAGACTTATTAAGCGATTTATCCAACCGGCGGGGCGGATAAACAGATCGATCGTCTGTGCAGATCAGGATTGTGGCGCTACCGCCTCCTCTTTACCGTATCCAGCCCCAGGAAATAATCGGCGGAAACATGATAAAATTCACACAATGAGATCGCTTTCTCTATGGGCAGCGCGTTTCTCCCCGTCTCATAGCGGGAATATACTCTCTGGTCGATCTTCAGGTAAGCCGCCACTTCTTTCTGTCTCAAGTCATTGTCCTCACGCAGTTCTCTCATCATGATCACGTAGTTCTTTCTCATATCTCTCCTTGTCAAAACCGCCCGATCGTCGTTTCATCCTTTCCCGCTTCCAGTGCCAGCGCCTCCCGGAGATGATCCCCTGTGACCGCACCGCTCCCGTCACAGGCGGCCAGCAGCTTTGCCACATGGGCGGCGGAACTGATCCGGGCGGGACTCAGTTCCGCCGCGCCCGCCAACGCTCTGATATCTACATCCGGCGCTGCAGGCAGGCCATCCTCCAGGCATTTTCTCCACAGCCTTTCCCTGCCTTCCCTGTCCAGATCCCGGAACTTGACCGCAAAACGGATCCGCCTCACAAAGGCATCGTCAAAATGATCACGGAGGTTTGTGGCAAGTATCAGGATGCCCTCATATTCCTCCATTCTCTGGAGCAGGAAAGCAGCGGAGACATTGGCGTATCTGTCATGGGAATCCCTGACGGCGGTCCGCTTGGCGAACAGGGCGTCCGCCTCATCAAAAAAGAGCAGATAATGCCCCCGCCGGGCCGCGCGGAAGATCTCGTCCAGATGCTTCTCCGTCTCTCCGATATACTTGTCAAACACCTGGGACAGATCTACTTTCAGGAGCGGAAGCCCCAGCTGCCCGGCCAGTATGGATGCCGCCATGGTCTTGCCCGTTCCCGATGTTCCATAAAACAGCAGCTGCAGTCCCCTCCCGCCCCGCCATGCCCGCGCCAGCCTGGCCACTGTTTCCAGCTGTCTTTGACAATCCTTTGGCAGAACGATCTCCTCCGGGCTGTACCGGTCTTCTATCAGCCTGCCAAACCGCCAGATCTCCTGTCTCTCCTGCATCGCCTCTCGCCAGACCTCAGAATCCGCAAGGGAACGCGCTTCCGCCTGTGCCAGTATGTTCATCTTCCTCTGTCGTCTTTTCCATTCCCCGATGTTCAGCCGATAATGATCCAGCAGTTCCTCCTGCCACGGCCTGCGGTCCGACTGCGCCAGCCAGGCGTCCAGCGCCATCCGCTTTTCTTCCCGTGACATCACATCGTTCAAAGTTATCTGTACATCCGTATATTCCCTGACCAGAGCAGCCTGTTCCCGCGTCTGCGCCAGGATGCACAGAGGAGCGTCCTCCAAAGCCCCAAACAGCCTCGATCGTATGTCCTCCCACTCCTCTCCGGGGGAACCTGAAAGTCCCTCCGAAAGTTCCGCCACGGCCACAGGCGCCAGGAGCACGCAAAACAGCCGCAGCGTCCGGCGGATATGCGGCCAGTGGAGAGAGGGTTCCGGGAACAGTTCCCTGATCCTGACAAACAGGACATAATCCCGCGTTTCCCTGCACACACGCCGTATCAGGGTATGGCTGCCGCTCCCCATGCTTCCGTACAACAGGATCCGCAGCGGTTCCTTCGACAGCAGATATCTCCGCAGCCTGCGGCGCTCTTTCTCATGAAGAGGGAGAAGTTCCCGTTCCTCCCACATGCCCTCCTCCGGCCCATGGAGCGTATACCAGTCTTCCCCGGACAGTTTCCCGGTGAGCAGGAAAGAAAAGACTGCGGGATCCAGGCGCAGGGGCAGCTGCATAAGGCCGATATCCCCTACTGCGTCCCAGGCCATGATATCGCGCAGCGCTCCGCCTTTTTCGCAGAATCCCGCCACATCTGAAAATCCCACCGGCATCACCCCGGAAAGCAGATGCAGGATATATCGCAGGCAGGGACGGTCCTCCCTGTATTTATTCCTGAGATCCAGGCACAGTCCCTCCTCCAGTTCGCAGCAGAAAGCAAACATCATGATCCAGTATTCCGCCTGTGTCAGGAAATAGCTTTCCCGCAGGCAGACTGCCGGAAGGAATATCTGTGTTTCCCGCTCTTTCTCTTCCAGCGCCACCTTTTTGTCCTCAAAAAAGCCGGAAAGCTGCTCCTGCTGCAGGCCCAGAAAGACCTCCACATATTCCTGCATATGTTCTTCCAGAGAATGATATCCCTCCGCCATCCGCTATCCTCCCCGCCATGCCGCCCGCGGCGGCACAAACTAATCCCACGGAACCTGATCGGTTCCGAGAAGAACGCTGGCCTTGCGTTCTTCAATGTGAGATTAGAATTTCTTTGCATGCGGATTTATCCGCATTATGCCCCTTTGGCATGAGCATTAGAAATTCTTCTCACACTTCTTCTCACACTTCCCGTCATGCCGCCATCGGCGGCACATACAATTCATGAATCGTTGCAAGTCCGGAAGAATCGCTGCTCTTGCGATTCTTCTGTGTGAGACTTAGAATTTCTCCGCGAAGCAGCCCTTGCTGCGAGCGGTTAGAAATTCTTCTCACACTTCTTCTCACACTTCCCGTCATGCCGCCATCGGCGGCACATACAATTCATGAATCGTTGCAAGTCCGGAAGAATCGCTGCTCTTGCGATTCTTCTGTGTGAGACTTAGAATTTCTCCGCGAAGCAGCCCTTGCTGCGAGCGGTTAGAAATTCTTCTCACACTTTTACAATAATTTCAAAGATTCCACCGGACACCCTTTTACTGTGAGCGCCGACTCATATTCCGACAGGCCGGAAGTCACATCCAGGAAATACTCGCTGCCCAGCCGGTCCGTCCTGTGCAGGATCACAAAATCGATCTCTATCCCTATGGGAACATTTTTCCTGAGCCATTCCAGATAGCGTTCCCGTCCTTTCTTCGGCTGCTCCCTGATCAGCACCACGGCCCTGCCCTCTTCCGGTTCCTCGATCAGGAACGCGTCCTTTCCCGTCAGGATTTTAGTCATCTCAATGTAATAGCCGCAGGTACCCTTTTTGCTCGCCAGGGAAACCCCCTTTCGCAGAAGTTCTCTCAGGATATCCTCGTCCACCTGCTTTGCCAGTTCTCCCCAGCCGATCCACCGCGCCAGCCTGACCGCCTGGTTTTTCAGGCACAGTTCAAGATCCAGCTTCTCCGCCAGATCGTCGATGGACTTCTCCAGTCCCAGATACAGATTCTGGTGCACCGCCAGGAAACGCTCCAGCCGACTGTTGCCCTGATAGATGGCGGGCAGATATTTTGTAAAACTCTCTTTGGGAAAAGACAAGTCATACCCGCGAAACAGCTGCTCCTTTTCTCCGCTTTGCAGGATCTTTACGGCCAGTCTGGCATAGCGACCGCATCCGTTGCCGTACAAAAGCATATTCCGATAATCGGAATGATACTGCGCTCTCTTTTCATTCTCCCGAAACCAGGAAGCCGGATCTTGCCTCAGAAGCCGCTCTCCTCTCTCATCTATCCTGTCAAAGAGCCATACATAGAGTTCCAGCACCGCCTCTCGGTCGATATCCAGCAGAAGATGATCCCACTCCGTTCCCTCTCTGCCGCTGTCATAAATCTGACTGACAAAAACAGCCTTGTCCGACTCCACGCTCAGCCCGCCTCCGTTCTGCTGGAAGCCGTACTGACTGCCGCAGTGCAGCAGATCTCTGCTGGATAAACAATGTGTAGGCATCCGTTCATCCTCCATTCCAGTTCCGTCTCTTCTCTCCTGCGCCCTTGCAGGGGAAAGAATTTACATCCGCTGACGCGTCTGAAATTCTTTCCGGGCGCATTCATTCCGAGACTGTTGTTTTATTCCAGTTCCGTCTCTTCTCTCCTGCGCCCTTGCGGGGGAAAGAATTTACATCCGCTGACGCGTCTGAAATTCTTTCCGGGCGCATTCATTCCGAGACTGTTGTTTTATTCCAGTTCCGTCTCTTCTCTCCTGCGATCACTACCTTCAGTTTCGTGCCTGCCAGGCGGTACGGTTCCAGGTGCTTCTCCACCTGGCGCCTGTACCATTCCACGATATCGCTCCCTTTCAGGGGATATGTAGGGGAAATGGTCACTGTCACCGTATTGTTCTCCCATTCTGCCGCCGCCCTGTTTATCATCAGCCCCGGCGTCTCCAGCGCAAGTTCCCTGATATCCTCCTCCGTGACCATCCTGTTCTGGCGCAGGAGCGTTTCTTTCACCTCCTCGAACTGCCGGGAAGGCTCCCTACGGCTCCTGCCATCCCTGGCTGCCAGATAATTTGTGCAGGAGATGCCGGGGAACAGTTCCGGCCGCTGCCATTTCGTGATCCTGCCCACGGGCACATTGCCTTTCTTCCCCTCCCACAGGCTTACAGCGGTCAGGCACATTCCCTCCTCCGACGGGGGCGGGATCTCACCGTGCCTGCCGTCTCCCAGAACGATCACATCCTCTTCCCCGTCCCAGTGCCAGACATTCCGGTATCTGTTTTCCTCCGGGTCTGCCCTGTCGCAGGAACGATACCGCTTCTCCCCGTCCCCCTGCCTGATCATCAGCCTGACAGAGGATCGCATCTGCTTCTTCCAGGGAAGGGATATCCGCTGTGCCGCAATGCCCGTGACCCGGAACGTGAGATCTTCCGGATCGACCTCACAGGCGGCGCACACCACTTTCACATGTCCTGTGCCGTCATATTCCACAAATCGTTCCATACGATCCGCATCCACAGGAGCATCGATGCGGACATCCTCCGTGATGTCTTCCCACAGCTTTCCATCCGCCCCCCCATCTTTCTCCTCAACCTCTTTCAGAATCCGGAGCCTGCCTGTTCTGGCCAGATAGCTTTTCAGCGCCGCCCTGTGGCATTTCCCGTCAAATTCCAGGTCCTCCTCACAGCAGAGCGTATCTCTCTGGACTACCCTGGCCACATTCAGGTAGATCTTATACAAAACGGGCATCATATCATATGTTCCCTGCCGGAGCCTGCATCGGATCGTGCTGCCTGCGCATTTTTGCTCATCCGATGACGGAGCGATCCGAAGGGTGATGATGCCGCTGAACAGCAGCCCCTCCGTGTCATCCCGCACCACCTCCGCCTCCTGCCAGCCATCCGGGCTCTGATATTCCCATGCCAGCCGGACCATGCGCAACTCCTCTTTCGCGCCGTTGCGCTTCCCCCGCTCATCCAAAAGCACGAAAAAGCCAAACTCCTCCCCCGGCTTCAATGGCTTGTCCAGAACAAAGGTAAAAAGGATCCTCTCCTGCCGGATGTCATCTTCCAGTATAAACCGATTCTTGCGGGTCAGTCTCATGGCGCTCGTCCTGTCCTCACTTTCTCCCAGATAAAACCACTTCAGGCGGTTCCTGCGCAGGCGCACCTCCTCCACTGTCTCGAACACCATCTGATCGGATAAAAGCTTTGTGCCCTCCGGCACGATGTACTCCTTATCCCGGTCCTCCTTACATTCAAAAAACACCCATGTCCGCGCACATTCCCCTTCATCCGGGGCTATCCCCAGAAGCTTCAGGTATTTTCTGTAATGGCTCTGCTGCACCTGATCCAGGTAATAACTCTGCATATCCGCCAGGAGAGTCCACATTTCTATCAGCATGATCCCCGGATCGGAGACCTCCCTGTGTGTCCACCACGGAGCCTGCGCGTCCAGTCTTTCCATGGCCTTTTCATATGATCTGCTGTAACTGCTGTCATCCAGCCACATTTCTTCTGACATTTCCTACACTCCCTCCGGCTCCCCCGGATCTTGCCCCGGCTCTCCCGGATCGCACAGGCGCAGAACGCACTTGCATTCCCGCAGCCAGACCGGGCCTTCCGCGGACAGGGTTTCCTCCAGCCATTTTGCGATCTCCGGCAGTCTGCTGCGGAGCGCCTCCTCCGGCTCTGCTGCGGAGCCCGGATTGTCCCAAACCGCCATTTTCCGGATCATCCGGTCCCTCACGCCCCTGTCCAGATCATCCGGATACGCCAATTCCACTTCCAGCGCTGCGTCTTTCTGTCGGAACTCGCAGGACTTCACCTGGATCAGAGGGTATCTTTCCTGCAGCATCAGCTCCATATCCATGGGAGTCAGCAGTCTCCCAAAACGCGCGAGATAATGTTCTCCCGCCTGCCTCCCGGATAGGACAGGCGCTCCCGCGCTCTCACAGCAGATGTCCGACAGGCATACGGCCTCCAGCATCCCCATGCCGGGAGGCTCAAGATAAAAGACATCCCCCGCCTGAATCCGCGGCATGTCCGGATCATCGTCCTCTTGCCCGGGAAGGTTCCCGACAGGAACATGATTCGCCTGAAAACAGGTGAGTTCTTCTTCCTTCTTCTCCGTCAGTTCCACCCAGAACGCTTCCATGCCAAAGCGGACGCCCTGTCCCAGGATCATCTCTTCCGTAAAGGAGCGGGAACCCCCTCCCGTATACCAGCAGTCATCCGGCGTCACATCCCGGTCAAAACCCAGGTACATCCTCTCTGCGCCCGCCTCCTCCCTATCAGGGATCTCCTGCCCCGCGGGCAATATGCGGCGCTCTCCCAGGCTGAAACGTATTTCCTCCAGCACAGGGATGGTCTTGCGGTAATACATGGCATAAGCATTGCGCACCCGGCGCAGGCGCAGCCGGATATAGAAATGCTCTTCCCCCTCCACCACACAGGGCTGCATATCCCGGGGACATTTCCACACATATGCCCTCGCTCCCTCCTTTTCCCCATGGCAGCCTGTCTTCCATGCCTCGCTGCCTGGCAGCGGACGCCACAGGTTCCCATTGAAATATTCCCAGACGGTATCTTCCGCCTGCCATTCCCGTACTGTCTCCGTCTGCCGCAGCCAGGGATATTTTTTATATATTTTTTCCAGTTCGGCGGGGCGGGGTTCCGGAAGCTTTTCCTCCGTCAGACAACGCTCCCGGAACCGGAGCCTGACCTCATCCCCTGCTGCCGCCAGAATCCGGTCGCAGGCAAGATAACAGCAGCAGGCTTCCTCCGGGGACGTGCCGAAAGGCAGTACTGTTCCGTTTTCTCCCGCACCGGAATCCGTCAGGCATAAGTCCGGCTCTCTCTCCTCCCCAGCCGCTTTCAGCACATATCCGCCGCACAGAAGTCCCATCCATTCCTCCGTCAGTTCCTCCTCCGGGGAAAGTTCCAGACGGACCTCGTACATGCCCTTGTCCAGATTTGCCGCAAAGCCGGGCATTCGCCCCTCCAGCCGGAAACCGGAAGCCGTTTGGCGCCACTGCGCCGGACAGCGGTCCTCTCCATGACTGACCGTCCATTTCCCCGCCAGAGGCGCGGCCGGATGTCCCTCCTTATGAAATTCCACCTCAAAGCCAAAATCCTCCGTCCCATCGCACAGTCCCGGAAAATACCAGTGAAAGACCGGATGGGACAATTCCTTTCCGGCCTGTCGGAACAGCGTGAGGGCGCTCTGCTCTTCTCCGCCCGCCTCATAGGCGAGCCATGCGCACAGTCCTTTCCTGTAGACTGCATATTGCAGTTTCGCGGCGGTGAGCCGCAATGGACGGAGCGTCCGGAACCGCACAGGCTCTCCCTGCTCCTGGAGCATATACGCCCGGCTCCCTTTCTCCAGCCACTGCCCATGCTCCTCGGCGGATACTTTTACCGCCAGTTCTCCGAAAAACCGTTTCTGTCCGCTTACCCGCTCCGGAGCCGCTTTCTGAAATTCCAGTTCCTGTTTCCGCCAGATCTGCTCATGGCGCCACCGATTCTCTTCCACCAGATCCAGAAAAATGTCCGTGAGCACACTGCCCGCCTCTCCATCTTCCGGTATATATTCCCAGCCCGTGCCGTAGGCAAAGGCAAGCTTTTTTATCTTGACCTGCGATCTTCTCCTCACGATCCCTCCCTACTGCCATCCACAGCAGTTTAAGTAACTGTCACCTCTATCCGCTCCTCTTCCTCCCGGCCTGCGATATGATATGTGACAGCCACGTGGAGTTTCCCCTGGCTTTCCGGGGACAGGCGGGCATCCACCCGGATATCCCGGATGCGCTTTTCCCACATCTGCAGGGATCCGCGCACCTCGCGGCAGATCATCTCCCTGGTCTGGCTGTCCATATTCTCAAACAGGAACTGACGGAGTTTGGTTCCGAATTTCGGATGCATCATCCTCTCTCCGGGTTCCGTCAGCAGGATGATCTTCACGGACTGTCTGATATTTTCGCTGTCACTGCTGGTCTCCACCCTTCCATGCTTCTTTGATATCTCAAAAGGAAAATGCCATCCTTCCGCCATAATGCCTCCTTTTTGGTTCCGTCCCCGCGCTTTAATTCAGATCGATCATGGCTCCCGAAAGTTTCAGGGGGCCCTTGCTGCTGACTTTCACATTTCCCCTGCCCGTGACCAAGATGCCTGTGGCGCCCTCAAGGGTCAGTTCCTGGCCTTTGACCTGTACCTGGCTCTTTCCCTGGATCTTTATGGTCTTGGCCTCCAGGGTCAGCTGCTCGCACTGCAGGGTTATGGTACCGTCTTTTTTCAGTTCGATGCAGCTCTTTCCGCATTCCAGCCGCAGGGATTCCTGGGAGAGGATCTGGGCTTTTCCGTTCTTTTTGTCCAGCAGCATATGGTTCTTCTGATCCTTGTCCCCGAACGAGAGTTTCTGGTTCTCCTCGTCCAGCTTCCAGGCCATATTCTGAGAACCGGATATCTCAATATTTTCTTTGCCCTGCTCCCCGGTAAAAAGCATACCGCTCCCGTTCTTCGCACGGAAGCCTTGCCGGGCTTTGCCGTCCTTGTACATATCTTTCACAAGCTGGCTGTCCTCGGGGAAGCGGCATCCGGTGACCACAGGATGGCGGAAATCCCCTCCCGGGAAAACCAGCCGCACGATATCGCCCTCTTCGGGCAGACAGAAAGCGCCGTGATCCTTGCCGCCGTAGCCCGTGATCACCGGCACATTGTCAAAGATGTCCATCCTGTCTTTCATGATCTTCACCTTTACCCTGACATTTCCTTCCCGGGTATCGTCCGAGGCGGCCAGCACCGTCCCCCACATATCGAGAGCCGGGTTCCTGTTATCCCGCTTGGGAAAAGCGGTATCCTGTTCCAAGTAATCTGATATCATATGTTCTTATTCCAGTTCCGTCTCTGAGACTGTTTTATATTTCCACCCCTACAGCGGTGGTGGTGTAGCCGTTTTCGTCCAGCAGGTGCCGTACTTCCTGCACATATATCCTGCCTGTCAGGCTGGGCGTCTGGTCGTCTGCGATCTCCGCACAGATCCCGGGCAGGAGTTCCGGCAGGCCTATGGTGACGGTTTCCATGCGGACGCATTGTCCCGCCATGCGGCCCATCAATGCCCCGGCCCGCTTCTCCGCCTCCTCCCCGGTCTCCAGTTCCATATCCAGAAAGGTGAGCATGCATCCGTTCAGCGCCTGTTTCAGCTTTGCCGTAAAGGCTCCCGCCGCTCCCGGCCATTCCGCCGTGCCGGCGATCTTTTCATCTTTCCTGTTGTATCCGCATACCTGTACGCTTCCGGTCTGCCCGCCCATGGTCACTATCCTTCGGACCTTTTGCAGGCCGTAGTCCACAGCCAGTTCCAATACGTCGCTTCCCGCTTTCCGGGCTTTCCGGAATACCATTTTTCCCGTTCCGCAGAAAAATTCATAATCCAGGCCGGATGCCAGGCCACACAGCCAGTCATAATGCGTTTCCCCCCGGATGGTATGATCCCGGTTCAGTTCCCCGGGCAGGGAATCGATCTCCTTTTTTTCTATGAAACTGCCATAACAGCCTGTGTTCAGAATGTCGTTCAATATCTGCCCGGCTTTCTTTTTGCCGGATATCTGGAAAACACTGTTCTTTTTCATCAGCCCTTTCACGTCCAGGCAGATCAGCGTGTACTCCACATATTGTCCCATGGCGTCCTCCGCCTCCGTCTGATGCAGATATCCCTGGAATATCCGGGATGTATCGTTCCCATACCCGGCCTTTATCTCTATCTTCTGCCCTGCGTCAAGATACTTTTCTATCCTGGCAAAGTCCTGTTCGGCGCTTTTGTCCGCCTGATAGACCACCACAGCCATATCAGGTTCCGGTCCCGTGGAAGCGATCACTTCCGCCTTTTCCAGATAAATGCCGTCTCCCGACGGTATCTCTCCGGAGGGCGTTATGACCTGGACACAGGGTTCCAGGAACTCATGATATTTTTCAGCCAGGTTTTTTCCACTGATCTTTCCCATATGTCCGATCCGTCCCTTTCTGCCCTTCAATGCCGAGACTGCCTACAGCTGCATTCGCGGATTAGGGCAGCCGCGGTATTCCTTTTTCCATTCGGAAAGGTCGCCCGACAGCGCCGCTCCCGCGCTGCTCCCGGCCTTTGCGGCGGGAAGTTGCGTGACGGTCTCCTCCCCCACGTAGAATCCCTCAATGGAAATGCTCACCTGCGCCCGCACAGGCTTTCCGTCAGGAGCGAACATGGTATAATTCACGCTCATCCGGGTCAGTGTTCCCGCCACCGCGATGGTTCCCCAGAAAAAATAGATCTGCTGCGCCTGATGTACTTTCGTCTGCTTCCGGGTCACTTTGTATTTTGAAGTCGCGACCGTCTTTGCATATTTCTCCGTGGTGTTGGTGTAGGGGTACAGTTTGCGGATATCGTCCCGCACATCCTCATAAGAAGTCTGATACAAATCGTTCAGCGTATTGAAAAAGAGGGTGGCGGAAAGCGTTGTCATTTCCTTTTTACTGCCAAGCATGGAACCGTACAGGGGATACTGTATGCCCATGGCACGTCCCGCCTGCATCCAGTCTGCCATCTTCATGCCGTCAACCTGGGGCACATGGGATACGCCGATGGCCTCCTCAACAGATATCTCCGCGGGATTGAAAGGCACATAGAACCCGTCTTTCAATTCCATATGTCCGTCTATGTATGGGCCGATAAACGCTTTCTGATATTCCGGCAATCCTGTCACCTGCCTTTCCGGATCATTTCATGGCGGAGGCGGTCTTCTATCTTCTCATAGACCCGGAGGGAGACTGCCGGGGTCAGCGCCCTTTCCATATTGCCGACTCCGAAGACCTGCTCCATCTGCTTTGCGGCCAGCGACGGCCGAGACCTGTAATACTCCTGCTGCTCTTTCATCTGCCTCTGCACCGCCTCTTTCACCAGGGGCGTCAGCATTTCCCGGATCCGCTCTTTCTCCCTGGCCGGATCCGGCTGCTGCCCCCCTGCGGCTCTGACACCTTTCGGGGAAGCATACTCCATGTTCATGGGCGGCCCGATCGCCACCCGTTTTATATACGTTTTCATCTCAGCTTCCCTTCCCCTGACCCACATACCGCCTCCGGCGGCACAAGTCATTCCGTTCACGCTATTACGACAAAATTTTCATAACACACTTCAAAACGGTTGGTCAGGATGCTGTTCTGTTCCGCACTCAGTTCTCCCACTTCCCAGGATTTTAAGACCAGGCCCGTGAACAGATAGCTTTTCAGAGGGACTCCCTGGTTATCCATGACGATCAGGTTCAGCGGCCCCTCCAGCCTTACGCCAGTCAGGCAGAAAGGATGCTCCAGCCCCCTGCAGACGCCCTTTTCCATGCGCAGTATCCGCTCGCTGCCGCAGTACTTGGGAAAAATATGCACGCCAGTGTTCAGGCCTCCCTCATGATAGACTTCCGTTTCCACTCCGCGGCTGATCCCCGACACTTTCTGGAATCCCATGATGATATTGTTCAAAAAAGCAATAAATCGATAACCGGGTATGGGATCCACAATGGGCAATGACCACTGTTCCATATGCTGCACCTCCTGTCTTATGGCCTGAACAGATTTTTTTCACCGCTTATCTTCCTGTTGATGCGGCTGATCTCCTCACAGTATCTTTTCCTGGACAAGCAGGGCATTTTCAGGATATGCTCTTCCGTCCAGTGAAAATAGTATCCGATGAAGGAGACCTCCTGGAACAGTTCCTCCCGGCTGGTAACGGTCATTCCCCCAAAGCAAAATTTAGAGTGTCGGTGAAGCTTTTACCGCAGCAGGGACACTGCACCTGGATCATGGGCTCTTCCACATTGTTTATGGTCTCATACATATTCTGCAAAAACGCGAAATCAGCCGTAAACAGCTTTTCGACCACTTCCGGCGTGACGCGCTCCACGCCCTCCAGTCTGGTCACCACCCGGGACAGCAGGATCACCGGCATATAGTCTGCGTTGGCTTTCACTCCGGGAGCCCTGGCCGCCTCGATCTCGTCCAGCGCCGTGGCCAGCCGCATGATGCCCCTGCGGTGGATATTTCCCTCCGGATCCGCGTACCCTTTGGGAAGGGTAAATTCATATTCTGTCTGTAAGATCATAATCCCTCTCATTCCGCCGCGCAGACGGCATCAGGCCTCTTTTACTTGTCGCGTGTCACGCCCTCGTGGGCCAGTTCCAGCGTCTCCACCGCCACCTCGTTGCTGGTGGCATTGAAATCCGGCGCCGTATACTTGGTGGGCCACGCGGATATCACGGTCCATTTCGCGATCTCCGCCTGTTTGTCGTCATGGAGGCTGATCACCACCGTCTTACGGTTGATCGTGCCGCCCTCCACCTCTTTCATCCAGTTGTAAAGTTCCGTGGAATCGGTCATGCCCCATTTCAGCGTGATATTGCCGTACTTGATCAGGCCGGGCTGTTTGCCCACCGTGTTGACGGCAAAATTGCCCTCCCTGTACTCGATGGGATCCGATGAGATGTCAGGCGCACTGACTTCGGAGAATCCACCCACCGACTTCCCGTCGATGGTGACATCATAATTATACTTTTTAAAGGGATATACCATTGCCATATACTAATCCTCCATTCCAGTTCCGTTTTTCGTTTCAACGCCGCTTTTTACTGCGCAGTCTCCATCTTCTGTGTGATGCGGAAGATAACGAATTCAGCGGGGCGGACGGGCGCCACGCCTATGACGCAAATCAGTCTTCCGTTCAGGATGTCGTCTTCCGTCATGGTGCTCTTGCCGATGTTGATGAAAAATGCCTCGTCAGCCGTACTGCCTGCCAGGGCGCCGTTGCGCCATTGTGTGGTCAGGAATACCCGTATGGTCCCCTCCACCCTGGACCACAGCATCTCGTCGTTGGGCTCGAACACCGCCCAGTTGGTGTTGGTGCGGATGGATTCCTCGATAAAGATAAAGAGCCTCCTCACATTGACATATTTCCAGTTGCCGTCGCTGGAACAGGTCCTGGCGCCCCATACGCGGATGCCCTGTCCGGGAAGCGCCCTGATCAGGTTGATGCCTTTGGGGTTTAATTTCCCCTGTTCCGCCTCATTGTAATTGACGGAAAGCCCCGTGCAGTTCCGCACTGTCTCGTTGGCCGGAGCCTTGTGCACGCCTCTGGTATTGTCCGTCCGCCCATAGATGCCCGCCATGGCCCCTGAGGGCGGAAGATAAGTATTGCGCCTTGCCAGAGAGTCATAACACTGCAGCCAGGGATGATACATGGCCGCATAGCTGGTATCCACGTTCTCCCGGAACTCCTGCAGATCCGATACCTCCTTGTACTCCAGGGGCATATCCAGAATGGCAAAACGGTTTCCCATGTTCTCGCAGTGGCTCACCAGAGCGCTCTGCACCGCCGGATCTGTGATCCCGGGGATCGCCATGATGCTCACATCCGATAAGGTCTTGAAAGCCGTCAGTCCCGTTCTCATATCCGGTGCGCCGTCATTGCCTTCATACATGGACGCATCGATCTTTTGGGAAATGTCTCCATCGCTTCCCCCCGCCAGGGATACCACGATAGCCGTTTCCTCCTCTTTTCCCAATAAGTCGTCTATCATGCCCGCAGCCAGGTTTGCCGGATCCGTCTTCACCGTCACGATCTGGGACTTCTCCAATGCGTTATCCGCATAATTGCTGCGGTCGGGATTGAAAGAGACGCTCTCGTACTGCTCAGAGGCCGTATCATCCTGTATGGTCAGCCCCCATTCCGCAAGATACAGGAATACTTCGGGAGACGTGCCGTCTTTTTTCGCCGGTTTTTGCGGCTGGGGATTTTCCATATCCGGTGTCTCCGGCTGTTCCGGCTGGGGATTTTCCGTATCCGGTGCCTCCGGCTGTTCCGGCTGGGGATTTTCCGTATCCGGTGCCTCCGGCTGTTCCGATGCTGCTTTCAGCTTTGCCGCTTCTGTTTTCACGCACTTCAGGGTGACTTTATCCCCATCGATCTTCTGCACCACCCCAAAGAAGAACGGACTGTTTTTTTCCGCTTTCTGCAGGCAGACCATATCCTCCTCCTGCAGGGCGGAAGCATCCTCCAGCCCACATGTGACCGTATATGGCCCGTTCTCCGACTGATCTTCCGTAATGTCTTTCACACTGGTCCGGCTTTTGGTCAGCAGCGTGAACCTGGCCCGGATGTTGTTTCCCCAGGCGCCGGGATCGGATGCCGTCAGTTTCAGGAACGGATCTTTTTCGATTTCGGAGATCCCTCCTTCCGCCACTGTTGACAGATATTGACCCTCTTTGCCTTTCTCACAGACTCTCATGACATAGCAGGAGGAACCTCCGTTATTGAAAAACTGCTCCACCGCATAGGGCAGGAAGCGCTTTTTCCCATAGGTTCTCTCCGGCAGATAACCGCCGAAGCGCCTCTGATAATCCGCCATGCTGGTGATCAGTACCGGCAGTCCTCTGACCGGTCCTTTCTGTGCCATCCCCACAAATCCCGCGGTGCTGGTCCCCACACCCTCCATGGCCTTGATGCCGGAATCAAACTCTTCCACATATACGCCGGGTGATAAATATTCTGCCATATTTCTCCTTTCCGCCGTCATGAAACGGCTGTAAACCATTTTTATAATAAATTCCGGATGAAGAAAGTCTACAAAGCAGACTTAGAAGTTCTTTGCGAAGCAGCCTATGCTGCGAGCATTAAAACTTCTCTTCACACTTCCCGGCATGCCGCCATCGGCGGCACAAACCAATCCCACGGAACCATTCGGTCCCACGGAACCTAATCGGTTCCGAGAAGAACGCTGCACTTGCGTTCTTCGGTGTGAAGAAAGTCTGCAAAGCAGACTTAGAAGTTCTTTGCGAAGCAGCCTATGCTGCGAGCATTAGAACTTCTCTTCACACTAATACCCTAGGCTGCAGGGGCGCGGAAATCTGTATGTTCCCCCCGTACAGACACTGCAATCTGGAATCCATGTTAAGCGCCTGCTTCCCTTTTATCTTCACTTTCTCGCTGGCTTTCGTCCAGTCCTGCACCGTGCAGGGGATACAGGGCATCGGCGTGAACACTCCCAGAGCCGCGGCGGTGGCCGCGATCACCATGGGATTTGCCGGATTGGAGCACATGCCAAAGGGCAGGATGTTCAGCAGCGGGATATGATCCGTTTTCACCGCCACGGGAAGCATGGACTTTACTTTTTTGTCCGGCAACACCATGATCGGTGTGGGCACGTTCCCAAAACTACATTTCAATAAGGTTCCCTGGATCACCACAGGCTTCATCACGATTTCCTTTCCACGCCATAATCTCTTTCCTGCACCCTGCTGACCTTGCGTTTCCTGCCAGATCCCACCAGCACGGGCACAACGCTCACATACACCGCCGGCTGCAGGGGGCGGTCAAAGCTGCCCCAGAGGCGTATCTTGAACTCCACGTCCTCCCGCAAAAAAGCGATCTGCAGCGCCTGGCCGTCCTCCAACGCCAGAACGGGATTGTCGTACACCGTCCGCACCACCTCGTTTAAAAGTGTCTGAATCTGTTCCCTCTGCACCCCGCCGAACCGATGCGCCTCATTGCAGAATACCAGATAGGAAAGTTCCACGGCCTTGGGAGGAAAACGCCTTTCCTCATCGTTGAGGATCACTTCCGATGTAGCCATCATGGAATGATCCTGTATGTCATAGAGATAGATCCCCACACGGTAATCCGCCTCCTCCCAGGGCGACGCGAACATGATCAGGTCCTGGTCCTGCACCAGGTCCGGGCAGAGTTCTGCCCGCAGCAGTTCCAAGAGGCTCTTTCCCGCCTGCAGGATCTCACTGCCTAAAGGCTCCTTACCGCTGTCCATGAGATGGCAACCTCCCTGCTTCGTTTCCGGCGGCTTCTCTTTTTCAGTATCAGCGCCACCTGAAAGGTTCCCGCCTCCACATTCTGCACGACCGCCTGCCTGAGGATCTCCTGCCCGTCACACACATCGGGGAACAGACCCTCATCCCCGTGCGTGATCCGATACCGTTTCCTGTCCCGCTCCCAATACGCATAGGATTCCTCCTCCCACACCCTGCCGCACTGCAGGAAGACCTCTTCCCCCGGGAAGCCGTGGGAGACTTCCTCCGACAAGAGCACCTTCCCCTTTCTGTAACGGGCAGGAACCGGGATCACGATGATTCCCCTGTTGATCCTGCTCTTCCTGTCCGCATCCGCCAGTTCTCGGAAACGCTGTTTCGTCAGCGGCTCCTCCTGGGGCCGGAAAGGCGGCACGGGCGGTCCGGGTTCCGGAGGCATGGGCGGCATGGGCGCCGGAGGCATGGGGAAATGCCAGATATGTTTCAGGAGTTTCCGCCATCGGATATCCAGAATGCCGTTTTCCTCCGCAATCCCTTTCAGCGCCGTTTCTTCGCAGGGACGGCTTGCATAAACGCGAAAGTGCTCATCCTTCATCAGAAAAATGTGCCCGCCGGCCTCTTTCCTCCTCAGGCAGGCAAGAGGCACCCAATCCTCACTCTGATCCTGACCTGGCAGATTCTGCAGGTATCTTTTGACTGTCCGATCATAGGACGGGGTAGTCTCTATCTGGAACTGACAGGCAGAAACTCCCGCTGCTTCCGCATTTCCCGTGAGGATCTCCAGCCGGTCGATCTCCAGCATCACCGGAAGCGTCCTGTTCTCCTCCGTGCAGATCTCCCACTCCCGCTGCAGGCTGCCGGAGCACATCGCCGGTTCCTCCTCCAGCATACATCCGGTCTCTCCCGAATGGGCGAAAACGGCGCCCTGTAACCTCAACATGCCGCGCCACCCGATACTGATATCACTCTCCCCCGCTGTCCTGACCTGCATGCGGATCTTGAACAGACTGTCGGTGGGAACCACTTTCGGGATCTTCATCGTCAGTGCCACCACGCTGCTTTCATACAATGTCTTTTCTTCTGTGAGAGCACTTTCCCTGTTAAGGATTCCTTTTTTCAGTTCATGATATTTCGACATTTCAAAGGTATGCAGGGCATAGGTTTCCGCGATCACGGCCGGATGCTGATATACCCCATTTTTCAGGTATTCCTGCTCCGTCTCCAGCGTCTGTTCCGCGTAACAGATCCCCAGGATGAGATCCTGCCCCGCTTCCGGTTGGAAACCCTCTATCTCATCCGGTTTCACCACCCTGTCCTCAGGCACCACCAGGATCCTCCCCTGAGGGTCTATGGCGCTCCCTTTGGAGAGAAACAGCCTTCCGCCCCGCCCTGCGCGTACTTCCAGGCCTTCGATGATGCCCCATCCACAGAACTTCCGGTTCATGAACTCCCGTTTCCTGTCCCCATAGTCCTGCTCTCTGGTCAGGTCTGTGGCGCGAAGAAGTTTTCCCGTATAATACACGCTCTTCAGGAACGGATAGCTGTCTGCGCTCTTTTCTTTTTCCATATAATCCCTTCCCTCCGTAAAAAAACGTCCCGCCTACATCTTATCAGTAAACGCCATTAAAATACATTTTTACTATACATCTGTAGTAATAAACAAAAATTATGTCGGATTGCGTTAGGAAAACGCGAAAGATCCCCCTCAGGCCTCTGTGCCTGTGGGGGATCCCGTTGCTTTTCTGTATGGACTTTTACTGCTGGCCGCGCTTTTTCATAAGACCGCAGGAATTCTTCTCCGGGCAGTAGCCCAGCTTTTTACACTTGGGTTCGCAGTAATGATCGATGATATACGCCCATTCCTCTGACAGTTTCCCGAGTTCCGACAGGATATCCCGCATCATGCCCCGATATTCCCAGTTGGCCCTGCTGCAGAGGCGCTGCTGGCACATATCTATGATGTTGCGCAGGTTCCGCTTATCCACGATCTTGGTCTGCATCCCCAGCGGCAGGAGCATGGCGATATCCTCCCTGGGGATCTGGCATTCCTCCAGCAGATAACGGGTGCTGGCCTTGATCTCGGCAATGCACTGCTCATAGCGCGCCTGCGCCTCCCCGTTTCGCTTTACGGAATCAGGGACAATGTAGTCAAAATCATTGTAATCGATATATCGGGTGCTGGCCTGGAGACGCGTGGGCGCGCCGCCGATGTGGGTATACCATTCCCTGATCACTCTCGCGGAATAACCCTCCATGACCATTTCCACGTTCACATATTCCAGGACCCGTCCATGCCCCGACTTCAGGCAGTCCAGGCCTCTCCTGTAGTTCTTGTCCCTGTCCTGTATGTCTCCTCCCCAGCATACCCCTGCCCTCTGTCCCATCAATGTCAGCGGGTATCTTGTGGTTTCCTCCAGTATGATTATCTTTCCCATCTTTCTGTTCCTTTACTATAAAAGTCCCCAACCTGACTTGCAAGGCTGTTCTCACCGATGATAGACGATGGTTTCCGCGATCTCTTCCGCTTTTTCCCGAGTGCCCAGCACGCCCGCGATGGCAAGTCCAAAATCGATGGCGGTGCCCATGCCCCTGGAAGTGATCACATGGTCTGAGATTTCCACCGGCCCCTTTGTGACGTCCGCACCCTCCAGATGGCTCTCAAAGCTGGGATAGGAGCAGGCATTCCTGCCCTTCAAGATGCCCCTGTGTCCGAAGATGCTGGGAGCGGCGCAGATGGCCGCAATATATTTCCCTTTCTCATAAAAGGCATCAATCTGTTCCATCAGCGGCCCGCAGGCCTCCAGGTTCTTCGTTCCCGGCATCCCTCCCGGCAGGATCAGCATATCATACGCATCGAACTGCACCTGGGAAAGCACCTTGTCCGCCCTTACTTCCACGCTGTGGGAACTGACCACCCGGTCTTCCTCCGTGATCGACACCATATCAATGGCCACCCCGCATCTGCGGCAGATATCCACCACCGTCAGCGCCTCTATCTCCTCAAAGCCCTCCGCTAAAAAAATGGCTGCTTTACCCATAGATCATATCCTCCTTTTTTACCCTATATTATACTCTGCCCCGCCAAAAATTTCAATTATGGCTTGGGAAATCGGAGAATATGTGGTATAATGTCCGCAAAGGGCAGAGTCAAGTGCCCGAAAAAGCAGATGCCGTGCTTGCACGAGCAGATGCTTTCTCGGGGATTTGACGAGCGAAGCGAACCCTGAAAACCAAAGGTTTTCAGGGTCTCTGCCCGTGACTCGCAGAATCATGGTATAATGTTGACACAAAAAGGCATTGTGTCAACTTCTGAATCGAGTGTGCGCTAAAGCGCACGGAATCATGGTATGATCCAAACGAGGTGAGTTACATTATGGAGATAGAGCGAAAATTTACGATCAAGAAGCTTCCCGCCAATCTGGGAAGCTATCCATTCCATCATATTGAACAGGGGTATCTGAACACGAATCCCGTTGTCCGTGTCCGCAGGGAGGACGAAGAATATTATCTGACCTACAAGGGAAGCGGCATGATGGCACGGGAAGAACATAATCTGGTATTGAACAGGGAATCTTATTACCATCTGCGGGAAAAAGTGGATGGTAATATCATCTCAAAAAAGCGTTATCTGATTCCGTTGACAAATCCCGCATTCCGCGAGGATTTCCCCAAGCCGCCTGCGGATTATGCCCTGACGATCGAACTGGACGTGTTCGATCCTCCTTTCGCGCCCCTGATCCTGGCTGAAGTGGAGTTTGGGAGCAAAGAAGCTGCAGAAGCCTTTGTTCCCCCCGATTGGTTCCTGGAGGATGTGACCTACCGCCAGGAATACCACAATTCCTACATGGCGATGCAGATATGGCAATAACGCACTGACAGGCGCCTTTACACGGCGCCTGCCATCTGATGTTTCATGGTGAACTTTTCGTGGTACATCATCCTGTCCGCACGTCTGGAGGTATCATTGATATCATAGTCCAGCCGCTTGTCATACAATTCATAGCCGCAGGCTATCCTGATCAGGATATCATCGTTTTCCCGGTTGTATCTCTCGCACTTTTCTTTCATCCGGAGGATACGTTTCTTACAGTCCTCAAGACTGCGGTTCTTCAACAGCACGCAGAACTCATCCCCACCCATCCGGTAACAGCGCCCGCTGTCCCCGAAACACTCATTGATGATCCTGGCGCTCTCCCTGATGTACTTATCTCCCATTTCATGGCCCTGCGTGTCGTTGCACTTTTTCAGGTCGTTTAAATCGCACATGACCACGATACAGTGCTCCGGCTCGAACCCGCTGCCGATATCATCCGCATAGGCCGTCCTGTTGAACAGCCCCGTCAACTGATCGTGATACGCTTTCTCTTCCAGCTTTTTCGCCTGCATGCCGATCTTCATGAGTTCTTTCGCTTCCTGCATGGTGCTGACGCCCAGCACCAGATTATAGATCAGGAAATTAAAGATTCCCAGAAAACTCTGGAATTTCCCCTTTGTCACATAATATATGATCATATCAAGCACCAGCCCCACCGCACAGAGGACGATGCAGAAAAAATTCTTTTTCAGCTTCCCGCTCAGACCAACAGTCTTCACTTCCCACACCAGCATAATGACACAGACCACCGCCAGCAGGAGCAGCAATCCATGGATCAGCTGTAACATCTGACGCATATCGAGGATATGTAAAAACTGCACCGCGATCACCACGCATGTACCCATTATACTGGCGATACAGGGAACATCCCAGATGTGCCTGTCCGCGCTGCTGTGCATCTGACGCATGAAGAGGCAATAGGGAACCGGCACCAGCGCCAACAGCAGAAAATCCGCGTAGGAAAACGCCACCCTGCCGGGTATCAGCAGATAAAAGGCATTGGTATCCACCACTTTCCAGCAGCCCAGCAGAACAGAAAAAACTCCCAAAAACAGCAGGCTCCCGTCAACCTCCGTATTCCGCCTGTTATACAGAATATAGGCAATATAAAAACCGCCTATCAGGATAGCGAAGATCCCGCATATGATACTGGGCAGCGCAGCAAGGATCCTGTCCCTGCAGATGGCGTAACGGCTCCCCAGGAAAAAATCCGGCACAAAATCATTGGAAGTCTTATAGACAGGAACGATCTCAACAGTCACCTGCTTCCCGCTGTCATGCTCCGACAGCAGAACCACATTCCATACACAGCCGGTGGTGCTGCCAAAAGCGTTGCCCGAATCCGGCTTGATACTATAGATTTCTTCTCCGTCCAGACTCACTGTGACCAGCTGGTGCAGGGAGAAAAAGATCAGGGAATCATCGGAATCGGGCAGCTGTCCCACATTAAAAGTATAAACCGACTTCTGCCCCGTGGGACATTCCGCGTCCTTAACGATCTCCCTCTGATAGTCTGCCACCTGCGCAAAGCCCTCCGGCTCATGCCTCTGACTGACATCCATCCGGAATGTGGCAAACATAAAAAGGAACACCCCCACACAAACGATCAGGACCGCCAGATAACTCCACTCAATTACCTTTTTCATACCCGCCTCCCCTTTCTTTCGTATCCTATGAAACCTACCTTACCAGATATACGAAATATGCCGCGTAGCCCGCCAGCATCACCGCGCCACCCAGCCTTCCCAGGCTCTTCTTTTTCACCACGCAGACCAGCAGCAGGACCATGGCTGCCACAGCCGTGATGCTGTCCACCAGGAAATCCGCCTTGTAGGCTACCGGAGTGATCAGCGCGGACGTACCCACCACGAACAGGATATTGAACACATTGCTGCCTACGATGTTGCCCACCGCGATATCCGCCTTGCCTTTCAGCGAGGCAGTCACGCTGGTCACAAGTTCCGGAAGCGAGGTCCCGAAAGCCACGATGGTCAGGCCGATCAATCTGTCGTCCATGCCGAATATAACGGCCAATTCCGTAGCCGCATCCACCGTCACATCGCTGCCGATCACGATCATGGCCGCGCCCACCACTACCATCACGATCATCTTGAGCAGGCTGGTCTGCTTCTCCTCCTGCTCCGCTTCCGCCAACGCTTCCCCTTTCTTCGCCATCTTCAGCAGATACAACAGATACAGGATCATGCACACCCAGAGGATCCCGCCCTCCAGCCGGCTTACCTGGTTATCCGCCAGTCCCATGACCGCCAGAAGCACCGTAATGACAATAGTAAAAGGGATTTCATACTTTATGGTGGATTTCTGGACCGCGATCGCGCGGATCACGGAAGTCAGCCCCAGGATCACCAGCACATTCATGATATTGCTGCCCAACACATTTCCGATGGTGATGCCTGCGCTTCCCTTCAGCGCGGAAGTGATGCTGACCGCCGCCTCCGGCAGGGAAGTCCCCATGGCCACGATGGTCAGTCCTATCACCAACTGGGGGATGCCAAACCTGTCCGCTATTTTAGAAGCCCCTTCCACAAACCAGTCCGCCCCTTTCATCAGCAGCACGAACCCGACCACCAACAATATGAACTGCAGCAAAATATCCATTACCCCGTTCCTCCTCAAAGATCGATTGCTCTATCCGGCTTACGCCAGTTTTTGCAGGAAGTCCTGTTCCGGCACAGGCTTGGAAAAATAATAACCCTGTAAGTAATGACATCCCAGTTCCTCCAGGATGTCCCGCTGTTCCCGGGTCTCCACACCCTCTGCCACAATGTGCTTGTCCAGTTCCTGCATCATGGACACGGTATAGCGCAGGGCGCACATGGCTCTTTCGTTTTCCATGGCATACCACACCATGCTCTTGTCCAGCTTCACGATATGGAAAGGATACTTCAGGACATTCGTAAGGTTGGAATACCCCGTCCCGTAATCATCCAACGAAAAGGTAACACCGCCCACCGTCATTCTCTCCATGATGTTCCAGAGGATATCCCTGGCGATCACTGTCTCCGTGACCTCCAGATTGATGCAGGAATAAGGAATATCATACTCATCCATGATACCGTAAAGCATCTCGCAGATATCCTCCTGCATGCACTGTACGACGGACAGATTCACCTCTATATAGTCAATGCCCTTTTCCCAGATCCGCTCCCTGGCCATCATCTCACAGACCGTGCGGAACACGAACTCACCGATCTGCAGTATCATGCCGTTCTTCTCCGCCATGGGGATAAATTCCTCGGGGCTGATAAATCCCAGTTCATCGTCGATCAGCCGGATCAGCGCCTCCGCGGAATTGTACCGCTTCTCCTCTGCGGAATAGATGGGCTGGTAAAACACCTGAAAAGTGCCATTATCCAATGCCTGCTGCATGGCCTGCAGTATCCGGTTCTCGCGGCGCATAGCGTTCAGGACTTCGCCGCTGCCATGGAGCACCCTGTCGTCAGCGCCCTCCGCCCGAAACACTTCGGCATGATCGATGGAATCCATAACATCCTCTATGGTAGAGACCTCCCCGGGATAGCCGATCTGTAAAATACTGATCCTGACCTGGATATTCATGCCGCCGGATACGATAGGTTGGGCAAATTCCTGCTGCAGGACATCTATGATCTCTTCCGCTTTCCTGCGCCCGTCCACCATGACCGCAAACCGACCCTCGGAAATGGAAAACAGGAGGCAGGGCTTCACCGCATCCTTCAGATGCTCCATGGCCTGTTTCATCATCACCTGGCAGAAACTCACACCCGCCGTCTCCCGCACCAGCTGGAAATTCCTGACGGTCACTACCAGCAGCTGGAAGCGTTCCTCCGCCTCCACGGCGGCGCCTACCACTTTTTCAAAGCCCCTGCGGTTATAGACGCCCAGAAGCTTATCTTCATCCTCGTCCGGATTCTCCAGGGACATGTACAGCACCAGCAGGGACAGCGAGGTAGCAAACTGGAGCATCAGGACATGAGGAATGAATATCTGGACCAGAATGCCCGCTGCCGACGCCAGCAGGTACATATAGACAGAAGACCTCTGCCAGACCGTCATCTGCTCCCGGTAGCGCAAGGTGACGGCCACTGTCTCCGCCATATAGATAACAGCCGATATATATAACAGGAAAAATCCTTTCCCATGACAGTAGCCCTCCGCCGGATCGTAATAAAAGATCAGTTTCGTCAGCGGAGATGTACAGATCAGCGCCACCACGCAGGTCACGGGAACGTACAGTATCAGCCTGTCTTTCCGCGCCCACAGTTCCCTGCGCTTTTCCAGCGTCAGGAGATACATATAATACAGATACGGCGCCATATTGAAAAGAATCAGATAGACCACGTTCACCGCATTGACAGTCAGGGCGGAAAGCTTGTATTCATCAATCACAACGGTAACGATATCCAGCACATCAGTGAACAGGGACAGCCACATCAGTCTCGTGAACACATGGCTCTGGGGCTGCATGATCGCTTTTCTATGATAATAGTGAATCAGAATGACCGCCGTGAGAACGATAGCCGCGATATCGTAGTGAATATTGTACCTCATACTGATCCTCCATCCTGATGCCGGGATATCACACAATGCGGATAGCGGGACTTGAACCCACACGCCTCGCGGCACAAGAACCTAAATCTTGCATGTCTGCCAATTTCATCATATCCGCCGGATGCCGCAATATACGCTGCGGCACATTAACACATTCATTATACTCTTGCCGTTTCTTCTTTGTCAATCTCCTGTTCCGATATGCCTGATGATATCCTTGTTTATTTTGATCAGGAAAATGGTCGTCATTCCCAGGCTCATCAATTCGGCGATGGGAAACGCCCACCAGATCAGGTTCACATTGCCGCTCAGGGAAAGCAGGTACGCCACAGGCAGCAGTACGCAAAGCTGCCTGGCAATGGATACGATCATGCTGTAAATGCCATTGCCCAGCGCCTGGAACACACTGCCCACCACAATACAGTAACCGGCAAAACAGAAACTCAGACAGATTGTACGCAAGGCAGGCACGCCGATCACCAACAGTTCCGGCGTGGCGTTGAACAGCCCGATCAGTTGCGCCGGGAACAATTCCATCACGATCAGCCCCACCAGCATGATGCCCACGGCATACCCGATACTGCTCTTCATGGTCCTGATCACCCGTTCCCTATTGCCCGCTCCATAATTATATGCGATAATGGGCACCATGCCGTTGTTCAGGCCAAATATGGGCATGAAGATGAAACTCTGCAGCTTAAAGTAAACGCCGAACACTGTCTGAGCCGCACCGAACGCCCCCAGGATCAGGTTCATCCCATACGTCATCACGGAACCGATTGCCTGCATCACGATGGAAGGGATCCCTACCTTATAGATGTGCGCGATCAGATGGCCGTTAGGGCGAAAGCCCTTGAAAGTGATATGCAGTTCCTTATTAAATTTCAGGTTAAAGATGATAGCCAGGATAGCCGCCACGATCTGTCCCGCCACTGTTGCCGCCGCAGCGCCGGCAACACCCATCGCAGGCATACCGAAATAGCCAAAGATCAGGATCGGATCCAGGATCAGGTTGATGATCGCCCCGGCGCCCTGAGTGACCATGGCATACAGTGTCTTGCCCGTGGACTGGAGCAGCCTCTCAAAAATGGTCTGCATAAAGATTCCCAGGCCCGCCGTACAACAGATGGTCAGATAAGCCACCCCATACTCCCGCACCTGCGCGATCTCCGTCTGGCTGGCAAAGAAAGGACGGCTGGCAAATATTCCGATCAGCGCAAAGGCCACATAGCTGACCGCTTCGATAAATATACCGTTCACAGCGATGGTGTTGGCTTTTTCAAAATCTTTTTCCCCCAGAGTTTTGGACAGAAAAGCGTTGACGCCCACCGCCGTACCCACGGAGACCGCGATCATCAGCGTCTGGATGGGAAATGCCAGGGACACCGACCGCAGCGCATATTCATTGATCTGGGAGACGAAGATACTGTCCACGATATTGTAGAGCGCCTGCACCAGCATGGAGATCATCATGGGCAGCGACATGCTGATCAAAAGCCTGTTTATGGGCATGACGCCCATCTTGTTTTCCTGTCTTGTGTTTTCCATAGTTGTTCTTCTCCTTTTAAGCAAAAAAATACCCATGAAGCCTCATGGGTTCGCAGCGGATATCTGCCGCTGCCCTGTACAGAGTGAGACATGGGGGATTCGAACCCCCGACAACTTGATTAAAAGTCAAGTGCTCTACCGACTGAGCTAATGTCCCCGATATGATTCTGCCACACACAGACAGCCCTGACTGACCCTGCATGGAAACAGGGCTAGCTGGATTCGAACCAGCGAATGCAGCAGTCAAAGTGCTGTGCCTTACCGCTTGGCGATAGCCCTATGATATGACACCAAGCATGTCATTGCGATACGATCGTAATGAGGGTGGATAAAGGGATTCGAACCCTTGGCCTCCAGAGCCACAATCTGGCGCGCTAACCAACTGCGCTATACCCACCATATATCAACGTGCCCGAAGGGATTCGAACCCCCGACCCACGGCTTAGAAGGCCGTTGCTCTATC
>JAMPFQ010000010.1 GCA_023664345.1 Lachnospiraceae bacterium | reverse complement strand
CGGTTCCTATAAGTAAATTTTACCACACCCCTGTCCAAAAAGTACCGGGTAAATGGCTTGTTCTGCGCCCCGTAATGCGCCGGCGGCAGACCTACCGCAAGCTGGATACGCTGCGTGTTCTCTCCGTATATCCCCTTTGCCTGAAGTTCCTGCGCAATCCCGAACAGGGTAAGGATAAAGAAGCGGTCATCCTCCGTTTTGTCCCTCTTATACGGAATGCGCTGGTTTGACAGCGTGTAATATTTGTCTTGGTACATTAGTATATCGCTGCCAAAAGGCTTTGTGGTACTCTCTGCCAGCCCTGACACAAAGGGCGGGCGGCAAGAGATTTTCATCTGCTTATTCCCATGGTCGATTGCAATTAACATAGTTTTTTGCCTCCTTTTTCGGTTTATATATATCCTTTACGCACGGATTACGCCTTTTTCAACAAAAAGGCAAAAAAACAGCAGACCACATTTCCATGATCTGCTGTTTTCCACTTAATTATGAAACACTTGATGTTATGTCCGAACAGGTTCCCGGTCCGTTTTCTCCATCGTTCCTTGTCTCAGCATCTTCCGGAATTTCTTCCCCATGGTATTCTACAATATACTGCCTGCCATTGCTTTCAGTAACCACTGCAGGGTACCGTACTTTATTGCCCACTGATACTAATATATTGGCTGCAAAATCTGCAATTTCCCCAATGAAGTACATATCCCACTCCAAGTCCTCATTTTCTGTCAGAGCCTTGCACATTTCGTATACCGCATTATGTACTTCATCAATCCGCTCGATTTGCCTGTCGCTCAGTTCGACCTCTTGATCCGTCCCGAATGAACTTCCACATTTAGGACAGATGGTAAACCTGCTCTCATCATTTCCACAGACTTTTTCAAGGGAAAACTCATGCCCGCAGTTCAAACATTTTACAAGATTCATTAGACTTTTCCGCCTCCTTATCTTTTCTGGTTAGCCATTCCTTACAATCGACCTGTGTACAATCCACATTGGATATCAGGTGTGAATACCATAATATGCCTTCCGCAGATCCTCCCGCCCATGCAGGATAATCCCCCCACAGATCCCGGCCCCTCTCGGTGTCTCCTCGATGAAAAAAAAGCTGTAAGGCTCAAAATCATCATAAACTACAATCTTCCTGCTGCCTTTCCAGGCGAAATGAGCATTGAGGAATCTCCCTAGCTTTTTCCGCAGTATTTTTACCTCCGTGACTGCCCGCAGGTTCTTCCTGCTCTGAAATTCAATCCTCGGTGCAGGCTTTTCTTCCGAGGACAGCAGCTCTACACTTGCACCTCCAATCTGTTCACTCTTTTCCACTGCTTCCCTAAATTTCCTATACGGCATATGCAGGGTCTCCTCCCTTCCGGAAACCATCCTGCCCCCGTTATCGCTAAGCCATGTAAACTCAACGTCCAGCATATCCCCAGGCTCCCCTCTCCCGGACTGCCCAAGGCGCAGATCCGCAAAAGAATGGATATCCGATGCAATAATATGCCTTTCCTCTTCCAGTGTCCGGAGTTCCTGCTTTGATATGCCGAACCTGTGCGGGGAACGGAACCCCCTGGAAACTGTCCATACAAAGACACAGTTTTCCGATGCCGATAATTTCATCATTGTCCTTTGTCCCATTTCTATCCTCCTGATCTTCTTGCTGGGTTTTTAGTCCCATTCTGTCCTGTTTCCTCTTACAGCTCCCTTTACAAAAGCCGGGTATCCTTTCGGACACCCGGTACACCTTCTTTATGCGGCCGCCCTCGCCACAGGCGCCGCAAGCACTTCTTTCTCCCACTGCTCCATAAAGCTTTCTACCTTTGGCGTCGGGGGATCATTTTTCATCCCCCGCACCTGGGTAACTTCCCTCCCCTTCACCTCAATGGTGTAAAAGGGCTTTGATTCTTCCCCGCATCTGCGGAGGAACAGGATGATGCACTCCTTCCTTGCGACACGTTCCACATAGCCGCCCACGCAATGGTGCAGGGCATGGCCTTCCGCAATGATCTCGTCCGGCGTGGCAGGGTATAGTATTTTCATCCCGTCCATTTCAAAGTCCATCCGCTGCATGATGCTCTTATAAGCTGCCTTAAAATCCCGGCGCATTTTGGCATCCGCTTTCATCTTGATCCGGTGGGCAGCCTTGTCATGGGATTTCTGCAGGTCTTTCGGGTACAGCACAAAGCTGTTGCGCATATCGTAACCCTGTTTCACACACATATCCAGGTAATCCCTGTATTCGCTGACAAGCTCCTGCATGGAAGGATATCTCAGGCTGCCGTACTGGTTCCTGCGCAAAGACAGGAAAGAATACTGGCTGTCCAGATAACGCATCATCTTGTGCGGCATCATATGCACTAAGATCTCCATTATATCCCTTCCCACTTTATTACTAATCTGCCAGAGCAGCAGCTTCTGCCGGTCCTTCAGGTTCATCCTGCAGTATCCCTGGAATATTTTTAGAGTGGACATGTCCGGGTCCAGATGCCGCAGGAAAGGGATGTCCTCTGCCATCACCCTGAGCAGCCGGTGCGTCCTGTCCTGTGATTCATCCAGGATATGGCTGTAATCCCCATGGTAAACCAGATCCGCCGCCAACATATAAAAGCCCGTCTTGACCATATGCTCAAGCTTCGGATGGTCAAGGTATGCGGACAGGAACGGCCTCATCTCCATATTCTCACGGATATGCCCATAAAACTGCCCGATGGGGCAGTACTGCCACGGCGTACCCTCCAATGCTCCCGGGAGGTTGCCGCAGTAAACATGCCCGCATATATCCGCCTCAAAGCTATACTGCCATTGGCTGAATACGGGCCTGAGCCCACGTCTCCATGGGGTAAGGAGCCCGCTGCCGTAAGAGTTATAATAGCTGTCAAGCTGTATGCCGCCTGTCTCTTTTCTTTTGACAAAAAAACGGGCATTTTCATAGACCTGCTTTTCCGAGGTATCATCCGTTTTATAAACATAACGGCATTTTATGATCCTTATGACTGCCTCATCAGGCCCCGTCTTCTGGACTACCTGGCAGGTCTCAGAGTCACACAGGTATCCCCTGCGCCCCCGCGATTTCATTGTAAACTCCCGCCCGCAGCCAGGGCAGATGCCCTTATCGTTATACCGCCCCCTGGCAACCCAATGTCATAAATTTAGCAAACAATTTGGACAATTTAGCGCATGAAAATACCCCCCTAACTATCCCCAAAATAGTGGGGGGGTTAATTTTTTTCTCTGTCAATTATCTGCTATAAATATAAATACCATGCTATGATTCTCAAATCAGTTATGCATTTTAAAATTCTTATCACTTCTAAGGGAGATGCATATGTCTTTTTTGTGGGAAATTCAAAAAAGTAGTTGAAACATAGAAATTTCAAAGCTTATCACATATCAAGCACACGTCAGGGCAAAATTGGCGAAATATCAAAATATCAGCAGATTCTCTTTGCGTTTTGCAAAAAAGGGACGAAAATCAAAAACCCTCACTACATGGGAACGCCTACTTGTTTTGCCTGTAAATCCGTACAACGGCAAAAGGCGCGGTAATTACCACGCCTTGATGCTATCGGCTTATTTACTTTTTATTCAAAAGTACCTACGCCTAATGTACCTGGTGCCGCACCTGTGCCTATTCCTGATGAATCAGGATTGAAGTTTGCTCCACCAGGCATAGTGTTTATAGGCGTACTGCTGTTGTTGGAAGAAGGATTGCTGTTCCCACTACTGTTTGTCTGCGATCGCTGCGCTTCGTTCAACTGTTGCTCCAATTCCGCAATCGTGGCGGCGTTTTCATCTATCGTGCTCTGCAATTTCGCTATCTGCGCATTGCCCTCGCTGATTGTGTCCTCGAGGTCTTTGACTTTTGCCGCGCTTTCTTCCAGTTCGCGGCTCAAGCCTGCCGCCTGCTCCTGCAAGCTTTCAAGGGCTTCAAGCTGTTCCTTCAGGCTGTCCAGTTCCTCGTCAGCGGAGATTACATTTTCGCTGAATACTGCCGCCTGTTCTTTTGCTTTCCGTAGGTTCCAGAACAAGAAGATGCTCAATCCTGCAAGACATATCAGGGCAAACGCCAAAATAACTGTAAGGGCTTTATTTTTCATCAGCCACTCCTTTCTTTCCACGGGTCATGCGCCTATACCGTGATTCCTGCCGCTTTCATGGCCTGTATCGCCGTTTCCGCAAGGGTCTGCAACACTGATGGCAGGCATTTCCTTTTCAGCGTGATGCAGGAAGATTCTGCTGTATGTGGGGCAGTTCTTTTCCCATTCTGTCCCTTCATACTGCGGGTTCCGTATGTCCCGGGACATAGCCATATTATAACACTTAGAGTTATATATTGCAACTTATAGTTTTGTGTGCGGGTGCAGGAACGGAAAAGATGGTTCCTGGGATGATATCCGCAATCCTGTCCTTCCCGCCTGCTTTCCTTTCCACTAACAGCCGTTTGGGGGATACCCACGGCGTCCCGTGAATCCGTGCCAGGACATCAGACCCTGATAAACTCGATGATGGCGATGACTGCCGTGATTATCGTGGCTATGTTTGCACACAGCTGTATCTTGTCTGGCTTGGCTTCCGTTTCTTTCAGCGTCCTGCTGTTTATGTCGTCCTCCGTATTGCCGCCTCCCCATTTATAGGGTATCCAGAACCATATCCTGAAAAATATGTTCATCCTGACATTATCAAGCACGATCTTTTCTTCTGGTACCTGGCTTATCTCTATGTACCCTGCCAGCCATTTCCTGAATTTCAAACGCCTGATACCGTCAATGAACTGCTGCCTGTCGTCATATGATCCTTTCTCCTTCATGTCATCCAAAAGACCATAAATCAGATCTTCCAAAGGCATCTTCCAAGCCCTGGCATAGTAGTTCAATGTCCTGATGTATTTCCATGCCTGTTTTGCCGTATTGTCCATCCGCATGCCGCCTTTCTTCTTTTGAATATATATATCAGGGTTGCATATTCCCTGATGTAGCCGGTATATGCTGCCTTTTAATAATAGGTCAGAATCACCCTAATGTCAATAGGTCAAAATGCCATAATTATGAAAAAGGCAGGAGGGTGGAAAAATGAACCGGTTGAAAGAAATGAGGAAGGCAAAAGGCTATACGCAGCTAAAGATGCAGATCCTGACAGGGATTGACCAGAGTGACTACTCAAAAATCGAGAACGGGAAAAGATATTATACGTTTGAACAGTGCAGGAAGATTGCCCTTGCATTGGGGACGAGCATGGATTATCTGGCAGGCCTGACGGATGTGCAGACCCCGTATCCACGGAATGAATCCAATATGGCCTGTAAAAGGAAAAGAGTATCTGACCAAAAACCTGTGTGCCAGGAAACAGGCCTGTGCAAATCAGTATAACGGGCATGCCATGACATCCGGTGCTGCCTGCATGAATGCCACGCCCCCATACATGGAGGTGGAAAAGGCAGGCATAAAAGGATGAACTTATCACTGACCGCTTATACGCCTGCCCTTTTTGGGTATGGAACCGCCCGTATGGGAAGACCATTTCTGACCTTAGTCTAAAAATTGGTTTTCCATTTCCTAGACTATTTGGTCTAAAAAATGGAAAAGTGGGGGATACCCACCCACTTTTTTCCATGGAATGGCCATTTTCAGGGGAAAAAGTAGGGTGATTTCTGAAAAAATCCCTTTTATTCTGATTTTTGGAATTGCGAATAATAGAAGAATTGCAATAAAATCCCGTGCTGTTTTTAACGGGATCCTCCCTTCCCGTTTCCTGGAATCCCCGTCTGCCTTGTGGAATCCCCTGCCCGTTTCCGGACGCCTGCGGCATTCCACAACCAGTCTGGTTGACGCCGCCTGAAAACGGCTTTTTTGCGTGGAACATGATGATGGGGCATTTACGGGAATCCCCCTTTCTGCATGTTTGCCCGTGATCATCCTGATCCCTGTAAAGTGTTTCAGGGATGCCTGTGGCATTCACAACCAGTCTGGATGATGCCTCCTGAAAAACAGCTTTTCCGTATCAGGCAGGACAATCCTGTTTGCGGAAATCCCTGCTGATGCCATGCCCACATTACAGGAAAAAGGGCATGGGCCGTCCACGTACCCATGCTGTTTTCCCTACGCCGGAACCATGAAAGACTGCGCCTTGATATTCCATGTGCCACCGCGTTCAGGACACCGCTTTCTGGACATATTTTATTATTGTGCTAACTAAATAGGTAAAAGTCTATGAAGTAAGACAATAAGCCCAAAATACCCGGAATTGTCTCTTAACTTAACACAAAAAATTTTAACTAAATGACATTGCCTGGCAACCTCCACTTCTTTCCCGCAGGATGTGCAGATCCCTTTTACTGTTTTCCCGCTTTTCTTATAATCATAGAAAAAATATGCGGGCATGATGCTGCAGTGGACCCACTTCTTCAGCGTGCGAGGAAGCGGCGGCAATGCCTCCATGCGCTCCACGATCCTGCGCTCTTTCAGGCGCTGCCTTTCCTTTTGCTTCCGCTGCTGTATTTTATACTGTGCCATGGCTAAGGAATACAGCCCTTTTATCTCTTTTTCCCCGAAAAACTTCTGTATTTTTTCCTCGTCTTCCAGGGCATAGAAGGCACATTTCTGGCTGAACCGCCATAGACCGCCAAGGTTATCAAACGCCGATACCCGCCATGCTGTAGTGCCGTCCTCCCTCCGGTCAAGCGTCACAAAATCATCCCTGCCCTGGAATACGGTAAACTTAGGCAGGAGATCGCCCTCTGCGGCTTTTTCCCTTGGGTATACATATAATACAAGGACTTTATGGTGGTTTATGACCCTGACTGCGGTACGGATGATGTATTCGATCTGTTCCGCATGAAGAAGCCCGCTGTTTTTAGGGGCTTTCAAAGCCTGCGCCGCATATGGGCGGCATTTCTTCCTGTCCAGCTTCATCCTGCCTTCACCTCCGGGTCTGCAAGATCGCCAAGCGACATCTGGCCGATGAATGACATCTGCCCGTCTTCTTGTTTAGGCTTTTCCGTTTTCTTCCCGGCAGGCTTTTTAGCCGTTCCCTTTTTCTCCGTATTTTTTTTGGGTTTTGCCTTGGCACTGCCCCTGCCCACATAAGGCTTGGGGACAAACTTTTCCTCCTCTGCCCGATCTTCTTTTGCATCAGGGTCACGGAAATAGTCCTCTGCCCACTGGTAACACAGGTCATCCGGAACATCGCTTCCATATACCCCGTTTTCCGGCTTGATGTCATTGTCCTCCATCTCCTGCTGTATAAATTCCTTGGCCTTACGGTTGATATAATGGAAGCAGTTGATCATAGTCTTGCGGGGGTGCATCACCATCCTGGCAAACCCGGGATCTTCCAGGCAGAGCGTCTGAACATATTCCGCCACGCAGTCCTTCATGTTCCTGCGGGTTAGCTTCTCCGTGTCCGCGCCTACCCGTTTCATGGCTTCTGACATGAGTGCCTCATTATCCATGGACTCTATTTTTGCAAGCTGCTCCCTCTCTGCGCTTTTCTTTGCCTGCTGCCTGGCTTCCCATTCAGCCCTGCGCTCTGCCTCTGCCGCCTCATGCTCCGCCTTCTCACATTCCTCCGTGCTGCCATCTGCGGCATCCCCTTCCTTAATTTCCGCCTGGCTCTGCCCGGCTGCTTCTTCCTGGTTTTCCTCGTTCCCGTCTTCTTCACAATCATAGGCTGTATCTTCCTCATCAAACGGGATACCTTCGGCATCTTCCCCAACCTGTACGAACCCCTCCGGGGCTGCAGGCCTTCCTTCAGAAACAGGGGGCTGAAGCCTACTGCTTTCAAACATACCTTCCTCCAGTTCCAGATCCATGTTCATATCTGCAAAAACATCCATAATAATCTCCTTTCTGCTATTGGGCAGGGAAACTTCTTTTTTCCCTGCTTATGTGCCGGGCGCCCGCCAGCTCTGCTGGCATATTTCATATGTGAAAAACTACTATATATAGTTTTTCGTATTGCGCCCGTGTACTTAAATAATAAATGAGGCATGGAGCGGGATCTCCCCATTCCATGCCATCACAGTCATCCGTTCCCTACCTTTTCATTGGCTTTGCGAGAAAAGGTGAAAACCGGACAGGCTCAAATTTCCGGCCGTCCACATAAAAATAGCGGCGGCCTGTATCATCATTTAATTCCACTACATCCGAGGATGCCAGAGGGTGCCCTCCATAGCCTTCCGGCACGCTGCCCCCGTAATATCCCATTATTCGGTCCAGCAGGTCCCCGTCTCCCCACGCTATGGGGCAGACAAAGGACGAATCACATACCAGCCGGTAGCTGGAAGACGGGGGCTGTTCATACCCTGCCTTATATAATTCCCTAATGCCTTTAAATGCAAAAGGGAGCGTCTCCCTGCCTGCATCAAAATCAAGCTGGTAAATGCGGAAATGCCTGCCCTGCCTCTGGGAGTCCAGGATTTTCCCAAGTGCCTCTTCCCCATCCCGGCAGAATACAGCATATTCTTCTTCCGTCAGCCCAAGGTATCCCGCAAGGCCCGTCTGCCCCCCTGCCTGGCTGTGCCACTTCTGTACCTGTTCCTGTACAGATTTTATGCCGCACTGACCGCATAGGTATCTTTCTTTAAAATTATTCTTTTCACCTTCTCCCTGTTCCTTTTTCCTCCTGATGGAAAGCTGCCAGTCATCTATCCCCTTATAATTAGGGTTCCAAGTCAGGCGGCGGCATTCCATCCCATGCTGCCTTGCCATCAGGTAAACTTTTGAGCTTCCCCTGGCTGTCATTTCATTGCTGTACTTGTCCATGTCGTGGGCCTCTATGATCAGTTCCGTGCCGTTCCTAGCCAGAAGCGCAAACAGCGGGTCAAGCTGCTGTACATTGTTCGCCCCTGCCGCCGCCACAAATGATCTCCCTGTCAGGCAGTGTGCAATATCCGCTTTCAGGAGCCCCTCTGTCACATAAACCGTCCGGGCAAAAGGGTCCCCTACAAAATGCACAGGGCTTCCGGAAGTAACGCCCTTATTCTTCGTGGAGGAAGAAAACCAGATATATTTTGTTCCGGTCTTTTCCGGCGGGTCATCCTTATTTTTGAAAGGGGTATCCAAAAGGATCTGCGCGCCCCTAACCAGCCCGTCAATGCCGATGGCTGGTATCAGTATGCCTGCTGTGCGGCTGCTGAACCTGGCTGTCCAGTAGCCGCCGTCATGCAGGTAGAACCCAGGGACCCCTTCCACGGTACATCCCTGTTTTATCAGCCTTTCCGTCAGGGAACGGCACAGGAAATATGGCGGTGTGCTTTTAAACCCCATCCTGTCAATCTGCTCATCTGTAAGCCCCCTCTTGTCCGAGCGCAGGTGCGCCCGGTGTGCATCGGAAAGCGTCAGCATACTGAACAGCAAGGAAAGGGTCTGGTGTACCTCCTGCAGGCTGGCGGGTTCTGCCTGCGGCATCCCCCCGCCCGTATAAGGCTCCTTCGCCGGAACCCCTGCATAAAGGCCGGCCTTATCCCCTTCCCCATATCCCCAGGAAGTATCCCCTGTCTGGAGCGCCTCGCAGATCTCCCGGTAGGCATCCGAGTTAGTGGTGTTATGGTATCTTGCATATAACGCGAGCATCCCTCCATGTTCATCACAATAATTACATCTCCAGACATTTTTTGCAATGTTGACGTTCATTTTTCCCCTGCGGTCGCCGCAGAACGGACAGTCTGTATAGACACTGTCCGCCTGGCGCCGCCGGATATTCAGGTGCAGCAGTTCCACCACATCCATGATCCCAAACGGAAAATCCTGCGGGTACGGGGCCATCTTCTGTACCTCCCTTCTTCATGGTTCCGGCTGTCTCAGACATTTTACCCTGCTTTCCGTGCCTCCAGGGAATCCAGCATGATCCGGGCTGCCGCACGGAGGATATTGTTATCCCCTTTGTAGCCGCCATAGCAGTAAAACTTTAAGCTGGGCGGTCTGCGTTCTGCCACTTCGGCAATTGTCTGCCCTTTGCATACCCCTACATCTACCACTACTTTCCCTGCTTCTTCCGGGGTCATCAGACTGAGGATCTCCTCCACGGACATATCAGGGGTATAGCGGGGCGCTGGGGCTTCCTGTGCCTGACCACCCGGTAAAGCAGTACCCGGATGTGTCTGGTTTAAAGCTGTTGTCCCTGCTTTCTCCTCTTTGCCGGTAAACGGGAGCGTTACTGCTTCTTCCTTTGTGGGAATCCCGGATATAGATCCTGCAGTCTGTACAGGCAGTGAAACTGCCCCTGCAGGCTGCGCTGCCTCCTTTTTTTGTACCTGCGGCTGCACCGGCAGCTGGTTCCCCGCTGTCTGTACCGGTAATGCTTCTCCCTTATCCGCCTGTTCCTGTGGGGCAGGAGACTGTACCTGCCCCACCTGTGTTGTAGAAGGCTGTATCTTCCCTGTTTGCACAGCGGAAGACCGTGCCTGCTCTGTCTGCGCTGTGGAAAGCTGTACCCGCCCTGCCGGTACGGTGGAAGGCTGTACTTTACCTGTCTGTGCGGCGGAAGGCTGTACCTGTCCTGTCTGTGCGGCAGGAGACTGTACTGGCAGCACTTGCTCCCCGGCAGGATTGAAATGATTCACTGCCTGAGCAGGCTGTGCCGCCTGCCTTTGCGCATTGCCAAGCTGCTGTACTGCATTCTGTGTTGCAAAGGGCTGTACGGGGAGATTTCTCTGCCCTGCTGCCATTCCCACAGATTGTTTCTGCACCATATTATTATTTGCAATAGGCTTTCCTGCTGCTGTGTTCCCTGTAGCTGCCGTTTTTGCTCCCGCAGGAGATGTGCTGTCCGGCTGTGCCTGCGTGGGCAGTTGCTGAAAGCCGTTAGGGTCAGATATCTTACTGCCTGCAGCTGGCTGCCTAGTCTGTGCGGGCTGTGCCGCTGATTGCTGCGAGGGAGCCTCTGCACCAGTTCCTGCGGGGAGATGGCCTGCCTGCCCGTCTGACAGGGGAAGCCTGCTGCCGTATCTGCTGCCGCCTGCCCCCATTTCCACATCGGCAAACTGTACGCCAAATCCTGCGTCCGACAATGCCTCATCCATGGCCGCCTGCTGTGCCGCTTTGATGTACTGCCCGCCGGGAGCCTCTTCCCTCGTACAACTGGAAGTAAAACTCCCTATAGGGTTCTCGTCACTGCGGTCCAGGTAGACCTGTGCCTCAAAAATGGCAAGCTGTTCCGTGATGCGGAGGGCGTTCAGTTTAATGCGCCCTTTCGGGTTCGCCAGGCGGAACCATAATTTTTTGTACGGGAAATCCAGCTGCAATACTTCCTCCCCGTTTTCCGGGGAAACAGTACGGCGCAGCAGGGTGAGCGGGTCAAAGCCCGGCACCTTGTTCAACGCTGCCACCGCAGGAACCCTCTCATACATAGTTGCTGAATGTTCATTCTTATTCATATTGAAATCTCCTTTCATGGTAGAATTTTGATAATTACATCTTTTTTGATACCATCATAAAATTTTGATGATAGAATTAAGTCTTTAATTCCATTACAGAATCTCGATAATAGAATCTGTTTTCAATCCTATTAAATAAACAGGGGATAGCCGGCGTATTTTCTGCACCTGCATCCCATTTTTAACCTGCTTCCTTTAATTTCCCCTCCGAGAAAGCCGGGACGGGAAGCCCGGCGCTTTTTGCGAACGCTTTATAATACAGGCACGTCCTTTCCCCTAAGAGGGTATTCCTCTTGCTGGTCTCATTCCGGTGGATCGCCATGAAAAGCACACTTTTCTCGCCCACCAACACCACACGCTTTTTTGCCCGAGTGATCCCTGTATACAGAAGGTTTCGGTAAAGCATGACATAATGCGCCTTCAGCACCGGCATCAGCACGACATCATACTCTGACCCCATTGCCTTATGGATCGTAGCCGCATACGCCAGGTCCAGGTTTGCCAGGTCTTCCATGCCATATTCCAGGCTGCGGTCTTTCCCAAATTCCAGCCCTATCCTTTTCCCTTCCGGCGTATCCTCAATATACCGGATAAATCCCAGGTCGCCGTTGGATACCTTGTCGGTGTTCTTTGTCTGCATGATCCGGTCCCCCACGCGGAAAGTTTTCGCCCCTATGCGGACTTCATCCTCCGTGGAGCGGAACGGGTTTACGATCTCCCTGATAGCCGCGTTGAGCTGCTCTGAAGACGCCTCCCCCTCCGTCCTGAACGGCGAAAGGATCTGGACATGCTCTATCCCATTGTTTTCAATTTCCTGGCAGTACCTTTCTATGATGGCCGCCGCTGCCTCTGCCTGGTTTTCACAGGGGAGGAACATGAAATCATTCCCATAATAAAGCTTTGTGTTCCCGTCATGGATGAACCTGGCATTGTGAGCGATAAGGCTGTCCTTTGCTTGGCGGAATATCTCATCCAGGACTGTGACCGGAACAAGCCCGCACAGGATCAGTTCTTTGAACACATTCCCCGCCCCCACGCTGGGGAGCTGGTCAGGGTCCCCCACCAGGACAGCTTTTGCCCCGCTCTTCAACGCGGTAAAAAATTTGCTGGCAAGCCACATATCCACCATGGAGAACTCATCTACAATAACAAGGTCTGCATCCAGTGCGTCAGATCCCCTGCCCTTTGTACGGCTCCCTTCATCCTCCTCACTGGCAAGGCACAGGCCGCTGTGGAGCGTGCGGGCATCCTCAAAACCCGTGCTTTCCGCCATCCTGCGGCTTGCCCGCCCTGTCGGGGCCATGAGCACTATTTTGTTGCCGGGGTAGATCCTGCGGTAAATTTCGAGGATGATCTTCAGCACGGTTGTCTTCCCTGTCCCCGGCGAACCGGTGATTATGGAAAGGTTATGCAGGAATGCCGTCCTTACGGCGGATTCCTGTTTTTGTGACGTGCGCAGGCCGAACTCCTCCTTGACAGCCCCCATGGCAGCGGAAATATCTCTCGCCGGCGGTTTTTCAGCCACCAGGAGTTTTGCGATCCGGCAGGCTGTCTCATCTTCCTGGGAAAATGCCGCAGGATGGTAGATGCTGTCTTTCATGGAGACAACAGATCCTCCCATCACCATATCCTCCAGTGCCTTCTCCGCTTCTTCCCTGTGAACCCTCATTTCCGGAACAGGGATCTTTTCATTCAGCAGCCGCATGGCAGCTTTGTACAGTTCCTCTCTTTCCAGGAACAGATGCCCCCTGCCTTTTGCTTCATCCAAGGCGCAGTGGAGCGCCCCTTTTACCCGCATGAGGTCATGGGGCCGGTTATCCGTCTTCCTGACAATGGCATCCACGCGCCGGAAACCGAACCCCGGTATCTGGCACAGTTCAAAAGGGCTTTTCCTTAAAACCTCCATGCAGGACGGCCCGAAATGCTGGTACACCTTCAGCGCCGTTTTCGGGGTAAGCTTAAAAGGCGCCAGCAGCGCCATGATGTCGCGCAGTACCCTGCTCTCGGCAAAGGAAGTCTTAATGTCTTCCAGCCTGTTCTCCGTTATCCCGCGCACTTCAAGGAGCCGTTCCGGGTGTTTCTCAAGGATATCCAGCGTGCCTGTCCCAAACTTTGCCACGATCTCTGCGGCAGTTTTCTCCCCGATCCCTTTTATTAGCCCGGAACCAAGGTAGCCAAGCACCCCTTCTTCTGTTTTTGGCACGATTTCATGCCACTGTTCCACCTGCAGCTGCAGGCCGTATCTGCCGTTTACCCATTCCCCCTCCAGTTCCAGTCCTACTGCATCCGTGAGGGGGAGTCCATAGCCGATGGCCGTAAAACGGATCAGGTGGTCGCTGTAACGCCTTTTATCCCGTGCCTGTTCAGGGATGGAACTGTCCGCCGTCTTAACCACGATTATGCAGTATTTGTTGGACGGGTTGTGGAATATCTTCCCGTCATAAGTACCTATATAGCCCATTGTTTTACCTCCATATGAACCTTGTCATTTTTTATTTTGCCTTTCCGCGTCAGGCTGCATCCTGCCGGCTGACCTTTACATGGAATTTTCGGAATTCCAGCGTGGTCACAAACTGTTCGTAAATCTCCGGGAACAGGAGCTTAAGCCGTGCCAGACTGTCCTTGTCAACAATGGGTTTCCTGACAGGGTTATACGTCACCGTGTAATGGCTTTCCCCCTTGTCACAGACTGCGGTGCAGCTCGTACCCATCCCGGCAGCCAGGATTGCTTTCAGCCTCTGCATGTCATCCTCCAGCTTCTTGGAATATTTCTCTGAGTTCTTTTTTTCCTCCTGAAGCTGCATATAACGCATCAGCAGGGACTTCATTTCGCCCTCCAGCACTATGGGAGGGGCATTTTTGTCCGCCGGCCCGCAGTATTTCCTTGCGCTGGCGGTGATCAGGTCCCCATCCTCAAGGTACGGCGGCGGGTCTTTTTTCAGCACATGGTTTTCCCAGAATTCCTGTTCCAGGAATATCATTTCTTCCTCATATGCCCTGTCCCTGCGGATCTCCCGGATGATGGCTTCATCCTCCGTGTTGCCATAAAGGCAGCAGAAAAACACACGGTCAATATCCAGCACCGCCATATAATGCCTGCCCTGTATCTCATAATAATCCAGCACGGTTTCCCTGCCGTCCTTCCACCAGTGGTCTTTCGCGTTATAGTTGGTGGTCTTGATCTCCAGAATGGCTTTTGACCCGTCCGGCATGGCAGCCAGGTAATCCACGTCTGCTAGCATGAAAGGGTGCAGCGGATGGCAGAACATCTTTTTGGCCTGGAAAATCTCAAACCCTGTCTTGCGCCGGAATATCTCCGCCACAAGGTCCTCCAGTAAATGGCCCATCTCCATGGCCACCCAGTTCCCTTCATTTTCTTCCACCGCCGCAATACCCAGTTTATCATAATAGATATCCCTCGCGGTACGGAAAGGGGAGATGCCTGTGATTGCTGCCACATCGCTCCCGCCTATCCCACGGCGGCGCCATTCCAGCCATTCCTCCTGCGGGAGGTTTTCCGTATCCACCAGTACCAGCGGCTCACGCCTTTCCTTTTCCTGTCCTGTACTGGGCATCGTCACGCCCCCTTCCCGCTTCTCCGGTGGAGGCACATCATCTTGGGGACGGCGCTGGTATTCCGGTAACCGCCCAGCGTTTGATAGACTGCCTCCTTTCCCGGGCGTCTGCTGCCCTGTTCCTGCCAGCCCTTGCCGGCATTTCTTTTCTTTGTTCCCATTCTTTTTTACCTTCCTTTCCTTAAATTGTTTTATCCTCAAAGCCGTATCGGCGTTTGGGCATTGTACGGCTGGCACCATAGTACCGGTTCCGGCATCTGCCTGACGGGAAAATATCCCCTGCCAGATTTACGCATAAAAATAGCGGGAATGAACCTTCTTATATTCCTGCTGCCCATGTCTCCCATGTGCCGGTTCCATTCTCGCTTTAAAGGGATTTATCCCACATGACAAAAAAGCCAGCAAACCACCGCCCAAAAGGCATAGTGGTGCTGCTGGCACAAAAATACAAACTTAACAGCGTGTGCAATGCAGCAAATGCCGCATACAGCCTTATCCGGCTGTATTCCCATACAGGTACGCACAAAAATCAATTACAAGGACAGTGTAACACAAGATATTGTTCTCGTCAAGATTATAATACAATATATGGTATATTTTTAATGATCTGTTTTATTTGCCTATGACATGTATAAGCAAATTCGGTTATCTTTCTTGATAACTTTTTTTGCCAGTTTATGTCACATACAGGCTGATTTGGCAGCTTTACTTGCCTGCCTCATAAATCTTTTCCCCCGTCATGTCAAACAGACTGAGCTGCACCGGCTGGCTCTTTTTTTCCTCCTCTCTCTGCTGCCGCAGGCTCTCCAGTTGACCGATCCGCTCTTTACCCAGCCATTTGTCCGCATGGCGCCTGTCCGCGCTGAATTCCTCCATGTTATAGTAGCCTGTCTCCAGCAGCTTGTTTTCCAGTTTTTTTACTGCAGCCTCATGCAGCTTCTGTTTCCTCTCTCTTTTGTCCTCCGACTGCTTCCTCTCCACATCTGAGGCATGCGCTATCTGTATCCCGTTCCTGATATCCTCCAGGTCCTGCAGCAGGTCCCTTGTCTCCCGGCACTCCGCCCGGATATTCCCTGTTTCAAAAGAAAATTCTTTCCCATGGTATTCAGAGAAAAATAATTCCCTGAAATAGCGTGACTTTTCTTTTTCATGTATTTTATCCTTGCACAGTTCCGCGCATACCCTGCAGATATCCATGCTCACTGGATGACCGAAGAGTTTTCTCCCCTTGATGACACTGGTATCCACCTGCCCCTCAAATAATGTGCCTTCCAGGTCGCTCCTGAGATACCTTGTCTTCACATCATAAAATACATTCCCCTTCTTCCTGTCCAGGTCACGCCCTAAGACCGGGCAGTACCCGCTGCATCCTTTCAAGCCGCAGTGATATGGGTCATAATGCATTTCCCACTGCTGCGTCTCCCTGTTAAATACCATGTGTTCCTGGCAGGCATACCCTTCCCGCTGCAGGATGAAGCTTTCTTTTTTCCTCCGGATCTCATCATCATGCAGTTTCTGGATGTTTTCCACGCTCCCCTCATACCTGTATTCCTCATCCGCCATATGCACATTGCACCGGTACTTGAGCACCCCATGTTCCTGCAGGTACCCATGTTTCAATTTACAGCCGCATTCCTGATAAGGGCATTGGATGGTGGCCATGTCATTTTCAAAAGTCCACTCAATGCCCATATACGCCATGCTGCTCTCGCATTACAGGCCCTTACACTGCAGCCCGCAAGGTGTCTTGAATGTACGCCCATATACCCACCGCCGTTGGAAAGTAAACCCGCCATAATAATTGTCAAGGCTCTTCCTGCACCCAAAAGGGACGTCAACCTTGACATACTCAGGGTAGTTTTCCACTGTATAGCCTGCCTCCAGAAGCTTCTCCGTCAGCAGGTTGTAGCCTTTATGCTCTTTCTCTTTCACCTTTTCAGCCTCCTTTTCATATCCCCAGGCAGGGGCGTATCCCAAAGTAACCTTCCATGCGTTCCCGCAGCGCCTCCGCAGCCATGCCGTATTCGCCTGCAATACAGGATTCACAGCAGGGGTACTTGTACGCAAGCGTCTTTGACAGCCTGGCATCCCAGCTGTTCAGCCTGCTGCCGCATCTGTTGCAGCTTTTATCCAGCCACCTTAATTTTTCCATTTCCCATCACCTCTTTCCCTTATTTTTTTGCACATAAAAGGCAGGGATGATTCCTTTCCCTGTCTTTGTCGCCCATGGTTCCCCGTAAGCAGGATATAATTTTATGGTGCTGCAGATTTCCCGTTACACAAAAAGAGCCAGCAAACCACCGCCCAGAGGGCATAATGGTACTGCTGGCACAAAAATACAAACTTAACAGCGTGTGCAATGCGGGTATCCCGCGTACAGCCTCCGTAGGGCTGCATCCGCACAAAAATCATTTATGTGGGAAGTGTAGCACAATATATAGTGTCTGTCAATATTATACACACTATATACAGGATTATTTTGTGGACTATACTTTTCTTAAAACCATATTCTATAAGGCGTTTTAATTTTATATCTTTGCAGGTTTATCCTGCCCTGTATTGATTAAAATTCTGCCTTATATCCTATTTTGGAAAACCTGTTCCAAAAAATTTTCAACTTTTTTCCGATTTTGCAGAAAAATTTTTTTCCTGCCCTGTTTTATTATTGTATGGATGTCACAAAAGATGCCATATATGACTTACTTGCACCTTGACAATTCCATAGCATGGCACCGGGAGTTATACAGGCGCAGGGGACAGCCATGCCCCCTGCATAACCCTGCACAGCAGGGCCTGGAAATACGGGGCAGGGACACTGGACCAGGAAATGGACCGGGATGCCATGTGCAGAAAACAATTTTTTAGGACTTGAACACTTTGTTTTTATTTTTTTGTTGACGTGGCTGGCTGGGAATCGTAAGTTATATATGTGTAAAGGGACCGCAGGCTTCCCCAGCCACGCAGAAAGGAGGGTACCGTGGCTGAACAGACCAATAACAGCCCCCAAGCCGCTGCCGGGAAAAGGAGCTATTCCGTCGCAGAGGCGGCGGAGATACTCGGCGTCAGCAGGCGCTCCGTGTACAACCTGTGCGCGGAAGGCGCTTTCAAGGCTGTCCATATCGGCAGCAGGCTGAGGATCTCAAAAAAATCTTTTGACGAATGGCTTGACGGGGGCAGTGATTCTTAACAGGAAAGGAGCCTGCACATATGGCATCAATTCAAAAAAGAGGAAAGAAATATTCTGTCGTATATACCTACGAGGACCAGGACGGCCAGAAAAGGCAGAAGTGGGAGACTTTTGACACAAAGGCGGAGGCGCGCACAAGGAAGGCTGCGGTTGAAAATGAAATGAACAGCGGCACGTTCATCCCGCCCAGCACCGCCACCGTTGAGTCGTTCCTGAAGGATTTCGTGGAACTGTACGGCACAAAGCGCTGGGGCCTGTCAGTCTACGCCACCAACAACGCGCTTATCAGCAATTACATCAACCCCCTGATTGGGAGCCTTTTAGTACAGGATGTGAACAGGAGGACTGTTGACCATTTTATACAGCAGCTCCAGAAAACGCCGGCCGTGAGCACGCCTTACCGCCATGCGAAGACGGAGTTCGTCACGCCATGCACCATCGAGAAGGTCATGAAACTCATGCGCTGCGCTTTCCACCAGGCAGTCCGCTGGGACATGGTCGGCAAAAACCCTTTCGAGGATGCAGACCTGCCAAAGAGGGAAAAGCATGTGCGGGCTATCTGGACGGCGGACACCATCCGCAAAGCCCTTGACAGCTGCGAGGACGGCAAGCTCTATGTTGCGATCAACCTTGCTTTCGCCTGTTCCATGCGCCTGGGGGAGATCACCGGGCTCACATGGGACTGCCTCCATATTTCCGAGGCGGAGATTGCGGCGGACAATGCCTATGTATGGATCGAGAAGGAGCTGGCTCGCGTTGACCAAAAGGCCATTGACGCCCTTGGTGAAAAAGACATCCTGTATGTGTTCCCCAGGGTAATGGGCGGGAAGTCCTCCACCCGGCTAGTGTTAAAGAAGCCGAAGACCGAGAGCAGCGTCCGCAAGGTATGGATACCAAAGACACTGGCCTGCATCCTGTGCGATTGGAGGGAAAAGCAGAATAAACTAAAGGAACTCATGGGGCCGGACTATACTGATTACAACCTTGTATTGGCGCAGGAGACAGGGAGGCCTTGTGAGGACCGCATCATCGGCAACCAGTTTGAGCGGCTGAAGAAATCCGCCGGGCTCCCTGACGTGGTATTCCATTCCCTACGCCATTCCAGCACGACTTACAAGCTGAAACTGAACAAGGGGGACCTGAAAGCCACCCAGGGGGATACGGGGCATGCGCAGATAGACATGATCACGGACATCTACGCCCATATCCTGGACGAGGACAGGAAAATCAACGCACAGAAGTTTGAGACGGCGTTTTACGCCAACCCGGACATGCGCCCTGTGGAACAGAAACTCCAGGGCAGCCCCCAGCAGGCCGTGCCTGACCCATCCGCCATGATGGAGCAGCTCCAGTCCGAGCCGGGGCTCATGGAGGATTTTACGAAACAGTTCGTGGAGAAGTTCGGTGAGCAGATCATGGCACAGTTCGCAAAGAAAATGATGGGGTCATAAAACGGCACCGGAATAAACATAATGGCATGAAAGTATACGGTATGCACCATGTAAAGTGGAAATTAGCAGAATGGTTAGCAGGGCTTGTTTTTCCCGCAAAAGGGTTCTAATCCCTGTGGGGGATACCCAGGGGGCGGAGGATAGGAATATGTTTGAATCCAATTCCCACATTCTAATCCCTGGAGGGAAAGCCGCAACGAAAAATGCCGCAAACCTTTAGATTTACGGCATTTCAGCGTTGGTGAGGTGACTCGAACACCCGATCTTCCGCTTAGGAGGCGGCTGCACTATCCACTGTGCTACACCAACTTACAATTCAGCTTCCTCAGGGAAATTAATCTGGCCCTGTAGCCAGATGACACCTTTGAATCTTCTGCCCACTTGAGGTTCACCGAATAAGTCTATTATATTCACACAAACGTCAAATGTCAATTCATTACTGCAAATTGTTAAAATATAAATTTTTTCCCCACTCATCTGGTTCGTGATAAGGCGCACTGCCATGATCTCGCCGAGGACGGAATACTGGTCGCATTCCACGCCGTAGGGCATAAAATAAGTGTCCACCAGACTGAGGATATCTTCCTTGGGGATTCTTTTGGAAATGGCGGTGTACATATCCATATCCTCCAGAGTCAGGGTCTCTATGGCATCCTCGTCTCCTTTTCTGGCTGCTGCCATCAGTGTGCTCCTGTTGATGGAGGCCTGCTTTACCCGTTGCAGCTGCTCCGCGTCTTTCTGAATAGGCAGCAGGATCGAAGCATTGGTGGACAAGGCGGAAAGAGTCAGGGAAGTCCCACGGATTGGAAGTTTCCCCGTAGCCTGGGCTTTCACATACGGAATCTTATTTTTCAGATAAAAGATCAGGGAAATACCCACCTTGATATCATCGCATACGCCGGCATAAGAATCCTTGTCCGCATGGCGCTCCACGGACACATCTTCATGGGAAGTGATGCCGGTCCCTTTAATATACGGATAGTAATACTCATAGATGAACCTGTCTTCATCATCAAATTCACCACATACAGCAATCCCAAGACCTGCGGCAAAATCTTTGCAAAATTCTCCCAACAGTGTATTTTCCTGGTTCATGGTGATGCTTCTTTTATCAGAATTCATCACTACATCCGTCAAAAGTTCCTGAAGCTTCTTTTTGCTCTCAAAACTGCTGAAACCGATAGCACGCATGTATCTATGCAAAGATCTCACCTTCTTTCCAAAATGAACGTTCTTCCAGATTACTTAAGTATAATCTACAACTTTGCCCTGAATCATACTCTCCGTGTCAACATAATAATTTTTATGATTATTTTCTTCCACATAAACTTTGATTATAGATCCCACCGTAACTGCAGGTTCGGGATCAAACCAGAGATTTTCGCTCTTGAAGCGGTATGTGATATCTTTATGATCATCCCTGTAGCTGCATATGATCACATAGGGATTCTTTCCGTTAAACCGATAGTTTGTATTACGGTCGATCTCGTCCACAGTGGCGTAAAGCATTCTTCCGGTTTCCCGCACTTTCTTTTTCTTTGTTCTGCTGCGGATGGATATGATAAGGGGAATGATACCTCCGCATAAGAAGATGATCCCCATCACCAAGAACATGCTGAACGCGAAAGTGTCCGCTCCCTGTACTCTCACTCTTTCGGGATGCCGGGAATCACAGTATAAAGTGATCTCTTTTCCCTCATACATGCTGCTGGTGTAAAAATTAACCCGTACTTTACCATACTGCTGGCCGTTATATGTATAATCCACATAAACCCTGTGATGCGTTTCATCACCCGTATCCCTATATGTTTCAATGGCGCTGATGACACCGCTAATCTCTTCCGCTCCGGCCATGAACTTCCGGTCTGAGATGCATATCATAACGGCAGCCGTCACTAAGAAAGCGCCTACAGCTGCAAATATCCCACAAAATATATTTGCAAGTTTCCTGACTTTCATATTTACACTCTTTATCCTTTTTACTTTGCAACAGGTATGATCTTTTCTTTACCGCCCATATAAGGGCGCAGCGCTTCCGGGATATCAATACTTCCATCCGCGTTCACATTATTTTCCAAAAACGCGATCAGTCCTCTCGGTGATGCCAGTACTGTATTATTTAAGGTATGCACAAAGTAAGTACCATTTTCCCCTTTTGTACGGATCCCCAAACGCCTTGCCTGAGCGTCTCCTAAAGTGGAACAGGAACCTACTTCAAAATATTTCTGCTGTCTGGGACTCCATGCCTCCACATCACAGGACTTCACTTTCAGATCCGCCAAGTCGCCGCTGCAGCATTCCAGGGTGCGGACAGGAATATCAAGGCTGCGGAAAAAATCAACGGTATAAGACCACATTTTATCATACCAATCCATGGACTCCTCGGGCTTACAGAGTACCACCATCTCCTGTTTTTCGAACTGGTGTACGCGATATACGCCTCTTTCCTCGATGCCATGGGAACCTACTTCTTTTCTGAAGCAGGGAGAATAGGAAGTCATGGTAATGGGCAGGCTGGCTTCATTGACGATCTGTCCCTTAAACTTGCCTATCATGGAATGCTCGGAAGTACCGATCAGGTAGAGGTCTTCCCCTTCTATCTTATACATCATGGCTTCCATTTCCGCAAAGCTCATGACGCCGTTCACCACGCTGCTGCGAATCATAAAAGGAGGAATACAATAAGTAAATCCCTTATCGATCATAAAATCCCTGGCATAGCTGATCATGGCGGAATGGATTCTTGCGGCATCACCCGTCAGATAATAAAATCCATTTCCGCTGGTACGCCCCGCCGCCTCTTTATCCAGACCGCTGATGCTGTCCAGGATATCAGCATGATAAGGCACTTCAAAATCAGGGATCACAGGCTCCCCATATTTCTGGATCTCTACATTCTCGCTGTCATCCTTACCCACAGGTACGGAGGGGTCGATGATATTAGGGATCACCATCATGATCTTCATGATCTTTTCCTGTAGTTGAGCCTCCAGTACTTCCAGTTCCGCAAGCCTTTTAGCGCCTGCAGTGACTTCTGCTTTTTTTGTTTCCGCCTCTTCCTTTTTTCCCTGACCCATGAGCGCACCGATTTCCTTTGAAATCCTGTTGCGGGCAGCACGGAGATCGTCACCCTCCTGTTTTGCCTTTCTGCTCTCAGCATCCAGCGCAATCACTTCATCCACCAGGGGAAGTTTCACATCCTGAAATTTCTTTTTGATATTCTCTTTCACAATATCAGGATTTTCCCTCAGAAATTTAATATCAATCATAATATACCTCCGTGCGATCACTTTGAGTCTATTGTTTTTTCTATAAATATATTATTGACTTTCACCAGATCCTTGATCACTTCGCCTTTTACATCATTTCCGTCCTTATCTTTCAAGATACGGATCACAGGTCTGTCCTGGAAATTAGTATTCTGCGACAGTACCAGCGCCTGTTCCCCTTCATTGGTCGTCACCTGGGTACCTGCAGGGTATACAGCAATAAAACTTAAAAACGCGTTTATGACCTTTTCATCAAACAGAACATTTTTGTAACTTTTCAGGTTTTCGATAGCTTCATGCACTTTTACTCTCTGGGAGGCGATCCCGCAGATCATCTCGTCAAAAAGGTCACAGACATTTACGATCTGGCATTCCAGCGAAAGTTCTTTCACTTTGAGCGGAAAACCGGAACCGTTCAGCCTCTCATGGTGTTGAAGTATTATCGTCTTACTGAGTTCGGATATCCATGTTTCATCTTTCAGGGATGTATATCCGTAAACAGGATGTTTCATATATTCCGTCAGTTCCCATTGATTCAGCGTATAAATGTCCCTGTTAAAAAAATCAGAGGCCGAATAACGCAGACCAATATCATGTAACAGACAGCCTATGCCGATCTCATGTATTTTGCCTATTTCTATCTTTAGTTTCAGAGAAGTGAGAATGGCCATTGAACATACGCTGATGGAATGTTCATAAATATCAGTGCTTCTCTCTCTGATATCAAATATTTTCTCTACTACCCTGTCTTCTTCCAAAATAATGGCAATAATAATGTCGGCTGCTTTCTTCAGTTCGATCAGTTCATCATTATGATGATAAGTATGCCGTTCCAGGATTTCTTTTACTTTTTCCCTGATGGAAATTTCAATATCTGATTTTAATATGGCAGCTTCCTTTGTTTCTGCAGCTTTCTCTGTAATATATATTTCTGTGATGCCGAGTTCCTTTAGCCTTTCTATATATTCCTTTCGAAGTATTGCACCTTCCGGCAGAACCACCTGGAAATCAGATGTCTTGATTTCCCTGGCCAGAATTTCTCCGCCTTCTAATTCCTGCAATCTCTTTAATTTCATAATCACTCACCACTTTACTTTTCTGCTTCCCCTATAGCGATAGCAAGGGCTTCCGCCTCTTCCTGTCCAAGAGAAATCTTACACTCTCCGTTTTTGATCTCTTTTGTATATGAATAGCAGCCTTCCGTACTGTGAACAGAGTTAATGATGAATCCGTTATTATTTTCATCCAGCAATGCCAGACTGAAACTCAATTGTCCTCCCATCTGGTTAAAGGCATCATACTTTACCAGACCCATCTTCTGGTAAGCAGATTCCAGCTTTCTGTATAATGTCCGGATATCTTTCTTATTATTCTCTGTTGAACTCTTTAACAACTTATTATCTTCAAACAGACTGACAATATCCTGCTCCAGGCTTGTTCCATCTTTTCCTGTCAGAAAACTGTCAAGCCTCTTTTTCAGTTTACCCGTCTTTGTGATCTGTACGATCAATAGGATCATCACAACCACAAGCAGGATAAAAAGCACCCCTGCGGCGATCACCGCATATCCCAGATCAAAATTCGTCAGTCCGATCTGATTTAATATCTTACTCCCGTTATTATATGTACCCATAATGCTCCTTTGTGTTTTTCATCGTTTATCGATCACCGATCATATCCAATATTCTGTCAAGGTCTTCATTATTGTAAAATTCGATCTCAATCTTTCCCGCGCCTTCGCCTTTGGAAGTGACAATGACTTTGGTGCTGAGTTTCTGTTTCAGCTTTTCCTCGATATCCTGATATATCGCTTCCATAGTCTTATTCTCTGTCTTTTTTGGAGCCTTTTCAGGTTTATGGAGATTTTTTACAAGCTTCTCCACATCACGGACGCTGAGTTTTTCATCAAAGATTCTCTGCGCCAGATTATATTGCTCATCCTTATCTTCCACCGCCAGAAGAGTTCGGGCATGTCCGGTGCTGATCATATCATCAATGACCATCTGCTGTACCTCATCACTGAGTTTCAGCAGACGGATGGAATTAGTGACAGCTGCACGACTCTTGGACACTCGCTCCGCTACCTCATCCTGTTTTAGATTAAACTCTGTCAACAGTCTTTTATAAGCCTGAGCTTCTTCAATCGGATTCAGATCTTCACGCTGGATATTCTCGATCAGGGAAATCTCCATGATCTCCTGATCTGAGTAATCACGGACAATAACAGGAATCTCCTTTAATCCCGCAATTTTTGCCGCACGCCATCTCCTCTCTCCTGCAATAATCTCATAATGATCTTTTCTGTCCTGTACCAGAATAGGCTGTAAAAGTCCGAACTGTTTTATAGAATCTGATAATTCCTGCAGTGCATCCTCATCAAAATTTTTCCGGGGCTGCTTTCTGTTAGGTTCTACCATAGTAATCTTGACCATGGTCTCCGGTTCTTTTTTTTCTGTAACGGTTTCTTTTACGGCTTCTTTTTTTGTTTTGGCCTCCCCTACTGCATTAGGAATCAATGAATCAAGTCCTTTACCCAAACCTCTTGCTGCCATGCTGTTCATGCTCCTTTCTCAGTTTGCTGATCCGTGGTCAATACTTCTATCTGTTATCAATTACTTCATCTGCCAGCTGCATATATGCTTCAGCGCCTGCCGACCTCCCATCGTACAGATTGATAGGCTTTCCATAACTGGGGGCTTCCGCCAATCTGATATTTCTGGGAATCAGGGTCTTATATACTTTTTGGCTCAGATTCTGTTTCACGTTTTCCACCACCTGCATGGAAAGGTTTGTCCTGGAATCGTACATGGTAAACACTACGCCTTCCATTGTCAGTTCCGGATTCAGTCTCTCTTTTACCAGATTTATGGTATGGATCAGCTGGCTCAATCCCTCCAACGCATAATATTCACATTGGATAGGAACAAGAACACTGTTCGCAGTAGTCATAGAATTGATGGTCAGCATGTTTAAAGAGGGGGGACAGTCGATAATTATGAAATCATAATCATCTTTTACATAATCAACTTCGTTTTTTAATATGTATTCTTTCTTTTCCACACCGATCAGTTCAATCTCCGCCGCCGCAAGGTTTACATTGGAGGGGAGCACGGAGACACCGTTCACCACATCTTTGATGATGCAGTCACGAATCGTACACTCTCCCAATATCAGTTCATAGATGGTATTATCCAGGTTATTCTTATCAATGCCAAAACCGCTGGTAGTATTGCCCTGGGGATCCGTATCAATAACCAGAACTTTTTTACCTTTTTCTGCAAGGCACGCAGACAGATTGATAGAGGTTGTGGTCTTTCCTACGCCGCCTTTCTGATTTGCTATTGCAATTATTCTTCCCATATTTCTTCGCCTTTCATTAATTTGCTTTTCAATTATAACACTTATTTTGTGATATAGCTATTATTATTTTCAAAATGTTAGTTAATAGGGAATCGATAGTTTGATTTTTAACTAATGGGACGGAGGCGGCGTGTTTTTTACTGTCCAAATAATCAGTGGTAGTTATTCTTGAATCACATGAAAAACTGTCAAATATCAGGCGATAGCAAACTGTTCCGTCCGAATATGACAAAAAAGTTTGGCATGTTGTCCATTTAGTTATAAACCACAATATCTAGTTTTAACAACATCAACACTATATGTTTCTACAAAAATGTTTCACGTTTTTCTATAAAATGTTTCACATTTTTTACCCCTACATCTTGGGTTTAAATGTTTCACGTGAAACATTATCTAGTATTCTATATACTAATAAAAAAGGAATGTTTCACGTGAAACATTCCTCCACACTACACAACATCTAGAACAACTTTATCAAATCATTTTTTATAGCAAATACTGCTGCCTGAGTCCTGTCAGAAACATCTATCTTTTTAAATATGTTAGATATATGATTTTTAACAGTACGTTCACTGATCTTTAATATAGTAGCAATCTCTTTATTAAACATCCCGTTTGCAACATGTATCAGAACTTCCTTTTCCCTTCCTGTTAAAGAATCAATCTTATCCTTATCCATATCCCTGGATACAAGTCTGTTATTTAACATTGGAATCAATTTAGGCTGAATATAGCTTTCACCTCTCATCACAATGTCAATAGCTTTTTTCAATTCAGCAGATTCCGAATCTTTCAGAATATAGCCATCTACTCCTATATCCACTGCCTTAATCAGATATTCAATTTCATTATGGACTGTCAATATCAATACTTTAACATCAATATTATCTTCTCTGATCTTCTGTAAAACTTCCAAACCATTCTTTTTAGGCATATTGATATCCAACAGTAACACTTCCGGCCTGGAAGCAATCAGTCTTTCAATGCACTCCTCACCGTCACTGGCTTCATCAACCACCTTTATTTTTCCATCAAACTCCAACAGATTCCTTATCCCTTCTCTCATCAACAAATGATCGTCTGCCAACATAACCCTAATACACATTTCCGTTCTCCATTTTAATTTATTTTAGTAAGTTTATGATTCGTAATTCATTCCATGGATAATAAGTCAACAACCTCGCTGCAAGTAATAATGAAAACTTTAATCTAACAACATTATAGATTACAATACATCCACAGGACGCTAATGGTAATTGACTATCGCGGATTCACCAAGCCAGTCAAATACAACACTGGTTCATTGCCCGCATAAATGAAAATTTGTATTTAAATAATCTCATCCAATCCATACATGGAAAGAATGTAACGCACAAATTGACAACCAAGATAATATCCAACATCACAATATCCGTTGTACATAACCCAATCGCCAAAATAACACTGATTAGAAAATGTCATTGTTTTCATATCACGGCTAAAATCTGCCTTAATCTGTTCTAAATGATCATCACACCACACCTTCCAACCATCTTTATCCTGATGATAATAGCTGGCACGTCCAACCAGGCATTGCTCAAAGTACATTGCTATACCCTCTATAAACAATTGCCAAAGAAAAGAATCCTCATCATTATCAATATATTTCTTCCATTTATCAAAGGAAAAATTCAACCCAAAGGGATAGATATCGAAATAATCGTACCCCTCTCAGGTATGGAATCCAGTTTGATCTTTCCTCCTAATAATTTCACACGTTCCTTAATGCAGTAAATTCCAAAATGCCTTTCCTTATTATAATCGTTCTTATTAAATCCTTTGCCATCATCACTTATAAAGATATAACAATTACTGTTCCTGCATTTACACTTTAAAGAAATCCTGGTTGCCTCTGCATGTTTCACTATATTATTGAGACACTCCTGTACTATCCTATATATAGTCACCAGAATAATATTTGTTTCACATGAAACATCTTCCAGTTCCAACTCTACTTTATATTTCCTGTCTTCATTGATAGAGTCAACGAATCTCTCAATCGCCGCTTTCAATCCCAGATCGTCAAAGGTCATAGGCCGCAGATCATAAATCGTATTGCGTATCTCCTCAATGATCTCCTTTAACCTTTTATTCACGATCGATAATTCTATCTTGGCTCTCAAAGGATCTTTGTCAATATACAATCCACTCAATTCAATCTGGTGGATTAAATGTGTCAGATTCTGTAATGAAGTATCATGCAGGTCTATTGCGATCCTTTTTCGGTCTTCTTCTTGTATCTTCAAAACACTAAGATTATCAATCCCGTTTTCAAGAATCTGTTCAATTTGTTCAATCCGGGCAGAAACAGCATCTCTCTTCTCTGTCAAAAACTTATTTTCTTCTTCGTATCGAGACTTTCTGTTCTCGATATCCTTAATCTCATTTCTATAAACAGAATCAATATTTCTGGGAGAAAATACTTTAATATCTTCTTCAGGTTCAGAACCCAAAAATGTCTCCGCATAAACTTCTGCCTCTTTAATATGACAAATATTATCCCGCAGCTTTTCATCAATACTATTTCTGTCCTGCCTGAGTTCACTTATAATCTCAGACAATAAATTATAAATTTCCGGATCCATAAATACCCCTGAAAGAACATATGTTCTTATAACTGTCAATACAATTTAGATACTCTAACTATATAATATACCATAAATAAGGACAAGTAAAATAAAAATTTAACAATTTTATAACGGCTCCTTACCGGGAAGCCCGGCTCTCCTCGGATATTTCTTTGGCGTTTCCCGCTCCTTTTTGATTACAAAAAGATTCCTGTAAATATCAGAATCCGGCAGCAGAAATCCTACATGCCCTTTTACCTTACCGCCAAGAATGGAAATCGCATTTTGAGCGGCTTCCATCTCCTCCGTTATCTTTTCGGATTTATAAGAAATAAAATATCCGCCTTTCTTTACAAAAGGAAGACAGTACTCTGATAAAGTTGAAAGATTCGCCACAGCCCGGGAAACACACAGGTCAAAACTTTCCCGCAGTCTTCCCGGTCTTGCGAGATCTTCCGCTCTTCCATGAATCGTCCGGATCCCGGTCAATGACAATCGATCGATCACCGCTTCCAGGAACCGGATCCTTTTATTCAGGGAATCCAACAAAGTGACCTGTAATCCGGGATAAGCGATTTTTAACGCCAGTCCCGGAAAACCGGCGCCCGTTCCAACATCAATACAGGAAACATTTTTGGAAAAATCAAAAGCCTTACAAAGAGAAATACTGTCAATAAAATGCTTTTTCATCACTTCGTCATATTCCGTGATAGCAGTAAGGTTCATAAACTGATTCCATTCTGTCAGCATCTCATAATAAACGATAAACTGCTGTATCTGAGGATCAGTCAGGCTGATTCCAAACTCTCCGGCATCTTTTATAAATTGCGATGTATCATATTTATCTTGTTCCATAAAGAATCTTAAACCTCTCATTTTCCAGATAAACCAGAAGCACGGAAACATCCGCAGGAGACACTCCTGAGATTCTGGATGCCTGGCCCACGGAAACAGGCCGGAATTCCTTTAATTTCTGCCTGGCTTCCAGCCGCAGCGACGGAACTTTATCATAATCCATATTTTCAGGTATCTTCTTTTTTTCCATTTTCTTATACTGTTCTACCTGTCGTTTTTGACGGACAATATATCCCTCATACTTAATCTCAATCTCCACCTGCTCGATCGCCGCATTCAGAAGATTCCTGCTTATGACGCCGTATGATTCCTCCGCTTCTTTTATAAATAGGAATAAAGACTTTTCCCGGTCACTGTCAATCTCTTTCAAAATATCATAAGAAAGTTCCGGACGGCAGATCAGTTCCGCAAGGCTCGCTGCAGTTTTCAGGGAAGAACTACCCTTGGATTCCAGAAAATCCTGGATTTCTCTGTTGGCACCCACCATGGTATTTTTTAACCTGTTTATCTCTTTATCGATCAGATATTTTTTCGCCTGAAGTTCTTTATACTGTTCCTCAGAAATCAGCCCAATTTCATAGCCCTTTTCCCTGAGCCTTAAATCCGCGTTATCCTGACGGAGCAGCAGACGATATTCGGCTCTGGAAGTCATCATTCTGTAAGGTTCCCTGTTGTCTTTCGCCACCAGATCGTCGATCAGCACGCCGATATAACTTTCCCCTCTGTCAAAAAGAAAAGGTTCTCTTCCAAGAATCTCCATAGAAGCATTGATGCCTGCCACCAGTCCCTGACAGGCAGCTTCCTCATAACCACTGCTTCCGTTGAACTGTCCTCCGCTGAAAAGCCCTTTCACATCCTTAAATTCCAGAGAGGGATAAAGCTGCCTGGCATTGATGCAGTCATATTCAATGGCGTAAGCATTCCTCACGATCTTACAATTTTCCAGCCCGGGAACGGTCCTGTACATAGCAAGCTGCACATCTTCCGGAAGCGAAGAAGACATCCCACCCACATACATCTCATTAGTATGAAGCCCCTCCGGCTCAATAAAAACCTGATGCCGCTCCTTATCCGCAAACTTGACTACCTTATCCTCAATGGAAGGACAATACCTGGGACCCGTTCCCTCGATAATTCCTGCGTAGATAGGGGATCTGTCCAGATTATTTCTGATGATATCATGGGTCTTTTCATTGGTATAAGTAAGCCAGCAGGAAACCTGATCTTTTTGGATGGAATCAGGATCGGTGGAAAAAGAAAAAGGCACAATCCTTTCATCCCCAAACTGTTCTTCCATTTTGGAAAAATCAATACTTCGCCCATCCATCCTGGCAGGGGTTCCCGTCTTAAAGCGGCGCATCTCTATTCCCATTTTTTTCAAAGAATCCGTCAGATGGTCAGCAGCCTGCAATCCGTTTGGCCCGGTATAAGTAATAGCTTCCCCACAAAGGCATCTTGCCCTTAAATAAGTCCCGGTACAAAGAATCACAGCTTTACATTCATAGACTGTGCCGGTAAAAGTCCTGACGCCGGTCACTTTTTTATCCGCGATTTCTTTTTCACTGGAATATTCCCTCCATAAAAGTTCACAGACTTCCGCCTGTTTTATGGTAAGATGTTCCTGGTTCTCCAGCACTTTTCTCATAGAACGGGAATAATCCGCTTTATCCGCCTGGGCACGGAGGGAATGAACGGCGGGGCCCTTTGATACGTTCAGCATCTTTGACTGGATGAAAGTTTTATCGATATTTTTACCCATCTCTCCTCCAAGGGCATCCAGTTCCCTCACCAGGTGACCCTTAGAAGAACCTCCTATATTGGGATTGCAGGGCATCAAAGCGATACTGTCTATGCTGACAGTAAAGATAACCGTCTCCAGGCCAAGCCTGGCGCAGGCCAACGCCGCCTCACAGCCTGCGTGACCGGCTCCGACCACGCACACATCCACTTTTTCCCGAATCTCACTCATCTGTATTTCCATCCTTTATACTTGTTGCCATTCCACTTTCTGGCACAAATTCTTCTCACACTTCCAATCATGCCGCCTGCGACGGCACAAACTAATCCCACGGAATCATTCGGTTCCGGGAAGAACGCTTCCTTTGCGTTCTTCAGTGTGAGATTTATAATTTCTTTGCATGCGGATAAATCCGCATTATGCGCCTCTGGCATGAGCATTAGAAATTCTTCTCACACTATTTACCAAGACAGAATTTTGAAAAAATCTCCTCCACAAGATCATCGTCCACTTCTTCTCCAATGATCCTGCCCAAGGAAGCATATGCGCTCATCAGGTCAATGGAATAAAAGTCCTCCGGCATACCATCTTCTATGCTTTTCTTCACAAGCCCCAAAGAATCAAAAGCCTCCTGCAAAGCTTCCCTATGCCGTATGTTTGTGATAACAACCTCATTACTGCTCTTAAGCTGTCCATGGAAAAAAATATCCTGCACGGTTTCTTCCAGTTCATCAATCCCGCTGTTGTCTATGATCGATGTCCGAATAATCCTGGCATCTTCAGGAATCAGGTTCCTTAGATCATCTTCATCCACAACCATGGAAAGGTCTGATTTATTCAGCAGAACGATCACTTTTTTATCCTTTAACCTGGAAATGATCTCCCTGTCATTCTCATCCAGTTCCACGGAAGTATCCACCACATACAAAATCAGGTCGGCACTTTCGGCATATTGCAGCGCTTTCTCCACACCGATCTTCTCCACCGTATCATCCGTATTCCTGATACCGGCCGTGTCCGTGATGTTCAGGCTTATCCCATGAAGATTTATGGTCTCCTGAAGGATGTCCCTGGTAGTGCCTGCGATATCCGTAACGATTGCCCTCTCTTTCCCCACCAGGATATTCAAAAGAGAAGACTTTCCGGCGTTGGGCTTTCCCACGATCACAGTATCGATACCCTCTTTGATCAATTTACCGTTTTCGGAGGAATCAATCAGTTTTTTCAGATTTTCGGATATCCCATCCACTTTTTCAGATAACCTTTCGCTGTATCCATCCAGGTTGATATGTTCAGGGTCGTCCATCGCGGATTCTATAAAAGCCACCTCATAAATGATCTGTTCCCTTAAAGACCTTATTTTTTCCGACAACCTGCCTTTCAGCTGATTCATGGAAGACCGCAGGGCATACTCATTCTGGGAATGAATCACGTCCATCACGGCTTCCGCTCTGGACAAATCGACTTTTCCGTTCAAAAAAGCCCTCTTGCTGAACTCTCCCGGTTCTGCCAGCCTTGCACCGGCACCGATCACAGCAGATAATATCTTCTGCATCACAAGCACACCGCCATGACACTGGATCTCGACAGTATCCTCTCCCGTATAGCTTCTGGGCGCTCTCATAACGACTGTCATGACTTCATCGATAATATCATCTTTCCAATCATCAGATGCATCCTGAACTTTATCCACGATATAACCATAATGAAAAGTATGGCTGTCCACATTTTGTAAGATATCCCTGCCGGATGGGGTACAAAATATCCTGCTGCCTATAACAACAGCATCCTTACCGCTGATCCGTATGATGCCGATCCCTGAATCAGTCATTCCCGTGGCGACCGCCGCGATGGTATCCGCCTGATACATGCAAAACTCCTTTTTCTGTCAGTTAATAATCCCACTACAAGCATGACCGCTTGGCTCATTGCTCGCGGGAATAAAATTATTAAAATACAAAACCGGATATACATAAAATATATCCGGTTTCCATCATACCATTATTTTCTCACTGTTACAACCACTCTTCTGAAAGGTTCTTCTCCTTCGCTGTAAGTTGTCACGTATTTATCATTCTGCAGAGCGGAATGGATGATCCGTCTCTCATAAGGATTCATGGGTTCAAGGGAAACAGACCTTTTAGTCCTCTTGACCTTATAAGCAATATTCTTAGCCAGGTTTTCAAGAGTTTCCTTTCTCCTCTGTCTGTAATTTTCCGTATCTACCTTAACCCTGATATATTCCTCGGAACCTTTGTTCACTACCAGGGAAACCAGATACTGCAGAGAATCAAGAGTCTGTCCTCTCTTACCGATCAATACACCCATCTCATCACCGCTGAGGTCAATATCCATGGAATGATCTGTTTCGTCATATCTTACATCAACGACCACTGTCAGATCCATTGCAGCAAATACATCATTCAGAAAATTCTTCGCGGCATCCTCCACGGAAATCTCTTCGATCTTAGCTGCCGCTTTAATGACAGCGGGTCTGGAACCGATTCCAAGAAATCCGCTGGAACCCTCTTCCAACACTGTATATTCCAACCTGTCACTTGTTACGCCAAGCTTCCGGCACGCTTCGGTGATTGCTTCGCTCACTGTTTTGGCAGATACTTCAATATATTCAAGTTCCATATCCTGTTATCCTCCCATTCATTACTTATTATTATTTCTTTCATTATAATCCCTTACCATATTAGCTTTTGCCATCATGCTCCCTGGCTTTGCAGTTGAAGAAGTGCTCTGAGAAGTACCGGAAGAAGAAGTATCCGCAGTGTTTGTCGCAGCCTTGGACTGAATGTTCCTGGTATTTATACTGGAATATTCTTTCATCATCTCCTGCTGTTTTTTGATTTTCTCCATCTTCTTGGCGCTCTTGACAGAATTCTTCTGGATGATCTCCTCAAAATCCATTTTATCAATATGCTTATTGATAAGCACCTGCTGTACGCTCCTTACCACACTACCGGCAACCCAGTACAGACCCATACCTGCGGGCAATGACAGACATAACCAGGCAGAAAAAACAGGCATGATCATATTCATGGTCTTCATGGACTGCGCCATGGAAGACTGTCCGCTTTCCTTATTTTCAGGCGCCTGAGGCATCAATTTTACATTGATCCACTGGGTGACTGCGGAAAGGATAGGTATCAAAGCCGCTCCTATCACAATTCCCCATGAGCCCACCATCCAACCGCTTCTGATCAGGTTCATGGGTGAATCCGCAATGTTCATTCCAAGGAAATTGTTATAAGTATCTATCAGGCCTCTGGTGGTATCACTGTTCAGGATCAGCTGACCCTCATAAGTCAGCTGGTTTAAGTCATAATGCTCTGCAACCGCTGCCAGATCCGCAGAATAGAGTTTGTTCAAGATATCAATGATACCGTTGGATACATTGGTTCCCTCTGTAAGAGATTTTCCATACATGGCTACAGTATTGGCAATGCTTTCCACCTCTGAATTCTGGATAAACGCACCGTTATCCACGGAAATAATCTTCTCCGCAAGCACCCGGAATGTATTTCCTATCTTCGTAACATAGGCAGGCATCGCATAGATAACACGATACAGCGCGAACAAGATGGGCATCTGTATCAGCAGCTGCACGCAACTCCCCGAAGGGGAAACGCCATACTTCGCATATACAGCCTGGATTTCCGCATTCTGTGCCATAGCGGAATCGTTGTCGGTCTTACCCTTGTACTTTGCCTGGATTGCCTGGAGTTCCGGATTCATCTTAGCGGAAAGTTTGGAAAACTTCTGCTGTTTGATGGTCAGAGGCATCATCAGCATATAGACAACGATGGTAAAAAGAATGATAGCCAGACCTACGTTAGGAATGCCAATCTTGTCGATCACATAAAAGATACCGTTCATGATCCATCCAAGCAGTTTGGCAACTTGTCCTATGATAGGAGTGGAATTTTGTGTCAATAAAATAAAATCCATTTATCCTCCTGCTTTGCCGTCAGGGTACGGGATCATACCCTCCTTTTGAAAAAGGATTACATCTCAATATCCTCCAGGCAGCCAAAAGACCCCCTTTCAGCGCTCCGTACTTCTGTACCGCTTCCAGTCCATACTGGGAACAGCATGGAACATAGGGACATTTCGTGCTCTTCATGGGAGAGATATATTTTTGATAAAATCTGATAACGGCAATCAATACTTTTTTCATGTTCTAATCAAAATAAAAAAATACCTTAATGATATGATGAAGCTTCCCAAGGTGGAGCAGCGCGCTTTCTATCTCATCATAACCCACCGAGGCCGCGCTCTGCCTTGCAACGATCACAATATCCAAACCACTATTGAATACCGCTTCATGTAACCGGTAACTTTCCCGCACCAGCCTTGTGACCCGGTGTCTCACAACGCTGTTGCCGACTTTCCTGCTCACACTGATTCCAATCCTGTTCATCTCCATGCCATTTTCCTTAATATACATGACCAGATATCTGTTTGCGTAAGATTTTCCGTACTTATAAACGAACTGGAATTGGTGATTTTTCTTCAAACTCTCTGAAAATCTCATATAACTCCTAACAGAAAGAGAAAAAGGCCACATTTCTGTGACCTGTCACATTACTGCTTGATGTACCGGATTAAACAGTCAGTCTCTTTCTTCCCTTAGCGCGTCTGGCAGCGATCACTTTTCTTCCGCCGGGAGTACTCATTCTTGCTCTAAAGCCGTGAACTCTCTTACGAGGACGCTTTTTAGGCTGAAATGTCATTTTCATGGAAAGGCACCTCCTTTTCTTTCAGGAAAATAGCATATTGATTGTATAAGAAATTTCCCTTAATGTCAAGAAAAATCCTTAAAAATACGCTATTTTGAGAAATAAAATTTTTATAAAAAAGTTATACACATAGATATCCACATAGAAACATGTATATTAAGTTATCCACCAAATGTTGATTACTTGTGGATAATTTAAATTTTTCCTTATTTTTTCAATACTTTTTTATAATTAATATCCACATTACAATGTTAATACCTGAATTATAAACATGGTTATCAACAGTATGTGTATAACTTTATCCCTTTAATGTTGATAACTGGCATTTGAAATTCTGGACAATCTATATTAAAATATATCCGTATAATACTGCACAAGGGATTGGTCAATCATATGGATGAAATAAAAGAGAACTGGACTACTATCAAGGAAACCATCAGAAAAGAATATAATATATCCGATGTTTCTTACAGGACATGGGTAGATCCTCTGGAATATTACGATGTGGAAGATGATGTGGTAAGCATCATCATACCTTCTGACCAGGCACATGCCCTTAATTATATCTCTACAAAATACAGGATATTCTTTCAGGTTACCATTACAGAACTTTTCGACCATAATTATGATGTGAAGTTCATTCTGGAAAAAGATATCAGGCTTGACGACCAGAACAGCCTTTCCATGTCCGGATCCGGATATAACATTAATTATGAGAACGCGAACCTGAACCCTAAATATAAGTTTGACACTTTCGTGGTGGGCAGCAACAATAAATTTGCCCACTCCGCTGCCCTGGCGGTAGCAGAAACCCCCGGAGAAGTTTATAACCCTCTTTACATATATGGAGAATCCGGATTGGGCAAGACCCACCTGATGCATTCCATCGGTCACTTTATCCTGGAACAGAATCCGGATAAAAAGGTTCTCTATGTCACCAGTGAAGTATTCCTTAATGAGGTGATAGAATCCATCCGAAGCGGTAATGCTGCTTCCATGACAAAACTCCGGGAAAAGTATCGTACCGTTGATGTGCTGATGATAGACGATATCCAATTTATCATAGGAAAGGAAAGTACCCAGGAAGAGTTCTTCCATACTTTTAACGTGCTTCATTCCGCCAGAAAACAGATCATCATCTCCTCGGATAAGCCTCCTAAAGATATGGAAACCCTGGAGGAACGCTTCCGGTCAAGGTTTGAATGGGGACTGATCGCCGATATCCAGCCGCCAGATTATGAGACACGTATGGCCATCCTGCGCAAGAATGCGGAGATATATGATCACAAGATCGATGAGGAAGCTATCAAATATATCGCCACCAACATCAATTCCAATATCCGCGAACTGGAAGGCGCTTTTAACCAACTGATCGCTTTTGCGAAACTGAACAAAGTGGAACTTTCCCTGGCGTCAGCGGAGGAAGCATTAAAGAATGTCATCCATCCAAACAAACCTACAGAGATCACACCTACCCTTATCATCAATGTGGTAGCGGAACATTTTGGCGTCAAGCCAGAAGACATTACCTCAAAGAGGAGAAATTCCGAATTTGTACAGCCAAGACAGGTAGTCATGTACCTTTGCGGTAAATATACCCATAATTCACTGGCAAACATTGGTAAGATCCTTGGCAAAAAGGATCATACCACAGTCATACACGGCATAAGAAAGATCACTGCGGAACTGGAGGTCAATGAGGAGTTGAGAAATAAGGTGGATATTATCACAAAGAAAATAAACATTTCTTAGAAAATAAACATTTCTTAGAGGATAAATATGTGGTTAATGTGTTGATGATCCATAATGAGGAAAAAACGGTGAAAAAGGCTTTGTGAATAACCTGAGACTTATCATGAACTTATTATTTCATAATTCACTACTTTTCCATTCCATTTTTCCTTGAAAAATAGTATAATAGGATTAGTTATGCACATATCAACACCTATTATTACTAATATTAATGATTTCTTTTCAATATTTCTATCATTTGTCCGCATGATAGATACGCTCAAGATACGAAGGGAGTTATTCACATGAAATTAGTTTGTTCCAAATCAAATCTGTTGAATGGGGTACAGATTGTATCCAAAGCTGTCTCTAATAAAACAACGATGTCTATTTTAGAGTGTGTCATGGTAGATGCGACGAAAGGATCTATTACTCTTACCGCCAATGATATGGATCTTGGGATAGAGACTGTCATTGAGGGTGATATCATTGAAAAAGGAGCCATTGCGCTTGATGCGAAGATATTCCTTGAAATCGTAAGGAAACTTCCTGACAGTAATATAACGATCGAGACAGATTCCTCCTTTAAGACTACCATTACCTGTGAGAAAGCCAAATTCAATATCATTGGTAAATCGGGGGAGGATTTCTCTTATCTTCCTGTGGTGGAAAAGAATGACAGCATCATCATCAGCCAGTTTACTTTGAAAGAAGTGGTGAGGCAGACCATCTTTTCCATCTCTGACAATGACAATAATAAGCTGATGACGGGCGAATTATTTGAGATAAATGAGGATGAGTTAAAGGTGGTATCACTGGACGGCCACCGTATCTCCATCCGTAAGATACGGTTAAAGAACAGCTATGCGCCCAAGAAAGTGGTCGTTCCGGGAAAGACTTTAAATGAGGTGAGCAAGATTCTGCCCGGCGGAGCTGAGAATGATGTTATCATTTCCTTTACGGACAAGCATATTGTGTTTGAATTTGGCAATACCACCGTGGTATCCAGATTGATAGAAGGCGAATATTTCAGGATAGACCAGATGCTTTCCAGCGACTATGAGACAAAGGTCAGAATCAATAAGAAAGAATTTCTGAACTGTATCGACCGTGCTACCCTTCTGGTAAAAGAGGGTGACAAGAAGCCTATCATCATCAATATCCTGGATGGGAGCATGGAACTGAGGATCAATTCCATCCTTGGAAGCATGAACGAGGATATTGATATCGAAAAACAGGGCAAGGATCTGATGATAGGATTCAACCCTAAGTTCCTGATCGATGCGCTGCGAGTGATAGATGATGAGGAAGTTGACCTTTATATGGTGAATCCAAAAGCCCCCTGTTTTATCAAGAATCAGGAAGAAAGTTATATTTACCTGATTCTGCCTGTAAATTTTACGACTGTCAGCTGATAGTGTGAAAGGCGAAAAGGTTCATCAATTGTTTGTGCTGGGGCACGCAAAGGGGTGTAAATATGGAGATAATTCATTTGAAAGATGATTTTATCAAGCTTGGTCAGGCTTTGAAAGCTGTCGGCTTAGTAGGATCCGGTGTGGATGCCAAGCTTGTGATCCGGGATGGCCAGGTGAAAGTGAACGGCCGGACAGAACTGCAGCGCGGTAAAAAGCTTGTTGTCGGTGATATAGTGGAATTTGCCGGGGAAATGATCAGGATAGAATAGATCACATGCCCGCAAAAGCGGACAGGAGTATGAAAATGATCATCAAATCGATAGAATTGGCAGATTACAGAAATTACGATTCCCTGAAGCTGCAGTTTGATCAGGGCACTAATATCTTATACGGTGATAACGCTCAGGGGAAAACGAATATCCTGGAGGCGATATTTGTAGCAGCTACCACCAAATCCCATAAGGGGAGCAAGGATAAGGAGATCATCCGTTTTGACAGGGAGGAAGCTCATATCAGGACTTATCTGGAAAAAGAGGGCACAGAGACTCGGGTTGACATGCATCTGAGGAGCAGTAAGTCAAAGGGGATTGCCGTAGACGGGCAGAAACTGAAAAGAGCAGCGGATCTTATGGGGCTTTGCAATGTGGTATTTTTTTCTCCGGAAGACCTGGGGATCATAAAGAACGGTCCGTCCGAGAGAAGAAGGTTCGTGGATATGGAACTTTGCCAGCTGGATAATTTTTATCTTTATAACCTGAACCATTATAATAAGATTGTGAACCAGAGAAATAAGCTGTTAAAAGATATGTACATGAATCCCGATCTGAAGGAAACATTGAGTATATGGGATATGCAGCTTGTCTCCTTTGGAAGCAAGATCATAGAACGGCGCAGGCTGTTCGTGGAACAGCTGAATGAGATTATTTATGAGATTCATAAAAGATTATCCGGCGATAAGGAAGAGTTAAGGATAAAATATGAACCTGACGTGGAGATAGAAGAGTTTGAAAGAAAGCTGAAATATAGTCAGGACAGGGATATCAGATCAAAGATGACTTCTGTGGGTCCTCACAGGGATGATTTTTCCTTTATGACAGGCGATATCGATATCAGGAAATTTGGCTCCCAGGGCCAGCAGCGCACCGCTGCCCTGTCTTTGAAGCTTTCAGAGATAGAACTGGTGAAGAAGATCACAAAGGATACGCCTGTTCTTTTGCTGGATGATGTATTATCTGAACTGGATTCCAACAGGCAGAATTATCTTTTGAACAGTATAGGAAACATCCAGACTATCATTACTTGTACCGGTCTGGAGGAATTTGTGAACAACAGGTTTGAGATAAACAGGGTGTTCAAGGTGTCTGAAGGGACTGTTTCCTGTATGAATGATGCTGTTACAGACAAAGATTCCGCAGAGCGGGATCATGGAGGTTGAAATGAGCGAAGAAACCATGAACAATACAGTAGTGGATCATGAATATGGCGCGGATCAGATCCAGATTCTTGAAGGGCTGGAAGCTGTCAGAAAGCGTCCAGGTATGTATATAGGGACCACTTCCAGCAGAGGACTGCATCATTTGGTATATGAAATCGTAGATAATTCCGTGGATGAGGCTCTTGCAGGGGCCTGTGATACCATTGACGTTACCATTAATGAGGATAATTCTGTTACGGTCATTGACAATGGCCGCGGCATTCCTGTGGGCATCAATCATAAAGCGGGCATTCCGGCGGTGGAAGTAGTGTTCACTATCCTTCATGCAGGCGGTAAATTCGGCAGCGGCGGATATAAAGTATCAGGCGGTCTTCACGGTGTTGGTGCGTCCGTGGTGAACGCTCTGTCCAGCTGGCTGGAAGTAAAGATATATCAGGATGGAAAAGTATACCAGCAGCGCTATGAGAGAGGACGTGTGTGCTATCCTTTGAAAGAAATCGGCGAATGTCCTGAGGAAAAAACAGGAACGACCGTTACTTTCATGCCGGATGATACTATCTTTACGGAGACTACGGAATTTGACTTTGATGTGTTAAAGAGGCGGCTCCGCGAAATGGCTTTTCTGACAAAGGGACTGCGTATCATTTTGAGGGACAACAGGCAGGAAGAAGAAGTAACAGCCGATCATGAAAACAGCCAGATCAATGAAATGCTCCTGCGTGCAGAGGCTGATAAGGAAGCGGAGAAAGAAACGGAAAAGGAACCTTTTCCCATCAATGAGGAAACGTCCGGCCAGGAGGTTCCCAGAGGCAAGACCGGCGGGAAGATAGGGAAATCCCATATCATCACTCTGGAAGACGGCAGGAAACAGAAAGTAATCGAATTTTATTACGAGGGCGGAATCAGGGAGTTTGTCACTTACCTGAATAAGAGCAAGACGCCTTTGTATGATACTATCCTTTATTTTGAGGGACAGAAGAATCATGTATATGTGGAAGTTTCTTTCCAGCACAATGATTCCTACAACGAGAGTGTTTTCAGTTTTGTAAATAATATCAATACCCCGGAGGGCGGTACCCATCTGATGGGTTTTCGGAATGCTATTACCAAGACCTTTAATGATTATGCCAGAAATGCAAAACTGCTGAAAGACAGTGAACCAAATCTCTCTGGCGAAGACATCAGGGAGGGTCTCACTGCCATTGTCAGCGTAAAGATAGAGGATCCCCAATTTGAAGGACAGACCAAGCAGAAGCTTGGAAATTCCGAGGCAAGGGGCGCGGTGGACAGCATTGTCAGCGAACAGCTGACTTATTTCCTGGAATTAAATCCTGCTGTAGCGAAAGCAATCTGTGAAAAATCCATTCTGGCTCAGCGCGCCAGAGAGGCTGCCAGAAAGGCAAGGGATCTGACCAGGAGAAAAACTGCCCTGGAGGGTCTGGCTCTTCCCGGAAAGCTGGCGGACTGTTCTGACAAGGATCCTAAAAACTGTGAGATCTATATCGTGGAGGGAGATTCCGCCGGAGGCAGCGCCAAGACGGCTCGTTCCCGCGCTACGCAGGCTATCCTTCCCTTAAGGGGTAAGATTTTGAACGTGGAAAAAGCAAGGCTTGACAAAATCTATGCCAACGCGGAGATCAAAGCTATGATCACGGCCTTTGGCACGGGTATCCATGAAGATTTTGATATCAGCAAGCTTCGCTATGATAAGATCATCCTGATGACCGATGCGGACGTGGACGGCGCCCATATCAGCACGCTGCTGTTGACTTTTATCTACAGATTTATGCCCGAACTGATCAAAGAGGGACATGTATATCTTGCAAAGCCTCCTTTGTATAAACTGGAGAAGAATAAAAAGGTGTGGTACGCTTACAGCCAGGAGGAACTTGACAGTATCCTGCTGGAGGTAGGCAGGGATCAGAATAACAAGATCCAGCGATATAAAGGTCTGGGAGAAATGGATGCAGATCAGCTTTGGGAGACCACCATGGATCCTGAGAAAAGGATTTTGCTGCGCGTTAATTATGACGAGGAGACAGAGTCGGAACTTGATCTTACCTTTACCACTCTGATGGGTGACAAGGTGGAGCCGAGGCGCGAATTTATCGAGGAAAATGCGAAGTTTGTGCAGAATCTGGATATATAGGATAACATAACGATTCAAGATCAGCCTCGAAAACATTGCTTAAAATATTCTTAAAAAAGAAAGAGGGATTATGAACGACGATATTTTTGATAAGATCCATGAGGTAGATTTAAAGGAGCGGATGGAAACCTTTTACATAGATTACGCCATGAGCGTGATTGCCTCCCGTGCGCTCCCGGACGTCCGGGACGGCCTGAAGCCTGTTCAGCGGCGTGTCCTTTACTCCATGATCGAATTAAATAACGGTCCTGATAAGCCCCATAGGAAGAGCGCCCGTATCGTAGGTGATACTATGGGTAAATATCATCCTCATGGGGACAGTTCCATTTACGGCGCTCTGGTCAATATGGCGCAGGAATGGTCTACCAGATATCCTCTTGTGGACGGCCACGGCAATTTCGGTTCCATGGACGGCGACGGCGCGGCGGCGATGCGTTACACCGAGGCAAGGCTTTCAAAAATTTCCATGGAACTGCTTGCGGATATCAACAAGGACACTGTTGATTTCGTGCCTAACTTTGACGATACGGAAAAAGAGCCTGTTGTGCTGCCCAGCCGTTATCCCAATCTGCTGGTAAACGGAACCACCGGCATCGCAGTAGGTATGGCTACCAATATCCCGCCTCACAATCTTCGTGAGGTGGTAAAAGCCGTTACCAGGATCATTGATAATAAGGTGGAGGAGAGCAGGGCTACTTCCATGGAAGAAATCCTTGAGATCGTAAAAGCTCCTGATTTTCCTACAGGCGGTCTGATCTTGGGTACAAGGGGCTGTGAGGAGGCATATCGGACAGGCCGGGGCAAGATTGTTGTCCGGGCTGTGACGAACATTGAGACGCTGCCTAACGGCAAGAGCCAGATCATTGCCACGGAACTGCCCTATATGGTAAATAAGGCAAACCTGATCGTTAAGATAGCGGAACTTGTAAAGCTGAAAAAGATTGACGGAATCACTGATATCAGGGACGAGTCCAACAGGGAGGGTGTCAGAGTCGTTATTGAACTGAGAAAAGACGCCAACGCTAATGTGATTTTGAACCAGCTTTATAAACATACTCAGCTGCAGGATACCTTTGGCGTGATCATGCTGGCTCTGGTGAATAATGAGCCCAAGGTGATGAGCCTGCTGGATATGCTGAACCATTACCTGAAACATCAGGAAGATGTAGTCACCAGAAGAACAAAATATGATCTGAACAAGGCGGAGGAAAGAGACCATATTTTACAGGGTCTGTTAAAAGCGCTTGATTATATTGACGAAGTGATCTCTATTATCCGCAGCAGCCAGAATACCCAGATTGCAAAGGACAGGCTGATAGAGCGGTTTGAACTTTCCGATGCCCAGGCTCAGGCAATCGTGGATATGCGTCTGCGGGCTCTCACCGGTCTGGAAAGAGAGAAGCTTGAGAACGAACATCAGGAATTACAGGTCAAGATTGCGGAGTTAAAGGCGATCCTTGCCGACGAAAAGCTTCTGTTGGGCGTGATCAGAAAGGAGATCATTGAGATTTCCGATAAATATGGAGACGACCGCCGGAGTAAGATAGGGTATGACGAGACTGATATATCCATGGAAGATTTGATTCCTTATGGAAATACGGTGATCGCCATGACGAATCTTGGATATATCAAAAGAATGACCGTGGATAATTTCAAGGCACAGAACCGCGGCGGCAAAGGGATAAAGGGAATGCAGACCATTGAGGATGATTTCATTGAAGATCTGCTGATGACCACCACTCATCATTACCTGAATTTCTTTACCAGCTTTGGGCGCATTTACCGTTTGAAGGCTTATGAGATCCCTGAAGCAGGCAGGACAGCCAGGGGAACTGCTGTGATCAACTTGTTGCAGCTTTCTCCGGGAGAGAAGATCACGGCCATGATTCCAATCAGGGAATATGATGAAGATAAACGTCTTTTTATGGTAACAAAAAACGGTATTGTGAAAAAAACTTCCCTTATGGAATTTGCCAATGTCCGTAAGAACGGTCTGACAGCCATCAATCTGAAAGATGATGATGAACTGATCGAGGTAAAAGTTACCGACAAAGACAGTGAGATATTCCTGGTGACAAAGCAGGGTATGTGTATCCGCTTTAAGGAGACGGATGTAAGGACAACCGGCAGGAGTTCCATGGGCGTGATTGGCATGAACTTGTCTGATGGTGACGAAATCGTAGGAATGCAGCTGCAGAGCCAGGGCGATTATATGCTGATCGTATCAGAGAATGGTCTGGGCAAACGCACGAACCTGAAAGAATTTACGGTTCAGAAACGTGGTGGAAAAGGTATCAAATGCTATAAGATCACTGATAAGACCGGCGACGTGATCGGCGCCAAGGCTGTGGAGGAAGAAAACGAGATTATGATGATAACGGATGGCGGAGTCATCATCCAGCTTCGGGCACAGGATATCTCCAAGCTGGGCAGGATTACTTCCGGCGTCAAGATGATCAATCTGGATCAGGGCGTGAAAGTAGCTAAAATCGCCAAGGTAAGGGGAAAAGTTTCCAACGGCGAGCAGGAATTTGAAAATGTGGATGATGCCCTGGAGGAAATTCCTGAGGATAGCGTTTCGGAAGAAGATGTTTCTGAAGAGAACGATTCATAATAATTGACTGTAAAACAGAATGAAAAAGGGCTCATGGGATAATGGGCTCTTTTTCTTAAGTAAAGGGATATAAAATGTCAGATCAATTTACAAGGACAGAATTATTATTGGGAAAGGCTGCCATGGAAAAATTAAAAAATTCCCGGGTGGCCGTCTTCGGAGTAGGCGGAGTGGGCGGCTATGTATGCGAGGCCCTTGCAAGGAGCGGGGTGGAACATTTTGACCTGATAGATAATGATAAGGTATCCTTAACGAATCTCAACAGACAGATCATCGCCACTCATAAGACCATAGGCAGGGATAAAGTGGAAGTGATGAAAGAACGCATTCTGGAGATCAACCCGGATGCGGATGTGAGGATTTATAAAAGCTTTTTCCTGCCTGAAAATGCGGAAGAATTTCCCTTTTCCGAATATGATTATATTGTGGATGCGGTGGATACGGTGACAGCAAAAATCCATCTGGCAGTGACAGCGGAAGAAAAGAAAATCCCTGTTATCAGCAGCATGGGCGCCGGGAACAAACTGGATGCCAGTCAGTTTAAGGTAGCGGACATTTACCAGACAAAAGTTTGTCCCCTGGCAAAGGTAATGCGCCATGAACTGAAAAAGAGAAATATCAAGAAACTGAAAGTGGTATATTCGGAAGAAATTCCCGTTCGGCTTTTGGCAGATCAGGAAGCCGCCAGCCGGGAAGCAGAACAGAAAGTAATCGGAGAATCATCAGCAGAAGAACCACCCACAGGAAAACGCACCATTCCGGGAAGCGTAGCATTTGTGCCCTCTGTGGCAGGACTGATCATTGCGGGAGAAGTGGTTAAGGATTTATGTGCTGACTGTTGAATGACACCAATTGGAGTAAACGATCATGCCGGATAAGGAAGCCTTTGAAAACGCGAAAAAGAAAATAATCGGTGTGGACAGGCAGAGACTTGGAATCGGCACTTTGTCGGAAAAAACGGTTCACGCTATCTTAAAAAATTACTATGAACCTGACGAGAACAGGCAGGAGATCCCCATAGAAAATTTTGTGGCGGATATCTATGCGGACGGCCAGATTATAGAGATACAGACCCGCCAGTTTAATAAAATGAGAGAAAAACTGAAATGTTTTCTGCCCCTTTATCCCGTTACCATCGTTTATCCCATTCCAAGGGAAAAATGGATCATCTGGATAGACGAGGAGTCAGGAGAATTGAGCCAAAAGCGGAAATCTCCCGTAAAGGGAAATCCCTATTTTGTCTTTCCGGAATTATATAAGATAAAACCGTTTCTGAAAGAACCGAATCTGCACTTGAGGCTGGCGCTTATGGATATGGAGGAATATAAACTTTTAAACGGATGGAGCAGGGATAAGAAAAAGGGTTCCACCCGCTATGACAGGATTCCTGTGGAACTGGTGGAGGAAGTGGAGATTAACTGTCCTGAGGATTATATGCAGTTTGTACCCTATGAACTGGAGGACGAATTTACCTCAAAAGAATTTGCCAAAGTGGCGCATATCTCCGTTTCGCTGGCGCAGACTGTACTGAATATTCTGTATGAAGTAGGCGTTGTGACAAGAGTTGGGAAAAAAGGCAGTCAATATTTGTATACAACGCTGTATTGATATTGTTATCTGGTGAGAAAGTCAAATACCCCGCCAACAAGGGGCAGGGTATCAATCTTGCAACACCGCAGAGCGCAATGCGTCCACAGGATGCTGGTATTTGACTCTCGCGGCATTCGTCAAAGTCCAAGGGAATCATGATTCCCCTGGACTTGTGGCTCATTGCTCGCGGGAATAAAAAACTCCTATGATAGCACCAATAAGGATGATCGGTGCTGCTCTGACAAACAACCATTCAAATGAGTGAAATGCCACTCCGAGAACGGCGATTTCAGGATCACTATAATCCCAGCTTAAATAGGGACTTTCTAATGCATATAAAACTGCAAAGATTGCTACTATGGCTACGCACAATAAGATAAGACACCAATGTAGGATTTTTTTTCTTGTGATTTTTCTTTGCGCAAGTTGCAGGTTTATCACCTCCAGTTTTGCGGAGATTTCTTTTAAGTCATCAACTTTTGACTCAATGACGTTTTCTCCAAGTAACGTATTTACAGGTGTTTCAAGTATTTCCGATATGGAGATCAACATATCAGAATCGGGAACTGATAATCCTTTCTCCCATTTAGAGATTGTTTGTCGCACTACGTTCAGTTTGACAGCAAGTTCTTGTTGTGAAAGTCCTTTTGATCTTCTGATTGTTTTGATATTTTCGTTGAGCATTAAGAATACCGCCTTTCTTTCAATTGTTAGTATTATTATAGGCGGCATTGTCTGTTGCCACAAGCAACGTATCTTAACATTCAGCTTAAAACCTAAAATTTGAAAAAAAGAGATAATGGATTGACATCTCTGGTCTATAGTGATAGACTATAATTAGTCTATAGTAATAGACTAAGGAGGTGTAAGCATTCATGGAAAAAATATACGAAGGAGAATATCGGTTTTTAAGCATTTTATGGGAAAATGAACCCATTGCCAGCCCGAAACTGGTACAGCTGTGCAACGAACAGCTTGGATGGAAGAAATCCACCACCTATACTGTGATCAAGAAACTGATTGACAAAGGCATTGTGAAAAATGAGAACACCATCGTATCCGCCCTGGTGACAAAAGAGGAGGTGGACAGACAGGACAGCGAGGAACTGTTACAACGCACCAGCAAAGGAAACATTCCCGCTTTCTTTGCCTCTTTTCTTAAGGACAGGAAATTATCCAGGGAGGATGCGGATAAGATCAGGCAGATGATTGATCAGATGGAGGATTAGGTATGATGATGGGGATGATCAGCAGGTTGTGGAGCATGAGCCTGCAGGCCGGCATTTTGATCCTTGTAGTTCTGGCAGTGAGGTTTTTCCTGAAAAAGTATCCAAAAATATATATGTATTTTCTGTGGATGCTGGTGGGTGTAAGGCTCCTGTGTCCTGTTTTTGTGGAGGCGCCTTTCAGCCTGCAGCCGGAGGCTATACGCCCTGACGGAATTGTGCGCAATGGAGAAATTCCGATAAGAGGAGAGTATGTTCCTGAAAGATTGCTGCCAGACAATCAGGAAGCACAGGCGGATATTTCCGGGCAGGAAAATAATCTTCTCGGCGAGTTGCCGGAGAATACAGATTCCGGGATTAAATCAGACGAAAATGGAGTATATCCATTAACTCCGGAAAATTTTAATTTATCCGATGGCAATCATACGTCGAATCATCAAAATATAATAACGGAATTTTTACAGAAAATATCCAACCTATTTGCAGTCAATCCGGAAACATCCGATTCAACAGGAATCTTAGAGATTCTTGCCATGATTTATCTGTCAGGAGCGGGTATATTTTTCATTTTCTATACAATACAATATCTGCTCATGAAACACAGGGTTTCCACCGCAGTCAGGGGAAAGCAGAACGTGTGGTTCAGCGACAGGATCGACTCTCCCTTTGTGCTGGGGATCATCAGACCCAGGATCATCATGCCCTATGGCCTGAAAAAGCAGGAAGGCTATCAAATTTTAAGGCATGAGCAGACCCACATCAGGCATCATGATCCGCTGATTCGGCTGATAGGAACTTTGTGCATCTGCCTGCATTGGTGGAATCCGCTGGTGTGGCTGGCGGTTTTAAAAATGAATCAGGATATGGAAATGTTCTGCGATGAATCCGTTCTGCGTAACGCGTCGCCGGAGGAGAAGAAATCTTACGCCAGGACACTCCTCTCCTTTGCGGAGAAGCGCAGCGGCCTGTCCGTAGGGCTTGCCTTTGGGGAGTCCCACACGGAAAGAAGAGTGAGAAATCTGGCGCGAAAGAAAAACGGCAGTATTGTGGTCACAGGCCTGGTGATAATACTGGCGGTATTCTGTACGGCTGCCTTTATGACCATTCCCAGGATTGATGCCGAGGAAGCGGGCAGTTCAGGAACAGACAATGAGGGAAGCAGCAGCATACAGGCAAGCGGCGGAATAGATGGTGCGGGAAGCGACATACAGGCAGGCGATGGAACAAACAGCACAGAAAATGGCGGCGTACAGGCAAGCGGCGGCACAGGAAGCGCAGAAAGCGGCGGCGTGATAGCAGGACAGTCTTTTGATGTGGAATTTAACCCTCATGGGCAGGTAACTTTCGCTGCCTATGCTCCCAACACAGAATCAAATCCGGGCGAAGACGTGGCTTTTAAATTGATTCAGGACGGACAGGTACTTTATACCTTTGGAGGGAATGGCATTCGGCAGGATAAGAATATCTGGAAATTTCATAATGTGGCAGCAGTCTCCTTTCCTGATATCAACGGTGACGGTTATACGGATGTGATCACCATAACAAATTATATATTTGACGAGGGCAGGCCTACGGAGGATGCGCTTTCGGAAGCCCGTATCTACACCGGCAGGGAGAACGGAGATTTTGTGGAAGAAGGAAGCCTGGAGGAAGCATATAACAATCTCCATGATCAGAAGACGATCACTGATATACAAAATTTTACAGCCCAGCCGGAATATCAGGATTCTTTTGTCAGAACAACCATTTATGGAAAATGGAAAGTGACGGAACATATACCGCCTGCGGGAATCTATGCGTTATCCGATGAGGAGATAGAAAGCCTTGAGGATATTCATCTGGAATATGGAAGATATTGGTATTATATGGATTCTCAACCTTACAATTATGATGTTCCGGCTTATTCCGTGGGCAATTACAGGAAAGAAGCGGTTTCTGCCAGCCAGTTTGAGGAAGATTTCAGAGTGGATCTTGGCACAATGGGACTTTCCGTGACAGAGTTCGAGCATTTTGAACTGGAGGGGGTAGAAGATGCCGCTCCCCTGTTTGGACGGTATTTTTACCAGATAGACGCGGACAATGCTCTGATTTATCATGAGGGAGTGTTTTTTCGGGCTGTAAGGGAATAGCGTGAGAAGAACTTCTAACACTCGCAGCAAGGGCTGCTTCGTGAAGAAGTTCTAGATCTCACGCTGAAGAATGCCAAGAGCAGGCATTCTTCCCGAAACTGAATGGTTCCGTGGGATGGAATAGCGTGAGAAGAACTTCTAACACTCGCAGCAAAGGCTGCTTCGTGAAGAAGTTCTAAATCTCACGCTGAAGAATGCCAAGAGCAGGCATTCTTCCCGAAACTGAATTGGTTCCGTGGGAAGGAATAGCGTGAGAAGAACTTCTAACACTCGCAGCAAAGGCTGCTTCGTGAAGAAGTTCTAAATCTCACGCTGAAGAATGCCAAGAGCAGGCATTCTTCCCGAAACTGAATTGGTTCCGTGGGAAGGAATAGCGTGAGAAGAACTTCTAACACTCGCAGCAAGGGCTGCTTCGTGAAGAAGTTCTAGATCTCACGCTGAAGAATGCCAAGAGCAGGCATTCTTCCCGAAACTGAATGGTTCCGCGGGATGGAATGGTGTGAGAAGAACTTCTAACACTCGCAGCAAAGGCTGCTTCGTGAAGAAGTTCTAGATCTCACGCTGGGATTGGTTTGTGCTGCCGGAAGCGGCATGGATATGAATAAAAGGCATGTGCTGAAAAGCATGTGCCTTTTTCCGTTGACAAAACACATGAAAATGCTAAAATTATTTCTAGAATTATAAAGGGGAACAGAAAGGAAAAAGGGGTTATGAAAATCAGGAAAAAAGGCTCAGATTCTATCATCAATTCTATTTCAAGGCTTATTGATATGCAATACGATTCATCTAATGGGGAATGGAACAGCGTCCACCAGCGTCTGATGAAGGGAAGAAAAGAATTCGAACAGGCTGTGACGAAAAATATGGATGCCGTGATTCAGATGAGCGCCATGGATCTCACACTGGAGACAAACGTGGCTACTGTGGAGCAGATCAATACTTCCATTTCGAATGCTGTGAGCGCCATCAGTGAATCAGCAGGAGCAACGGCGAATATTGCCGCCGAAGTATCAAAAGCGCATGAAAACCTTACTTCTACGATCATTGAAGTAGCTGATGAATCTAATAAGATCATGGAAGATATCCGTAATTGCGAGAGCGAACTTACTTCCATTACGGGTCTGTCTTCCGCTGCTATTTCCACTGCGCAGGAGATGAAAGAGGACATTTATGGATTGCTTGATATCATCCATAATATGAACCAGGTCATTGAGGGAATCAACTCCATTTCTGCCCAGACCAACCTTCTGGCGTTGAACGCTTCCATAGAAGCGGCGCGGGCGGGAGAAGCCGGAAAAGGATTTGCAGTAGTGGCGGAAGAGATCCGTAAGTTGGCGGATGAAACAAAGTCCCTGACGGGGAAGATGGGAACTTTTGTGACCAGTATTGAAACCGCGTCCCAGAAGAGTTCCGCCAGTGTGGATACCACCGTTGCAAAAATGGAGCATATCAATGAAAATATCCGGAATGTATGGAAAATCACGGAAAATAACCGCACGAGCATGGATCATATTTCCGATTCCGTTTCCTCCCTTGCCGCTGTCAGTGAGGAAATCAGCAGTTCCATGAACGAACTGGACAACCAGATGCAGTATGTCAATGAGGAATGCCAGGAATTAAATGAGGATACGGCTTCCCTGACTGTTTCCAGCCATTCTATTGCGGAACTTGTGGAACCTTCAAAAGCCATTGAGAAGCATTTGGAAGAATCCACAAAAATCATGGGATCCATGGTGCAGGATGCCTTTTATATGTTGGATAACCAAGTGGTCATCAATTGCCTGAATAGCGCCATAGACGCACACAGGAACTGGCTCAATACCTTAAAGGATATGGCACAGACAGGGCAGCTTAGGGTGCTGCAGACGGATTATAGAAAATGCGGGCTGGGACGTTTTTACTATGCGTTTAAGCCCTTAAACCCGAATGTGACAGGGATATGGAACGGTCTTGAGGAAAAGCATAAAACATTCCATACATACGGTACGGAAATGGTTTCTGCCATACGTTCCGGCCATACCGGGGAGATCCGGCAGATCTATGATAAGGCGGAAACCTGTTCCAATGGATTGATTACAGATTTTCAGACGCTGATTCAGATCATACAGGATCTGACAAAGGAGAATATCCGTATTTTTGAATCAAAGACCCCGCAGCAAGCTGACGGGGTATCAATCTTGCAACGCAGCAAGCTGCGGGGTATTTGACCCTCGCGGCATTCGCCAAGGTCCTACGGACTTTGGCTCATTGCCCGCGGGAATAAATATGTGGTATGGAGGTCGGTATGGAAAAGAAAAAAATATTACAGAAGATTCTATATGTCGTATTGCTTTTAATAGCCATCATCATCCTGTTCCAGTGGTATACCACACAGAACAGAAAGCGCATGGAAGATCGAAATAAGAGTTATGCGTCAGATTCAGCGCGTCAGATGTCAGATGAGATCAATGAAAAACTGAACAATGCCCTGGATCTGATCGATACATATGCGTATTTTGTGGGAAAAAGCCTTACAGAGCCGGAGGTATCCAGACAGACGCTGCAGGAGATGGAGGACAACCTGCTGTTTGACGCCCTTTTGTTTACGGATGTCAAAGGAATGAATCATATTTCGGACGGACGGACATCCGATGCTTCCGGGAGGGATTATTATGTGCGCGGTATGCAGGGAGAGACGGGGATCTCAGTGGTCTTTGATTCCGCGTTTTATGATGAGACCATGCTGTGCTTCTATGCTCCCGTTCGGTACAAAGGCGAGATTATCGGGGTGCTGCGGGGTGCGTATCTTGCGGAAGAATATCTGAAAGATATGCTCAAGACTACTTATTTCGGCGAGGCCGCATCGGTACATCTGTGTATGCCGGACGGACGGATCCTTGCCTGCTCTGACGCCAAAGGACATGCGGGAAAAATCATCGATACACTTTTGGATATGGAAATGATCGATAAGGATACCGCAAGGCAGGCAGAAGATGTGTTTGAAAATGGCGGCGAGGGCGCTTTTATCTGTGCTCCCGGCAGTAAAACGGATAATATCTGTGTAAGATATCTTCAGGGAAACGAATTTGTCCTGGTACAGACATTTCCCAAGAGTGTCACGGAGAGTATGATAAAAGCCGAAAACTTTGTAGGAATCCGACTGGAAGCAATGCTGATCTGTATGTTTGTGATCTATATTATATTGGTGTTTGTAAACGCAAGGCGGGAAAAGAAGCAGCTGGAACAGGAAAACCAGGAGATGGGATATATCATCAAAGGCATCAATATCCTGTTTGCCCGCTTTGCCATGGCGGACTTTGAGACTGATACTTATCAGTATCTGGCAGGGACAAAGCCGGAAGACAGCAGTTTTTCGGACAATGGAAGTTATCAGAATCTGGTAGATCATATTTGCAACAAAATAATAGAGGAAGAAGACCGCCGAAATTTTACGGAAATACTTGATCAGGATTCCATTATCAAGGCTATGGATGAACATAATGACCTGCGTTATGAGGGCCATGTGTCGAATCATGGCAGGGAGGAATGGGAACACATCAACATAGTCTGCCTGGAGAGAAAGGACGGCAGAGCCAGCAAAGTTCTGTTCATCCGCCAGAATATCACGGAGGTCAAGGAAAAGGAACTGCGCATCCAGGCGGAAATGTCCCTTGCGGACAGGAAAGAGAGGCAGTATCGGATCGCCATTACCTCCAATGCGTTCTGTACCTTTGAGTTTAACCTGACCAAAGATCTGATCGAGGAGGATATTGTACGCGAACTGGATGGCAGGACGCTTTCCATGTTGGAAAAAGTGGGATTGACCGTTCCATGTAAGGCTTCGGAATGCTTTGAAAGGTGGAAAGAATTTATTTTAAAGGAATCTCTGGAAGAGTATGGCAGAGTCGTCAATATGGATCACCTGAAAAAATGCTTTGAACAGGGTATTGCGGAAGTCAATGTGGATTTCTGGGGCTGGGAGTCCGCCGACAGGCAGATGTGCGTAAGGCAGACATTCATCATGACGCGGGATTACGACACGGACGATATCATGGTCATGGTGGTATCGAAAGAGATCACGGAACAGGTTCAGAAACAGCGGGAACAGACTCAGGCCCTGCAGGATGCCCTCATGCAGGCACAGCATGCCAATGCTGCCAAGACCACTTTTCTTTCCAATATGTCCCATGATATCCGCACGCCCATGAACGCCATCATAGGTTTTACCACCATTGCGGTGAGCCATATTAACAATAAGGAGCAGGTACAGGACTGCTTGGAGAAAGTACTTTCGTCCAGCAATCACCTGCTCAGTCTGATCAACGATATCCTGGATATGAGCAGGATCGAGAGCGGCAAGGTGCAGATTAAAGAGCAGGAATGTAATATTTCCGAACTGATGCATAATCTGGTCAATATCATACAGCCCCAGGTAAAGGCGAAACAGCTGGAACTGTTCATCGATACCTTTGAGGTTGCCAACGAGGATGTGATAGCGGATCCGCTGAAGATGAATCAGGTGTTCATCAATCTGTTGAGCAATGCCGTAAAGTATACGCCCGCGAAAGGAAGCATCTCTTTCAGGATCACGCAGAAGACCACATTCCGCCATGGATATGGAGATTATGTCTTTGTGATCAAGGATAATGGAATCGGTATGTCAAAAGAATTTGTGGATCATGTGTTTGAGCCTTTTGAGCGGGAAACAAGCACCACCCGCAGCGGGATCGAGGGAACAGGGCTTGGCATGGCCATCACGAAGAATATCGTGGAGATGATGAACGGCACTATCTCCGTGGAAAGCGAAGTGGGAAAGGGTACTGTTTTTACGGTGGAATTAAGCCTGAAGCTGCAGGATGTGGAAAAGAACGCGGAACAGATCAAGGAACTTCACGGGCTGCGTGCGCTGGTGGTGGATGATGATTTCAATGTATGCGACAGCGTGAGCAAGATGCTGAAACAGATCGGTATGCGTTCCGAGTGGACTACTTCAGGCAGGGAAGCGGCATATCGTGCCAAGAGGGCTTATGAAGAAGGGGATTCTTACCATACCTATATCATTGACTGGCAGATGCCGGAGATGAGCGGAGTGGAAACGGCCAGGAAGATCCGCGCCGCGGTGGGGGACGAAGCGCCCATTATCATCCTGACCGCATATGACTGGACCGATATCGAAGAGGATGCCAAGAAAGCAGGCGTCACTGCCTTTTGTGCGAAACCGCTCTTCTTGTCAGACCTGAAATCTGCGCTGCTTGCGGCGAATAATCTGTTGGAAAAGAACGAGGAATCTTCCATATGGACGCTGGCTGATTTCCATGGAAAGCGTGTCCTGCTGGTGGAGGATATTGAGTTGAACCGTGAGATTGCGGAGGTCATATTGACGGAATCCGGTTTTGTGGTGGAATCGGCGCCGGACGGAACGGACGCGGTAGATATGGTGAGGAAGTCTGAGGAAAATTACTATGATGTGGTCTTGATGGATGTGCAGATGCCCATTATGAACGGTTACGAGGCCACCAGGACTATCCGGAGCCTGCCCAGGAATGATGTGAAAGACCTGCCCATTATCGCCATGACTGCCAACGCTCTGGAAGAAGACAAGGAAGCAGCCATTAAGAACGGCATGAACGCCCATATCGCGAAGCCTTTGGATATTGGGATCTTTATGGAGGTGCTGAGCCGGTTTGTGAAGTAGGATAGGAATGAAAATCCCCGGTGCGGATACATCGGGGATTTCGTTTTGTCCGGCTTAATATTTCTCATCAAGGTACAATTGAACCCTGCTCTGGATAATGGCACATACTTCCTCCATGCTTTTCTGGTTGTTAAAATACGCCCCGGTTTCCTCGCTGATGATATTTTGTATCTGCACATTATACCGGAATTTGTTGCTTACGCTGTCAATCAGTTCTCTGACCGTTTTTACATCCTCAGGTTCACACTTGTATACATAAATATCTATGACGTTTGCTTCACGGTAACTTGCTTTAACGTACTTACTTGACACGCCGTCTTCAGTGACGGAGGTTTCAATCATTGATTCAGTCAGTATCTGCTCAAACTGCTCTTTCAGCAGGGGAAAACCGGTATGATTGTATCCGTTCCGCAGGAGATATTTTACAAATTCCCATGCTTCTTCCTGATGGGCGCCGCCGGAATTGATCGCGATTTCCCCTCCTGCGAAAAATGCCGCCGAACCGTTTCCGTTTTCTGTCGGGCAGCCGATAAACTGGATATTCTCGCCGTACAGTTCTGATTCGATCCGGTAATCCTCCACAGAATTGATCAGGCCGAGGGTCAGCAGGATATCATGGTTTTGGATACAATGATACAGGCTTTCATAATATTTTCCCTGATATTCCCTGGCGAAATGTAACGTCTGCTGGAACTCTTTTCCGGTAAAATCACAGGTTCCGTCATCCCAGTTAATAAATTTGTCCATATTAAAAGTACACAATGTGGTAAGGACGTCCTCATCAGCGGAAAAACCGTAGATACTGTTAATGTCCCCACCGTTATCCTGAAGCATCTGTACCATTTCCTCCACATTGATCCCTTTCCGTCCGTTTATCATGCTGCCTGCTCCCCACATGGTATAGACCCGAAAAGCGGGCGCGATCGTATATAGATGACCTTCTATCTCATATATTTTTAAAATGCTGGATATAAGGCTTTCCGCGTTTAATTCGTCGTCTTGCTGCATCAATGGATACAGGTCGGCGAATGCCCCGGCGTTTGCCAGGCTTTCATATTCCAGTCCGGAAACATCGATCAGGTCGGGAGCTTTTCCCTGAATGACATCCAATGTCAATTTCTCATATCCTCTGTCGTAATCAAGATCATTGACATAAATGATCGGTTCTACTGTCACTTTGTTCTGATAACGGTTAAATGACGCGACAATCTCCATCATTTCCGGCTGGAGCGTCATGATGCCTAATGTAAGCAGAGTTTTCCGGCTTTCTCCCTGTTCGATGGAAGTATATTCTGACGGTTGGGATCTCTTGTGATTGTCTATGATTTCGATCCTGTCGTTTCGCATCCCCAGATAAATGATATCCTCCTCCCGTATGCCGGCGCCTGCAAGGTTCAGAAGCTTTTCATCTCGGGAATCAGAGGTATGATAGAGATGCAGGGAACCATCCAGGGTATACAGCAGTCCATCCTGTGTATATGCCAGCATGCGGGTGTTTTCCAGATTGTAGAACGTATTTCCGTCTGTTTCCAGACGGCTGGGTTCATATGGTTCTCCGTCCGTGGTGCGGGCTCTCCGGATATAATATCCGTCCTCGTCCTTTGCCAAAAGCATAGGGATGCCATCCTCATCAAAGATAAGGCTGATCAGTTTATTATGGTTGGAATCAGGGATCTGTTCATAAACAATGGTCTTCATCTGAGCATCTTTTACATAGATCCTGTCCAGCCTTGTGTAAACGTCTTCCTCACCGTCCTCATATACTTCGGCGCAGGGTACGCTCATTTCATACCATAAATAATAAAGACCGCTGCTGTCCGCGTAAAAATTCTTCAATGACGGCCACAGTCCGACATCCTCTATTTCAATCTCCTCTATTGTACCGCTGCTGCCATCCCGGTTTATTTTCCATAAAGTGTCGCTGTCTCCCGTACTGCCAAAAAGGTATATTTCTTCAGAAGCACTTACGGAAATGTTCTTTACCTCGGTAGCTTCCGGGATGGTATGGGATTCGGTCTGTTCCATGCTATCTGTAGAAAATACTGAGACGGTCACACCTTTTTCCCCATAACCGCAGGCGTAGATACTGCTGCCTGCTACCGTAGCTGTTTCGTATTGCTCCGGCATTGGAAAGTGGGATGCGTTCCAATGGGTCATTTCGTTTGTGCCATGTTCCACATCCTGTGCAATATTTTGCTGCATGTTGGAGGACTGTGGGATATCGGAGGTTTGATCCGCATTCTCTTTTCCGCATCCTGCCATGAACAGGAAAGTGAGGAACAGGATAATGGATAAAGTGGTTTTATTTTTTTTCATATATTTTATCTCTCTATAACATATAAAAATGGTTTTGACCAGGCTCTGATCAAAACCATTGTAGTGGGAATATGTATCTAATGTGTATCTTTTACACCTGTTTCGTCAGATACAAATTTACTTTGTTATCAGAGCGGCAGGCAGATTAAAAAAGTATTCTGAAAGATATCAAAAACGATACTACATATAAAATGCAGGAAAATATATTTATGCGATTTTTGCGTTTAACCAATAAGATACTGAAGATGGTCATTGCAATTGTCAAAATGTATCTCCACCAGAATATGCCGCATGAATCATTCCATATAATGTCGGCGTCGGTAAAGTGCAGGGAGTTTGTATCGTTGTAAGTTGCCCCGTCTATTCCAACCTCCATTTCATATTCGTCTTTATCGTTTATTGTTATGAGAAATTTTTTTGAAAATAAATTCTCATAGGAAATGTCAACACTTTCATTTTCATTTTGATAAAGGGTATGGATTTTTCCATCTGCATACACAGTGCCCCCATAGGAAAGAACAATTGACTCAGGATTGTGCATTTTCCATCCGAAACGAGGACTTAATAATAAGATAAGTACCTGTAATGGCAGTAAAAGATATATCATTTTTTTCATGGTTCCATATTCCTTTCATTATTGACTTATTTCGAACTTAAAATATATTTTTTTTTCTGTATGTGTTTCCGCAAAAGTTATATGTTTAACAACTCTGCAATATCAGCGAAATTAATATACAAATCCTCATATATGTTTACCTTAATGACAGAATCAAATGTGTAAGGAACATTGAAAAGATTGCCTTCAAAATAATATACAGTCACATATCTGATGATTTTGTGAAGGACTGGCCATGTAATAAATTGTTCCGTCAAAAATTTCAGCCCTGACATCTTCCGGCAGCGTCTCATATTCTTCCAGGGTGGTAACAGTTGGCTGTTTTTGTAATGCTGGCATGGTATATGCTCTTTCTTCACAATTAGTCATTACTACTGTTATGATTGACATACAGTCACGTACTTTTTGATAGTATACCATATTTCCGTGCGCTTTGGCGCACATAGAATCAGAAGTTGACACAATGCCTTTCTGTGTCAACATTGTCCCATGTTTTCATATTTCTAACAATAAAATTCTCCATCAGTCCTCCTCTTCATTCTGCACAGAAAGCGCCAGAGAGAAGATAAATTCGCTTCCTGCCCCCTCCGTGCTGATCACGTTGATATGTTCCCCGTGGCAGTTGATGATCTCTTTTACAATGGAGAGACCCAGGCCGGTCCCTTTCTTGTCCCTGCCCCGGGAGAGGTCGGATTTATAGAAGCGGTCCCAGATCAGTTTCAGGTCGTCCTTTGGAATGCCGATGCCGGTGTCCTTTACGGAAACGAACAGCTTGTTCTTTTTCAGGGAGGTCTCTATCTTAATGACAGAATCGTGGTGGCTGAACTTGATGGCATTGTCGATTAGGTTATACAGGACCTGCTGTATCCTTCCCACATCCGCGTTGACAAGCATTTCCTGTCCTGTCAGGATCAGTTCGATAGCGATGGTCTTCTGGCGGCAGGTGCCCTCAAAGGAGGCAGCAGTGTTTCGGATCACCTTGTTGATATCAAAGTCCGTCCGATCCAACAGCATTCCCTTTGTGTTCAGATTGTTCAGCATCAGAAGGCTGTTGGTCAGCTTGGTCAGGCGGTCGGTCTCATTTAACACGATGTTCAGGTATTTTTCGTGCATTTCCGGGGGAATGGTGCCGTCTATCATGGCTTCCAGATAACCTCTGATGGAAGTAAGAGGGGATCGGAAATCATGGGATACGTTTGCCACGAACTTTTTCTGGTCGTCCTCCGCCCCGGCGATCTGGCTGGCCATATAGTTCAGGCAGGCTGCAAGATATCCCATCTCATCATCGCTGTCAACCTGAAATTCATAATGCATGTTTCCCTCGGCGTACTGCTCCGTAGCGTAAGTGATCTTCCGCAGCGGTATATATACGATCTCCGTGAAGAAGATCAGAATGATCAGGGAGAGCAAAAGCAGGATCACCAGGGTGATATAGGAGATGTTCAGCAGACTGTTGCAGGATTCCTGGATATCCGCCATGTCACAGTGGATGGTGACATATCCTTTTACTTTGTAATCCGTGGTGATGGGAGCAATGACATTGAGCATATCATCTTCAAAGCTGTCAAAGAAATGATCCACCATATAATAGGAGCCGCTGGTCACGGTAGGGTCAAATTCTTCGATCATGACCACTTCCTCTACATTGATGGGGGTTTCTGTGTCCATGACCAGCCGCCCTGAGGGGTTGATGATGCGGATCACGGATTCCAGATAGATGGCAAGGGAATCCAGCTGCGTCTTTACTGTCTCAAGGTCAGTTTCACTGGTATAAAGTCCGTTGGCGTAGGTATTGGCGATCCGCGTGGCCTCGGCGTAAAGGTTCTCTGCCTTTTCGCGGACCAGATGCTCCATGGTCATGCTGGGTACAAAGGTAGTCATTATGATAAAACTAAATATCCCGAAAATGACATAAGCCAGTATGAACTTCAGGTAGAGGGTCTTTCTCATGGATTCCTTACCTCAAACTTGTAGCCGATTCCCCAGATGGTAGAGATCTTCCAGTTGGCATGATCCTTGATCTTCTCCCGCAGGCGCTTGATATGTACGTCCACCGTGCGGGTATCGCCGATGTATTCGTAGCCCCAAATCTGATCCAGCAGCTGCTCCCTGGTGAATACATGGTTGGGCGAGGAGGCGAGGAAATACAGCAGTTCCAGTTCCTTGGGGGGCATATCGATGGTCTGCCCCATATAGATCACGGAATAGTTGGTCAGGTTGATGGACAGGTTGGTATATTCCACGCATTTGTCATCTGAATTCTGGGGTACAGCGGCAGCAGGCTTGTAGCGGCGCAGCACCGCCTTGGCACGGGCCACAAGTTCCTTGGAATCAAAGGGCTTTTCGATATAATCGTCAGCCCCCAGTTCCAGTCCCAGCACCTTATCAAAGACCTCGCCCTTGGCGGAAAGCATGATAATGGGCACGGAGTACTTTGCTCGCACTTCCCGGCATACCTGATAGCCGTCCATGCCGGGAAGCATGATATCCAGCAGGATCAGGTTAGGAGAAAAGGTCTCCATGGCGGGCAGAACGGATTCACCGTCATTGACGATCAGGGTCTCAAAACACTCCTTGTTCAGATACAGGGAGATCAGTTCCGCTATATTGTTGTCGTCGTCACAGATCAAGATTTTTTGTTTGCTGACCATTTGATAACCATGCCTCCTCATTTATTTAAAAGTCACGATAGTAACGCCCGCATCTCCCTCGCCGTATTCTCCCAGACGGTATTCCTTTACATATTTCAGCCGTTTCAGATGATTCTGGACGGCGTTGCGCAGGGCGCCGGTCCCTTTGCCGTGGACTATCCGCACGCTGGGCAGGTGTGCCAGATAAGCATCATCCAGATATTTGTCCAGCTCCGCGATGGCTTCATCCACAGTCTTGCCCAGCAGATTGATCTCCGTGGAAATGGAAAAAGATTTGGACATCTTGATCTTGCTGGTGTTGCTTCTCTGCAGGACAGGGGCGGAAACAGGATTCTCCTCTATCAGCACCAGGTCGCGGATATTGGCCTGGGTGCGCATGATGCCGCATTGCACGAAAAGATTCCCTTTCGCGTCGGGCAGTGTGTTCACGATCCCCTTTAAGCCCATGGATACGATCTTCACGGAATCGCCCTTTTTCAATTTTTTTGGATCCAACGCTTTTTTGTCGGGCTTTCTCAGGGAGGAACCGTTTTTCAGGGAAAGCTTTTCATTCTTTTCACTGATCTTATCCCTGACTTTCTGGCGTTTCTGCTCCAGTTCCCTGATATCGGTACCGGCTCCCGCTCTGTTAAAGTCGCGGATGGTCTCATCCGCCACTTCCTTTGCTTCTTGCAGGATCTCCTTTGCCTTTTCGTTGGCTTCTCTTAGGATTTTATCTTTTGCCTGGTCGATCTTCTCATTCTTTTTCTGAAGCTGATCCTGGAGAGTGCGGATGCGTTCTTTATACTCGGCGATTTCCCGCTGTTCTTTCTCGATGGTAACGCGGCTCTGTTCCAGGTCGGCGATCACGTCCTCAAAACTTTTTTCTTCCTTGCCGATCTGCTCCTTTGCGGCATTGATGATATCGTCTGACAGCCCTAGCTTGGAGGAGATGGCGAAAGCATTGCTCTTGCCGGGAATGCCGATGAGGAGCCTGTAAGTGGGCTGCAGGGTCTCCACGCTGAATTCACAGCAGGCATTTTCCACAAAGGAGGTGGAAAGGGCGTAGATTTTCAGCTCGCTGTAGTGGGTGGTTGCCATGGTGCGGATTCCCCTGTCATGCAGGAAATTCAGGATGGCAATGGCCAGGGCGGCGCCCTCCGTGGGATCCGTGCCTGCCCCAAGTTCGTCAAACAGGCAGAGGGAATCCGCGTCCGCGTGCTTCAAAATGTGGACAATGCTCTTCATGTGGGAAGAAAATGTGGATAAACTCTGCTCGATACTCTGTTCGTCACCGATATCCGCGTAAACTTCCGTAAAAATGGAGAGTTCCGAGCGGTCCAGGGCTGGAATATGAAGTCCCGCCTGCGCCATCAGGGTAAAAAGCCCCACTGTTTTCAGGGATACGGTTTTGCCGCCGGTGTTAGGGCCGGTGATGATCAGCAGATTGAAATCTTTTCCCAGATGAATGTCGATGGGGACCACCTTTTTCTTATCCAGGAGTGGATGGCGGCCCTTTCGTATGTTGATGTAATGCTCCGTGTTAAAGAGAGGTTCCGTGCCGTTCATATCCATGGCAAGTTCCGCCCTGGCAAAGATAAAGTCCAGAGCGGTCATGATCTTCTGATCCTTTGCCAGCGCTTCAGTGTGTTCCCCAGCCTGGGCGCTCAAGGTGGCGAGGATGATGTTGATCTCTTCCTGCTCCTGCAGATCCAGTTCTTTCAGCTCATTGTTCAGGCTGACCACAGCCGCGGGTTCGATGAAGAAAGTGGAGCCTGTGGCAGATTGGTCGTGCACCATGCCGTTTACCTGCGCCTTATATTCGGATTTCACGGGGATGCAGTAGCGGTTATTCCTGGTGGTGATAACGGCGTCCTGCAGATAAGTGCGGTAAGGACCGTTGAGTATGGAAGTCAGCTGGGAATGGATCTTCTCGTTGGTCAGCGCCATGGAGCGGCGGATGCTTTTCAGCCTGGGGCTGGCATCGTCCGCAATCTCTTCCTCCGACAGGATACAGCGGTTGATCTCATTGGCGATCTGGGTCAGGGGCGTCAGCTGTTCAAAATAAGGATCCAGGGAATCCTCAGGAGCATCCTCTCTGTCCTTTCTGCCATAGGTCTTGATGCGGTTCACATTGTCCAGAAAAGAGGCGATCTTTATAAGTTCAGAGATGGAAAGGGTGCTTCCAATCTCCAGGGATCTGATGGAAAATCCCAGATTGGCATTGCTTCCGAAAGAAGTGCCGCCATATTTGAACAGCCGGTTCAGGGCGTCTTTTGTCTCCCGCTGCATCTGGCGGATCTGGGAAAGGTCGGTGGAGGGGGCGAGTTCCCTGCACAGTTTTTTTCCCGGTTCCGAATCCGCTTTTTCTGTCAAAAGATCGATTATTTTATTGTATTCCAGAGTTTTTAATACTTTTTGGTTCATTTAACACTCCGTTCTGAAATAGATGGACTTAAGGTAACAAGGTCAAAGCCGCGCTCTGTAAGACACGGCTTTGATCATCATGTTCGAAAACCTGTTTTACTTATTCAGAAGACCTTTTAAGGAATCTACTGCACCGGAAACCTTATCTGCTGTCAATTTTGCTTTTACGCCTTTGACAACCTGGTCCACGATCTCGTCAGGCAGGTCTACTCCAAGTACATTTTCCAAAGCCTTTACCGGTTCTTTCTGGAACTGCTCCTGAAGTTTTTTGTCCTTAGTGATCTTCTCCACTGCTTTTGTTACCTGTTCTTTGATGTCCATTTTGATATTACCTTCCTTTTTGTGTTTTGGATGAAAATAATCGCGCTTTTATTGTAACCTCTCCGCAGGATAGTGTAAAGAAAAATCTCCCTTATTTTTATTGACATTTCAGATATATGAATCAATAATGGATGTTGGTTCGCGTTGATATGCGTCCCAAAGTTCCCACCGATCGAAATGCCGCTTGCGCGGCGGAATGAGAGAAACAATGAAACCGGATTACCGCAAGACGATTTATTCCTGCTTTATCGGTTATATCGTGCAGGCGATCGTGAATAATTTTGTGCCGCTGCTGTTTTTGACTTTTCAGGACAGTTATGGGATTCCCCTGTCTAAGATTACCATGCTGGTGACTTTTAATTTTGGCCTGCAGCTGGCAGTCGATCTGCTCTCCGTCACTTTTGTGGACAGAATCGGATACCGGGCGTCCATGGTGACCGCCCATATCTTTGCCACAGTGGGCATTCTGTTTTTGACCGTATTGCCGGAACTGTTTTCGGATCCTTTTGCAGGGCTGCTGATCGCGGTCACTGTTTATGCGATCGGCGGAGGGCTGTTGGAGGTATTGGTCAGTCCCGTGGTGGAGGCGTGCCCTTCCGACAATAAGGAAAAGACCATGAGCATGCTCCATTCTTTCTATTGCTGGGGCCATGTGGGCGTGGTGCTGGTCTCCACCATATTTTTTGGGCTCTTCGGGATCGGGAACTGGAAGATACTGGCCTGTATCTGGGCGCTGGTACCGCTGTGCAATACCCTTCTGTTTGCCAGGGTGCCGATCGCATCCCTCATAGAGGATGGGGAAAAGGGGCTCAGTATGAAAGAACTGACAAAGCAGAAGATTTTCTGGATTATGATGCTGATGATGCTCTGCGCGGGAGCCAGCGAGCAGTCTGTCAGCCAGTGGGCCTCCACTTTTGCGGAGAAAGGCCTGGGCGTCAGCAAGACCCTGGGAGACCTGGCGGGCCCCATGGCTTTTGCAATCCTGATGGGAAGTTCCAGGGCTTTGTATGGAAAATACGGCGACAGGATAGACCTGGACAGATTCATGACTGGCAGCAGTATTTTGTGTGTCGGGGCGTATCTCTGCATCGCGCTGATGCCCGGTTCTGTCTTCGGATTAGTGGGATGCGCCGTATGTGGCCTTTCCGTAGGGATCATGTGGCCGGGCACTTTCAGCAAGGCGTCAGCTGCCATTCCCAGAGGAGGCACAGCAATGTTCGCGCTGATGGCGCTGGCAGGCGATCTGGGCTGCTCCGGCGGGCCTACGCTGGTGGGCATGGTCTCCAGTTATTTTAACGAAGACCTGAAAAAAGGGATCCTGGTGGCAGCAGTATTTCCGCTGCTGCTCTTGCTGGGGATTTTTATGTGCCACAGGGAGAAAACGGTATAAGCGGTATCTTTACTTTTCCTGATCGATCGGGTATACTTTAAAAAGTGGTCAAGAAGTATGGAAAATGATACGGGTAATAATCGTAACAGAAAGGGGTATGCATGTCTGGCAGGGAATCCGGGAATCAGAATGATTTCATGATAGAGAAGATCAAACAGCGTCCCATCAACAGGAAGAAGCTGATCAGAAGGACCATCATCACGGCTTCCATGGCGGTGATATTTGGTCTGATCGCGTGCGTTACTTTCCTGGTCCTGGAACCGGTGATCAGCAACTGGCTCTATCCGGAGGAGGAGCCGCAGGTGATCGTCTTTCCGGAGGATCAGAGGGAAATGTCCCCGGAGGAAATGCTGGCGGAAAATCTTCCCACGGAGAGTCCCGCGCCTGTGGAGGAGCCTGAAACAGAGGGCGTTACGCTGGAACGGGAGCAGATGCGGGATCTTCTGAACAGGTTGACGCTGGATAAGGACAGTTATGTGGAATTATACGAGGGCCTGCATCGTTTTATCTATGATGGATCCGATGTCAATGAGGATGGGCAGACCAGCATTTATCAGTATATGGTAACGATCCGGGGAATCTCTTCCAATATCGACTGGTTCAATAATGTACAGGAGAGCGACAGTCAGGCCTCCGGCGTTATCATTGCGGACAATGGAAAAGATCTTCTGATCCTGGTGGATTATACATCCCTGAAAAATGCGGATAACCTGGTATTGGATCTGGAGGACGGATACTATCAGATCGCGGCGACATTAAAAGGACTGGATCCTTCCACTGATCTCGCCGTGGTGGCGGTGGACAGGTACAGTATGCCGGTGGAATGGATGGAAGCGGGCGGTCTGGCGGTAGCGCCCATGGGTTCTTCCAATTCCTGGAATCTGGAGGGAACTCCCGTGATCGCTATGGGAAGCCCCATGGGGATCAGCGATTCCGTTGGTTACGGAATGATCACGGCATCCGGTACGATCTCCACTGTGGACAGGAATTACAAACTGCTTCTCACGGACATTGTGGGAAGCAAGAAAGCAAGCGGTGCCCTGTTTAATCTGAAAGGGGAACTGATCGGCATCATTGCAGGCAGCAAGACCAGTTCCGACACAGGTAATGTGATCAGCGCCTATGGTATTTCCGAGTTGAAAAAAGTGGTGGAAAAAATGTCTAATGAAAACAGGCTTCCATACATGGGCATCAGCGGCGGGGATGTGCCCTCATCAGCCCATGCCAGATTTGGTGTTCCGTATGGAGCCTATGTACAGGAGATTGCCATGGATTCCCCGGCCATGCTGGCGGGCGTCCAGCAGGGGGACATAGTGACTGCCGTGAATGATGGGATAGTGACTAATTTTAACGATTATTCCAACCTGCTGATGCAGGCGGAGCCGGGACAGACGGTAACACTAACGGTGATGCGCCAGGCGCAGGAAGAATATAAGGAAATGAATTTTACCATTGCATTAAAAGAACGCCGGTAAAATAGGAGGTGTAAACATGAAATATATCAAAGAGTTTAAAGAGGGAGACAGGATATTTGACATTTATCTCTGTAAACATAAGCAGTCAGCGGTGACAAAAAACGGCAAGAATTATGAAAATGTGATCCTGCAGGATAAGACAGGCACCATCGACGCAAAGGTCTGGGAACCCAATAATCCGGGGATCAGTGATTATAGTGCGCTGGATTACATAGAAGTGTACGGAGATGTCAATAATTTTCAGGGAAACCTGCAGGTCAGCGTAAAGCGGATCAGGGTCTGCCGGGAGGAAGAGTACGATCCCGCCGATTATCTTCCGGTCAGCTCCAAGGGGATCGAGCCCATGTACCAGGAACTGCTGGGCCTGATTAACAGCGTGGAGGATCCTTATTATAAAGGCCTGTTGGAAGCTTTTTTTGTCGAAGATGAAGCCTTTGCAAAAGCATTTAAGAAATCTTCCGCTGCAAAAACCGTGCATCACGGGTTTGTGGGCGGCCTGTTGGAGCATACTTTAAGTGTGGCGAAGCTTTGTGACTATTATTGTACCGCCTATCCGGTGCTGAAGCGAGATTTGCTGCTGACCGCGGCTATATGCCATGATATTGGGAAGATCAGGGAGATCTCGCCTTTTCCGGAAAATGATTACACCGACGACGGCCAGCTGCTGGGGCATATCGTGATGGGTTCCCAGATGATAGCCGAGCGGGCGGCCAAGATAGAAGGCTTTCCCCATACGCTGCTGACACAGGTGCAGCACTGTATCCTGGCGCATCATGGGAAATACGAATTTGGTTCTCCCAAAATCCCGGCGCTGATCGAGGCGCTGGCGCTGAATTATGCGGATGATACGGACGCCAAATTGGAGACTTTTAAGGAAATCCTGGAGAATAATAAGGAGAATAAGGGGTGGCTTGGCTATAACAGGTTGTTTGAATCCAACCTGCGGGCCACCAGAACAGAATCAAAGACCCCGCAATAAGCTGACGGGGTATCAATCTTGCAACGCAGCAAGCTGCGGGGTATTTGACCCTCGCGGCATTCGCCAAGGTCCTACGGACTTTGGCTCATTGCCCGCGGGAATAAAACAGGAGGCTGTCATTATGAAGATAACAGAGGACATTTTATATGTAGGAGTGAACGATCATCAGGTGGATCTGTTCGAAGGACAATATGTGGTTCCCAACGGAATGGCATATAATTCCTATGTGATACTGGATGAGAAAACGGCGGTGATGGATACCGTGGATCAGGCCTTTGGGCAGCAGTGGCTGGCTAATGTGGAAGAAGCGCTCCGGGGGCGCAGGCCGGATTTTTTGGTGATCCAGCATATGGAACCGGATCACTCTGCCAATATCCCTGCGTTTCTGGAGAAATATCCGGAGGCCCGGGTAGTAGCCACTCCCCAGGCTTTTAAGATGATAAACCAGTTTTTCGGGCTGGAACTGGGTGAGAAGGCTGTGACTGCTGCCAACGGCGGAGAACTCGCTCTGGGAAAACATATTTTACAGTTTATATATGCCCCCATGGTGCACTGGCCTGAGGTCATGATGACCTATGACAGGACGGACAGAGTGCTATTTTCCGCAGACGGTTTCGGAAAGTTTGGCGCTCTGGACGTGAAAGAAGATTGGATCCATGAAGCTCGCCGCTATTATTTTGGTATAGTGGGCAAATATGGCATGCAGGTGCAGAATGTGCTGAAGAAAGCCGCGGAACTGGATATCCGGATCATCTGTCCCCTGCACGGCCCTGTGCTTACGGAAAATCTGGCGTATTATCTGGATCTGTATGATACCTGGTCTTCCTATGAAGCGGAGAGTGAGGGCGTTGCCATTGCTTACGCTTCCATTTACGGACATACCAAAGAAGCAGCCCTGTATCTGGCGGAGGCTCTGAAAAAGAAAGGCGTAAAGACTACAGTACACGACCTGGCAAGGACGGATCTGGCAAAGGCTGTAGAAGATGCGTTCCGATACGGGAAGCTGGTGCTGGCCAGCAATACCTATAATGGGGGCATCCATCCTTTTATGCAGGATCTTATCACCCGCCTGCTGGAGCGCAATTACCAGAAACGCACCATCGCCCTGATCGATAACGGTTCCTGGGCGCCCATGGCCGCAAAGACCATAAAGGGAATGTTTGAGAAGAGCAAAGATATCACGTTCGCGGAGAATACCGTAACGCTGCTGTCCGCCATGAAACCTGAGAACGAGGCGCAGCTGGACACACTGGCGGAGGAATTGGCTAAAGATGGAATATAAGAAAAACGACCGTGTAACATTGACGATAGAAGATATGAGTACGGCGGGGGAAGGAATCGGCAGAGCGGACGGTTTTACCCTGTTCGTAAAAGACGCCGTGCCTGGCGATACTGTGGAAGCAAAGATCATGAAATGCAGGAAAAATTATGCTTATGCGCGACTGGAGAAGGTACTGACGCCTTCTCCTTTTCGTGTGGAGCCGAAATGCGCCTGCCACAGACAATGCGGCGGCTGTCAGCTTCAGGCGCTGTCTTACGAGAAACAGCTGGAATACAAGCAGAGCAAGATATACAATGCTCTGATCCGCATCGGCGGATTTTCACGAGAATACATAGAGGAAAAGATAGAACCGATCATTGGCATGGAGATGCCTTTTCACTATCGGAATAAAGCGCAGTATCCTGTGGGAACGGACAGGGACGGAAATGTCATTGCCGGCTTTTATGCCGGAAGGACACATACCATCATCCCCAACACGGAATGCGGCCTGGGAGTTTTGGAGAATCGGGAGATTCTGGAGATCATTTTAAAACATATGCGACGCTGTCATATTCCCGCGTATGATGAAGCCACGGGAAAAGGCCTGGTGCGCCATGTGCTGATCCGCAAGGGCTTTGCCAGCGGGGAGATCATGGTGTGTCTGGTGGTCAATCAAACTTTTCGCCGCGGGCTGGCGGAATTGATACCGGAACAGGATGATCTGCTGAAAGAATTAGCCATGGTAAAAGGTATGGCCAGTGTGTCCGTGAGCATCAACACGGAGCGGACGAATGTGATCATGGGAAAAGAGATCTATACTCTCTGGGGAAGTCCTGTGATCTCCGATACCATCCATGTCAGGGATATGCGGGAAGAAGGATATCCTTTTACAGGAAAAGAACTCACCTTTCATATTTCCCCGCTGTCCTTTTATCAGGTGAATCCCGTGCAGACGGAGAAGCTGTACAGCCTGGCTTTGGAATATGCGGGACTGACCGGAGCGGAAACGGTTTGGGATCTGTACTGTGGCATCGGGACCATATCCCTGTTCCTGGCAGGCAGCGCGAAAAAAATATACGGCGTGGAAGCCATTCCGCAGGCGGTGGAGGACGCCAGGGAAAACGCCAGAAAGAACGGCATCGGAAATGCGGAATTTTTTGTAGGGAAAGCGGAGGAGGTTCTGCCGGATTTTTATGGAAATGCGGAGGAAGGAGAAGATATGCTCCACCCGGATGTCATTGTGGTAGATCCGCCCCGGAAAGGATGCGATGAAGCCTGCCTGGATACCATACTGAAAATGAGACCGGAACGGATCATATATGTCAGCTGTGATCCTGCCACACTGGCAAGAGATCTGAAAGTGTTGTGCGGGGGAGGATATGAGATCGTGAAAGTTAGAGGGGTGGATCAGTTTGGGATGACGGTGCATGTGGAGACGGTTGTTCAGTTGTCCCAACGAAAACCAGATAAAGCAATGCGTGAAGGATCAAACAGGCCCCGGACAGGGAGTTTGGCACTCGAAGGATAATCAACAGATCATAGGCATGGAAGGAGAAGCGCATGATTGATTTAGCAAAACTGAATCCCATACTGGAAGGTTACAAGGCGTACTTTCCAAGCCATTGGGATGATGAAAGATACAAATGGGAAGCCATCAAACATTTTCAGGATCACTGGAACATAGATGCTGAGAATTTTGGCGAGATGTTTAAGCTGGCAACAGATAAGACCTTGAATCTGCTGGCATCCGGCTATGCTTATCCACGAGGAATGATCATAAACTTTGCTAAGGCAGATGATGAAGCTGCCAGAGCGATGTTCCGGAACCTTTATGATGAATCAAAAGATTTGGCTGAAAGAGTGGATGCATTCCAGACCGCATCAGAAGAGCTTCGCGCAAAATATGACGACGGCACCTGGAAAAATCATTATCAGAATACCAATGCGATAAGCACATATCTTTGGCTCAGGTATCCTGACAAATATTACATCTACAAGTATGAGTTGTTCCGCGCTGCTGCGGGGGAATTAGAATCGGAACATATGCCTAAGAAAAACGGATCTGTTGAGAGTCTGATAGGTGGCTTTCAGATGTATGATGAAATCTGCAATGTCATTAAAGCAGATCCTGATATCAGGGGTATGATCCAGACTGCTATGACAGCAAGCTGTTATCCGGATCCGGAAATGAAGACTGCAACGATCGATGTGGGATTCTATCTGGGAAGATTTTATCTGAGCGAACAGGATGGCGCCAAGGAAGAAGATGAATGGTTTCCTGATGATTATTCTCCGGAACTGAGTGTGGATGATTGGGTCAAGCTTTTGGGTGACAGTTCGATATTTACTATAAAAAGTCTTCAGATCATGAAGCGAATGAAGGATTACGGCGGAGCGGCAACATGCAAACAGCTTTCGGTCAAATATGGCGAGAACCCTAATTTTTATAATGGCGGCTCATGGTCTCTGGCGCAGAGGATAGCAAAGAAAACCGGCTGTCCAGCTATGATCAGAGGTACGGATGATTCTAAATGGTGGCCGGTTCTGTATGTCGGCAGAAAAGCAGACAAGGCATCTGATGGCGCTTTCATCTGGAAACTCAGGGACGAACTTACAGAAGCTCTGGATAAGGTGGATCTGAATGAGATTGATCTATATGCTGATAACGCACCGGCAATATGGAAAATAAGTCATGGTTCCATATCGGATGATAACAGGATCAAATTTGAAGGCAGGCAGGTTGTTGTAGTACGTAGCACAACAAAAGCAAAGGCGATGGCTAAAGTATCCCAGGGCGAGAACTTCATGGACAGCATAAAGAAAGGGGATTACTTCTATCTTTGCTATGGAAGCAGCATCAGACTTTTGGGACAGTTCGTTGCCGACAAGGCTGTTCTGAATCCTGAAATGGCAGATGGATGGTATGAGAGAGAATATCGTCTCATAAAAGAATCCAAAGATACGTCTGCATACAAGGGTATTCAGAAATGGTGGACACCAAATGATAATTCAACTTGTATAAAAGTAGAGTCTGAGGATAAGCCTTTGTTTGAGGATTCTATCCTGAAGCCTTATTTTGGAATGACTTTGGATGAATTGTTTGGCGATGAGTGCCAGGGTCAGGGATATTGGTGGCTAACGGTCAATCCCAGGATCTGGAGCTTTTCTGAAATTAAGATAGGAGAAGAACAGAGCTATACGCTGTATAACGAGAACGGAAATAAGCGAAGGATATTTCAGAATTTCCTGAATGCGAAGGCTGGAGATATTGTCATTGGATACGAGGCAGATCCTGTCAAGAAAGTGGTAGCTATCGCAAGGATCACGCAGGCTAATGACGGGAAAGCAATCTATTTTGAAAAGGTGGAGGGTCTGACAACACCTGTGGGATATCTGGCTCTTAAGGAGTGTCCGGAACTGGGAAATATGGAATTTTGCAAGCAGCCTAATGGCAGTCTCTTTAAACTGGAGAAAGGTGAATATGATTTCATCATGGATATTATCCGTGATGAGAATCCACTGCAGAAACCGGATGTCGTTGTCCAGAAATATACGAAAAAAGATTTCCTCCGCAAGGTATATATGACGGAGGAACGGTTTGATGTTCTGGAGGCGCTTCTCAGAAATAAGATGAATGTGATCTTGCAAGGCGCTCCAGGAGTTGGCAAGACCTTTACGGCGAAGAAACTTGCTTATGCGATGATGGGAGAGGTTGATGATTCCAGAATTGAAATGGTTCAGTTCCATCAGAATTATTCCTATGAGGATTTTATCATGGGATATCGACCGGACGGAGCTGACTTTAAGCTGACGGATGGCATTTTCTATAAGTTCTGCCGGACGGCTGCGAATCATCCTGACAAGGAATACTTTTTCATTATTGATGAGATCAACCGTGGAAATATGAGCAAGATTTTTGGCGAATTGCTCATGCTTATTGAGAGGGATTACAGAGGGACAAAAGCAACTCTGGCATACAATGGGATGCCGTTCTCTGTTCCGGAGAATCTGTTCATCATAGGTATGATGAATACGGCGGATAGAAGCCTTGCGATGATCGATTATGCGCTTCGTAGAAGATTCAGCTTTTTTGAGATGGAGCCCGGATTCAATTCGGAAGGATTCACAAATTATCAGAAAGCGTTGAGAAATGAGACCTTTAATGTCCTGATCGAGCAGATCAGGCTTTTGAATAAAGAGATTGCTGAAGACAAGTCACTGGGACGCGGTTTCCAGATCGGGCATAGCTATTTCTGTGGCAGAGAGGAACTGGGATGCACCGATGAGTGGATGCGGTCTGTAGTTGAGTTCGATATTCTGCCGATGTTGAGTGAATATTGGTTTGATGAGCCGGATAAGCTGACACGATGGGAAAAGAATTTACGCGGGGTGTTTGATGACTAAGGATAAAAGCATATTGATAAAAAACATATATTATATGCTTTCCTATGCTTTTCAGATTCTGAAGCAATCGAATTATGATGAGGTTGCTTCAGAAAAATTTGACAAAGCACAGGATCTGTTTGCGGCGATCCTTAGCAAGGGTATAGCTCAGCAGCTGAAGCAGGGGCTGTTTCGTGAGTATGTTACCAGGAATGAAACACTGTCTGTGCTGCGTGGAAAGCTGGATATGCCGAATACGATACGTAACCGGATCCAGAGAAAACAAAAGCTGGCCTGTGAATTTGATGAGCTGTCTGAGGATAACCTGTTTAATCAGATTCTTAAGACCACAATCCATTTTCTGATCATAGATGATGGTGTAGATCCGGAACGTAAGAGTGCGCTTAAAAAACTTCTGGTTTTCCTTGATGGCATACAACAGCTGGAACCGTCAGAGATTCCGTGGAGCCGACTGCATTATCGGAGAAATAATAAGAACTATGAGCTGTTGATGAATATCTGTTATTTTGTCCTGGACGGGATGCTTCAGACAACGGAGGAGGGCGAATACAGGATGGCGGCTTTCTCGGATGATCATATGGCCAGGCTTTATGAGAAATTTATTTTGGAATATTATCATCAGCATCATACATATCTTTCTGAGGTTAAAGCAGGACAGATCAAATGGGATCTGGTCGGTGATAACAGTGAGTCTATGATACGATTTCTTCCGGTTATGCGGACAGATATCATGCTCCGATTGAATGAACGGATTCTTATCATAGATGCAAAATATTATGGGCAAACATTGCAGACGCGGTTCGATAAGCATTCCCTGCATTCTGGTAACGTATATCAGATATTTGCCTATGTGAAAAACCAGGATAAGGATAATACCGGAAACGTGGCAGGGCTTCTGTTATATGCAAAAACAGACGAAGAAATCACGCCGGACTGCACTTTTAATATGGGCGGTAATCAGATAGGCGCAAAGACGCTGGACTTGAATAAGGAGTTTCCGTTGATAGCTGCCCAGTTGGATAAGATAGCTGATGATTTTTTCGATCGAACGCAGTTGCCAAAAGCAAGCGATGGGAAGAATGAGATGGCACAGATCGCGGGATCTCGCCGTCAGCCGTAAAGCCCCGGCATATTCCTCCCATCTCCCGCATAAAATATATCAGATCTCCGGATACATTTCTTGCAGGCGATCCATGATGATATTGCGGTTGGACGAGCGCAGTCCGGCGGCGGTGTCTTTCAGCCGCTGGATCTTTTCGCTTTCCCGGCGGGATACATAGTAGTCCGCCAGCTGATAGTAGGTACGGCTGATATCTGTCTGGGTGCCGATGGCGAATTCCATGAGGACGGCGGCCTCTTCCGTATGGCCTGCGCCGATCAGGGCATCCGCCCATTTCTGCAGCGTGCGGACCAGAAGGGTATAGTTCTGGTCATATTCTGTCAGCACAGTGATATTGGCGGTGCCGTATTCCAGTTTCAGGTCAGTGTTGGAGTAACCGGTCAGGTTGACGATCTTCTGGGAGGTCAGGGATTCCATGATACCAATGCATTCCAGCACCGTTTCATCATCCTGCATGATATGGATAGGAAAGGTCTCCAGGGGGATCTGGATATAATCCAGGCCATCCAGAGGCTTCTTCCGGACGGAGTTGGCCAGGCGCTCCCGCTCCCAGAAATTTTTTTCGTTTTGCTGCTGGATCTTGTTCTGTCGCCTGATGCGGGCGGAAAGAACGAAAATGAAAACGATTAAACTTGCCAAAAATATCAAATTCATATATAATATCCTTTCAGAGTCCAAGTATATTCAGGAGAGGAATACTATGTTCAATCTCAACAATAAAAAGACCAGACAAAAAGTGTCGGCGGTGATCATTGCCATACTGGTGCTTGCTATGATCATACCTACTTTAACATATTTTTTCAATTAATTCAATGAGTGCCACAGATTATGGAAAGGAGTGTCTCCTGGCATGAAAAAAATATTTGCAAAGAAAGCAGCAGCAGTATTTGTCATGGCCTTGGCGCTTTCTTTTGGAATGACGGTGCACGCCGCAGAAAAAGGCATCATCAAGACCGGGATTTTTGCCGGGGATATCGAGCTGTCCGGCATGAGCGTCGAACAGGCGGAAGCAGTCTTAAATACATATATAGAAGAATTGCGCACGACGGAGATCACGCTGCTGGCCGGAGGGGATCATCCCGTAGTGGTGACTGCAGGCGTTCTGGGCCTGGAATGGGCTAATCCTGAGCTGGTCACGGAAGCAGTGGAAGTGGGCACCCACGGAAATGTCATTGAGCGCTACAAGATCTTAAAAGATCTGGAGCATGAGAATCTGGTATATCCCATTGACCTGGAATTTGATCTTCAGGCCATAAATGATGTTTTAACAAATGAGTGCGTAAAGTATGACGTAAAGGCTATAAATACCAGCCTGAAACGGGAGAACGGCACATTTCAGGTAGTGGGGGGGCAGACGGGATATTCACTGGATGTAGAAACTTCCATCGATTTGATTTATGATCATCTGACAATGGAATGGAATCATGAGCCCTGTCAGATCGCGTTGGACGTTATGGTGACGGAGCCCAGGGGCAGCGCGGAGGAACTGGCGCAGGTAACGGATGTGCTGGGAAGCTTTACCACTTCTTACACCACCTCCGGTTCTGACAGGAGCGCCAATGTGGAAAACGGCTGTCGTCTGATCGACGGGATTACACTGTATCCCGGAGAGGAATTTTCCACTTATCAGGCAGTTGCTCCCTTTTCCGAGGCAAACGGCTACTATATGGCGGGCTCTTATGTAAACGGTAAAGTGGTGGACAGTCTTGGCGGCGGGATCTGCCAGGTATCGACTACCTTATATAACGCTGTCCTGCTTTCCGAACTGGAGGTCACGGAGCGGCATAACCATTCCATGATCGTAACCTATGTGAGTCCTTCCGCAGACGCGGCGATTGCGGAGAGTTCGGGCAAGGATTTCCGGTTCGTCAATAACCTGGAATATCCTGTCTACATCGAGGGGTACACCGAGAATAAGAAGATCACTTTTAACATATATGGGAAAGAGACCCGTGATCCCGGGCACAAGGTAAGCTATGAGAGCGAAGTGCTGGAAGTGATCAATCCGCCTGCGGATAATCTGACCGCGGACGCTTCCCGCCCTGTGGGGTATGTGGCCGTTACCGAGAGCGCCCATATCGGTTATAAGGCAAGGCTCTGGAAAGTGGTGACGGAGAACGGTGTGGAGGTCAGCCGTGAGCAGATCAACAGCAGCAGCTATAAGATGTCGCCAAGGAGCGCTGTGGTAGGTGTAGCTACCGGTGACGCCCATGCCTATGAGGAGATCATGGCGGCTATCGGAACGGGAAGCGTGGATCATGTGAGAAATGTGGCCGCTGCGCTGACTGCGCCGCCACCGCAGTATGAGGACAGTTCGGACGATGAATAAGATATGAGGATCGGTATGAAGATCGGAAAGATATCAACAAATATTTTAAAGCGTTCTGTTTTAAGACAGATCGGTACAAGAAAAGATGAAGTTGTAAGGGGCGCAGGCATAGGGGGGGACTGCGCTCTTTTTGCATTTTCCGATGAGATGATGATCGTGTCCTGCATGCAGGAGGCCGCGCTGACGGTTCCGGAAAGCGCAGGGAGGAAATCCCTGACAGAAGAAGAGAGAGCAGCAGAAGCAGTTGTACCGACAGAGATGGAGACAGCAGCGGCTGTGGAAACAGGAACTCTGACAGATCCGGCGGAACAGGTTACACCGGAGGCGGAGTTTTTTGCCGAGCGGCGCACCATGACGCAGCTGATCCAAAAGTGTGCAAACAATCTGGCGGCGCAAGCGACGGAGCCTACAGCGATCCTGATCACGCTGCTGTTGCCGGAAAGCCTGGAGGAAGCCGGTCTGAAAGCGCTTATGGCGGAAGCGGACAAGGTCTGTGAGGAATTGCACATACAGATCGCGGGAGGACAGACCAGGGTTACGGGGGCAGTGACGGCCCCTTATGGAGTAGTCACCGGCATCGGGAAAATGCAGAAAGCGACTTACCGGAGCCTGAAAGCCGCGGCGCCGGGTCAGGACGTGGTGATCAGCAAATGGATCGGCCTGGAGGGCACCGCTCATCTGGCGCGGCGATATCGGGAGAAGCTGCTGGAACGCTATCCGGCCTGGCTTGTGGAAGAGGCGGCAGGTTTTGACAGATTCCTGTCCGTGATACCGGAGGCCGCTACCGCCGTGAAGTCCGGCGTGTGCGCCATGCATGATGTTTCCGAGGGCGGGATATTCGGAGCGCTCTGGGAACTGGCGGAAAGCGCGGGCGTCGGACTGACCATAGACTTGAAGAAGCTGCCTCTGCGGCAGGAAACGGTGGAGGTATGCGAGTATTGCAATGTAAATCCTTATGAACTGCTGTCCGGAGGATGTCTTCTGATGACCAGTGAAGACGGCATCGGACTGGTATCCGGCCTGAAAGCCGCGGGAATCCCCGCAGTGATGGTGGGAAAGGTGACGGACAGCAACGACAGGATCCTGATCAATGAGGAAGAAGTCCGTTATCTGGACCGCCCCGGGCAGGATCAGATTTATGGATGAATTAATATAGGAAAGGCGAAAGTAAAAATGAGAGAAGAATTATTGACCGTTATTGAAAAGAACAGCCGTATTGACTTAAAGGAACTTGCGGTGATCCTGGGCGTACAGGAAGTGGATGTGGTGAATGAACTGGCGGCGCTGGAGGCGGAGGGCGTGATCTGCGGCTATCATACCCTGATCGACTGGGAAAAGACCAGCAATGAGAAGGTGTCCGCGCTGATCGAGGTGCGCGTCACGCCCCAGAGGGGACAGGGCTTTGACAATGTGGCGGAGCGCATCTACCGTTACCCGGAGGTCCGCAGCGTCTATCTGATGTCCGGCGGCTATGACCTGATGGTGATCTTGGAGGGCAAGACGCTCCGAGAGGTTTCCAGCTTCGTGTCCGATAAGCTTTCCACACTGGATACGGTGCTGAGCACGGCGACCCACTTTATCTTAAAGAAATATAAGGATCACGGAACCGTGATCTCCCGGATCAAAGAAGATGAAAGGGAGATGATCACGCCATGAGAAATCCGTTAGCAGATAAAGTAGTAGAGATCAAGCCCTCCGGCATCCGTAAGTTTTTTGATATCGTCAGCGAGATGAAAGACGCCATATCCCTGGGCGTGGGCGAGCCTGATTTTGATACGCCCTGGCATATCCGTGAAGAAGGCATTTATTCCCTGGAAAGGGGCAGAACCATTTATACCTCCAATTCCGGCCTGAAAGAACTCCGTCAGGAGATCTGTAATTATATAAAAAGGAAGCACGGCGTTACCTATGACCCCATGATGGAAGTCCTGGTCACAGTGGGCGGTTCGGAGGCTATCGACATAGGGCTCCGCGCCATGATCAATCCCGGGGAGGAAGTGCTGATCCCCCAGCCCAGTTATGTGTCCTATGAGCCCTGCGCCATCCTGGCGGGGGGCAGGCCCGTGATCATCAACTTAAAGGAGGAGAACGAGTTTCGTCTGACGGCGGAGGAGTTGGAAGCGGCGATCACGGATAAGACCAAAATGCTGATTCTGCCTTTCCCCAACAATCCCACCGGCGCCATTATGGAGCGGAAAGACCTGGAAGCGATCGCGGAAGTAGTTGTAAAACATGACATCTTTGTCATGTCTGATGAGATATATGGGGAACTGACCTATAAGGACAAGCATGTGTCCATTGTGGAACTTCCCGGCATGAAAGAGCGGACTGTTCTCATCAACGGATTTTCCAAGGCTTATGCCATGACCGGATGGAGGCTGGGTTATGCCTGCGGCCCGAAAGAGATTTTGCAGCAGATGACCAAGATCCATCAGTTTGCCATTATGTGCGCCCCTACCACCAGCCAGTATGCGGCAGTTGAGGCGCTGAAGAACGGTGATGATGATGTAGCGGAGATGCGCACCGCATACAATCAGCGGCGGCGGTTTCTGATGAACGCGTTTCGGGAGATGGGGCTGGAATGCTTCGAGCCTTACGGCGCTTTTTATGTATTCCCCTGTATCAAAGAATTTGGCATGACCAGCGATGAATTTGCCACAAGGTTTCTGGAGGAAGAGAAAGTGGCGGTGGTGCCGGGCACGGCATTCGGTGACTGCGGCGAAGGTTATCTGAGGATTTCCTATGCCTATTCTCTGGAGCATCTGAAAGTGGCGATCGGCAGGCTGGAACATTTCATTAACAGACTGCGGGAAGAGAAGAAGGGCAATTAGATGCACATTATCCTACATCAGCCGGAGATACCGGGAAATACCGGAAACATCGGACGTACCTGTGTGGCCACGGGTACGTCCCTTCATCTGATCGAGCCGCTGGGATTTAGGCTGGATGAAAAGTCCATCCGCCGGGCGGGAATGGATTACTGGAAGCAGCTGGACATGACCAGATATATGAACTTCGCGGAGTTTCAGGAAAAGCATCCCGGAGTGAAGATCTGGATGGCGACCACAAAGGCGAAACGTGCCTATACGGAAGTGGCCTATTCTCCTGAAGACTATATTATGTTTGGAAAAGAGAGCGCGGGAATCCCGGAAGAGATCCTGGTGGAACATGAGGAAAGCTGTATCCGGATTCCCATGCTGCCTGCCATCCGCTCCCTGAACCTGTCCAATTCCGTGGCCATTGTATTGTATGAAGCGCTGCGGCAGCAGGGATTCGGGCAGATGCAGCAGGAAGGCGAACTGCACAGACTGCATTGGAAAGATTGAGCATACTTCCGGCCGATCTGCCATCTCTGTCAGTCAGATGATATCGGAAAGCTATGATCTGGTGTGTTTTGCAGGATATCTTTATACTGTGGATACTCGGCCAGAAACCGGCCAATGACCTCCGGCTGTTCCCAATAATGCATAGGATACACCTTTTTCACATTGACAGTCTGTAAAAAATACAGGATACCCTGGGCATAGGCGGAACCCAGCCGAGGGTCCAGGGGCAGAAAGGCGGCATCCAGGGTGCGGCCTTTCAATCTGTTGATCTGGGCGCGGTAGCTTCCCCGCATCTGTTTCCTTTCCTGCTCCGTATCCGTCTCCATGCCCCAGTCGTTCAGATCCCCCGCATGATAAATGGTCCCCTCCCTGCACTGGAGCAGGAACGCGACGCCCCTGTCCGTGGAAAGCAGGGTTTCCAGGCGGATGCCGCCGGGCAGCGCATATTCCTGACTGTGGTAGACCTTGATGATCTCCGCGTCTGTCCGGGGATAGCGTTTTGCGGGGATATCATTGGGCAGGATCGCATAGACCTTTTTCATTCCCCTGTCAGAGAGCATGGCAAAGATCTCGGGGTTATAGTGGTCTTCGTGGCGGTGGCTGGCAAAGACCAGGATCGGTCTCTCCGTATCCAGTCCCGGCAAGGTTCCCTTATAATAGTCGAACAGATAATAACGATCGGCGGTCTCCACAAGAAAACAGCTGTGGTAAATGTAAGTGATCTTCATAAAACCGTCCTCCTACCTCTCATGTTGTCAAGATTTCAGATATTACAGTTATTTACATTTTAGCATAATAATCCCTGTTTTGAACAAAATAATCAACAGACAGAGAACGGCTGTGAGTCCTGAAAGGAAAGGGGTGGCAGACAGCATGAAGTTTGATCGGAAAGCGCCGGGGGAGGGAGTGGAAGCAGTCTGCAGGCTGGAGAACGGAAAGGCGGTCATAGAATGGAACCTTGCTTTTCTGGGAACGGAGCAGGAGAAAGCGGACAGTACTTTTTTCCTCACCATGCGGGACAAAACGGGGCAGACTGTGCTTTTGTGTATGCAGAAAGCGGAAGAGGAAGAATTTCTGGTATCCGTGCTGCTGCATCCCCATCTGTGGGACTGTGGCGATCCCTATTTGTACGAGGTGGAAGCGGTCTTACAGGATTCTATGGGAAAAGAGACCGACCGTCTGAAAAAGCAGGTTCCCCTACGGGAACTGTGCTGCCATCCCCGCAGAGGCTGGATGCTGAACGGCGGGGAATTTGTCCTGAAAGCAGTGGAGTATATGATCCCGCAGCATATTTCCCAGGCGGAGAAAAGACAGCTGGTACTGCGGGATCTCCGTCTTTTAAAAGAGATGGGCGCAAACTGCGTCCGCACAGAGCCGTCCCTGAGGAAACTATGTGAGAGGATGGGATTCCTGACCTGGAAAAAAGAGATGGAGGTTGTGGGAGAGGATCTGCCGCGCCTGACGGGGGAGACCTTTTCGGGGCAGATCGGTTCGCTCTTTTATCGATACAGGGCAAAATGGAGTGATGAACCCTTTGTCTATATCGTGCCGGAATATATTCTCGTTCTTCCGTCAGGGAACCTGAATGTAACGGTATACAGCAATTGCAGCCGCGTGGTCCTTTATTCGGATGGGGAACTGTTTGAATTTCAGTCGGGAAATGAGGAATTCATCTTTCGGGAGGTTCCGGCGAAAGGCCCGTGTGTCATGCTATCCGCAGAGGGGGATGACTGTGGGATATCCCTGTCTGTCCACAGGGCTTTTATGCGTTCTGTGAAGCCCGGCTTGCAACCGTGACGAAACACTGTCGCTCTCTCATAATCCTTGACAAGTCTGCTAGTTACGAGTACCATGCTTATAAGAGAAAAAATTTACGGATAAAACACCTGAACAGGTGGAAGGAGTCCTATGGTATTTCATAATGAAGCGTTTACAATGGACAATCTCTGGGATAGGATCGTGGAGCGGGCGGGTCAGAATTTCCTGACGAAGAAAGGCCTGCCTTTTACATACACGATCAAGGGAGGAGAACTCTTCACGGACAGGCGGGAACGCTCCATCACCAGAAGCACTTTTGAAAAGGCCTACGAAAAACTTCTCCGGGATCAGGTGGGAGAGGGAGCTCCGAGGAGGATCGTAGGCCCCAAAACGCTCAATGTATATGGTGCGCCCTATGTGTGGGCTGTATTTACGGGTATCGGCATGATCGAGGAAGAACAGTATCTTCAGGAGGAAATGCATTTTTGAGATGCCCGAAACTTGTGCTCTGCAAGCGGGGTTGTTGACTCGCTTGCGATACAGGATCATTTTGGTAGAACATTCCGCTTCATACTGATATAGGCAACCACTGTATAAACCAGATACACCAGGAAAAACAATCCCAGCGAGACCGCCAGAATGACCGAGGGGCTGTTAGCTCCCACCAGGGTTCCTGCTTCCGTCCCGCTGCACAGATTCAGGATAAAAGGGATCGCGATCAGTACCGGAGGAATCACCGGCATAAGGGAATAGATTGCAAGCTGCCAAAGCAGCGTCCGCCCCATTTCCCTATCGTCCATTCCCAGCTTGCGGAGTAACTCAAACTGGCGGCGGTAACGCCCCGCCTCACTGAGCTGCTGGACGGTCAAAACGGTGGCGGCGGTCATGGCAAGGGTCAGCGCCAGATAAAAAAGCGGAAAGATCGACATCGCAGACCATGCGGCAGTGTCCGCTATATTTGTGGCCTTGGAATAGAGAAGATCCCAATCACTAACGATGAGGTGGACGCCATCCGCCGCCCGTCCGTCAAGGGATTGCTGCAACGCCTCGTATTGCTCCGATGTGATGTTATACTCGGTCATAGCCGCCAGGCAGTAACGGATGGGCGTGCGTCCGGCGCAGACTGCATCCGGGATCACCAGCAGAAATTGATGCCCGTTGCCGTTCCAGAGATTTTGCGCAAACTGTTCTGTATAGATTCTGCCCCGCGCCAATGTCTTCCCGTCCAGCGAAAGCGCCTGTTCCCACTGTCGCAGCGATTCTTCCAGATAGGGCATACAGTGGATGATATAACGATCCGGTTCCAGTTCTGCAGCAGGCAAGCCCAGCATATCCCGCAAGGCGGCGTAATCACTGAACGCCATCATGGCGCCTTTATTAAAATCATGGTCGTAGCTGTATTGCTGATAGCCGACGGTTTCAATCAGATGATCGATGATGGAATCATCCTCACCCTGATAAAGCTTGTACTGCCAGGATGCGCTCAACGAGAGCTGTTCCGCCATATTTTCCCGGCATAGATCCACACGGCTTTCCTGATCGGAAACAAACAAGAGATCGAAAGCATTTCGTTCCAGCCGCCCCTGGAAGATGCCATGGAACACCATCCCGCTTCCCTCCGTCAGCAGGGTGGCGGTAAAGAGCAGGGAGATCGTTGCCATAACGATACCCATGGTCGCCAGTTTACTGGTCAGGGTGCGGAAGATCATCAGATTCTGTCCCCGGTATTTCCGCCCAGGCTTCCGCTCAAAATATGCCGGGACGCCGGAGGAAAAGCTGGTAAAGAAACCGTAGATGAATACGATGATACATCCTGCGCCGACGACGCCGATCAGTAATTTCGATGCTGTCATCAGCAGAAATGTCCCCACAATGCCGAAAACGATAGAGGCAATAAACAAGGTTTTGCGTGTTTTGCTTTTTTTCACAAGCTCCGCCTCATTTTGCCGCTCAAAATAAATGAGGTCATAGATTTTCATATCGCGGATCCGTTTACGGCTCCTGATGAGCGCGAAAAGATAGATGGTGGCAAAATAGACACAAGTCAACCCGATAGCTTTCAGGGAAAAATCATAGCGAAAGTGATACGGCGTGGCAAACATGGTCAACAGGATGGCACGGAGCGCCTGATAGACCAGATTGCCCAGCGGAACACCGAACAGCAGCGCGACACCGCCCACCGACAGGTTTTCCAGAAAGAACAGACGGGCCACCTGTCTGTTTTCCAGTCCGATGAGCAGATAGGTCCCCAATTCCCGGCTGCGGCGGGAAAGCATAAACCCTGTTGTGTAGGACACCAGCCACCCGATGATGCAGATCACCACGATACTGGCAAGTACGATCGTCAATGTCATATTGTCCATCATGCCGGACAATTTATGGATTTCTTCTGAAACTGCCAGGCAATTGAAAGCGTACAGCATCGCGCACACCATCACCACCGTGACAAAGTAGATCAGGTAATCTCCGGCCTGCCGCCTGGCGTTGCGGAGGGACAGCTTAGATAACGTCACTGACATCACCCCCCAACAAGGCCAGAATATCCAAAATCTCATGGTAGAATATGGAACGTGACCGCTCTCCGCGCATCAGTTCATTGAAAATGCGCCCGTCTTTCAGGAACAGTACCCGCCCCGCATAGCTGGCGCTGTAAGCGTCATGTGTCACCATAAGGATTGTGGCGCCCATATCCCGGTTCATCTGCGTCATGATCTCCAGCAGGTTTTTGGATGCCTTGGAATCCAGCGCCCCGGTAGGTTCGTCCGCCAGCAGCAGGGATTGGCCTGCCACCATGGCTCTCGCGCAGGCAGCCCTCTGCTTCTGTCCGCCCGATACCTGATAGGGAAATTTTCCTAAAACATCGGTGATGCCCAGTCTTTGCGCCACCTCCCGCACCCGCCCTTGGACGGTGTGGGGATCGCTGTGGTTGAGGGACAAGGCCAGCCCGATGTTTTCCTCCACGGTCAGCGTGTCCAGCAGATTGAAGTCCTGGAACACAAAGCCCAGCTTTTCCCGGCGAAACCTTGCCAGTTCGCCGGAGGGCAGATCTGCGATACTCTCCCCATCCAGCAGGATGTCTCCGGCGCTCACAGTGTCGATCGTGGAAATGCAGTTCAACAGGGTCGTTTTGCCGCTGCCCGATGCGCCCATGATGGCGATAAACTCTCCATCCGCCACATCAAAGCTGACACGATCCAGGGCCTTTGTCACATTGTTTCTGTGGCCGTAATATTTTTCAATCCTTTTTACTTGCAGCATATCACCGCCTCCTTTGCTCTGTATAGCCATGATAGCGCAAAAGCAAAGTTTCCTGTATCGAAGTTATATTGATTTTTCTTACATTTTTGTAAGATTTTCTACCTGTGCGGTTGCAATCCGACGGTCTGCCTGCATGCAATTTATTCCCGCGGGCAATGAGCCACAAGTCCAGGGAATCATGATTCCCTGGAACCTTGGCGAATGCCGCGAGGATCAAATACCCCGCAGCTTGCTGCGTTGCAAGATTGATACCCCGTCAGCTTGCTGCGGGGTCTTTGATTGCAATGCAGGCGAGCCGTTGGATTAGCAACCCGCACAGGTGGAATTTTTTGCCGGGAAGGTGAGGCGGGCCGTTGTACCTGTTCTAATCTCCGAAGTAATCTGCAATTCCATCTGCAGACAATCCGCCAGCCTGCGGCAAAGGTATAGTCCTATCCCTGTGGAGCCGCCCCGGCTCCGCCCGTTGCTGCCGGTAAACCCTCTGTCAAAGACGCGGGGCAGTTCATGAGCCGGAATGCCGATCCCATTATCCTGTATGATCAAATGTACTTGCTGTCCGATCTGTTTTGCCCGTAACTCCACAACCGGCTGCTCGCTCCGATAACGGACAGCATTCTGCAATAACTGTCCCAGGATAAAAGCCGCCCATTTCCCATCTGTGTAGACTGTTTTGTCCAGACAGTCCGCAACCACTTTTACACCATTCTGCATCAATAATGTCCGGTGCTGGTTGAGGGCCTGAGCCGTGATCTCCGCAAGGTCAGTCTGGCGGACGATAAAATCTTTCTCCGGGCTTTCCGCCCGCGCATAGAATAAGGCCCGCTCCACATGGGCGTCGATCTGCGCCAGTTCCGGGGAGAGTTTGCGCCGCACTTCCGGATCGGCGCTACGGCAGATCAACCCCGCCGCTGTGATCGGGGTCTTGATTTCATGCACCCAGCTTTCTATATACTCCCGATACTCCCGCTGTGCGGCCTCGGCGTCGGAAACGGCCCGGACCATGTGCCGCCCGGCTCTGCGAAATAATTCCAACAGCTTGTGCTCATAAGCGTTCCGGGCATTGGGAATACACTCGGCAAACAGATATTTTTTATCCAGCTTTTGCATAATGGTTTCCAGTTCGTCCACCCGGGCGCGGCATTTCATAAAATCTATTGCCAGTTCTATCACAAAGATCAGCAGCAGAGTGATCAGCAAAAGAAGCACTATGCCGGACTGTGTTCCTGTGGCAAGCAGGAACATCGATGCCGCTGCCATCATCACGCCATGAAAGATCAGCCGTACCAGCCGATCAGACAGAAATTTTCCAAACGTCATAATTGATACCCCAATCCCCGCCGGGTCTTGATCAGATCAGGCAGACCGATCTCCGCTAATTTTCCCCGCAATCGTGTGACATTGACACTGAGCGTATTATCATCAATATAGATCTGGCTTTCCCACAATGCTTCAATCAGGTCGGCGCGGGAGACGATTTTTCCTGCATGGGTCATAAGGCAGGAGAGTATCTTCAGCTCATTCCGGGTCAGTTCCACCGACTCTCCCTGCGCGGATGCCGTTCCCTGGGTCAAGTGGAGCGTAAGGCCACTTGCCGATAAGGTATCCGGCTCCGCTGTCCCGCCAGATCGGCGAAGGACAGCCTTGATCCGGGCCAGCAGGACGGAAATGTTGTAGGGTTTTGTCACATAATCGTCGCTGCCCAGATTCAAAGCCTGGAGTTCGTCCAGAGTAGATGTGCGGCTGGTGACTACGATAATAGGAGCGATTTTCCGTATCGCGGCGCACAGGGAAAGACCATCGCGTCCAGGCAGTCCCAGATCCAAAAGAACCAGATCGGGACGGGCGGAATGTATCTGCTCCGGGATCATCTCAAACTCAGTCAGGATCTGAACCTGATACCCCTCATTTTCTAACAGGGCGGCCAGTTCTTCACGGATGGTCCGGTCATCCTCAATAACCATGATTGTTTGCATTCTGCACCTCCACGCGGATTTGCCCCTATTTTAGCATAGATGCGGACGATTTGAAAGATTTTCTCACGTTCTCCGTTCCGGAGGCGCAAAGCAAAAACTCCGGCAGCAGCCGGAGTTTTTGTTTCGATAGGGGGAATTGTGTCTGAAAGTATCTATAGGAACCTGAAAGTTCAGGATTGCTTTTAGGCGAAGCTGACAGAACCCTAACCTGTGTGTTAAAACTCAACAGCTCCTTTGTTTATGTATTTATCATACATGGAAAATATGTCCAAAGTTTGACCATGAACTAAAGGATTTATAAAATTTATTAAGAAATTATGGTTCACAGCATCTTCTGCGTGATCGCTTCCGCGGTAGCGGAACGCGCTTTGGCGCATACTTCGGGATTACGCTTGCAAAAGATGTAGAAAAGGCAGTCGATCAGGAAGAGTTGTCCCAGTTTGGCAGCAATGGAACCGGACTGAAGCGGGCTTTCATTGTAACCGCAGAGAAGCACCACGTCCGCAAATTCAGTGGCCCGTGATTTGGGGAAATGGGTGACTAATATAATGGGTACATGCTGTTTTCTGGCGGTGCGCATGACATCTTCCATATCTTTGGTGGAGCCGGAATAGGAAAAATACAGGATGACGTCCCGCTCGGATGCCAGCGCGATGTTCATGACCTGCATGTGGGAATCCTCAATATGCACAAACCGGGATGTGGCAGTGGAAAACCGCGCCCAGGCTTCCATGGCCATGACCATGCTGCCGCCCTGTCCGAGGCAGAACACTCTTTCCGCAGAAGAAAGAAGATCTACCGCCCGGGAGATCTCATCCTCATCCAACAATTCCATGGTCTCATTCAGGGAAAGAATGTTCGCCGCATGTAATTTATTGAAGATAGTATCCGCGGTATCCTCGGAGGTGATGGTATCGGAGGATTCCAGCGGCTCGCCCATATCCGTGACATAAGATGCTTTCGCCAGCGCCAGTTTCAGGTCGTTGTATCCTGACAGGCCCAGGCAGCGGCAGAAGCGTGTGATGGATGCTTCTGACACGCCGCTGTTCTCCGCCAGATTGGAAATGGAAAGATACTGTGTATCATGGGTATTGGAAAAGATGTAGTCCGCCAGTTTTTTGCCGGCACGGGTGAGGGTATGGTATTCCTCTGTGATCTGCTCTAAAATGTTGGCTGCCAAATCAGTACCTCCTTTGTTATAATACGGCGGCGCCCAGCATACCGGCGCGATTGCCTAATTGAGCCTTTTCTATTTTCACGTCATGAAAGGCAGGTATCAGATTTTGATAAAGTTTTTCCCGGATCTTATCCAGCACATAGGTCTGTTCCATGACTCCGCCGCCCAGGATCACACAGGCGGGATCCATCATGTGGACAATGGTGATCAGGCCGTAGACGATCTCCATAATCCACTGGTCCACTACAAGTTTCACGTCAGGTTCGTCCAGCCGCGCGAATATCGCACGCCCATTTGCAAGGGAGGGATCCCGTTCCACGGCCTGGCGCACCAGCGCAGTGGTGGAAGCATATTTTTCATAGCAGCCGGAAAACATGCTCTGTTTTGGATCGCGCTGTTCGGGATGGGTGACGATGGCGCCGAACACACCGGCGGAGAAACCGTTCCCGGAGTAGAGTTTCCCATCTGTAAAGATAGCGCCTCCCACGCCCGTTCCGTAAGTGAGGCAGACGAAATGGTCGATCCCTCTTCCGGCGCCGAAAGCGGCCTCGCCTATGGCAGCCGCGTGAACGTCATTTTCCACGGCGGTGGGAACACGGAATTCCTGTTCCATGATATCTTTCAGCATGGTGCCGGTGTAGCCGGGAATATTTTCGTTGGCGTAGACGATCTTACCCTGGCGGGGATCCACCTGCCCGGCGGTGCTGATACCGATACGCTGGAATGGGAAGTATTTCCGGTAATCTGCGATCAGTTCTTTGGCGCGGTTGACCACATGAGCGCCTCCCATACTTGCCTGGGTGGGGACTTCCCGGACTTCGGAAAGACCTTCCTCCGTGTACAGACCGGATTTGATCGCGGTGCCGCCGATGTCAAGAACCATTGTTGTCATATATTCCCTCCGTTCTGGTGCAGATCTGAAGTTCTGCTTCGGTTGCCGTTCACAGACCGATGTTCTGGCATGGCTGCTGTGAACAATGATCATTATGTCCGTGTTGTCGCAGGACGGACGATTTCCGAACGATGAAAGACCTGTATCAATTCCAGATCCTGATCCAGGATCGCCACGTTGGCATATTTTCCGGGCGTAAGGCTTCCGTAGTCGCGGTAAATGCCAATGGCTTTCGCGGGATTGACGGCGGCGCATTTCACCGCGCTGGCGAGAGGGATCCCCATATCGCGTACCACAATGCGGACACAGCCCATGAGATCCGTCACGGAACCCGCGATGGTGCCGTCCTCCAGAACAGCCCGATTTCCCCTGACGGTGACGGTCTGCCCTCCCAGTTCGTACTGACCGTCGCAAAGCCCTGTCGCCCGCAGGCTGTCGCTGATCAGGATGATCCTGTCGTCGCCGAACATCTTAAAGGTGGTTCGGACCACCGCCGGATGAACATGGATGCCGTCGCAGATCAGTTCCGCCATACAGTGACTGCTGTCGGCGGCGGCGCCGATGGGGCCGGGAGCGCGGTGGCTGAAAGGCATCATGGCGTTGTAAGTGTGGGTAAGCTGGGAAGCGCCGCAGGCAAGGGCTTCCCTGGCGGTATCGTAGTCAGCGGCAGTGTGGGCAAGGGAGATATTGACGCTGCCACTGTTCTCCCGGATGAAGTCCATGGCGCCTTCTGTCTCGGGAGCCACCGTGACCGTGCGGATCATGCCGCCGGAGAGCTGCTGGAGCCGTTTCAGCATTTCCGTATCCGCGGGATGGATGTACTTCTCGTTCTGCGCACCCTTTTTAGCGGGACTGATAAAGGGCCCCTCCATATACAGGCCGCAGAGATCCGCGCCATCCTCGCAGGAGAAATCCCTGGCAGCCCGGCAGATTTCGGCAAGCACCTCCTCCGGCATGGTCAGGGTGGCGGGAGTGATGGAGGTCACGCCCCGACGCAGCTGATAGCGGGCAATGACGCGGAAAGCTTCCTCAGTGCCGTCACAGCAGTCGCTTCCCATGCAGCCGTGAAAATGAATATCCGTCAGCCCCGGGATCACATAACAGCCTTCCGCGTCCGTCAGGGTTTCTTCTCCCTCTGTGGAAAGCCAGGTTTCTTCCGATACGATTCTGTCATCGCAGAAATAGACCGTTGCAGGTTCAAAAGCGCCCTTCTCTCGAAATACAAGTCCGTTTATGATCATATGTTTTCTTGCCATTTTAATCCTCCAATTTACTGCGACCAGGGTCTACACCCATGCCTTTCTGTGGCTACAGCAGGGAAAGCGCCGCCTCGTCAGCCACAAGGATCACGTTGTCATGGAACTGCAGGATGGAAGCGGGCACCTTGGGCGTAACAGGGCCAAAGAAAGCCTTTTTCACGGTCTCGGCTTTATCCGCGCCGGAGACCACCATCAGGATCTGGCGTGCGGACATGATCGTCCCGACGCCCATGGTATATGCTTGACGGGGAACGTCTTCCTCAGACGCAAAGAACCGGCGGTTTGCCTGGATGGTCTGATCGGTCAGGGTGACGCAGTGGGTTCCTTTCTCAAAAAAATCATCCGGTTCATTAAAGCCGATGTGGCCGTTGTGCCCAAGGCCTAGAAGCTGGATATCCACTTTTCCCACGGAGGCCAGGACCTCATCATATTTCCGGCAGGCGGTGTCGCTGTCGGGCTCCGTCCCATCCGGGAGGTAAGTCCTGTTCAGATCGATGTTTACTTTTTGGAACAGATTTTCATGCATGAAATAGTAATAGCTCTGGGGATCTTCTTTGGAAAGCCCCTTGTATTCGTCCAGGTTCACTGTAGTGACCTGTGAAAAGTCCAGGTCTCCCCCGCGGCACTGTTCCGCAAGCCGGCTGTAAAGGCCCAGCGGGGTAGAGCCGGTGGCCAGTCCCAGCACACAGTCAGGCTTTAAGATGATCTGGGCGGAAATAATGCCCGCCGCTTTGCGGCTCATGTCATCGTAATCTTTTGCTTTGTAAATTTTCATATTTCCTGCCTTTCCGCCGCATAAGCAGCATATAATCCATGTAAGACCAGTATATCAGATGTTGCCATATCTTTCAATTAAAATGTCAAAAATTTTCACATTAAATAAGAAATGAAAATATTTTTCAAAAATGTATTGACAAACGCTGTCTGTGAACTTAAAATGAAATTACAAAGCAATAGGGAACGACACAATGTCAACGATCGTTAAGATCATATCAAAAAGGAGGGCTTATTATGAAGAAGCGTAAATTCATGGCAATGGCATTGAGCTGTCTTATGGCGCTTTCCGCTGTGGGCTGCGGCGGCGACGGAAACGCATCCGGCTCCAGTGCGGGCGCCAATAACAACAGCGCGGCTGCTGCGAACCAGGGTTCTGCTTCCACAGCAGAGGGGGCGGAGATCACCCTGTGGACCTACCCCATCGGCAACTGGGGAGATTCCGCTACGGTAGACACCATGATTGCCAACTTTAACGCGGTGCATCCCGAGATCAAGGTGACAGTGGAATATCTGGATTATTCCAACGGTGACGATCAGGTCAACACCGCGATCGAAGGAAATCAGGCGCCGGATATCGTTCTGGAAGGACCGGAGCGTCTGGTTGCCAACTGGGGAGCAAAGGGACTGATGGTAGACCTTGCGGACCTGTGGACGGACGAGGCAAAGGGCGCTATCTATGAATCCGTAGAGAACGCATGCAAAGGCAGTGACGGCGTATATTACGAATATCCCCTGTGCATGACGGCACACACTATGGCAATCAACAGGGACATCTTCGAGGCAGCAGGTGCATTACAGTACTTAGACGAAGAGAAAGGTACATGGACAACGGATAACTTTATCAAGGCAGTTGAGGCAGTTTACGCAAGCGGCCAGACGAATGTAGGCGCTGTGTACTGTAACGGACAGGGCGGCGACCAGGGAACACGTGCGCTGGTAAACAACCTGTACGGTGGAACCTTCACCAATGCGGAGCACACGGAATATACCGCTAACAGCGAAGAGAACATCAAGGCTCTGCAGCTGCTGCTGGATATGGATGGCATCAATTATGACGCATCCATCGTAGGCGGTGACGAGATCAACATGTTCTGCAACGGCACGCTGGCAATGGCATTCTGCTGGAACGTGTCCCAGGAGAAGAACAACCTGGATAAGATCCAGTTTGACGTACTTCCCATGGCATTCCCCTCCAACGGCGACCCGAAGCTTTGCGGCGGTATCTGGGGATTCGGTATCTTTGATAACGGCGATGCGGCTAAGATCGCAGCAGCCAAGACCTTTATCGACTTCATGGCAAATGACGAGAAGCAGGCAGTGGAAAGTGTAAAGGCCTCCAACTATTGGCCCGTAAAAGACCTGGGCAACATCTACGAGGGCGATGACCTGATGACCGAGTATGCGAAGTTTGTTCCCTACATGGGCGATTATTACCAGGTAGTAGGCGGCTGGGCAGAAGCCCGTACCGCATGGTGGAACATGCTGCAGCAGATTGGCGCAGGAGCGGACATAAAGACTGCAGTAGAAGAATTCGTAACCACATCTAACGCGGCAGCAAAGTAAGGCATCATCGGATAATTTAAGCGTTTCATGTGAGACTCGCGACCCTCCCCAAGGATATCTGCGGGGAGGGTCTTTTGTTATCGGAAAGGGGGAATCCTGATGGCAGCATCGAAGAAGAATCCCATGAGCAAGGCTCTGGTGCGGAGGGAAACGATAGCCGGATACGCGTTCATGCTTCCGAGCCTGGTTTTCTTTCTGGGATTTGTGATCTATCCTATGGTGCAATGCGTTTTTACCAGCTTTTTTGATGCCACGATGAACCGTGAAGATATTTTCATCGGGCTGGCAAATTATAAAGAATTATTCCAGGATACGGTTTTCCTGGGAGCGCTGCGGAACACGGTGGTGATCGTGATCGTTTCCGTTCCTGTGGTGTGTATCTTTTCTTTGTGGGTAAGTTCCGTGATCTATGACCTGAAAGGCGCCGCATGCTCCGCTTTCCGGTGTATTTTTTATCTTCCCGTGGTAACAGGTTCCGTTGCGGTCACGGTAGTGTGGAAGTGGATGTTCAATAATTATTACGGCATCTTCAACTATGTGGGGACCAGCATGGGGCTTCTGGACAAAAATATCAACTGGCTGGGGGATGAAAAGTATGCCCTGGGATGTATCATACTGATCCTGTTGACCACTTCGGTGGGGCAGCCCATCGTGCTGTATGTGTCGGCGCTGAACAACGTGGATCAATCCCTGGTGGAGGCGGCTGAAGTGGATGGCGCTACAAAGTTCCAGTGCTTCTGGAGGATCAAGTGGCCCCAGATCATGCCCACCACACTGTATATCCTCGTGATCACCACGATCAACAGCTTCCAGTGCTTCGCGCTGATCCAGCTGCTGACCAGCGGCGGTCCCAATCACAGTACGGATACCATCATGTACTATATCTATTACAATGCGTTTAAACTGTACCGTTATGGATACGGAAATGCCATGGGCGTGGTTCTGGCGATCATCATCGCGGTTCTTTCTGCCGTGCAGTTTAAATTAGCGAAGCAGGATTAGGAAAGGGGGAGCAGATATGAAGCCTAAAGGATTTAACCGTTCCAAATGTTATAAGATTTTTTCCGTGACTGTGATCACAATTCTGGCTATTGCGTTTGCATTCCCTCTTTACTGGATCGTCACAGGCTCGTTCAAGACTTCTGCGGCAATCAATGCCACAACGCCCCAGTGGTGGCCTGATGAGTGGGTATTGGATAATTATCAGAAACTGTTCAGCAGACAGACGGCGCCTCTCTGGGAGATACATATTCCTTTTACGAGTGCACAGTTTGCAGGCCCTAATGTGCCAGCAGCAATCAGGTGGCTGCTCAATACGGTGTTCATGTCGGTTGTGTCCATGCTGCTCACCTGTGCCACTGCGGCCATGGCAGGATACGCTCTGGCAAAGAAGCGCTTTTTGGGACGGGGGCTTTTGTTTACGCTGATCGTATGCGCCATGGCGCTGCCCAAGCAGGTGATCCTGATCCCGCTGCTGCGCGAGATGGCTTCTTTAAACCTGTATAATACCATATGGGCGGTAATATACCCTATCGTGGGATGGCCTTTCGGCGTATTCCTGATGAAGCAGTTCTCGGAAGGGATTCCGGGAGAGATGATGGAAGCGGCGAGGATTGACGGAGCCGGAGAGTGGAAGACCTTTTACACCATTGCCCTGCCCCTGATCAAGCCGGGCATCGGTGCACTGGCGATCTTTACGTTTATCAATTCGTGGAACGATTACTTTATGCAGTTGATCATGCTGACCAGCACGAAGAACCTGACCATTCCCCTGGGTATTGCGAAGCTGCAGGCGGAAAATGCCATGGACTTTGGTCTGATCATGGCAGGAGCGTCCTTGGCGGCGATTCCCATTATCATCGTCTTTCTGATTTTCCAGAAATACTTTACGAAGGGGATCACCATGGGTGCGGTGAAAGGCTAGGAGGTGCGTCATGATCTATACGGAGATAAGCAATATCTGTCATTACTGCGGCATAGGGGAATATCTGGACAAAGCCTTTGCATATCTGGGAAGCCACCCGTTGGACAATATGGAGCCCGGTTATTATGAGATAGACGGTAAGCGGGTGTACATGAACATACTGGATTATGATACGATTAAAGAGGAAGAGGGTTTTTTCGAGGCTCACGCGAAATATGCGGATATCCATATGGTGGTGGAGGGCGAAGAACTGGTGGGTGTCTCGGAATTATGCCGTGTTGCAGTGAAGACGTTTGACCAGGAAAAGGATCTGTATGAAGTGGAAGGACCGGTGGAACATTATATCCGCCTGATTCCCGGCAAAGCGCTGGTCACCATGCCGGGAGACGCCCATAAGCTGAAACTGGCAGCAGGCCAGCCGACCGCAGTGCGGAAAGCGGTCATAAAGGTGTATGTAGGGTAACTGGAGAGACCGGAACTGGAATAAAAAGGAGGTATATAGATGAGGGATATCAGTAAGTATCAGGGAATCATTCCGGCATTTTATGCATGTTATGACAGACGGGGAAAGGTGGACGGGGAGCGTGTGGAACTGCTGACCCGATATATGGTGAAAAAGGGTGTAAAAGGCGTATATGTGGGCGGTTCCTCCGGGGAATGCATTTACCAGACTGTGGAAGACCGGAAGCTGACCCTGGAGCACGTGATGCGTGCGGCGGAAAACAAGCTGACCGTGATCGCTCATGTGGCCTGCAACAATACGGCGGAGAGCAGAGAACTTGCGGCCCATGCCCAGAGTTTTGGCGTAGATGCCATTGCGGCGATTCCCCCGATCTATTTCCATCTTCCGGAGTATGCCATCGCGGAATACTGGAATGATATTTCCGATGCAGCGCCGGATACCGACTTTATCATTTATAATATTCCCCAGCTGGCAGGGGTTGCGCTGACGATGCCGCTGTTTAAGGAAATGAAAAAAAACGAGAGAGTGATCGCGGTAAAGAACAGTTCCATGCCCACACAGGATATCCAGATGTTCAAAGCGGAAGGCGGGGAAGGCTTTGTGGTGCTGAACGGTCCCGATGAACAGCTGGTGGCAGGCCTTGCCATTGGCGCGGACGGCGGGATCGGCGGAACCTATGGGGTCATGCCGGAACTCTATCTGAAGATAAAGGCGCTGATGGAGGAAGGAAAAGTGGCGGAGGCGCAGAAGATCCAGTATGCCGCGAATGAAGTCATATACGGCATGTGCGCGTGCCATGGCAATATGTATGCTGTGATCAAAGAGATCCTGCGGATCCGCGAGGGACTGGATATCGGAAGCGTGCGTAAACCTCTCACCGCGCTGGTTCCGGAGGATATGGAGCAGGTGAAAAAGTGCGCGGAAATGGTGGATAAAGCCATTGAAATGTATGTGTGAGGAGGATATGGGATTGAAAAAAGAAGAATTTTTTGAGCAGATAAAAGGGAAAGTGATCGTATCCTGCCAGGCAGTGAAAGGCGAGCCTCTGTATGTGGAGGAAAAGTCCATCATGTATCTCATGGCCCGGGCGGCCAAGCAGGCGGGCACACCGGCTATCCGTACCAGCAGCATCCGCGACGTCATCGCCATCAAAGAAGAAACAGGGCTTCCCGTGATCGGACTGATCAAGGTACAGTACGAGGGATTTGAGAGTTATATAACCCCCACCATGAAAGAAGTGGATGAACTTGTGGAAGCGGGGTCGGACGTGATAGCCTTTGACTGTACGGAACAGAAGCGCGGGGACGGCAAGAGCATCAGCCAGTTTATCACGGAGGTTCGTGAGAAATACCCGGAGGCTATCCTGATGGCGGACATTTCCACCTATGAGGAGGGCGTCAACGCGTGGAAGCTGGGAATGGACATTGTGGGAACTACCATGAGCGGCTATACTTCCTATACCCCTAAAACGGATGGCCCCGATTATGAACTGGTCAAAAGACTGTCGGAGACCGTGGATATTCCCGTGATCGGCGAGGGAAGGGTTCACAGCCCCGAACAGGCGGTGGAGATGCTGGATGCGGGAGCCTACGCAGTGGTAGTGGGCGGCGCCATCACAAGGCCGCTGGAAATCGCGCAGCGGTTTATCAAAGCGGTAGAAAGCAGGTAGGCCATGAAAAAGCACATTGTATGTTTCGGGGATTCCAATACCCATGGCTATTGCGCCATGACCGGGGGCCGGTTTGATGAAAACGAGAGATGGTGCTGCCTGCTTCAGGAAAAGCTGGGAGAAGACTTCCTGATCATTGAGGAGGGCTTGAGCGGGCGCACCACCTGTTTTAACGATCCGATCCATGAGGGATTGTCCGGCCTGGATTATATTTATCCCTGCCTGATGAGCCATGAACCGGTGGATCTGCTGGTCATCATGCTGGGGACCAATGACACGAAAGAAAGGTTCGGCTCTTCGGCGGCCTGCATCGCACTGGGGCTGAAGCGGCTCATAGCTAAGGCTGTGGCGACCACAGACTGCTGGCGGGACGGGAAAGCTTCCATATTGATCGTGACGCCTCAGAATATTGACAGGAAATATGAGGACACGGAAGTGGGCGCTACCATGGGACGGGGCTGCGCGGAGAAATCGGAGGGACTGGCGGAAGAGTTTGCGAAGATCGCCGAACTGACGAACTGCCACTATATGGACGCGAATCGGTTCGTGGCGGCGCCCCCAAATGATATCGACTATATGCATCTGACCGCGGAGGGACACCGACAGCTGGCGGATGCGTTGGCAGGAAAGATAACGGAGATATTTTCCTGAAATAATCTTATGATCAAAAAAGAGTGGATTCGTCCACTCTTTTTTTGATGGCGGGAGTTCCCTGTTTGCAAAACGGGCGAAATCATGTATACTGGATTTTGCGCAGGAGGGAAATGGTTTCCATGGTAGCGCAGGAGAATCTTATATTCGGGTGGAGGTCAGTGTGAGAATAGCGATCTGTGATGATGAAGCGGAATACAGGCATATCCTGAAGGAAAGGATCTTGCAGCATTCGTTAGCCTGGGATTATGAGGCGGAGATCGCGGAATATGCGGACGGCAGCAGTCTGCTGGCGGCAGTGGGCGAAAAGGGCGCGGATGTATATTTCCTGGACATAGAGATGGCGGAGGGATCGGATGACGGGATCAGGACGGCCAGGGAACTCCGCAGGCGGGGCGATGGCGGACTGATCGTCTATGTGACGGGGTTCATCGATTATGTGCAGACAGGATATGAGGTCAGGGCTTTCCGCTATCTGCTCAAGAGTCAGATAGACAGGGATCTGGAACAGATTCTTGGGGACATCAGGAAAGAACTGACGGGGGACGATTTTTTCTCTTTTCGGAAAAATAAGGAGATTCGGCGGGTGAGGCTGCGGGAGGTTCTTTATCTGGAGAGCGACAGGCGTCTCATACGCATAAAATATGACCGGGGCGAGGAGACTTTCTACGGCAGTCTGGACGATGTGGCGGAGGAACTGGCCGGAAAGGGCTTCCTGCGCTGTCACAAGAGCTATCTGATCCATATGGACAGGGTGAAACATTTTTCCGGGGAAAAGGTGACGCTGGAGGACGGAAGCGTCCTGCCCATAAGCCGGTCTTACGGAAAAGAAGTGAGAAAGGAACTCACGCTGTATTTTACCCGTTGACAACGGCGGAGGCGCGTTATGAAAATCTTTGTGATCGATCTGGGATGCACGGCGCTTTTAGCGGGGCTCTGTTTCTGGTGCATGAGGAAATGGGACAGGATCAGGCAGATCATGGGAGTGTCCTGCTTTCTTGTGGCAGGCTGTTTTCTGGACAGGCTGTGCAGTCTGGTGATGGAGGGGATCACGCAGGAGAATGCCTGGGAACAGATGCGGCTGGTGGGACTGGGGCTGTCCAAAAGCATGGCAGGGGCTTTTCTGGTCATGCTCTGCGCCATGCCCGGGGAAAGTGCCGGGAGCAGGACTGGGGAACCGGGCAGGAAGATAAGTTATGTGGAAAAACTGGCGGCGGCAGGAACCGCTTTTTTCTGGTGCCTGCTGGCTGCCACAGGAGTGTTTTTGGGCAGGGGAACATGGTTTGGACAGGGTAAAGTTCCCAGACCGGGACGTATCCTGGCGGCGGATTTCCTTTGGACTCTTTTGCTGTTCCTGACGCTGCTCTGCTTCTGGCTGTCGGTGTACCGGCACATACGGGCGGAGCGTGGCAGGCAGGAAGAGCAGAAGCGGCAGGAGGAGCGCAGGCAGGCACAAACCTATCTTTATACCGTCGAGAGCAATTACCAGAGGACGCGAGAGTTATGGCACGATCTGCGGAACCACATCAGTCTGCTGCATCTCCTTTTACAGGAAGAAAAATATGAGCAAATGCGGGACTATCTGAACGTATTCGGGGAGGAAGTGGATCGGATCGCGCTGCCCGTAAAGAGCGGGAACCTGATCGCGGATGCGGTGCTGGCGGACAAGTCGGCCAGGGCAAAGCGAGAAAATATAGCCTTGGAACTGGAATTATGCGACCTGACCGGACTGCCACTGAAACCTGATGAGATCTGCAGTCTGTTTGGGAATCTGCTGGATAATGCCACGGAGGAATGCCTTCGGGTCAGCGGGGAGAGGAAGATCCTGATCACATGCCGGATGCGGGAGAGGGATTTTTATTTTTCCGTCAGGAATACGCTGGCGGAGAAAGGTACCCCGCAGGAGACTCCGCTGGCAAGCCGCAAGAGTGACAGGGAAAACGTGGTGGGGCACGGCCTTGGACTGCGCAGCGTGGAGCGGGTGGTAAACCGCTATGGGGGCGAGTTTGTGACGGAAACCGGAGATGGGATGTTTACGGCTGCGGTGTGGTTGCCCGGGGGATCGCGGAACAACGGGTGACCGCATGGAATCCGGCAGGGATGCGGGCTGACCAGGCAGATTGGATGAGAATGCAGGGATGATATGCGGAAAATAACAGGAAAGCCGTTGATTCTTACAGGCAGGCGCGGAGGAGGCTGGGTTATGGTAGACTGTGGGTAAAATGTTGACACAGCCGGAAAACGGCTGAAGGGAGGACGGCGGATGAAAGCCATCAAAAACTGTATCTTTGCCATACGGACAGTCTTTCACTATGCGCCTTTGAACGCCGTGCTATATACGGCGGGCTTTTTTGTGCCTGCTTTTTTTACGGGAGCACAGATGCTGCTGATACAGCATATCGTGGACAGCGGCGCAGCGCTGGTGCAGGGGCGTGGGGAACTGCGCCCCGTGGTCTGTTGGAGTGGGCTGCTGGTGATCATGCTGACATTGTGGGTGTCTCTGCAAAAGCTGGGTTCCTACGAAATGACGGTGATACGGACACGGCTTACCAGGCGCATGGCGCCTGATATCGCGGACAGGCTGACAGACCTGGAGTATGCCGGTTTTGAGGAAAAAGGAGTTCAGGAAGTATTTCAGAAAATGTCCAACGAGCCTCAGGAAATGGTAGCGCAGTGCTTCGACAAGACAATGAACAACATACAGGGAACCATGTCCCTGATCTTCAGCATGGCAGTGTTCTTTTCCATCTCCGTCTGGGTGGGAGTGGGCGTGCTGCTGATCGGTATCCCTACTTCCATACTGGGATACCTGTCCGCAGGAAAGCGGCGGCTTATCACCAAGGAGTCTGCGGACGCTAAAAGGAGAATGGCGGATCTGAAAGGGCTGTTATCCAACAAACATGCCATGTATGAGATGAAGTTATTCTCTTCCGAGGAATTGTTTGCCCGCAAATGGGATCAGAGCAGCGGCGAACTGGCGGATATCACCCTGCGGGAGGGACGGAAAGCTCTGATCATAGAGATTGCCAGCAACCTGCTGCAGATGCTGTATGTTGTGTTCATTATCTTTACGGTGACTTACAGCTTTTTCCAGGGGAGCATCACTCTGGGGCAGTTCACGGCGGCTTTCAGCGGGGCGAGTACCATCGGAAACAAGCTGTATTCCGCTGCATGGCAGATGTCCCTGATGCTGAAACATGCCATGGAGATGGATTTTTATATGGAATTCTTAAGTCTGGAGCCGCGAAAAGACAAGGGAGAAGTGGAATTTCTGGATCATTACCATATTGCCTTTGAAAATGTCAGCTTTCGTTATCCGGGCACGGAACAGGAAATATTGCGGAATGTGACGTTTTATGTCAAGGACGGGGAACGGATTGCGTTCGTAGGGGAAAACGGCGCGGGAAAATCCACTATCATCAAGCTGCTCTGCGGCCTCTATGAACCCACCACGGGGCGGGTGACAGTGGGCGGCGTTCCGGTGCGGTCGCTGTCGGAAACATTCCGGCAGAAACTATTGTCCGTGGTATTTCAGGATTTCCAGGGTTATCAGATGACTCTGCGGGAAAATATCGCTTTCGGCAATATCGACCGGATGGAACAGGACGGTGAACTGATCCATGCCCTGAGACTGGCGGGCGGGGAGGAACTGCTTGCGGATAAGCAGGGGCTGGGCAGGAACCTGGGGAAGCTGGAGGAGGACGGACAGGATCTGTCCAGGGGTCAGTGGCAGCGGGTGGCCATGGCGAGGGCGTTCGTGTCCGATGCGCGGTATGTGATCCTGGACGAGCCTACGGCGGCGCTGGATCCCATAGCGGAGAGCCGGATGTATGAGAATTTCGCGAAGATATTCCATGAGCGGGGAACCATTATGATCTCCCACCGTCTGGCATCCGCCAGGATGGCGAATCGGATCCTGGTGCTGGACGGCGGCAGGATCGTACAGACAGGGAATCATGAGGAACTGATGAAAAAGGGCGGATTGTACCGGGAGATGTATCTGGCGCAAAGTTCCTGGTACAGTGTGAAGGAAGTCACTGAGGGTGCCGTTTCCCCGGTAGTTTGAAAAGTGAGGAATGAAAGTTGAACAGGAAGAAGAAAAGTCCGATCTATTTGAAATATGTGCTGCAGGATTGTTTCCGGGCATTTCCGGGGATGATGGTTCTGATCGTGCTGATGGAGATTGTGCAGAATGCGGTTACGGTACTGGCGCCTGTGATCCTGGCGGAAGTGGTGGAGGGCGCGGCAGCAGGGGCAGGGAGGCGGATCGTGCCGCGCATTGTCCTTTTTACCTGTTTTTTGCTGGCGGTGCCTCTGTTCAACTCTGTCTACCGATGGATGGATCTGGTGTTGACGGTAAGATCGGAACAGTACTTTGGCAGGAAAATGTTTGCCTTTTCCAAACAGATCCAACTGGAGGCGCTGGAAGACACGGAGGTACTGGACAGATTCAAGAAAGCGGAACGCGCCATGCAGAATCATCCCATGATGAGCCTGGTGATCAATATGGTGGCCCTATTGGGACAGGCAGCTGCCTGCGCGGGCATTATGGCGGTGGTAGGCTCTTATTCCCCCTGGCTTCCCCTGATCGCCTTGGCAGGCGTCATTCCAAGCCTCTTAGCGCAGGTCTATGGGATGGAACAACGGGTGAAGCTGCGGCGCGGGCAGAGCGCCGCAAGGCGGAAAGTGCAGTATCTGTGGGAATTGTTTACCCGTAAGGAAGCGATCAAAGAGATGCGTACCATGGGATTTGCAGCTTACCTGAAAGAAAAGTGGAGCGAAGAGAACGTAAAACTGGTAAAAGAACTGCAGGAGGTGGTACAGACGCTGTACAGAAAGAGCATGGTCGCAGACAGCGTGGTCAATCTGTTCTATGCCCTGAATATTGCCGTTACTCTGTACCTGATGGTCAAAGGACAGATTTCCGTGGGAGAATTTGCGGCGTGCCTGATGGCTTTTGCCGGTTTTCAGGGCGGCCTGCGGAGTCTGGTGGGTATGATCGTGGAGATCACGGATGATTACCGATATGTGGAGGATTATTATGATTATTTTACCATTCCGGCGGAACGGGATGGAACTGACAGATACCAGCCTTTCCGGGATGAGATTCGGCTGGAGGATGTGACGTTCCGGTACAGGGGAGCGGAAAACGACGCCCTGAAAGGGGTGAACTGCTCCATTGCCAGAGGAGAACATGTGGTGATCGTGGGGGAGAATGGCTCCGGCAAGACCACCCTGTCGCGGCTTCTGACGGGAGCCTACCTGCCTCGCACGGGGGAGATCTCCTATGACGGGCAGAGGACTTCAGAATTGGACAGGAAGAGCCTGTATGAACATATCTCTGTGGTGCCCCAGGATTTTGTGCATTATCAGTTTACCCTGCGGGAAAATATAGGCATCAGCGACATTTCCCGGATGCAGGACGGAAAAGCCATGGAAGCGCTCCTTGGGGAAGTGGCGGGGGCGGAATTCCTGAAAGAGATCGGCGGCCTGGACATGCAGCTGGGCAGGGAATTCGGCGGCAGGGAACTGTCCGGGGGAGAATGGCAGAAAGTGGCCATTGCCAGGGGACTGTGGAAAGACAGTGACATCATTATCCTGGACGAGCCCACCAGCGCCCTTGACCCATTGGTGGAATATGACATCCTTTCCAAATTTAAGGAGATGATTCGGGGTAAGACTTCCATTATCATTTCCCACAGGGTAGGGATGTGCCGCAGCGCGGACAAGATCATCGTGATGAAAGAGGGACGCGTGGCGGAGTGCGGGAAACATGAGCAGCTGCTTGCCCTGAACGGGGAGTACAGCCGGATCTGGGAGGAGCAGGCGAAGTGGTATGTGTAAGGGAACTGTTATGATTAACTTTACTCAAAAAGTCAGGACACTTTTTTTGTCTGTGCTACAATATAGTTACGATATCGTAACGGGCGGAGCATTGGGCAGGGAGGGAAGTCTTGTATGAAGAATCTGGATCTTCTTCAGGCGGCGCTGACATATATTGAAGATAATCTCACAGGCAATATTCATACGGAGGATATCGCCCGGCATTGTTACTGCTCCAAGTCCACTCTGGAAAAGCTTTTCAGATGCATCAACAGGATATCCGTGCGGGATTACATAATCCGCCGGAGAATGGTCTGCGCAGCCAGGGCGCTTAAGGAGGAACCTGCCCGGAACCTGCTGGAACTGGCCGTTTCATACGGCTATCAGTCCAACGAAGCTTTTGGGAGGGCGTTTAAGTCGGTCTGGAACTGTAATCCGTCAGAGTTTAACCGGATCTATCAGTTTTCCGAACTGTATCCCCGGCTGCAGGCGCCAACGCAGGAAGGAGATTGTTATATGAGAAGTAAAAAGCAGGTTGATATCAGTGAATTGTATGATCTGTTCAAGGAGAGAAAGGACTGTTATTTCGTGTGTGCGGATATCAGATCCCTGGCCCCCATCAACGAGATCTCCCACAAAGCCGGGGATCTGGCAATCCTGGAGACCATGAAGCGGCTGAGTGACAGCGCTGGGGAAGAAGATGTGGTGTTCCGGATCGGGGGCGACGAATTTGTCATTTTGACAAACACTGCTGACCTGGCGGAAGCGGAGGCGGTGGCGGAGAAGATCCGCGCAAAGAATGGAGAGGCCTTTGACTATGAAGGACGCGGAATCCCCTTATCCCTCCATATCGCAGTCACCACCGTGTCCGTAAAGCCGCTGCGCTACAGCGATCTGTTCACCAGCCTGCATATGGCCATCAACGGGAGCAAAGTGTGAGAAGAATTTCTAATGCTCATGCCAAAGGGCATTTCGCAAAGAAATTCTAATCTCACACGGAAGAACGCAAAGGCAGCGTTCTTCCCGGAACCGATCAGGTTCCGTGGGATTTGTTTGTGCCGCCGGAGGTGGCATAGGGATGGTTTTTTCGGGTAAACTATCCCTATGAAGACAAGAAATTTTGATTTTTATGTGATTTTATTTTTCCTCCTCTCCCTGATCGGCTGGCTGTGGGAGGTGGCAATCTATCTGGTGACGGAGCACGCCTGGATCAACAGAGGAATCTACCTTGGCCCCTATCTGCCCATTTATGGCGCAGGGGGGCTTTTGTTGTGGTTCCTGCTCCACCGGCTGCATGAGAGGAAGATCCTGACTTTCCTGCTGTCGGCGGCGGTCTGTTCCGTGGTGGAGTATGTGACCAGCGTGTTCCTGGAGTGGAAGTGGGGTATGCGGTGGTGGGACTACAGCGAGTTTGCCCTGAACCTGAACGGGCGTATCTGTCTGCTGGGAGCGGTCTGCTTCGGCCTGGCAGGGATGCTGCTGAACTGTTATCTGATGCCTGTTTATATGAAAGCTTATCATAAGGTTCCGCCGAAGTGGAGACGGGTGTTGTGCGGTATCCTGCTGGCTGTCTTTGTGCTGGATGCCACTTACTGCGCGGTCAGCCCTAACCGGGGGAAGGGGATCGCGTGGTAGTTCCTGCACATCGTGTTTGGATAGCTGCAAGGTAGCCGTTCTTGAACTTACAGTCAAAAAATGATATGATGTGATCACAGATCCAGAAAGAAACAGCAGGAGGAGATATCCCATGGTAAAGCATATCATTTTATGGACACTAAAAGACAGTTTATCCCCGGAGGAAAAGTTGTCTGTCAAAAAAGGCATCAAAGAAGGTTTGGAGGGGCTGGCGGGCAGGATCCCCGGACTGATAGAGATCAGAGTCCATACAGAAGGGCTTCCCAGTTCCAATGCGGACCTGATGCTGGATTCTGCCTTTACGGACGAAGCCGCGCTGAAAGGGTATGCCGTACACCCGGAACATGTGGCGGTGGCGGATGGTAGGGTCCGTCCCTATACTGCGTCCAGAGTCTGTCTGGATTATGTGGTAGAAGTGTGAACGGAATGAAGATTTTCTAAGGTCGTAAAGTACACGACCTAAGAAAATCTAAGTCATTCCGGGAAGAATCCGCAGAGCGGATTCTTCCGGTTTTGCGATGGTTCATCGATTGTTTGTGCCGCCGGAGGCGGCATGATGAGAAGTGTGAGAAGAATTTCTAACCGCTCAACAGCCAAAAGCCTGATTCTCAGGCTTAGCTGTTTCGCGGAGAAATTCTAAATCTCACACTGAAGAATCGCAAGAGCAGCGATTCTTCCGATTATGCATCGGTTCACTGATTGGTTGTGCCGCCGCAGGCAGCATGACAGGAAGAGTGAGGAAATAGCAAGAAAACACAGAAAAGAGGTTATCAAAATGAACAGTACGATCACAAGGCAGGAAGCGCTGGAATTACTGCAAAAATACAATAAGGAGCCTTTCCACATTCTGCATGGGCTGACGGTGGAAGGGGTGATGCGGTATTTTGCCCGTGAGACGGGGAACGGCGGCGATGAGGAGTATTGGGGGATCGTGGGACTGCTCCACGACATCGACTTTGAACTTTATCCGGAGCAGCACTGCGTGAAAGCGCCGGAACTCCTGCGGGAAGCTGGCGTATCTGAGGAAATGATCTATTCCATCTGCAGCCATGGATACGGATTGTGCTGTGATGTGGAGCCGAAACATGAGATGGAGAAGATTCTGTTCGCCTCCGATGAACTGACGGGACTGATCGGGGCAGCGGCCCGCATGCGTCCCTCCAAAAGCGTGATGGATATGGAACTTTCCAGCCTGAAGAAAAAATATAAAGATAAAAAGTTTGCCGCGGGCTGTTCCAGAGAGGTGATAGCCACCGGCGCGGAGAGACTGGGCTGGGAACTGGACACACTGTTGGAGAGAACGATCCTTGCCATGCGTTCCTGTGAGGAAAGCGTGAACCGGGAAATGGAACAGCTTTCCATATAACCGGAATTATTCCAGATAATCTTTCAGCAGCTGATAGTCTTCATCCTGAGTACATACCACCTGTGAATCCTCCCACACGGACTTGTTGCATAAAATGGACACAAGGACATAGTGCGAGAGCATGGATCTCAGATTCAGGATGCTGCCGTCAGCTGTATGAAAGAACACCTGCCCGGAGCATTTTTCTGCAGTCGCTAAAAATTCGTTGATATCGATCCCCTCTTTTAATTTCATAGAAACCCCATCCTTTCTGCTGACTCTTAAGATCAATGTGTGAACTATGATAATCATAACATGAACCTGGAAAATTGTCATTAATTGTTTCGTTAGAAAAAAAATAAAAAATTTTGCATGAATAAATGGACAAAACATACTGTTTGGAGATAAAATAGAAAAAAATGTTTACAACAAGGAAAGGATTTATTATGAAAAGAAAAGCATTAGCAGCAATCATATTGGCAATGAGCCTTTTTGCCGTGGGATGCGGCGATGATGCGGAGGAGAATGTAGCATCTGCTCCTGTGGAACTGCAGCCCCAGTCCATGGCCACCGCAACGCCGGAGCCGACCGCTGAACCGGAGTCGGTAAGTCCGGTCATTACGGACAGGGAGTCCAGGGACGGCATGATGCAGAGTTATCTGACAGGCGAGTGGATCGATGAGGAGATCGGCAATAGAAGGCCTATTGCAGTGTCCATCCCTAATCAGAAAAGCTGTCTTCCCCACTATGGGATCACCAACGCGGGGATCATCTATCAGGTGCCTCTGAGGGACAACCTTACCAGATTGTTCTGTATCTTCGAGGACTTTGACGATCTGGATCGTATCGGGCCTGTGAGAAGTATCCGTGACTATATGGTATATATCGGCCTGGAACATGACGCGATCATCTGCCACTGGGGTTCCGCGTATTATGCAGATGATATGTTGAACAGCAACGAAGTGGATAATATCAGTCAGGCAACATCGGGTATCCGCAACCCGACTACAGTCGCGTTCGACAGATATGACCGTGGAGGAAAGTATAACAGCACTGATTCCGCATACATGTTTATCGATGGCCTGATGAAAGGCGTTGAGACCAGAGGTTACAACTGGGAATACGACGATACCTTTGAACCCAAGTTCCTGTTCGCGGCTGATGGGACCAGGGCTACATATGATGATGCGAAAGACGCCACCAAGATATGGCCCGGTGAAAAAGGCAATTACAATACGGTAGACGCGTATTTTGAGTATGACCCCGCTACACAGAAGTATGAGTACAGTGAGTATGGCAGCCCGCTGATGGATGAGCACAGCGGCACAAGCCTGGAGGTGGACAACGTGGTGCTCCAGGTCTGCTACGGTGAGGAAAGGGATGATCACGGCTACCTGATCATGGAGATGCACAGGGATCACGCGCATCCCGGCAACGGTGACGGAAAGCTGCTCTTCTTTACCAACGGCAAGGTTGTGGAGGGCTACTGGGAGAGAAAAGAAGGCAACGACAAGCCCGCCAAGTACTATGATAAGGACGGTAACGAACTGGTATTCAACCAGGGCAAGACATTCATCTGTGAAATCTGGAGCAAGTGGGAAGATTACATCAAGTACGAGTAAGCAATCTAAGAGAACAATGACAACAGGGGAACGGCACATCGGTCAGCGGACGTGCCGTTCCCTGTATTTTGCACAGTCGGGCGAAGAAGGGAGCCTTTCCGGATGAAAAGAACAGGAATCTATTGTCTGATATCATGTCTGATTCTTTGTTTGACAGGATGCGGGGCGGACGGCGGGCAGGATCAGGCTGTTCAGGAAAACATGGCGGACGATTCTGCCAGCAGTTACGCAGATGCAGGGGACGGACAGACCGACACTCCGGACAATTCCGCCGATGATCAGGATGACCGCCAGGTGCTGAGCGTGGTGATCGCAATGCCGTTCCGGGATACGACAGACAAGGTCATCGCCTATAATGAGAGCAGCCCGTCTTATTATATCGATGCCAGGCTTTATGGAGGCGGTGTAAAGATGGCCGAGATCCTGGATACGAAGCTTACTCTCGAGATCTTGTCCGGGAAAGGCCCTGATCTGGTGATCTGGGATCAGGATATGTATACGCCATCCCTTGCGTCGGAGAAGCTGATGGAAAACCTGTATGACTTTATGGATGCGGATCCTGATTTCCATAAGGAAGATTATTATGAGAATATCCTGCAGGCATTTGAGATAGACGGGGGTCTGTATGTCCTTCCCGCCTCCTTTAGCGTGGATACCGGATGTGTCAGGGCGGAGGAACTGGAAGCGGGCAAAGGCATCGCGGAAGGCTGGGAACTCGGGGAAATGATGGCTGCATATGAAAACAGTTCCCTTGCGGAAAGGTTTTGTACCAATTTTACTAAGGAATCTATGATCTCTGCCATGTGTCGGGGCTGCATGGGGAACTTTATAGACTGGGGCAGCGGGGAATGCCATTTTGATACGCCGGAATTTGTGCGATTGCTGGAATGGTGCAATACTTTTCCGGAGGAGTATGTAGATTTCAATCCTGTTGAATTTTATCGCAGCGGGAAGATTTTCTGGCGGATGACCCGCCTGTTTACCCCCTGGGATACAGCGTTTGCCAGAGAGATATCAGGTGATGCGGACATACTCTGGCCGGGCTATCCGGTAGCTGATGGGGAACAAGACCTGGGCGGAGGAGTGGCGGAACCGTTTGGCATGTGCTTTTCCATATGCAGAAACAGTAGCAATAAGGATGCTGCATGGGATTTCATCAAGACCTGGCTCACGGAAGATATGCAGAGGGAGGTGAGGGGCATTCCCCTCCTGCGGTCCGTGTCCGAGGAGCGGATACAGGATGCGCTGACTCCGGAGTATGAAACGGTGGACGGTGTGGAACAGGAAAAGATCAAATATGAGACTGCGATAGTCATAACAGAGGGTGTGGAGGAGCCGATCAGATTATCCTGCATCACGGAGAGCGATGCGGAAGTCTACCGGAGCATTATCGAGAATACTCATCGGGGCTATGACAATAATCCCGGCGTGCTCGATATCATCCTGGAGGAGGCAGGCGCCTGTTTTGGGGGCGATAAAGATGCGGCGGAGGCAGCCGATATCATCCAGAACCGTGTCAGCATATATGTAGGCGAGCGTATTGACTGATTTTCAAAAAAGTTCTTGACTTTTTTGGAAGTACCATGTAAAATAATCTGTGTTGTGACGCAGGGATGCACGTTACAGGCCCAGATAGCTCAGTTGGTAGAGCAGAGGACTGAAAATCCTCGTGTCACTGGTTCGATTCCGGTTCTGGGCATTCAGAAGCGGATCGACAGGATAATAGGTGCGGGTGTAGTTCAGTGGTAGAACACTAGCCTTCCAAGCTAGATATGTGGGTTCGATTCCCATCACCCGCTTTTGGGTGATTGTACCCGCTTGCGGGTGATTGCACCCTGCTTTTGGGTGATTATGCCCGTCATATGCGCGAGTGGCTCAGCGGTGGAGCACCTCCTTGCCAAGGAGGGGGTCGCGGGTTCGATTCCCGTCTCGCGCTTTTTTTATTCCCGCGAGCAATGAGCTATTGATCTGTATCATCAGTCTGGATCTCCCCGATTCCAGACTTTAGAAGGCTGAGCCTTGGGTGTAGGACTGCGGAACAGCAGCCTGCCCAGGGCTTTTCTGTTAAAGGGAAATAACGGCCAGAAATAGCTGTATCCTCCGAAAGTGGGAGTGCTGGCGATAGATAGCAAGACCAATACCAGCCCCGCCAGGAATCCGGGCAGGCCGAAGAAACCTGTGGCAAAGATCAGCAGGATGCGGTAAAGCCGGATGCCGTCGCTGAATTCCGTGCCTGACACGGACAGGGACGCAAGCAGGGTGACTGCCGCATAGAACAATACTTCCATGGAAGCCCAGTTCAAACTGACAGCAATGTCACCTATGAGCAGTCCCCCGATGATGGAGAGGGAGCCGGAAAGCCTGCCGGAATTTAAGGCGGCGGAATATTTCAGCAGATCCAACAGGAATTCTACTGCCAGCACATAGAAAAACAGCCTCTGAGGCGTCATGCTGCCGCTGTCCGCGAGAAGCCCCCATCTGTCGGAAAGTTCCGGGAAATACCCTGTCAGAAGCAGAAACACCGGCATCAGCAGCAGACTCACGGGGATACAGCAAAAGCGCACCAGGCGGAAATAAGTCCCTACCGAGGGACTGTTATAGTAATCTTCGGAACTCTGGGTAAACTGGAAGATCGTGCAGGGGAAGATCAGGACTACCGGAGAATTGTCCACGATAACAAGGATATGTCCCTCCAGGAGATAGCTGCATGCCACATCGGGCCGCTCCGTGGTCTGGATGGAGGGCAGCGGATTCCACCACCGTCTGGGAAGCAGAAGTTCTTCCAGGCTTTTGGAACCCATGGTCAGGGCGGAGATATCCAGTTCATCGATGCGTGCGGACAGCTTTTTCAGAAGTTCTCTGTTGACGCTTTTTTCCAGATAGGCAACGCAGACGTCCGTCTTGCTTTCCGTCCCCACGGTGTGGACGGAGAAGCAGAGATCCGTGGAACGGACGCGGCGGCGGATCAGGTTGGCGTTGAAGAGCATGGTCTCCACGAAGCCGTCCCGGGCGCCTCTGGTCACTCTCTCTACATCCGGTTCTGAGATCCCTCTGGCGGGATAGGTCCTCACATCGATCAGGATGCCCTGGGAAAATCCGTCGATCAACAGCAGTGAAGGGCCGCTGAGCACATTCTTTAGAATGATGTCCCAGGAATCGCACAGGGAAGCCTGGGCGTAGCCGATCTTGGCATTCATGTAGCGGACGATGTCTTCCACATTTCCATCTTTTACATACAGGGGATCTTGCAGATCCGAGAAGATCTGCTGCAGGATCTCTGTTTTACAGAATCCGTTGACGCCCAGAAAATAGGCTTTCGTCTCCCCCAGATACAGGTCTCTGGTCATAAGGTCAAAGCTGGCGCCGATGGGCAGCGCCGCGGTCAGGCAGCGGATATTTTCTTCTAAATGAACGGACAATGGCATAGCGGGTATTCACTCCTTAAAGGGATTCGGCATTGGGACTGCACAGAACCGTACAGATGGCCGGATCGGTTCTGATGCGCCGTCATAATAGGTAGAATCCCTGTTAGAAGCAGAAAATATACATCAACACATCCATGAAAAACGCTTCTTATGCCAGACCCGGGATCAGCAGATAGATCAGCGTTCCCACCACGCCGGAACCCAGGATGATCTTGATGGCGCCCACTTTAAATTTCCGCAGCAGGAACAGGCAGACGACGAACAGCCCGATCTCCACCCATTTCAGGTTGGATGGGGTGAAATTCACGGCGCCGTCCCGGAAAACAGCCAGCGTCAGGATGGAGAGACCGGCACAGGAGATCAGGGAGACCACCGCGGGACGCAGGCAGCCCAGCACGGTCTGGACGCCGGAGAAGTTACGGTACTTATAATAAAAATATGCCAGTGTCAGACAGATGGCAAAGGGCATCAGGATGCAGCCAAAGGTACATAATAATGCGCCGGGCAGACCCATCAGCCGCATGCCCACAAATGTGGCGGAATTGATGGAGATGGGGCCGGGTGTCATCTCGGCGATGGTGATCAGGTCCGCGAACTCCTCTAGGGACATCAGATGCCACACGTTGACAATCTGGTTCTGGATCAGGGGGATCGCCGCGTATCCGCCGCCCACACTGAACATGCCCACCTGCAAGAAACTGATAAAAAGTTTTGCCAGAGTATTCATGATTGGATTCTCCTTTTCTTCATCTGGTCAAATACCACGCAGAGGATCCCTGTGGCGAGACAGCCCAGAATGATATACATGGCGCTGACGTCCAGGAAGTAGCCCAGGATAAAAGTGACTGCCATCAGCGCGATATACAGCGGTTTCTTTGTTCCCAGCACATTTTTTGCCAGATTGATGACCACATCGCAGATCACGGCGGCCACCCCGGCGCGCATGACCGTGAGGGCCGTGTTCACGATGGCGTTTTGCCGGAACCAGTCATAAAATATGGCGATCAGGGACAGCAGGATCAACGGGGGAAGTATGGTGCCGCCTACAGCAGCCAGAGAACCCGCGATGCCCTGCAGTCGGTAGCCCAGGATAACGGAGGCGTTGACCGGGATGGGGCCGGGGGAGGACTGGGCGATGGCGGTGATATCCAGCATCTCGTCTTCCTCCAGCCAGTGCCGTTCCTCCACCACTTTCTTCTTCATCAGGGATACAATGACGAAGCCGCCGCCGAAAGTACAGGCGCTGAGAGAGAACATAGTGGTGAAAAGCTGTCCTAAAAGTTTTCCGTTCAATGGTTTCCTGTTTTTTTTGCTCATGGTTACACCTGCTTTTCATAAAGTGAGTACTGTACTCTATTATAAGCGTTCCGAGAGGGATTGTAAATTTGGAATTGCGGATGGGGGATGTTTTATGTACCGCGAAACAGGAAATCCTATTTCGCAGAAGAATTTTAAAGAAATGCCTGTAAAAAAGACAAAAGCATCAGAAGAATCCCCGATACGGGATCCGCGGCCGCGCCAAGGAATTGGAGAAAACGGCTTCTGCCCAGCCTGTTGCCCGCGAACAGGAACAACAGGGAGCAGGCCAATGTGGCAGCGGCGGCGGGGAACAGGGTCAGACCGGCGATACTGGCGCTGAGACCAATGCCTATATTGTTAAACGACAGGCTTACGCCAAGTCCCAGGACTTCGGGAAAAGAGAGCCGCGGGACGGACTGGGCGGCAGCCTGTGCCGCCCCCCGTTGGTGGGCAAGCTTTTTTGCCAGCCATTTCACCACATACCAGACGCCCAGCAGCATCAGTACCATACTGCCCGCGTACCGGCTGAACATCAGGGGAAGCCTGGGTGCCAGCCAGCTGCCGAAGCCCACGGAGACGCAGGTGCCAGCCAGCGTGATACCACTGACCAGAAGGTTCTGCCACAGACGGATGCGGATACTGCGGATCCCGTAACCGATACCGATCAGCAGGGCATCCAGGCTGGAGGATATTCCAAACAGCAGAGAGGGAATGATCTGCATAGATTGCTCCTGTGAGAGTTTTATTTATTATATTCTCAGGCAGAGAAAAGTGTTTTCGTTGCATTCGCGGCGCTTTGCCGTTATAATGTTGATAGGAAAAAAGTATCAGTGCGGGATGCCGCGCGGAAATGAGGAAAAGATGGATTACGAAATATTTTCAGACGTATCGATAGACATTGACGAAACCTTTCTGGAACAGTATCAGGTGCGCTTTGTCCCCATGGAATATATGCTGGGGGAGGACACGTTCCACTGTGACCGTCCTGAGAGCGATGAAATGATGCATGATTATTACGATAAACTCCGTCAGGCGATCCCCACCCGGACCAGCCAGATCGCACCCTTTCATTATGTTTCCGTCTTTGAGCCCTATGTGAAAGAGAAGAAAGCGCTCCTCTATCTCTCCCTTTCCAGCGGGCTGAGCAATACCTACGAGTCGGCCCGGATGGCGGTGGAAATGCTGAAAGAGACTTACGATGGGGAAGTCCGCGTGGAAGTGGTGGACAGCCTGGGCGCTACAGGCGGGATGGGGCTTCTGACGGAAGCTGCCTGCAGGAACCGTGAGGCAGGCATGAGCCTGGAGGAAAATGCGGCATGGCTCCGGGAGAACGCTGGCAGGGTCAATTATTGGTTCAAGGTGGAGGATTTGATGTATCTGAAACGGGGAGGCAGGATCTCCGCGGCCACGGCGGTCATAGGGACAGCCCTCAACATCAAGCCCATCCTGACTATTAAGGGGGACGGAAAGCTGGATACCATTGCCAAGAAGCGGGGCGACAGTTTTGCTTCCAAATATATGATCGAGCAGTTTTCGGCAAATTTTGACGGAAGTTTTGGTGATACCGTTTACATCTGCTGTGCGGACTGTAAGGACAACGCGGAAAAATTAAAGCAGATGGTACTGGAGGTCCATCCGGAGCTTACGGTGAAGATAACCATGTTGAGTCCCATCATTGGCGCTCATACAGGCCCTGATATGCTGTCATTGATTCATTTCGGAAAGGCGAGGGTCAGCGAGACGAATGGAGCGCAGTGAGATAGAAGCATTGCTGGGAGAGCAGAAAAAGTATTTTGCTACCGGGGAGACCCTGCCTGTTGCCGCAAGGAAAACGGCCCTGAAAAAACTGTGGAACGCGCTGGAGGAAAATGAGGCGCTTATTTCCGATGCTCTGAAACAGGATTTGGGGAAAAGCCCGCAGGAAAGTTATATGTGTGAAACCGGACTGGCCAAGACGGAGATCCGTCATCTCCTGCGACATGTCAGCGGATACGCCAGGGAGCGCAGGGTGCGGACGCCCCTTGTGCAGAGTATTTCCCGCAGCTTCGTCAAGCCGGTTCCCTATGGTTCCGTGCTGATCATGAGTCCGTGGAATTATCCTGTCTTACTGTCCATCGATCCTCTGGCGGACGCTCTTGCTGCCGGAAATACGGTGATCTTGAAGCCCAGCGCCTATGCGCCTGCCACGTCAGACGTATTGGCGAGATTGATCGGGGAATGCTTTCCCCCGGAATATGTGGCGGTGGTCACGGGCGGTCGGAAAGAAAATTCCTGCCTGCTGGAATGCAGGTTCGATCATATCTTTTTTACCGGAAGCAAGGCGGTGGGCAGCGAAGTGATGCGCAAAGCATCGGAGCATCTGACGCCGGTCACGCTGGAATTGGGCGGGAAAAGCCCCTGTATCGTGGACGAGACTGCCAATATCCCGCTGGCGGCCAGGAGAATCGTATTCGGTAAATTCATAAACTGCGGACAGACCTGCGTGGCGCCGGACTATGTGTACTGCGCCGGGAGCGTGAAAGAGGCTTTCCTGAGGGAAGTAAAGAAGCAGATCGCGGAGCAGTACGGCGATGAGCCGCTCCGGAACCCCGCTTACGGGAAGATGATAAACCGCAGGCATTTTGACAGGGTGTGCGGGCTGATCGACCGGGAAAAGACCGTATGTGGAGGGGAAGTCGATCCGGAAAGCCTGCGGATCGCGCCCACAGTGATGGATGATGTCACCTGGGAGGACGCGGTCATGGGTGAGGAGATCTTCGGGCCGGTGCTGCCAATCCTGACCTATCAGGACCTGGGACAGGTCGCGGAGAAGATCAACAGCATGGATTCGCCCCTGGCGCTCTATCTGTTTTCTTCCGACAGGGAACATATACGTTTCGTCAAAGAGCGGATCCAGTACGGGGGCGGATGCATCAATGACGTGGTGATCCATCTGGCCACCAGCCAAATGGGCTTCGGAGGCGTGGGCGCCAGCGGTATGGGGGCATACCATGGCAGGCAGGGATTCGACACGTTCAGCCACAACAAGAGCATGGTGGATAAGAAGACCATCCTGGATCTGCCCGTGCGGTATCAGCCCTACACGCCATTTTACATGAAATTGCTGCACTTTTTTGTGCGCTGAAGTGGAGAGACGGAACAAATTGCCATATATGGCAATTGAATAGGAGGATTTTATTATGAGGTTTGTATATCCGCAGGGAATCAGGAAAGCGTTGACTTTCAGCTATGACGACGGACAGGATTTCGACAGGCGTCTGGCAGAATTGCTGCGAAGCCACGGCATGAAAGGGACTTTCCATTTAAATACGGGAAGATTGGGACTGGTCAGGGGCGACGAGGTATATATCGGCGCGGAGGAGATCAGGGAGGTATATGCAGGGCATGAGGTGGCCTGCCATGGAGTGCAGCACCGCAATCTGCCCACTATCACCAGGCAGCAGGCGGTTCTGGAGATCCAGGAGGACCGCAGGCGCCTGGAGGAGATCACCGGGGGCCTGGTACAGGGGATGTCTTATGCTTTTGGCAATTATGATCCTGAGATCATCCGGATCGCCAGGTCGCTCGGAATAAAATATTCCAGAACGGTGAATGATACCTGTGGGTTCTTTCCGCCCTCTGATTTCATGGAATGGCATCCCACCTGCCATCACGACAATCGGCTGCTGGAGTTGGGTGACAGATTTCTGGATGTGGCAGGCTTTTATGAACTGCCGGTGATGTATGTGTGGGGACACAGTTTTGAGTTTGGCCGTTCCGGGGACTGGAGCGTGATAGAAGCCTTTGTGGACAAAATGGCGGGCAGGGATGATATCTGGTATGCGACTAACATGGAGATATACACCTACGTCAGCGCCACCAGGCAGCAGGAATTTTCCGCGGACGGCATGACCATGCACAATCCCACCGCAGTCAGCGTCTGGGTGAAGACGGAGGACGGATTCCTGGAGGTAAGACCCGGAGAGACAAAATATATCGGAGAATTGTGAGGCGTTTATCATGACAGAGGATATGGCGATCATCGGAGAAGAGGCGTACAGGGCGGCAAAGGAGATCCTGGAGGCGGCGCAGCTGTCGGAGGGAGATCTCTTTGTGGTGGGCTGTTCCACCAGTGAGGTCAGCGGCGCCAGCATAGGCAGTTTTTCCAGCCCCGAACTGGCGGAGGCGGTCTTTGGCAATATTTACCAGGCTGCCCAGGAAGCGGGTGTCTATCTGGCGGCACAGTGTTGTGAACATTTAAACCGCGCCCTGATCATGGAGCAGGACGCGGCGGAAAAATACGGTTATGAAACGGTCAATGTAGTGCCCCAGCCCAAAGCGGGAGGTTCCTTTGCTACAGCGGCGTATCAATCATTGGAACACCCCGTGGCAGTGGAACATATCAGGGCTCATGCGGGAATGGATATCGGCGATACTCTGATCGGTATGCACCTGCGAGACGTGGCTGTGCCGATTCGGATCCGCACGAAAGAGATCGGCGATGCCCGTGTGGTCTGCGCCCGCACCAGACCGAAGTTTATCGGCGGCGCAAGGGCCGTATATGATGAAAGCCTGCTTTGACCAGCAGGCTTTTCCTTTACCGGCGGTATCGCATATCATGCCGGTCGGGCAGCTTCCTCCAACAGCCCCATAATGGTCTTGACGGAGTCCATCTGCCCGCTTTTGCTCATGGCTTCGATGTAGGTCTGCCTGGTGGAATACAGTTCGTGTACTTTGTTTACCAACAAGTCGGTGAGCAGGTCGTCCTCACTGATCACTATGGAGAATCCCTGGGATTCAAAGGACTGGGCATTTAAGATTTGGTCTCCTCTGCTGCTGGAAGCGGGCAGGGGGATCAGGATGTTTGGTTTTTTCAACGCCAACAATTCGCAGATGGCGTTGGCGCCTGCCCGGGAGATCACGATATCAGCCATGGCAAACAGATCTTTTAACTCTGACTTGATGTACTCAAACTGCTTATAGCCGGGCGTGGTCAGCAGCAGGTTATCCATTTTGTCCTTACCGCAGAGATGGACCACCTGAAAATCCGGCAGCAGCTTCGGCAGGGCGTCACGGACGGCCTTATTTACATTGGAAGCGCCCAGGCTGCCTCCGATCACCATGATAACGGGCTTGTTGGCGGTAAAGCCGCACATGTTCAATCCGGCAATCTTATTGCCCCGGGAAAGTTCCTCGCGGATGGGAGAACCGGTCAGCACAGCCTTGTTCTGGGGCAGAAGCTTCAGTGTCTCCGGAAAATTGCAGCATATCTTCGCAGCCGCGGAGACGCAGAGTTTATTGGCAAGTCCCGGCGTCATATCCGATTCATGGATGATGCAGGGAATATCCAGGGAAGCAGCTGCCCGCACCACAGGGACGCTGACAAAGCCTCCCTTGGAAAAGACCACATCGGGCCGATATGTTTTCAGGAATTTCCTGGCCTCTGAAAAGCCCTTGATCACCCGGAAAGGATCGGTAAGATTCTGCAGATCCAGATACCGACGGAATTTCCCTGTGGAAATGCCCACATAGGGAATATCAAAATCGGATATCAGCTTTTTCTCAATGCCGTCGTAGGATCCCATATAAGTGATCTCATACCCGGCATCCTTTAAGGCGGGCAGCAAGGCGATATTAGGCGTCACATGACCTGCCGTACCGCCGCCTGTCAAGACAATTTTTTTCATTTTAACCCCCATGCCGCTTTTTAAAGCATACTCTCCAATGCCCGGGCAAGCTGGTCAGGGCAGGAAGTGGATTTAAAGCCGCAGCGGATGCCCTTGCATCTTGCGATCACTTCCTCCGGCGTCATGCCCTTTACCAGAGCGCCAATGCCTTTCAGATTGCCGTTGCAGCCCCCGGTAAATGTCACGGAATCGATCACGCCGTCTTTCATTTCGATCTCGATAAGCTGTGAACAGGTTCCCTCTGTCTTGTATGTCATAAAACCATCTCCTTTGTTTGATATTGTAATAATTTTGTTCCCACATATTCATGGGAGTTCTCATGTATACTGTAGCAGATTTTTACAAAATATGCAATCTTTTACAGCGTTTGACCGTCAGCCATCAATCTTTCACAGTTTATGATCTCCATCTCTTCAGTAACATACTCGCTCATGCTCTCGTCCACGGTCACGCGGAAACGATCCAGCGTGATATCTTTCGCGTTATGGGCGCTGAAACAGTGTACGGTTCCATTTGTCAGGCCGCTGTCCGCGCAGGGGCGCAGGTCACGGATCCCTTTGGGCCAGTCGGTGCGCTTTTCCAGCCGCACCGTGATGTTGCGGAAGCTTATATTGCTGATATTCCGTTCCGGCTCGCCGTAGATCAGGATGCCATTCTCACCGATACAGTCTATGTTTTCAAAAGTAATGTTATTAACAGATCCGATCTTAGTTTCCTCCCTGCGCCTGAGGGCGGTGATGGCGATGGGCTCCGCCTTGCCCCACCAGTGGTCGGGGGAGAACTGCCTGGTGTCGATGCTGAGGTTGGAGAAATGGATGTTTTCCATGTATCCCGCATCCCGAAGCTGCAGGGAGATCCCTCTGTTGGAACGGCTGATAACGCAGTTTTGTATGGAAATATTGCGGAAAGGCGACACACTCTCCGTGCCGAATTTGACGGCGGCGCTGGTGGAAGTCAGAGTGCAGTTGGAGACCACGATATTCTCGCAGGCGCCGTATTGTGCGGCATGCTCCGTGTTTTTGAAGACGATGCAGTCGTCCGCGCTCTCAATGTGGCAGTTGGCGATCCGCACGTTTTTGCAGTGATCCGGATCGATGCCGTCGCAGTTGGCCAGGCGCAGGTCGTTCAAAATGCGGATGCCATCGATCAGCACATCCTCGCAGCCCACCAGATGGGTGGTCCAGAAACCACTGTTTGTCAAAGTGACCTGGTGCAGGGTCAGATGTTCCACATGCTCCAGGAACAGCAGGGGCACCCTGGGATAAAAACTGCCGTCAATATGCCAGGGAGTGACCGTCCCGTAGAAGATTTCCTGATTGCCGTCGATCCTGCCGAATCCGGTGATGGAGATATACTGGCAGTCTTTCGCATACAGGAAGAACAGAGTGGGGCCGCCGGAATAATCGCAGTTGGTATAGGTGGGAGCGGTCACTTTCGCGGTGGAGACAGCGCCCTTTCCCAGCCGGTTAAAATCCTCCAGATCATCGCTTGCTTTCAGCACGGCCCCCATCTCCAGATGCAGTTCCACGCAGGATCTCAGTTCCAGAGTGCCGCAGCGGTAGGTATGGCCGCCCTCCAGCAGGACGCGCCCGCCGCCGTTTTCATGGCAGGCGTCCACCGCCGCCTGGAGCGCAAGAGTATCATTGTGGAGCCCGTCGCCGAGGGCTCCGAAGTCAGCTGCTTTATAGATCATGATTATCCTCCATTTCCGTTCCGCACGTTTGAATCGATCCAAAGATAAGTATATCATAAAAGAAAAAATATGGAAGTTTGACTTGATGGGAGGGAGATTGAAAAGCAGAATTTTTAATGATAAATACCAAGGAATATGGTACAATAGATTTGCGGTTGATTCTATATAAAATTTGGAGGAATATATGCTATTTATACGTGAGTCCCTCAAAAATTCTTATGGTGAATGAGGAGAACAATATATGGTTAGAGAGATAAAGAAAAACGATTTAGATGGTTTATTAAAATTGTATGTGCAGTTACATAACAATCCCATGCCAGAAAAGACTACTGATTTATTGCAGATTTGGGATGCTATTTTTCAGAATAAAGACCATCATGTGATTGTTGCGGAAGAAGATGGA